>CAVVPD010000004.1:0-337500 GCA_963750045.1 uncultured Actinomycetes bacterium | reverse complement strand
AGATGGCGACGCCGTCGTGGTAGCGGCGCGAGAAGTCGTCGCGCTCGAGCATCCGGGCGACGGTCGTGCGCGCCGCGAGGCGCAGCACGTCCTCGATGCCCATGGTGGCCAGCCACTCGGAGTTGCGCCGGATCTCGAGGTGGTCGTCGAGGAGGATCCGCCGCGCCTGCTCCACGTAGGTCGCGGCGTAGGCGTCGACCTCCTCCTTCGACAAGCGGGGCCGGGTGGCCGACTTGCCCGACGGGTCACCGACCTGGGCGGTGAAGTCGCCGATGATGAGCACGGCCGTGTGGCCGAGCTCCTGGAACTGGCGCAGCTTGCGCAGCACCACCGCGAACCCCAGGTGGATGTCGGACGCGGTGGGGTCGATGCCGAGCTTGACCCGCAACGGACGACCGGTGGCGAGCTTGCGGCCGAAGTCGGCCTCGGTGATGAGATCGACCGCGCCGGTGCGGACGATGCGCAGCTGCTCGTCGGCGGAGGAAGACGCGGCGGCCATGACGTCGGAACGCTACCCGGCGGTGATCCCACGAACCGGCGTCATCGGTGGTCCGAATGACGCCACACACGACGCAGGTTCGGTCAGGTGGGAGTGGCCGGGCGGCTCAGGTTCGGGTCGTCGGGCACGGTGAAGCGCCAGGGGTGGTCGTCGCCGCGGCCGGCAGCGAGG
Source organism: uncultured Actinomycetes bacterium (assembly GCA_963750045.1). Lineage (GTDB taxonomy): Bacteria > Actinomycetota > Acidimicrobiia > IMCC26256 > DASPTH01 > DASUAS01. Next base: position 336,830 of record CAVVPD010000004.1, on the reverse strand, counting down.
CCGACGCGGGTCGAGACCCCGGGGGCCTCGGGCGGGGCCACGCCGTCGTCGACGATGCGGATCGGGCCCCGCACCAGATCGGCGCCGTCGTCGGAGCCCGTGATCCCGAACGCCTGGCACAGCCGCGCCGGCCCCGCGAGGAGGTCACGGTCCGCGGCGTGCCTTCACCCGGCGGGCGCGCATCACGTCGAGCCCCGCCACGGGGGCCGCCGCGCGCAGGAGCACGGCGGCGGCGTCGCCCGCCCGGGCGTGGGCGGCGACGACGTTGGCGCACCAGTGCATCCCGTAGGTGAAGTAGACGTAGAGGTGCCCGGCCGGGCCGAACATCACCTCGGTGCGGGGCGTCATGCCCCGGAAGGCGTGGCTGCCGGCGTCGTCGGACCCGAGGTAGGCCTCGACCTCGACGAGACGTGCAGCCAGGCGCGTCCCGTCGAGGGTGTGGTGCACGAGCAGCTTGTTGAGCAGTGCGGGCGCCAGGTCGCGCGGGTCGCGGGCATAGAACGAGCGCGGGAGGGCACGACCGCGCGTCAAGTGGGCAGCCGGAGCCAGCGCTCCTGCTCCTCGAGGCGCGCGCGCGCCTTCACCAGCTGCTCGGCGACCGACGCGGGACCGGCGCCGCCGGGTGTCGTACGGCGCAGCACCGCCGCACCCGGTTCGAGGAGCGCGAGGGCGTCGGGACCGAGGTCGGGCTCGGTGAGGACCAGCTCGTCGAGCGGAACACCCCGTTCGGTCGAGTGACGGACCAGCTCGCCGACGCGCGCGTGGGCGTCGCGGAAGGGCACCCCGCGCTGGACCAGCCACTCGGCGAGGTCGACCGCGGCCGAGTGCTGGCTGTCGGCCGCCGCCTGCATGCGGGCGGGCACGATCTCGGCGGTGGCGAGCAGGCCGGCGATGGCGCCGAGGGCCAGGCGGTTCTGATCGAGCGCGTCGAACAGGGGCTCCTTGTCCTCCTGGAGGTCGCGGTTGTACGCGAGCGGGAGACCCTTCAGCGTGGCGAGGAACCCGGTGAGGTCGCCGATGAGGCGGCCGGCCTTGCCCCGCGCCAGCTCGGCGATGTCGGGGTTCTTCTTCTGCGGCAGCATGGAGGAGCCGGTGCTGTAGGCGTCGGCGAGGCGCAGGAACCCGAACTCGTCGCTGGTCCAGAGCACGATCTCCTCCCCCAGGCGCGACAGGTGCACCTGGGTGAGCGACGCCACGAACAACGCCTCGGCCACGAAGTCGCGGTCGGAGACCGCGTCGAGCGAATTGTCGAACCGACGGGCGAACCCGAGGTCGGCGGCGACGCCGTCGGGATCGAGCGGGAGGCTGGAGCCCGCGAGCGCGCCCGCCCCCAGCGGCGAGACGTCGGCGCGACCGAGCGCGTCGCGCCAGCGCTCGACGTCGCGTGCGAACGCCCAGAAGTGGGCGAGGAAGTGGTGGGCCAGCAGCACCGGCTGGGCCCGCTGCAGGTGCGTGTAGCCGGGGAGGTAGACGTCTTCGGCCGCGACCGCGCTCGAGACGAGCACCTCCTGCAGGCGGTGCACGTGGCGGGCGACGTCGGCGCCCTCGCGCCGGAAGAACAGGCGCAGCGCGGTGGCCACCTGGTCGTTGCGACTCCGGCCGGTGTGGAGCTTCGCCCCCGCGGCACCGGCGAGCTCGGTCACCCGCCGCTCGATGGCGGTGTGGACGTCCTCGTCGGCGGGTGCGAACTCGAAGGTGCCGTCACGCAGCTCGGTACCGACCCGATCGAGCGCGGTCTGGACGACGGCGGCCTCCTCGTCGGTCAGGAGCCCGACGCGCGCCAGCATCGCCACGTGGGCGCGCGATCCGACGAGGTCGTCGGGCGCCAGGCGCGTGTCGAACGACAGGCTCTCGGTGAACGCGAGGAGCTCGTCGGCGGGACCGTCGGCGAACCGACCGTGCCAGAGCGTCATGTGGCGGGTCCGCCTTGTTCGCGGGCCCAGGTCTCGACCGAAAGGCCCCACAGCCGGACGAACCCGGAGGAGTCCTCGTGGCGGAACGTGTCGGACAGCGTCGTAGGTGGCGAGGTCGTGGCTGTAGAGGCCGCGGTCCGCCCGCCGGCCGGCCACGAAGCACCGGCCCGGCTCCAACCGGAGGCGGACGTCGCCGGTCACGAAGCGCTGGGCGTGGCCCATGAACGCGTCGAGCGCCTCCTTGAGCGGCGAGAACCAGAGGCCGTCGTACACCAGCTCTGCATAGCGCGGCTCGAGGCGCGCCTTCTCACGCATGAGGTCGCGTTCGAGCGTGATCGACTCGAGATCCGCGTGCGCCAGCAGCACCGCGAGCGACCCCGGGCACTCGTAGGTCTCGCGGCTCTTGATGCCGACCCGGCGGTTCTCGACCATGTCGAGCCGCCCCCAGCCGTACGCGCCGACCGCGGCGCCCAGCTCGATGACGAGCTCGTGCAACGGCTTCACCACCCCGTCGAGCGCGACGGGTACGCCCCGCTCGAAGCGCACGACGATCTCACGGGCCTCGCTCGGCGCGTCGGCGACCTCGCGGTCAGCGCGTAGGCATCGGCCGGCGGCGAGACCCACGGGTCCTCGATCATGCCGCACTCGATGGCGCGGCCCCAGAGGTTCTCGTCGATCGAGTACGGGCTCTTCTTGGTGACGCTGATCGGGATCTGGTGCTTGGCCGCGTAGTCGATGCTGTCGTCGCGGGTGAAGCCCCACACCCGCACGGGGGCCAGCACGTCGAGGTCGGGCGCGAGAGCCCGCACCGACACCTCGAACCGCACCTGGTCGTTGCCCTTGCCGGTGCAACCGTGGGCGACCGCGTCGGCGCCGAATTCGCGGCGCGGCCAGCACGAGGTGCCGTGCGATCACCGGGCGCGACAGCGCGGAGACGAGCGGGTACTTCCCCTCGTAGAGCGCGTTGGCGTGGATCGCGTTGACCAGGTAGTCGTCGGCGAACTCGGCGCGCGCGTCGACCACCCGGGCCTCGATGGCGCCGGCAGCCAGTGCCCGGGCGGTGATCTCGTCCCACGGGTCGTCGGCCTGCTGGCCGACGTCGACCGCGAGCGCGACGACCTCGGCGCCCCACTCCTCCTGGATCCACTTCACCGCCACCGACGTGTCGAGACCGCCGGAGTACGCGAGAACCACCCGCTGGCTCATGTCGTTGCTCCCTTCTCGTCAGAGACCGGCGAGGCCGGCGAGCTCGGCGGCGACGGGGCCGCCGCCGGTCGACGAGGCGCAGACCAGGATGATGGTGTCGTCGCCCGCCACCGTGCCGAGCACCTCGGCGAGGCCGGCGCGGTCGAGCGCGGAGGCCACCACGTGGGCCGAACCCGGCGGGGTGCGCAACACCACCAGGTTCGCGCTGTGCGCCACCTCCACGACGAACTCGCCCATGACCCGCCGCAGGTGGTCGTCCGGCGCCGTGCGTTCCTTGGCGTGCTCCGGGATGGCGTAGGCCATCGCGCCGCCCGGGATGCGCACCTTCACCGCGCCCAACTCCTCGAGGTCGCGGCTGACCGTCGCCTGGGTGGCGATCACCCCGTCGGCGGCGAGCATCTCCACCAGCTGCGCCTGGCTGGAGACCGCCTGCTCCTCGAGCAGACGGGCGATGCGGTGCTGGCGCTGAGGTTTTCCGAGCGTTGCCATCAGGCGGCTCCGACGAGGTGGGCGAGCACGGCACGCGCCGCGTGCATGCGGTTGGCGGCCTGCTGCCACACCGCCGAGCGGGGACCGTCGATCACCGACGCGGCGACCTCCTCACCGCGGTGGGCGGGCAGGCAGTGCAGGAATCGGGCGTGCTTCCCCGCCGCGTCCAGGAGCGCGTCGTCGACGGTGTAGCCGGCGAACGCTGCGAGCCGCGCGGCGCGCTCGTCCTCCTGCCCCATCGACGTCCACACGTCCGTGTAGACCGCGTCGGCGCCCGCGACCGCTTCGTGCGGATCGGCCGTGAGCTCGAGCACGCCACCGAGGTCGCGGACCCGTTCGACGGTGAGGTCGTCGAGCTCGTAGCCGGGCGGCGACGCCACCGTGAGCTCGACACCCGACAGCGCGGCGGCGTAGGCCAGCGACGCGGTGACGTTGTTGCCGTCGCCCACGTAGGCCAACCGGCGCCCGTCGAGGCTGCCGAAGAGCTCGCGCAGGGTCAGGAAGTCGGCGACGGCCTGCGTGGGATGGCCACGGTCGGAGAGCAGGTTGACGATGGGCACGTCGACGACCGTCGCCATCTCCTCCAGGGTGGCGTGGTCGAAGACACGCGCCGCGATCACCGCGCAGAAGCCGGCGAAGGTCCGGGCGACGTCGGCCACCGACTCCCGGACGCCGAGGCCGACCTCCTCCGGGCGCACGTAGATGGGGTGACCACCCAGGCCGACCACCGCCATCTCGGTGGACGCGCGCGTCCGGGCCGAGGGCTTCTCGAACAGCATGACCACTCCCTCCTGGCCAGGAGCGCGGGGACCAAGGTCTCGTCTGCCTTCCACCGCTCGGCGGTGTCGAGCACCGCGGCGAGCTCCGCGGGCGAGAGGTCGTCGACCTCGAGGAATCGGGACGGGCTCACGCGGCGGTCACCTCGGCCAGCACGCCGGCGAGGATCGCGACTGCGTCGGCGATCTCCGCGTCGGTCACGAGCAGCGAAGGCGCGAACCGCAAGGCGGTGGGCGTCACCGCGTTGACGACCAGCCCGGCCTGCAGGCACGCCAGGGCCACGGGCCCCGCTTCGAGCCCGGCGTCGAGCTCGGCCGCGACGAGGAGGCCGACGCCGCGCACCGCGGCGACGCCGGGAACGCCGAGCAGCGCCGCGGTGAGCGCGTCGCCGGCGCGGGCCGCGAGGGCGGGCGCGTCGACCTGCTCCATCAGCTCGAGGACGGTGAGCGCGGCGCGCGCCGCCAACGGTTGCCCGCCGTACGTCGTGGCGTGGTCGCCGGGCCGGAACGCCTCGGCGACCGCCGTCCGGGCCCAGCAGGCGCCGATGGGCACGCCGTTGCCGAGCGCCTTGGCCATGGTGACGATGTCGGGCGTCACGCCCGGTGCGTGTTGGTACCCGAACCACTCGCCGGTGCGGGCGAGGCCGGTCTGGACCTCGTCCATGATCAAGAGGGCTTCGCGCTCGTCGCAGAGCGCCCGCACGCCCTCGAGGTAGCCGGGCGGCGACGGCTGCACGCCGCCTTCCCCCTGGATGGGCTCGAGCATCACGGCGCAGACCCGCTCGTCCATCGCCGCGGCCAACGCGTCGAGATCGGCGAACACCACTTGGCGGAAGCCCTCCGGCAGCGGCTGGAACGTCTCCTGCTTCTGGGGCTGGCCGGTGGCGGCCAGCGTGCTGAGCGTGCGGCCGTGGAAGGAGCCCCACGCCGAGAGCACGTGGAACCGGTCCGGGCCACCGTTGGCCTGCCCGTAACGGCGCGCCAGCTTGATCGCGCACTCGTTGGCCTCGGCGCCGGAGTTGGCGAAGAACACCTTGCCGCCGCCGCCGTGCAGCGCGTCGAGGCGGGCCGCGACCTGCGGCTGCCACTCGTTGTAGTAGAGGTTCGAGACGTGCACGAGCGTGCGAGCCTGGTCGGCGATGGCGTCGGCGACCGCCGGGTGCGCGTGTCCGAGCGCGGTGACGGCGAGGCCCCCCAGGAAGTCGAGGTACTCCTTCCCCTCGCTGTCCCACAGCTTCACGCCCTCGCCGCGCACGAACGCGACGGGGACCCGGCCGTAGGTCTGCATGCCGTGCTCGGCATCGAGCGCCCGGATCTGCTCGAAGCTGCTCACGACCCGGATGCCTTCGCGTCGATCATCGTGCCGATGCCTTCTCGGGTGAAGAACTCCAGGAGGAGTGCGTGCGGGATGCGGCCGTCGAGGATGTGGGCGCGTCGCACCCCGCCGTGCAGCGCGTGGAGGCACGACTCGAGCTTGGGGATCATCCCGCCGTCGGCCTGGCCGGTGGCGAGGATCTCGGCGATGCCGTCGGCGTCGGTCTGGGAGATCAGCGTCGAGTCGTCGCCGTAGTCGCCGTAGAGCCCGGCGACGTCGGTGAGGTACACGAGCTTCTCCGCGTGCATCGCCTGGGCGATCGCGCCGGCGACGGTGTCGGCGTTGATGTTGTACGCCTGCCCGAGCTCGTCGACGCCGACGGTGGCGATCACCGGGATGAGCTCCTCGTTGACGAGCTTGTGCACGATCGAGGGATCGATGCTCGCGACGTCACCCACGAAGCCCAACCGCTCGTCGCGCATCTCGACCTTGATGAGCCCGGCGTCCTCGCCCGAGAGCCCGACGGCGTAGGAGCCGTGCTGGTTGAGCGCGGCGACGATCTCCCGGTTGACCTTGCCGACCAGCGCCATCCGCACGATGTCGACGCTCTCGGCGTCGGTGACGCGCAGGCCGTCGACGAACTCGGGCTCCTTGCCGAGGCGCCGCATGAGGTCGCTGATCTGCGGGCCACCGCCGTGCACCACGACCGGGTTCATGCCGACGAGGCGCATGAGCACGACGTCCTGCGCGAACAGGTCGGCGAGCGCGGGATCCTCCATGGCGTGGCCGCCGTACTTGACGACGACGGTGCGGCCGGAGAACTCCCGGATGTAGGGCAACGCCTCCGAGAGGACCTGGGCCTTCTCCAGGACACCGGGCTCCAGGACACCGGGCTCCATGATCTCGGCACTCATCAGCTGGTCCCCATGTTCTCGTCGACGTATGCGTGGGTGAGGTCGGTGAACCACATGGCCGCCGTCCCGTTGCCCGCGTGCAGGTCGCACGTGATCTGGATGGCGCGCCGCTGCATCGTGGTCGAGAGCGCGGTCCGCGCGCCGTCGTCGAGGTCGACCGCGATGCCGCCGCGACACACCGTGACCGCGTCGTACGCGATGTCGACGGCTTCAGGGTCGAACATGGCGCCGCTCACGCCGAGCTCCGAGAGGATGCGACCCCAGTACGGGTCCTTGCCGTACAGCGAGCACTGCACGAGCTGACTCGACGCGACCGCGCGCGCCGCGAGCCGCGCCTCGGCGTCGGTGCGGGCCCCCAGCACGCTGAGCGAGACGCACTTCGTCGCGCCTTCCGCGTCGAGCGCCATCTGGTGCGCGAGATCGGCACAGGCCGCGCTCAGAGCCTCCACGAACGCGGAGTAGGCGAAGCCCGTCGGCGCGACGATCGGTTCGTTCCCCGCCGCGCCGTTCGCGAGCACCAGCACGGTGTCGTTCGTGCTGCGGCATGCATCGACGACCAGCGAGTTGAAGCTCGAGTCGACCGCGGTCTGCGAGCGCGCGCTGCAGGGCGCGGGCTGGATCGCGACGTCGGTCGTGAGCACCGCGAGCATGGTCGCCATCGCCGGCGCCAGCATCGCCGCGCCCTTGGCCATGCCCCCGACGGTTGCGGCACCCGCCTCGGGCAATTCGACCGGCTGCCGGGTGAGCTTGCGCACGGTGTCGGTGGTGAGCATGGCGTCGGCGGCGGCCAGTCCCCCGGCGGCGTCGGCGGTGAGGTGGGCGGCCAGCTTCGGCACGCCCGACTCGATCGGGTCCATGGGCATCGGGATGCCGATGAGACCGGTCTGGCACACGAGCACGTCGGTCGTCGCGCAGCCGAGCGCCCGGGCGGTGAGCTCGCACATTCGTGACGCGTCGGCGCGACCCTGCTCGCCGGTGGCGGCGTTGGCGTTGCCCGAGTTGAGGACCACCCCGGCGGCGCGGCCATCGGCGAGATGCCGACGGGTGATCTGCACCGGGGCGGCGGCGACGATGTTCGTGGTGAACACCCCGGCCGCGGTCACCGGCGCGTGGTCGACCGTGGCGACCATGGCGAGATCGGGCGCGCCCGATTCCTTGATCCCCGACTCGAGGCCCCCGGCCTCGAACCCCGGTGCGGCGGTCACGCTCACGGCATCAATCCAATGGTCGAGAGGGCGGTCGTCTCGGGGAGGCCGAGCACGAGGTTCGCGTTCTGGAGCGCCTGGCCGGAGGCGCCCTTCACCAGGTTGTCGAGCGCACCGATGGCCAGCACGGTGTTGGTGCGGGCGTCGTAGCGAGCGGTGACGTGCGCCGCGTTCGAGCCCATCGTCGCCTTGGTCGACGGTGAACCGTCGGTCACGTGCACGAAGGGCTCGGTGGCGTAGAAGTCCCGGTAGCCCGCGAGCAGGCCCTCGGTGCTGAGGCTCACGCCGGCGACGGGCCGGGCGTAGCACGTCGCGAGGATGCCCCGGGTCATCGGCACGAGGTGCGGCGTGAACAGCACCTGCACCGGCTCGTCGGCCAGGTGGGAGAGCGCCAGCTCCATCTCCGCCGTGTGCCGGTGGGTCAGCAGGCCGTAGGCGTTGACGTTGTCGCTCACCTCGGCGAAGAGGCTGGTCGCCTTCAGGCCACGACCGGCGCCCGACACCCCGGAGACCGCGTCGACCACGACGCCGGACGGCTCCACGAGCCCGGCCGCGAACAGCGGGGCCAGCGCGAGGGACGCGGTGGTCGGGTAGCAACCGGGCGACGCGACGTGGCGCGAGGCGACGAGCTCGTCCCGGTACAGCTCGGGCATGCCGAACGCGAACCGCTCGAGCAGCTCGGGCGCCGAATGGCGCTCGCCGTACCACTGCTCGTACTCGGCGGCCGGCAACCGGAAGTCGGCCCCGAGGTCGACGACGTGGCCGACATTGTCGACCAGCTCCCCCGCGACCGACTGCGATTCCCCGTGCGGGAGGCAGAGGAACGCGAGGTCGAGGCCGGCGAACCCGGCCGGATCGACCGACTCGTACCTCAGGCCGTCGTACGCGACCCCGAGGGAGGGATAGAGGTCACCCACCGCGGCTCCGGCGTTGGCGTCCGCGGTGACCACGCTGACCTCGATGTCGGGATGGGTCGCGAGGAGGCGGAGGAGCTCCGCCCCCGTGTACCCCGATCCTCCGACGACGGCCGCTCGATACGCCATGTCGAATAGTATACACACACATGCATATCTATGCTGGCCAGATCTATCCTGGCCCGGCGGACTCCCGCGGCCGCTTCGCCCGCGATCGTCGAACCCGCCCGATCAGCGCCGCGAGCACGACGACGCCGGCGGTGAGCAGCTGCGGGGCGGCGAGCAGGTCGCCGGCCGTGAGCGAGTGCCTCGGCGAGAACGCGATGAGGTTGTCGCCTTCCACCACCTTGTCGATCCACCACCATACGAGCGAGATCGCGACTGCGCTCACCACCACCGCACCCACAGCGGGCAACGGCCATGTGCTCGGGCGACCGTAACGCCACGCCAGCAGCACCAGCCCGATGAAGTAGCCGGCCTGCATCGCCGCGAGCAGGGTGACGCAGGTCTCGAGATCCACCACGCGGCCCGCCGCCAGGGTCGTCTGGCCGAGCGGCAACATCGAACCACGCTAGATGATCACCGCATCGCATCAGGACGCGGGGGTCACGCGCGACGGAGCGCGCGGACGCCGAACCAGAGCAGCACCGCGCCCCCGATGACGAACTTCACCGTCACTATCCAAAGCGTGATGTTGCGCCCGGTGTGCGGGTCGTTGGTCACGATGTTCGTGGGGTCGCCACGGTCGTAGTGGATGGGCACGCGTGCGCCGACCGCCGGCTGCTCTTCGCCCGACTTGACCGACTCCGCGGCGCGCACGACACGCCCGTCGGGAACCGTGAACTCGAGGCGCCGCTCCCCCCCGACCGAGACCACCGTGGCCACGGTCGCGACGCCGTGGGCTCGCAGTTCGGCATCGTGACGCTGGAGGCCCACCACGAAGACACCGGCGAGCACGCCCAGCACGATCAGGGCTGCGCCGCCAACCACCGCCCAGCGTGCACCGCGGCGGGTGAGGCGGAACCCGGCCCGGCGCGCCGGGACCGGAGCTCGCGGCGCACCACCCCCGGATCGCGCCACCGGCGCGGCCGGCGGGACCGGCGTGAACGCCACGGTGCGGGCCAGGACGTCCGCGTCGTACCGAGCCCGCTCGACGGGATCGGAGAGGATCCGGTAGGCGGCCCCGACCCGCTTGAACTGCTCCGCGGCGCCGGCGTCGTCGGGCCGTGCGTCGGGATGGAGCTCCTTGGCCCGGGCCCGGAACGCGGCGGCGACCTCGTCGCGCGTCGCACCGCGCGGCACCCCGAGCTCCTCGTAGAGGTCGCCGAGGCTGCGCGGGTTGGCCACGGCTCGCCATTATGGCGCGCCACCCTGCGAGACTACGAGGCATGGCGAGCTGGCGCGGCGTTCGAGGAGCAGGCGCCCGACCTCGCGGCCGCGATCGGGGCCCGCTTCGGCGCTGCCCTGCACGCGGTCCTCGCCACGCTGCGGGTCGACGGGTCGCCGCGGCTGACCGGGCTCGAGACCCGGATCGGCGACGGCGAGCTCTGGCTGGCCATGATGCCCGACTCGCGCAAGGCCGACGATCTCCGTCGCGATCCCCGGTTCGCGCTCCACAGCGCCCCCGACGTCTCGATGCGCGACGGCGACGCCAAGGTCAACGGGCAGGCGATCGCGGTGACCGACCCGGCCGCGGTCGCTCGATTCGTGGGAGCGCTGCCCCAAGCCCCACCGCCGAGCGGCGTCGGCCTGTTCCGGGCCGACCTCACCGACGCATCGCTCGCACGCGTCGAGGACGACTGGATGGTCATCGATTCCTGGCGAGTCGGCGGAGCCGCGCGCCGGGTACGGCGCCAGTAGCGAGCCCGACGCCACCGTGGTTGGCATGATGAGCCCTGGCGCCGCAGGCCGCGCGGCGTAGACATGGAGATCCTTGTGCACGACAGAACCAGACTCGGCCGCATCCTGCGGGCGAGCCTCACCGATGACCCTGGACTGGGCGCGCTGGTCGAAGACGCAGACCTGGCCGGGCTCGCCGAGCTCGCCTTCGAGCACGGCGTCGCCGCGCAGGTGTACGCGAGCCTCCGCCCGCTCGAGGTCGCGGACACGGTCGCGCTGCGGATGCTCGCCGGCGCCAACCTCGAGACCCGGGCGCACACCGGGCGGGTCCTCGCCGACCTCGAGTACCTGGCGACGCTGCTCGAATCGGTCGCAGTCCCTGGGTCGTCGTCAAAGGCCTCGCCGTCGCGGCCACGCTCTACGACCCGCCCGACGTTCGGCCCGCGGGAGATCTCGACGTGCTCGTCGCGCCCGCCGACTTCGCACGGGTGGTCGACACCCTCACCGCGGCCGACCACCCGGTCGACGACGCGAACTGGGTGCTGATCCGCCGCGAGCTCGCCGGTCAGCTGCACTTCTGGCTGCCGTCCGGCACGTCGCTCGACCTGCACTGGAACCTGCTCTTCGGCCGCGAGATGCGACGACATTTCGTCTTCCCGACCGAGGAGCTGCTGGAGCGCCGACGCCGGATCGCCTTCGGAGACGTCTCGTTCGCCACCCTCGATCCCAGCGACACGCTGTTGCACCTCTGCTTCCACGCCGCCGACGGTGGCGGCGATCGCCTCGGGTGGCTGGCGGACATCCATCGGGCCGTGGTGGTGGGGCGGCCACCCGTGGAGCACCGTGATCGACCGGGCACGCGCGTGGCACGTGGCGCTCGCGGTGGGGACCATGCTGGCGCGAACCCGCCACGAGCTCGGGACGCCGGTACCCGATCCGGTGATCCGGGACCTGCTGCCGCCGGCGTGGCGCGACGGCCGTGCATGTGTCTGGACCGGGCGTTCCCGGTCGCCCCGAGCACGCGCCGTTGGGGCAATCCCGCCTCCCTCCTGACCCGGGGTGCGGCCGGCCGGGCCGCGCCGCTGGATGCGGTCGGTCACGCCGCGGTCGGCGTCGTCCACCGCGGGCGCAGCTCGTTGCGCACACGCTCGATCGAACGGAAGGAGCGCACCCAGGTCGGAGGGGCCGAGCCACGACCTCCACCTCGCGGCCGGCGACGGAGCAGACCGTGGCGCCTATCTCGCCGAGGTGGCACGCTCCGCCGGTCCGCTCACGCCTCCCGCCTGACCGCGGCGTCGGTCAGACGGGAGGTCCCACCGCGCGACACCCACCGGCGAGCGTTCTGCTCCACGAGACGGAAGGCGTGGCGCGCGCATGCGAGCGAGCCGTACCACCACTGCTCGGTGAACCCGAGCGATCGCGGTCGTGCCGTCGGGCGCGCGCACCGCCATGACGTGGCCGACGAGCAGTTCGGGCTCGACCGGGACGATCGATCAGCAGGTTGGCGTCGCCCCAGAAGCGCAACCGGCCCCGTCGACTCCCCACGTATCGGTGCACGAAGATCACCGCGTCGGTGTCGAAGAACGCCCAGATCTCGCCCCAACGCGGCCGGGCCGCGGCGACGACGACCGCCTTCGATCCTGTTACCATGCGGGGCCCCATGGAGGACCCTGACACGTCGATCTCGAGCGGCGCGCCCGCCGCGCGTCGGCGCAGCAATCGGGCCAGCGACCGGGGATCCGTCGTCGACATCGCGGGATTTCCCCTACGCGTCCGCGCGACTGCGCCGGAGCACCAAGCCGTGCTCGACGCGCTGTTCGGCGCGCTCGCCCCGTGCCCCGACGTCCCGCAGGGCGAGCTGGTGTTCGGGCGCCGGCCCGTGGCGCTGCCGCGCCGCAGTCCCGACGAGGACTACACGGAGCAAGCACTCTGGCACGCCGGCGAGCGCCTGTTCGTCGATTCGCCGCCGTACGCGATCCGTGCCGTCGTGACACCGACGAGCGCGCGGTGGGGTGCGCCTCGCCCACGGACGAGATGGGTCTGCGCCAGCTCTTCCGACCGATCGCGACCCACATGCTCGCGTACCACGACGCCTACGTCGTGCACGGCGCGGCCGTCAGGCGGGACGGCTTCGCCGCGTTCTCGTGCTCGGCGAGAGCGGCAAGGGGAAGTCGACGCTCGCCCTGGCCGCGCTCGAGCACGGGTGGATGGTGATGGCGGACGACCTGGTCGCGCTGCGGCGCCACGGCGCCGGCCTCGAGATGCGCGGCGTGCCCAAGCCGCTCGCGCTCGCCCGGAGATCTCGAGGCCGAAGCGCTGGCGGCGTCGCCGGCCCTCGCGTGGGACCATCGCGAACGGCGTCACGTGGGCGTCGAGCATCTCGACACCGACCCGGTGGAGCTGACGCGGATCATCGTCGTCGACCACGGTGACGATGACCGCGCCGCACTGGCGCCCATCGCCGCCGACGAGGTCATGTCGCTGTTGCTCGGTTCGTTCGCGTCGACGCTCGACGCCTCCCTGGTGCGACGCTTCTTCCCCGTCGCCACGGCCGCGGCCCGACTGCCCTGCTCGCGGCTGCTGCACGCGCGGGATCCGGACGCCCGCCTGCGCGAAGCCGTGCGGGTCCTCGACCAGCTCGCCGCCGGTGCGCGCTGACGGAGCGGAGCTCAATACGACCCCAGGGTCCCCGTGGCGCGTGCGGTCCGCAGCGCGCGCTTCAGCACCATGAGCGACAACGGGAGCATGACGACCGCGAACCCCACCAGGATGAGGTAGTCGCCACCGACGTCGATGATCGAATCACCGCGCAGGAGCGCGCCCCGCAGCACCTGGAGCGCATAGTACGGCGGGAGGAGGTGGGCGACGACCTGGAGCGCGCCCGGCAACACCGCGACCGGGAAGAGCGCTCCGGAGAGGAAGTTGGTGAGCTGGGTGATCACCGGCGTGAACGGATCACCCCGCTTGCTGAGCACGATGAAGGCAGCCGACACCGCGCCGAACGACGCGTACACCGCCAGAGTCGGCGGCAACGCGAACAGGACCGTCACCGTGCCGGACACCTCGAAGTGGGCACCGATCACGATGGCGGCGACGAAGATGAGCGTCGTCTCGATCATCGCGAGACCGATGGGCACGATCAACGCGCCGACGAACAGCGCCGGCAGCGACGTCGGCGTCGCCAGGAGCACCTCGAGCGTCCCTGCTTCCTGCTCGCTCTTGATGGTCTCGGTGAAGGTGGCGAGACCGACGCCCGACACGGTCGCCACCAGGAGTCCCACCATGACGAACTCGAAGTAGCCGTCGTGGTGCTGACCGAGGCGGCTGGGGTCGACGATCCGGCCGATGAAGAAGAAGGTCGCGACCGTCGACAGGATCGCGCCGAAGCGCGCCAACAGCGCGAACTGGTAGGACCGTTCGATCTCGAAGTCCCGCCGGGCGATCGCGACCACCCGGTCGAGCGCGGTTGCTTGGCGCGCCTCGCCGTTCACGAGAGCTCCGTCTCACGCGTGAGCAGCTCGAGCAGGTTGCGCGCCGCGTCTCCCTGGCCGTCGACATCGGCGGGTCCGCAGTAACGGATCGAGCCGTCGAAGATGAGGATCACCCGGTCGCACACCGCGGCCACCTCGTCCATGCGGTGGCTCGACAGCAACACCGAACGTCCGGCCGCCGCCTGCTCGCGCAGCATCCGCCCCACCTGCACGCTGGCCAGCGGGTCGAGGCTGCGGGTCGGCTCGTCGAGCACGATGAGCGACGGCTCGGCGATGATCGCCCGGGCGATGCCCAGGGCCGAGCGCATCCCCGACGAATAGCCCATCACCCGCCGATCGCGCTCGGCCAGGCCCATGCGGGCGAGCAGCTCGTCCGCTCTCGCGCGAGCCGCGTCGGGCTTGAGGCCCGCGAGGACGCCGAAGAACTCGAGGTTGCGACGCCCGCTCAGGCGCCAGTAGGTCGAACGGTCCTCGGTGAGCAACAGTCCGAGACGGCTGCGCGCGCGCTCGGGATCGGCGACGGCGTCGATGCCGTCGAGCACGACCGAACCCGCGGTCGGCACCAGGAGCGTGCTGACGATCTTGAGCAGTGTGGTCTTCCCCGCGCCGTTCGGGCCGATGAGGCCGACCACCTCGCCGGCTTCGACGGAGAAGCTCACGTCCCGCAGCGCGTCCACCGGCTCGCTCATCGCGGCGCGGACGACCGGCCGGAGATACCACGGCGGTGGTAGGTACTGCTTGCCGACGCCCTCGACCCGAAGTGTCATCGGCAGTCGGATCCGTCAGGACTTGACGATGACCAGCCCCGCGGTCGCCAACTCCTCGACGAATGCCGCGACGTCAGCGGTGACGGAATCCTGCGGGGCATCGGGAAACTCTACGAGCACCGCGCGCACCGAGTGGTCGATCGTCGCCTCGCCCGCGGCGAGAGTCGCCCAGACGACGGAGCCGACGGGGTTCAACGTGATCAGCTCGGCGGAGGTCTCGTCGATGAGCATGACGTTGCCGTCCATCTCCTCGGAGAGCACGCCGGGGGCCGCTCGGTACGTGGTCACAGGTCAGCAATCCCTCTCGTTCAACGCCCGGCGTGCGCCGTACGACGACTCGCGTCGCACGGCGCACCGCCGAACGGACTAGTTAAAAGGGCCGTCGTAGCTGTGGTGCCTGCCCATGATCGCCTTGACGTCGTCCCGGCGGACGATCGCCGGCGCCTCGTACTTGCCCGTGGATCCAGTCATTGCAGCTTCCTCCCATTGGGTTTCCTGACCGGTGCACTGTACCGAAGATCACTCTACGCGGTCAAATTGGCTCACGCTTCGTGGTCGACCCGCCGGGATGGGCCTCGATCAGCCCCGGAGCTCGGCCTGGTGGGCGTCCCGCACCGCGTCGATGGCCGACTGGCGGAGTACGCCGACCTCGACATCGGTGAGCGTTCGGTCGGGAGCACGGAAGCGGAGAGTGAACGCGAGGCTGCGGCGGCCCTCGGCCATCGCGTCGGAGCGGAACGCGTCGAAGGTGCGCACGTCCTCGAGCACGCCGCCCAGCGTCGCCCGGAGCGTGCGGACGACGTCGGCGGCGGCGACGGTGTCCGCCGCGACGAAGGCGAGGTCGATGTTCGACGCCGGGAAGCGCGACGGCGCCCGGAACGTCCGATCGCGGCGCGGCGCGTCGAGCAGCGTGTCGAGGACGAGCTCGGCGGCGGCGACGGGCGCGTCGAGCCCGAGCGCGTCGAGCACCTCGGACGCGACCTCGCCGACGGTGCCGCCGGCCCGGCCGCCGACGACCAGCCGGGCCGCCCGCCCGGGGCGGTACCCGGTGAGCGCGGCGGGCTCGAGAGTCGCGTCGGCGATCCCGAGCGCGTCGAGCACCACGGTGACCGCGTCGACCGCGTCGTAGACGTCGATCGGGCGGTCCTCCTCGAGGGGGCGGCGACGGACGGATCCCGCCCACGCCAACGCCACGTGCTCGGGCTCCTCCGGCAACGGCCCCTCGGCCCGGGCCGGGTCGAGGGGCCTGAGGAAGACGCGGCCCATCTCGAACAGGGCGACATCGCTGAGTCCCTGGGCGCGGTTCCCGGCGACCGCTCGCAGCAGACCGGGCAGGACGGCCGTGCGCAGCACCGACTCCTCGGACCGCAAGGGATTCGTGGCGCGCACGACGCGATCGAGCGGCGCGCCGGCCCGCTCGAGGTCGCCGGGTGAGACGAGCGAGAGGGTGATGGCCTCGGAGAGCCCGACGCCCACCAGCGCGTCGGCCACGAGTCGTCGCTCGCGCTGGCGCACGGTCAGCGCGCCCACCTGGCCGTGGGTGTCGGGGAGCGTACGCCCGATGCGGTCGAAGCCGATGCGGCGCGCCACCTCCTCGACCAGGTCGATCTCGCGGTCGAGGTCGGGCCGGAACGTCGGCACGATCGCGACGACGGCGTCCGCGTCGGCGGGCTCGCCATTGGAGGCGTCGAGACTGTCGAGCTCGATGCCGAGCGGCGCGAGCGACGCCCACACGTCCTCGTCGTCGAGGTCGGTGCCGAGCACCGCGTTGACGCGGCTCGCCCGCAGGCGGATGCGCTCGCGGGCGACGGGCGACGGGTACACGTCCTCGGCGCCGGGCGCGACCTGCGCTCCCGCGACCGCGACCAGCAGCTCCATGGCCCGGTCGGCGTTGCGGGCGACGGCGTCGGGGTCGATGCCGCGCTCGAAGCGGGCACTGGACTCGCTCCGCAGCTTCAGCCGTTTCGAGCTGCGGGCGATGCCCATGCGCTCGAAGTACGCCGACTCCAACAGGATCTCGGTGGTCGACGCCGACACCTCGGACGTGGCCCCGCCCATGATCCCGGCGATGGCCTGCGGCGCGCGCGCCGCGTCACAGATGAGGAGGTCCTCGCGGGTGAGGGCCCGCTCCACGCCGTCGAGCGTCGTCATCGTCTCGCTGTCGTCGGCGAGGCGCACCACGATGCCACGCCCGGCGAGACGCGACAGGTCGAACGCGTGCAGCGGCTGGTTGCGCTCGAGGAGCACGTAGTTCGTGACGTCGACCACGTTGCTGATCGGTCGCATGCCCGCCTTCACCAGGCGTTGCGCCATCCACGCGGGAGCGTCGCCCATGGTGACCCGCGCGACGCGGCCGAGGTACCTGGGGCAACGAGCCTCGTCCTCGATCGCGACGGTGATGTCGTTGGCGACCGCCGCGTCGGTGGCGACGCGCGGTTCGGGCACCGCGAAGTCGAGCGAGAAGTGCGCGGCGAGCTCGCGGGCCACGCCGACGATGCACATGGCGTCGGGACGGTTGGGGGTGATGGCCAGATCGAAGATCACGTCGTCGAGGCCGAGCAGCTCGCGCACGTCGGCGCCGGGCTCCGCGCCCGAGTCGAGGGCGAGGATGCCCGAGTGGTCCTCACCCAGCCCGAGCTCCTTGGCCGAGCAGAGCATGCCGTCGCTCACCTGGCCACGGATCTTGCGCCGCTCCAGCGTGAACCCGCCGGGCAGCGTCGCCCCGGCCGGCGCGTAGGGCACCATCATCCCGGCCACCACGTTGGGCGCACCGCACACCACCCGTCGCTCGGGCGCGGTCTCGCCCGCGCCGGTGGCGACGTCGACCAACGAGAGCTTGTCGGCGTCCGGGTGCTTCTCGACGTCGAGGACCCGCGCCGCGATCACCCCGGTGATCTCCGCCCCCGGTTGCTCGACGCCCTCGACCTCGAGACCGAGCTGGTTGAGCGCGGACACGATGTCGGCGACCGGGGCGTCGACCGGCGTGAAGTCGCGGATCCAGGAGAGCGGTGCGCGCATCGTCGAGCCTCAGTACTGCGCCAGGAAGCGCACGTCGCCGTCGAAGAAGGTCTTGATCTCGTCGATGTCGTAGCGGACCATCGCGATGCGCTCGAGGCCGAAGCCGAACGCGAAGCCCGTGTACTCCTCGGGATCGATGCCGACACCCTGCAGCACGTTCGGGTCCACCATCCCGCAACCGCCCAGCTCGATCCATCCCGACTGCGAGCAGACCCGGCAGCCGTCGCCGTCGCAGAAGATGCAGCTCACCGCCAGCTCGGCCGACGGCTCGGTGTACGGGAAGAAGTCGGGGCGAAAGCGCGTGCGGATGCGGTCGTCGTCGAACAGCTGCTGTGCGAACGTCTCGATGGTGCCGAAGAGATCCGCGAGCGTGATGCCCCGGTCGACGGCGAGCGCCTCGATCTGGTGGAACACCGGCGAGTGGCGGGCGTCGAGGGTCTCGTTGCGGTACGTGCGCCCGGGGGCGACGACGAAGATCGGCGGCTCCATCGCCTCCATCGTGCGGATCTGTACCGGCGACGTGTGGGTGCGCAGCATCACCTGCTCGGGATCGCCCAGCTCCACGTAGAGGGTGTCCTGCATCGAGCGCGCGGGATGACCCGGCACCATGTTGAGCGCCTCGAAGTTGTGCCAGTCGTCCTCGACCTCGGGGCCCTGGACGACCCGGTAGCCCATGCCCACGAAGATGTCCTCCAGCTCGCGCTGGACCTGGGTCACCAGGTGGAGGTGGCCCCGGGCGCGGCCGTGACCGCCGAGGGTGAGGTCGAGCCGGTCGCGCTCCCCCGCGGTCGCCGCCGCCGCCACCGCCAGCTCCGTCCGCCGGGCGTCGAACATCTGCGAGATCCGCGTGGTCGCCTCACCCAGCGCCTTCCCGGCCGCGGGCCGCTGCGCCGGGTCGAGATCCTTCATCTGCTGCTTGATCTGCGCGATCAGCGAGCCCCGCCCGGTGTAGTGCCGTTCGGCCGCGGCGAGCGCCTCCGGTGTGTCGGCGGCCGCGACGGCGCGACTCGCCTCGTCGAAGAACCCGGCGGGGACGATCGCGGCGCCGCTCGTCATGCGCGCCGCTGGCGGGCCGACTCGAAGCACAGCACCGTCGCCGCCATCGCCACGTTGAGCGACTCGGCGGGTCCGCCCATGGGGATGGTCACGTGCCCGTCGAGGTGGGCGGCGAGGTCGGCACCGAGCCCGTGGGCCTCGTTGCCGAGCACGACGGCGGTCGGGCGTCGGAAATCGACCTCCGGATACCGCGTGCCGGTGTGGGCGACGGCACCCAGCCGCCGCCGGCCGAGCTCACCCAGCGCGTCGAGCGCCTCCACCGCGGACCACCCTTCCGAGACCGCATCCACCACCGGGATGCCGAAGATCGCGCCGGCCGAGGCCCGCACGACCTTGGGATTGTAGGCGTCGACCGATCCGGGACCGAGCACGATTGCCGCCGCACCGGCGGCCTCCGCGCTCCGCAGGATCGTGCCGAGGTTGCCGGGATCGGACAGGGCCACACCCATCAGCACCAGGCCGTCGCGCGTCAGCACGGCGCGATCGGGCGCGGGCATGGGCGCGACCGCCAGCACCGGCTGCGGGGTGCGGGTGCTCCCCACCTTCTCGAGCACCCCTTCGCGCAGCTCCGCGACCTCGGTGCCGCCTGCCACGAGCCGGGCCGTCAGCGCCGGGAAGGCGCTGCGGGCCCGGGGGCCGACGTAGACCGCCTCCAGGCGCACCCCACGGTCGAGGGCGGCGTCGACCGCCCGGGGGCCTTCCACGACGAACGCGCGCTCCGAAGCCCGGGCACGCGCGGTCACGCAGCAGCTCGCGCAGCCGCTTGACGGCCGCGTGGCGGGGACCGAGTTGCTCAGGCAGCTTCGGCAGTTTCGAGCGCCTCGCGCGCGGCGACGACCAGCGCGCCGAAGGCGGCGGAATCGCGGACCGCGAGGTCGGCGAGGATCTTGCGGTCGACCTCGATCTCCGCGGCCTTCAGCCCGGCGACGAAGCGCGAGTACGAGATGTCGTTCTCACGGCACGCGGCGTTGATCCGCACGATCCAGAGCCGGCGGAACTCCCCCTTGCGGGCCCGGCGGTCACGGTAGGCGTAGTTCCCGGAGTGCATGACCTGCTCGTTGGCCTTGCGCAGGCTGCGACTGCGCGAGCCGCGGTACCCCTCGGCCTTGGCGAGGACCTTGCGGCGACTCTTCTTGCTGTGGACGGATCGTTTGACCCTGGCCATGGTGGAGCTCCCGGACTAGATCGTGTCGTCGATTCGGTGTGACAGGTGACGGAGCGAGCGCAGGCGAGCGACGGGTGGATCAGGCGCGGCCGAGCAGGCGCTCGACCCGCTTCTTGTCGCCGCCCGTGACCTCGGCCGGCCGGGCGAGGCGACGCGTGCGCTTCGTGGGCTTCTTCTCGAGCAGGTGGGCCCGGAACGCCTTGCGGCGCATGATCTTGCCGGTCCCGGTCACCTTGAAGCGCTTGGCCGCGCCTCGGTGCGTCTTCATCTTGGGCATCACACTGCTCCGTTGTCGGGGGCGGCCGGCGCCTCGGGCACCGTCGCTGCTTGCTGGTGCTCGACGGGCCGATCGTCGGCGTCGTGCTTCGTCGGGGCCTTGCGCCCGTCCTTGCGGACCGGGTGCAGCACCATGGTCATGTTGCGGCCGTCCTGGCGCGGATCGGATTCGACCACCGCGAAGTCGGCCACGTCGTCGGCGACCCGGCGCAGGATCTTCATACCGAGCTCGGGGTGGGCCATCTCACGACCACGGAACATGATCGTCAGCTTCACCTTGTTGCCCTCGCCGAGGAAGCGCACGACGTGCTTCATCTTCGTGGTGTAGTCGTGCTCGTCGATCTTGGGCCGGAACTTCATCTCTTTGATGACGACGTTCGTGGCCTTGCGTTTCGACTGACGCCGTCGCTGTTCCTGCTCGTAGACGTACCGGCCGTAGTCCATGATCCGGCAGACGGGAGGGTTGGCGTTGGGCGCGACCTCGACCAGGTCGAGCTCTTGTTCGCGGGCCTGGGTCAGCGCTTCGGGCAAGGGGCGGACCCCGAGTTGCTCTCCCTCGGCGCCGACGAGGAAGACCTCGCGGGCTCGAATGCGGTCGTTGATCCTGACCTCGTGTGCGGCTATGTGGTCACCTGCTTCATCGATGGTTACGGGGATTCCTGGCCCGAACGCGACAATGGCGGACACGGGAATGTCCGCCATCACACGGTCGCGGCTGGTCCGGGGACCAGGGCGGCCGCAAAAGTGCGGACCCGGCGCACCCACGTTCTCGGTGGCCGGGTGGGGACTCCCGTCTCCGCGGAGCACGGAATCCCACTTCCCAGTGAAGTTGTTGCCGGTCGGGACCGGGTTTCCTGAAAGGATACACGGGTGAGCACCATCTGGACACCATCAGGAGAGCACGAACCCCACGAGCCGGAGCCGGCGGGCGGCGACGCCGCGACCCGGCCGGGGATGAGCGAGCCGGCGACGAGCGAGCCGGAGATGAGCCAGGAGGCCTACGAGGAGCTGGTCCGGACCCGGGCCGAGCTCTCCGCCATCCCGGTCGCCGACATCGTGGCCAACCACGCGGTGGGACTCTGGCAGCTCGCCATCCTGCACCTCACCCCCGACCCGGGCCCCGACGGCCTCCCGGTCGAGCCGCGCCTCCCCGAGGCCGGCCTCGCCATCGACGCCCTCGGCGCACTGGTCGACACCCTCGGTGAGCGCCTCGAGCCCCACTACGAGGCCCTCCGGGAGGCCGTGACCCAACTGCGACTGGCGTTCGTCGAGATCTCCTCGCCCCGGTGAGCACGTGACCCGAGCCGCATGAGCGCGAGACGCACGAGCAAGCGGATCGAGCAGTACGCACTCGTCGGCGACACCCAGACCACCGCGCTCGTCGCCGACGACGGCTCGATCGACTGGCTCTGCGTCCCGCGCTTCGACTCCGGCGCCTGCTTCGCCGCACTGTTGGGTGACGACACCCACGGCCACTGGCAGATCGGGCCCGCCGCCGGCGGGCGCTGCACCCGCCGCGCCTACCGCGACGGCACCCTCGTCCTCGAGACCGAGTGGGACACCCCCGAGGGCACGGTCCGGATCGTCGACTGCATGCCCGTGCGCGACCAGACCATCGACCTCGTCCGCGTGGTCGAGGGCGTGCGCGGGCGGGTACCGATGACCATGGACCTGACGGTGCGCTTCGACTACGGCGGCGTGCTCCCCTGGGTGCGCGCGGTCGACGGATCGATCCGCATGGTCGCCGGGCCGGACGCGCTGCGGCTCGTCACCCCCGTGCCCGTCGAGGGGCGCGCGTTCCGCCACGTCGCGCAATTCGCCGTCTCGGCAGGAGAGCAGATCCCGTTCGTGCTCACCGGGTTCCCGTCCTACCAGGACGCGCCGCCGCCCCTCGACGCCCTCGAGGCGCTGGAGCGCACGACCTCGTTCTGGCAGGAGTGGTCGGCGAAGTCGACCTACGACGGTGACCGGGCCGACCTGGTGCAGCGCTCGCTGATCACGTTGAAGGCGCTGACCTACGCGCCGACCGGGGGCATCGTCGCCGCTCCCACGACCTCGCTCCCCGAGCGGGTCGGCGGCGTGCGGAACTGGGACTACCGCTTCTGCTGGCTGCGCGACGCGACGTTCACGATCTACTCGCTCATGAGCGCGGGCTACACCGAGGAGGCGGAGTCGTTCCGCGATTGGCTGCTGCGCGCGGTGGCAGGCGATCCGGCCCACCTCCAGATCATGTACGGGGCGGCCGGTGAGCGACGCCTCAGCGAGTACGAGGTCGACTGGCTGCCGGGCTACGCGGGCTCGGCGCCCGTGCGGGTCGGGAACGCCGCGCACCAGCAGTACCAGCTGGACGTCTACGGCGAGGTGGTCGACTCCATGCACCAGAGCCGGCACATGGGCATCCAGGAGGACCCGAACGTGTGGGCGGTGCAGCGCGCCATCCTGGACTTCCTCGAATCGGGCTGGCGGGACCCCGACGAAGGCATCTGGGAGGTGCGCGGCGGGCGAAAGGACTTCGTGCACTCGAAGGTGATGGCGTGGGTGGCGTTCGACCGGGCGGTCAAGGGCGTCGAGGAGTTCGGCCTCGACGGACCCGTCGACCGGTGGCGGGCGTCTCGTGACGACGTGTTCCGCGAGGTCTGCACCCGGGGTTTCGACGCCGAACGCAACTGCTTCACGCAGTCCTACGGCGCCTCGGGACTCGACGCCAGCGCGCTCATGATCCCGCTCGTCGGCTTCCTCCCCGCGTCGGACCCGCGGGTGGTGGGCACCGTCGATGCCGTGCAGCGCGAGCTCATGGCCGACGGCTTCGTGCTGCGCTACCGCTCCGACGAGGGCGTGGACGGGCTTCCCGCGGGCGAGGGCGCCTTCCTCCCCTGCTCCTTCTGGCTGGCCGACTGCCTCGACATGCTCGGTCGCGCCGACGAGGCCCGGGCCCTGTTCGAGCGCCTCGCGGGCCTGGCCAACGACGTGGGCCTGCTGTCGGAGGAGTACGACCCGGGGTCGCGGCGGTTGGTCGGCAACTTCCCGCAGGCGTTCACGCACGTGTCGTTGGTCAACACGGCCGGCAACCTCTCGAGCTCGCACCGCCCCGCGCTGCACCGCGCCACCGGCCGGGACGGCCTCGGCACCTGAGCCCCCCGCCGGCACCGTCCGGGCGACGATCAGCGGTGCGAGGCGAAGCCGGTTCGGGTGGCGGCGGCGACGAGGAGGTCGTCGAGGTGGCGGGCCACGATCCACCCGAGGTACACCGCGACGTGCATGACGAGCTCCTGGAGCTCCTCGTAGGTGAGCTCGCCGCTGCGCAGCGCCGCCTCGAGGTGCTCGGTGGTCTCGTCGTCGACCCCGAGCTCGGCGCTGCAGCAGATGGCGACGAGGCGGCGGTCACGACGGGTGAGGAACTCGTCGCGGGTCCACACCTCGCCGTAGAGGAAGTCGAGGGACGCGCGCCGCGGAACGCGGTGGGGGCCGGGGGCGCGGGCACGCCGTGCACGTCGGCGTAGGCGGCCTCGCCGCGGGCGCGGCGAAGGTCGTCGTCGACCGGGTCGGTCCACGGGACGAACGCCGGGAGCCGCAGCTCCTCGCCCCGCTCCTCGGCGATCTTCATCATCGCCTGGATGATGTAGGTGTTCATCGCCGAGCCCTTCGGCCAGCCCATCTGGGTTCCGAAGAACAGCAGGAACTCGTCGATCTCCTCGTTGGTGACGTCGCCGCTGTTCAACGCGGCGTAGGTGTGGGTCTCCATGGGGATCGGCGCGTCGGCGGCCCCGACGCAGGCCAGGGTGATCCACCGGCGGTCACGGGGTGTGAGCACGCCGCGCCGCCACATCTCGCCGAACACGAAGCCGATGACGCCGGCGTCGATGTAGGCGCCGATCGCCGGCGGCGCGGGCGTCGTCATGATGTGCTCGTACTGCGCCTGCGCGTCTCGCTGCCGGTCGTCACGGTTCGTCCACTCGCTCATCTACGACTCCTCGTCGGGGGCGGCTTCGCCGGGGGCGGGGATACCCATCGCCGGATCCCACCACGCCGGATAGATCGGCGCCAATGCGGTGGCGGCGTCGAGCGCCGCGAGCTCGTGGCCGTCCAGCATCACGTCGGCGGCGCCGAGGTTGTCGTCGAGCTGTTCGAACGTGCTGGCGCCGACGATCACCGACGTGATCCCGGGCTGCGCGAGGACCCACGCCAACGCCACCCTGGCCAGGCTCAGGCCACGGGCGGCGGCCACCTCCGCGACCGCCTCGATCCCACGCGCGCCGACGTCGGGATCGACGGGCGGGAACGTGAAGCTGGTGCGCCGCCCCCCGGGGCCGCCGTCGCGATAGCGGCCGGTGAGGTAGCCGCTCGACAGCGGGCTCCACACCACGACGCCGAGGTCGTCGGCCCTGCACTGCGGGATGATCTCGTGCTCGGCCTCGCGCCCGACCAACGAGTAGTAGACCTGCACGACAGTGAACGCCGGGCGCCCGAGCGCCCGCTGGCGGGCGACCGCGCCCGCCACCTCCCAGGCCCGGAAGTTGCTCGTGCCGGTCTCCCGCACGAGACCGCGGGCGACCAGGTCGTCCAGCGCCCGCAACGTCTCCTCGATCGGGGTCGTCCGATCGGGGCGGTGGAGCTGGTAGAGGTCGATGCGGTCGGTGCCGAGCCGGGCGAGGCTGGCCTCGCACGCCGCGACCACGTTGTCGTAGGAGAGCGCACCCGGCGCACGCGAGCCGAACCCGACCTTGGTGGCGACCAGCACGTCGTCGCGCCGGTGCCGGATGGCGGCGCCGAGGATCTGCTCGGACTGGCCGTGGGCGTAGACGTCGGCGGTGTCGAACAGGTTCACCCCCGCGTCGAGGGCGCGGTCGATCATGACGCGAGCGTCGCGCTCGTCGACGCTCGTGACGGGCGGCATGCCGGTGCCGAAGGTCATCGCACCGAACGCCAGCTTCGACACCTCGAGCCCGCTCGCGCCCAGCCGCCGGCGCTCCATCGCGGTCAGTCCGCCACGGTGACGGCGGTGGCCTCGAGCTGTCCGAGGGGTCCAAGCACGAGCCGGAAGCGCACGTCGGCGCCCTCGGCGACGGTGCGCGTGCCGTCGGCGACGGCGGTGCAGTGGAACGGGAACCGCAGCCCACCGCGCGCCTCGACCTCACCGCGGCCGCGGTGGTCGTCGAAGGTCACGACCCGGCCCGAGTACTGCGCTCTCATCGCACCGGCGTCATGTCGGTCAGGGCACGATCTTCGAGATCGGCAGCTCGATGATGCCGTTGGCACCGAGGTCGAGCAGCTCGGGGATCAGCGTGTTGATCTCGCTCTTGGCGACCACCGTCTCCACCGCGAAGCCGTCCTCCCCGAAGAGCTTCGACACTGTGGGCGACTTCAACGCCGGCAGCAGCGCGATCACGCCGTCGAGGTCACCGGCGTCGACGTTGAGCTTGAGCAGGACGCGGCCGCGCGCTTCGAGGGCGCCGGTGAGCAGGCTCTGGAGTTGTTCCATCGCCTTGCGCTTGTCGGGGTCGGCGTAGGCCTGCGGGCTCGCGATGAGCTCGGTGTACGACACGAGGATGGTGTCGAGGATGCGCAGGCCCGCGGCGCGCAGCGCCCGGCCGGTCTCGGTGATCTCGACCACCGCGTCGGCGATGTCGGGCACCTTGGCCTCGGTCGCGCCGTAGGAGAGCTGTACGTCGGCGTCGACCCCGTGCTCGGTGAAGTACCGACGCGTGATCTCGGGGTACTCGGTGTGCACGACGAGTCCGGCGGGCAGGTCGGCGACCGAGGTCGCCGGCGAGTCCGCGCCGACCGCCAGCACCACGCGGATGGGGCGGGCGGTGGCCTTCGAGTAGTGCAGCTCGGTGAGGGTGACGACCTCGGCGTTGCGCTCCTCGATCCAGTCGCGCCCCGTGATGCCGACGTCGAACATGCCGTCGGCGACGTAGCGGGGGATCTCCTGGGGGCGCAGGATGCGCACCTCGTCGACGCGGGGGTCGTCGATCGTCCCCCGGTAGTCGACGTCCGAGCCGCGCGAGACCGCGAGGTCGGCGTCTTCGAACAGCGCCAGGGTGGCGCGTTCGAGCGAACCCTTGGGAAGGACGAGGCGGAGCATCAGGCGGGTCTCTCCATCGAGGCGGCGGTGAGCTTGCGGAGCAGGTCGACCATCTCGACCGCGGTGCGGGCGGACTCCTCGCCCTTGTTGCAGGCCACCCCGTTGACGGCAGGCCCGCCACAACGCGGCGAGGGCCTGGTCGAGGTCGTCGGTGGTGAGCACACCGAACACCACCGGCACACCGGTGTCGAGCGACACCCGGGCGATGCCGGCCGCGCACTGCCCCGCCACGAAGTCGAAGTGGGGGGTGTCGCCCCGGATCACCGCGCCGAGGCACACGACCGCGTCGCAGGCCCCCGACTCCGCCAGGCGTTGCGCAACCAGCGGGATCTCGAACGCTCCCGGCACCCAGTGCACCGGCACGTCGTGGACGCCGGCGTCGCGCAGCACCCCGAGCGCGCCCGCGAGCAACGGCTTGGTGATGTGGTCGTTGAACCGGCCGGCGACCACCGCGATGCGCATCCCGGTGGCGTCGAGCGTGCCCTCGTCTTCGACGTAGTTCCCCATGACGAACGCGGTTCCTAGCTGGTGCCGAGGCCTTCGTCCTCGATCTCGAGGAGGTGGCCCATCTTCTCCTGCTTGGTGCGCAGGTAGCGGATGTTCTCGGCGTTCGGGAGCACGTGCAGCGGCACCCGCTCGACGATCTCTAGACCGTAGCCTTCCAGGCCGCCGTACTTCGCCGGATTGTTCGTCATGATGCGCATCGTCGACACCCCGAGGTCGACGAGCATCTGCGAGCCGATGCCGTACTCGCGCGAAATCGGCAGGGAAGCCGAGCTCCACGTTCGCCTCGACGGTGTCGCGCCCCTGGTCCTGCAGCGTGTACGCCCGGATCTTGTGACCGAGGCCGATGCCGCGACCCTCGTGGCCGCGCAGGTAGACCACCACACCGGTGCCCTCCTTGGCAATGAGCTCCATCGCCGCGTCGAGCTGGAGCCCACAGTCACAGCGCATCGAGCCGAACACGTCGCCGGTGAGGCACTCGGAGTGGACGCGCACGAGCACGTTCTCCTGGCCCGCCACCTCGCCACACACGAACGCCATGTGTTCCGTGCCGTCCAGGAGCGACTCGAACACGTAACCGGTGAAGTCACCGTGGCGGGTGGGGATCCGCGCCTCGGACACCCGCCGGACCAGCTTCTCGCGGTGACGGCGGTAGCGGATGAGATCGGCGATGGAGATGAGCTGCAGGCCGTGCTCCTCGGCGAAGGCCTCGAGGCGGGGCATGCGGGCCATGGTGCCGTCGTCGTTCACGACCTCGGCGAGCACCCCGGCGGGCCGCATCCCGGCGAGGCGGGCCAGATCGACCGCCGCCTCGGTGTGACCGGCCCGCTTGAGCACTCCACCCTCGCGGTAGCGCAGCGGGAAGATGTGCCCGGGCCGGGCGAGGTCCTCGGGCTTGGTCGCCTCGTCGAGCAGGGCGTGCACGGTGGCCGACCGGTCCGCGGCCGAGATGCCGGTGGTGGTGCCGGCGCGCGCGTCGACCGACACCGTGAAGGCGGTGCGCTGGCTCTCGGTGTTCTCGGCCACCATGAGCGGGAGGCGCAGCTCGTCGAGCCGGCCGCCTTCGACCGGCATGCAGATCACCCCGCTCGTGTGGCGGATCATGAACGCCATCGCCTCGGGCGTCATCGATTCCGCGGCCATGATGAGGTCGCCCTCGTTCTCGCGGTCGGCGTCGTCGACCACGATCACCAGCTCGCCGCGGGCGACGGCGGCGACGGCGTTCTCGATCTCGGTGAAGGGCATCGGATGCTCCTAGCTCGGGTTGCCGGAAGTGGCGTTGGCGGCGGGCCAACTGGGACTGAGCAGGCGTTCGACGTACTTGGCCAGCACGTCGACTTCGAGGTTGGCGGGATCGCCGGGCGCCTTGGTGCCCAGCGTGGTGACGGCAAGGGTGTGCGGGATGACCGCGACCGCGAACGGCGCGGTGCCGTCGTCGTGCGGGGTGCCGACCGCGGCGACGGTGAGGCTGACGCCGTCCACGGCGATCGAGCCCTTCTCCACGACGTAGCGGAGGATCGCGGCCGGTGCGGCGAAGGTCATGCGGGTGGAGCCGTCGGGCAGCGGCGTGCGGTCCCGGAGGGTGCCCACCGTGTCGACGTGGCCCTGCACGAGGTGGCCGCCGAGGCGGTCCTCCAGGCGCACCGGCCGCTCCAGGTTGACCCGGTCACCGGCGCGGAGCGAGCCGAGCGAGGTGCGGTCGAGGGTCTCGGTCACCGCGTCGGCCGCCCAGTGGTCTGCGTGCAGCTCGACCACGGTGAGGCAGCAGCCGTTCACCGCGATCGATGCGCCCAGCTCGGCGTCGTCGAGCACGCGGGTCGCGTCGATCTCGACGCGGGCGCCGCCCTCGTTGTGGGTGACGGCCCGCACGGTGCCCAGCTCCTCGACGATGCCGGTGAACATCAGCGCCGCGTTCCGTCCGGCCCCGGGGCCGGCGGCTCGTAGTCGAGGCGGACGTCGGTGCCCACCCGGGCGATGTCGACGAGGCGCCAGCGCGGGGCGTCGGCGATGCGGGCGGGGCCCTCGAGGTCGAGCGCAGGGCGGCCGTCGCGACCCAGCATCGTGGGGGCGACGTAGGTGACGAGGTGGTCGGCCAGCCCGGCCTCCACCAGTGAGCCCGAGAGCGCGGCGCCGCCCTCGAACAGCGCCTGCAGCACGCCGAGGCCCGCGAGCACCTCGAGCGTGGCCGCGAGGTCGACCCCGGCGCCGCTCGCGGCCGGTGGCACGGTCAGGACCTTGGCCCCGCTCGCGAGCCACGCCTGCTGCGCGGCGTCGGGCCCGGCCCCGGTCGTGACCACCAGCGTCGGTGCGAGCTCGGGGTCGAAGAGCGGGCCCTCGGCCGGGACCCGGCCGGTGGCGTCGAGCAGGACCCGTAGGGGCTGACGGACCACCGGCGGCTTCACGTCGCGGGCGGTCAGGCTGGGGCGGTCGGCGAGTGCGGTGCCCGCGCCCACGACCACGGCCTGGGAGTCAGCGCGCAACACGTGGGCGTCGGCACGCGAGGCCGCGCCCGTGATCCACTGCGACGAGCCGTCGCGCGCGGCGATGCGGCCGTCGAGGCTCATCGCCGTCTTCACCACCGTGTAGGCCCGCCCGAGGCGACGGTGCAGGAGGTAGGGCGCCAGGCTGCGGGCGGCGGTCTCGGCGCCGACGCCGACGTCGACGGTCATGCCGAGCGCGCGCAGCCGGCCGATCCCGGCGCCGGCGACGTTGGGATCGGGGTCCTCGAGCGCCACCACCACGCGGGTGACCCCCGCCTCGGCGAGGGCGCCCACACAGGGCGGCGTGCGCCCGTCGTGCGAGCACGGTTCGAGGGTGGTGTAGACGGTGGCGCCCCGGGCCCGGTCGCCGGCGGCCCGCAGGGCCTCGACCTCGGCGTGGGCGCCGCCGGGCGGCTGCGTCGCGCCCTCGCCGACCACGTCGCCGTCGCGTACGACCACGGCACCGACCCACGGGTTGGGCGCGCTCCGCCGTCGAGCGGTGTCGCCCTGGGTCAGGGCCCGGTGCATGAAGTCGGCGTCTGCGGCCACCAGTTGCGCTCCGTCTCCCGTCTCATGTCTCCCCGACGGGGTGAGCGCAGCGAGCGCCGGCGCGGCTGCGCCGTCGATCCTGGTCTGCGCCCTCTCCCATCCGGACTTTCACCGTCGGCCCCGGCTTCTGACCGGGTCGACCCACGACCGGCTGCCGTGGGCTCGCGGGCTCTCAGGTTCTAATGCCATCCATTATAACCGGAGGGCACCGTCCTGACCACCGCCGGTCGGGAATTGCACCCAACCCCGAGGGCTTGCTTGTGGACAGGAGTGTAGGCCCGGGCCCGCGGGTCAGACGAGGTCGATCACCGTGCGGATGCCGCGGCCGGCGGCGAGGTCGGTGAAGGCATCGTTGATCTCGTCGAGCGGGCGGCGGGCGGTGACCAGGGCCTCGAGGTCGAGTTGGCCCGCCCGCCACATCGCCACCATGCGGGGGATGTCACGCAGCGAGTTGCAGCCGCCGAGGAAGCAGCCCACGAGCTTCTTCTCGGCGATGCCGAACAGCACGAGCGGGTCGAGGACGAGCTTCTCGTCGATCCCGGGCGCGCCGACGAGGACGGTGGTGCCCCCGGCCCGGGTGGCCTCGATGCCGACCGAGGCCAGTTGCGAGACACCGGCGCACTCGAACGCATAGTCCGCGCCGACGTCGGTGATCTCCTTGGTCGCGCCGACGACGTCGTCGACGGCGGGATCGAGCACGTCGGTGGCGCCCATCCGGCGCGCCGCCTCGCGGCGCCAGCCGTGCAGGTCGCTGGCGACGACGCGCGCCGCCCGCGGCACGTGCCCCCTGCACGACCGACAGCCCGATGCCGCCCAACCCGAGGACGAGCACGGTGGCGCCCGGCTCCACCCGCGCCGTGTTCAGCACCGCACCGACGCCCGTCTGGACCGCGCACCCGATCACGCAGGCCGTCTCGAGTGGCGTGTCGGCCGGGACCCTGACCGCGCCGGTCTCGTTCGCCGTCGCGTACTCGGCGAAGCCGCCGACGCCCAGGCCCCGGTACACGAGGGTGCCGTGGCGCGAGAGGCCCGTGGTGCCGTCGGTGAACGCCCCGCCCAGCACCGCCGAGTTGTTCACGCACGAGCCCGGCTCGCTGCGCAGGCACCAGTAGCAACGACCGCAGGGCGCGATGGGCGTGAGCACGACCTTGTCGCCCGGCGCCAGCATCGTGACGCCGTCTCCGACCGCGTCGACCACGCCCGCGGCCTCGTGGCCGAGGATCGACGGGCTGGCGCCGTACGCGCTGTGCAGGGCGGTGTAGTCGGAGTGGCAGATGCCGCAGTGGTGCACCCGCACGCGCACCCGGCCCGGGCCGGGCTCGGCGATGTCGACGTCGCCGAGGACCAGCTCGGGGTTGCCGGCTTCGTGGAGGGCCGCCGCGCATGGAAGCTCCGTTCGGGTGGGTGCGTTCGGGTCAGTGCGGCCGGCCGCCGCTCAGCAGGTCGAGCGCGTGGGCAGCGCGGGGAGGACGACCTCCAGGCACTCGAGCGCACCGTTGCTGGAGCCGGGCAGGTTGGCGACGATGGCGGTACCGACGGTGCCGCACACGCCGCGGCCGAGCATCCCGAACGGCCGCCCGGGCGAGTCGCTGGCCCGGCGCATGGCCTCGGCCATCCCGGGCGCCTCCCTGTCGATCACCACGCGGGTGCCCTCGGGCGTGAGGTCGCGCGGGCCGAACCCGGTCCCCCCGGTGGTGACGACGACGCCGGTGAAGCCGGTCACGAGGTCCCGGAGCGCGAACGCGACTTCGTCGATGCCGTCGGCGGTGACCCGGTGCTCGAGCACGACCCACCCCGCGTCGACCAGGCGGGCGACGACCTTGGGGCCGGCGTTGTCGACGCGGGTGCCGGCCGTCACGCCGTCGGACACGACCAGCACCTTGGCCACGAGGTCGACCCCCACCTCGGGCGGCGGCGTCACCGGACCCGTCCCCGATCGGTTGCGGCGCCGGCGGCTGCGAGGATCGCACGCGCCGCGGCGACGGGATCCTCGGCCCGGAACACCGCGCTGCCGGCGACGAGGATGTCGCACCCGGCCGACGCGGCCGCGGGCGCGGTGTCGACGTTGATGCCGCCGTCGATCTCGATCTCGACCGCCAGGCCCCGGGCGTCGATCTCCTTGCGGGCGGCGGCGACCTTGTCCAGCACCTCGGGGATGAACGCCTGGCCGCCCCACCCGGGGTTGACGCTCATCACCAGCAGCAGGTCGATCTGGTCGAGGTAGGGCATCACCGCGTCGACCGACGTGGGCGGGTTGAGGACGAGACCCACCCCCATGGCACGGGCCCGCAGCTCGTCGAACAGCGGGCGGGGATCGCCCAGCTCCACGTGCACGATGCAGCGGTCGGCGCCGGCGTCGGCGAACTCCTCGAGCAGCACGCCGGGGTTGTCGACCATGAGGTGGCAGTCGAGGAACAGCTCGGTGCGTCGCCGTAGCGACTTCACCACGGGCGGGCCGATGGTGAGGTTGGGCACGAAATGGCCGTCCATCACGTCGACGTGCAGGAGGTCGGCGACCTCGCTGACCCGCTCGACCTCGGCACCGAGCTCGGCGAAGTCGGCCGAGAGGATCGAGGGCGCGAGCTTCATGGAACCAAACCTAGACGGCGTGCTCCGCGCGGCGGAGCAGCAGGACGAACATGCCGTCGGTGCCACCGGCCTGGGGCAGCAACATCGCGCCGCGGCCGCGGCGGGTCCACAACCCACCGGGCGGCGCCGAGCGCGCCGAATTCGGGGAGGTGTCCGGCGGCCCAGTCGTCGACGTCGGTCGTCTCCGCCGCGGTCACGGTGCACACCGAGTACGCCAGCACACCACCGGGGCGGACCAACTGCGCCGCCGCGCCGAGCAGTGCCCGCTGCAGGCCGGCGAGCTCGTCGATCGCCTCGGGCCGGAGCTGCCAGCGGGCGTCGGGCCGGCGCCGGAGCACCCCGATGCCGCTGCACGGAGCGTCGAGCAGCACCCGGTCGAACACACCGGCGCGCAACGGCGGGGTGCGGGCGTCGCCGACGACCGGCGCGAGCTGACCGACCTCGAGCCGTGCACGGGCGGTGGCGATCATGCGCACCCGGCCGGGGTCGACGTCGACGGCCACGACCACGCCCTCGGGCCCCACCCGTTCGGCGACGGCGGTGGCCTTGCCGCCCGGGGCGGCGGCGAGATCCGCGACACGCTCTCCCGGCTCCGGGGCGAGCGCGGCGACGACGGCCTGGCTGCCCTGGTCCTGCGGCGTCGCCCGGCCTTCGTGCACCGCGTCGAGCCGGGCGGGGTCGCCGATGCCGCGCACGATGAGCGCGTCGGGCACGAGACGGCCGCGCTCGACCTCGGCGCCGGCGGCTCGGAGCTCCTCGGCCAGCGCGTCCGCGGTCATGATCCGGGGGTTGGGCCGCAACGTGACCGCGGCGGGTTCGTTCATGGCGACGAGCGCGGCACGCGCGTCGGCGGCGCCGAGCTCGGCGGTGAGGCGCTCGACCAGCCAGTCCGGGTAGGAAAGTGCCACGGCCTCGCTCGCCGGCTCGGGCCACGGCTGCGGGAGACGGGTGAGCGCGCGCAGGTTGGCGTTCACGAAGCCGCGCGCACGCGGCGACCGCGCCCCCACCGCGTCGACGGTCGCGGCGACCGCGGCGTGCGGGGGCGTGTCACCCAGCAGCTGATAGGCGCCGAGGCGCAGGGCGGCGCGCACCGGAGGGTCGAGCCGGTGCAACGGTCGCTTCACCACGTGCCCGAGCAGGTCGTCGAGGCGGCGCTGCGCGCGCACGGTCCCGTAGACCAGGTCGGTGGTGAAGGCCCGGTCGCGGTCGGACAGCGCGGTCTGCGACAGCATGGCCGGGAGCACCACGTGCGCGTAAGCGCCGTCGTCGATGCGGACGAGCGCGTCGACGGCGACGACGCGCGCGCCGGTCACCGTCCCGGGCGGCGTGGTCTTCGTCGCCGCCCCCCGCTTCCCACCCTTCGCGCGCCCGGGCTTGCGTTTCGTTTCCGAGCTCATGCCACGCCGACCGCGGCCACCGCGCTCACGTGCCGAGCAGCTTCGTCGGCGCGCGCCGGCCGGCCAGCCACACGTTCGCCGCCATCACCCGTCGACCCTCCGGTTGGACCTCCACCAGCTCGAGTGCGCCGTCGCCGGTGGCGACCCGGGTGTGGCCGAACACCGTGCCCGGCGGCTCGTCGACGCTGGCCGACAGTGGCCGGCACCGCCAGATCTTCAACCGGCCGCCGTGGTCGGTGGTCCACGCGCCGGGACGCGGGTTGCCGGCCCGGATGACGCGCGCCAGGTCGACCGCAGGCTGTTCCCAGTCGAGCTCGAACTCCTCGACCGTGAGCTTGTCCGCGTAGGTGGGTGTGCCCACCTGGGGACTCGGCGTCGTGGTCGGGATCTTGGGCAGCGTCGTGATCAACAGCTCGGTGCCGAGGGCCGCGAGACGTGCCCGCAGCTCGCCGGCGGTCTCGTGCCCCGCGATCGGGCACGTCGCCCGGGCGTAGACCGGTCCGGTGTCGAGCCCGGCCTCGAGTGCCATGACGCACACGCCGGTCTCGGGGTCCTGGGCGAGCATCGCCCGCTCGACCGGAGCCGCGCCCCGCCAGCGCGGCAGCAGCGAGAAGTGCAGGTTCACGAACCCGCACGGCAGTGCCTCGAGCAGCGCCTCGGGGAGGATCTGGCCGAACGCGACCACCACACCGAGCTCCGCGCCCGAAGCGGCGACGTCGTCGCGCACCTCGGACGAACGCTCGGGCGTGAGCACCGGGAGCTCGAGCTCGCGGGCCGCGGCCTTCACCGGGCTGGCGCTGGGCTCGCTCCCCCGGCCGCGGCGACGGTCGGGTTGGGTGACGACGAGCGCGATGTCGTGCCCGGCGGCGTGCAACGCACGCGAACGCGGGAACCGCGTCGTCGGGTGTACCGAAGAAGACCAGTCGCACGCGGGCAGCCGGCCTAGCGGAGGAACAGCGGAGTCGCGCCCGGGAGGCGGGACGACGCAACGGAATCGATCATCTACAGGCCGCGGTCGCTGCCCGAACACGCGGGCACCTCGCGCGTCGGGAACTCGCGCGTCCTCATCTCCCTGAGGGCCTCACGACGGACGTCGGGCTCGACCCGGTCGAGGAGGAGCACACCGTCGAGGTGGTCGATCTCGTGCTGGATCATCCGGGCGAGCAGGTCGTCACCCTCCATGACGATCTCGCCGCCGTCGAGGCCGAGACCGCGCATGGTCACCCGCTCGGCCCGGAGCACCTCGAACCGGTAGCCGGGCACCGAGAGGCAGCCCTCGTCGGACAGCACCTCGCCAACGGACTCGACGATCTCCGGGTTGATCACCACTCCCGGGCCTTCACCCTCGTGCAGATCGAAGGTGAAGAGCCGCTTGCGCACCCCCACCTGCGGGGCGGCCAGGCCGATGCCGTCTTCGAGGTCCATCGTGTCGTACATGCCGTGGACCAGCGTGACCAGATCGTCGTCGAGGTTCTCGACCTCGCGCGCGCGCTGCTTCAGCACGGGATCGCCGAAGAGCCGGAGCGGATACATGCCTCCAAGTTACCCGCTGGCACGTCACCCGACCGGGGCGCCGCTCAGACCCGGCGTGGATCCACGTCGACGCGCAGGCGACCATGGGTTCGCGCCGCGTCCACGGCCGGCGCGGCGAGCACGTCGCACAACGCGCCGGTGGAGGGCGCGCGGAACAGCGCCTGGGTCCCGTCGGGCGTCGGGCCGAGCACCGTGACCCCCTGCTCGCGCACCGCGGCGACCGCCGCGGCGACCGCCGCCGGCGCCCCGCGGACGTCGGCCAGGCCCCCGAACGGCGGAAATCCGAGTGCTCGGCGGCGGTCCCGTTCCGCCTCGGCCACCAGCATCGGCGTGCCCCGCACCGCGGCTTCCACCACCTCGTGGCCCGGCAGGCGCGTCTGCACGAGGAGCAGTCCGCGCCGCCCGAGCAGGCGGGCACCGCGCACGAGGAGCCACTGCGCCTGCTCGGCGGCGTAGGCACGCGGGGCCAGGAGCTCCTGATCGAGCTCGAGGTAGGCGACCAGGCCGACCGCGCGGGACCCTCCGTCCGCGGCCACCCGGTGCAGGACGGCTTCGGTGCCGACGAGCACCGGCAGCGTCGGTGACCTCGGCGGTGGCGGCGTCGACCGCGGCCACCTCGGTCCGGGGCAGGAGCGCGGCCAGGTCGTCACGCACGCGCGTGATCCCCGGCCGCACGGCCCGGAAACGGCTGCCGTGACAGTGGAGGCACACGAGCGGGCGCACCGTGCCGCAGCGCGCGCACGTCAACCCGTGGTCACGCTGCTCGACGGTGGCGCCGCACGTCTCACACCGCGCCAGCTCCCTGCACGCGTGGCGCGCCAGCAGCCGCGCACGCCCCCGTCGGTTCAGCACGCAGATCGCCCGATCGTCCTCCGCGACGGTCCGCCGCAGGCCGTCGGCCAACGCCGCGCTGAGCAGCCCGTGGCCGGGTTCTTCGTCGCGCTGGTCGACGACGTCGACGCGGGGCCAGGCGCGGCCGACCGAACGCGCGGGGGCATCGGCGCGCCGCTCCCCACCGCGACCAGTGCGTCGACGCTGGGCGCGGGCGTGATCAGCCGCACCGCTGCCGACGCGCGACGCGCGCGCTCGAGCGCGACGACACGCGTGCGTTCCACGTGGGCGCGCGCTCGTCCTCCAATGCCTCGTCGCTCTCGTCGAGCACGACGATCGCGGCGAGGTCGGGCACCGGTGCCCACACCGCGCTCCGCCCGCCGATCACGACACACACGCCGGCGCGGGCGCGCTCCCAGTGCTCGGTGCGCACCGCGTCGGGATGTTCCGAGCCGGGCGTGACCACCTCGCGGCCCTCGTCGCGCCGGCGCGCCGCGAGGTGGGCGCCGCGCGCGGGTGACGGATCGATCACCAGCGTCGAACCCTCGGGCGCGAGCGGCACCTCCAGGTGGTCGCGGGGGCCGACGACGCGCAGCTCCGCACCGTCGAGCGCAGGCCCCGGGTAGACCGCGCGCTCCCGCTCCGGCGCAGCCGCGCCACGCACCACGTTGGGGGACGAAGCCGCACGGAGGAACGTCGCCACCGGGCCCGCCCACCGCCACGCGGCCCACCGGCACAGGTCGACCACATCGGGCGGAGGGCCGGCCGACACCACGGCCGACAGCTCCCGCAGTCGTCCGGCCGGCGCTTCGGGCACGGCCACGTCCGGGTCGAGCACCCACCCGCGCACGCGGCCGCCCGTGCAACGGGACCCTCACGATCGTGCCCGTCGTCAGGTCGCCGGTGCCGAGACGTTCCGGAACGAGGTAGTCGAACGCGCGACGGATCGCGGGGACGTCGGGCTGGACCCGACAGATGAGGCCGCCTCGTGTCAGGCGATCGCCTCCGCCGCCTTCTTGAGCTCGTCCGCGTGGTCGGTGCGCTCCCACGTGAAGTCGCGGTCGCTGCGGCCGAAGTGCCCGTACGCCGCGGTGTTGCGGTAGATCGGGCGACGCAGGTCGAGGCGTTCGATGATCGCGGCCGGTCGGAGGTCGAAGATGTCGTGCACGAGCCCGGGCAGCTTGTCCGGGTCGATCTGCGACGTGCCGAACGTCTCGACCATCACCGACACCGGGTGCGACACGCCGATGGCGTACGCGACCTGCACCTCACAGCGCGACGCGATCCCCGCGGCGACGACGTTCTTGGCCACGTGACGCACCGCGTAGGCGGCCGAGCGGTCGACCTTGGTCGGGTCCTTGCCGCTGAACGCACCACCACCGTGACGGGCCATCCCGCCGTAGGTGTCGACGATGATCTTGCGTCCGGTGAGGCCGCAGTCGGCGTGGGGCCCTCCGAGCTCGAACGCGCCGGTGGGGTTGCACAGCACCTCGTAGTCGTCGCTCGCGAACTGCTCGGGCACGGTCGGCTTGATCACGTGCTCGATGATGTCGTCGCGCATCTGGCCGTCGATGTCGATGCCCGGACCGTGCTGGCTGGAGATGAGCACGGTCGAGAGGCGCTTGGGCCTGCCGTCCTCGTACGAGAGGGTGACCTGGGTCTTGCCGTCCGGGCGGAGGTAGTCGAGGATGCCCTCCTTGCGCACCTGGGTGAGGCGCTTGGCGAGGCGGTGCGCGAACCAGATCGGCATGGGCATGAGGTCGTCGGTGTCGTCGCAGGCGTAGCCGAACATCATCCCCTGGTCGCCGGCACCGACCTCGTCGTAGTGGTCGCCGGTGCCGTCGCGCAGTTCCTTGGCCTTGTCGACGCCCATGGCGATGTCGGGCGACTGCTCGTCGATCGAGGTGATGACCGCGCAGGTGTTGGCGTCGAAGCCGAAGGCGCTGCTCGAGTAGCCGATGCTCCGCACGGTGTCGCGCACGGTGCGCTGGTAGTCGATCTGGGCGCGGGTGGAGATCTCACCGGCGACGACGATCAGGCCGGTCGTGCAGAGCGTCTCGCAGGCCACGCGACTCTGCGGGTCCTGCTCGAAGATCGCGTCGAGGACGGAGTCGCTGATCTGGTCGGACATCTTGTCCGGGTGACCCTCGGTCACCGATTCGGACGTGAACGTGTAGCGGTCGGTCATGACTCTGCTTTCTCGTGTGCGAGCTTCTTCTGTGCGAGCAGGCCGGCGACCTTATCGAGGATGACCCCGGCGAGGTCGGATTTCGCCAGCAACGGGAGGGTGTCGATCGCGCCGTCCACGTCGAGGATGACGGCACGGTTGGTGTCGACCTCGAAGCCCGCGTCGGGCTGGGAGATGTCGTTGCCGACGATCAGGTCGAGCCGCTTGGCACGCAGCTTGCTCGCGGCGTTGTCGACGAGGTCGTCGGTCTCCGCCGCGAACCCGACCAGCACCTGGGTCGGCGCCTTCTCGCGCCCGAGGTCGACGAGGAAGTCGTGGGTCGGTTCCAGCACGATCTCGGGGATGCCCTCGTGCTTCTTGAGCTTGCGGTCGGGCGGTTCCTTGGGGCGGAAGTCGGCCACCGCGGCCGCCATCACGATCACGTCGCTGGCCGCGGCCCGGGCCAGCACGGCGTCCTGCATCTCGGCGGCCGTCTGCACCGGCACGATCTCGACGCCCGCGGGCGGGGGCCGGCCGATGGTGGTGACCAGCGTGACCGTCGCGCCCTGCCGGGCGGCCACCTCGGCGATGGCGTAGCCCTGCTTGCCGGACGAGCGGTTGGTGATGATGCGCACTGCGTCGATGGGTTCGCGGGTGCCTCCGGCCGTGACCAGCACGTGGACTCCGGCCAACGCGTGGTGGTCCCGCGCACCCGGGCCCGGATCCGCGAGCACCGCGGCGGCGGCCGCCACGATGTCGGCCGGATCGGCCAGGCGGCCCTCGCCGACGTCGCCGCCGGCCAGGCGCCCGGCCGCGGGATCGACCACGTGGACGCCCCGTCGCCGCAGCGTCGCAAGGTTGTCCTGCACCGCCGGGTGCTCCCACATCTCGGTGTGCATGGCCGGCGCCACCAGCACCGGCGCGCGGGTGGCGAGCAGCGTCGCGGTGAGCAGGTCGTCGGAGATACCGGCCGCGTACTTGCCCAGCAGCTTGGCCGTGGCGGGCGCCACGATCACGAGATCGGCGGCCTGGCCGAGCCGGGTGTGGGGGATGGGCTCGGGCGCGTCGAACAGCGAGGTGCGGGCCGGTTCCGACGCGAGCGCCGAGAAGGTGAGCGCACCGACGAACCGCAGCGCGTCCTCGGTGAGCACCGGCGCGACGTGCGCGCCGGCGTCGACGAGGCGGCGGCACACGTCGACCGCCTTGTACGCGGCGATGCCGCCGCTCACACCGAGGACGATGCGCCGTCCACGCAGCCCCGACTCCTCACGAGTCGACGCTTCGACGCCAGCCAGAGCTATGCCTCTTCGAGCGGGCCGTCGGCGGCCGCGCGCGCAGCCTCGATGAGCGCGGCCTCCGCGGCCGCCGCCTCGGCGCGCTCTTCCTCGGTGGGGAGCGCGACCGACTCGATCTTCCCGACCTCGATCTCCTCCATCGCGATGGAGAGCGGCTTGCGCGACACCGACGTGACCTGCGGCGGCACGATCTTGCCGAGGCCCTCGCCGAGCTGGTTGTAGTAGTCGTTGATCTCCCGCGCCCGCATCGCCGAGAGCGTCACCAGCGTGAACTTCGAGTCCACCCGCTCGAGCAGGTATTCCATGCGGGGGGTCATGAGCGAGGCTCGAGGAGCCATCAGGCATCTCCGGGGATCAGGGTTCGGAACGCGGACCGGCCAGGATACCAGCCACCTGGGCCACCGCTCGCTCCACGTCGTCGTTCACCACGACCGCGTCGAACTCCCCTGCCTTCGCCTCCTCGGCCGCGGCGGCGGCCAGCCGCGCCTCGAGGTCCTCGGCGGGGCCCGCGGCCCGGTTGGTCAGGCGCCGGCGCAGCTCGTCGGCCGACGGCGGCTTCACGAAGACCAGGACCGCCTCGGGGAACGCCTCCCGGACCGCGAGCGCTCCCTGCACGTCGATCTCGAGCAGGACGTCACCGCCGGCGCCGAGGCGCTCCTCGACCGGGGCCCGGGGCGTGCCCTTGAGGTCGCCGAAGACCTCGAACCACTCCAGGAACCCGCCCGCGTCGCGCAGGGCCTCGAACTCGCCGCGGCTGACGAAGTGGTAGTCGACGCCGTCGACCTCGCCCGGGCGGGGTGGGCGCGTCGTGTACGACACCGATTCCCAGAGGCCCGGGTGCCGAACGAGGAGCCGCTCGACGATGGTGCCCTTGCCGACCCCGGACGGGCCGGCGAGCACGACGAGCACGGTCTACCTCCACTGGTCGATTCCGCGACGCCGTCCCGCCCTCCGGGTACGGCTCGGCTGCTCCTAGGAGCTGCGCACGATCTTCGGGTGGCAGAGCAGGCCTTCGCGCTGGTTGCGGCCGAGCCCGCGGAGCCGGCGGCTCTCGCTGATGTCGAGCTCTTCCATGATGCGACGGGCCTGCACCTTGCCGACACCCGGCAGCGACTCGAGCACGCTCACGACCTTCAGCTTCGCCAGCGCGTCGTCGCGCGTGCTCTGGTCGAAGAGCTCGCCGAGGCCCAGTGAACCCTGCTTGAGCTTCGCCTTCACCTCGGCGCGTTGGCGACGCGCGGCGGCCGCCTTCTCGAGTGCGGCTTGACGTTGCTCGGCGGTGAGCGCAGGGGGCAATGGCATCCGGCTACCTCCGGGACGACGGCGGCGGCCAGTATACGCAGCGGTGCTTTCCTGACAACTAGGCGGGCGACGGGCGGGCGAGCCGGACCGCCCAGTCGGATCGGCCAGTCGGATCGGCCAGTCGGATCGGCGGCCTGGGCTCAGTCGGCCACCCGGGCGAGGCCGTCGGCGACCGCGCGCGTGATCTCGCGCGCCGCGTGCTGCGGGTCGTCGGCCGCAGTGACCGCCCGGCCGATCACGAGCCAGTCGGCGCCGCGCGCGATCGCGTCACCCGGCGAGTCGACGCGCGCCTGGTCGTGTACGGCACGGTCGGCGAGCCGGATGCCGGGCACCATCGTGCGCAGGCCGAACGACCGCGCGACCTCGACGTCGGTTCCCGCGCACACCACGCCCGCGCACCCCGCGTCGAGCGCGACCTGCATGCGCGCGTCGAGCGCGTCGACGTTCGCATCGCTGGTGAGCACTGTGACCGCGAGCGCGATCGGCGGCGCGTGCCCACCGTCGCGCGCGCCCTCGGCAAGACCTTCGACACCCGCGCGCACCATCGCCGCACCACCGGCCGCGTGGAAGTTCAGGAAGTCGACCCCGCGCCGGCCGAGCACCCGCGCCGCCCGGCCCACCGTCGTCGGGATGTCGTGGAGCTTGAGGTCGGCGAACACCCGGAACCCCTTGTCCCGTAAGGCATCGAAGGCATCGGGGCCGGCTTCGGCGTACAGCTCGAACCCCACCTTGGCGACACCGAACCAGGGCTGCACCCGTGCCGCCACCGCCAGCGCGGTCGGCAGGTCGCCAACGTCGAGCGCGAGCGCGAGATGGTCGCGCGGTTCGTCGGTCATGCTCACATCTCCAGCTTGCCGATGAGATCGCACACGCGCGCGACGCCGTGCGCCGCGCACCACGCGCGGAGCTCGTCCAGCACGCGGTACGGCGCGCGCGGGTCGAGGAAGCTCGCGGTACCGACGGCGACCGCGCTCGCGCCCGCGAGCAGCATCTCGACCGCGTCGACACCCGATTGCACGCCACCGGTACCGATGACCGGCACGTCGGGCAGCGCGCGCGTCACGTCGTGGACCGCGCGCAACGCCACCGGCTTGATCGCGGGCCCCGAGAGTCCCCCGCCTCCACCGCCGAGGACCGGTCGACGGGTCTCGGCGTCGATCAGTAGGCCCATCACGGTGTTGACCAGCGTCAGTCCCTGCGCCCCCCCGTCGACCGCGGCTCGGGCGATCTTCGTCAGATCCGTCACATTCGGCGACAGCTTGGCGAACACGGGGAGTGAGGTCGCGCCGACCGCCGCGGCCACGGCGGCGCGGGTCGCGTCGGGATCGTGGGCGAACATGTGCGCCCGGTCGTGGAGGTTCGGACAGCTGACGTTGACCTCGAGCGCGATCAACTCGCCGCGCGCGGGCTCGAGCATCTCCGCGGCGCGCGCGAACTCCTCGACCGTCTGTCCCCAGATCGACGCGATGACGCGCGCGCCGGTGGCGCGCAACGCGGGCAGGTCGCGCGCGAGCCACGCGGCGACACCCGGGCCCTGCAGACCGACGGCGTTGAGCATCCCCGCCGCGGTCATGTGCAGGCGCGGCGCGGGCTTGCCCGGCCACGACTCCGGGCAGAGCGACTTGGCGGTGATGGCGCCGAGGCGGCTCGGATCACCGAGCTTGGCCACCTCGTCGCCGTGGCCGAAGGTGCCGGAGGCGGTGACCACCGGGGCGGGGAGCTGCACGCCCCCCAGGGTCACCGCCACGTCAACCGCCCCGACGGCCACCGTCGCTACACCTCCAGCCGGAGCTGGCCGTCGAGGTGGTACTCCTGCAGGGAGCGGACGGTGGCCTCCGTCGACTCCCATTCCACGATCCCCGCCGAAGCGGCGAGGGCGGCGGCGACCGTCGTGACGCACGGGATGCCGCGGGCGGTGGCGGTGCGGCGGATGTGGGCGCCGTCGGCCCGGGGTCCCCGGCCCCGGGGGGTGTTGACCACGAGGTCGACCCGACCGGAGAGGAGCAGCTCGACCGCGTCGAGGTCGCCGTCGTCGCGGGCGGGGTCGCGGTCACGGTCGGTCAGCTTGCCGACCACCGCTTCGACCTTGAGGCCTTCGGCCGCCAGCGCGGCGGCGGTCCCCGCGGTCGCGACCAGCGAGTACCCGAGCTCGGCGAAGCGGCGCGCCGCGACCAGGCCGGCCGGCTTGTCGCGGTCGGCCAGCGAGAGGAACACCGTGCCCTCGCGCGGGATGCGGTTGCCTGCCGCGGTCTGGCTCTTGGCGAACGCCATCCCGAACGAGCGGTCGATGCCCATGACCTCGCCGGTGCTGCGCATCTCGGGACCGAGCACGGTGTCCACGTCCGGGAACCGGTTGAACGGGAGCACCGCCTCCTTCACCGCGATGTGACCACCGGCAGCGGGTGGCTGCAACAGCCCCTCGGCCCGCAGCTCGTCGAGGGTCGCGCCCACCATGACGCGCGAACGCGACCTTCGCCAGCGGCACGCCGGTCGCCTTGCTCACGAACGGCACCGTACGGCTCGCGCGCGGATTGGCCTCGATCACGAAGAGCTCGTCGCCCTTCACCGCGTACTGCACGTTGAGCAGGCCGCGCACGTCGAGCGCGTCCGCGAGCGCGCGCGTCTGGGTCTCGATGCGATCGACCATGTCGGCGGTGAGCGTCTGTGGCGGTATCGCGCACGCGGAGTCGCCCGAGTGCACCCCGGCTTCTTCGATGTGCTCCATGACGCCACCGATCACGACGTCGCCGGTACGGTCGCG
Organism: uncultured Actinomycetes bacterium; assembly: GCA_963750045.1. Lineage (GTDB taxonomy): Bacteria > Actinomycetota > Acidimicrobiia > IMCC26256 > DASPTH01 > DASUAS01. The sequence continues at coordinate 292,993 of CAVVPD010000004.1, read as the reverse complement.
GATGGCGTCGACGTCGACCTCCACCGCGTCCTCCAGGAACCGGTCCACGAGCACCGGACGCTCGGCGGACAAGCCGCCCTCGCGCCCGAGGCTGCCGGCCGCGGCGAGCTCCTCCATCGCGGTGTCGAGCCCGGCTTCGTCGTAGACGATCTGCATCGCCCGCCCGCCCAGCACGTAGGAGGGCCGCACCAGCACCGGGTACCCCAGGCGGTCGGCCACGGCGCGTGCCTGCGCGGCGGTGACGACGGTGCCTCCCGGCGGCTGGGCGATGCCGAGCTGCGTGCACAGCGCGTGGAAGCGCTCGCGGTCTTCGGCCAGGTCGATCGAGTCGGGGCTGGTACCGAGGACCGGGATGCCGGCGCCCTCGAGCGTCCGCGCCAGCTTGAGCGGCGTCTGGCCCCCGAGCGCCACCACGACCCCGGTCAGCTCGCCGCCGCCTTCGGCGCCCCGTTCCTGGAGGCGCCGACACACCGCCAGCACGTCTTCCGCGTGGAGCGGTTCGAAGAAGAGGCGGTCGCTCGTGTCGTAGTCGGTGGACACCGTCTCGGGGTTGCAGTTGAGCATCACCGTCTCGAACCCGGCGTCCGACAGCGCGAACGCGGCGTGCACGCAGCAGTAGTCGAACTCGACGCCCTGGCCGATCCGGTTCGGTCCGCTGCCCAGGATCACCACCGCGGGTCGCACCAGGGGCGCGATCTCGTCTTCGTCCTCGAAGGTGCCGTAGTGATAGGGCGTGCGGGCCGCGAACTCGGCCGCGCACGTGTCGACCGTCTTGTAGGTGACCTGCACCCCGGCGGCGATCCGTGCCGCGAGCACCTCGTCTTCGGGGCAGTCCCAGAGGTAGGCGAGCTGCGCGTCGGCGAAGCCCGCACGCTTCACCCGTCTCCACTCGCGTCGGGTGAGGTCGTGCGGGACCCGTCCTCCGAGCTCGGCACGCAGCTCGCCGAGTGCAGCCAGGTGCTCGAGGAACCAGGGATCGATGCCGGTGGTGTCGTGGAGGCGCTCGACCGACACGCCGCGCCGCAGGGCCGCGTCCAACAGAAAGGGGCGTTCCGGGGTCGCGCTGGCCACCATCCGCACCAGCTCGTCGGCGCTGTGCGCGTCGTACTCGCGCTCGGTGGGATCGCAGTTGAGCCCGTAGCGACCGGTCTCCAACGAGCGCAGTGCCTTCTGCAGGCTTTCCGGGAACGTCCGACCGATCGCCATCACCTCGCCCACCGACTGCATCATCGTGCCGAGCACCGGCACCGCGCCCGGGAGCTTCTCGAACGCCCACCGTGGGACCTTGGTGACGACGTAGTCGATGGTGGGCTCGAACGACGCCGGCGTCTCCCCCGTGATGTCGTTCATGATCTCGTCGAGGCGATAGCCCACCGCGAGACGCGCCGCGATCTTGGCGATCGGGAAGCCGGTCGCCTTGCTGGCCAGCGCGCTGCTCCGCGAGACACGCGGGTTCATCTCGATGACGACCACGTCGCCGTTGGCGGGGTTCACCGCGAACTGGATGTTGGAACCCCCGGTGTCGACACCGATGCGGCGGATGCACGCGAACGCCTCGTCGCGCAGTCGCTGGTACTCGACGTCGGTCAGGGTCTGCGCGGGCGCCACCGTGATCGAGTCGCCGGTGTGCACGCCCATGGCGTCGAAGTTCTCGATCGAGCAGATGACCACCACGTTGTCGGCGTGGTCGCGCATCACCTCGAGCTCGTACTCCTTCCACCCCGCGATGGACTGCTCGATGAGGATCTCCGACACCGGGCTGGTCGCCAGGCCGTGCGCGGCGACCCGGCGCATCTCCTCGGGGTCCGCGGCGAAGCCGGTGCCTCCCCCACCGAGGATGAACGAAGGCCGCACGATGAGCGGGTAGCCGACCTGTTGCGCCACCTGCATCGCCTCGTCGAGCGTGTACGCGAATCCCGACGACGGCACGGCGAGGCCGATCTCCTGCATCGCGGCCTTGAACTCGTGACGGTTCTCCGCGGTGCGGATCGCCTCCACGCTGGCGCCGATGAGCTCGACGCCGTACTCGGCGAGCACTCCGGCCTCGTGCAGCTCGATCGAGAGGTTCAGTGCGGTCTGGCCGCCCAGCGTCGGCAGCAGCGCGTCGGGTCGCTCGCGTTCGATGATGCGGGTCAGGCTCTGCACGTCGAGCGGCTCGACGTAGGTGGCATCGGCGAACTCGGGGTCGGTCATGATCGTCGCCGGGTTCGAGTTGACGAGGACGACGCGATAGCCCTCGTCACGCAGGACACGACACGCCTGTGTCCCCGAGTAGTCGAACTCACACGCCTGCCCGATGACGATCGGGCCGCTGCCGATGATCAGGACGGTCTCGAGATCGTCGCGGCGCGGCATCAGCGGCTCTTCCCGGAGGAGGAGTCCGTCATGAGCGCGATGAAGTCGTCGAACAGGTATCGGGCGTCGTGGGGGCCCGGTCCGGCCTCCGGGTGGTATTGCACGCCGAACGCGGGCGCGTCGAGCGCCCGCAGGCCCTCGACCACGCCGTCGTTGAGGTTCACGTGGGTGAGCTCCACCCCGTCCAACCCGTCGGGCGAGACCGCGTAGTTGTGGTTCTGGCTCGTGATCTCCACCCGCCCGGTGGCCTCATGGCGAACCGGGTGGTTCCCCCCATGGTGCCCGAAGCGCAGCTTGTAGGTGCTGCCACCCAGCGCGAGCCCCAGGATCTGGTGGCCGAGACAGATGCCGAACACCGGCACCTCCCCGATCAGCGCGCCGACCCGGTCGACGGCGCCGACGACCGCGGCGGGGTCGCCGGGGCCGTTCGACAGGAACACGCCGTCGGCGCCTCGGGCGAGCACCGCCGCCGCCGGGGTGGACGCGGGTACCACCTCCACGCGACATCCGGCGCCGACGAGATGCCGCAGGATGGTGCGCTTCATCCCGAAGTCGTACGCGACCACGCGGAAGGGAGCGTCGTCGCTGCCCACCACGTAGGACGCGTCGGTGGTCACGGTGGCGACGAGGTCGACGCCGTCGGTGCTCGGCGCCTGCGCCGCGGCGGCCCGCACCGCGGACTCGTCCGTGCCGAACGCTCCGGGCAGGGCGCCCGCGTCGCGCAGGTGCCGGGTGAGGCGGCGGGTGTCGATCCCGGTGATGCCGGGGATGCCGTGGCGCACCAGGAGCTCGTCGAGGCTCGCGTCGGCGCGCCAGTTGCTGTGATGCGTGGCGAGGTCGCGCACGATCACGCCGGCGCAGAACGGGCGACGGCTCTCGTCGTCGTCGACGTTGACGCCATAGTTGCCGATGTGCGGGTAGGTGAAGGTGACGACCTGCCCCGCGTACGACGGGTCGGTGATGATCTCCTGGTAACCCGACAACGCGGTGTTGAAGACCACTTCTCCCGCGGCGACGGTCGCGGCGCCGTGTCGGAGCGCACCGATCGCCTCGCCCTCGAATTCGGCGCCATCGCTCAGCACGAGCAGCGCGTCCTCGTCACGGGTCGCCCTCATCGGGTCGCCTCGCCGTCGACGACGACCGGCGCGCCGGCGAAAACGGTGTGGCGGACCTTGCCGGTGAGCGTGCGCCCGGCGAAGGGCGTGTTGCGGGCCCGGCTGGCCAGACGCCGAGCGTCGACCTGCCATTCCTCGCGGGGATCGATCACCACCAGGTGCGCAGGCGCGCCCGGGGCGATCGGGCCGCCCTGCCCGGTGAGCCCGGCGATCGCCGCCGGTCTCCAGGACAGCAGGGCCAGCGCGTCCGGGAGGGTCACGACCCCCGGCTCCACCAGCTCGGTGAGCGTGAGCGCGAGCGCGGTCTCGAGCCCCAACATCCCCGGCGGCGCCTCCTCGAACGGATGCTCCTTCGACTCGGGGGTGTGGGGCGCGTGGTCGGTGGCGATGGCGTCGATGGTGCCGTCGGCGAGCCCGGCGCGGATGGCCGCGACGTCGGCGTCGGTGCGCAACGGGGGGTGCACCTTGAACGCCGGATCGAAGCCCTCGCAGCACGCGTCGGTGAGGGTGAAGTGGTGGGGCGCGACCTCGGCGGTGACGGGCAGGCCCCGCGCCTTGGCCGCGCGCACGAGCTCGACGGTGCCCGCCGCGGAGCAGTGCAGGAAGTGGACGGGCGTGCCGGTCACCGCGGAGAGCTCGATGTCGCGCGCCACGATCACGGTCTCGGCGACCGAGGGGCGCCCCGGGATCCCGAGCCGGCTCGACCACGCGCCCTCGTGCATGTGACCACCGCCGGCGAGGGTTTCGTCCTCCGCGTGCTCGGCGACGATCGCGCCCGGCAGGGAGGCCGCGTACTCGAGCGCGCGTCGCATCACCCCGGCGCTGGCCACGCACGCGCCGTCGTCGGTGAAGATGCGCACGCCGATCGCGTACAACTCCCCCATCGGCGCGAGCTCCCGCCCGTCGCGACCGACGGTGATGCAGCCCGACGACACCACCTGGCACAGCCCGGCTGCGGCGCCAGCCGCGAGCACCGAGCTCACGACTGCGGCGTCGTCGAGCGGCGGGCGGGTGTTGGGCATGGCCACGACCGCGGTGAAGCCGCCCCGCGCCGCCGCACGGGTGCCGGTCTCGATCGTCTCGGCCTCCTCGTCACCCGGTTCGCGCAGGTGCACGTGCAGGTCGACGAGCCCCGGGCTCACCACGCACCCCGCGGCGTCGAGGGACCCCTCGTCGTCACGGGGCGCCAGCTCTGGCGCCACATCGACGACCTTTCCGTCACGCACGCGGACATCGGCGCGACGCGTCCCCGAGGCGTCGACCAGCGTTCCACCCATGACGACGAGCGACGGGGAAGAAGGGGTGGCTTCAGGCAACTGGTGCTCCGGATCCGAGGAGGGAGTAGAGGACGGCCATACGTACGGCGACGCCGTTGGCGACCTGTTCGGTGACGAGCGACAGGCGCCCGTCGGCGACCTCGGCCGCCACCTCGACGCCGCGGTTCATGGGGCCGGGATGCATGACGAGGGCGTCGGGCTTCAGTCGCTCGGCCCGGGCCTCGGTGAGGCCGTAGCGCGCGGTGTACTCGCGCACGGTCGGGAACAACGCCTCCTGCTGCCGCTCGAACTGCATGCGCAGGAGCATCACGACGTCGACCTCCGAGACGACGTCGTCGAGCTCGTGGCTCACGTGTACCGGCCAGCCCTCGAGCGACTCCGGGAGCAGCGTGGGCGGGGCCACGAGGGTGAGCTCGGCGCCGAGCAGGTGGAGCGCCTTCACGTTGCTCCGGGCGACCCGGGAGTGGCGGACGTCACCGACGATGGCAACGCGCAGACCCGCGATCGCGCGGTGGCGCCGCAGGGTGAGGGCGTCGAGCAGGGCCTGGGTCGGGTGCGCATGCCGGCCGTCGCCCGCGTTGACGACCGAGGCGTCGGTCCAGTCGACGATCCGGTGGGGCGCGCCGGCGGCGGGGTGGCGGACCACGATGGCGTCGATCCCCATCGCCGCGATGGTCTGCACCGTGTCGCGCAGGCTCTCGCCCTTCTTCACCGACGACTGCGTCACGCTGAAGGTCATCACGTCACACGAGAGGCGCTTGGCCGCGGTCTCGAAGCTGAGCCGTGTGCGGGTCGACTCCTCGTAGAAGAGCGACGCCACCACCTTGCCCCGGAGCGCGGGCACCTTCGGGATGTCGCGCTGGTTCACCGCCACGAACTGCTCGGAGAGGTCGAGCAACGCGGTGAGGCTGTCCACGTCGAGATCGTCGATCGAGAGCAGGTGCTTCATTCGGCTCCCTCCCACAGCTCGACGCTGTCGTCGTCACCGTCGACCTCGGACAACCGGACCCGAACGTCTTCGCCGAGACGGGTCGGGAGGTTCTTGCCCACGTAGTCGGGTCTGATCGGCAGCTCCCGGTGACCACGGTCGACCAGGACCGCGAGCTGCACCGCACGGGGCCGGCCCAGCTCGGTGAGGGCGTCCATCGCGGCGCGGACGGTGCGTCCGGTGAAGAGCACGTCGTCGACCAGGACCACCACCCGGTCGCCGATGTCGACGGGCACCTCCGTGGCGCCGAGCGGTGTGATCGCGCGCAACCCGATGTCGTCCCGGTAGAAGGCGACGTCGAGCGCGCCGACCGGAACCTCGACGCCCTCGAACTCGGCGATGGCGGCGGCGAGCCGGCGGGCGATGGCCGGGCCACGCGTGTAGAGACCCACCAGGACGATGTCGTCGGCGCCACGGTTGCGCTCGACGATCTCGTGGGCGATGCGGGTGTGGGCACGACGGAGATCCCGGGCGTCGAACACACTCGCGCGAAGTTCAGCGTTCACGCAGTCCTTCCGTAGGAGCCTCACAGGACTCCCTTCACGGTCGGCGCAATGGTAGTTGCCGGGCGGCGCCGGGGGGTGCACCGTCTCGGGCGGCCCGAGCGGTAGCGTCCGCGGCGCCGTCGAGAAGAGGGCGTTCGTCACGCGTGGGGCGACAACGCGGTCATCGGCAACGTGTTCCGCCACGGGTGCGTCGGGATCGTGGGTGACGCTGTGGGCCCGAGCTGCACCGGCTGATCGGGCACGTGACCGCTTTTGGTGGGAAGCCGACGACGAAGCGCGCGATCATGGGTCGGCGGGACGATCACCCGAGGGCAGTTTTCACCTGCCGTTCACGCAAATAACACGAAACGTGAGATTTGGCGGCGAGATTTGCCACGGAGAATGGTCAGGCACTACCGTGGGTGCCAGACACTTGGGGACGGCCAGACACCCAGACACTTGGGCACGGGAAGGGGCAGCTCGATGACTGGAACTCTGTCAGCTGCTCGCGAAGACGTGGCCACGCAGGACGAGGCCGCGACCGACGCAACCGATCGGCTCACCCCCGGTTCGAAGGTCTCCCTCGGGGCGTTGCTCGTCGCGACCGACATCGTCGCCCTCGTGCTCGCCGCGGCCACGTTTGTGCTGATCGCTCGGGCCAACCTGGCCGGCCGCAGCACCGAGGCGCCGTACTTCGTCGCCCTGGCCGGTGTGGGCGCCACCGTCGTCGCCATCAAGACGCTGCACCTCTACCGCGCACGCAACTGCTCCGTGCGGGCCGCGGAGTTGAGCGGCCTCATGAAGGCCGTCGCGATCAGCACGCTCGCGGTCGTCGCCGTCGCACCCGCGTTCAACTTCTCCGTGCCCGCGAGCTGGGCCGTCGTCCTCGGTCTCCTGGAGTTCGGGGCGCTGTCGCTCAGCCGCTCTGCCTATGCGGCGTGGCTTCGCCACGAGCGTGGTCGTGGCCGCTTCACGCGGACGGTCCTGCTGCTCGGCACAGGCGACGAGGGCCTCGCGCTCGCCCGACTCGTCCGCGACCAGCCCGAGTTGGGGCTCTCGATCGTCGGTGCCCTCGGCGACGCGAACCACGAATTCCCGGTTCCGGTCCTGGGTCGCACGGGAAGCGTCCTCGACACCATCCGCCACACGAGAGCGACCGGCGCGCTGATCGCGGCCACCGACCTGGACTACCGGGAGTTGTCGGGCGTCCTCGACGAGCTCATGGAGCACGGCATCCACACGCAGCTTTCGAGCGGCATCCACGGCGTGTCCTCCCGCCGGCTCCGCGCGACGCCGCTCGCATGGGAGCCCATCTTCTACGTCGAGCCGCCGACTCTGCAGGCCTGGCAGCGCCGCACCAAGCGGATCACGGACACCTTCGTGTCGTCCCTGCTGGTGCTGGCGTTGTCACCGATCCTCCTGCTCGCCGCGATCGCGATCAAGCTCGGTGACCGCGGGCCCGTGATCTTCCGCCAGCAGCGCATCGGCATCGGCGGAAAGCCCTTCACGGTGTTCAAGTTCCGCACGATGGTGCCGGGCGCCGAGACGATGATCACGGAGATTCGCGGCGCGAACGAACGTCAAGGGCCGCTCTTCAAGCTCACGTCCGACCCTCGACGCACGCGAGTCGGGCGCATCCTGGAACTTGCCAGCATCGACGAGCTCCCGCAGCTCTTCAACGTGATCCGGGGAGACATGAGCCTGGTGGGCCCGCGCCCGGCGCTCGCGTCGGAGGTCGCCGAGTTCGACGACGAGCTCCTCGACCGCTTGAACGTGCGGCCGGGAATCACGGGGCTGTGGCAGATCGAGGCCCGCGACAACGCTTCGTTCGACGCGTACCGGCGCCTCGACCTCTTCTACGTCGAGAACTGGTCGCTCACGCTGGACCTCGCCATCATCTTCGGAACCGTACGCGCCCTGATCACCCGCGTCTTCGGGCGCCTGCTGACCTCGACCGGGACCGCCGAGCCGACCGCGACGACCGCGGTGGACCCGTGGCCGGTCTCCGACCGGTCACCTGCCGTCTGATCCCGGACCGTCGCATGCGCATCGCGGTCCACGACTATTCGGGCCACCCGTTCCAGGTGCAGTTGAGTCGTGAGCTCGCTCGCCGCGGCCACGAGGTGTGCCACCTCCACTGTGCCTCGTTCGTCACCGGCAAGGGCGCGCTCGAGGCTCGGACGGACGATCCCCCGACGTTCCGGGTCGAAGCGATCGACCTCGGCGAGCCGTTCGCCAAGTATTCGTTCTCGCGCCGTCTCCGCCACGAACGCAGGTACGCGCGGCTTCTCGCCGAGCGGGTGGCCGCGTTCGGCCCCGACGTCGTGCTCTCGAGCAACACACCGCTCTTCGCGCAGTCGGCGTTCCTCAAGCGCCTCGACCGCAGTCGTACCGGCTTCGTGTTCTGGCAACAGGACGTGTACAGCGTCGCCATGGCGAACGAAGTCCGAAAGCGCGTGCCCGTCCTCGGCGCCACGATGGCGAAGGGCTTCGAGCGTCTCGAGCGTGGGATGCTCGCGGCGAGTGACGAGGTCGTGGTCATCAGTGACGACTTCCGCCCGATCCTCGATCGGTGGGAAATCGCAAACGAGCGTGTGACCACGATCGAGAACTGGGCTCCGCTCGCAGAACTGTCGCCGCTTCCGCATGACAACGCATGGGCCGAGGAACACGACTTGGGCGGCGCGCTCGTGATCTTGTATTCGGGCACGCTCGGGTTGAAGCACAATCCGGAATTGCTCGTGCAGCTCGCGGTCCGCACCGCCGATCGATCCGACGTGCGCGTGGTGGTGATCTCCGAAGGCCTCGGCGCGGAGTACCTCGCACAGGCGAAGCGCGACCACCACCTGGACCACCTCCTGCTTCTCCCCTTCCAACCGTACGACCGACTGGCCGAGGTGCTGTCGTCGGCCGATGTCCTGGTCGCTATCCTCGAACCGGATGCCGGAGTCTTCTCCGTACCGTCGAAGGTCTTGACCTATCACTGTGCCGCCCGCCCGATCCTGGCCTCTGTGCCCGCCGAGAACCTCGCCGCCCGGATCATCGAGCGGGAGGGGAGTGGCATCGTCACCGACCCTGAGTCGGTCGACCAAATTCACCGCGGCGGCGGCCGAACTTCTCGACGACGCCGGACTCCGGGTCGAGATGGAACGCGCGCCCGTGACTACGCGGAGCGCACGTTCGACATCGACACGATCGCCGACCGGTTCGAACCCATCCTCGAGCGGGCGGCCGCCGGATCCGGTCCCGCACCCCAATCCATGGCCGTGGCGAGCCCCTCCGGGCCCGCCCGCTCATGAGGCTACGGGCCCCGAGACTGCGCGACGCACCGCAATCGCACACCCAACCGATATGAGGCAGATACGGATCGCCGACCTGCCCCGTCCGTTCCTCGAAGCCGCCGCGGCGACCGCATGAGCGACTCACCCCGTCGCCCGGCGCACGCCCGTCGCAGGGGACGACCCGTGATCGTGCTCGTCGCCCTGCTCCTGATCGTCGGCACCGCCGTCTCATTGGTGGCCTTCCGCGACGACGACTCGGGCGCTGCCCGACCCCTAGGCGGGCTGGGCTTCTATCCGGGGTATGCGGCGGTGTCGACGTTGACGGGGTTGGAGTCGTGGTTGGGTCGCCCGGTCGGCTACGTGGTGCAGTTCTCGGATGGGTCCTCGTCGCGGTTCACGGGGAGCATCTGGGGTCAGGTCGTGAAGCCGGGTGCGTTGCAGACGTTGGCGGACCGGATCACGTTGGTGGAGTCGGTGCCGCTGGCGTTCGGCGAGCCGATCGATGCGAGGACCGCCGACGGACAGGCACAGGCCCGCGACCACCTCCAGGCGACCGCCGACGGACGCAACGACGCGATGTTCCGCCGAGCCGCCACCTACCTGAGCGACGGCGGATTCGACGACGCCGTCATCCGTCTGGGCTGGGAGTTCGACGGCTACTGGTTCCCGTGGTCCGCCGAGGGCAACTGCGCGCTCTGGCGATCCTCCTTCCGCAGGGTGCACGACATCTTCACCTCGGTGTCGTCGAAGTTCCGCTTCGACTGGAGCGCCACCTCCTCGTACATGCGGACAGGGGCGGCGTGCGCGTGGCCCGGCGACTCGTACGTGGACTTCGTCGGACTCGACTACTACGACCAGGGACTGCCGGTTGCAATCGACTCGACCACGGGCACCTGGGCGGACCCGGTCGGTACGTTCGACGATCAGGTGTTGCCGAACCTGCGATACCAGCTCGACTTCGCGATCGCCCACGGCAAGCCTGTGAGCTACCCGGAATGGGCGTTGTCGACCGGAAGCAGCCTGACCACGGGTGGGGGCGACAACCCTGCATTCGTCCAGGGCATGTACGAGTGGATGCGCAAGCTCCCGGAATCCGGGCCCGGCAGTCTCGCGTACCAGGCCTACTTCAACGAAGACGGTGCCGCGGACGGCAACCACGCGCTGGAGAACTTCCCGGTGGCTCGCGCCCGCTACCGGGCCCTGTTCGGCGACTGAGGTCCCGAACCGCGCGGGCGGTGTCGCGCCGGCGCCCAGCCCGTCAGCGCGAGAGCAGCTCCGAGTAGACCGCTGCGGTCGCGGCCGCCTGAGCGCCGCGGGTGCGTTCGCTCGGCGGAGGAAGTGGTCGGACGGTGAGGGCCTCGACCATCGCATCGGCCCACGCTGCGGGTTCCAGCTCGACCGTGCGTCCGCTCCCGAAGCGGGCGGTCTCCTCGGCCAGGGACGGACTGGCCAGCACCGACGTCCCGGCAACCACCGCGTTGTGCATGATCGCCGAGTGAACTCCGTGGGCGTACGGGAGCAGGCAGAAGTCGGGCGTCGCCGCCCAGAGAAGCATGTCGTCGTCACTCAGCCAGCCGAGATGGACGTTCACGCCGTCGAGCGACGCGAGCCGGTCCAGCTCTTCGAGCGGCACCGGCAACGATCCGACGACATCGAGGCAGGCATCCGGAACCCGTTCGCGAACCGACGGCCACGCCGTGGCGAGCAGATCGATTCCCTTGTAGGCGCTGATGATCCCGAGCACGAGGGCTCGGGGACGGTCGTCGAGACCCAGCGCGGTTCGCGCGCTCGCACGTGACGGTGCCGTCATGCGCGGGAGGTCGGGTGGGATCACGCGGACATCGATGCCGGGCGCGTCCTCCTCGATCACGGCCTTCGCGTCCGTGCCGTGCACGATGACCACATCAGCGAGTCGCCAGGTCCGGCGGTCTCGCCGCGCCGAGCCACTCTCCCAGTGCGCGACGACGTCGTGCACCGTCCTGACCAGGCGGAGACCACGGTGCCGCCACCACCACATCAACAGGGGATCGAACGGACCACCCACGTTGTTCTGGAGGTGGACCAGACGCGGTCGCGCTGATCTCACGATCCCCAGCAGGTTGATCGCCCGCCGCGGCAACTCCCACGCGAGCATTCCCTTCTGGCGCCAGGCCGGCCACCCCGCGATCTCGGTACCCCACGGGATGTGGGACACGGCGCCGCCGCCCCGCTCCCGGCCCGCGGGGGCGGCGAGCGCGACGTCGACGTCCGCGGCGAGCAGGTCGTCGACCAGCGCTGCGGTGTAACGCGCGATGCCGCCGCGATCCGAGGAGTCGATCATCAGGATGGGCGCGGTAGCTGACCCGCGACGGGTCGCGGTCGCGCGCGCGACAGGCGGCCGGTCACGGCGTCGAGGTCGTAGCGGCGAGGACGTCAGCCGGCCGCGTTCGCCGGGCCCACTCGAATCCCGGACCACGGACGAGCACGACGCCTGCGGCCGGGATGTGCATGTCGTGCAGGCTCGCCATTCCGGCCACGACCTCGTCCACCGAACGCCTGCGCCGATCAACGAGCACCAGACACGCCTCCCGTTGGCCGACGACCGTCTGGAGCGATACCAGCTGGTCGATCAGCGGCCCCGGGACGGCGAGGTCCTCGGGCGACTCCGCGTGCCCCACCGAGGAACCGGCGACGATCCGTGCCTCGTCGACGAACATCTCCGTGAACTGCCTCACGAGCACCGCGTCTTCGAACGCGGTCACGACGACCCGCGACACGCTCGCGCCGACCGCCATCGCGATGCCGGCGATCGCGACGTGCATCTCCTCGGCGTCGTTGCGCAACGCGCTGGTCGAGAGGTCACCGAGCACCCGCACACCGCGCTTGCGCAAGGCCGCCGCGACGTCCCGCGACTCGGTGACCCGTTGGGCGACGAACACGGTCAGCACGAACGCCACGAGCGCGAGCACCAACGACCCGGCGATGCCCACACGCTGGCGGGTGCGGCCGTCTGGCACCGCCGAGGACGCAAGGTCGATCACCTCTCCCGACAGCAGTTGGTCATCAGCGAGACGCTTCACCACCGCCTGCGCCGTCGCCGCGCTCCACCGGACGGCGGCCGCGGCGTCGGTCGAGGTCGCGGTGATCGCCAGCACGCTCGTGTCCACGTCGACGGACGCGTCGACCGTGACCGGCGCGTTTCGAAGCGCGGCGGGAACGCGCGACGCCGCATCCGAGCGCAGGGCGTTGCTCTTCGCGAGCACCACGACGTTGGGCAGGATGACGCGCAACAACGACGACGACGCGCCCTGGAAGCGATCCGTCTTGGGGTTGAGGAGGACCGTGCTCGTCGCCGAGTACTGCGAATCGTAACCGCCCACGGTGAAGATGCCGATCCCGAGCACGAGGATCCCGGCGACGAGCCCGATCCCGAGGAAGCGGCGCATCGCCCGGCGGAATTCGATCAGATCCATTGCGGGCTCCTCGCTTCCTCGCTCGCAAGGTCACTCCGTCGACGGGCGGACGCGCACGCCGAGGATCGCGCCGATCGCGAAGCCGAACAGGATCCCCAGGCGGAACTTCTGGAAGATGCTCTCGAACATGCCCTTGGTGCACAGTTCCATCATGACGATGGCGCTCCCGGCGGCCAGCGCCGCGATCGCCGAGCGCGAGGCCCGGTGCCAGGTGGCGTACGCGCTCCACAACGAGGTGCACACCGCGACGATCAGCAGTCCCAAGCCGGTCAGGCCCGTCGTCACCGCGATGTCGATGGCGATGTTGTGATAGTCGCCGCCGGTGAACGGGTCTTCGGAACCATTGTTCTGGTAGATGTTGAAGTCCTGGCCCAGTCCCCAACCCAGGACCGGACGCTCGAGCGCGAGGTCGCGGCCTTGGCGCCACACCACCAGCCGGATGTCGGCGGACTGCTGCTTCCCGGTGGCCAGGAACGTCTTGTCGATGCTGGACTTCAAGGGGTAGTCGGTGGCGAGCGAGCCGGTCCGCGCCCCCTGGATCGCCATCACGCCCAGCGGAATCACCAACAAGGCGACGAGCGGCAGCAGGTGGCTCAGGCGAACCGCCGACCGTTCGTGCCAGACCCGACCGGCCATGAGCACCACGAGGCACACGAGCGCGGCAGCCATGCCGATCACCGCGGCGCGCTGGGCCGCCACCACCGGACTGATGATGAACAGCGAGCACCAGCCGATGACCACCGGCCGCGGCTGCTCGCTGCAGACCTCGATCATCAGGAGGAGCACGCCGATCGAGACCAGCAGGGTGGCGGCGTCGGCCGAGAACTTGAGCGAAGAACCCGCGAGGAGCGGCACCGATGCGTCCAGCCCGGCGGCTCCGACCGCGATCGGCACGATCGAGAGCAATCCGATCGTCCATGCAGCCCGTATCACCATCTGCCGACGGGTCCAGATCGCGGCAGGCACGCCGGCGACCAACACGGCCATTCCGCCCGCCTCGAGGATGAACTTCGTCTGGAAGATCACGAGCGTGCTGTCGTGGTGGTTGGCGAACCCCATGAACAGCTCGAAGCCGAAGAGCCCGAAGAACGCGAGCCAGATCAGCCCCTCGCCCGTGACCCGTCGCGGCAGCCCTCGTACGAGGAGACGGGCGACGAGCGCGACCAGGATCACGGCGTCGGCCACGCGGATCTCCTGTCCTCCGAGCGCGACGCGGAACGGACCGGTCGGTACCGCGCCCTGGTCGGGATAGACCAGCGCGTCGACGACCACGACGAGGAGCACCGCGATAACCGCGACGTGAGGTCTGCCCCGCTCCTCGAGCACGATGCAGGCGATGAGCGCGAGGATGCCGACGACGGCGGCGAGCATGACGACGATCATCGGCAGACCGACCGGTACAGGTCGGCGATGCGCTTCGCCTGACGATCGATCGACTTGTCGGCGGCATCGGCGACACCGCGACACACGACCGCATGACGCAATCTCTCGTCGCCCAACATGCGCTCCAGCGAGCGAGCCAACGCGAGCTCGTCGCCGGGCGTGACGAGCAGACCGCTTTTGCCGTCGACGACGAACTCGGGAATCCCGCCCGCGGCGGCCGCGACGACGGGTGTCCCACAGGCCTGGGCTTCCAGGACGGTCAACCCGAAGGGCTCGGCCCGGGAGGCGTTCACGAGCACGTCGAGCGCGCGCATGACGCCCGGTACGTCGTCGGTGGGGGGGACGAACCTGACCCTCTCCCCCAGCCCTCGCGTGAGCTCGGCCCGCAGGGTTGCCGCGTAGGACTCCCCGCCCCCGAGCGGTGCCCCGACGACCGCGAGCTGGGCTTCCGCGGCGGGGCCCTCGAGCCCGGCCATGGCCCGGCCGAGGACGTCGATCCCCTTCTCGGGGTCCATGCGGCCGAGGATCCCGACGACGGGTCGATCAGGACGGGCGCAGAGCCGGGCCCGCGTCGGGGGATCGGCCGGTCCGGGGTGGAACCGCGTCAGGTCGATCCCGGGGTGGATCACCTCGACTCGCCCGCGCGCCACGGTCGCCGCGGTGGCAGCGCTGTTCGCGATCGTGGCGGCGGCGAGCGCGGCGCCCGCGCCCAGGACCTTCCGCCCCAGACCGGCGACGACGATGTCGTGCAGGTCGATCACCGCCGGCGTGCGCGACCACCGCGCCGCGAGCACCACCTCGGCGTTGGCGTTGAGCGTGTACGACTCCAAGACGTCGACGCCGAGCGATCGAGCGAGCCGCCGGATCGCGCGGGCGTCGACCGCGATGACGCGGGTCTGCTCGGCCAGCGCGGAGATTCCGGGCCGCCCGCCGGTGTCGTCACGCAGCCCGAGCGAACCGGCAGGCTCGAAGTCGACAGCCGGCAGCGCCGGTGCGCGTCCAGGCCTCCGCGAGCGCCGAGCCGGGCGGGCAGGCGAGGGTGATCAGGATCCCGGCCTCGGCGAGGTGCGGACGCAGGTCGAGGAGTTGCCGCTCCGCCCCCCACACCCTCTCCGAGTGGGTGACCACGAGCACGTGGATCTGGCGCTGCACGAATGGGCTCCGGATCGCGTCAACGGGAGGAGAGCAACACCATCTGCCGATACGAGTACGTGTGGAGCGCCTCGAATCGGTAGAGGAACGCGTCCGCCTTCACTGCCTCGCCGTAGCCGTGGCCCCGGAGCAGATAGATGCAGGCGAGTTGCACGAGGAAGAGGTTCGGAATCTCGATGTCGACGCGGAATTCCTGGCGCAGGAGGTCGATCTCACGTGGCTCCAGGGGGAACTCTCCTGGATCGCCGAATTTCGGGATGCCGAAACGGCCGGCGAGGTGATCGCGAGCCCAGATGAGTGCCCGGCTCTGGGCGCTGTTCTCGTAGAAGAAGCCGCGGCCCGTCGGGACGAGGGTCTTGCGGAGCACCGCCACGAACTCGCCAAAGGGCTCGAGGTGGTGCAGGATCATGGAACCGAAGACGCAGTCGAAGTCGCCGAGCTCGTCGATGGCGAATGCGTCGTGTGTCACCGCCGTCACGGCGTCCGCACCGATCTCCGCACAGTGGCGTCGAAGCCTCTCCGTCGCGGGTCGCGCTGTTGTCGACCGCCACCACCGTGGCGCCGTGCTTCGCGAAGAACAGCGAGTACTCGCCGAGCCCGCAACCGAGATCGAGGAGCCGCTTGCCGTCGAGTCCCCCGAAGTGCTTCAGCGCGGCGGCCCCGACCGCGTCGTCGTCGGAGATCTCGTTGCCCTGGTGCGTCTCGTAGGCGGTGTCCCAGTACTCGACCGAGCGGGCGGCGAGGACTTCGCCGCCCTCGCGACTCATCGCCGCACCTCGACTGGCTCGCGCGCGTCCACCGGCGCCGCCGGCAGCGGCGCGATCTGTGATTCGATGAGCGCCGATGCCGGCGCGCGGTCGGTTGCGCGGCGCGCCTTGGTCATGACGCCTTCGAGCTTGAGTGCCCGGTAGATGCGCCGCCGTCCCAGGGGCCGGAACAGCGCCTTCTTCACGAGGTAGGTAGCGCCGCGCAGTCGGTCGGATTCGACCTCGAGGCGGGATTCGACGCGCCGCTCCCCCACGCCGGGCAGGTGTCGGAATCGCCCCCACGGCTTCGGGTTCCGGATCCGCAGGCCATTCGTGTGGTTCGAGATGTTCGTGCCGTGGACGACCTGCAGCCAACCAGGCTCCCAGTCGATGTGGTCGACGGGCGCGTGGGTGCTCGCGTCCTCGTGGCACACGTGGTACGCGAAGAGCGCTTCGTCGAGGGACTCGACCGGCTCGACGAGGGTGATGAAGGGATTCGAGGGGTCGAGCGCGAGATAGAAGCGCCCCTCGCAGAACTGGTAGCCGAGCGGGAAGTTCAGGTACGTGCGGGTCGTCGGGCGCTTCGCCAGCGCGCACCGGATCCGTTCCACCGCGTCGACCGCGAAGGCGTCGTCGCAGTCGAGCTGGGTCGACACCGTGACCGACCGCTCCGGCGCGCCGAGACTCCTGACTGCCTTGCGCACCAACGAGGGCTCCCAGAGCTCATCGGTGAAGACCGGCACGAACGGGAGATCGCGACCGGCGAAGCGGTGTTCCACCTCGGCCCTGCTCTTCTCGTGGAAGAAGACGAGCCAGGTGAAGTCCCGCCGGGTCTGCGCGACCATCGCGGGCCACGTGAACTGCTCGAAGAGATCGAGCCGATTGCGGAACCATTCGTCGGTGCGGTACTTGCTCTGGTCGCCGAGATAGACGTCGAACCGCGTCAAGACGTAATGACGCACGGGCGGGTCGCCGACTTCGCTCAGTTGGGACGGATCTCGCAACGCAGACTCCGAGCTCGTGACTGCCCACAGATTACTGCGTCAGGAGGCGCCCCCGAACACGCCAGCAGCCTTCCGCACCGCGGTGCGGAACGTGTCGGCCCGGTCGGCCCAGTCGAATGCCGAAGCGCATTCGTCAAAGGCCTCCCGCTGGAGACGATCGAGGGATTCGACGTCGTCGAGCATTCGCACCGCGCCGTCCACGAGGCTCTCGACGTCGCGGAACTCGAGCATGCCCGTTCCGGGTCGGAAAGGCAGGCCGCTCACGGAACCAGTCTGGACGAGCATCGGCACGCGGTGGAATGCGTAGTCGAGGGACTTCAGCTTGAACCCTCCACCGTGCGGCTCCGACACGAGCGCGAGACGAGCGTCGGCGAACGGCGTGGCGAGGCGGTCCACCCGCCCCGTCAGGGTCGTGGCGGTCGTGGACGCGTGGACTCGTTCGACGAAGTCGTCCGGCGCCTCCCCGACCACGACGATCTCGGCGCCCACCGCAGCGAACGCCGGATCGGCGATCCGGAGCAGCTCGAGCAGGTCGTGCTGCTTCACCCGCCAGTCCAGGCTGCCGGCGATCACCGCTCGTCGCGGGGTCGCCTCGGTGATCGTCCGCCGGGCCACGCGTGCACCGTCGTACCCGGGGGGCAGCACGACAGCCCTGAGCCCCGGATGACGTCTCGAGAGCGACGCGGAGTCCTCGTCCGTGATCGTGGTGACGACGTCGGAGCCCTTGACGACCCGACGCTGGAGTCGCGCGACCTTGTAAGCGTCCCATGCCAGCACTGCCCGAGACACCGGGTTCGACGAGATGCCGGCGGCGGCGCGTGCACGAACCTCTTCCTCGTCGTTGTGGCTGCAGTGCACCACGACTCCGGCGTTCACGCGGCGACCCAGGATCGACTTCATCGCCCATCCCGACCCGACGTGGTCGATCACGACCGCGTCCCACGTTCCGTCGAGCTCCGTGTCCACCAGCCGGCGGAACGCGGGGGTCGCCGCGGTGTACGCCATCGCGGGGAGCATGGATCCCATGCTCGGCAACCGACTTCGGGCTCCGCTTCCCGTCGCCTTCCACGCGACCCGGTCCCCGAAACCCGTTGGCGACTGCATCCCCGGGTGCAGGACCGTGAGCTCGGTTCCGCGTCCGGCGAGCGCCCGCACGAGCCCCAACGTGTACGCGAGTTGCCCGTTGATCGGGCGACCGGGGTCGACGGACAGGATCCAGAGGTAGCGATCCGGGCGCTGGCGGTCGTCGCGATGCGTTGCCATGGACGGCGAATGCCTTGGCCTCTCCGGAAGGTTTCGGAGGACCGCAACGGCCCGCGATCCGCCCGCGGAGTCTAGGCCCGCATCGGATCAGGCGCCGCCGACCTCGGGGGTGAGGGGGCTGGAGGTGTTGAGGAAGTAGTCGATCGTCGGGCTGAAGGTGGAGTAGGCGCCGCCGCTGTCACCGATGCCGGCGTAGGGCCCGATCTTGGTGACGGTCATGGCGTACGCGAAGTTGGCGTAGGTGGTCCAGCTGTTGCCATCCCGCGAGTAGCGGGCGGTCCACTGGTTCCCGACGCGTTTCACGCGGATCCACAAGTTGGTGCCCGCGGAGATCGCGGTCGAACCGATCCAGTTGGGAGTGGACCCGTTCATCGTCGCGGCGTTGGCGTACGCGGTGCCGCCGTAGTTGTAGACGATGAACCGGACCCAGTGGTTCGGTGACGCCTCGACGTAGATGCCTTCATACTGGATCGAGCTGGTCGGTGTCGTCTCGAACTTGGTCTCGACTTCGAAGTCGGTGTTCCCGACCGATTGCAGGACCCGCGGCGCGTTCTGGTTGTTGGTCCACAGGTCATGGGGACCCGCCGGAATGTTCAACCGAACACCACTACCGGTCATCGTCTTGGTCACGTCACCCGCCGGGTTCACGAAACTCCACCGCGGATCCAACGTCGCCGCCGAGAAATCATCCGACACCGCAGCACCCGACACCGACGGCTTCGTCGTCGTGGTCGTCACAGCCGGCTTCGTCGTCGTCGACACCGACGGCTTCGTCGTCGTGGTCGTCACCGCCGGCTTCGTCGTGGTCGTGACGGGGTCGGCGGTGTTGAGGAAGTAGTCGATCGTCGGGCTGAAGGTGGAGTAGGCGCCGCCGCTGTCACCGATGCCGGCGTAGGGCCCGATCTTGGTGACGGTCATGGCGTACGCGAAGTTGGCGTAGGTGGTCCAGCTGTTGCCATCCCGCGAGTAGCGGGCGGTCCACTGGTTCCCGACGCGTTTCACGCGGATCCACAAGTTGGTGCCCGCGGAGATCGCGGTCGAACCGATCCAGTTGGGAGTGGACCCGTTCATCGTCGCGGCGTTGGCGTACGCGGTGCCGCCGTAGTTGTAGACGATGAACCGGACCCAGTGGTTCGGTGACGCCTCGACGTAGATGCCTTCATACTGGATCGAGCTGGTCGGTGTCGTCTCGAACTTGGTCTCGACTTCGAAGTCGGTGTTCCCGACCGATTGCAGGACCCGCGGCGCGTTCTGGTTGTTGGTCCACAGGTCATGGGGACCCGCCGGAATGTTCAACCGAACACCACTACCGGTCATCGTCTTGGTCACGTCACCCGCCGGGTTCACGAAACTCCACCGCGGATCCAACGTCGCCGCCGAGAAATCATCCGACACCGCAGCACCCGACACCGACGGCTTCGTCGTCGTGGTCGTCACAGCCGGCTTCGTCGTCGTCGACACCGACGGCTTCGTCGTCGTGGTCGTCACCGGCGGCTTCGTCGTCACGGAAGTCGCTGCAACGCGGCCGAAGGTCTGGCGGAAGCGGGCTTGGGCCTTGGGGAAGTTCTCGAGCCTGTGGGGGCCGTCCCCCGGGCCGGTGTCTTCGTTGAAGTAGGACTGGTAGGCGAGGCTGCCAGGCCCGGCACCGGGAAGGCTGGTCATCCAGTCGTACATGCCCTGGATGAACGCAGGGTTGTCGCCACCGCCGTGCTCACTGCTGCTCGCGAGCGCCCACTCCGGATAGCTGACCTGCTTGCCGTGCGCGATGGCGAAGTCACGCTGGTAGCGGAGATTCGGCAGGACCTGGGAGTTGAACACACCGGTGGGATCGACCCACGTGCCCGTCGCCGGGTCGGTCGTGGCCGAGAGACCTCTGTCGTAGTAGTCGAGTCCCACGACATCGACGTAGTTGTCGCCCGGCCACGCGCACGCAGCCTGGCTCGGCATGTACGACGACGTCGCGCTCCAGTCGAACCGGAAGTCGGGCGACACCGAACGGAAGACGTCATGCACGTGACGCCACG
This sequence comes from uncultured Actinomycetes bacterium, assembly GCA_963750045.1. Lineage (GTDB taxonomy): Bacteria > Actinomycetota > Acidimicrobiia > IMCC26256 > DASPTH01 > DASUAS01. The sequence continues at coordinate 272,468 of CAVVPD010000004.1, read as the reverse complement.
CGCTCTGCCACAGGCTGCAGTTCCCGTTCGACGACCATGAGTACCAACCACCGTCGAACTCCCAACCCAACCGGATGATCGAGTCGCCGAACCCACCATCACGGAGATACTGCGCCGCCAACCGGTACTCGCCGTCATTCGAACCGTTCACCGTCGCCTGCAACACCGACCGGGCAGTCGCTTGACCCTGCGCGCTCGACGCGTCGATGAACCCACCGTCGAACCCCAACGGCACCGACTCCACCAACGTGATCCTCTTCGCCAACGTCTGGAACCCGCCCGCGTTCACGACCTGACCCCAGATGCTCCCCGTGAACCGCGACGAGGACCCATCCGAGAACTGCACCACGTACCCGACCTGGCGACCCAACCACGACTCCAACCCCGTCAACGTCGACACCGCCGCATACCCCGGATAGAACCCCAACCCCTGCCCCACACCCGACGAACCCGCAGGCACCGGTGTCGGAGCGGCCGTCGCCGTCGCCCCACCTGCCGCGGTCAGGCCGAGCGTGGAGATCCCCGCAGACAGCACGAGCGAGATACCGAGCAGGCCGGCCACCAAGCGCGAGCGAGAGGCCACACGTCCACGCAGGAGAGAGATTCGCCGCATACCTACTGTCATCGACCACCCGCAAGCACCCTTGACCTCGAGATCACGCGGAGTGGTCTCGAGGTCAGGACGCCGCGAGGTTTCGACAGGACGCGATCGCGTTGCCGATCGACGCGCGGAGAAGCGCGCGGCCCTACGCCCTCGGTTGCCGGGCACCATGAACGTTCGGTCGCGCGCACGGACGGAACCGTCATCGAGCGCACGCCGCGGAGGCGACCATCCACCCCGTGGTGGTCGGACCACCGCCGGCTGTGGCGCGAAGCCGACCGCCGGTCACGCCACCACCGTCCTGATCGTCGACACAGTCGCCGATGGCGCAACCCGTCAGAACCCGCGGCCCGGCGCCTCTCGGCGCACGTCCTCAGGCGCGGCCGAAGGTCTGGCGGAAGCGGGCTTGGGCCTTGGGGAAGTTCTCGAGCCTGTGGGGGCCGTCCCCCGGGCCGGTGTCTTCGTTGAAGTAGGACTGGTAGGCGAGGCTGCCAGGCCCGGCACCGGGAAGGCTGGTCATCCAGTCGTACATGCCCTGGATGAACGCAGGGTTGTCGCCACCGCCGTGCTCACTGCTGCTCGCGAGCGCCCACTCCGGATAGCTGACCTGCTTGCCGTGCGCGATGGCGAAGTCACGCTGGTAGCGGAGATTCGGCAGGACCTGGGAGTTGAACACACCGGTGGGATCGACCCACGTGCCCGTCGCCGGGTCGGTCGTGGCCGAGAGACCTCTGTCGTAGTAGTCGAGTCCCACGACATCGACGTAGTTGTCGCCCGGCCACGCGCACGCAGCCTGGCTCGGCATGTACGACGACGTCGCGCTCCAGTCGAACCGGAAGTCGGGCGACACCGAACGGAAGACGTCATGCACGTGACGCCACGCGCTCTGCCACAGGCTGCAGTTCCCGTTCGACGACCATGAGTACCAACCACCGTCGAACTCCCAACCCAACCGGATGATCGAGTCGCCGAACCCACCATCACGGAGATACTGCGCCGCCAACCGGTACTCGCCGTCATTCGAACCGTTCACCGTCGCCTGCAACACCGACCGGGCAGTCGCTTGACCCTGCGCGCTCGACGCGTCGATGAACCCACCGTCGAACCCCAACGGCACCGACTCCACCAACGTGATCCTCTTCGCCAACGTCTGGAACCCGCCCGCGTTCACGACCTGACCCCAGATGCTCCCCGTGAACCGCGACGAGGACCCATCCGAGAACTGCACCACGTACCCGACCTGGCGACCCAACCACGACTCCAACCCCGTCAACGTCGACACCGCCGCATACCCCGGATAGAACCCCAACCCCTGCCCCACACCCGACGAACCCGCAGGCACCCGAGCAGCCGTCACACTGGCGGACGGGCCCGCGCCGCCCGCGGCCGGAAGGCACGACGACAGGAGGAGTGAAACGCCGAGGACGGCGACCACGAAGAGTGATCGAGGAGAGACACGGCCGCGCAGGAAGGAACTTCGTTGCATGGCTTGGGCATCGGCACCCGTTTCCGCCCACTTGACCCGCGATGTGATCGGCGGATGGTCACCCTTGGTGATAGTTCGCCCACGCTGCGTCCGTTAGGAACTTCAGAACGTGGTGCCCTCGCGGCTGAGGCGCGACCGGGACCAGTGCCGTCAAACCGTACAAACTCAAGCGGAGTGTACGGGCCCGGGAGCCGGACCCGCTGGCCCCGAGACCGTGATCTTCGTCCATCGTCGTCTCGGAGAGGAGTCCGAGATGCCGCGCCCACGCCCGCCGGAGCTCCGTCAGCGTGCTGTCGATTTGGCTCGCCGTCGTGCGAAGCCGATCGCGCAGATCGCGTCGGATCTCGGGATCACGCCGGCCGTCCGGTGTTGCTTCGCCCGAAGGGAAACGTGCTCGTCCTCGCGATCCTGGCAGCGACGTGGTCGGCCGACCGTCGGTTCCCCGTCCGAACCGTCGTCGCGGGACTCGTGGTCGGCGTCCTCTCGATCCCCGAAGCAATCGCGGAGATTGGCGCACTCCTCCCGGACACCCTGAGCGTGACGGTCGCGCAGGGCCAGTCCCCCCTGTTGGGGCACCGGCCCCCACCACCTGAAGGGATACGGAGAAGTTCCTCGGCTGGTACTCCGATCGCGAGATCGTGGACGATCTCGGACTCCTGAGCTCCACCGCCGTCGAACCGATGCGGGAAGGACACATGCGATGGTGGGTGAACCACCTCGCACCGGGCTACTGCATGGCGCTCGCGCGACCGAGTCAACCCACTCGATGAGTCCTATGCCCCGCTCGCCGCACCCGCGCTGAGGGAGCTGGCCACGATCTGGTCGTAGACCCAGCGGTAGGTCTCCTCGAGACCCGCGCGCAACGTGGTGCTCGGTTCCCAGTCGAACAGCTCCCGGATGAGCGTGTTGTCGGAGTTCCGACCGCGCACGCCCTTGGGAGCGTCGAGGAGATAATTGCGCTGCAGCTGCACGCCCGCGATGTCTTCGACGATGTCGACCAGCCGGTTGATCGACACGAGCTCCGACGAACCTACGTTCAGCGGTTGAGTGACCTCGCTCCACGCCAGTCGCTCCGTGCCGTAGACACAGTCGTCGATGAACGTGAAGCTCCGCGTCTGCTCACCGTCGCCCCAGATCTCGATCTGGGGGTCGCCCGAGATCTTCGCGGTCGCCACCTTTCGGCAGATCGCGGCCGGCGCCTTCTCCCGCCCACCGCGCCAGGTGCCGTTGGGACCGTAGACGTTGTGGTAACGGGCGACGCGCGACCGAATACCGAAGTCTTCCTCGAAGTGGCGGCACATGCGCTCGGAGAACAGCTTCTCCCACCCGTAGCCGTCCTCGGGCATTGCCGGGTAGGCGTCCGCTTCCCGCAGCGGCGAGACTTCGGCGATCGACTGCTTGTCGCCGTTGTACACGCAAGCCGAAGACGCATAGAAGTAGCGCCCGACACCCTCGTCACGGGCGGCCATGAGCAAGTGCGTGTTGATGAGCACGGTCAGCATGCACGCGGCCTTGTTGAGCTCGATGAACCCCATGCCCCCCATGTCGGCCGCGAGGTTGAAGACCTGCTCGACGCCGGCCACGGCCTTTCGGCAGGCATCGATCTCACGGAGGTCGAGCACCACGTTCTCGGCGCCGGGATGCACCTGGTACCACTCGTCGAGCGGCTTCACGTCGGCGGATCGGACCCGATAGCCACGCTCGAGGAGATCCGCTGCGAGATATCCGCCGATGAACCCGCCGCCACCGGCGACGAGGATCGACGTTCCCGGTTCGGGCTGTCCCACGATGTCCATGTTCAGACACTCCAAGGAGGTTTGGATGGTCGGCCGAAGAGCTCCAGGATCGTGATCTCGCTCACGAGAAACGCTCTGCGTGTTCACTCCGCCCCGATGACTCCTGGAACTTTAGCATCTACTCCAACACTATCGGCACGATGAGTGCACACCTGAACGCCCTCCGGGATCAACCTCGATTGGCGAACGACGCAGCCCACCGGCGCCGCCGACCTCCCCGGGCCCGGTTGATCACCACGCCGAGCACCTCCACCTTCCGGTCGCGGAGCGCGAGCAGCGTCTGCTCGACATCATCGAACCCGCGCCGGCGGGCATCGATCACCAGGATCACGGTGCCACACAGTGCGGCGTACACCGACGTCTCGGCCGCTCCCACCATCGGCGGCGCATCGACGATCAGGGTGTATCCCAGCTCGTCCACCTGCTGGAGGAGCTCGGGCAGATGGGTGCTCGCGATCTCGGCCGGGTGGCGGTCGGGGACGCCAGGACCGATGTAGCCGAGATGCTCGTTCTCCGTTCGCTGGGTCACCGCGTGCAGGTTCTTCGGCGTCAGGTCACTGATCCCGGGTGACGGCGAGAGACCCAGCAACTTGTGGGCGGTGGACTTCCGGGTGTCGGCGTCCAGAAGGAGCGTGGACTCCCCCAGCGACGCCAGGAGCCAGGCGAGATGCACCGCGACGAAGCTCTTGCCCTCGCGCTTTCCCACCGAGGTGACGACCACCCACCGCTGCGGACGGTCCAGCAAGAGGTAGGAGAGGTTGGCGCGCAGCGTCTGCAGCGCGTCCACGACGCTCGCCGCCCGACCGTTTTCCGCGAGGTCGCCCGGATCAGCGACCGCCAGTGATTCGCTCATGCTCGGAATCTCGGCCAGCACGCGAGCGCCGAATCGCTCGCGGATCTCGGCCGCACCGTCCCGTCGGGCCCCCAACGACTCCGCGAGGATGACCGCGATGATCGCGACGAAGAACGCGACCAGGAGCGAGATGACGAAGGTGAGCGTTCGCGAGGGCGCGTAGGGCGAGTCCGGCGTGACCGGATCGTCGAGCAACGACAGCGTCGTGAAGTCGGAGCTCGACGTCGCGATGAGATGGTTGGCGAGCGCCTTCGCCCACGGGGCGACAGCGTCCCGCTGGGGACTGGTCGTGTGGATGTTGATGATCCCGGTGCCGGCGCTGGAGCTGTTCGTCACCGAAACCGCCGCGCGCCGGACCGACGCCGGCAGATCGGCGACCGCGGCCCGCTGGAAGCGGGCCGTATCGAGGCGAGCCAGGTAGGTGGGGACGAGGAAATCGACCAGGTCGACCGACACCGCCTGACCGTTGGTGAGCTTCGGGTTCACCAGCACGGTGGAGTTGGACTCGTACTGGTCGCTCGGGGTGAAGGCTGCGAACGCGCCGAGCGCCACGACCACGAGAGCGGCGACCGCGGCCACCATACGATGGCGCCGAAAGAGGAGGAGCAGATCGGCGAGGTTCACGTCGGTTCCCGGGCTGTGGAGACGACCTCGTTCGACGGCCGCTCGAGAGATGGTAATCCCGTCGGGAGCGCCCCCCGGACCACGTCGCGCTCGTCGGGCGCTCAGCCGACGAGCTCGAGCAGATCGACCCGCTGCAAGGCGTGCGCGGCGCCGACCACGGTGTCGAACGGCAGTCCCGACCGCTCGGTGATGTCGAGCAGGCTGTGCGCCCCGTCAGAGAGGTTGAGCACCCAGAGGTAGGCGATCTCCACGGACTTCTGGTCGACGTTCCCGCCCGTGGAACGGTAGAGCCCCCGCCTGCCCAACTGCGGTTCCCCCATCGGGCTGAGCGAGTTGTATCGCACATCGTGCTCGAGCACCTCGAGAATCCGCAGCAACACGCTGTAGGACTCGCCCAGGGACTCCGGGGTGACGAAGTCCAAGTCGTCGCCCGACGTGTGGTACTCGGGATAGGTGCCATGGACCGAACGCCCGATCCGGCCCATGGGGAGGTTGAAGCCGGGCGAGCAGAACTGCCGCTCGTCGTATCCGTACGGATCGAACTCGACGATCGTGTGCGCGAGTCCCGACTCCGCGAGCACGGCCGACACCACACGATCGATCGGCGCGTCGCCTCGGCGGCTCCGCTTCCAGGTGAGCGGGCCGCGATCGCCGAGACCCGAGAGCACCATGCCGTGGCGAACCCTGGTCACGGCCTCCGCGTTGCGGGCCAGCCAGGTGATCGAACCGATCGTTCCCGGCATGAACAGCAAGCGATAGGTGAACCGGTGCGGGATCTGCGCCAGCGCGGCCCCGAGGGTGGTGAGCAACGTGATGCCGGAGAGGTTGTCGTTGCAGAGCGACGGGTGACACACGTGCGCCGTCAGGAGCACCTCTTCGGGGGTCTCGCCGGGGAGGACGCACTCGCCGTAGGTGAGCGCGCCGTCCTCGAGGGTGCTGTCGATCACCACCTGGTACGGCGCGTCGGTGAGGCCCTCGAGCACGTCGTGACTCAGGCAGAACCCCCAGTCAGGCGTGTAGTACGACGTGCGGTACGGGACGAGCCCGGGCCGATCGGGGAGGGAGTGCAGGTGCGGCCGGAGCTCTTCGAGGGTGTACTCGCCGCGCACCGGCGTGCTGTAGCTGACGACATGAAGGTTCGACTCGCGAAAGTCGACGACCCGACGCCCCCGCTCGTCGGCGATCCAGGCATCACGGATGTTCCACTCGCGCGGCACCACCCAGTCGAGGACCGGGGTGCCGCTCGGCACTTCGTGGATCTCGAGGGGAAGGTGCTCGCCGAGCCGGGTCAGCGTCTCGCGGACGCCGTCACCCGTGATGCTCCGACAGATCGGAAACAGCTCCGCGCAGAGCGCGTAGGCGTCGCGTCCGATCGCGGCCGCTTGGGCACCCAGGCGAAGGTCACCGATGGAAGTCACGTCGGCCGCGAATCTAGGTGCTGACGAACGGTGACCGATGCACCGAGAACCCCGACGGAGTAGTAGCCGGCGCCCGCGGAACGGGCGTGGGCGCGCCGATACGATGTCGCGATGCCGGAGCCCGTCGTCGCGTCGACTTCGCTGTACGGCGTCCTTCGAGTGACCCCGGCGCCCATCGCCGACGATCGGGGGTTCTTCGTCCGGACGATGTCGGCAGAAGTGCTCCTGGGAGCCGGAGTCGACCCGGCGTCGTTCGTCCAGGAGAACCAGTCTCGGTCGAGGCAACGCACGCTGCGCGGCCTGCACGGTCGCAGCCACCTGAGCGAGACCAAGCTCGTTCGCTGCGCGCGCGGCGCGGTGTTCGAAGCGGTCGTCGACCTCCGCCCCTGGTCACCCACGTTCCTCCGCTGGGAGTCGTTCACGCTCGACGACGTCCGCCACGAGCAGGTGCTGGTGCCTGCGGGCTGCGTGCACGGCTTCCAGGCGCTCACCGCCGAGGTGGACATCTGCTACAAGCACGACGCGGTGTACGCCCCCGAGCTCGAGATCGCCGTGGCGTACGACGAGCCGGACCTTGCGATCCCGTGGCCGCTCGCCGATCCGGTCCTGTCCGAGCGGGACCGGGGTGCGCCGCGCCTCGCGGAGGTGCTCCCACGACTGGTCGAGTGGTACGGCGACGAGCCCCCCTCGGGTCAGGGGCAGAGCACCAGCTTGCGACAGTAGAAGCCTTCCGCGTAGCCCGACGGTGCTCGAGATTCGACGCCGCGCAGCCTCATCAGGCCGAGGAAGGTCTCCGCGTCGAACCACTGCTTGGCGGCCTGGCTCCGGTAGTGCAGTGCCGCGAGCTCGCACTTCTGGCGGGCGTGCTCGGCGCTCACGGGCACGAAGACGTTCGGCGCGCCGAGATCGCCGTCGTACTTGGGGATCTCGAACTCGAGGATGGGTTGGTCGCGGAACGCGTTGAGCGCGAGCTCCGCCAGCAACCGGTGGTCCTGGTGCAGGTCGTGGCGCGCGTGGGTGAACACGACGTCGGCGACGAAGTCGCGACCGAGGGCATGGACCCAGTCCTTCACTGCCGCACCCTCGTAGGGCAGGTACCCGTCGCGGAACGAGCCCACGACGACGTCGGCCTCCGTCCGGAGAGCCCTCGTGAAGTCGCGTGCGCTCGCGAGCGCCTCCGCGGCGCGGATCTCGTCGCTGGACGCTACGGCCCAGCGCACCTCGAGGTCGGCGCGCTCCGCCGCGAGGCGCAGCATGGTCGCACCGCAGCCGAGCTCGACGTCGTCGGCGTGTGCCCCGAGCACGAGCACGCGCAGGGGGCGGCCGAGGTCACCGGAGAGGGAGAGACCGAGCATCGACCTGGTGCGCGTCCGGCTCAGACCGCTTCGGGACTCCAGACCCACCAGGGACGTTCACCGCGGTGGTACATGTCGTCGAGCATGGTCTTCTCCTTCAGGGAATCCATCGGTGCCCAGAAACCGGTGTGCCGGTACGTCGCCAGCTTCCGCGCCGCCACGAGCCGCTGGAACGGCTCCACGACCAGCTCGTCGCCCGCCTCCATGTAGTCGAAGATGTCCTGCCGCAGCACGAAGAAGCCTCCGTTGACCCAGACGTCCGTCATGCGGACGTCCTGGATGTGGGTCACCCAGCCGGCTTCGTCGGATTCGGTGAAGTGGAACGTGTAGTTCGGCCTCACCGAGAGGTTCAGCGCGATCGCGTCCTGCTGCTCGAACTGGGCGATCATCTTGTCGAGCGGCGCGTCGGTGACCACGTCGGCGTAGTTCGCGAGAAAGCTCTCCTCCCCCGCGAGGTGCTCGCGGACGGCCATCAGACGCTCGCCGATGATCGAGTCGAGACCGGTGTCGACGAAGGTGATGCGCCAGTCGTGGACGTCGGAACCGAGCAGCGTGACCTTGCGCTCCTGCTGGGGTGCACACCCCTCGAGGACGAAGTCGTTCGACATCTCCTCCTGGTAATTCAGGAAATAGCTCTTGATCGCGTTCGCCTGGTAGCCCAGGCAGAGGATGAACTCCTTGTGGCCGTAGTGGGCGTAGTACTTCATGAGGTGCCAGAGCACCGGCCGGTACCCGATCGGCACCATGGGCTTCGGGACCGACTCGGAGTGCTCGCGCATCCGGAGGCCCCGACCGCCGCAGAACAGCACGACCTTCATGTCGTCACGCCCGCTTCGACGGACTCGGGGTCGAAGACCTCGGTCTGGGGGATCGCTACGACGAGGCGCCCGCCCCACTCTGCGATGTGGCCGAGGGAGCTCGCGATCTCCTTGCGCAGGTTCCACGGCATGATCAGGACGTAGTCGGGCCTCGTCTCGGCGATCTTCTCGGGCGGGAAGATCGGGATGTGGGTGCCCGGGGTGTAGCGGCCGTGCTTGTACGGGTTGCGGTCGACGGTGTAGGCCATCAGGTCGGTGCGGATGCCGCAGTAGTTGAGGAGCGTGTTGCCCTTCCCCGGCGCGCCGTATCCGACCACCTGTTTGCCGGCACGACGGGCCTCGATCAAGAACGCGAGGAGCTCGCGCTTGTTGGTCTCGACCTGCTCCGTGAACCGGGTGTAGGTCGATACCTCGTCGAGACCGGCTGCGATCTCGGTGGCCCGGAGCGCGTGGACCCGCTCGGTGACGGGCTTGGTGTCGTCAGCCGCGTGACGCAGGTAGATCCGCAGCGAGCCACCATGGGACGCCAGCTCCTCGACATCGAAGAGCGTGAGACCGTGGGCCGCGAAGATCCGTTCGCACGTGAGGAGGGAGAAGTAGGAGAAGTGCTCGTGGTAGACCGTGTCGTACTGGTTCGACTCGATGAGCCTCAGCACGTGCGGGAACTCCAGCGTGACGACCCCCGTCGGAGCCAGGAGCACGGTCATCCCGCCGACGAAGTCGTTGAGGTCCGGCACCTGAGCGAGCACGTTGTTCCCCGCGATGAGGTCGGCCCGGCCCTCGCTGTCGGCCAGCTTCTCCGCCAGGTCCACCCCGAAGAACTCCACGAGCGTCGGGACGCCCTTGGCGACCGCGACCTCGGCCACGTTGGCGGCCGGCTCGATGCCGAGGATTTTCGGACCCCGGCCGAGGAAGTACTGGAGCAGGTATCCGTCGTTGCTGGCCAGTTCGACGACGAAGCTGCCGTCGTCGAGCGCGAAGCGTTCGACGACGAGCTCCACGTAGGCCTCGGCGTGGCGCAGCCAGCTGTCGGAATACGACGAGAAGTAGGCGTACTCGGTGAAGATCCCGTCGGGCGCCACGTATTCCGGCACCTGTACGAGGAGGCACTCCGCACAGACCTCGGCGTGCAGCGGGTAGAAGGGCTCCATCTCGTCGATCTGGCCCGCGGTGAGAAAGGACTCGCAGAGCGGAGACATGCCCAGATCCACGAAGGTGTCGGCGATCGGTGCCGAGCAGAAGCGACAAAGGTGGATACGCCGTTCGTTCGGGTCAGACATCCGAGCTCCGTTGCGAAGAGGGGGGCAATGATATAACGGTCGCTCGTGCGGGCTCTTGAGCACCGATGACGCCGGGATCGGCGTGCCCGGTGGAATATCCGCGGAGGTCGTCCCTCTGGGCGTCGTTTCGCGCGCTCAGAGTGGCAGACTAGTCTTTCCGGGGCGGACGGTCACGGAGACGTGTCGGCACCTCCCGGAACCGGGACGCACCCCGACGTTCTGATATCCACTGGCCATCAGGAGACATCCGTGAGCACCGCTGATTTCGACCGGAAGACCGCCATCCTCGGTGCGGGTCTCTCGGGTCTCAGCACGTCGTTCCACCTCGGCCACCCCGAGAGCTGCACCATCTTCGAGGCGCGCGACTACTACGGCGGCCATTGCCACTCGGAGCACAAGCAGGGCTTCACCTGGGACGACGGCCCCCACATCTCGTTCACCTCGAACGAGTACATCAAGACCCTCTTCTCGGACCTCGTCGACGGCGAGTACGAGGACCTCGACGTGAAGGCCGTCAACTGGTACCAGGGCAACTGGATCGACCACCCCGCGCAGACCAGCATGTGGCAGATCCCCGAGCCCCTGCGGTCGCAATGCGTCCAGAGCTTCCTCGAGACCGTCGAACGGCCGCACGATTCGCCCGTGAACTACGAGGAATGGCTGCACCAGGCCATGGGACCGGTGTTCGCCGACAATTTTCCCGCGGCCTACACCCGCAAGTACTGGACGTGCGAGCCCCGCAACCTCGACGTCGACTGGATCGGCATGCGGATCCTCCGCCCCGAGGTCGACGACGTCGTCAACAGCGCCAAGGGGCCCCTGCCGAAGAGCATGTACTACGTGAACACCCGCTCGGCTCGATACCCGTCAAAAGGGGGCTTCGCGGGCTACACGCACAAGCTGGCCAACGGCGCCGACACCCGCTACGGCATGAAGCTGGAGACCCACAACTTCGGCGACCGCCTGCTCCGCTTCTCCGACGGCACCGAAGTTCGATACGAACAGCTCGTCTCGACGATCCACCTCCAGCATCTCATCAACTCGTCCGATGACGCGCCCGCCGAGGTGCGCGATGCCGTCAACACGCTCGTGTCGAGCGTCTTCTACCGCGTCGACTTCGCGGTGTCCCACGAAGCTCGTCGGCCCGAGCTCTGGTACTACGTGTACGACGAGGACAAGCTCTCCGTCCGCATCAGCGTGTTCGAGCGCTTCGCGCCGAGCAACGCGCCGCAGGGCAAGACCGGGATCCAGGTCGAGGTCTACGGATCGGTCTGGCGTCCGTTGCCGCCCGATCCCCGCGAGGTGCAACGACGGGTTCTGAACGAGCTCATCGAGCTCGGGCTGATCGACAACCCCACCTCGGTCCAGTACAGCGACATCCGCCTCGTCCGTACCGGGCAGATCGTCTACGACCTCAACCGCCGCGAGGCGCTCGCCGTCGTCAACGAGTACCTCGACAGCCTGGGTGTGCTGCGCGTCGGCCGCTACAGCGAGTGGAAGTACCTCATGTCCGACACGTGCGTGCTGGGGGGTCGGCGGGCAGCCATGCTGCTCGCCGGCAAGGAGGACGACACGGACTGGGGTGGAGTGGCCATCAATGTCGACGACACCCCGGACGACAAGAAGGAACCACTGAAGTAGTCGACCGGCGCATCCCGGCCACCCGTTCAGTCCAGAAGGAGCACGCGTGCAAGTCCTCGTCACCGGTCACGCCGGATACATCGGCGCCGTGTTGGTCCCGCTCCTGCAGAGCGCCGGCCACTCCGTCGTCGGCTACGACACCAAGCTCTACGGCGGGTGCGATCTCGGCCCGCCGCCCGCGGAGGTGCCCACGATCCGCAAGGACATCCGCGACGCCACGCCCGAGGACTTCGAGGGGATCGACGCGGTGATGCACCTGGCCGCGATCTCCAACGACCCCATCGGGAACCTCAATCCCGAGATCACCTACTCGATCAACCACCTGGGATCGGTCCAGCTCGCTCGCTGTGCGAAGCAGGCCGGGGTCCCTCGGTTCCTCTTCGCGTCGTCGTGCAGCCTCTACGGAGCGGCGGGCGACGAGCTCGTCACCGAGTCGGCCGAGTTCCACCCGGTCACCCCGTACGGGGAGTCCAAGGTGTTCGCCGAGCGCGACATCTCGTTGCTCGCGGACGACGCGTTCAGCCCCACGTTCCTCCGCAACGCCACGGCCTACGGAGCCTCGCCGCGACTCCGCGGAGACGTCGTCGTCAACAACCTCACCGGATACGCAGTCTGTCGGGGCGAGATCCGCCTGCAGTCCGACGGCAGCCCCTGGCGGCCGCTGGTGCACATCGAGGACATCTCCCGGGCGTTCCTCGCGCTGCTCGAGGCCGAGCGAGACCTCGTGCACGACGAAGCCTTCAACGTGGGCCTTGTCGGCGAGAACTACCAGGTGCGCGACGTCGCCCTGATCGTGAAAGACGAGGTCCCCGGCGCGGAAGTCACCTTCGCGGAGGGTGCGAGCGCCGACAAGCGGGACTACCGGGTGAGCTTCGACAAGATCGCGGAGAAGATCTCCGGCTTCCGGCCGGCGTGGGACGTACGGCGCGGAGTGAAGCAGCTCGCGGCCGCGTATCGGGAGAACGACCTCGACATCCGCGACCTGCTCGGGCCGCGCTTCACCCGCCTCGAACGCATCAACGAGCTGCAGCGCTCGGGTCGCCTCGACGAGGAGCTGCGCTGGTCGGACGTCCATTCCGGAGCGACCTCCGCATGAACGAAGCACGCGTCTCCGTGGGAATCCCCACCTGGAACCGCGCCGAGCTCCTCCGCGAATGCCTCCAGAGCGTCGTGACCCAGACTCTGCGCGACATCGAGATCTGGGTCTTCGACAACGCTTCGACCGATCACACCCCCGAGGTGGTGGCCTCGTTCGACGATCCGCGGATCAACTACGTGCGCAATCCCGAGAACCTCGGCAACCAGCCCAACTCCACGAAGGCGATGCGCGCGGGGTCGGCCCCGTACCACGTGATGCTCTTCGACGACGACTATCTCTTGCCGACCTGCCTGGAGCGAAAGGCCGAGTACCTCGACGAGCACCCGGAGGTCGTGTGCGTGCACTCGATGTTCGAGGTCCGCGACCAGGACGGCAAGCTGATTCACGAGCGCGACAGCTTCTGCTTCTTGAGCGGGGACACCATCGAGACCGGCCGCGAGTTCATCGAGCGGTCGATGGTGCGGCCCGCGCGCATCCACATCTCCTCGGCGATGTACCGGCGCGACGTGGTGCGTCACGAAGGCCTGTTCCGGGAGGACTATCCGGCCGACGACCACGCCCTCTGGCTCAGGGTCGCGAGCCGCGGCGACATCGGCTTCATCGCCGAGCCCCTCGACGGTTTGCGCACGACCCCCGGGGTCTCGGCCGCCAACGGCTTCCACGACATCAATGTCGACGGCACCTACGTGCCGACCATGGTCGCCGCTCGAGGCGCGAAGGACGTCAAGCGGCGTTTCCTCGTGACCTATCCGGCATCGGTTGCCGAAGCGCGGCACCTCCGGCGACTGGCCGCCCGCGGCAACCGCTTCCTGGTCGCCTTCGTGCTCCGAGCCACGGTGCCGGGGTTCCGCCCCCCGGCCAAGGCCGCGAAGCTGATGGCCGAGGCCGTGCGGATCGAGCCCACCATCCTGCTCTCGCCACGACTCCTCAAAGTGCTGTTCCCCGCCCTGCGCGTACCCGGTCGCGGCTAGCGACGCCTCACGACGCCGGCGCCGCGGTGGCGCCGCGGCGGAACAACCCGCTCGCGAGCCCCCAGACGTCCTGAAAGGCGCGTGGGAATCCCCACCGCAGCGTGACGGCGTAGACGCCCAGGCCTACGACCGAGGCGACAGTGGCGGCGGCGACGTCGCCGACGCCGACCGCGCCGAGGCCGGCGTTCACGCCGAGCCACGACGCGGCCATCGTGGCCGCCGCGACCGAGGCCGGCACGACCGAGACGAGGAACTGGCGGAGGTCGAGCCCCATGATGCGACCGACGTAGCGGGTGTTCGGAAGCACCAGCAGGAACGACGCGACGAGGAAGCCGGTTGCGACCCCGTTGATCCCCCAGTGGAGCCCCACCGCGAAGCCGAGCACGGTCACCCCGACGACGATCGCGGACCAGATCAGCACGAGATCGGTGCGGGCCATGGCCATGGCGAGCGGGGCGAGCATCACCATGACGACCCGCGCGAACGAGGCGGCCATCAGGAGCTGCAGGGGGACCACTGCGGGTTCCCACTTGTCGCCGAGCAGGAGCGGGATGCCGACCGGCGCGACGAGGATGGCGAGTGTAAGGAGACCGAAGCTCCCCGTGGTAGCGGCGCGCACCGAGAGGAGAAATCCCCGCTGCAGGCGGTCACGATCCGCCGCCGCACGGCTGTAGAGCGGGAGGGAGACCCGCCCGATCACCCCGGTGACCACGTCCATGAACGCGAGCATGATCCGGTAGGCCAACGCGTAGTACGCGAGCTGCACCGCGCCCTTGAACCGGCCGATCAAGAGGTTGTCGGAGTACATCCCGAGAAAGCCCAGGACCTGAGCGCCCATCAGCGGGGCGCTGAAGGAGACCATGCTCCGCAAGCCGACCAGCCGGCTCGTGACCACCGGCATGCCCGCGAGCATGAGACCCCCGACGAGCAGCACGCCCGGAGCGAGCAACCCCTGCACCACGAGCGCCCACAGGCCCGCTCCCGCGAGCGCCGCCCCGACGGCCGCTCCCGCGGAGAGGAAGGTGGAGACGAGCTGGATCTTGGCGATGTCCGCGAAGCGCAGATCTCGGGCGAGCAGACCGAGTGGGATCGCGGCCAGACCACCGAACACCACGCTGAGCGAGAGCACCCGCAACACGACGGTGAGCTCCGGTTCGTTGAAGAAGTCGGCGACGAAGGGAGCCAGCACGACGGTGGCAAGCGTCAGCGCCGCGATGATCCCGGCGTTGATCGCGGTCACCGTGGCCAGCTCGTCACGCGAGAGCGTGGGCCGTTGGACCACCAGCGCGCCGAACGCCTGGTCGATGAGCACGCTGACCAGGGCGAGGTACACGTAGGCCAGCGCAACGACACCGAAGTCGTTCGGGCCGAGGATGCGGGCGAGGAGGAACGAGGTGCCGAGGCGGGCCAACTGGCTCGCCACCGTGCCGATGAAGCTCCACTTGACGCCCTGGGTCGCGGAGTCCGCGAGCGACATCGTGGGCAACGGCGCGTCGGTCACCATGTCGACCAGCGGGAGCGGCGCCGCGAAGTCAATGTGGTCGTGGGGGGGCACCGTGCCGCCTTGATCCTGGCGCGGATCGTCGCTCATCGCAGGGCCCCGGTCACATCGTGGCGACAACGCCCACCCTCGCTCCGCGGATCAGGACGGCGCGAGTCGGCTCTCGAGATACCGCTGCAGATCACCGACGTTCTTGAAGCCCGAGAAGACCTCGTCGGGGAAGTGCAGGCCGAACTCCTCCTCCAACGCGAAGAGCAAATTGATGTTGGCCAGGGAGTCCCACTCCGGCAGATCTGCAGAGCTCGTGTCATCGGTCACTACCAGATCGTCGTCGCCGAACACGGCGCGGAACACCTCAGTGATTCGTGCCAGCAGTTCGTCTTGCATCGTGGGGGGCCTCGTTGTCGACGACGATGAGCCCGCCTGCGATGGGCCCGGAGGCCAGATTATAGGTCCACGTCGGCATGCCCTCGACCGTGGGCGTGCTGCTCACGAAGCCGTAACGCTCGTAGACGTCGGCCACCATCGCGTTCTTGGCCGTGGGCACGAAGCGACCGCGCAGCTCCTGGTAGCCCGCGTCGGTCGCCAAGACGCAGAGATGGTGCAGCATCGTCGGCTCCACCATCCTTCCGATCACCCGGCAGCTCATCAGCCACGTGTCGATGTCGAGCATCTCGCTCGAGTCGTCCGCCGGTCGGGCGATGATCAAGCTGACGAGACCGTGATCGGCGAACCGATCACTCAAGCGCATCGACATGGTGATGCAGCAGGGATCGTCCATGAACGCGACGATCTGCTCCCTGCTGTACCTCGGTGTCGTCAGATTGAACTGGTTCGTCTTGCCGATGAGCTGATGGATCCGGTCGAGGTCGACGTCGTCGAAGGGTCGGAGCTCCGCGTGCTGACTCAGGCTGGCCACGAACCCGTCGAAGGTCTCCGCCGACGACTCGAGATCCGCCGCGAGGGCCCGGGCCCGGTACTCGCGCGGTTCGCTGCGCGTCCTCCGCCGTGAACGCCGCCGTCTCGAAGAGGAGGTACTGGGACAGCGCCCGCACGTAGAGCGCGGGGTCGGACGGCAGGGTGACCACGTCGACCTCGGGTACCAGCGACCGCACGGCCTGGCGCTCGACCGGGTTGTCGTCGACGAACACGAGCGCGTCGAGTCCGATGTTGAGGGTCTGTGCGATCCGGCGGATCTGGTCCGGCTTCGGGTCCCACGACGCGATGAAGACCGCGATGTCGTCGAGGTCGAGTCGCATCTCCGGATGGCGCAAGAACGGCTCGCGAGCATCGTCCTCGTTGTTCTTGGAGACGACGGCCAGCAACACCCCTTTGCGTTGGAGCTCGCGGAGGTACTCCTGGAACAGCACGAAGGCCTCGCCCTCGCCGCTCCCTCCGAGCTTGATGCCGCCGAGACCGTCCTCGCCGATCACCCCGCCCCACAGCGTGTTGTCGAGGTCGAGCACCACGCACTTCCGACTGAGCCCGAGCTCGGCGGCGAGGACGGCCGCGGTGTGGCGGGCCAGGAACGGGAGTGCGGCAAGGCTCGGGGCCTGCTTGCTGCGGATCCAGAAACGGGGGTCGAACCACCGTTCCTTGCCGAAGAGGGCCGACAGGCGCTCGCAGTCGACCAGAGCGACGTCGCGGCCCGCCTGGCGCCCGAGCTCGAGGTTCACCGCCTGGGTCATGTGGGCGCGGGAGCCGGGCAGCCGCGCCGAGAGATGGCCGACGGGCGCCGCGTCGTCGAGCGCGAAGGTGAACTGGAGGATTCGGCACGAGAGGCGTCCGCGCAACAGCTCCCACAACCGGGTCCAGCGTCGCACCTCGGACGCCACGTCCTCGTCGGGCGTGTCGCTGAAGCTCGGGAGCGCGAGCGCCCCGTCGTGCACCGCAAGCACGACCGTGTCGGGCGCGAACCGGTACAGCGCGCTCGCTTCGTCGAGGATCTCCTGGCGGTACTGTCCGAACCCGCACTCGTACAGCTCCACGTCGACACCGAGGTCGGACGCGGCGAGGCGCAGCAGCGCCCCGAACTGTGTGGTCGTGGCGCTCCCGAGCAGCGCGACTCGTACCGAGCGGCGCGGCGCGGGCGCGAGCTCGCGGCAGTCGTCGAGGATCCGCACCGCGCCCATCCACGCGGTGTAGTCGTCGCCACCCCGGACCGTCGCGCTCGCCCAGCGCCACGCGCCCGCCGGGTCGCCGAGCCGTTGCGAGATCTTGGCCGCTCGCAAGCAGGTCGGGGCGTCGGGGACCTCCACGTCAGGCGGCACGAGGACCGCGAACTCGGCGGCGAGCGTGGCATTTGACGACGTTTTGGCACTCATGTCTTCGGACCTCTCGTCGGACCTCACATCTCGTTCTCGGGGGTATCGGCATCGCGAGTGCTCGGCCTAATGACCCGTGGCGGAGGCGCCATGACGACCGCGCCGGCGGGGATGTTCTTGCTCACGACCGCATTCGGCCCGATGCGGGCCCCGGCACCAATCGTGACCTTCCCCAGGATCACGGCACCCGCACCGAGGGTCACGCCGTCCTCGAGGATCGGGCCCTCGCCGGCCCAGTCCTCCTGGACCAAGGACACGCCGCCGAGCGTGTTGTTCTGCCGCAGGATCACGTCGTCGCCGATCCGCGCAAACGGGTGGACCACGATCCCGCTCTGGTGGCCGATCACGACCCGGCGTCCGATCTTGACCGTCCGCTCGATCTCGATGCCGTAGAGGTTGCGGACCAGGATGTGCAGCGCCTTGTAGAGCGGCGTGGTGAACCTGCGGACTGCCGGAGAGTACGTTCTCTCGCGCACCCCGAAGCGATGGACGGCCAGGACCTGGAAGCCCGGCTTGAAGACGCTGTACCCGTTGATGACGCGGTCTTCGCGGAGCAGCGTGATGAGATCGAGCTCATCCGCCGGCGTGGACATGTCAGGCATCGGGTGCTCCTTCGGCAGATCTGCTTGCGCCCTCGCGTGCACTCGTTCCACGCAGCACCGCCAGCATGGCGGCGATCGGATCGTCGGCGCCGGCGCCTGCCAACGTGGCGGTCTGATCGGTCGGGAGCCGCGGGAGGCGGGTGATGACGACGTCGAGCCATTTCTCGGACGACCCCAGCGTACGGGCAACGACCTCGCCCGCCGCCTTCGCCGCGGCGTACTCGGTGAGGTCCTTGAGCCCGTCGTCGACCGCGACGCTCGAAGGGTAGAAGGCCACGAGCCGTTCCGCCCCCGCGGCCCGACACGCCGCGACCGTGTTGGCGAAGCCCGTCACGTAGGCACTGGAGAACCGGGCGAACAGCTCGGGATCGAACAACCGCGTCCGGCGCACGAAGATGCGTGGGCTGGCGAAGTAGAAGAGATGTGTCGGCACGAAGCCCGACTCGCCGAGCTCGCGCGACTGCGGGCTCGGGGTCGTCGACATCGAGCTTCTGGGGGCGGGCGGTCCGCCCCGCGGCGACGATGTCGGCCACGACTCGCTCGGCGTCGGCCTCGCCCCGGTGCCACGTCACCACCGACTCGCCACCTCCGGCGGCCACGAGCTTCGCCGTGAGCTCGCCCAGTCCTCGCGAGCCGCCCACGACCAGCGCCCGCATCGCCGCGAACTCGTCCTCGTCGGGCAACGAGAGGAGATCGGCGGTCGCGGCCTGCGGCACCGGACCCGGCCGCACGAAGGCCTTCACGGTCCCCGCCCACCGGCCACCCGAGACCTCCATCGTGACGGCCGAGTACCGGTCGTCGGTCCGGGTGACGTGCCAGGCGAGACTCTCCGACGACCCGTCGACCAGCGAGACGTCGAACCCGCTGAACAGCGAGTGCAGCCCCGGACACTCCATGCCGACGAGGCGGGACAGCGCGGCCAACTGCGCGACGGCGGGCTCGCCCACCGACGCGCAGAGTGCAGGGAACGCCGCCCGCACCGCACCGTCGTCGGCGGGGATGCCGAGGACTCCCGCACGTCCGGGGAGGTCGGTGAGGGCGAGCGTGGCCGGTGACGTCGGAAGCTCCGTGGCGAGCCGGTGGTCCGTGGCCTCGGCGGGTGTCGCATCGCCGTACTCCACCCGGATGTCGGCGACCGCGGCGTCGCCCACCTGGACCTTCAGCCTCGCACCGTCCTCTCCGACGGGGCCCGGGATCACCTCCACGAGCTCGTCGAGGAAGCACGGCTTCGGGAAACCGACCGTCACGTGGGTGACGGTCACGTCCCGATCGGCCAGCAGGGCGTCGAGCGCCCAGAGCGTGGTGTGCACGCCGTGAACGACCGGAGCGCCGAAGAGGGCCCGTCGGGCGACGAGTGCATCGAGATGCAGCGGGTTGGCGTCTCCCGACATCGCCGCGAACCAGCGCTGGTCCTCGAGGGTGAACCGCCGAGTCGCGAGCGCCCCTGCCTTCTCCGACATGCCCCATTTCGCCTTTCGTCACGGCAATGCTACCGAGACTCCATTTCCGCCTCCGCCCCGGAGAACGCTGAGCGTAGTCTCCTCTACCACCCTCCGCGCGCAACCGACGCCGCTCAGACAGAGATATAGGGCATAGACGCTGGCACAACGGAAGGCCGCCACCACTCTCCGGCGTCTCCGCGCGCTAGAGTGCCGCACTTGCATCGAATCCATCGGGGCGGTGGGGGCTTGCGCGGAGAGCGTTCGATCGATGTCACGGGGTAGGAAACCACTGCGCTGGCTCATCGTCGCGGGCGCCGTCGTCATCGCCTCCCTCGTATGGACGTTCCCGGTGCTGCATCCGGCACGAGCCCGACACGGGGCCGCTCCGGATCACGTGTTCGTCATGGTCGACGAGAACGGCGCCGCCGTCGGTGGCCTCCATCTCGAGCGGGTGGAGGTACCGAAGGGCAGCACCGCGGATTCGGTCGTCGCATCCCTGCGACAACACGCCGACGTCCGCGCCGTGAGCACGGGCGACGTCGTCTACCACGCCGCGACGACACCGAGCAACGACACCTACCGCTCACAGCAGTGGGCGCTCGATCGGCTGGCCGCCGAGGACGCCCGCACGCTCGCGAACGGCGCGGGGGTCACCGTCGCCCTCGTCGACTCCGGCGTCAACTCGGCCCACACCGATCTCCAGGGCGTCTTGCTCCCGGGCGCCGACTTCCTCGCGTCGGCCGATGGGAGTGGAGGGAACGGGTGGACCGATACGTTCGGTCACGGGACCCACACCGCGGGTCTCATGGCTGCCACGGTCGACAACGCCATGGGCACCGCCGGCCTCGCGCCCGGAATCAAGATCCTGCCGGTGCGCGTGATGGACGATTCGGGGAACGCCGCCGACGCACCGTTGGCCTCCGCGATCCTCTGGGCAACGGCGCACGGCGCTGACGTCATCAACATCTCGCTCGGCGCGACCGCCTATTCGTCGCTCGTGGCCGCGGCGGTCCAGGACGCCATCGACCACGACGTCGTCGTCGTCGCGGCCGCCGGGAACCTCTACCAGAGCGGCAACCCGGTGTTCTACCCGGCCGCGTTCCCCGGTGTCCTCGGCGTCGGCGCGACGACGTCGACCGACGCTCGCGCGCCCTACTCCGAGACGGGCTCGTTCGTCGACGTCTCCGCCCCCGGCGACGACATCCTCTCGACCTGCGCGGGAGTGCTCGCCGCGACCTACGGCGGCTCGTACGGCGGCTCGTACTGTCGCCTCAGTGGCACGTCGATGGCGACGGCCTACACGTCGGCGCTGGTCGCGATGACCGAACAGCGGTACCCGAGCGCAACCGCCGGCCAGGTCGAGGGCCTGGTGCAGAGCACGGCGCAGGATCTGGGCACCCCCGGTACCGACACCTCGTTCGGCGCAGGACTCCTGCAACCGGTCAGCACGCTCTCGGGTGGGCCCGACGTGACCGCGCCCGTGGTCTCCGGCGTCGGAGTCGTCCCGTCGGCTTCGGGTGCCGTGGTGAGCTGGGCGACGAACGAGGCCTCGTCGTCGACCGTGGCGTTCGGCACGACTCCCTCGTTGGGTCAGTCGGCGTCGACCACCGGGAACGCCACGAGTCATTCGGTGACGCTGTCGGGATTGACGTGCGCGACGTCCTACAACTACCGGGTGTCGTCGACCGACGCGGCGGGCAACACCGGGACGTCACCGGCGGGCACGGGCACCGCGACGTTCACCACCAGCGCGTGTCCCGCGACGGGTGCTCCGTTCTCGGATGATTTCTCGGCGGCGACGTTGGATCCGCGGTGGAGTTTCGTGAACCCCGCGGGTGACGTGACCAAGACGATGACCGGCACCGATCTCCGCCTGAACATCCCGGCCGGTCCCCACGACCTGTGGACCAACAACCAGAACGCGCCGCGGGTCCTGCAATCGGTCGGGAACACCGACTTCGAAGTCGAAACCAAGTTCGAGACGTCACCGACCAGCTCGATCCAATACGAAGGCATCTACGTCGAAGCGTCACCCAACAACTGGGCCCGCTTCATCGTCTACAACTACGGCGGCACCGCGTACGCCAACGCCGCCACCATGAACGGGTCCACCCCCAACTGGATCGGCTCGACCGCGATCCCCGCCGGCACCAACCTGTGGATCCGCGTGAAACGCGTCGGGAACCAATGGACCGCCAGCTACTCCCAGAACGGCACCACCTGGACCACCTACGCCAACTTCGCGTACACCATGACCGTCACCAAGATCGGGCCCTACGCCGGCACCGACGACAGCGGCTCCGGCTACCCCACCTTCAGCCCCACCATCGACTACTTCTTCAACACCGCCAACCCCATCACCCCCGAAGACGGCGGCACGCCACCCACCACCACGACCACGACCACGACCACGACGGCGCCACCCACCACCACGACAAACCGCGCCGGCCACCACCACGACAACCGCGCCGGCCACCACCACGACGACCAAGCCGCCGGTCACCACCACGACGACCAGCCGCCCTGACGACCACGACCGCGCCACCCACCACGACGACGGCGCCGGCCACCACCACCACGACCAAGCCGCCGGTGTCGGGTGCTCCGTTCTCGGATGATTTCTCGGCGGCGACGTTGGATCCGCGGTGGAGTTTCGTGAACCCCGCGGGTGACGTGACCAAGACGATGACCGGCACCGATCTCCGCCTGAACATCCCGGCCGGTCCCCACGACCTGTGGACCAACAACCAGAACGCGCCGCGGGTCCTGCAATCGGTCGGGAACACCGACTTCGAAGTCGAAACCAAGTTCGAGACGTCACCGACCAGCTCGATCCAATACGAAGGCATCTACGTCGAAGCGTCACCCAACAACTGGGCCCGCTTCATCGTCTACAACTACGGCGGCACCGCGTACGCCAACGCCGCCACCATGAACGGGTCCACCCCCAACTGGATCGGCTCGACCGCGATCCCCGCCGGCACCAACCTGTGGATCCGCGTGAAACGCGTCGGGAACCAATGGACCGCCAGCTACTCCCAGAACGGCACCACCTGGACCACCTACGCCAACTTCGCGTACACCATGACCGTCACCAAGATCGGGCCCTACGCCGGCACCGACGACAGCGGCTCCGGCTACCCCACCTTCAGCCCCACCATCGACTACTTCTTCAACACCGCCAACCCCATCACCCCCGAAGACGGCGGCACGCCACCCACCACCACGACCACGACCACGACCACGACGGCGCCACCCACCACCACGACAACCGCGCCGGCCACCACCACGACAACCGCGCCGGCCACCACCACCACGACCAAGCCGCCGGTGACGACCACGACGACCGCGCCACCCACCACGACGACGGCGCCGGCCACCACCACCACGACCAAGCCGCCGGTGTCGGGTGCTCCGTTCTCGGATGATTTCTCGGCGGCGACGTTGGATCCGCGGTGGAGTTTCGTGAACCCCGCGGGTGACGTGACCAAGACGATGACCGGCACCGATCTCCGCCTGAACATCCCGGCCGGTCCCCACGACCTGTGGACCAACAACCAGAACGCGCCGCGGGTCCTGCAATCGGTCGGGAACACCGACTTCGAAGTCGAAACCAAGTTCGAGACGTCACCGACCAGCTCGATCCAATACGAAGGCATCTACGTCGAAGCGTCACCCAACAACTGGGCCCGCTTCATCGTCTACAACTACGGCGGCACCGCGTACGCCAACGCCGCCACCATGAACGGGTCCACCCCCAACTGGATCGGCTCGACCGCGATCCCCGCCGGCACCAACCTGTGGATCCGCGTGAAACGCGTCGGGAACCAATGGACCGCCAGCTACTCCCAGAACGGCACCACCTGGACCACCTACGCCAACTTCGCGTACACCATGACCGTCACCAAGATCGGGCCCTACGCCGGCACCGACGACAGCGGCTCCGGCTACCCCACCTTCAGCCCCACCATCGACTACTTCTTCAACACCGCCAACCCCATCACCCCCGAAGACGGCGGCACGCCACCCACCACCACCACCACGACCACGACCACGACGCGCCACCCACCACCACGACGACCGCGCCGGCCACCACCACGACAACGACCGCGCCGGCCACCACCACCACGACCAAGCCGCCGGTGACGACCACGACCGCGCCACCCACCACGACGACGGCGCCGGCCACCACCACCACGACCAAGCCGCCGGTGTCGGGTGCTCCGTTCTCGGATGATTTCTCGGCGGCGACGTTGGATCCGCGGTGGAGTTTCGTGAACCCCGCGGGTGACGTGACCAAGACGATGACCGGCACCGATCTCCGCCTGAACATCCCGGCCGGTCCCCACGACCTGTGGACCAACAACCAGAACGCGCCGCGGGTCCTGCAATCGGTCGGGAACACCGACTTCGAAGTCGAAACCAAGTTCGAGACGTCACCGACCAGCTCGATCCAATACGAAGGCATCTACGTCGAAGCGTCACCCAACAACTGGGCCCGCTTCATCGTCTACAACTACGGCGGCACCGCGTACGCCAACGCCGCCACCATGAACGGGTCCACCCCCAACTGGATCGGCTCGACCGCGATCCCCGCCGGCACCAACCTGTGGATCCGCGTGAAACGCGTCGGGAACCAATGGACCGCCAGCTACTCCCAGAACGGCACCACCTGGACCACCTACGCCAACTTCGCGTACACCATGACCGTCACCAAGATCGGGCCCTACGCCGGCACCGACGACAGCGGCTCCGGCTACCCCACCTTCAGCCCCACCATCGACTACTTCTTCAACACCGCCAACCCCATCACCCCCGAAGACGGCGGCGCCTGACCCCTTCGACGATCGTCGAGCGCGTGGACGGTCGCGCAATTCTCCGGTTCCTCGGAGGCGACAGCTCGCGCCTCCGCTCGCGGCGACCGAGCCGGACCCGCTCCGGGGGCCGCCCTTCCGGCGATGCAATACTTCGGGCATGGAACACACCGAAGGCTCGACTCGTCCCTGGGGTTCGTATGCCGTCGTCGACGAGGGAGACGGCTTCAAGGTCAAGCGCATCACCGTGTCGCCCGGGATGCGACTGAGCTACCAGCGCCACGCACAACGCGCCGAGCACTGGTTCGTCGTGAGCGGGCTCGGCGCGGTCACCATCGACGGTCAGCGGTTCGAGGTGGCGAGCGGCGACGCGATCGACATCCCGATCGGCGCTGCCCACCGAGTCGAGTCATCGGCCGGCAGCTCTCCACTCGTGTTCGTCGAAGTGCAACGGGGCCCCTATCTGGGGGAAGACGACATCGTGCGGCTCGAGGACGACTACGGGCGGGTCCCCGACCCCGCGTCGAGCTGACTGGTCACGGCGGGCGTGCCGAACGCGAGCTGCCCGAGCTCTGAGGGAGCGAGTCCCAGCGCCAGCGCGAGCACCTTCGCGTCGTCGGCGCGGATGGTCACCTGCGACCGGCTCGCCGGCTGTCGCCGACGGCGCACGATCTGCTGCACGAAGGAGTGCACGAGGGATCGCGGCGAACGCTCGAGCTGGACGAGCTGCTCGAGCTGCTCGAGGTCCACCGTGAGGGCCTGCGAGCCCTGTTCCCGGGCAAGCACGGGTGAAGAAACGACGCTGTCCTCGGTCGTGAGATCGATGTCGACCGAGGGAACCGCGTCCTCCACGAGATCGACTTCATCGGCCGTCCACCTCAGCCCGTCGAGCAGCCGGGTCGGATCGACGCCGTAGAACTCGGCGAGGCGCATCATCCGCGTCACCGAAAGCGTCCGCTCACCGCGTTCGTACGCGCCGACGACCGACGCCCTGAACTCACCGCGCGACCGCACCTCGACGTCGACCAGCGCGAGCCCTCGACCGCGTCGTGCATTACGGAGTCGAGCTCCAACCTCGCGATTCACCATGAATCTCTTGCCCGCGATCTCCGAATACCGGCCATCTCCGATGACCGCCGCCTCGTCCGTCCGAAACTTCCTAGACGCTACCAATCTCTCACGACCGGCCGCGGGATGCCCGGGCGGCGCGTGGCGCGGCTACCTCAGCAGCACGTCGATCAGGTCACCCTGCAGCCAGGTGAGCCAGTCGTACATCGCGTGGGCGCTCGCCTGTGATTCCGGAGGGTGGATCACGACCTCGTCGTCGGTGACGTTGAGCCGGGTGCCGAGCACGAGGCGGGTGTCGTTGATCACGCCCAGCCAGGCCTGCACCTCGTCGGAGGTGAGCACGATCGTCCACCAGTCCCCCGCCGGCTGGGCACGCTCGAGGGTCGCCGTGAGCAGACCCAGCGCGTCGAGCCGGTCGCGCAGGAGCTCGGGATGCACCAGCTCCTGCCACTCGGCTTCCTGCGCTTCTGCAGTCGGGTCCAGGTAGGCGCGCGGGAAGATCCGGCGCGCGCCGGATCGTCGGTCGATCCCTCGAGGACCTCGCGCAATTGCTCCGGGAGCCCGCGTAGCAACCCGAGCTCCTCCTCGGCCAGCGACACGACCAACGTGTCGCCCGGTCCGGAGCGGAACCGCTTCCAGCGCGGCACTACGAGGGGTGTTCCATCGTGGCCCACAGCCCGTGGGCGTGCAGGCGGGCGACGTCGGCTTCGCATTTCTCGATCGGGCCGTCGGACACCACCGCCTTGCCCTCCTCGTGCACCTGGCGCATGAGCCGCGTCGCCTTCTTGCGCGAGTACCCGAAGAGCTTCTGGAACACGTAGACGACGTAGTTCATGAGGTTGACCGGATCGTTCCAGACGATCACGATCCACGGCTTGTCGGTGAGCGTGAGCTCGTCGACAGCAGGCTCCTGGATCTCAACGGGGGCGACGCTCATCTCCGCCGTCTTCATGACGACTGCGGCCGGAGCTCCTCCGCGATGCGGCTGAGGAGGCCGTTCACGAAACGCCCGGAATCCTTGGTCGAATACTGCTTGGCAAGGTCGACGGCCTCGTTGATGACCACGGAGCTCGGGATCGCGGGCTCCCACCCGAGCTCGTAGGCGCCGAGGCGCAGCACCGCGCGATCGACGGCGGGCATGCGCTCGAGCGCCCAGTGCTCGGAGAACTTCCGGAGCAACGCGTCGACGGCTTCGTGGTGCTCCTCGACTCCCCGCACCAGCTGCACCGCGTACGGGTCAGGAGGCGCCGCTTGCTGCTCGATCAGCGTCTCGACGCCGAGGTCACGCACCTCGAGCTCGTAGCACAGCTCGAGTGCCCGCTCCCGTGCTTCTCGGCGGCTGCCGGTGAGGGCCATGATGCGAGATCAGGCGCGCGCCAGGTATTCCCCGGTGCGGGTGTCGACCTTGATCCTCTCGCCCGGTTCCACGAACAGCGGGACCTGCACCACCAGACCGGTCTCGAGCGTCGCCGACTTGCGCGCGCCGGACACCCGGTCGCCCTGCACCCCCGGTTCGGTCTCGGTCACGACGAGCTCGACCGCGGCAGGGAGCTCGGCGCTCACGACGTCGCCGTTGTACATGTGCAGGACGGCGGAATCGCCTTCCTTCAGGTAGTCGACCGTGCTGCCGAGCTTCGACGTCTCGACGTTGAGCTGGTCGTAGCTCTCGGTGTCCATGAACACCGAGCGCGCTGCCCTCGCGGTAGAGGTACTGCATCTCGCGCTTGTCGATGATCGCGAGCGGGACCTTCTCGTCGCCCCGGAACGTGCGCTCCAGCACCGCACCGCCGGAGACCTTCTTGAGCTTGGTGCGCACGAACGCGCCGCCCTTGCCCGGCTTGACGTGCTGGAATTCGATCACGGTCACGAGCCCCTCCGACGGCAGATTGAGCGCCATGCCGTTCTTGAAGTCGTTGGAGGAGATGCTCAAAGAACCAGATCCTTCGGGAACTCGGTGAGGGGTTCGGCGCCGTCGGGCGTGACGACGACCGTGTCCTCGATGCGCACTCCGCCGATGCCGGGGAGGTAGACGCCGGGCTCGACGGTGACCACCGAGCCGGGCTCCAAGGTATCACGGGCACTCGCGGCCACTCTCGGGGCCTCGTGGATCTCGAGGCCGACGCCGTGGCCCGTGCCGTGCACGAAGGCGTCGCCCCAGCCGGCGGCGACGATGACGTCACGGCACGCCCGGTCGACCGCCGCGCACTCCGCGCCGGCGCGTACCGCTTCCCGTCCCGCCCACTGGCTCTCGCGCACGACGTCCCACACGCGCCGTGCCTCGGCGCCCGGCTCACCCACGCTCACCGTGCGGGTCATGTCGGAGCAGTAGCCCTCGACGATGCAGCCGAAGTCGATGACGACGAGCTCGCCGCGCTCGACACGGCGCCCGCTGGGGCGGGCGTGCGGCTTGGCCCCGTTGGGTCCCGACGCGACGATCGGGTCGAAGCTGTTGCCGCTGGCACCCCGCCGGCGCATCTCCACCTCGAGCTCCAGGGCGAAGTCACGCTCGGTCGTGCCGTCGGCCAGACGTGGGAGCAACGCGGCGAGCGCGTCGTCGGCGATCGCGCAGGCAGCCCGGATGCGTGCCACCTCGCCCGCCTCCTTGACCAGGCGCAGCTGCTCGACGAGCCCGTCGGTGGCCACCAGCTCGTGGCCCGCGAGCGCGCGAGCAAGGTCCCGTTGCTGGGCCCAGGTGACCACGTGCGCCTCGAGCCCGAGGCGGGTCGACGGCGCCAGCGCCGCAGCGAGCGCGTCTCGCTGCTGCGCGACGGTCGCGCCGATCTCGACGTGCGCGTCGACGCCCGCGGCGGCGAGCTGCTCCCCCGCCTGGGTGCGGTAGCGACCGTCGGAGGTGAACACGAGCGTGTCCGCGGTGACGAGCGCCATCGCCGAGCTGCCGGTGAACCCGGTCAGGTAGCGGATGTTGGGGAGGCTCGTGACGAGCAGGGCGTCGATGCCGGAGTCGGCGAAGAGGGAGCGCAGCCGGGCGGCGCGCCCGGCGACGTCCATCTCGGGCAGGGCGTCGAGCGCGGTCACGGAGTCTCCTCGAGCTGGGTGGCGGCGGCGTCGATCGCCAACCGGTAGCCGGCGGCGCCGAAGCCGCACACGGTGCCGGTGACGTACGGCGCGATCACCGACGAGCGACGCCACTCCTCGCGCGCGGCGGGATTGGAGACGTGCAGCTCCACCTTGACCCCGTCGTAGGCCTTGAGCGCGTCGGCGATGGCGTACGAGTAGTGCGTGAACGCGCCGGCGTTGATCACGATCGCCGCGCACCGGCCGCGCGCGCCGTGGATGGCGTCGACGATGTCGCCCTCGTGGTTCGACTGGAGGTGATCGACGTCGTGGCCGTGCGCCCGCGCCGCCTCGGTGGCGATGACCACCAGATCGGCGAGGGAGGTGGTGCCGTAGACCGCGGGCTCACGCTCACCGAGCAGGTTCAGGTTCGGACCGGAGAGCAGGAGGATGGTCGCCATACGGCCTCAGCCTCCCACACCGACCGCGCGGAACGCGACGTCGAGCGCGCGCGCATCGGGATCGTGCACGATCTCGAGACCCATCGGTCCGGGCAGCACGAAGGTGAGGCCGCCGACCGACTTCTTGTCTCGGCGCATCGACCTCGAGCAGCGCGTCGGGGTCGGCGGCGCCGGGCACCGCGGTGGGCAGGTCGAGGAGCGAGACCACGTTGCGGTAGTGCGCGACGTTCTCGCCGTCGATGCGCTCCAGCGCACCGGCCAGCGCGCCGGCGAAGACGAGGCCGACCGCGACCGCCTCGCCGTGGAGCAGCTCGTAGCCGCCGACCGACTCCAGCGCGTGCGCCAGGGTGTGGCCGAGGTTGAGCGTGGCGCGGATCCCCGTGCGCTCCTGAGGATCGGACGCGACCACGTGCGCCTTGATCGCCGCACACGCGGCGACCAGCTCGGTCAGCACCTCGAGATCGCGCGCGACGATCGACGACGCGCGCGACCCCGCGAGGGCGGCGACCCGTTCGCCGCCGGGCATGAGGGCGTACTTCGCCACCTCACCGAGGCCGGCGCGGTACTCGCGCGGCGGCAGGGTGCTCAGTGTGGTGACGTCGGCGTAGACCCCGAGCGGCTGGTGGAAGGCACCGACGAGGTTCTTGCCCTCGGGCAGGTTGACCGCGGTCTTCCCGCCGATGGCGGCGTCGACCTGTGCGAGCAGGGTCGTGGGGGCCTGCACGACGGCGATGCCGCGGTGGTACACCGAGGCGGCGAAGCCGGCGGTGTCGCCGACCACCCCGCCGCCGAGGGCGACGATGGCGTCGTCGCGCAACAGGCCCCAGCCGGCGAGGCGCCGGCAGAGGTCGTCGACCGTGGCCAGGGTCTTGGCGTCTTCGCCGTCGCCGATGAGGAAGAGGTCGGTCTCCGCGCCCGCCGCGTGGAGCGCCGCCATGAGCGAGGGGGCATGGAAGTCGGCGACGCCGGGTTGGCTGACGACCGCCACCCGCCGGCGCCCGGCGAGCAGGGTGGCGGCGTCGGCGAGTGCACCGGCACCGACCACGACGTCGTACGGCGCGCCCTCGAGCGCGACGGTCACGCGTTCCACGATCGGAACTCCTCCACGACGCGGGTCGCGACCTCGTCGACCGTGCGGCCTTCGGTGTCGACCTGGACATGCGCGGCGCCCTCGTACGCCGGTTCGCGCTGCGCGCGCGAAACGCTCGAGCCTCGTGGCGCGCGTCACCGCCGACGAGGAGCGGCCGCGTGTCGTCGCCCGTGAGGCGAGACGCCAACACCACCGACGGGGCCGTGAGCCACACGACGACTCCCCTCGCCCGAAGTGACCGCCGGTTGTCGGGATCGAGGACGGTCCCGCCGCCACACGAGACCACGAGCGGCTCTGGCGACGCGAGCGCGTCGGCCACGGCAACGCGCTCGCAGCGCGGAACCCCTGCTCGCCCTCGGCCGACCACAGCTCGTCGAACGTGGTGCCGGATGCGGCAACGACGAGCTCGTCGGTGTCGACGAACGGGCGGTCGAGCAGCTCCGCGCATCGATGCCCCACCGTCGTCTTGCCCGCGCCCATCAAGCCGATCAGCACGAGGTGCCGTGGCGTCATGGCCCGGCTACCGCAACGACGCGAGGTAGGCGGCGTGATTGCGCACGAGCTCCTCGAGCGAGTCGCCGCCGAACTTCCGAGTGGCCTCCTCGCGCGAGCACGAGCGCGGTCATCGTCTCGGCCACCACGCCGGCCGCGGGCACTGCGGTGACGTCGGTGCGCTCCTTGAACGACACCGTCTCCTCCTTCGTGGTGGTGTCGACGGTGCGCAGCACGGGACGGTTGAGCGTGGCCAGCGGCTTCATGGCCACGCGCGCGACGAGCAGACCGCCGGTGGTCATGCCGCCCTCGGTGCCGCCGGCGCGGGTGGTCCCGCGGGTGTACTCCTCGGCCGTCCCGTCCCACAGGATCTCGTCGTGCGCCTCGCTGCCGCGCCGTCCGGCGACCTCGAAGCCGTCGCCGATCTCCACGCCCTTCATCGCCTGGATGCTCATGAGCGCCTGGGCCAGCAGGCCGTCGAGCTTGCGGTCCCAGTGCACGTGCGAGCCGAGGCCCGGCGGGACGCCGTAGCCCAGCACCTCGACGACGCCCCCGAGCGAGTCACCGACCTTCGCCGCGGCCTCGACCTCGGCGATCATCATCGCCTCGGCGGCCGGGTCGAAGCAGCGCACGGGTGAGTCGTCGACCGCGGGGAGGTCGACCGGGGCGGGACGCCGCTCTGTCGTCGCGCGGGCGCCGCCCATCTGGATCACGTGGCTCAGCACGTCCGTGCCGAGCTCGGCGAGGAGCAGCTTGGCCAGCGTGCCCGCCGCGACCCGCGCCGCCGTCTCCCGGGCGCTGGCCCGCTCGAGCACGTTGCGGGCGTCGTCGAAGCCGTACTTCTGCATGCCGACCAGGTCGGCGTGGCCGGGCCGCGGCTGGTGGAGGGGCTTCTCGGTGGCGCCCGGCGCGGGCGACATCTCCTCCTGCCACTTCGGCCACTCGGTGTTGTGGATCACGATCGGCGACCGGCGACCCGAGGGTCACGGCCGTGACGGACCCCGCCGAGGAGCTCGACGTCGTCACGCTCGAAGCGCATGCGCGGCCCGCGACCGAAGCCGAGCCGGCGCCGGGCGAGCTCGTTGCCGATCTGCTCGACGGTGACGGGGAGGCCCGCGGGCAGGCCCTCGACCACCACCGTGAGGGCGGGGCCGTGCGACTCACCGGCGGTCAGGAAGCGCAGCAACGGACAACCTCCGAAGGGGACATGCCAGGATACCGGCGGCCCTGCGGAGAGCTCCGTTCATTCAGCGGCCGCGCGAACGCTCAGCTGCCGCGGTACCAGTCGAGGATCGCCGTCCCCGACGAGGATCGCGGTGATGGCGCCGGCGGCGAGGAACGGCCCGAAGGGCACGGCCTGGCTCGCGGCCCCGCACCCTGGTGGCGATCAGCACGAGGCCGATCACCGCGCCGTAGAGGAACCCGAGGAACAGGCCCAGCACCATGTCGCCCCAGCTGATGCAACCCGAGGGCGAGGCCGAGCGTGAACGAGAGCTTCACGTCGCCGAAGCCCATGCTGCGCGGTGACACCAGGTGCAGCAGGAAGAACATCACGAACGCGATCACGCCGGCGAGCAGGCCGCGGCGCAACGCGTCGAGGTCGCCGTCGGCCAGCGCGCCGAAGGCGAGCAGCACCACGGTCGAGACCGTCAGCGGGTAGACGATGCGGTTCGGCAGGAGATAGGTCGCGAGGTCGATGAACGCCAGCGCGACCAGCGCGGCGGTGAGCACGAGGTACGCGGGGAGCGCCCACGAGTCGTCGAAGCGCGCCGCCATCCCACCGAACAGGCCCGCGGTGAGAAGGGCCACCGCCACACGACGGCCGCGGCGGCGAGGGCGGCTCGTCGGGCGCGGCGGGCCCGAACACGGGCTCCTTGCGCGGGACACGGGTGATCACCGGGTCGAGCAGCCAGCCGACCACGAGCCCGAGCAGCGAGCACCCGACGACGAGCACGACCGTCATGCGCGACGGATCCTGCGCGGCCGCGAGGCGCATGGCCGCGAGGGGGCGTCGATGCCGGTCCACTGCTCGAACGCGAGCGCGGCCTGGTGCACGAGCATGCCGAGGCCGTTGGCGCAGCGGATCCCGCGGGCGCGGGCAGCGGCGAGAAATGGAGTCTCCATAGGGTGGTAGACGGTGTCGACCACCAGTTGGCCCGGGGTTGAGGCGTTCGGTCGGGCAGCGGGCCGGGCTCCCCCTGCATCCCGAGCGGGGTGGCGTTGACCACGAGGCCGAACACCCCCGGGTCGACGTCGGCGAGCGGTCGACGGCCTGACCTCCGGGCACCAGCCCCGCGGCGGCCTCGGCAGTGTCGAGACGACGGGCCGCTACCGTCACCCGAGCGCCGGCACCGCCCAGGGCGAGCACGATGGCGCGGGCGGCACCTCCGGCGCCGGCCACGAGCACGTCGAGGCCCCCGGGGATCGACGCCCTCGTCGCGCACCGAACGCACGAAACCCTCGCCGTCGGTCGACGCGCCGAGCAGGCGGCCGTCCTCGGCGCACGGTCACCACGTTGACCGCGCCCAGCGCGGTGGCATCGGCCGTGAGCTCGTCGCACGCCCGAGCGGCATCGGCCTTGTGCGGCATGGTGACGGTCAGACCGGCAAGGCCGCAGGGCGCCGGGCCGCCTTGACCGCGTCGCCACCGTGCCCGGCCGGCACGGGGAACGCGACGTAGACCCAGTTCAGGCCCGCCTCGCGGTAGGCGGCGTTGAGGATCGCGGGCGAGCGCGAGTGCGCGACGGGATCGCCGATGAGCCCGGTCACCCTCGTCTCGCCGTTGACGGTCACTCGCCCCGAACCCCGTGCTCGCCGGATATTCGCCTGGTGCTCCGCCAGCGTGGTGGCGAAGTACGTGACCCCATCCTTGCCGGTCACGTAGAACAGATAGGGGACGTTCGGCGGGCGTCAGCGCCGCGCGCGAGCGACTGCTCGGTGACCGTCATGATCGGCGTGGGCGGCAGACCCGCTGACCCGGTAGGTGTTGTAGGGCGAGTCGATCGCCTTGTCGGCGTTCGTCGGCACGGGCGGACACCCGCCCTTCGCGTAGCAGAGGGTGGCGTCGATCTGCAGGGGTGTGCCCTGGCGGACCCGGTTGAGGATCACGGCCGCCACCTTCGGCGCATCGGCGGCGCTCCCCGCTTCCGCCTGCACCAGCGAGGCCACCACCACCGCCTGCTGCGGGCTCAGGCCGACCGAGGACGCGGCCGGCCAGGCCCACCGCGTCGGCGTGCTCGTCGAACGCCGACACGATCGTCTCCAGGATCTGGAGGTCGGTCTCCCCCTTCGACACGAAGTACGTGTCGGGCCAGGTGAAGCCCTCGACCGACACCTGGTCGCCCTGGTACTTCGAACGCACCTGGCCCGACTCGCGCGAGGGCGAGGAATGCGGCGCGGTCGTGCCCGGGGAGGGCGCCGACCCGGTCGGCGATCTGTTCGAGGCGCAGTCCCGGGGGCAGCGCGAGGGTGAGGTGGTCGGCGGGGGCGGCGCTCGACGGGCCGGCGCCCGAGCGCGTCGGACGCCGCCTTGACGCCCATGTCCTCGTGCAGTCGGTAGGTTCCCGCCTGGAACGTACCGCTGCCGGACACCTTCGACCAGATCTGGAAGGCGAGCGACGAGCCGATCACACCGTTCGACGCCGAGCGCGTCGCCTGCCTCCTTGGTGCCCCAGCCGGGCTGGATCGCGACGCTGACCGCCGCGCCTTCGCCACCCGGAGGGTCGAGCTGCCAGACGAACCACCCCGCGAGCACCACGAAGGGCAGCACGAGGAGGGCGAGGACGACCAGGACCGCGACCACGCGGCGCCGACGGCGCCGCCTGCGGACGCGGGCGTCCTGGCGCGCCGGCCGGCCACCCCGGGTCGTCGGTTCCCGTCGGACCGAATCGGCCGACGAATCGGTCCGGGCCTCGCCGAATCCCACCGATCCCACCGAATCGGCCGACGAATCGGTCCGGGCCTCGCCGAATCCCACCGATCCCACCGAATCGGCCGACGAATCGGTCCGACTGGGATCAGGCGGGGGCGGGGGTGTGGTCGGCGGGGGCCACTGCGGATGGTCGTCGTCGCCCTCGGGGCTCACCCCTCGGCCCCGAGACGGCGGGCGTCGATCCACGACTGCAGGATCACCGCGGCAGCCGCGGCGTCGACCTGCTCGCGCTGGGCGCGCTGCCGCTTCTTCCGCCGCGGGTTGGCGTCTCGGAGTGCGTGCTGGGCGATCATCGTCGTGAACCGCTCATCGTAGGTGTCGACCTCGATCGCCTCGGCGCGGGCGGCGCCCGACAAGGCCTCGATCTCCTCCAGCGCGGACCGGGCGGCCGGCCCCAACTCGCCCGACAGCGAACGGGGCAGCCCCACCACGATGCGTGCGGCGCCCACCTCCCGGGCCGCAGCCACGATGGCCCGGTGGTCGTCGGTGACCTCACCGCTGCGCACGAGGGTGGCGTAGGGGCTCGCCAACGTGCCCGACGGGTCGGTGGCGGCGAGGCCGATGCGGCGAGATCCGAGGTCGACGCCGAGGACCCGACCGGAACCGGGGGTCACCCGGCCCCTGAGGCCCCGGAACTGCCGCGCGCCGCCGAGTCGAGCAGGGTGAGGGCGTCGTCGAGGGCATCGACCTTCGGCCCGCCGCCCCGCACCGAGTCCGGGCTCTTGGCCGTGCCTCCGCCCAGGGCCTTCGCCGCGTCCCGCGCCACGTCGGCGGCCGACACCCCCGCGGCCACGCGGTCCTTGCTCGCCGCGACGGCCACGCCGGCCTTGGTGCCGTCGGGGCCGAGGCCCACCAGCGCCACCACCCCCGAGCCCAGCGCATCGCGCGTCGCCACCGCGAGCGTGTGCAGGTCGTCGGGACCGAGGCCGTCACGCCGGGCGACGACCACGCCGTCGACCGCGCCCGCCGCCAGCGTGGCGCCCTCGGCGCCCGCCTGTTTCGCCCGCTCGGCCGCGAGCTCGTCCTGCAGCTGCTTCACCTGCTCGACAAGGCGCGCCACGCGGTCCGGCAGCTCGCCGGGCGCGACCTTCAGCGCGTCGGCGAGCTCGCGCAGCTGCACCTCTTCCTCGTGGATGCGCTCGAACGCCCCCTCGCCGGTGACCGCTTCGATCCGGCGCAGGTTGGCCCCGATCGAGCCCTCGCTGACGATCTTGATCGGGCCGATGAACCCGAGGGCGTGCACGTGGGTACCACCGCACAGCTCGATCGAGTGCTCCCCCGCCTCCAGCACGCGCACCAGGTCGCCGTACTTGTCGCCGAAGAAGGCGATGGCGCCGAGCGACTCGGCGTGCTCCTTGGTGGTCTCGTAGTGACGCACCGGGGCGTCGCCGATGATCTCGGCGTTGGCCAACGCCTCCACCCGGTCCATCTGCTGGCGCGTCAACGCCTCGTGGTGGCTGAAGTCGAACCGGAGACGGTCGGGGGCCACCATCGAGCCCGCCTGCTGCACGTGGGTGCCGAGCACCTCGCGCAGCGCCCAATGCAGGATGTGCGTTGCGGTGTGGTTGCGACGGATGGCGTCGCGCCGGGCACCGTCGATGCGGGCGGTGGCTTCGTCGCCCTCGGCGATCGTGCCCGCCTCCACCACACCGCGGTGGAGCACGAGGCCCGGGAGGCCGTACTGGGTGTCGTCCACCCGCACCCGCGCGCGCCGCCCGCGGTCTCGATCGCACCGGTGTCGCCCACCTGGCCTCCGGACTCGGCGTAGAACGGCGTGCGGTCGAGCACGACGCTCACCGCGGTGCCCGTCTCGGCCCGGGCGAGTCGCTCGCGCCCCCCCACGAGCGCACGGACCTTGGCGCCGAGGGTCTCGTACTCCTGACGGCCGGTGAAGTCGGTGGGCCCCGACTCGTCCGCCAGCTCGCGATAGAGCCCGAGCGGCGCGGCCTCGCCCTTGCCGCCTGCCGCCTTGTGCGCTTCCTTGGCGCGCGTGCGTTGCTCCTGCATGCGGGCGTGGAAGCCGTCGACGTCGATGCTGCGCCCGCGCTCCCCGGCGATCTCGCGCGTGAGGTCGATCGGGAACCCGAGCGTGTCGTGCAGGAAGAACGCGTCGTCGCCGGTGACGTCCCCGCGCCCGAGCACTCCGTCGAGCAGGTCGAGGCCCCGCGCCAGGGTCTGGCGGAACCGCTCCTCCTCCCGGCTCACGATCCCGAGCACCAGCTCGCGTTGCTTCACGATCTCGGGGTATGCGCTCCCCATCACCCCGATCGTCGCCTCCACCAGCGCGGGGGTGACGAGCTGCTCGGCCCCGAGCAGGAAGGCGTGGCGCACCGCGCGCCGGATGATCCGGCGCAGCACGTAGCCCCGCTCCTCGTTGGACGGCACCACACCGTCCGCGACGAGGAAGGTCATCGTGCGACCGTGCTCGGCGAGGATGCGCAGTGACACGTCCTGCGCGGACCCGGGGAACGTGCCGTACCCGACGCCGGTGACCGCTTCGGCCGCCGCGATCAGCGGGCGGAACACGTCGATGTCCCACACCGAGGCGGCATCCTGGAGCACGGCCAGGTTGCGTTCCAGGCCCGCCCCGGTGTCGACGCTCGGAGCGGGCAGCGGCACCAGCTCACCGTCGGGCCGGGCGTCGAACTGCATGAACACGAGGTTCCAGATCTCGATGTAGCGGTCCTCGTTGCCGGCCGGTCCGGACGCGGGGCCGTGCTCCGGGCCGCGGTCCCAGAAGATCTCCGAGCTGGGGCCGCAGGGGCCGGTGTCGGCCATGCGCCAGAAGTTGTCGTCGCCCAGGCGCTGGATGCGTTCGGCCGGCAGGCCGACGACGTCGCGCCAGATCGCCTCGGCGTCGTCGTCGGTGGTGTGCACGGTCACCCAGAGGCGCTCGGGATCGAGGCCCAGCACCTCCGTGTAGAGCTCCCACGCCCACTCGATCGCGTCGCGCTTGAAGTAGTCGCCGAAGCTGAAGTTCCCGAGCATCTCGAAGAACGTGAAGTGCCGGTCGGTGCGGCCGACGTCGTCGAGGTCGTTGTGCTTGCCGCCGGCGCGCACACACTTCTGGACCGACGTCGCCGCGCGCGTACGGCGGGGTCTCGTCACCGACGAAGTAGGGCTTGAACGGGACCATGCCCGCGTTGGTGAACAGGAGCGTGTCGTCGTGCGGGATCAGGCTCGACGACGGCACCCGCGTGTGGCCGCGGGCCGCGAAGAAGTCGAGGAAAACGGCGCGCAACTCGTCGGCGGTTCGCGGCGGAGACACGGGACAAATCGTACCGTCTCGGGCTTACGGCGCTCGCGGGGGTTGCGCGCCCGGTTCGTGCGGGCGCTCGACGGAGCCGGCGCGCAACTCGAGCTCCCGGTCCTTGGCGGCCTGCTTGCCGTCGTCGACGGCCGCGGCGACATGGTCCCGCAAGGAGCCGGCGCGGTCGGTGATGGTCGTCGTCACGACGCTCGACCACGACGTTGGGCTTGTAACGGTCGAGTTGCCGGCGGGCCTTGCGGGTCGCGACGACAGTGGTGCCGACGCCGATGGTGAAGCCCACACCGAGCCAGGTGACGCGCTTGAACATCTACGACGCCCGCCTGTCGCGCCGGCGGGGCGAAGCATCGCCCTTGAGTCGCTGGACGGCCCGCCGGGTACCGGTGCCGACCGCGAGCGCCTTCACCACCGGGCTGGTGAACGTGCGGTACCGCGAGGTCCGACGCGGCATCGACCCGGCCGGTGACCTTCTCGGCACCCGAGACGATCGCGTCGACCCGGTCGAGCTCGAAGTCGGCCGCCCGGACCGCGGCCCGGAGCTCCTCGAGCGCGGGCTCGGCGTCGGCCCGGAAGTCCTCCGCCGCCGAGCGCAGGTCACGGGCGGCGCGATCGAGCCGGACGATCATGACCACGAGCACCACCAGCAGCACCAGGCAGATCTGTGCGGCGAACACCGCAACCCATTCGCTCCCGCTCACTCCTGTTTCCTCCGGTCGACGTCGCTCCCGCGCCCGGTGGGCTGCCAGTAGCGATCCCCACGGTCGTCGGGCCGGTACTGCTGCGGCACCCAGCCCTCCGGGGCGTCGTGCGGGTACACGTAGCCGTCGCCGTGCCCGAGCTTCGCGGCGCCAGGGTAATGGGCATCCCGCAGGTGGGGAGGGACCGCGCCGGCCGGCCGGTCGCGCACGTCGGTCATGGCCGCACCCAGGGCGGTGGTCACCGAGTTCGACTTCGGCGCGTTCGCCAGGTAGGTGACGGCGTACGCGAGGTTGAGCTGCGCTTCGGGCATCCCTACGAACTCGACGGCGCGGGCCGCGGCGTCGGCGACGACCAGACCGTTCGGGTCGGCCATGCCGACGTCCTCCGACGCCAGGATCACCAACCGGCGGGCGATGAGCCGCGGGTCCTCCCCCGCGGTGATCATGCGGGCCAGCCAGTAGAGGCCGGCGTCGACGTCCGAGCCGCGGATGCTCTTGATGAACGCCGAGAGCACGTCGTAGTGCTCGTCGTCGCCGTACCGGAGCGCTCGGAGCGCGAGGGCCGCCTCGGCGTCGACCAGCGTGATCGACCTGCGTCCCGACTCCGCCGCGAGCGCGGCCGCGACCTCGAGCGACGTGAGCACGTGGCGGGCGTCTCCCTCCGCCCGATCGGCGAGATGGACGAGCGCGTCGTCGTCGATCGCGAGGTGATCGTCGCCGAGGCCGCGCGCCTCGTCGGTGAGCGCACGCTGCAAGAGCGCCCGCAGGTCGTCCACGCTCAAGGCCTCGAGGCGGAACAGCGTCGAGCGCAGAGCAGCGGCCCGGTGAGCGAGAAGAACGGGTTCTCGGTGGTCGCGCCGATGAGGACGAGCAGGCCCTCCTCCACGTGCGGCAAGAGCGCGTCCTGCTGGGTCCGGTTGAAGCGGTGCACCTCGTCGAGGAAGAGGATCGTGCCGCGGCCCTGCTCGCCGATCCGCGCCCGCGCCCGTTCAGCGACCTCACGGACGTCCTTCACCCCGGCGGTGACCGCCGAGAGCGGTTCGAACGCCTTGGCCGTGGCCCCGGCCACCAGCCGGGCGATGGTGGTCTTGCCGGTGCCGGGCGGTCCCCACAGGATCACCGACGACAGGCGGTCGGCCTCGATCAGCACCCGCAAGGGGCGGCCCGGACCGAGCAGCTGCTGCTGGCCGAACACCTCGTCGAGCGAACGGGGCCGGAGGCGGGCAGCGAGCGGGGCGCGCCGCTCGAGGCGCTCGGCTACCGCTGCGCTGAACAGGTCGTCGGCCACCCGCCGATGCTACGACCGCGTCCCTCCGGGTGGTCACGAAGACGGCCGGCTCCAAGGAACCCCCGGATTTCTTCCGGGGGCTGTCAACCTTCGGGCAGGCTGGGGCGTATTCTTCCTGTGACAGTGACGCTGGAGGCAGAACGACCCCGCGCCGG
The DNA here is from genome assembly GCA_963750045.1 of uncultured Actinomycetes bacterium. Taxonomy (GTDB): domain Bacteria; phylum Actinomycetota; class Acidimicrobiia; order IMCC26256; family DASPTH01; genus DASUAS01. The sequence continues at coordinate 232,378 of CAVVPD010000004.1, read as the reverse complement.
GAGGCTCGTCGGCGGCATCGACGCTGACATGATCGACGCTGACAAGATCGACGCCGGCGCGACCGGCGACGTGCCGGCCGTGGCGCCGATCACGATCGACCTCGTCTTCGAGGAAGCCTTCGAAGAGCTCTACGTGCGGGCCTACGGCGTGGCCTACCAGTTGCTGGGACGGCGCAGCGAGTCCGAGGACGTCGCCCAGGAGACGTTGGCCCGCGCCTTCGTCCACTGGCGCAAGATCCGCGCCTACGCCGAGGCGTGGGTCGTCCGCGTCGCGGGAAACCTGGCCGTCGACACGTGGCGCCGCCTGCGTCGGGTCGACACCTCCGGCGACACCGAGCGCCGCAACCCCAGCTCACCCGGGCCCACCGGACAACGGATCGACCTCCACCGTGGCCTCGACACCCTTTCCCGCCGCCAGCGCGAGGTGATCGTGCTGCGCTTCCTGGCCGACCTTCCCGAGGCCGACGTGGCGAAGGCGCTGGGCTGCTCCGTGGGCTCGGTCAAGCAGCACGCGAGCCGCGGGCTCGCCACCCTCCGGAACACCATGGGCGTCGACGACGACCGCAACCAGGAGAGCGACTGATGGCGAACGTCAGCCACTCCGACCTGCGCGACCCGTCGCCCCCGGTGCCGGGCGCCAGGGAGCGCGCCGCCGTGGCGGCCCGGGCCCGCCAGCTCGGTCGTCGCCGCCGAATCGTGCAGGGCACGGGCGCGCTCGGCATGGTCGCCGCCGTTGCCGTGGGCGTGGCCGCGCTCACGGCCGGCGGCACCTCGTCCGGCCCCGGCGGTGGGCGCATCGAGGCCGCCACCTCGCCGACCGCGTCTCCGAGCGTGTTCACGGTCTCGGGCACCGTCTCCAACGTGCCTGCCGGCGTCGTCCTCACGTTGACCCTCACCGGCAACGAGGGCACCTTCAGCACCGTCGCGGAGGCGACCGGCCACTACTCGATCGGCAACGTGGCCCCCGGCGAGTACCAGGCCTCCTACTCCTGGGAAGCGACCGACAACACCGCCGCGAACATCATGTTGCTCGGCCCGGTGAGCATCACCCGCGACTTCGAAATGAACTTCGCCCTCCCGTAGCCGCACGACGTGGGGTCGGCCAGCCCGGACCCGACGGATCGCCCCGCCCTGCCGTAGCCGCCCCCGCCCTGCGCTACGGATCGGGGCGGGGCGCTCTCGCGGGCTACCGCTTGGGGCGGGGCAACACCGAGAGGCCCAGTTCCCGGAGCTGGGTCGCGTCGATGGCGGTGGGCGCGCCGGTGAGCGGGTCCGCACCCGACTGGGTCTTGGGAAAGGCGATGACCTCGCGGATGTTGTCTTCGCCGGCCAGGATGGCGGTCAGCCGGTCGATCCCGAACGCGAACCCGGCGTGGGGCGGCGCGCCGTAGCGGAACGCGTCGAGGAGGAAGCCGAAGCGGGACTGGGCCTCCTCGTCGGAGATTCCGAGCAAGGCGAAGATGCGCCGCTGGATGTCGCGACGGTGGATCCGGACGCTGCCCGAACCCAGCTCCCACCCGTTGAGCACCAGGTCGTAGGCCAGCGATCGCACGCCCAGCAGGTCTTCCCCGTGGCCGTGCTCCAGGAGCTCGAGGTCGTCGGGATGAGGCATGGTGAACGGGTGGTGTGCGGGGATCGGGTTGCCGTCGTCGTCGAGCGCCTCGAACAGCGGGAAGTCGACGACCCAGAGGAACTCGAGACCGCCCTCGTGCATGGGGGTCCTGGGCCCCAGCTCCACCCGCAGGGTGCCGAGCACGTGGTCGACGACGCGCCGTGCGCCCGCGGCCACCAGCAGGAGGTCACCCGGTTGCGCACCGAGGGCGTCGACGATCCCCAGCTGCTCGGCCTCGGAGAGGAACTTGAGCACCTGGCACTCGAGCTTCCCGCCGTCGACGACGCGCATCCACACGAGCCCGCCGGCACCGAGCTGCTTGGCCCGGTCCACGAGCTTGTCGACCTGCGCGCGCGACATCCCGCCCTGGCCGGGGAGGCAGACGCCCTTCACCATCTCGGCCTGGAAGGCGCGGAACTCCGTGGCCGCGAAGACCTCGCAGAGGTCGACGAGCTCGAGGCCGAAGCGCACGTCGGGCTTGTCGGAGCCGTAGCGCTCCTGGGCCTGGTGCCACGTCATGCGCGACACCGTGCCCGGTCGCGTGCCGGTCACCGCTTCGGCGGCGTCGAGCACCGCCTCACCGATCACGCCCATCACGTCGTCGGCGTCGGCGAAGCTCATCTCGGCGTCGAGCTGCATGAACTCGAATTGGCGGTCGGCGCGCAGATCCTCGTCGCGCAGGCATCGGGCGATCTGGTAGTAGCGGTCGACCCCGCCCACCATGAGCAGCTGCTTGAACAGCTGCGGGCTCTGGGGCAGCGCGTAGAACTCACCCGGTGACAGGCGTGACGGCACGACGAAGTCGCGCGCGCCTTCGGGCGTCGACGCGATCAGCATGGGGGTCTCCACCTCGGTGAAGCCCTGCGCGTCGAGCGAACGGTGCAGCGCCGCGTTCACCTGGGCCCGGATCCGCAGGTTCCGCTGCAGGCGCGGCCGGCGGAGGTCGACGTAGCGGTGCCGGAGGCGCAGCATCTCGTCGGCATCGATGCGGTCGTCGACGGGGAAGGGCGGGGTGTCGGACTCGTTCAGCACCTCGAGCAGGGTCGCGGCGACCTCGACCTCGCCGGTGGGCAGGCTGTCGTTGACCGTGCCGTCGGGGCGGTGTCGGACGGTGCCCTCGACCCGCACCACGTACTCGCCGCGCACCCGGTGCACGTCGGCACCACCCCCCTGCTCGGGGTCGACGACGACCTGCACGATCCCGGCGACGTCGCGCACGTCGAGGAACACCACACCGCCGTGGTCGCGACGGCTGTCGACCCAGCCGCAGACCACGACCTCGCGGTCGATGTCGGTGCTCCGGAGATCGCCGGCCCGATCGGTGCGCATCATCGCTCGGTGTCCTCGGTTTCCCGTCGTTCCTGGATCCAGCCCGCGACGGCGTCGCGCGGCACTTCCACCTGGTCGTGGGCGCGGAGATCCTTGACCCCGACCACGCCGCGTTCGGCCTCGCGCGGCCCCAGCATCACGCCGTAGCGCGCGCCCGACTTGCCGGCCGCCTTCCACTGCGCCGTCACCGACCGGTCGCCGTAGGTGCGCTCCGTGCGCATGCCGTCTTCCCGCAGCTCGTTGACGAGCAGCGTGACCTCGGCGCTGCCCGAAGGCCCGAGCGCGCTGACCACGAACACCTCGGCGGTGCCCGGCGTGCCCGGCACCGCACCCTCGGCCGCGCAGGCGATGAGCACCCGCTCGATCCCGATACCGAAGCCGATGCCGGTCGTGGGTGGCCCGCCCATCTCCTCGGCGAGCTTGCCGTAGCGCCCGCCGCCACCGATCGCGTTCTGGGCCGCGTCGAGCGCGCCGCTCTGGAACTCGAACGTGGTCCCGGTGTAGTAGTCGAAGCCGCGCACGAGGCGCGGGTCGAGCGCGTAGCGGATGCCCAGTGCATCGAGCCGGCGCTGGACCTGCTCGAACTCCTCGCGCGACGCATCGCTCAGGTGCTCCGTGAGCTGTGGCGCGCGCTCGATGACGTCCTGCCAGTCCTCGCGCTTGGAGTCGAGCACCCGCAGTGGGTTGGCTTCCACCCGTCCGCGGAAGTCGTCGCCCAGTGCGCCCGCGTGGTCGAGCAGGTACTCCCGCAGCAGCGCCAGGTAGGCGGGGCGGCTCTGCTCGTCGCCCATCGAGTTGACGACCAGCGAGACCTGCTCCAGCCCGAGGTCCCGGTAGAAGCCGTGGGCGAGGGCGATGACCTCGACGTCGACGTCGGGGTCGTCGACCCCGAGCACCTCGGCACCGACCTGCCAGTGCTGGCGGTACCGACCCTTCTGGGGCCGTTCGTAGCGGAAGTGCGGCGCGACGTACCAGACCTTCCACGGCACCGGTGGGCGGTGCTGGACGAACGCCCGCACGACCGGCGCGGTGCCTTCGGGGCGGAGCGCGATGCGCCTTCCACCCTTGTCCTCGAAGTCGTACATCTCCTTGCGGACGACGTCGGTGGACTCCCCCACCCGCTGGAACACCTCGAGGTGCTCGAAGACCGGGGTGACCACGAGATCGAACCCGTAGCGCCGGGCCCGCTCGGCGAACGCCGCCACCAGCGCGGTCCACTGCGCCGATTCGGGCGGGAGGACGTCGTGGGTCCCGACGGGCGCGCGGTACCGCGCTCGGTCGTCGGAGGGTTCGGCCACCGGCGCATGGTACCGGGGGTCGGCGGGCCGACCCGGGTGGATTGGCGGCCGGGCGCTCACCAATCGGTGGGCCGGTAGTCCTTCAGGAACTGCCCGTAGACGTGGACGCCGCTGTTGCACCCCGAGATGATCGGGTCGACGACGCGGGCGGCGCCGTCGACGATGTCGAGTGGCGGGTGGAAGCGGTGCTCGGCGGTCTTGCGCGCCGCGATGTCGACCGGGTCCTCGTCGCTGACCCAACCGGTGTCGACGCTGTTCATGTGGATGCCGTCGGCCTGGTACTCGGCTGCGCAGGTGCGCGTCATCATGTTGAGCGCGGCCTTGGCCATGTTCGTGTGCGGGTGCTTCGTGGTCTTGAACCGCCGGTAGAACTGGCCTTCGACCGCGGAGACGTTCACGACGTGCTTGTCGCGTTCGGGCGAGCGCAACATGAGCGGCTTGAGCCGGGCGTTCAACACGAACGGGGCCACCGCGTTCACGAGCTGGGTCTCGAGCACCTCGACGGTGGGAACCTCCGCCGCCATGAGCCGCCACGAGTTCCGCTCGCGCAGGTCGATCTGTTGGAGGTCCTGATCGAGCCGACCCTCGGGGAACAGGTCACGACCCGGGGACGCCTCGCCGGCCAGCAGCGCACGCTGCGAGAGAGCCGCGGCGCCGGCGGGACCGGTCCGCTCGTCGTACGCGCCGACCAGCGCCCGCACGGGCTCGGGCATCCGATCGAGGGACTCCGTCTCGACGCCCATCATGTGCCGGTAGAAGGCCGGGGGCCGGCGCACGGTCTGGCACGCGTTGTTGACGATGAAGTCGAGTCGGGGGCGTGTCGTGTCGAGATGGTGGCAGAGGGCCTCGACGCTCGGGGTGTAGCGGAGGTCGAGCCCGAAGACCTCGAGGCGCGGGGCCCAGTCGTCGAAGTCGGGTTCGCGGGCGTAGCGCAGCGCGGCGTCGCGGGGGAAGCGGGTGGTCACGATGAGCTCGGCCCCGGCCCGCAGGAGCTTGATGCCCGCCTGGTACCCGATCTTGACCCGGCCGCCGGTGAGGAGGGCCACACGACCGCGCAGATCGGCGGATTCGGTGCGCTTGTCGAAGTTGAACGCCGCACACGACGGGCAGAGCTGGTCGTAGAAGTGGTGGACGACGGAGAACTGCTGCTTGCACACGTAGCAGTGCGCCGGATCCTGGAGCCGCCCGTGGTCGTCGTCGCCGGGGTCGTCGTCGCCCAGGACGTCCTCGGCCACGAAACCCTCGGGCGGGAACACGTTGGGAGTGGTGAACACCGGCTTCGCCCGCAACCGGCGGATGCCCGTCGCCGCGAGCACGTCCTCGTCGCGCCGGAGCTTCTCGGCCCGGCGGCGGCGCTGGCGAGCCTTCACCCGGCGCCGGCGCTCGTCGGCATCGGGGCAGAAGACGTCGGCCGCCGCGTTCACGAAGCGGATGCGCTCGTGCTGCGGCATCACCTCGAGCACGGAGGGATCGCCCACGACGGTCTCGAGCAGCTCGGTGGCGCGCCGGACCCGGGCCTGGAATTCTTCCGCGTCGGACATGGAGTCTGGCTACGCCTCGGCCTTTGCGTGGCCCGGGAGCACCCGGTAGGCGGCGTAGACGCTGTCGACGCGCTTGACCGCCCAGAGGATCGACTCGAGGTGGCTGGGGTCGGCGAGCTCGAAGTCGAACCGGAACTTGGCCACCCGGTCGGTCGACGTCTGTGAGGTGCACGACAGGATGTTGACGTGGTACTCCGAGAGCACCTGCGCGACGTCACGCAGGAGCTTCGAGCGATCGAGCGCCTCGACCTCCACCGACACCACGAACGTGGCGGGCTGGTCGTGGTCCCACTCCACCTCGATGACCCGCTCGGCGTGGTCGACGAGACCGGCGGCGTTGGCGCAGTCGGTGCGATGGACCGACACGCCACGGCCGCGGGTGACGAACCCCATGATCTCGTCGCCCGGGACGGGGGTGCAGCACCGGGAGAGGCGGACCATGACGTCGTCGAGACCCTCGACGTGGACCCCGGTGGCGCGTCGCTCCGAGCGGCGGGCCCGTTCGGGCGGCCGGGCGGTAGTGACGGGGAGCTGCTCCTCGCCACTGCGCAGCTCCTTCTGCAATCGCTGCACGACGGCCTTGGCCGACACGTGGTTCTCACCGATCGCCACCTGCAGCGCCTCGAGGTCGGTGTAGTGCATCGCGACCCGCGACGTCTTCCAGCGACGACGAGTGCGACAGCTGGACCGGAAGCCCTTCCCTGCGCAGGGCCTTGCCCAGCTCCTCGCGGCCCGTGTCGATGGCGTCGACGCGCCGCTTGCGCGAGAACCACTGGCGGATCTTCGTGCGGGCCTTGGGCGTGTGCACGAACTGCAGCCAGTCGCGGCTGGGGCCCGCGCCCTCAACCTTGCTCGTGAAGATCTCGACGGTGTCGCCCGACACCAGCGTGGAGTCGAGGGGCACGAGCCGGCCGTTGACGCGTGCGCCGATGCAGCGGTGGCCCACGTCGGTGTGGATCGCGTAGGCGAAGTCGACCGGGGTGGCGCCCGACGCGAGCGCGATGACCTTGCCCTTGGGCGTGAAGACGAAGACCTCGTCGAACTCGAGGTCGATCTTCAGCGCTTCCATGAACTCGCCGGGGTCGGAGGTCTCCTGTTGCCAGTCGACCATCCGCTGCAACCACAGGAGGTCCTCGGCCGGTTCGCGTTCCTTGTACCCCCAGTGCGCCGCGACGCCGTACTCGGCCCGCCGGTGCATCTCCTGGGTCCGGATCTGCACCTCGACCGCCTTGCCCGACGGCCCGACCACCGTCGTGTGCAGCGACTGGTAGAGGTTGAACTTGGGCATCGCGATGTAGTCCTTGAACCGGCCCTGGACCGGCTTCCACATCGCGTGGATGGAACCCAGCGCGGCGTAGCAGTCCTTCACCGACTCGACGACGACCCGCACGCCGACGAGGTCCTGCACGTCGTCGAACTGCTTGCCCCGCGTGATCATCTTCTCGTAGATCGACCAGTAGTGCTTCGGGCGCCCGGTGACCTCGGCCTCGATGTGCAGCTCGTCGAGCCGGGCCCGGAGGTCGGTGAGCACGGCGTGGAGGAACACTTCGCGCTCGGGGGCCTGGGTGGCCACCATCTGCTCGATCTCGGCGTACCGCAATGGGTGGAGCACCGCGAACGCGGTGTCCTCGAGCTGCCACTTCATGTCGGCGATGCCGAGCCGGTGCGCGAGCGGCGCGTAGATGTCGAGGGTCTCCTGCGCGATGCGGCGTTGCTTGAACTCGGGCAAGGACGCGATCGTGCGCATGTTGTGCAACCGGTCCGACAGCTTGATGAGCAGGACCCGGATGTCCTTCGCCATCGCCACGAGCATCTTGCGGAGGGTGGCGGCCTGCTGCGCCTCCTTGGAGTCGAACTGGAGGCGGTCGAGCTTGGTGACGCCGTCGACGATCGTGGCGACGTCGACGCCGAGCTCGCGCTCGATGTCGACCGCGGTGACGGTGGTGTCCTCCACCGCGTCGTGCAGGAGCGCGGCGGCGATGGTGACGTCGTCGAGGCCGAGGTCGGCCAGCACCAGCGCGACCCCGAGTGGATGGGTGATGTAGGGCTCGCCGGAGCGGCGTACCTGCTCGCGGTGGGCGTCACGGGCCATGTCGAAGGCGTGCTCGATGAGCCCGGTGTCGCTGCGGCGATGACGCTCTCGGTAGGCGTTGACGAGCGGCGCGACCTCGACGTCGACGGTGTGGTAGCGCCGCCAGGGCAGCACGGAACGCCGATCGGTGCGGACTTCGACCCGCGGCCCGCTTCCGGAGACGTCCGTGGTGCTCATGTTCTGTTCAATGCTACCGCGCCACCCGCCTGTTCCCTCTCATGCCGGCGGGGGCCGTGCGGCGGCCACCGCGAGATCGCTGGTGCGCGCCGCACGCCGGCGCAGCTCGGGCTCGCGCGCCTCCAGCTCGGCGCGCAACGACACGGCATCGGCCAGCGTCGCGTCGACCACCTCGAGGAGGTGCGCCACATCGAGCGAACGGATGTCGAGCGCCTGGCCCGCGAGGCCGACCTCCTCGGCGAGGCCCAAGGCCTTGTGCTCGTAGTAGATGCACACGGTGGGAACGTGGGCCGACACCGCGAACACGAACGGGTGGTACCGGCTCGCGACACAGAGGTCCGACATCGCGACGACCCGGCGATGGCCGATCGAGTCCAGGTCGGGATGGACGATCTCCCAGCTCACGTCGGCGCGGAGGCCCTGCGCGAGACGCTCGAGGAACGGCCGATCGTCGTGCACCGTCCCATAGAGCTGCGGAAGGAACACGAAGTGGCTCGGGCGCCCGTCGTGCACGTGCTCGATGGCGCGGCGCATGGCGGCGACGTACGCCTCCCGCCTTCCCGACGCGTCCGGCTCGCCGGGAGAGCGGAAGTCGATCGCCGACACCGAGACGACGAAGCGGTCCCGCAGCTCCCGCCGCTCGGGCCCGAACCACTCCGCGCGGTCGTAGGAGGGGTACCGCTCCTGCAGCGCGGCGTCGGCGGTCACCTCGACCGGTTCGTTCCCGAGGAGCGCCCGGAGGTACTCCGCCGACTGCGGCTCCCGCACCGTCAGCGGGGCCTCGAAGCGGCGGAACCCGCGCCGGCGAACCCAGTTGAGGGCGCGGCGGCGGAACGGGCCGACCGAGGGCGCGTACAGGAACACCGGCGACCCCAATCGGCCGGCCAGCCACACGTGGTACCAGTGCACGATCTCGTGCGAGGCGTAGCGGTCGCCGAAGTACGGCCCTCCCGGCGCGCTCACCACCAGGTCCGCCGCCGAGTACGCGGCGACGATCCGGCGCCCGATCGGGCCGAGCAGCCCGTCGCGCCGGACGCCCAGCACCGAGGCGGCGGTCCATGCCGCCAGCCCGACGAGCTCCCGCGGCGACCGCGGCGCCAGCGGGACGAGCTCGACGTCCTGGGTGGGCGCGATCGGGAGCTTCGGATCCGCGAATTGGTGGAGCACCGTGAACCGTACCGGCGCCAGCCGGGCCTCGAGCCCTGCCAGCATTGCGAGCATGGCCGCCTCGTCCCCGCGGTTGTCACCGTGCTGGTTGGTGATGACGAGGTGGTGCATCGGGTTCCGGTCGGCTCCAGGATCGGGGGGTACGATAGTGTCACGTCGAGTGAACGCGATGGATGGCCTCATCGTCGTCGCGGGCGATGAGCGAGCTCACGAGCGTCTGGCCGCATCTGTCGCGCAGTTCTGCGGGGCTCCGCCCGCCGGGTGCACGCCACCCAACGGGGTGGTCCGTCTCGCCCGCTTCGGCGTCCGCGATCTCGTCACCGCCGACGCGCAGGACGGGGACTGCACTCTCGCCGCGTACGGATCCGGGCTCCGCCGCATCTCGAGCAGCACCGCACGCGCGGCCGACGAGCTGCTCCGACGCTACCGCCGGCACGGCGACCGCTTCCTCGACGGCACCGATCCCGACATCGTCGCCGCGGTCGTCGACGCGTGGGCACGGCGAGATCCTCCTCACGGCGGGACCGGCACGCACCGGTGGTTCGTGGCCGGCACCGCCGAGGGGTTCGTGGCGTCGACCCACCCGGGGACGGCGGAAGCGGCACGGTCCGAACCTCCCGCTCTGGACCGCGGCGACGAGGACTTCCTCCTGTCGTACGCCTTCGTCCCCGACGGCCGCACCGTGCTCGACGGCGTGCGCGTGCTCGGACCCGGAACGACGCTCCGCTGGCCGTCGGGGGCAGTCACCGAACCGTCGCCCGCGTCGTCGCCGCCGTCGCTGGCAGCGCTCGACGAGGATCGCGCCGCGGACCAGCTGTTCGAGCTCCTCCTGGAAGTCGTGGAATCGCAGGCCGCGGGTGAGCGCGCCCGACGCGGTGATGCTCGGGGGGTTCGACTCGGCGCTCGTCGCCGCGCTCCTCGCCCGGCTCGGCCACGAGGTGCACACCTTCACGTTCCGGTTCGAGGACGAGAGCTACAACCAGGCGAACGTCGCCACCGTCGTCGACCACGTCGGCGCGCAGCACACCTCCGTCCCCATCGGGCCGGAGCTCGTCGCCGTGGGCCTGCGCGACTTCGCGCGGTCTACACCCAGCCCGTCGCGCAACCCCACTACCTGCTCCACACGCTGGCGGCCAGTGCGATGGTCCGCGACCGGGGGCTCCGCCACATCTTCTCGGGCGACGGCTGCGACGCGGTCTTCCTCGGGTACCCGACGGTCAGCCAACGGGCCGCCCTCGTGGGACGGATGGGGAGACTTCCGAAAGGGGTCCTCACCACGACGCGAAGCGCCCTCTCCACCCACGTGGCCGAAGGCGTCGCCGGCCGTCTCACCGCGACCAAGGCGCGCGGCGTGCTCGAGCACGCGGCGCTCGAATCCCCCGAACGCGGCCACCTGCCGGTGCCGATCCTCGACGAGACGGCCCGCCGGCGCCTGCGCCCGTCGCCGCCGCAGCGCGAGCCGGTGGCGACGACCCGCGCCCGGCTCGCATCCAGGTTGGACCCCGCGGAGCCGCTCCGGAACGCGTTCGACGGGCACGCCCTCACCGGCGCGAGCCGGGTCAAGGTCGACGGCGCGGTCGCCGCGACCGGGATCCCCCAGAGCTCGCCGTTCCTCGATCCGAGGGTCCGCTCGTTCGGGCTCGGGTTCCCGGCCGAAGCGCTCCGTTCGTCCGACGAGCGGGCCGGTGCTCCCGGCAAGCACGTGCTCGTGCGCATGGCGGAACGAACGGCATCCTCCCCGCCGCGGTCGTGCACCAACCCAAGCAGACACCGGCGAGCGCACCGGTCGACGACTCGTACCGAGGACCGCTGCGACCCGTGGTGAGCGAGCTCCTCGGCGCGCTTCCCTTCCCCGTCGAGCAGGCCGAGATCGACGCGCTGCTACGCGAGTCGGCGTTGGACCGGCTCTACCGCCACCGGGTCGCGGGCCTCGGACGCCACATCCTGCAATCGGTCGGCCTGCTCGCGTCCGACGGCTCGTTCGGCGTGCTCGCGCGGGACCTTGCTGCCGCAGCCCCCTGATGTCCACCGCGCCGCAGCCGTGGACACGACGCGATCGCGCCGGTCGGGTGTTCCTGCGCGTGGCGCTGTACGTCGTCGCGCCGCTCCTGGCCTGGTACGTCTGGATCGCCGCCACGAGCTCGACCGCGCCTTCCAGACCTCGCTCGACTCACTGCTGATCATCATGGCGCTGGTCGTCGTCGGCATGTTCCTGAACGCCTTCGAGTTCTTCCTCCACTCCGTGTGGTGGGACTCCAGATCGGCCCGATGGAGAACTGGGCGCTGTTCAACGCCGGGCAGCTGGGCAACTACCTGCCGATGCAGGTCGGGACCATCTACCGGTTCCGCTATCTGAAGAACGTCCACGGTCATCGGTACTCCCGCAACGCCAGCAACCTCGCGATGAACCTCGTCATCACGCTGGCCAGCACCGCCGCGTGCGGTCTGATCGGCGTGCTCGGGAGCTGGATCACCGACGACCGCCACATCTCGATCCTGGTACCGCTCGCGTTCCTCGGACTGCTCGTGGCCGGCGTGATCATGGCGACGATGCCCCTCCCTCGCCTGTTCCGCCAGTCGCACCACCGGGTCGCCGAGGCGTGGAAGGAGTTCCACCCGGGAGGCCAACGCCGCCAGCCCCGGGTCGGCGTGGAGGTCTTCGTGATCGACGTGACCAAGCTGGTGATCCTGGCGCTGCGTTTCGACATCGCGTTCCGCATCCTCGACGTCCGGGCACCGTTCTGGCTCTTCCTCGCCCTGGCCCGGTGGCGGCGCTGGCGGGAGTGCTGGCGGTGACGCCGGGGCGCTCGGCCTCAGGGAGGCCACGGTCGCCGTGGCCGTGGCCGGCATGGGGTACGGGCTCCCGACGGGCCTGCTCGCAGCCACCGTCGACCGGGGCGTGATGATCCTGGTGACCGTGATCCTCGGATCCACGAGCTACTGGTGGACGCGACGCGTGCCCGACGTAGGCTCGCACCCGATGGCGAGGGGGACCAGCCGATCTCAACCGGCAGGTCGCGACGACGTCGGCGACGATGCCCTCGAGTCAGTCGCGTCAACGCCGGCTCGCTGTAGCTCTCGACGAAACGCTCTCGCCCCGCGGCCGCCAGGCGCCCCAACCGCTCGGGATCGCCGAACAGCTCCCGGATCGCGGCCGCGAGCGTGTCGGGATCACCCCGGGGGAACGGTCGCTACCGCCCCGTCGAACGCCGAACGGATGGCCTCCGTATCGGCGGTGATCACCGGGCGCCCCACCGCCAGCGCTTCGAAGAGCTTGTTCGGGACGAACGTGCCGCCTTCTGTGAAGTGCCGAAGATGCCCAGGCACAACGACGCACGGGAGATCTCCCCCGGCAGCTCCTTCAGCGGCGCCATCCCGACGAGCTCCACGTTGGCCACTCCGAGATCCGTCACCAGGCGCTTCTATCTGGTCGCGTCCCTGCCCATCGCCGATGATCCGGATCCCGACGTCGTCGTCCTCGAGCAGCTTGGCGGCGCGAACGATCGTGTCGATCCCCTGGAGCGGGACGTAGGTGCCGTGGAAGACCACGAGACGAGGCTCCGCGACGACTTGGGGCGCCGGTGAGAATACCCACTCCTGCGCCCCGAGCCAGAGGACTCGGAAACGTTCGCCTGCCACTCCCGTGAGTGCTCGCAGAGTACGCGGCATGCTCGGGCGTGTCGGCGATGACGATGTCCGCGCTCCCGGCAAGCGACGCGATCGACCAGCCGGCTTGCTCGGCCCATCGGCGAACGCGGCGAGCGGAGCTCGCGGTCGCCGGTCACCGTGTCGTGCAACGAGATGAACATGTCGAACACCACCGGAAAGCGCCGGAGGCGACCGATCAACGCTACCAGCGGCATATCGAAATAGCCGGGATACAAGCACGATGGCCACGTCGGGCCTCGGCGCACGGAGGAGTCGCCACGTGAGCCGGACGTATGCCGCCGGGCCTTCACGAACAGGCCGCCGCCCTTGCCGGCATCGACCAGCCGCGTAGCGCCGCTCGCCCCAGAGCGCCACCTGCACGACCCGGACTTCGTAGCCCCCTCGCTCGAGTATGGCGAGCACGACGCGATTCCGGGCGAACCCCGGTTCGAGGTTCCCGCGACCAGCACGCTCCGGGGTGGCGCTGCAGCGCTTCGGGGCACCCGTCACCGCACTGCGCCACCCGTCGGAAAGTTCCGCCACACCTCGACGCCGTCGAATTCCACCGGTTGGCGTGGACCCTTCTTCTGCACCCACGCGGCCATGCGTCGGATGCCTTCGGCCAATGGGACCGGATCCTGAGCGGCCGAACACCTCGCGGACCTTCTCGTGCGAGGCGTACGCATGCAACACCTCGTTCCGGGCGGGGAGGTGCTCGACCACCGGCGCGATCCCGAACGTGGTCCGCGACGCAGCGAGCGAGCTCGACGACCGTCGTGGCCTCGTCGGCGCCGACGTTGAAGATCTGGTTGGCCGCCGCCGTTTCGGCACGTGACTGACTCGGCAATCACGGGCGCGACATCGTCGATGTGCGTAAACGCCCGCTGTTGTTCGCCGTCGCCGAAGACGCTCATCGGCTCGCCCCTGATGACTGGTTCATGAAGATGCCCACCACGTTGCGGTAGCGGTCGCCGATGTTCTGCCGCTCGCCATACACGTTGTGGGGGCGGAAGACGACGTATCCAGGCCGAACATCTGTGGGCGGCCCAGTTCCAGCTCCACCGCCTACTTGGCCGACGCCGTAGGATCCTCCGGCCGGGCGTCAGGTCTCTTCCGTCATCGGCGCTGCCCGCGCCGTACACCGCGATGGAGGAGGTGAACACGAAGCACTTCACCTCGTGGTTCGTGACGCGCGTTGATCGAGTTCATCGCGTCCGATCACGTTGTTGGTGTAGTTGAAGCGACTCGATGAAGTGGCTGAAAGCCCTCGGCGGCGTAGGCGGCCAGGTGGAAGACACGTAGTCGAACCGGTTCTCGCGAAAGAGGCCCTTGACCAGGGCGAGGTCGGTGAGCTCCCCTCGACGAAGCGGGCGGCACGGGGACGTTGTCGCGAAAGCCGCCGGAGAGGTCGTCGAGCACCGGACCTCGTGCCCCATCTCGAGGACTGTGCGGCGACGTGCGACCCGATGAATCCAGCCGCACCGGTGACAAGCGACGTCACCATGGTCGTCGATTCCCTCCACGTGTCACCCGGGTCACGCTACTCAGGCGCGGACGGCCACCGAGAACTTGACGCCACCGCTCCGCCTCTTCTTCGTGGAGCGGCTGATTCTTCGTGGAGCGGCTGAGCGCCGACCGCCGGGTCCACACGCCGCCAGACCAATGCCGCCAGCACGAGGGCTCCTTCGACGAGCGCCACCACGAGGCGCAGATAGACGCTGGTCGCGACCACGACACTCGCCGGGTGGCTCAACCGCAACACCGCGACGAGGGCGACTTCTGCGTGCGCCCAGACCCGGACGGGCAACGGGATGGATGGAATCCCACGGTCACGCCGCCGCATGGGCGAAGATCACCAGCGTGTAGTCGCCGACGTGGTCAGCTCCACCGAGCAGTAGGGCGTATGCGCGAGGATCGCGGTGGAAATCCAGCCGATCCACCCGGCCAGAATCCGGTGCTGGTCGGGAACCTCGTCCGTGTGGGCAGCGGGCGCCCCAGCCACGCGGTCGACCGACCACATCATCTACCGTCGGTCGAGCAACACGGCCGAGGCCAACCCCGCCGGCAGGCGCGTATGCGGGAGAACCTGCGGAGCGCTGGCCCACGTCTGCGCGGTACCAGCCACAGAGCGTCACGCCGGCAACGACCTGGGTCACCGTGAGCGCGGAACGCGGTCGCGGGAAGGGCGATCGAGATACCAGCGGCGCAGGCGAAGTCGACCTGGCCCATGACCTCCCTAGACCCCCTTCAGGAACGCACTTTCCCAGTTGCGCGACGAGCGCGACCAGCGCGACCAGGAAGCTCGTCGAGGGCTCACGCCGTCGGCTCGCGCCGAGCACCACGGCCGAAGCCGCGCTC
Source organism: uncultured Actinomycetes bacterium (assembly GCA_963750045.1). Lineage (GTDB taxonomy): Bacteria > Actinomycetota > Acidimicrobiia > IMCC26256 > DASPTH01 > DASUAS01. Next base: position 217,156 of record CAVVPD010000004.1, on the reverse strand, counting down.
GCCAAGCACGCCGATCGTGCACAAGACACCCGCCGTCACGAACCGCGTGATGCTGGAAGGGAACCGCCATCGGTTGTTCGACGCGCCATGACACTCCGGGCGAGAAGACCGAGCGCAGATGACAAACACCGCAGCTGCCACTCGTGCAAGGAGGCGCTTACGGCTCACGTTCGGCGGCCCAGGGCTACGTATCCGATCCCGAGATCCGAGTGGCGAAGTGGGGTGTCGGCAGGGCACGGGCCGGGGCGGCGAACGCCGCCCGAGCCCTATGCCGCGGTTTGGGAGGTGGCTGCAGGTAGCGCCGACTTCGCGTCGCTGCCTCCTCGGCGGCGTTTCCGGCGCTCGCGGAAGCGGACCATATTGCGGACGCCCTCCAGCGCGGAACCGGCGACCGCTCCGTACGCTTCCAGCGTAACCGGCTCGAAGCCCGCACCCCGGAAGATGGTCCGCAAGTGGGCAGCCTCAGCGACGTCGATGCCCAACGAGGTGGTCCGGGCCTGAAACGACGCTGGTGAGCGGGCACGCTGACCAAGACCCAGCCGTCGAACGCGAGCAGCGCCGACCATTCGGTGGAGCGCACCGGCGTCATCCACAATGTGTTCGAGCACTTCGAACGCGACACCAGGTCGAACCTGCAGCCGACGAGCGCGGCCGTATCGGGCAGCACGCGACCGGCGCCTCCGGCTAGCCGCGTAGCTTCCGCGACGGCGTGGGCTTCGTCGTCCATCTCGATGCCCACATAGGCGGCACGCTGCGCCAGCCAGGTGCCCAGCGCACCTTCGCCGACGCCGATCTCCAGGATGCTCCGGGGCTCCACGAGTGAGAGGGCGCGGTCGTATCGTGTTCGAACCGCAACCACGTGCCGGCTGGTCAGTGGCGGCAGCGATCTCACATCTTCAACCGGTTGGGGCTGCTCACGATCGGAACTCCTTGATCACCGTCGCGGTCCGGAGGGCAGTCGCCATAGATCGGGCACCGGAAGAAGTTAAGGGCGTTTGCTTGCGATCGGTCGGAAGGAGGAGCTGCGGGGTGAAGGTCGCGCCCATCCGCCGGTGCGCACCCGCCTGATCGCCAGATGGGGACAGATTGGGGGGACGAATACTACGTCTGAGGCGACGCTGTCCGCCGAGATGAATTCATGCTCCAGCTCCGGCGTAAAGGAACGCTGCAGCGTCCGAGTGGCCTCCGCCACCATGGCGCTCGGCTATCATTCACCGGGCGTCCCGCAGGACCGTTCGGCCCGGCGGACCGGTTCTGGACAGTTTTCGGCTGGAGTGTCGATGCCCGAAGAGAAGAGCCACCGACGCTCACAGACCGACGTCGCCGTGGAGCGTGGTGCTGCCCATTCACGATGAGGTCGGCCACCTCCGGGCCGAGATCGACCGCATCCGAGTAGCCCTCGACTCTTCCCCTACACCTACGAGATCATCGCCGTCGACGACGGATCGACGGACGGATCTTCCGAAGCCTACTGCGTGCGATCCCGGGATTCGCCTGATCAGCTTATCGACCAACCGTGGGTCGGGGTCGGCGTGCAAGGCGGGCACGCTGGCCCGCGGGCCGGTAACGTGGTCGTGTGGACCGACGTCGACATGACGTACCCGAACGACGACATTCCGCTGCTCGTCAAGGAGCTCGACCGGATGGGACCAGGTCGTGGGTGCGCGCACCACGGAACAGGGAACGCACCGCGCACTGCGCCTCCCGCGAAGTGGTTCATCCGCAAGCTCGCCAGCTACTCACGTGAAGGCCAAGCATCCCGATCTCAACTCGGGGTTCCGGGCGTTCCGCCGAGACGTCGCGCTCCAATATCTCCTCGATGCTGCCTGCCGGCTTCTCGTGCGTGACCACGATGACGATGACCTTCCTGGCAAACGGCTACTCCGTGCGCTACATCCCCATCGAATACCGGGAAAGGGCCGGAGAATCGAAGTTCCACTGGTGGACCGACACCCGGCGCTACGCGATGCAGGTGCTGCGGATGGCGCTCTCGTACGACCCGCTGCGGGCGTTCATGCCCTCTGGGTCCGCTCTAGGGCGATCGGCGCCGGCAAGCTCGTCTACGACCTGAGCACGAGCGACTTCCGGGTCGCGACCAACACGCTGCTGATCCTGTTCACCGCGTTCCAGATCGTCGCGATCGGGCTCCTCGCCGATCTCGTCGTGCGGGTCAGCCGCCCGCGCGACGAGGTTCCGGCGGCTGCGGTCGAGCGTACGGGCGGCTGAGCCAACATTGGCCCGAGCCGCGCTCACGACGTTCCCCCTGAGACCGGTGCCACCAGGACCGTATACACGGAATGGCCGATCCGGCTCGGGCGGTGCGCCAACGTGACCTCGAGGTTCTGGTTCGGCGCGGAGATCGCGGTCGCCTGGGCACCCGGGAGGAGCGAGTCGAGCTGCCCGGAATCTGCCGGTGACGCGACCACGAAGAGCGACCGCCCGTGCGTGCGCCACCGCTCTTCGAGCGCCCGCACCTCGCCGGCGCTGGCGTCGGCAGGCAGGACAGCGACCTCGGCACCGCAGAACTCACGGGCGGCCGGCGACAGCACATTCAGACTCGGGTTGTTCACGAAGACGACTGCGGCCCTTGGGCCGATCCGCTCGCACATCGCTCCCGTAAGCCCGAGCAGGCCGGCCTGGTCGCGCTCGGTCACCATCGGGCGCAGCGCGCGGAGCGGTGCGGCGACGACTACCGCAGCGAGGCCGGCCACGACGAGCACCTGCACCGTCCGCCAGAACTGGCTCAGCCCATGAAGTGTCACCGCGAGACGTCGAGCAGCACCACCGCCAGGAGGACCAGCCCCGGAACGGTCATCGGGAGGAAGCGGCGGAGCATCCATATCAGGTCCGGGAAGATCTTCGGGCTCCAGAGATAGAGCAGGGTGACGGAGCCGAAGAATAGGAGAAAGGGCAGCGTCCGGCTCTTCCTCGCCGGGCGATGACACGCCATACGCAATACGCCGCGCCGAGCACTGCCAGCAGGAGCGGCACCGTTCCCAGGAACCAACCCAGGCGTTGCAGGACGTGCTCGTAGTACGTCGTCGTGCCCGTCACCGCGAGCCCTTCAGCCCGCTCGATGTTCATGATGAAGCCCCTCGGCTGCCGGAGGTGAATCGACTGAAGTTGCGCGCGAGCGCGTAGAAGAACCACGCACCTGCCAACACCGCGACGAACGCGGGCGTCCGCGATCATGGCGCGATGGCGGGAAATCACAACTCGCAGCGGGCCAAGGCGCGGCGCGACAAGACGAGCGCAGCACCCGCCACGCTCACCGCGAGCGTCGCCGCCAGCATCTCGTGCACGTTGCTCTGTAGGGCGTCGTAGTACACCGGACTCCGGAACCGGACGTCGACGAACCCGACCACGGCGGTGACGACGGCGCCGCCGGCCACGGTGGCCAGGTACCCCCGTTCGGCGCGTCGCTGCTTCGGTTCGTGGGCTCAACCCGGAACCGCCAGGCTTCGACAACGATGTACCCCCCGAGTGGGGCGAGGTAGAGCAACCCGTCGATCCGGGCCATGGCCGCCATCCCCACGAGGAGCCCGCCGAGCAGCCCGCGTCTTCGATCCAGAGACTCCCGAGAGTCCCACAGGAGCAGCAGTCCTCCGAACAACGCGATGATCGTCGGGATCTCGCTGAACGCATCGCACGGAGAAGTGCACGAAAATCGGATTCACCGCCATGGCCAGCGTCGCGAGCACCGCGAACCACGGGCGCGCGAGACGAGCACGAACACGAAGAAGACGATGAGCGCGAAGGCCCCCAACAGGCCCGGCACCTTGAAAAGCGCCAGGTCGTGAGCCCGTGAGCACGGCCGGGGCCATGAGCACCGGCAGCAGGTGGAGGAACTGCGGGTAAGGACCCACGGCGGGCCGGGCTGGGCAACCCCCTCGCCGCAAACGACACCTTCAGATCGGCGAGAAATGGCTCAGCTCGAGCGTCCACGACCAGATCGCCGTTCCACGCGACATCGGCGCGCTGTTTGCCACGTAGACGCCAGGATCCCGATCTACGAGCACGTGCTCGGCGGAATAGTGGAACTGCATCGACATCGCCGCGAAGCCGAGGCACACGACGGGGTCCCGCGGCGATCGGCGCCCATGTGGCCGACGATCCGGCGCCGCTCCGTGGGCTGAGGCGCACGCATCGCAGGAGTACGAAGGTGGCAACGCCACTAGCGACCAGCACGGGCAGGAGCGGGTCGGAACCATCCGGCGACGGCGAGCGAAACACCGGCGATTCCATAGGCGACGAACACGACAAGAACGCGATGCACACGACGAATGCCAGCCAGCACGAGCGCGGAGGTGGATGGCGGCGCTTCGGTGAGCGCCTGCTCGCGGCCGTCGGCGTCTCCGGCGTGCACACGTTGCTGCCCGGAGGCCGTTCGATCGCGGCCCCGGGGGAATGCGGTTACTTGCCCGTCCCCTTGAACGAATTGAACGAACAATGAGAAATACCCATGATGACCGCGCACGCTCGCGGTGTAGCGGAACGTCCGGGTCGCACGCATGGCCTCAAGCTCAGCCCGGAGGTCCAGCATTTCCTTCAGGGCGTCGGCCACACAGCCATTCCGCCGCGCCCAGTTCATCGCGAAGCATCGCGCCACCTCGTCGCGCCCGCGGCTTGATCTTGCGCATACCTGGCTAAGCGCCAGACATTGTCCGGCTCCGCGGCATCGCCTTCACGAAGTGCGATGAGCTCCGCTTCGAGCTCCCGAGCCCTCTCCCCAGCTGCTTCCAACTCGGAAAACCAAAGAAACGGCACGAACACGTCCAGGACGTTTGCTGGGATAGACAATCGCTGAAGCACGTCCTCCTCGTCGGTGAGCAGGCGTAGAAACGGTTCAGCCCGTCGAACATTGCGAATCGATACCCGGCATCGAGGAGCATCGCGTCCCAAGACATGTGTGTCGGCGCAGTCGTGTTCGGATGCGTAGGACCCTTCGACCACCACGACGCGGGGTTGAAAGCTCGACCAGTCCGCACCCGCGATGACGTCGTGCTCCATGCCTTCCACGTCGATTTTGAGGAAATCAACTGTTCGATCGACATGCTGCCGCGACGACCTCGGCCAGCGTGCTCACCGTGACCTCGGTCGGCGTGAACACCCGCCCGTCCGAGCGGTGCTGTTCCGCCAGCTCGGGCAACATGGTGGACGGCCCGCGGCTCTCGTTGCCTTCGCCTTCGTACAGCTTGCCTTTGCCCGGCGTGGCCCCGAGAGCAATTTGAAGATTGATGTCATTCGGGCGTGCAAGGCACAGCCGTTCATACCATTGAGTGGTGGGCTCGATGTTCACGCCGCACCAACCAGCCCCGGAAAAGGTGGCAGTCGCCGAGTCCTCGATGGGTCACCTGCTCCTACATCGACCCAGAACCCGGTCGGGCGTTCTTCGAGACCGCGCGGGCAAGCACGACATCTTCGTGATTCTCCGCGTAGGAGAGCAGCCGACCGGCGGAGTAGGTCATCCGGGAGTCCTTGCCAGACAGAGGTCGTCGAACACGCTTCGAACCACTCGATCGCCGAGTCGGATCGTAGAAGCGCTCCATCGACACCCGGCCGCGCTCGCCCAGTTCACACACCTGATCGGGGTTGTCGAACATTCTTCGCATCTCTTCGGATGCCATGTGCGAGTCCGGATCCGCCCAAAGGGCTTCGGCTGGGTAGGGATCGGCGTTCGGCCCCACCTGCGAGATCGACCATGGCAACAACACCGAGTTGTCGTCCGTCATGAACTCAACATTGCCCGACCAACCTGTGGCGATCGCCGGAACCCCGGCGGCCATCGCCGAAGCGATGGTCAGTCCAAGGCCCTCCGCCCGGTGCAGCGACACATAACAGTGAAGGTGCTGGAAGAAGGAATCCATCTCGAGCGGCGAGAGGAAGTAGTCGAGGAAGACGATATCGCTTCGATCCCCGACGGCCTCGGCCACCTTTGCGGATTCCTCGGACCACCTGTCCACGTAGAATCGTCTTGAGGACAAGTGTGGCGCCATCAGTTGGCTCGAACGCACGCTTGTACGCCTCGACGAGGCCGACAGGATTCTTGCGCTGGACCGTGCTCGAGTAGTCGAACACAAACCCGAAGAGGAACCGGTCCTCGGGAAGGCCGAGATCGCGACGCCTGATCGCCGTCGGCCTCGGGGGCGCGAGTAGCAACGGATGCTGGCGAACCTTTCGCTCGCCTGAAGGGTCCGCACCGCGACAAATGTAATCGCTTGCACACCAGACTTCGTCGACAAGCGATCGAAAGATTCGGTAAGCCAAGCCGGAAGGGTTCCCCACTCCCAGTACCAAACACCGACACGTCGACGCTCCCGATGAATGACCAACTCGGGACTCGTCCAAGGTGGTGCATTGCATCGGGATTCAAGACCATGAGGCTCAGATCGAACGGGGCGCCCTCGAGGGCGCTCGAGTACCCCGCTCCGTGGCGATGATGTGGCACGCGTAGATCGTGGTGGTCGCCATCGGAATGCCTGCCACCGCGCACCATCCACGACACCAACCGCGAGGCTGCGCGAGCCAACTCTCCGGCGAGGAAACCCACCAACGTTGACACCCGGGAGAGGGTCGCCCTGCCAAGCGGGGCGGAGTGCTAAGCGGTGTCGCACGCACGAACTGGTCGTCCGAGGCCGCCCACTCCATGAGCAGGCGGGGCCTGACGAGCCGAGTCAGATCGGAGAACATGGCGGAGGCCACCGTTCGTGCACCAGTTCTCGAACACATACCGCGACACGGGCGACGTCTCGCTGACCGGCTGGCGGAGCCAATCGATGAATGCAGCATCGCCGTCCTTACCGAATGGGTGCGGCGGCGGCCCGGCGCCTCGCTCGCGAGCAGCCAACACAGCATCCCCGTAGAGACGACGAACGAGCGCAGTGAGCGCTGTACCTCCAGGAGTGCGATCGAAGCGGTAAGGCAACCGTTGCCACGAAGTCTGGAGCTTCCTCATACGGTCGGCACGCTGGATGAGGAGACGACGAAGATCCGGTTCCTGATCCGCTCGGGCGCGGAGCGGACTCGGTCGAGCATGCGTGAAGCGAAAGGGGTCCTCCCAGTCGTGACCTCGGAACTGGAAGAAGACCAAATCGCACGCCGTCAACCATCCATGCCCCGGCGGCATCGCATCTGATCTTCCGCTTCGTGGAGGTTCCAGTAAGCGACGTTGCAGCTGCTAGCTCGTATCACCACGTGCGGGAACAGTGACGGTACCGCATCGAGCCATGAGCGCTCGGCGAATGTTCCGCCTTCAGTGAGCAAGGACACCATCGATCTGCGTCCGTTCGGACCAGTACTCGAGAAAGCGTATGGCCCGCGCCGGACACCGCGATGAATCCGGGGTTGAACTGCCCAGTTCTTGAGGAGCCGCGCTTCGGAGATCTCGAGTCCGTCACGAGGAACGGGCTGCGTCACCCAGGGCGTCAGCGCAATCTCGTGCTCGCTCGCCAGCGAGAATACCTCGTCGAGCGACGCAAAGACCTCGACCTCCGGATCGAGGTAGACCACAGCTTCGTACCCACGGTCGAGCATCGATGTCGAGGAGAAAGGGCCTGAGTGCGGCCAGAACTCCGCGGCGTCGTAGTAGGTCGCCATTCGAGCGAACTCATCGGAATCAATCGCGAGGTCCCCGGCAGGGGCAAGCACTCGAACGGCATGTCGGCGAGTGGGTCCGCAACCGTCGCATCGACCACGAGCACGCTGATGCCCAGGGCCGGATTGTGACGAGCAGACGACTCCGACGAACGGCAAGCGGCGCTCAAGCCGACGCGTGTTGCGATTGAGCACAGCGCTCGTCTCTGTACACCGACGTCCTTCATTGCAGGCACCCTCCAGCCCTTGCCGGAGCAAGGTAGCAGCGCATGGCGGCCCGGCTCGTGGAATCCGATCTGGTCAGGCACCGATCTCTTCGTTGCTCACGAGACGCTGCAATTCCGGCCCAATCCACCGGACAACTCGACAATGGGCATCACCGGCACTGGGCGACCCAGCGGGGCTTCGCCTCCCACCTCATTCTCGCTTCTGACGCCGCTACTGGCGGCCACGACGCTGCGCCCACGCGTCGACGGCGCCGGTGGCGACGACCGCACCGGGTCCGGGACCCGAAACGATGTCCACAGGCGGGCCCCTCGTCAGCGGGCTCCCGGCGTGAGCCGCCGCATCGAGCGATCTAGGGCGATCCACCAGATGGTGGGACCACAACCACGGTCGTGGGCGTGACCTCGAGAGAGCCCGGTCACACACGCGCACGCCGCTCGTGATGATCTTCACTCCTCACGAAGCCTGCTGAGCCCCCAAGCTCAATGCTTTGCCACCCCAGCGGTTCGCGACGCGACCGGAAGCGCTCTCCAATCAGGTCAGGGTTCCGGCGACGTCGACCACGAGGTGCGTCGCCATCGTCGAGTTGAAGCACACCTTCCCGCCCGCACCCACCTTCGCGACCACCGCGTTCGGGACCGTCTGGCCCGCCACGAAGTTCAGGTTCGACGCCAGCGGCACCGACTGACCACACGGGTACACCGTCACGTTCCCCGGCCCGACCGGTTCAGTCACCGTGACGTTCAACACCACGCTCGCCGCATCGGACGGAACCCCCGCCCGACCCGCGACGTTCAACTGCAACGGCACCCCCGCCTTCAACTTGCCGCCACCGGCGAACTGGCCGTCCACCGTCGACTCACCCGGACGGGTATCCGCCAACCGCTTCGGCGCGCTCAACGGCACGAACGCGGTGAGCGTCGGGAAGTACCCGGCGACGTCGACCACGAGATCCGTGGCGACGATCGAGTTGATGCACACCTTCCCGCTCGCACCCACCTTCGCGACCACCGCGTTCGGGACCGTCTGGCCCGGCACGAAGTTCAGGTTCGACGCCAGCGGCACCGACTGACCACACGGGTACACCGTCACGTTCCCCGGCGCGACCGGGTTCGTCACCGTGACGTTCAACACGACGCTCGCCGCATCGGACGGAACCCCCGCCCGACCCGCGACCTTCAGCTGCAACGGCACCCCCGCCTTCAACTTGCCGCCACCGGCGAACTGGCCGTCCACCGTCGACTCACCCGGACGGGTATCCGCCAACCGCTTCGGCGCGCTCAACGGCACGAACGCGGTGAGCGTCGGGAAGTACCCGGCGACGTCGACCACGAGGTGCGTCGCCATCGTCGAGTTGAAGCACACCTTCCCGCTCGCACCCACCTTCGCGACCACCGCGTTCGGGACCGTCTGGCCCGGCACGAAGTTCAGGTTCGACGCCAGCGGCACCGACTGACCACACGGGTACACCGTCACGTTCCCCGGCCCGACCGGTTCAGTCACCGTCACGTTCAACACCACGCTCGCCGCATCGGACGGAACCCCCGCCCGACCCGCGACGCTTCAACTGCAACGGCACCCCCGCCTTCAACTTGCCGCCACCGGCGAACTGGCCGTCCACCGTCGACTCACCCGGACGCGTATCCGCCAACCGCTTCGGAGCCGCCAGGCTCTGGTAGTTCACCGGGCACGCACTGGTGGTGAACGTCGCCGTCGAGCCCGACGGCGACGTCGCGGTGTTGGTCGCGGCATCGGTCGACGTCACCTGATAGTGGTACAGGGTGTTGCACGCCAGCCCGGACAACGTCACCGAATGAGCCGTCGTGTTGCCCGCGGTCGACGCCGATTGTCCCAATGCCGCCGTGGTGCCGTACGCGACACTCGACGACGACGCCTCATCCGTGGTCCAGCTCACGACCGCATCCGTCGCGGTCGGCACGACGCCCACCGCCGAGATCACCGGCGGCGTCACATCGGTAGGCGTGGTGCCGATGCTCGCGACCTTGTTCGCCCCCTCCTCGGTGAACCACAGGTTCCCGTCCGCACCGGCGACGATCCCTCCAGGATTGCTGTTCGGTGTGGGCACGTCGTACGCGGTCACGACACCGGCGGGGGTCACGCTCGACACCTGGTTGCCGGAGTACTGGGTGAACCAGACGTTCCCGTCAGGTCCCTTCGCGATCTCCGACGGGAACCCCGAGCTCGAGAATTCGGTCACCACGCCAGACGTGGTGATCTTGGCCACGTTGCCGGCAGTGATCTCGGTGAACCAGAGGTTGCCGTCGGCGCCGACGTCTATGCCCCCGGGAAGGGAATTGGCGGTCGGGATCGGGTACTCCGTCACCACGCCCGCAGTCGTCATCTTCCCGACCTTGTTCCCCGTCATCTCCGTGAACCAGAGATTGCCGTCGGGCCCGGTGACGATGCGCAACGGGTCAGCTCCCACCGGAAGGGGGAACTCGGTCACCGTCCCGGTGGGGGTCACGCGCCCGATGGCCTCCGCCGCGAACTCCGTGAACCACACGTTGCCATCGGGACCCGGCGTGATGCCCCGCGGTTGCGATGCGCCGGTCGGGACGGAATACTCGGTCACCGTCCCGGAAGTCGTGATCTTCGCGACCTTGTTGGTGTCCTTCTCGCCGAACCAGAGGTTCCCGTCCGCTCCGCTCACGATCATCTCGAGACCGGCGTCCGCCGTCGGCACCGGGTACTCGGCCAGGAGCACACCCGCCGGCGACATCTTGCCGATCGCGTTGGCGACCTTCTCGGTGAACCAGAAGTTTCCGTCGGGACCCTGCGTGATCCCGCCCGGCAGAGGGCCCTTCGCGGCGTACCGTGTCTCCGAGATCATGCCGTCGGCGGTCGCGACCGATGCGACGGTCGTCGAGTTCGTCTCGGCGACGGACACCGTTGCGCCCGGCCCAGAGGTGATCCCGAGCGGTCGAGACCCGAGCAACGGGATCGGGAACTCGGTGATCGTGCCGCTCGTGTCCACACTCGCGACGTTGTTCGCGGCGGCGGCGTTCTCCGTGAACCAGACGTTGCCGTCCGGCCCCTCGGTCAGCGCGATCGCACCACTCGAAGCGGTCGGGATCGCATACTCGGTGACGACCCCCGCCGTCGTCACCGCGCCGATCTGGTTCGCCTGGTACTCCGTGAACCACAGCCGCCCGTCGGCGCCCGAGGTGATGCCGAGCGGCTGGCTGTCGGCCGTGGTGATCGGGTACTCCGTCACCGTTCCGGTCGGGGTCACCATGGCGATGTTGTTGGCACCGTTCTCGGTGACCCACAGGTTTCCGTCGTCGCCGGCAGTGATCCCTTGCGGGACGCTCGCGGCCGTCGTCATCGAGTACTCGGTGATGGTTCCCGTCGTGGTCGCCTTCGCGACCTTGTTCGCGGTCGGTTCCGTGAACCAGAGATTCCCGTCAGGCCCCACGGTCAGTCCCACCACGACGCCACCGATGCTCGACGGGTTCGCCGTGCTGCTCGGCGTCGGGTACTCGGTGATGGTTCCCGTCGTCGTCACCTTGGCGATCTTGTCTGCACCGCTCTCGATGAACCACAGGTTGCCGTCGGGCCCGGACACGAGACTCGAAGGGACGCTGTCCGCGGTCGGCACGGTGAACTCCTCGACCGCGCCTCCCGAGCTGAGCTTGGCGATCCGGTTGGCGAGCGGCTCGGCCACCCACAGGTTCCCGTCAGGACCCAGGGTGATCGCCGCGGGGAACCCGGACATGGGGTTCGGCACGTCGGGCACGGCGTACTCGTGGAACGTCCCGAGCGCGTCCGCGGCGCCCGCCGGCGCGATGCCACCACCGGCCACGACCACGCTGGCCAGTGTCGCCGCCACCACCAGTGCGAGTGTCAGCAGTCGTCGAATCATGTCCCGCCCCTTATTGGAACCACGCTCCGTGAGCAGTGGGCCGATAAACCCCAGCTGTTTTGACCGGCTTCGTTCGAATCCTCGGAGATTATAGCCACTCTGAGTGTGCGACCACGCAGAGTAGCAAAACTTTCGGGGCCTGCAACCGCGCTAGCGACGCTTCTTGCGCCGTTGCTGACGGCCGCGCGGAGTGGCCGCGCCGCGGGTGGGCCGGCCCGTTCCCGGCACGGGCTTGGACGCCGGCGGCGGGCCGGCGGCGGGCGCCGCCTCGGGTGTGACCTCGGGCTCGACGTCCTCGCCGTCCCACGGCACGTCAGCGGGCGCCGGCGGCGGCGCGGCCGTCGCGGCGGCGGGCACGCCCTTGCCCGGTGCACCGGCCCGGGCGAGGTCGGCAGCGGCGCGCTCGCGCAGCGACCGGTAGCGCGGTTCCCGCTCCTTGAGCCACGCCAGGATCGGCGTCGCCACGAAGATCGACGAGTACGCACCGGTGATGAGGCCCACGAACAGCGCGAGTGCGAAGTCCCGCAGCGCGAGCCCGCCGAACACGTAGGTGCCCACGAAGAGCAGCGAGGCGACCGGCAGCAGGGCGACGATCGAGGTGTTGATCGATCGCATCAGGACCTGGTTCAGCGAGCGATTGACCATCGCCGAGTAGGTGTCGCCGCGGACGGTGCCCAGGCGCGCTTGGTTGTCCTTCACCTTGTCGAACACGACGACGGTGTCGTAGAGGGAGAACCCGAGGATGGTCAGGAACGCGACCACCGTGGCGGGCGTGACCTCGAACCCGGTCACCGCGTAGACGCCGATCGTGATGATGATGTCGTGGATCACCGCGATGATGGCGGCGAGCGCCATGCGCCATTCGAAGCGGAACGACAGGTATCCCGCGATCACGATGAAGAACACGAACAGGGCGCGGAGTGCCTTGCTGCTCACCTTGTTGCCCCACGTGGGACCGACGTTGGTCACGCTCACCTGGGCGTCCTGGATGCCGCCGTACTTCGCCAGCGCGGCGGTGACCTTCGCCTGTTGCGCCGGTGCGAGATCCTTCGCCTGCACGCGTACGGAGTCGCTGCCGACGATGAGCACCTTGGCGTCGCCGAGCCCGAGCGGGTCGATCGCGTTGCGCACGTCGGTCACCGACGCGTTCCCGGTGGCGCTGCTGACGGTGAACTGCCACTGGGTGCCGCCCTCGAAGTCGATGCCGAGGTTCAGCCCGCTGATCGCGAACGCCACCGCCGAGATCAGGATGAGCGTGCCGGACAGCACGGCCCACCGCCATGAGCGCTCGATGAACTGGAAGTGCGTACGCTCGTGGTAGAGGTCGGCCAGCGTGTGGCGGCGGCGCTCGACGGGTGCCGGGGTCGTCGCGGTGCTCACGATGCCACCCCCGCAGAGTCGAGGCCGGCGGCCATCCCCACGCCCTTCATGGCGACCAGCGACGGACGCCGGGCCATGATCGACACGAGCGGGTGCATGAAGAAGTAGGCGACCACGAGGTCGAGCACGGTCGAGATCCCGAGGAAGAGCGCGAAGCCCCGCACCGAACCGATGGCCAGCATGTAGAGCACGACCGCACCGATGAGCGACACGAGGTCGGCGGCGACGATGGTGCGGAACGAGCGGGTGAACGAGCGGTCGACGCACGAGCGCACGGTGGCACCGGCGCGCACCTCGTCCTTCATGCGTTCGTAATAGACGATGTAGGAGTCGACGGTGACACCGACCGACACGATGATGCCGGTCACCCCCGCCAGGGTCAGCACGATCTGGACCCCGAAGAGCTCGGGGAGGATCCAGGTGATCAGCGAATAGAGCGCCATGCCGCTGAGCAGGATGCCCGCGATCACGACCAGGCCGAGCAGCCGGTAGAACGCGAGCATGTAGAGCGCGACGAGCAACAGCCCGATGATCCCGGCGGCGATGCCGGCGTTGAGCTGGTCCTGGCCGAGCGTGGGCGAAACGTTCTCGACGTTCACCTTCTTCAACACGACCGGGAGCGAGCCGTAGTTGATCAGCTTGGCCAGGTCGGACGCCTCACCGCCGGTGAAGCTGCCCGAGATCTGCGCGGTACCGCCGAACGACGAGAACGCCGCGTCATTGGGCTGGATCTGCGGCGCCGACTGCACCAGGCCGTCGAGCACGATCGCCACCTGCTTGTGGAACTGCTGCTGCGCGAGCGCGTCCCACTTCGAGCTCCCGGCGCTGGTGAGGTCCATGGTCACGGTCCAGCCCTGCCCGGACAGGAACTGGGCCTTGGCCGAGCTGACCGCCTTCCCGGTGAGCCCCGCCTTGCCCAGGTAGTAACGCGGCGCGTTCTTCCCGCCCGGCTTGTCGGGCAGCACCACGCACACGTTGCGCTGGTCGTCGAGGCGCGTGGTCGTGGGGATGCTGGTGAGCGCGCCCACCTTGGCGTCGTCGCACGACAGCACGGCCGCCTTCGCCTCGGCGGTGGTGGCCGGCGGCGCCGTCGTGGTCGTGGTCGCACCGGGCGCGGTCGTCGGCGCAGTGGTCGAGGTGGTGGCCGCCTTGGCCTGCGCCGCCTCCGACGGCAACCCCGAGGCGATCACCGGCCGGAACCGCAGCTCGGCGGTCTGGCCGACGAGGCGCTCGGCCTTGGCGCGGTCCTTCACCCCGGGAAGGTCGACGACGATGTCGGTGCCCTGGCGCGAGATCTCGGGTTCGGCGACACCGAGGCCGTCGACCCGGGTACGGATGATGTCGACCGCGACGTCGAGGGCCTGCGGCTTGTACTTGCCGACCGGGGAGAGGACGACGGAAACCCCACCCTGGAGGTCGAGGCCGAGCACCGGCGAGTTCCCCGACGCCAGCGTGGCCACGAACGTCCCGCCGACGAGGACGACCGTGACGATCAGGAAGGTGATGTTCCTGCGCACGGATCAGTCGTCGTTCGAGCCGTTGTCGGCCGAATGGTCTTCGATCGCGGTCGTGCCGGGCGCCGCGGGGTGGGCGGGCTGCGCGATGGCGGCCCGGGCGACGGTGATGACCACCCCCCGTGACACCTCGAGCTCGACGCGCTCGTCGTCGAGAGCGACGATGGTGCCGAAGATCCCCCCGGTGGTGACGACCTCGTCGCCCACGGTGAGGGCCGCGACCAACGCACGGTGGGCGGCCAGGCGCCGGCGCTGCGGCCGCACGATGAGCAGGAAGAACGCCAGCGCGATGACGACGAAGTAGGCGACGATGACCATGGAGTCCTGGAGATCCTGACGCTCGCAACCGGCCGGCCGGGAGGCACGGACCGGACGCGGATGCTAGCGGGCCACCATCCGGCGGCGGGATCAGCGACGCCGGGATGCCACCGCCCGCCGGAGCGAGACCGCGAGCGCCGCTACACCTCGGGAGTGAACAGGTTCGGGGCGACCGCGGGGGCGGGCAGGTGGAGGTGCGCGTAGGCCCCCGGCGTGGCCACGCGGCCGCGGGGCGTGCGCTGCAGCATCCCTGCCTTCAGCAGGAACGGCTCGTAGACCTCCTCCACGGTCTCGGGCTCCTCCGCCACCGCCACCGCCAACGTGTGGAGCCCGACCGGCTGACCGCCGAAGGTCTCGCACAACGCCGCGAGGATGGCCCGGTCGACCTTGTCGAGGCCCAGCTCGTCGACCTCGAACAGCTCGAGCGCGGTGCGCGAGTTCTCGGTCGTGACCGCGCCATCGGCGCGCACCTCGGCGTAGTCGCGCACCCGCTTCAGCAGCCGATTGGCGATCCGGGGCGTGCCCCGCGATCGGCGGGCGATCTCGACGGCACCGCCGAGCTCGAGCGGGACGCCGAGGATCCGGGCGGCGCGCACGATGATGGAGACGAGGTCGTCGACGTCGTAGTAGTCGAGGCGGGCGATGAAGCCGAAGCGGTCGCGCAATGGCCCGGTGATGAGCCCGGTGCGGGTGGTGGCACCGATGAGGGTGAAGCGCGGCAGCTCGAGGCGGATCGACCGGGCCGACGGGCCCTTGCCGATCACGATGTCGAGCTGGAAGTCCTCCATCGCGGGGTAGAGCACCTCCTCGACCGGCTTGGGGAGGCGGTGGATCTCGTCGATGAACAGCACGTCGCCGTCGTCGAGGTTGGTGAGGATGGCGGCGAGGTCGCCGGCACGTTCGAGCGCAGGCCCGCTCGTGATGCGCAGGTTGACGTCCATCTCGGCGGCGACGATCCCCGAGAGCGTGGTCTTGCCGAGCCCCGGCGGCCCCGCGAACAACAGGTGGTCGGCCGCCTGGCCGCGCCCGCGCGCCGCCGCGAGCAGGATCTCGAGGTGCTCCTTGAGCCGGGGCTGGCCGACGAACTCGTCGAGGCGGCGGGGCCGGAGGGTGGTCTCCTCCGCCGCTTCCACCGGATCCGCTGCGGCCCGCAGCAATTCTTCACGCACGGGCCACCGCCAGGAGCTTGAGCGCCTCGCGGAGGAGGTCCTCGACCGAACCCGCCTCCGGCAGCTGCGCGACGACGTCGCGGACCTCGTCGGGGCCGTAGCCGAGCCCGGCGAGCGCGGCGCGCACCTCGGCGCGCGGCGCCGGAGCGCCGCCCGTCTCGGTGAGATCGAGCTCGGGTACCTCGAGGCGCGCCTTCAGCTCGACCAGCAGCCGCTGCGCGGTGCGCTTCCCGACGCCGGGCACCGACGTGAGCGCGGTGAGATCGTCTTCGAGCAGGGCGCGCCGCAGCGCGCCGGGCGAGTGCACCGACAGCATCGCCAGCGCGAGCTTGGGTCCCACCCCGGTGGTGCCGATCAGGGCCTCGAACGTGTCGCGCTCGTCGCGGGTCGGGAACCCGTAGAGCACCATCGCGTCTTCGCGCACGTGCAGGTGGGTGAAGAGGAACGCGGCGTCACCCGGGTGCAGCGCGGGCAGCGCGCTCGCCGGCACGTGCACGCGGTATCCCACTCCCCCGACCTCGACCAGCACCTCGCCGGTGGCGGTGCGCTCGACGACGGTGCCTCGCACCGAACCGATCACCGGGCCTCCACCATCGCTCGCGGCGTCATCGGGCGTCGGCCTTGGCCACCGCGGCCGCGATCGCCTCGGCCAGGCGGGGCGCCGGCGGCGTGTCGACCGCGCCGACCGCCCGCATCGGTGCCCGCCACCAGTGGCACAGCGCGAGCGCGAGCGCGTCGGCGGCGTCGGGGGGATGGGGAGGCTCGGCCAGCTGCAGCAACCGGGTGACCATCTGCTGCACCTCCTCCTTGCCCGCGCCGCCGTCGCCCGCCACCGCCAGCTTGACCTCGTTCGGGCTGTACTGCACGACCGGGATCCCGGCCCGCCCCGCCAACGCCAGCGCCAGCCCACTGGCCTGGCCGACCGACATCGCGGTGCGGGTGTTCACCTGGAACAGCACCCGCTCCACGGCCACGGCCGCGGGCGGGAACTCCACCAGCAGCCCCTCCAGCTCGTCGAGGAGCGACGCCAGCCGCACCGGGAGGTCGTCGCTCGGTGAGGTCCGGATCACGCCGTAGGCGACGGCCCGGAACGCCGCGCCGTGACGCCGCACCACGCCGTACCCGCAACGCGACAGTCCCGGGTCGATGCCGAGGACCACCTCGGGCACTCCAGTTGGATCGAACACGAGTTCGATCCTAGAGGGGTCAGCTCTCGTGGTGGCGGATCTTGCGCTTCTTGCGGCGCTTGAAGATCGACCAGAGCGCCAGCACCGCGACCAGACCCGCGAGCAGCGGCACGACCCGCTTCCCCACCGAGCCGCCCGCCGCGTCCACCAGGTCGATCGGCTCCGCTTCCTTCGAATCGATCTTCCTGGCTGCGCCGGGAGCCGTGACGGCTTCGGCCGCCGGGGGCGTCTCCGTCGCGACCGTCGGCGTACCCGACAGCACGTCCTGCTGGAGGTTGTCGGCGAACTGGCCGAGCAGCTTGCTCGACACGTCGGCCATCACCCCGCGACCGAACTGCGCGACCTTGCCGGTGATGTTGAGATCGGTGTCGATCTTCACGACGGTGCCGCCGTCCTCCTCGACCAGCGTCGCGATCACCGCGGCCGAGGCGTTGCCCTGGCCGCGCGTGTCGCGACCTTCGGCCTGCAGCACCACCTTGTGGTTCGCCTCGTCGGCCTCGACGATCTTCGCCACGCCCTTGTACTGCGCGGTGATCGGCCCGACCTTGATCTTCACCGTGCCGCGGTACTCGTCGCCCTCGACCTCGGTGAGCTGCGCACCCGGCAGGCACGGGGCGATGCGCTCGAGGTCGAGGAGCACCTTCCAAGCCTCGTCGATCGGGACGTCCACCCGGAACTGGTCTTCGATCTTCACTGGTCCTCCTGCTGCAGTCGTTCGAGATCTTCGAGCGTGTCGATGTCGGCTGCGCTCCCGGTGTCACCGCATTCGATCCGGTCGACCGTGCGGTCGCGCATGAGGGTTCGTGCCCCCGTGTCTCCACGCAACCGCATGGCGTCAGGCCAAAGGCTACGCGCCAGGATCACAGGATTGCCGGGCCGCCCGTCGTAGACCGCCGCCCGGATGGGCGCGTCTCCCCCCGTCGCGGCCAGGCGAGCGTAGGCGCCGGCACCCACCAGCGGCTGGTCCGCGAGGCCGACGGCGACCGCGTCGACCTCGACCAGCGGCGTGAGCGCGGCGAGGGCGGCCCGCAGGCTCGACGCGATGCCCTCGTCCCAGCCCGGATTGTCGACCACGAGGAGGTGGTGATCGTCACCGAGGGCGGCGCGGACCTCGTCGCCGCGGTAGCCGACCACCACGACGACGGGCCCGAGCCCCGAGCCCACGGCGGCATCGACGGCCCACGCCACCAGCGGGCGGCCGCGCCACACGAGGAGCGGCTTCGACGCGTTGCCCCCGAGGCGGGAACCGCGACCGGCAGCGAGGACCGCGGCCGCCGTGCGGCTTCCGCTCAACCGGACCGGTCCGGTCCGGCTCGGACGGGCGTGATGCGGACGATGACCCGTCGATCGCGTTCCATGGCGGCGCGGTAGTCGTCCCAGTCGGGGTGCTCACCGGCCGTGCTGCGGTAGTACTCGACGAGCGGCTCCATCGCGTCCGGGAGCGACACCACCTCGGCGGTACCGTCGACCTGGATCCAGTCTCCGTAGAACCCGTGCGTGATCACGCACAACGACACCCGGGGATCGCGTCGCAGGTTCTTCGTCTTCAGTGCGGTCTCGCGCGTGCTGACCACGATCCGGCGCTCGGCGTCGACGTTGCACGCAACCGGCGACATCTGCGGAGAGCCGTCACCGCGGTAGGTCAGCATGACCGCCTCGTGCTGCTCACGGATGAACGCGAGTGCCGCCTCGATCTCCATTACGCGTACACCGCCTGGAGGACGTCGTCGGAGATGGCTACGGCAAATCGTGCGCGACCCCGTGTGCGCTTCACGGCACAGAACCTATCTCCATCGCGAGGCACGGCTGAGGGCGAGGAGGCTAGGTCGGTCTGGAACAAGGACCGACCGTGCGAGGTGGATGAGCGAGAGGGCGCCCTTTTGGACCGGCGCGGATAGGCACTGACCTGCAACAAGGAGTATCGAGTCGACGTCAACGCGTGTT
The DNA here is from genome assembly GCA_963750045.1 of uncultured Actinomycetes bacterium. Taxonomy (GTDB): domain Bacteria; phylum Actinomycetota; class Acidimicrobiia; order IMCC26256; family DASPTH01; genus DASUAS01. The sequence continues at coordinate 197,943 of CAVVPD010000004.1, read as the reverse complement.
CCCGAAGGGCCTGATCAGGTGCACCGCCGGAAATCCAGTTCGGCGAGGCCCGACTCCAGGGGCACGACGTCGTCGACCCAGCCGAAGGCGCCGATCATCGCTCGCTCGATGAACCGCGACGCTCCGTTTCGGGCCGCGCCTTCATGGGTGTCTTTGGTATTCAAGAGTCGGCGGGGCACCCGGCACAACTTCTGCAGGATCTCGTGGTGCAGATACTCCACGTGGTCAAATTCGAAGCCGTTCGACTTGCACCTTGCGGCGTACTGGCCGACGGTGCGCTTGACGTACGAGTACCGGTCTTTCCGCCGTTGAGAGACCTCCTCGAACAACACCACTTCTTCGCCGGCGATCCGGCACATCTCCGCGACAAGCGGCGTGGCGATGCCGTCGACGTTGTGCATCAACACCGTCGCGGAGAAGACCACGTCGAACTCCTTGTCCGCGAAGGGCAGAACGCGCCCGTTGATCTTCGTGATCTCGACATCGCCATCGGTGGTCGCGCGGCGAGATCCACCATCGTCTGTGAGATGTCGACACCGGCCAGGCGCGCGGGGCCGAGTCTCTGGAGCTCCACCAGGTTCCCGCCCGGACCGCAGCCGACTTCCAGACAGCTCTTGCCGGCGATCGGAAGCTTGCCGAGCATCCGCTCCACGAACTTGCGCCGCTTGAGTTGGTCGAAGGGCTCGTCGTCTCCAGCGAGCACACTCGGTGCGGCACGCTCGCTGATGTGCGATCCGACTTGACCCCAATACCGCTCCGGGTCATATTCGGCATTCGGATCAGACATGCACTGCTCCTCGATCCATGAATCAGGCGTACTGATCCAATCGCGCCCGTGTGCACATGCAATACATCGACCGCCGGCATGATCACATGGGAGGGTCCTCTTGTCCAACGGGTGACCTACCCCAGGTGCAGTCCGTTCGACATGAAAGCCGGCGCTGCCTGCACTTGACGGGCAGCGCCGGTGGGGTGTCTCTCCCCGTGACGACCCGAGTCGGTTGAGACTCGGGGCTTCACGTCCAAGTCCTCTTCGTGAGGAAGGGAGGCCCTATGGATCGACGTTGCGTCGGGATCGATCTGCACTGTCGCCGGCCGGTGATGTACGCGATCGACGCGCCTGGCGAGCGGCTGTTCTGCGAGCGGCGACTGGGGAAAGCCCGCTTCTTCAGTGCCGATCTCTTGGCGCTGGGCGCAGCCGAGGCGTGCCTCACGAATAGGCCGCAGCGAGCACGTCGTCGGGGATGTCGAAGTTGGCGTAGACGTTCTGCACGTCGTCGTGCTCCTCGAGCGCATCGATCACCCGCAGCACCGACTTCGCCTTCCCGGCCTCGTCGAGCTCCACCGTGGTGCTCGGCAACATGGTGAGGTCGGCGCTCGTGACCGTGATGCCGGCGGCTTCGAGCGCGTCGCGCACCGCGTGGAGGTCGCCGGGCCCGGTCGTGACCTGCCAGGTGTCGCCCTGGTCGGCGATGTCCTCGGCGCCGGCTTCGAGCGCGGCGAGCATGAGGTCGTCCTCTGTGGCCACGGACCTCTCGAGGACGAGCACGCCCTTGCGCTCGAACTGCCACGCCACCGCGCCGGGCTCGGCCAACGAACCCCCGTTGCGCGTGAACACGTTCTTCACCTCGGCGCCGGTGCGGTTGCGGTTGTCGGTCAGCGCCTCCACGTAGACGGCGACGCCGTTGGTCGCATACCCCTCGTAGGTGATGCTCTCGTAGGTGACCCCCTCGAGCTCACCCGTGCCGCGTTTGATGGCGCGTTCGATGTTGTCCTTCGGCATCGACGCGTCGCGTGCCTTCTGGATCATCGTCCGGAGGGTGGGGTTGCCCTCGATGTCACCGCCGCCGCTGCGCGCGGCGACTTCGATCTGACGGGCGAGCCGCGCGAACTGCTTGCCGCGCGCCGTGTCCGCCGCGCCCTTCGCGTGCTTGATCGAATGCCACTTGGAATGTCCGCTCATCGACCCCTACCTTCCTTCTGGCCCCGCATCGTCAGGCCGCTTCCGTCAGGAACCACTCGTGCAACCGGAGGTCGCCGGAGAGCTCCGGGTGGAAGCTCGCCACCCAGACCACACCCTCGCGCGCCAGCACCGCGTGCCCGTCATGACGTGCGAGCACCTCCACGCGCTCCCCCACCGACTCGATGCGGGGCGCCCGGATGAACACCCCGGGGAACGCGCCACCCGCGAGACCGGCGACCTCGAGCACGGTCTCGAAGGAATCGCGCTGACGGCCGTATGCGTTGCGGCGCACCGCGACGTCGATCGCACCGAAGGACTCCTGGTCGGGCCGGCCGTCGACGACGTCGCGCGCCAGGAGGATCATCCCGGCACAGGTGCCGAAGACCGGCAGGCCCTCGGTCAGCACCTGCGCGAGGGGGCCGCGCAGCCCGGCGGTGTCGAGCAGCTTGCTCATGGTCGTCGACTCGCCGCCCGGCAGGATCAGCGCGTCGAGCGCGCCGAGCGGTTCGGGCGTGCGCACCTCGACCGCCTCGACGCCGAGGGCGTCGAGCACCTCACGATGCTCGCGGAACGCCCCTTGGAGCGCGAGTACCCCGACCTTCATGACCTGGAGGCCTCTCGTCCACGCGTGTCACCAGCCGCGATCGGCGAGCTTGACGTCGAGGGTGTCGATCTCCTCGCCGCGGATCGCGGCCCCGAGACCGCGTGACACCTTGGCCACGATGGTCGGGTCGGCGAAGTGGGTGGCGGCCTCGACGATCGCCTTGGCCATCGTCGGTGGCTCGGCGCTCTTGAAGATGCCGCTGCCCACGAACACGGCCTGCGCGCCGAGTTGCATCACCAGCGCGGCGTCGGCCGGGGTGGCGATCCCGCCGGCGCAGAACATGGGCACGGGCAGCTCGCCGCGCTCGGCGACCTCCTGCACGAGCTCGATCGGGGCCCGCAGCTCCTTGGCCCACCCGAACAGCTCGGCCTCGTCGGCCACGGTGAGCTTGCGGATGTCGCCCAGGATCGAACGCAGGTGGCGGACCGCCTCGACGATGTTGCCGGTGCCGGCCTCGCCCTTCGAGCGGATCATGCACGCGCCCTCGGAGATGCGCCGCAACGCCTCGCCCAGGTTGGTGGCACCGCACACGAACGGGATCGTGAAGGCCCACTTGTCGACGTGGAACGCCTCGTCGGCCGGGGTGAGCACCTCGCTCTCGTCGATGTAGTCGACGCCCAGCGCCTCGAGCACCTGCGCCTCGGCGAAGTGACCGATGCGGCACTTGGCCATCACCGGGATGGTGACCGCGGCCTGGATGCCCTCGATCATGGCCGGGTCGCTCATGCGGGCGACGCCGCCGTCGCGGCGGATGTCGGCGGGCACCCGCTCGAGCGCCATCACCGCCACCGCACCGGCGTCCTCGGCGACCTTGGCCTGCTCGGGCGTGACGACGTCCATGATGACGCCGCCGCGGAGCATCTCGGCGAGGCCGCGCTTGACCCGGGCCGTACCCGTGGTGCGTTCCGTCATGGTGCCAGCCTACCGAATGGGTTCCCGGACCTCGGAGGTGTTCTCCGCCCCGCTACTTCTTCTTCTTCTTGGTCGTGGAGGGGGCCGCGGTCGTCGCGGGCGGGACCGTGGTCGCCGGGCAGCGGCGCGTGGGTCACGTCGACCGTCGCACCCACGGGGAGCAGCTCCACCCACGTGCGCCCGGGCCGCAGGAGGATCGGCGCGCCAGTGTCGTCGACGTAGTGCGCGGGCTGGGCCTTGTCGGGTCGCACCCAGCGACCGATGCGCACGGTGCCGTCGGTGAAGACCCACGCGTCGCCCTCCCCGACGGTCTGGCCCTCGGCCTCGCCGGAGTACCGCGTGAACTGCACCACTACGTTGGCCGGGGCGATCTGCGCCCCGCCGACGGCGGTCTGGGGCACGCCGTCGATCGCCCGCTTCCACGTGCCGCTGCGCACCGTCCCACGTCCAGGTCGGGTCGTAACCGGCTTCGAAGCCCACGTGCATGTCGAGCACGCCCTGGGCGGTGAGCGGCGGGGCGTCCTGGGCCAGGTACTGGAACAGGGGCGGGGGCGGTACCGGGTTCCCGCCGAGCGCGAACAGCGCCGGGCCGAGGCCGTAGAGGTTGTGGGGCGCGTCGCGGGGCGGCTGGCTGGGCTCGTTGCGCACCATGGCACTGCCCGCAGGTCCCGAGTCCTCGTCGACCGCGTGCACCGGCGCGGCGTTGATGGCGTCGACGTTCACCTGCGTCCCACCCGAGTAGGCGAAGATCCCGCCGATCGGCCACACGATCGCCGGGATCCTCCGCGCGTACCGACCGCACCGGGCCGATCACGTTCGGCACCGCGGAGTTGAAGATGGCGACGAAGCGGGTGATGCCGCCCTCCACGACCTCCTCGTAGACCACGTCGGCCTGCGTCGAGCCCGGCCTGCGGACGGGCGGCAGGGTGTTCTCGACCTTCACCGACAGCGCGGGCCGGGTCAGGCTCGCACCACCCGGGTCGGGGAGGCCCGTCAGGGGAGCGGTCGGTGGCGCCACCGTGGTGGTGGTGGTGGCGGGATCGTCGTGGCGCGCGACGTGGTGGACGCCGCCTTGTCGTTGCCGCCTCCGGCGGAGGCGAGCACCACACCGACGCCCGCCGCGGCGAGCACGAGCACGACCACGATCGAGATCACGATGTTGCGGGTACGCGGGTTCAACTACATCTCCTGCAATCGCTTGATACGGTCCTCGAGCGGCGGGTGGGTGTCGAAGAGCTTGTTGAACTTCGAGCCCTGCTTCTTCTCGTCGGTCTCGAGGGGCTGCTCGATCCACATCTGCGCGGTGGCCTTGGTCGCGTTGTGCACCACGGCGTGGTCGTCGCGGAGCTTCTCGAGCGCGGAGATGAGCCCGGGCGGGTAACGCGTCAGCTGCACGCCACTGGCGTCGGCGAGGTACTCGCGGTTGCGGCTCATCGCCATCTGCATCAGGTAGCCGGCGAACGGCGCCAGCATCAGGATGGCCAGCGACGCGATGGCGATGACCGCGCCGATCGGGCCCGAATCACCGTTGTTGTCGCGCCGGCCGCTCAAGCCGCCCCAGAAGGCGAACCGGAGGCCGATGTCGGAGATCAGCGCGATGGTGCCGACCGCCGTGACCGCGACGGTGGTGACGAGGATGTCGTAGTTCTTGACGTGCGAGAGCTCGTGCGCCAGCACGCCCTCGAGCTCGACCCGGTTCATCGTGTCGAGGAGGCCCGTGGTGACCGCGACCGCCGCATGCTTCGGATTGCGCCCGGTGGCGAACGCGTTCGGTGCGGGGTCGTCGACGACGTAGAGCTTGGGCTTGGGCAGCCCGGCGGCGATGCACAGGCCCTCGACGAGGTTGTGGTAGCGGCGGTACTCGAGCTCGTCGGCGGGTTTCGCCCGGCTGGCGGCGATGGCGATCTTGTCGGAGTTGAAGTACGAGCCCCACGCCAGCGCCATCGCGATGGCGAAGCGCGATGATGACGCCGACCCAGCCCCCGCCGAAGAGGAGGACGATCGCCGCCGCGACGATCGTGATCAGCACCACGAACCCGAAGAGCATCAGGAACGTACGGCGCTTGTTAGCCGCGATCTGCTCGTACACGGGATTCGACCTGTCTCGGAACCGGCTCCGGCGCCTGGCGGTCACTCCCCGGGAGGAGGGACCGGCGGCGCCGAGGAGCGAGCGCTATGGGCTGAGAACCTCGGGGCTCAGAACTGCACCTGCACCGGCTCGGTGTCCTCGGGAGCGGCGTCGAAGAACTCGCGCTTCTCGAAGTGGAACATCCCGGCCAGGATGACGGTGGGGAACTGCTGGATCTTGGTGTTGTAGCTGAGCACGCTGTCGTTGTAGAACTGCCGCGCGTAACGCGACCTTGTCCTCCGTCGACGTGAGCTCCTCCTGGAGGTTCAGGAAGTTCTGGTTGGCCTTGAGGTCGGGGTAGGCCTCGGCCACGGCGAACAGGCTCTTCAACGCACCGGAGAGCACGTTCTCGGCCTGGGCCTGGTCGGCCGGCGTCTGCGCGTTGATCGCGTTCGCCCGCGCCGCGGTGACCGCTTCGAACGTGCCCCGCTCGTGGGCCGCGTAGCCCTTGACCGTCTCCACCAGGTTGGGGATCAGGTCGTGGCGCCGCTTGAGCTGGACGTCGATCTGCGACCACGCGTTGTCGACCTGGTTCCGCCGCTTGACCAGCCCGTTGTACCCGAGCCAGAAGAACAGCAGGGCCAGGACCACCAACACGACGACGACGATCACGACGACCATCCCGTCACTCTACCTGCGGGCTCCCAACCGCCTGCATCATCCCACCGGCATCATCCGACCGGCATCATCCGACCGGCGCATTCGACGTGGCGATGGCCCGCTCGTAGAGCGGGAGGAACCGCTCGGCGAGGCGCGCCATCGAGAACTCCTCGGCGCGGGTCCGGCCCGCGACCACGAGGGCATCCCGCCGGCCGGGTTCGTCGAGCAGCACCCGCAGTGCCGTCCGCAGCGCGTGGGCGTCACCGGGTGGCACCAGCAGCGCCTCCCGGTCCTGGCGCGACACCGTGCGGTAGCCGTCGATCTCGGACGCGACCACGGCGGTGCCCGCGGCCATGGCCTCCACCAGCACCACGCCGAACGACTCGCCGTCGAGCGCCGGGAAGCAGGCCACGGTCGCGCCCCGGAGGCGGGCCTGCTTCTCCTCCTCGGGGACCCGCCCGAGCCACTCCACCCGTGGCACTCCCCGGTCCCGCAACGCGTCCTGGTGGGGTCCGTCGCCGATCACCCACAGGTCGGCGTCACGGTCGAGGCCGGCGAACGCGTCGAGCAGCACCGCCAGCCCCTTCCGGCGCTCGTGGCGGCCCACGAACACGATCGCGGGCGACGGCGCCGGCGACGACCGCCCGACCGCGAGGCTGGCGACGTCGACCCCGTTCGGGAGGATCTCGCATTCGCCCCCGAAGGTCTGGGTGACCTGGCGCTTGGCGTCTTCCGAGACCGCGGTCGACACCGCCAGGCGGCGCATCATCGGGCGCAGTCCGGAGCGGAACGTCTCGTACCAGCCGTTGCGACCGGCCCGGGCGGAGTGGAACGTGCCCACCGCGGGGATCGTGGTACCGACCAGCGCCGCGTGGTTCGGACCGGGCGACAGCGGCTCGTGGAGGTGCAGCACGTCGGGCTGGAAGGTCCGCAGGGCCTCGATGGTCCGCCGGGCGACGGCCCGCCCGGTGGCGATGGGCGCCACCGACCCGTTGCTCGGGAGCCGGGTGCTCGGGCCGACGGTCGTGATCCCGGGCTCCGGGGGCGGGCCGTCGCACGGCGCCACGATGCGGGCGTCGACGCCGAGCCCGCGCAGGGCGCGCGCGAGCCCGAGCACCTGCCCCTGGACGCCCCCGAAGAGCGTCAGCGAGTACGGGCACAAGAGCATGACCCTCAGGCCGCGGGCTTCCCTCCCCACCCGGTGATCATCGCATCCCCCTCCCGCGTCCGTCATCCGGGCTGGTCACGCCGGTCGCTGGGCCAGTTCGGCTGCAGGAGGTGCCAGTGGGTGGGGGCGACCCGGATGAGGTCCTCGAAGCGGTGGGCGAGGGTCTGGGTCACCCGGGTGAGGTCGTCGCGGATCCCCCCGGCGCGCGCGGTGTCGAGGGGCTCGAGGATGTCGGTCTGGTGCCGGCCGCGGGTGCGGAAGTAGCAACCGGCGGGAAGCAGCGGGGCACCGCTGCGCAACGCGAGCATCGCCGGACCTCCCGGCATCGTGGTGCGCTCGCCGAAGAACTCGACCTCGACCCCGTCGCCGGTGAGGTCCCGGTCGCAGAGGAGGCACACCACCTCGTTGTCGTGCACCGCCTGCAAGATCTCGGTGAACGCCGACGGCGACAAGGGCACCACCCGCATCCCGAGCTGGGCACGGGTCTCCACGAACCACTCGAACAGCTCGGGGGGTTCGACCGGCTCCGCGACCACCGTGACGCGGTAGCCCTGGAGCGCCAGCCAGGCCCCCGCGAAGTCCCAGTTCCCGAGGTGGGGCAGGGCGAGCACCGCGCCGCGCCCCGCCTCGACCGCGGCGGCGATGTGCTCGATCCCGACGCAGCGGAAGTGGTCCTCGATCCACGCCCGGTCGTAGGTCGGCAGCCGGAACAGCTCGTAGAAGTAGCGGCCGTACGACTCGAACGTCGCGGTCACCGCCCGCTGGAGCTCGACACCGGGAATTCCGGGCCCGTGGACGCGGCGGAGGTTGCGTTCGACCTGGTGGCGGCGCTCGGTGAGCACGGCGGGGGCGACGTGCGCGAGCCCGCGGGCGAGGGACGCCCCGACGGGCTCCGGGACGAAGCGGGCGATCTCGGCACCGGCCCGGTACGCGAGGTACGGGGTGCGCTCGGGGAGGATCGCCAACGCGGAGGGCAATTCGGGGAACGGGTCAGCGACGGCGGGACGTGGAGCCCGAGCCGCCGGTGCGCTCGGTCTGGGGGCGATGCGCCGCCCACCACTGGGCGAGGCTGCCGGCCCGCGGCTCCTCGGTTCCCGACCCCCGGTGGTGGCGGGTCCGGCGGGGCCGTTGTGGCGTCGCCTGGCGCCACACCTTGACGAACCGCTGCACCGCGGTGATGGCGGTGAGGGCCAGCATGATCCACAGGACCGGGACGAGGATGTCGAAGGCCAACCCCACGCCGAGCAGCACGAGGCGCTCGGCGCGCTCCATCAGGCCGCCACGCGCCTGGAAGCCGAGCGACTCGGCCCGCGCGCGCTCGTAGGTGATGAGCATCGAGAGGGCGAGCACCGCCATCACCAGCACCGGCAGCTGCGCGTCGTCGTGGGAGAGGTACCAGGCCACGCCCAGGAACAGGGCGGCGTCGGCGACGCGGTCGCACACCGAGTCGAAGAAGGCCCCGCGGGGGCCGGCCCGGCCGCTCTGGCGCGCCACCGAGCCGTCCAGGATGTCGGGCAGACCGGTGAGGATCACGCCGAACACCCCGAGGAGGAGGTGGCCGTCGGCGATGAGGAAGGCGGTGCCGATGGCGAAGACGAGGCCGATGATGGTGAGCCCGTCGGCGGTGATCCCGGCACGGTGCAGGCTCTTGCCGACCGGTTCGAGCCCTCGCTCGACCGTCGCGCGCCAGCGTCCGTCGAGCATGCGGAGAACGTCCTCGGTCGGGAACGGAGGGGGGAACGTGCGAGATTCAGGCTAACACCCGGTAGGGCGCGTGTCGGGCCCGGGCGGGGCACGCGGCGACCTGCTTAGATTGCCGACACGACGCGCGAAGGACACTGACCAACAGACACTGGGGGTGCCGGTGGCGGTCAAGACGTTCCCGACGGAGAAGATCCGCAACGTGGCCCTGGTGGGTCACGGCGGGTCGGGCAAGACCTCCCTCACCGAGGCCCTCCTCTTCCTCTCCGGGGCGATCCCCCGGCTGGGCAAGGTCGAGGACGGCAACACCACCACCGACTTCGATCCCGAGGAGGCCCGCCGGCGGATCTCGGTGTCGCTCGCGCTCGCCCCGTCCGAGCACGACGGCTACAAGCTCAACCTGATCGACACCCCCGGCTACGCCGACTTCGTGAGCGACGTCGCCGCCGCCCTGCGCGCGGCCGACCTCGCGGTGTTCGTGGTGTCGGCCGTCGAGGGGGTCGAGGTGCAGACGGAGATCGCCTGGCGCATGGCCGACGAGGTCGGCCTCCCGCGCGCCATCTTCGTCAACAAGCTCGACCGGGAGCGCGCCTCCTTCTCGCGCACGCTCGACGAGCTCAAGGCGAAGTTCGGCGCGGGGGTCGCGCCGTTGCAGCTCCCGATCGGCGACGAGGCCGACTTCCATGGCGTGGTGGAGCTGCTCGACGACCACGCGGTCCACTACGTCGACGGCACCGCGACCGAGGGCCCCATCCCGCCCGAGATGGAGATGGAGGAGCACTCGATCCACGACTCGCTCATCGAGGGGATCGTGGTCGGCGACGACGATCTCATGGAGCGCTACCTCGCGGACGAGACCATCCCGACGAGCGAGCTCGCGGCACGCGCTGGCCGACGGGGTCGCGTCGGGGTCGGTGTTCCCGGTGCTGTGCGGCAGCGCCACCAAGCTCATCGGCGTCGACCGCCTCGCCACCTTCATCGTGGAGGAGGGGCCCGCGCCGACCCCGGCGGCCGGCGACGGCCCACCCGTCGCGTTCGTGTTCAAGACCATCGTCGATCCCTACGTCGGCCACGTGAACCTCTTCAAGGTGCTCCAGGGGACGGTGAAGGCCGACGCCACCGTCGTCAACGGGCGCACCATGCACGAGGAGCGCCTGCACCAGCTCACGCTGATGCGGGGCAAGGAGCAGGAGCCGGTGTCGGAGGTCCCCGCGGGCGACATCGCCGCGGTGGCGAAGCTCGCCGACACCACCACCGGCGACGTGCTCGGCGCGCGCGGCGCCGAGATCGCGGTCGAGCCGTTCGCGCCACCCGCGCCGGTGCTCGCCGTCGCCATCCGGGCCAAGTCCAAGAGCGACGAGGACAAGCTGGCCAACGCGTTGCACCGCCTGCTCGACGAGGACCCGTCGCTGCGCCTCGAACGCAACGCGGAGACCCACCAGACCCTGCTCTGGGGCCAGGGCGAGACCCACCTCGGCATCGCGCAGGAGCGCCTGCGGCGCAAGCTCGGCGTCGACGTCGAAGCCGAGGACGTCAAGGTCGCGTACCGCGAGACCATCACCCACGACGCCGAGGCGGAGGGCAAGTACAAGAAGCAGACCGGCGGCCACGGCCAGTTCGGGGTGGCGTTTCTCCGCGTCGAGCCGCTCGAGCGCGGCGGCGGGTTCGAGTTCGTCGACCAGATCGTCGGCGGCGCGATCCCGCGCCAGTTCATCCCCGCGGTCGAGAAGGGCGTGCACGAGACCATGGAGCACGGCGGCGTGTTCGGCTTCCCGGTGGTCGACGTGAAGGTGACGTGCTTCGACGGCAAGTACCACTCGGTCGACTCGTCGGAGATGAGCTTCAAGATGGCCGGCTCGATCGGGTTCAAGGAGGCGATGGCGAAGGCCGAGCCGATCCTGCTCGAACCGATCAGCGAGCTGGTCGTGACCGCGCCCGAGACGAACCTGGGCGACATCATGGGCGACCTCAACGCGAAGCGCGGACGGATCCAGGGGTCGAGCGCGATCGGCAACGGGGAGGTCGAGATCGTCGCCCTGGTGCCCACCTCCGAGGTGCTGCGCTACACGATCGACCTGCGCTCGATGACCGGCGGGCGCGGGCGCTTCACCGCCTCGCACTCGCACCACGACCCGGTCCCCGGGCACCTCGTCGACAAGATCCGGGCCACCATCGACGCCTGAGGGCGCGCTGACAGTCTGCGCGCCCGACGCGCGAGACACGCGAGTTCGACGTGGCGACCGACCCACGAGCGCCATGTATGCTCCCGCGATGGCCCTTCGCGACTCGGCGTTGGTGCGGCGCTACGCGCCCCCGCCCGAGTATCTGCTCAACCATCTCGTTGCGCGAATCCCGCTCATTGCCCCGCGGATGCGGGCCTACCAGGCGCTCGGGGTGAGTTTCGAGGATATCCGTACCACGACGATCATGCTCGGTGTGGATGTCGGGAAGCCCTCGCGGCTCACGATCGGCGCCCACACCGCGATCGGTTCCGAAGGTGGGCCTCGACGCACGCGGCGGCCTGACGATCGGCCGGCAGGTGAACATCACCGGGTACTGCCGCTTCATGAGCGCCAAGCACGACGTACGCGACCCCGACTTCGTCGCCGTCTTCGAGCCGATCGTCGTTCGGCGACCGCGCGTGGATCGCATTGGGCGCGACGGTGCTCGGCGGCGTCACGATCGGCGAGGGCGCCATCATCTGCGCCGGCGCAGTCGTGACGAAGGACGTCGAGCCGTATGCAATCGTCGGCGGCGTGCCGGCCCACGTGATCGGCGAGCGGCCCGTGACATGCGCTACAGCCTCGACTACCGCCCGAACTGGCGCTGAGCGCGGTACCACTGCCCCTCGACCGGCGAGACCGATGGTGACACGCTCTCTCCGTGTCGCCCTGGGCGGGCGGAATAGCGCACGGCCCGGCGTGGTTCTACTTCTTGGCCCGTCGGCGCGGGCGTCGAAACGGGAGACCCTGCCCCTCCTCGTCTCCGCCTGCGCTCGGGCCATCTCCGGACGAGACATCCCATGAAGGCCCCGACGTGAGCGCGCACTGAGCCGTGATGCGCCGTCGCCGTCAAGCCGTCCGTCAGCGCTTCGCGTTGGGTGTCGTCGTCGTGCTGTCGGCGGTCGGCGGTGCGCTCGCCGGTGGCCACCCGACGCGGCTCGGTGCCGCCGACGTCGCGCTGAGCGCGCTGCTCGCCGGCGTGGTCAGCGCCTTCGCGTCCCGGTCCGAGCCCTGGACCTGGGTCGTCGCCTCCGGCATCGCGCTGGTGGCGTCGGCCCACGACACCAGCCTGTTCGTCGCGGCCGCGGTGCTCTTCGGCGCGACGGTCGCGGCCGCGGTGCTCAACGTGCGGAACGAGGTGATCGGTGCCGCGCTGGTGCGGGGATCGTCCAGATCCTCCTGCGGCTCCCCGCGTGGGGGCCGTTCGGGCTCGCGTCCCTCGTGGCCGCCATCGCGATCGCCTTCGTGGTCGTGTCCGGCTTCGCCCACACGGAGGGTCCGGCGCGCCGCAGGGTCGTGTGGGCGTCGATCGCACTGTTCGGGGTCGCGCTGTTCGCGACCATGCTGTTCGGCGTCGCGGTCCTGCGCGCGTCCGCAGCGACCTCGACGCCGGCGTGGCGGCAACGCAGCACGGCGTCGACGCGGCCCGGCGGGGGAACACGCAGCGAGCGGCGCGTGACTTCGACCGTGCCCGCGTGCTGCTCGCGTCGGCGGCGGACGGGCTCGACGCGCCGTGGGCGCGGGCAGGCCGGGCCGTCCCCGTCGTGAGCCAGCAGGAGGAGGCGTTGCGCACGCTGACCCGCAACGCGACGCGTCTGCGGGCGCGGGCGCGTGTGCCGCACGCGACGCCGACCTCGAGGCGCTGCGGGTGCGCGACGGCCACCTCGAGATCGCGAAGGTGGAGGCGATGCGCGCGCCGCTCGCGCGTGTCCGCGCCGCGCTCGGCGAGCACGCAACGCGAGCTCGACGGGGTCGAGGAGCACTGGCTGGTCGGTCCGGTGCACGACCAGCTCGACCGCCTCACCACGAAGGTCGCGGCGCGAGCGGCTCGGCGCGCACCGCGTCGCTCGGCATCGACGCGGCACCCGAGCTGCTGGGCGCCGACGGGCCGGTGCGGTTCCTCCTCATGTTCACCACGCCGTCGGAGGCGCGCAGCTCGGGCTTCATGGGCAACTGGGGAATCCTCACCCTCGACCACGGCACCCTCGACCTCACCCGCCTCGGCCGCACCGAGGAGCTCAACGCGGCCGGCGCCACGCCGCGGACGATCAGCGGACCGGCCGACTTCCTGGCCCGCTACGGCCCCTACCAGCCCGAGCAGGACTGGCGCAGCGTGACCATGTCGCCCGACTTCCCCACCGTCGCCGAGGTCGCCGGGCAGCTCGCTCCCCAGTCGGGTCTCGGCACGATCGACGGGGTGATCGCCGTCGACCCCGAGGGCATCGCCGCGCTCCTGGAGCTCACCGGGCCGATCTCCGTGCCGGGGCGGGCCGCACCGCTCACCGCCGAGAACGCGGCCGAGTTCCTGCTGCGCGGCCAGTACGAGGAGCTGAGCAACCCGACCCGGATCGACTACCTCGAGGAAGCGGCCCACGCGGTCACCGACCGGTTGACGCACGGCTCGTTGCCGGGCCTGCGCACGATCGGCAACACGCTCGGCGCCGCGGTGCAGGGCGGCCACCTCCTCCTCCACGCGAACGACCCGACCAGCCAGCGGCTGTTCCGCCGGCTGGGGGCCAGCGGCACGCTGGCGCCGGCGGCCGGCGACTACGTGGGACTCACCACCCAGAACTGGAGCGGCAACAAGATCGAGCTCTTCCTCCACCGGTCGCTCCACTACGACGTGCGCGTCGACCCGAGCACGGGTGAGGAGCGCGCGACCGCCACGATCACGCTCGCGAACCGCGCGCCCACCAGCGGTGAGCCCGACTACGTCATCCGGAGCGTGACCCCGACCGTGCCGATCGGCGCCAACCGCAGCGTGGTGAGCTTCTACACCTCGCTCACCCTCGACCGGGCCACGGTGCAGGGCCAGCCGGTGGAGCTGACCGGCCAGACCGAACGAGGCATGAACGTCTACACCACCACACTCACGATCCCGTCGGGCGCGACCGCGCACCTCCGCCTCGAGCTGCAGGGCGGCGCGCGAGCTCGTGACCACGAACGGCACTCCCACGGTGCGCCTCACCGTGGGCCACCAGGTGATGGTGAACCCCGACCACGTCGACGTGCACATCACCGCCGGGGGCGGATGGTCGCTCGATCCCCGGCCCCCGCTCGCGGCGCGGGGTCCCGCGGCGGAGTGGAGCGCGGAGCTGCGGCGCCGCACCGCTCTGGAGGCGCCGCTGTCGAGGTGAACCGGGGTTACCGCTCCGCCCGGCGCGCCTTGCGCCGCTGTCGACGCGACCCGCCCTGGCCGTTCGAACCGTTGGCAGCCGCGGCGGAGTACTCGTACCCGTAGCCGCCGTAGTGCTCGAGCGCCTCCGCGTTGTTCAGCACCGAGCCCACGAGGGGGGCTTCGACCTGCTGGAGCGCGTCGACCGCCCGCCGCAGCGCCCGGCGTGACGACGCCTTCGCGCTCACCACGAGCAGGGTCGCGTCGACCATGCCGCTCACCACGAGCGCGTCGCTCACCGGCAGCACCGGTGGGCTGTCGATGAGCGCGAGATCGCAGCTGCGCCCGATGGAGGCGAGCACCTCGCGCGACGCGAGCCGACGACAGCAGCTCCGACGGGTTGGGCGGGGGCGGGCCCGCCGAGAGCACGGCGAGGTTCGCCTCGCCGGGCACCCGCTGGAGCGCATCCGCCACGGACACTTCACCGAGCAGCAGCGAAGTCAACCCCACCTCGTTCCCGAGGCCGAAGAACTCGTGGATGCGCGGCTTGCGCAGGTCGCAGCAGACGATCGTCACGTTGCGCCCGGCACGCGCCAGCGCGACGGCCAGGTTGGCGAGGGTGGTCGTCTTGCCCTCGTCCGAGTTCGAGCTCGTGATCTGGACGCTGTCGAGCGTGCGGTTGAGCGCGAGGAACTCGATCGCGGTCCGCAGGCTCCGGTAGCCCTCGGCGGCGGGCGAGTTCGGCTCGTCGAGCGTGACGACGCGGGGCTTCTCGCGTTCACGCCACCCCGGAACGCCGGGAATCTGGGCGAGCACGGGCAGCTCGCCCGTTGCGCGCTCGAGGTCCTCGCGCGAGCTGATCGTGTCGTCGAGGTAGTCGCGGAGGAACGCGAGCCCGACGCCGACGAGGAGTCCGAGCACGAGCGCGATCGCCACGTTGCGGACCGTTGCAGGCAGCACCGGCGTGGTGGGCACGTCGGCCTTGGCGAGGACCCGCGCGCCGCCGACCTGGTTGAGGTTGGCCGACACCTGGAGCTGGTCGAGCTGCTGCTGGAGGAAGGCGCGTTGCTGCTGGGCGGTCGTCAGCTCGGGCGAGCCGGCGGGCAGGCCCGGAAGGCGCCCGTCGATCTCGGTGATCTTGGCCTGGATCTTCTCGCCCGCCTGCACGAGATCGTCGATGTTCTGCTGGCGCTTGAAGGCGACGTACGCCGCGGCGTAGCCGTTGGCGTCGACGGCGGCACGGTGGGCGTTGGTGCTGCGGGCGTTCACGCTCACCACGTCGCTCGTGGCGCTGCTCGAGATGCTGACGTCGGGCTCGTGACCAAGGCGCTTCTCGGGCCGCGTCCTGCACGACCTTGCTCTCGAGCACCGCCACCTCGGTGTCGACGTTGCGGGCGGCGTCCTGCGCGTCCTGTTGGGAGGAGTTGAGGATCTGCTGGGTGCCGCTGGGCTGGATGATGATCTCGGCGGTCGCCTCGTAGACGGGCGTCTGCAGCGAGGCCGAGTAGCCGACCGCCACCCCGACGGCGAGCACGACGGTCAGGATGATCAGCCAGCGGTGTCGCCAGAGCGTGCGCCCGTAGTCGCGCAGGTCGGGCGCGCCGCCCTCACCGTCGTCGTCCATCGGCGGCATGGTAGTTGCGAACCCTCGGCCTCGTGACCTGCAGGCGCCTGCACAACATTGCCGCGCTCATGCGACAAAGCAGAACCGTGGGGCGCTCGCTAGCGCTCAGGCACGCTCGGGGACACGGCGCCGCTGCGTGATGACCACGAGCGCGCCACCCGCGAGCACGAGCCCGCCGCCGACCCACAGGAGGATGCTCGTACCGTCCGAGCCGGTGAAGGCCAGGGGCTGCGAAGCGCTCGACGGTGTGCCCGCGGCGTTCACGGTGCGACTCACAACGATCCCACCGACCTCGGCGCCCGAGTTGTTCGGTGCTCCCTGGTCGTCCGGGTATGCGCTCGCAACACCCACGGCGACAACAAGCACCGCCGCGCAGATCACTACCAGAACGATGATGCGGCGCACGTTGCCTCCCCTGGGTGATGCTTGCTCGCAGTCAGTATGGCCCATCCGTGAGCCCGCATCCAGAACCACGTGGACCGCTCCACTGCTTTCACTGGTTCACCTCGGACCCGGTTGGGCTCAAGGCGAGCCCGACCGTGACCGATCCCCTTCCTGTCAGGTGTATCCAGGCAAGGACAAGATTCGAGGCGGTGACGTGGCCGGGGGACCGATTCGGCGGATCTCGGCGATCGTCGGCGCACTCGTGCTCGCCGCGCTTGCTCTCGGTTGCACTCCAGGTGGCGGCGCGACGACGGCGACGCCCCCACCCATCTCAGGCTCTGCGCCCGAACCGGCGTCTCCATTCGCATCCAGTCCCGCTCCGGTGGCGTGTTCAGGTGTGGCCGTCTCACCGGCGATGGATCTGCAGACCACGTTCGCTGCGCATCCGACGGGGACGACATTCTGCTTCTCCCCCGGAACCTACGTCCTCACGACGCACGTTCTGCCCAAGAGCTACGACCAACTCATCTCGGTCACGCCACGAGCAGCGATCCTCACCGGTCGCGACGTGTACGACGGCGGCATCATGGGCTGGGGGGGTTCACCGGGCCAACATGATGTGCTCGTGCAGGGGTTCGTGATTCAGCACTTCGCTAATCGGTGGTCGACATTTCCCCGCTCGCCCCTCCAGGCCGGTGACAACTGGACCATCCGAGACAATGAGGTCTCCTACAACACGGAGACGGGTGTCTGGACCGGCGACGGCACGCAACTCGTCGGGAATTGGATACACCACAACGGCCGCTACGGATTCAACGGTGGCCCACTGGCGAACCTGCTTGTCGAGAACAACGACGTGAGCTTCAACAACACAGCTCACCACGACCCGAACGATGATGCGGGTGCGTCGAAGATCATCGGGTCATCAGGGGTCGTGTTCCGCGGCAATCAGGTGCACGACAATTACGGCAACGGCCTGTGGTGCGACATGGAGGCGACATCTCCGTCACCTACGAGAACAACACCTTCGAACGGAACTATCTCGCCGGGATCTTCCACGAGGCCAGCGCCGACGCCGTCGTTCGCAACAACACGTTCCGCGGCAACGGCACCTACGCGGCAGGTCACTACTTGTGGTGGTCTGCAGACCTGTTGCTCAACGATTCGAAGAACACCGAGATCTACGGCAACACTATCGTTGCGGGCGTGAACGGCATCGGCCTCATCGACATGATCGCGGCTCCAACACGTATGGCCTGCTGGAGATCCGCAACGTCTCCGTGCATGACAACACCGTCTCGCTGCCCGCCGGTGGGACCTCGGGAATGGTCCGCTCCGCACGACCGCCTACACGACAGCGGGCAACCACTTCGAGCACAACACCTACATGTCGCTATACCGTCCGCCGCGGCCTGGATTTGGCCGCCCAGCGGACAGCATACCTGGCCGCAATGGCAGCTCGCAGGCAACGACCACACTGGCAGGGTCGTTGGACCCTAAGATGTTTGATGCGGTTCCTTGGGCGGTGATGGACATGGCCCTCTGATCCGAGGAGGGGCCGATCATGAGAGCGCGAGCATTCGGGCATCAAGTCTGAGCGGATGCTCAATCATCGCGCGATCGAGGCCACGGTGCCCGATGCTCGCTCATAGCCTTGTATAGAGATCGACCAATGACGCAGTCGTCACATCTGGCGTGAGCCGCGACTCGTACACCGTTCGTGCTGCCGCCCCCTTTTGCCCAACCGTCGGATCGGACGCTGCGACAGACAGCATCTCCGCGAACGGTATTCGGTTCCGGAGGCGCGGTCCACCCGACGTCCGCGGTGATCAGCTCGCCGAGAGCGCCGAGCGCCGTCGCAGCCACCGGGCGACCGCGTCGAACGACTCCGCCACCAGGCGAGGGAACCCCTCGTAGCAGAGTGAGGGGATGACCACGACTGCCGCTTCGTCGAGCAATGCCGGCACGTGTGCCGCGTTCGACGCTGCCCAGGTAGCGAACGTTGTGGTCGCTGGCCGCGAGCACGAGATCGCGTTCCGGCGCCGTCGCCGGCTACGACCAGTCGTTGTCCCTCCCAGACCCGGGACTCGATCCACGCGGACACCAGCAGCGAGACGCCCTTCTCGGCCGTGAGCCGACCGACGAACACGAACCCGGACCCGGCGATCGTACGGGACCCCGCGGCTGAGCGGAGTTCGGTCGTACGACTGATCCGCTCCCGGGGAACGCCTGAGTCCGCCAGGTGTTGAGCGACGAACTCGCTGACCGCGATGAAACGGTCGACCATGCGCCACGTCGCACGGTGTGCTCGCGCCGCGGCCGCCATCACCGCGCTTTGAGGCCGCGAACCCCGGTAACAACCGTGCACGACCGCCGGCCACGGCAGAGCCTTCCCGCTGCAGTCCTCACACACCGTCCCCTCGCGGAAGAAGTAGCCGGCCGGGCAGGAATGGCGGTAGTTGTGCACCGTCTGAACCACTGGCACGCCTTCGGCCTTGGCGAACTCGGACGACCCATGGCGAGATCAGCGGAAACGGATTGTGCAGGTGGACCACTCGGGCCGGATCGCCCGAATTCGCTCACGGATCGAACGGGCATCCTCGAAGGAGTAAATCGGACGGAATGGCAACGTCCCGCGCTGCAACGAGCCGAAACTCTCGATCTCGTCGCTGGATCGGAAGTACGTGTCGACATCTACACCGGCGGTTGGAGCATCTCGACCTCTGCAGCGACCACCTCGTTCTCTCCCGACGGCATCTGCGGATCGGTACTCGTTGTGAACGACAAGAACCCGCACTATGTCCTCTCGATGTCGACTCGGTGGCATTCAGCATGGCGCGTGGATGACAGTGTCCACCACCCACTCCGACGAACAGGACACAGCCTCGCCCCATCAGACCCACGATGGCTGGGGCACGCTGGGCACAAGTGCCCTCATAGAATCGATCGCGTCGGGAAGGCGATCGATGCTCCAAGGGGAAGACTCTCGGTGCGTAGCAGGTCGGATTCTCCCCGCAGTCCGGTTCCGACCGATCAGAAGCAACCGGTCCCCTTAGGGCTTGCTGGTTGCTGCGTCGTCTTCATCTTCACCGTGGTCGCCCTCTCGGCCGCCTGGCAACCTCCGAGCCGCCTCGGTCTCGTTCACCGCGGGTGTAGCTGTGCTTCGGGATTCGCTAGCTGGACTCTCGTGCTCCTCTACCACTCTGTACCGATCCCGCGCGCGTGCGGCAGCGATCTTCGTCGCATACCTTGCATGGGCGTCGGATCGTTCTTGATCGGTGGATCACGCGCAGGGCTGCAGTTCCTCATGGTGCAAGTCGCGTTTCTGGGCGATTGTTGCTTGCTGCAACGGTCACGGCGAGTCATCGGTGTCGCCTCGACTTCGTGGTCGCGCCGATGTTTCCGGTTGACGTCCGCCGTGCTGATCGGAGCAGCGATCTTGGCTCTTCCAATCTCACCACGTTGGTGGCGATCGACCGTGGCGATCGTTGCCCTCGTTGCCTGGGCTGGTTTCTGGCCGAATACAGATCCGGGAACCGACGCGCGTTGTGGTGGTCGCTGGCCGTTATTGTCGGAATCGCGATCTCGCTCTCGCGTTCAGCGCTCTTCGCTGGTTTTGTGTTGATCGCGGTCACCTGTTCATGGCGTCGCGGACGCATCGGGTCGCAACGCGTTCTCGTCGTGCTCCTTGTTGGCGTCGGGTATTGGGCGGTCACGGATTGGGCGCCGCTTCAGGGAGCGCTTCACCGGGGCGACGCGAGCCTTTCGGTAGCTGGTATCAGCCTCAACGCGGAAGGGCGCACCGGAGTCTGGTCGGTGCTATGGGCTGAAGCCCAGGACAGCCCGTCATCGGGCATGGCCCCGGCGCCGCATCGGCTCGATCGTTCTCCCTCTCCCCTTCGTTTGGTCACCCGCACAACGACTACCTGAGGTTCTTTACGATTTCGGCTTCGTGGGCCTCGGTCTTCCGTGTGGTTCTCGATCAGGAGCGGAGGTTGCTCCTGCCGCTCCCGGAAGCGGGCCGTGACTCGATCCCGCCGCGGCGCTATATGCCGGGCGGCCATCTTGATCGTGATGAGTACGGACAATCCCCTCGACTACGCATTCGTGATGGTCCCTCGGCCGGACTGCTGGGGCTGCGGGTCTCGCCGCGATCCGCTCCCGACGGACGGGAAGTCGATGTGCGTGGGGATCAACGGGGCGCGCCCGTCTCGGTGAGCACCCGAGGACGCCGGAGAGCAATTCGATCGTTCTCAAGCGTTCCGGAAACCGCGGGGCCGACTCCAGGCGGCGCGCACGGATCTCGGGGCCTTCTCGAGAACCTCTTGTACACGGTCACAAGTGCTTCGACGTGTTGTTACCAATTGAGGTGGTCTCGGACCGCGGCGTTGCCCGGCGTGCCCCATGTCCGGCACAGGTCCCGATCCCCAGCGAGACGGGTCATGGCGACCGAGAGGTCGTGGACCGCCTGATGGCGCATGCGCCGAGCGCGATAGCCGCAATCGGCCGTCACCAGAACCGGTGGCCGCCCAGGTCGAGACAGATGACAGGACGACCGGCGGCCATCGCCTCCAAGCACACCCAGCCGCCCGAATCGTGCAGGCTGGATGCACCGAGGACGTCGCACTCGCCCAACTTGGAGACCGCAGTCTGCCGTTCCACGTTGCCCCAGAACCTCACTCGGTTCGCGATGCCCAGGTCTCCGGCGAGCGCCTGCAAAGCCTGCCGCTCAGGGCCGTCGCCCAGGATCCAGTACTCGGCGTCGGGGAGCCCTCGCGCGGGCAAACGCCCTGAGCCCCAGGCGGAATCCCTTCCAGTGCAGCAGCCTTCCCGTCCAGCGATGAACCGCATCGGGGCGGCGGCCGGAGCCGGAAGTTGCGCCAGGGCCCTTATCTCCGCCGCCATCCAGAGCCACCCAGAAGACACTCTGACGTGCGGTGCGCCCAAGAGCCGGAGCCGCTCGGCAGTCTTCTTCGGTGGTCGCCCATGCGTAGGCGCTTTGCGCCGCCGTCGCGCGACGACGGATCCCATTCTCCGAGCCGGCCGCGCGCAGCTCCGCAGGACCTCATACATCATCGCCCGTGGACTGAAGTCCGACCAGAAGGGTATGGGAGCAGACTCGCCACCCCCGACCGGGCCCAGGAAGAACGGAATCGGCAAGAACGAGATGAAGCTCGGGGTCGAGTACTTCATGTAGGTCACGTGATGGGCGAGATCGAAGCCAACCCGCCGGTGGAGAGAGCGAGCGACGAAATAGGCCCGCATCTGCCACGGTAGTAGTGGGGATATACGGCCCATCGGAAGCGGCCCGATTCTCGAGTCCAGTCGAGCGACCGGCCGAGAGGATCGACATAGACGACATGGAGATTGTCCTGGGGCAGCCGGCAAGCTCCGCCTCGATGGCGCTGCGGTGCCCGTGCGATGTGAGCACCCACACTTCGTGCTCCCTCGCCAGGGTCGTGGCCATGTTCCAGCCCACCCCCGGCTCGGATCCCCTTCCTGGTTCACACGCGTAGCCGGACAGGAGGATTCTCATGGCTCACGTCACTTGTTCGCAGCACGTCGTCCAGAGCTCGACGAGCTTCGTGGCGATCGCATCATCCGTGAACCGCACTGCGCGCAGCCCGGCCTCCCTTCCCAGCACAGCCCGATCCGAGGCGGAGCCGCCGAAGTGCCGCTCGAGCGCAGCCACAAGTCGATCCCGCGCTCCCTCAGGGACAACGACGCCGCCAGCGCCGATCACCTCGGGGAGCGCGCCACAGTCATAGGAGAACACTGGCGTACCCACCGCCATCGCCTCAACCGCCGCCTTACCGAACTGCTCCTTGACGAAGCTCGTCGTCCGACTCGGACAAACCAGAACATCTGCGGTCGCCAGCAACGAGCTCACGCTTGGGCGTGGGAGAACGCCGTGTAGGAAGGCCCAGGGTCTTTCCTGAGCCCAGCGCCCCACCGCCCCATGCGCATCGTCCCCGCCGGCAAGCGCCACTCTCAAAGGCAGCCGCCGCGCAAGCCCATCGGACACAGCAAGAAAGTCGCCGATCCCCTTCTCCTCGGAGAAGCGGCCGACGAACGCCACCTTGGGGAGCGTCGCGCTTCCCGTGCCGAACCACTCATCACTCGAATCCACAGGAACCGCGCCCATGGACACGCCAGTCGCCGGGAACGTGTCGCTTCGAATCCCGGGTGCCAGGCGTTCAGCGACGCGTGTGCTTGCCGACGACCACCCCACGGCGTAGTCGCAACGCCCGAGGACCCACGACGCCAGCGCTCGACGCATCGCTCCGCCGGCGCCTTCGAGCCGCGGACCATTCTCCGCGAAGTGAATTCCGATCGGCACATTCAATCGCCGGGCTAGCCTCACCCCGACTGCACCGCGACGCCTTGCCAAGGCTCACATTCCACATGGATGATGGTTGGCCGCGGAGCAGCTGCGACCTCATCGATCCCCACGAGCCGTGCCGTGGCATAGGTCCCCGCGCGTCGCACGGGTAAGACGACAACCCGGTAGCCGGGGCCGCGCCCGTCCGATTCTCGCCGGGCCAGAGTGTTTCGACGTCGCCGGCGACAGCGGTAAGAGCCTCGATGCGAGGAGCCAGCTGCTCGAGCGTACCGTCGTTATAGACCGCGGCGTAGCGTACTGAGCGAAGCGATCAGGACCCGCATCTCGCGTCCCCATCACGATGCCACACGCTGTCTCCCTCGATTTGAAGTGAAATGTCGCCAAAACAACCAACATCTTCTTCGTGCGCGGCGAACAAGCCGTCGGAGGACGCCGTTTTCCAAATCCCCATCTACCTGCCTGGACAGGTGCGTCGATTCGAGCCCAGCCGCCGAACGCTAGGAATCCGTCGTGATTGCCGAGCAGTGCGGCAAGGATCGTGCTCCCGCTGCGGCCAACAGCCCCGAGGTTGAGGACGGCGACAGAGCCGGAATCGGACGGTCATCCACCGATCACGCCAGCCCCTCGACCTCGACTAACTTTGGCACGCTTGCGAATTCTGGTTCGGTGCGTTTCGGCGACCTCGCTCCCGGGCCCTTAGAGCACGACTTGAGTCCAGAACACGATCGCGGCGACTCCGCTCCCGATCACGAGACCCCAGACGGCACCGCGCAGCCCGGCAACGCTGACGAGCACCACAACAGCCGCCACCCGCACGATCGTCGAGCGTCACTTGGGCGACGAGGAGCCGGCCTCCGTTCGCACGGGCGGTAATAGCAATCTGCTCCACTGTGCCCTGCGTCAAGAGCGAACGCGACGAGCATCGGGAACACGAGCACCGTGGCCATCGCGAATTGAGACGCCGAAGAACTTCCTCAGCACGGTGTGAGCCGCCACCAGCAAGACCAAGCCGTAGACGCGCGATGCACCAGCCATTACAAGTGAGTATCGCCGGCTCTCAGCGACACCAGCCGTTGCCGTCCGTTTGATCGCCCGAACCAGGTGAGGCAAGAAGACGCTCTCGGCGCCGATCGTGAGAAGTTGCACGGGCCCGAAGAGGAGTTGGACCGCCCGAAACAGCCCGAGGCCAGAGTTTCCTTCTCGACAGCGATCACGACGGCAATCACCAACATACCGAGTGTGAACGTGATGCTCGTGGCAGTGAACCATGCGCCGATGCGAGCCCACTTCTTCGCCCAGTTGGCCGACGGCCAGAGTGCCGACTGCCGGCCTCACGGAGAGCTGCAGGACCCAATGCCGGCCGCGAGCCACGCGCCTGCCCCCCATGCGAGGACGCCTCCGGCAACCGTGACGCGCCCGCTTGTGAGCACGAAGCCGAACGCGACCACTTGGCCGACCGCCCAGAAGAGGTCGTTCGCTGGCGGCCGTTCTCGCCCGCTGCGCAGCGAATGAAGCCGACGCGCCAGAACTCCTGAAGAGCGCCAGTCCGGCGCGAGCACCGCGACGGCGACGAGGGCCGCCCGAGACTTGACGAAGTCCCGACGACTACAGCGATGATAGCGAAGGCGCCCCCGAACACGACCCCGCCAGCCACGACCGCCCCGCTTGCGTGGCTGGTGACGCCCTGCCACTCGGCTCCATCGATGGATGCGGCGGCGAGCGTGTAGGGCTGCATCAACGCGCTTCTGAGGACTGCGAGGGCGCCGAACCACGCGAGAAACGCGAGGGAGAACGCCCCGAAGCCTGCCGGCCCGAGCAGTCGAGCCAAGAGAAGCAGCGAAGGCACGAAGTTGGTGCCCGACGAGAGCACTTGGTCCACGACAGCCCAGGCACCCTGGCGCCGGAGAGTGGTCAAGTTGCCACGCTCCGAGGCCCACGGGCTTCACCATGGACCGGGCAATCGCCCACGGGCGTCGCCCGCCGCGGATCTCCCCGGGGCGACTGCCCTGAGAGCGAGTGCGAACTCGCACATCCTTATACGGCCGCCGCGGCGGCGAGAACGTTGCCAGTTCGCTAGCTCCTCGTTCTTGACGAACCACTGATATGTGCTCGCGACACCGGCCTTCGAGACCGATCCGCGGCGACCACCCAAGCGCCTCGAGACGAGACACGTCCAGCAGCTTCCGTGGGGTCCCATCCGGCTTCGACGTGTCGAAGACGAGCTCCGCCTCAGGGAACACCACCGCTCGGACCAGCTCGGCAAGCTCACAGATCGTCGACGTCTTCTCCGGTGCCGACGTTGATGTGCTCCGGCTCGTCATAGCGTTCCATCAGGAAGACACACGCCTCGGCAAGGTCATCGACATGGAGGAATTCGCGTCGAGGCGCGCCGGAACCCCAGATCTCGACTTCGCGGCGCCCTTCAACTTTCGCGTCGTGGAACTTGCGGATCATTGCCGGGAGCACGTGGCTCGAGGTGAGATCGAAGTTGTCGTTCGGGCCGTAGAGGTTCGTCGGCATTGCCGAGATGAAGTTGCTCCCGTACTGCTTGCGATACGCCTCGCACAGCTTGATCCCGGCGATCTTGGCGATCGCATACCACTCGTTCGTGGGCTCGAGCGGTCCCGTCAGCAGCTCGTCTTCCGGGATCGGCTGGTTCGCGAGCCGTGGGTAGATGCACGAGGAACCCAGGTAGAGCAGCTTCTCGACTCCGTAGAGGTGACTGGCATGCACGACGGTGCTGTGGATCATCAAGTTGTCGTAGATGAACTCGGCGGGTCGGGTGCTATTGGCCAGGATGCCGCCGACCGTGCCTGCGACCAGGTACACGTATTCCGGGCGATTGGCTCGGAACCAGTAGTTCACCGCCGCCTGATCGCGGAGATCGAGCTGGTCTCGAGTCGCGAGCAGGAGGTTCTCGTAACCGTCCGCCTGGAGGTGGCGTACGAGCGCCGAACCGACGAGGCCTCGGTGCCCCGCCACGAAGATCCGCGCGTCCGTGGGAATCAGCAGGATGTCAGCCACGAGATCCGTCCTTCATTGCATTGCCTGCAGAGTTGGTGCCCCGCCACCGAGGCGCCGCGGGTGGCGTCGCAGAATAGCGGCGATGAACGCCGGGTTGTTGCGGAGGTAGCGGCCGCCGAGGCGCCGCGGTTCCATCGCGAGGCGGAACAACCATTCCAATCCGACGCGCTGGATCCACACGGGCGCGTGGCGGATCTCACCGGCATGGAAATCGAATGCCGCGCCGACACCGAGCAGTGCCGGCGCGCCGACTCGGCCCACGTGTTCGGCCATCCACAACTCCTGCTTCGGCGTGCTCAACCCCACCCAGACGATGTCGGCCCGCGATGCCTTGATCATCTCGCTGACTTCGGCGTCTTCGGCGGGCGTGAGCGCTCGAAAGGGGGGCGAGTACGCGCCTGCGATCTTCAGCTTCGGAAAGCGGGCGAGCAGCTGATGGATCAGGGATTCGGGAACGCCGGGGCGGCCACCATAGAAGAAGGCACTCCAGCCTTCACGCTCGGCTCGTTCGCAGAGAGCGAACATGAAGTCACGACCGCACACCCGCTCCGCGCCGCGAACGCCGGCCCAGCGGCTCGCCCAGACCATGGGCATGCCATCGCACGCGACGAGCCCCGCGCTCTGGTGCGCCGCCATCACCTGGGCGTTGTGCTGTGACCGCATGATGCCGTGGACATCGCGAAAGATCGCGAACGACGGCCTGTCGGCGATGATCCAACTCGCGACCTGCCGGACGACGTCGTCGAGCGAACCTGCGCTCACGGGAACGCCGAGCACGTCCACCCTCGCGAGCACAGCGCTCACAGGCGCGCCATCGAGAACCGGTTGGGCGCAGTGCAGCTCAACATTCCTGCATCCACCGCACCGCGATCAACCGACATCGGCGACGGCCTTCTTCGCTACCGGCAATTCCGGGAGCTCGGTCGTCGGCTCGGTGCGCCGGTCAGCCGGTCCCGCCTCACGACCCACCGGGTCCCGCACCTCGGGCGGCGCGATCGAAATGTCCTCGTCGAGATGCAACAGGCCTCGGAAGACCCGTGCCACGACCGACTCGACCGTGCCGAGCAGGATCACGAAGTCGAGCGCGATCGACCAGTTCTCGAGGTAGAAGAGGTCGAAACGCCGGTACGCGGCGAACGAAGGGTTGTCGCGGCCCTCCACCTGCCACAACCCGGTGATGCCGGGCCGGACCGCCTCACGCGCACGGAGCTCGGCGTCGAAGTGGACGACCTCGTCGGGCAAGGCAGGCCGGGGCCCCACGAGGCTCATCGTGCCGTTCAGCACGTTCCAGAGCTGGGGGAGCTCGTCGATGCTCGTCGCCCGCAAGATGCGGCCGAGCGTGGTCACCCGCGGATCGTGCCGGAGCTTGGTGAGCGGGCCGTCGCGCACGTTGAGCTCGCGGCAGGTCGATGACCTCGTGCTCGGCGCCCTCCCGCATCGTGCGGAGCTTGTAGAGCACGAACGGCTCGCCGTCGCGCCCGACCCGCCACTGCTTGAACAGCACGGGCCCTCGGTCCTGGAGCTTGATGCCGAGCGCCGCCAGCGCCAGCAGCGGCAACGTGAGCAGCAGGATCACCGCCGACAGCGCCACGTCGACCACTCGCTTGGCGAGCAACTGCCAGGGGACGAGCGTCACCGGCTCCACGTAGAAGAAGGGCTCGTGCGCGAGCGGCGACGGGCGGAGCCGTCCCACGTCGACGCCGTGCAGACCGCTGCTCAACTGCACGTGCACACCCGCATGCAGGAGGTCCTGCACGACCGCGTTGAGCTCGGCCGACTGCAGATCGCTCCCACAGACGATCGCCCCGTTGACTCCCCGCTCGGCCAGCACCGCCAGCCCGTCGCCCAGGCCCCCGCACCAGCACTCTTCGAGCCCGTGGCGCCGCGCCTCGCGCTCGTCGCCCACGACCCCGATCGATCGGTAGCCGAGCTCGGGATGCTCCGCGAGGAGGGCCGCCAGCTCGGCCGATTCGGCACCCCCACCCACGAGCAGCACGGGGCGGACGTGGCGGCCGGCGCGACGCCCGCTCGTGAGCCAGGTTCGGTAGCCGCCGCGAAAGACGCCGGCGAACAGCCATGCGAGCGCGGCGCCGAGCACGATCTCCCGCGGCCTGACCACCGAGCCACGGACCGATGCGACCGCGAGCGCGAGCAGCGCCACGATGAGACATCCGCGGAAGAGACGCTCGTACTCGACGGTGCGGAGGTTGCAGACCCGAGCCCGGTAGAGGCCGAACGCTCCGAACACCGCGAGCCCTCCCACCACCAGGGCCAGCACGACGACGACGGACCCCCAGGTGGACCGCGCGCTCGGTGGGGCCAGCACGGCAGCAACGGCCCACGCCATCGTCAACGCCGCGGCGTCGAGGCCGACGAGGAGGTACTTCAGGAAATTGGACCCGGACCGCGAGCTCCGCGGGCCCACGGAGACCCACCGGTGACGGCTGTTCCCGGCCGTCATTGCGCTCGAAGTCCGAGCCCCGGCCCCGGTCCGCCCATCGCCCTGCCTCCCAGCGTCGCAATGAACCCCGGCGCTACCTTCACCGCGGAGCGTGTTCGGTGTCAAATCGCTCGGCGGCGAATGGCGGCCCCTTCTCCTCTCATTAGGCGTCAGCGGCGCTGACCAGCAACACTGGTGTGAATACGCAACGCCGCGTCCATGAACCCCAGAGGACTTCGCTCGTGACCACCGCGATCTTCGTCACACCGCTGCTGGACCCGGAGAGCCCGGTTCGTGGCTTCACCACCACCCACGTGCGGGCGCTCGCGGGCAGATTCGACCGGGTCGTGGTCGTCGCAGGAAGCGCTCGCGGTGACCTCGCGGGCCTGGACGCCCCGGTCGTCACACCCGATGCTCCACCCGCGGGCCACGGTGCGCTCGGGATCGGCCCGCCCCTGGCGCGCGTCCTGGCGGAAACCGACGGTCCGGCGCTGGTGGTGGTCGACGACGACCACGCGTGTCTCCTCCAAGCACGCTCCGTGATGCCCGACCGGCGGGTACCGCTCCTCTGGTGGTGCCCGTGGATACCGTCGTCGCACGCGGCGACCGAGGCGGCCCGGTGGGCGGATGCGCTGCTGGTCGCCGCGGCCCCGTCGTCCCCCGTCGTCGGGTGCCCCGTGTTCAGCGTCGGTGCCGGGATCGACCTCGGTGCCGCGACGGGAGCATCGGGCTTCCCGGCGCGGCCACCGCTGCGGCTGATCGCCGTCGGGCGCACCTCCCCGCGCAAGGGGCTGCCCGCGATCGTCCGGACGGTGGCGATCGCGGCGCAGTCAGGGAATCGACGCTCGGCTCCTGATCGTCGGTCCCTCGACGAACGCCGCAGAATGGCAGCATCGTCGTGCGCTCGAGCGCCTCGTGAGCGACCTGGTGCTCACCGACTCCGTACGCGTCGCCGACGCCTTGACCCCCCGCGGCGTCGGCGAGATGGTGCGCCAAGCTCACGTGCTCGTCGACGCAGGCTGCGGCAACGACCTGAGCCGGTCGGCCCTCGAGGCCATGGCCGCCGGGCGGATCGTCGTCTCCGCGAGCGCCGCCGTCGCACCGATGCTCGAGCGGGCGAGCCCGGTACCCCTGTCCTTCACCGCCGGGAACGCGACGCAACTCGCCGAACGCATCGCCGGACTGTCGGCGGCGTGGCCGAGCCGCAGCGAAAGCATCGCGGCCGCCCTCCGGGCCGAAGTGGAGCAGGGTCACTCCGCCGAACAGTGGGCCGAACACGTGGCGAAGGCGGCCTGCGCGAGTGGGGCATCGGCACCGTGACCGCGCGACCAGGCGAGGCAAAAGACCTCCACGCACCCCTCGGTGTCGACGCGGAAGCGGAGACCGCCGTTCACTGGGCGCCGCCCGTGGACGCCATGGCGGTGGTCACGGATTTCCTGGCGGCATTGGCGTCGCTCGACCTGGAGAGTGCCATGAGCTTGACCGAACCCGATGCGACGTACCACGAGACCACGGGCCGATCAGATGAAGACGGCCGGACCGCGCGCGACTTCATGGGTTGGGTCGGCGCCACCGCGAGCGCGTTTCACTCCGAGGTCCACACGCAAGTCGCCTTCGATGGCGTGGTCGTGAACGAACGAACCGATCATTGGACCATCGGCGGAAGCCAGCTCCGCGTGCCGGTCGTCGGAGTCTTCGAGATCGAGCGGGGCAAGATCGTCTCGTGGTCCGACACCACGTCACACGATCTCGACGAGATGCCGAACGCCGAGACGCCCTCACCCAACGGGAGCGACTCCGGATCCCCCATCGAGCTCGATGATCATCTCGAGGGGGTGCCGGCGCCGGAGGACACGGCGACCGCTCCGCCTTCCGAGGTGGAACCGGCGCCTCCGATCGAACCCACGCCTCCCGTCGAAGCGACACCTCCGTCGAAGCGACACCTCCGGGCGAACCCGCGCCCGCAGTGCCGGTGGCGGTGCCCACCGACGATAACACCGACGCCGATCAAATCGCGGCGCTCGAAGCTCAGCTGCACGACTGGCGCCGCCGGGCGGTCATCTGGCGGGAGCGAAGCATCCAGGCGCAAACCCTCGCCGAAACACAGCGCGCCAGAATCGACGACCTCCGCGCCAACGTCGACGACCTCCGCCAGCTGGTACGGGCGCTCGAGGCGAAGCAATCGACGGAGACATCGCACGAGCAGATCGATCCCCCCGAACCCGCCGAACCCGCGGCGGTCGTGCCGGTCGCTCGAGCGACACGCGCGGCACCGAATTGGAAGCGGCTCCTCTCCAAGGACTTCTGGAAGGAGCTGTCCTGAGCTCGGCCGTCACCCGGTGCGAGGTGCCGCCGACCGGTCCGTTCGCATCACTCCAAGCCGGCGTCGAAGGCGACTCCCAACGCGAGCTCGAGGAGCTCGTTGGTCCGCCGCTGTGCCAGGAGCAGCTGTTCCAGCCGAGGATCGGCGCTCGGCACGGGGACGAGATCGTCGGTCTCCTCACCGGTCGTGCCGCTGATCGCGGCTGCCGTGTAGAACGCGGCGGTCGTCTCTCCGACCGAGAGCACGACCTCGTCCATCCCCATTGCGGCCGCCGCGAGACGCGCACACGCCTGGTCGCACGCTTCCGCGATGCGGGTGCACTCTCGAGCTGTTGCGTGCAGCCGCGCGTCCGCCTTCCGCGCGCGTCCTTGCGCGCCCGCCGCAACTCGCGGACGAGCCGCTTCTGCTCCTTCACCTTCTTCTTGGTGCCCACGACCCCACCCACCTCGATCTCCGACCACTGCCACCCGACCCTGGACCCCCAGGTATAGCGGCTCGGGCCGGAGGGCGGGAGCACCGGACGACGACGTGAACTGCGCGACGAGCCGGCGTTCCACCGAGGAGCGCGTCGAAGGAAGTAATCCCCACCGGCTGTGTATGACCTTGTGGATAGCTCGCCGTTCGGGTACGTTCCGTACATGGCGCCGCTCAGCGACCCGCTTCGAGACGTAGCGAAGTTCGAGGCGTTCCGCGATGCCCTCACGCGAGGCCGTGACCCGCGGCGCGCCTCCCTCGCCTCAGGAGCGTCGCGAGGGGCACGCGGGCCGCCGGCCGAAGCGGCCGGTCAAGTAGCGGGACGGGCTCGTTCGTCATTCGGCGAGGCCGACCCGTCGCGGCTAAACATGAGCCTGGGCCCCAGGAACACGAACGGGTTTCGCCGCGCCTCGGCGCGGAGCTACCGCTCCGGGCTCCTGGGGCCCACCTCACTGCCGAACACCGAGAGAGCGTTTCCCGGGGTCACTCTGTCGAGCGCGTCGTCGACGCCTCTCCCTGACCGGCGCTTTCCTCGAGGCCGTACTTCGACCAGTCCTCGGGGTTCGGTTCCGTGTACTCGCCCATCACCGCGCCGTCGACCGCGTCGAGCTGTACCAGGCCGCGCATCGTCGGCGGCGCGTCGGCGCTGTAGAGCAGGATGCGCCACACCGGTCGCGACCGGAAGCCGTGCCAGGCCAGCTGCGCGCTGGAGTGGCCGACCGGGAACCCGACCGTCCGCGAGGCGATGAGCAGCGCTTCGGTCTGGTCGACCTCGAGGGGCCACGCGCACACGAAGTGGTACAGCGCGACGAGCACGAGGACGATCGCGGCGGCGAGGAGGCCGCCGTTGCTCGACTGCCACCACCCGAGCAGGCAGAGCACGGCCAGGACCAGGTACATGATCGCCGGGATCCGGCGCCGCTCCATGGTCGGGAACAGGTAGGGCCCGACGTAGGCGGTGACGTCGAGGTCCTCGGGGAGCGCGTCGCCGTCGTGTTCCGACTCGACGGGCTGCGGGTCGTCGTCGGGCGCCAGGTCGTCGGGCATCGAGGAAACGGTAGCGTCCGCCACGCTCAGCCCGGCCAATGAGCGGCGAGCCGCTCGTAGCTGACGCCGAGGCTCTCGGGCAGCACCCGGGTCTCGGCCACCGTGGTCATGAAGTTGGTGTCGCCGGCCCAGCGGGGCAGCACGTGGACGTGCACGTGGTCGGGCACCCCGGCACCGCCGGCGCGCCCGATGTTGGCGCCCACGTTGATGCCGTCGGGACGGAAGGCGGCCGTGACCGCGACGTTGGCGTCCTGCACCAGCGTCATCACCGCGCCCGCCTCGTCGCGCGACAGACCGGCGAGGGTCGCTTCGTGGCGCAGCGGCACGACCATCAGGTGTCCCGACGTGTAGGGGTATGCGTTCATCACCGCGAACGCATGCTCGTTGCGCGCGAGCACGAGGGCGTCGGTGTCGGGCTCGGCGGCGAGGCGCTCGAACAGGCAGTTGTCAACGCCGGACGGTGGCGGCTCGGTCGTGACCTTTTCGAGGTAGACGGCGCGCCACCCGGCCCACAGGCGATCGAGGCCCGCGTTCACGCTCACGCGATCGCCCGCGTCTCGACCTCGCCGGCGAGGCGGGCCACGAAGTCGTCGGCGGTGACACCACGCTCGGGGGCGTCACTCCCCCGCCGGTTCACGCCCACGGTGCCGTGCTCGACGTCGTCGTCGCCGACCACCACCACGTAGGGCACCTTCTCCATCTTCGCCCGGCGGATGCGGGCGCCGAGCGAGTCGGCGTGCGCGTCGATCATCTCGGCCCGCAGGCCGCGGTCCTTCAGCCGTTGCACCAGTTGGTGCGCGTAGTCGTCGTGACGGTCGGCGACCGGCAGCACCGTCGCCTGCACCGGCGCCAGCCACGCCGGGAACGCGCCGGCGTAGTGCTCGGTGAGGATGGCGAAGAAGCGCTCGATCGTGCCGAACAGCGCGCGGTGGATCATGACCGGCCGGTGGCGCTCGTTGTCGGCGCCCACGTACTCGAGCTCGAAGCGTTGGGGCAGCTGGAGATCGAGCTGGATGGTCGACATCTGCCAGGTGCGGCCGATGGCGTCCTTCACCTGCACCGAGATCTTCGGGCCGTAGAACGCGCCGCCGCCTTCGTCCATCACGAGCTCGTGCTCGTTGGCGACCGCGACCGTCCGCAGGGCTTCGGTCGCCTCCTCCCAATCCGCGTCGCTCCCCACCGCCTTGCCCGGCGGCTTGGTGGACAGCTCCAGGTAGAAGTCGTCGAGGCCGTAGTCGCGCAGCACGTCGAGGACGAATTCGAGCGCGGTCGTGATCTCGGGCACGATCTGGTCGCGCGTGCAGAAGATGTGCGCGTCGTCCTGGGTCATGCCCCGCACGCGGGTGAGCCCGTGGACCACGCCCGACTTCTCGTAGCGGTACACCGTGCCGAACTCGAACAGGCGCAGCGGCAGCTCGCGGTAGGAGCGCATGCGGCTGCGGTAGATGAGGATGTGGAACGGGCAGTTCATCGGCTTGAGGTAGTACTCGGCACCGCCGTCGAGCTCCATGGGCGGGTACATCCCGTCGGCGAACCAGTCGAGGTGGCCCGAGATCTCGAACAGGTGGGACTTCGTGATGTGCGGCGAGTTGACGAACTCGTAGCCGGCCTCCTCGTGCCGACGGCGCGAGTAGTCCTCCATCACCCGGCGGATGGTGCCGCCCTTCGGGTGGAACACCGCGAGGCCCGAACCGATCTCCTCCGGGAACGAGAACAGGTCGAGCTCGGCGCCCAGCTTGCGGTGGTCACGCTTCTCCGCTTCCTCGAGCCGGTGCAGGTGCTCCGCCAGCGCGGCGTTCGACTCCCACGCGGTGCCGTAGATCCGCTGGAGCATCGGACGCTTCTCGTCGCCCCGCCAGTACGCGCCCGCGACCTTCGTGAGCTTGAACGCACCGAGGCGCTTGGTCGACGGCACGTGGGGGCCGCGGCAGAGGTCGACGAACTCCGGCGCACCGTCGCGGGGATTCCGGTACACCGAGATGACGTTGGCGTCGCCGATCTCCGCGGCATCCTCGGGATCGACCCGTTCGATGATCTCGATCTTGTAGGGCTGGTCGGCGAACGTCGTGATCGCGGCCTCGCGCGTCAGCTCCTCGCGCACGAAGGGCTCGTCGGCCTTCACGATCTCCCGCATCCGGGCCTCGATGCGCTCGAGGTCGTCGTCGGAGAAGTGCGCGCCGCCCGGGAGCTCGAAGTCGTAGTAGAAGCCGTCGTCGATGGCGGGTCCGATGGCGTACTTCGCGCCGGGGAAGAGGTCGGCGACGGCCTGCGCCATCACGTGCGCGGTCGAGTGGCGCAGGACCTCACGCCCGTCGGGCGTGTCGGGGGTGACGATGGACAGCGCGGCGTCGTGCTCGATCGGGCGTGAGAGGTCGTACCACTCGGCCTCCGCGTCGCCGTTCGCCGTGACCTTCGCCGCGAGCGCGGCCTTGGCCAGGCCCCGCCCGATCGACGCCGCGACCTCGCCTGCGGTGACGCCCGGCTCGTACTCGCGCGCACTGCCGTCGGGGAGCGTGATCGTGATCTGCATCGTCGTCATGATGGTTCGTTCGCTGCGGCGCAGGGTACCTGCGCCGCGTTCCCCCCACTCACGATTTTGTGAGGTCGAGCCCGAGCAGCGCGCCCAGCTCGCGGAGGGTCGCGGGCGCGCTCGGGTCGCTGCCCCCCGAGAGGATCGCGCTGGCGAGGTCGTCGAGCGCTTCGAGCGCGCGCGGGGCGTCGAGATCGGTGTCGATGGCAGTGCGGACGCGCGCGGCGAACGGGCGGGGGTCGGCGCCGTCGGGCCGGTCGGCCGCGGCGAGGAGGCGGTGCAGGAGCGCGGTGCCTTCGTCGAGATCGGTGTCGTGCCACTCGAAGCCGGCGCGGTAGTGGTGACGCAGGAGGGCCAGGCGGATGGCGCGGGGATCGGCGCGCTTGAGCAGGTCGCTGACGAACACGAGGTTGCCGAGCGACTTCGACATCTTCTCGCCCTCGTAGCTGACCATGGCCGAGTGCACCCAGTGGCGCGCGAACGGCCGGCCGCTGATGCTCTCGCTCTGGGCCACCTCGCACTCGTGGTGCGGGAAGATGAGGTCGGTGCCACCGCCGTGCAGGTCGATGGTCGGCCCGAGCTCGTGCATCGCCATCACCGAGCACTCGACGTGCCACCCCGGCCGGCCCACGCCGAAGGGGGCACGCCACGCGGGCTCGTCGGGGAGCGACTGCTGCCAGAGCACGAAGTCGAGCGGGTCGCGCCGGTGCGGGTCGTCCGGATCGCCGCCGCGCGTGCGGGCCAGGCGGACCATGTCGTCGCGCGAGTAGTGCGACAACTCGCCGAAGCGCGGGAACGTCGACACGTCGAAATAGACGGTGCCGTGGGTGAGGTAGGCGTGGCCGTCGTCGAGGAGCTGGTTGACCATGTGGATCATGCCGTCGATCGACTCGGTGGCGCGCGGCTCGGCGATGGGCGGGCGGGTGCCGAGCGCCTCCATGTCGGAACGGAAGCGGGCCAGCTCGGCTTCGGCGAGCTCGAGGTAGGGCACACCGAGCTCACGGGCCTTCGGCAGGATCGAGTCGTCGACGTCGGTGACGTTGCGGACCATGCGGACCTCGTGACCGAGCTCCTCGAGCCGTCGGATCAGGAGGTCGTAGGTGAGGTAGGTCGCCGCATGCCCCAGGTGCGTGGAGTCGTAGGGCGTGATGCCACAGACGTACATGCTGACGACCGGTCCGACCTCGAACGGGACGACGGCGCGTTGGGCGGTGTCGAAGATCCTGATGGTCATGGTGTGCGGCGCGGCCCGATCCCTTCGAGGCGAAGGGTGGCTTCGCCCTTGTGACGGAGGTTCACCGTCAGCAGGGCGGACGAGAACGCCTCCAGGCCCTGCGCGTTGGCGAGCGAGCCCGCGTCGAGGCCCCGGAGCGCGGGGATGCCGTCGACCAGCTCGAGCACGACGGCGCGCGCGGCGTCCTCGCCCACCACGAGCACGTCGCTGCCGAGGGTCTCGTCGAGATCGGCGAGGGCGGCCGCGGGGATCAGGTGGAACGCCGCGACCACGAGCGCCCCGGGCGCGACCTCCTGCACCTCCGCGGCGAGCGACCCGGCCGGTGACGGCACCGGGCGGAACTCCCTGCCCTCCTTCACCAGTCCGTTCGCCATGGAGATCACGGGCTTGCCCGCGAGCTGGTCGGCGTGGGCCGCGGCGGTGGACACCGCGGCGTCCCACACGGTGGCGAGCACCACGAGCTCGGCGGAGGCGGCGTCGTCGTTGGTGCCGGCGGACAGCGTGGCAACCCGCTCGCCCCAGTGCTCCCGGAGCTCGTCCACGACGCCCTGGGCCCGCTCCCGGTCGCGCGAACCCACGATCACCTCGTGACCCACGCTCGCCAGCCGGGCTGCGATCCCGCGCCCGGCCGGTCCGGTCCCCCCCAACACGCCGATCCTCATCCCGAGAGCTTCGCACAGCGACCCCCCTCGTCCCCACCCGTCCCCGTCGAGCATGTGGCGATCGGGGGTGCCATGACGCATCCGATCGCCACATGCTCGGAGGGGAGGGCATGAGTGTCGCAGGCGCGCGAAACCATCGGGGCATGACCGAGCCCATCGCTCCCATCGCCAGGCGTCAGCACGGTCTCGTGACCCGGACCCAGGCCCTGAGCGTCCTCACGCCCCACCAGGTACGCCATCGCCTGCGCACCGGACGGCTCGAAGCGGTGCGGCCCGGGGTCTACCGGGTCGGCGGATCGCCGGAATCCTGGGCGCAGGCGGTGCTGGGCGCCTGCCTCGCGGTCACCGGGTCGGTCGCGTCGTTCCGGTGCGCAGCCGCGCTCTGGGGCTTGGAGGGCTTCGCGCCGGGAGACATCGAGATCACGGTGCCGGCAAGGAGCCGGCGGCGACTCGAGGGGGTCGTCGTGCACGACAGCGCCGTGGGCGGACCGCTGCACTGTGCATCGGTCGCGATGGTCCCGGTGACCTCGGTCGCGCGCACGCTCTGCGACCTCAGCGCCGTGGCGCCGCCATGGTCGGTCGAGCGTGCCGTCGACGACGGCTTGCGCCGGAAGCTCGTGAACCTGCGGACGCTGCAACGGGTCGCGGCCGATCTCGAAGGTCGCGGACGGCTCCGGTGCACCGTGACCCGCGGGATCCTCGAGCGCCGTGTGACGGGCACGGAACCCGGAGAGAGCGCGGCCGAAGCACGGCTCGCCCGCCTGCTGGTCGGCGCGGGTCTCCCCCGGCCCGTCCACCAGCACCGGGTTCGCGTCGGCGGTCGCACGGTCCGCGTCGACCTGGCGTATCCGGAAGCGATGGTCGCGATCGAGTACGACGGCTGGGACTTCCACCGCACCCGCCGGGCGTTCGATCTCGACCGTGCTCGCGCGAACGAGCTCGAGCTCCTCGGATGGACCGTGCTCCGATTCACCTCACAGTCCGGCGACCAGCTCGTCATCGACACCGTGCGCGCCGCACTACGCCGAGCATGTGTCGGTTGAGGGTGTCATCGCGCACCCGATCGACACATGCTCGGGAGGGGAAGGGAGAGGAGAGGGGGTCAGGTGATGCAGTCGGCGCCGAGGAGGATGCGGAGCTCGGCGTAGAGGCCGGTGCCGGCGTCGACGAGGTGGTCGTCGCCGAGACGCAGCACGGTGGTCTTCTCGGGGCTCTCGAGGTGCACGAACACCGGGCTGTCACCGGGGTGCTCCGACAGGATGGCCTTGAGCCGCCCGACCTTGGCGTCGGACAGCGCGTTGAGCCGCACCTTCACCCGCACCGGCGGCCCGCTGTCGACGGCCAGCTCCGGGCGTGTGATCTCCATCGCGATGATCTTGGGCGTGTCGTCACGGACGTCGAGACGGCCCTTCACCACCACGATGGCGTCGTCCTCGAGCAGGTGGCCGTAGCCCGCCATCGTCTTCGGGAACACCATCACCTCGAGCGCGGCGCCGAGGTCCTCGAGCACGAAGGTGCCCATGAGGTCGCCCCGCTTCGTGTACTTGCGGTTCAGCACGGTGACGATCCCCCCGACCGTCTTCATCTCACCCTCACGGCCGTCGCGCAGCTCCGACAGCGTGCAGTCGACGTACTTCCGCAGCGCCCGCTCCGCGCCCATCATCGGGTGCTCGCTGACGTAGAGCCCGAGCATCTCCTTCTCGAACGCCAGGCGCTGGGACTTCGGGAACTCGGTGTCGGGGATCTCCGTACGCTGACCGACGACGGCCTCGGGCGCGGGGTCGTCGACCGCGGAGAACAGGTCGAACTGGCCCTCGGCCTCGTTGCGGCGACGGTCGAGGACCGTCTCCACGATGGTCTCGAACACGAAGAGCAACCCCTGGCGCGGGTGGCCGAGGGAGTCGAACGCGCCCGCCTTGATCAGCGACTCGATGGTGCGCTTGTTGAGCACCGTCGGGTCGACGCGGTCGCAGAAGTCGTAGAAGTCGGTGAACGGGCCACCCTCCTCGCGGGCCGCGACGACGTGGACGACGACGCCCTCACCGACGTTGCGGACCGCGGAGAGCCCGAAGCGCACCGATGCTTCCATGTCGGGGGCGCCTGCGGCGTGCCGCACCGAGAAGTCGGAGAGCGACTCGTTGACGTCGGGGACGAGCACCTCGATGCCCATCTGGCGGCACTCGTTGAGGAAGACCGCGGTCTGGTCCTTGTTGGTCTTGACGCTCGTGAGCAGCGCGGCCAGGTACTCGACGGGGTGGTTCGCCTTCAACCACGCGGTCTGGTAGGCGACGTAGCCGTACCCGACCGAGTGCGACTTGTTGAACGAGTAGTCGGCGAAGGGCTCGATCGTGTCGAAGATGCGCTCGCCGAACTCCTTGCCGTGGCCCTGCGCGACGCAGCCGTCGACGAACTTCGTGCGCTCCTTGGCGATCAGCTCGCGGTTCTTCTTGCCGGTGGCCTTGCGGAGGTTGTCGGCCTCTTCGAGCGTGTACCCGGCCAGCCGTTGCGCGACGCGCATCAACTGCTCCTGGTAGATCATCAGCCCGTAGGTGGGCTCGAGGATCTCGGTGAGGTCGGGGTGCGGGTAGTCGACCGGCGTGCGCCCGTTCTTGCGGTCGGCGTACTCGTTGTGCCAGTTCTGGGCCATCGGGCCCGGGCGGTACAGGGCGACGAGCGCGGCGACGTCTTCGAACGAGGTCGGCGCGAGCGAGCGCAGCAGCGCGCGCATGGGCCCGCCCTCCAGCTGGAACACGCCGATGGTGTCGCCGCGGCGCAGCATGTCGAAGGTCGGGCCGTCGTCGAGCGGCACACGGTCGATGTCGGGACGGGCGCCGGTCGACTGCTCGATGAGCTCGAGCGCGATCTCGAGCACGTCGAGGTTGCGCAGGCCCAGGAAGTCCATCTTGAGGAGGCCGAGGTCTTCGACCCCGTGCATCTCGTACTGGGTGACGATGGGCGCGTCCTCGATGTTGCCGCCGGCCTCGGGCTTGCGCTGGATCGGCAGGTACTCGGTGAGCGGCTCGCGCGGTGATCACGACGGCGGCGGCGTGGATGCCGTCCTGGCGGCGCAGACCCTCGAGCCCGCGGGCGACGTCGATGACGCGCTTGGCGTCGGGGTCGGCGTCGTAGAGCGTCCGCAGCTCGGTGGCCATCTTGTAGCCGTCGTCGTGCCCGGCGACCTTCTCGAAGCACGCCTTGAGCGGCGTGTCGCGGCCCATGATGAGCGGCGGCATGAGCTTGGCGATCTTGTCGCCCACCACGTAGGGGTAGCCGAGCACCCGCGCCGAGTCCCGCACCGCGGCCCGCGCCTTGATGGTGGAGAAGGTGATGATCTGCGCGACGTGGTCCCACCCGTAGCGGTCGGCGGCGTACTTGATCATCTCGCCGCGGTAGCGGGAGTCGAAGTCCATGTCGATGTCGGGCATCTGCTTGCGACCGGGGTTCAGGAACCGCTCGAAGAGCAGGTCGTACCTGATCGGGTCGATGTCGACGATGCGCAGGCAGTAGGCGACGCACGAACCCGCCGCGCTCCCCCGCCCGGGACCGACCCGGATCCCGCGTCGAGCGCGCGTAGCGCACGAGGTCCCACACCACCAGGAAGTAGGCGGAGAAGCCCATCGTCTTGATGACGCCCAGCTCGAACTCCACGCGCTCGAGCACCTCGGGGCCGGGTGAGATCCCGTAGCGCTCCTTGGCGCCCTCGATGCACAGCTCGCGCAGGTAGGAGTCCTCGTCGTGACCCTGCGGCGTCGGGAACGTCGGCAGCACCGAGCTCCCGAACTCGATCTCCACGTCGGCCCGCTCGGCGATGAGCAGCGTGTTGTCGCACGCCTCCTCGTAGTCGGCGAAGAGGTCTCGCATCTCCCGCGCCGACTTCAGGTAGAACTCGTCGGCGTCGAACTTGAACCGCTTCGGGTCGTCGCGCATCGCGCCGGTCTGCACGCACAGGAGCGCGTCGTGCGCTTCCGCGTCTTCGCGGTGCGTGTAGTGCGAGTCGTTCGTGGCGAGCAGCGGCGCACGCATGTCGCGTGCCAGCCGGATGAGCTGCGGGTTGACCTGGAGCTGCTCCGGGAGCCCGTGGTCCTGGAGCTCGACGAAGAACGAGTCGCGCCCGAAGATCGTCTGGAAGCGGTCGACCAGCGTCCGGGCACCGTCGTAGTCGCCCTGCAGGAGGGACTGCGAGACCGCGCCGCCGAGACACCCGGTGGTGCCCACGAGGCCCTCGTGGTGCTGCTCGAGCAGCTCGAAGTCGACGCGCGGCTTCTGGAAGAACCCGTCGAGGTACGCGTGCGAGGACACCTTGATGAGGTTGCGGTACCCCTGCGTGCTCTCGGCCAGCAAGGTGAGGTGGTAGATGTCGTGCTCGTCGCGCCGGGGCCGGTCGTGGCGGCTCGTGGTGACCATGTAGGCCTCGGTGCCGATGACCGGGGTGAGATCGGCCTCGCGCGCGGCGCGGTAGAAGTCGAGGACGCCGTACATGTTGCCGTGGTCGGTGATGCCGACCGCGGGTTGACCGTCCGCGGCCGCCGTCGCCACCACCTCGGCGATGCGCGCCGCGCCGTCGAGCATCGAGAACTCCGTGTGCAGGTGGAGGTGCACGAACGACTTCGCCAATCCGGGCTCCCTCCGGCTCGCACCCTGTCCACAGGGCATTCCCCACGCCCTCCACAGGGCTGTGGATGAATCACACGGCTGTAACTCCGGACTGACGATAGCGCGCGCGTCAGCGCGGCGCCCGGCCCCGCGCGGCGACGAGCGGCACCTCCATCTCGGCCGGGGTCAGCGAGCCGTGCGCGGCGATCAGCCGGGCCTCGTAGGTCAGCGTGGGGTCGACGAA
This sequence comes from uncultured Actinomycetes bacterium, assembly GCA_963750045.1. Lineage (GTDB taxonomy): Bacteria > Actinomycetota > Acidimicrobiia > IMCC26256 > DASPTH01 > DASUAS01. The sequence goes on along the minus strand of CAVVPD010000004.1, from coordinate 156,608 downwards.
GCCGACGCCGGCGCGCGCCGCCAGCACGACGTCGCCGACGCGCCGGTAGGTCGCCGGCACCGGGTCGGGGCCGAGCCAGCCCTCGTCGAGCAGCCGCTCACGACGCCAGACCCACGCCACCGATCCGTGATGCTCCTCGGCGGCGGCGCAGAGCTCGGCGGCCGCACCGGGGCGTGCGTGCAGGTAGCGGAACCGGCCGTCGCCGGCGTAGGTCTCGACCATGGGGTCGAGCGGGCCGAGGCCGATCCACCCCTCGGGACCGACGTGCACCTGCCCGTGGTCGGCGGTGACGACGAGCGCGACGTCGCCGGGCAGCGCGTCGAGCAGCCGTCCCACCAGACGATCCGTCGCCGCCAGCTCCGCCGGGTAGTAGGGCGCCTCGAGCCCGTACGCGTGCGCGATCTCGTCGACGCCCGGGTAGTAGGCGTACACGAACGGCGCGCCGTCGGCCACCAGCGCGCGCACGTGCTCGACGAGCACCGAGGTCGTCTGCCAGCCGTGGAAGTCGACACCGCGCAGGTGCGCACCGGTGAAGCCGGTCGTGCGGAACATCGTCTTGGTGACCACGGGGACGTTCCGGCCGCCGAACACCGGCTCGCGCTGCACGTTGGTGGGCTCGGGCGGGCGCGTGCCGTCGGCGAGCTGCCAGCGGATCGCGTTGAGCACACCCTGCTCGTGGCGGAGCCGGAAGCCGGTGATGGCGTGGCGCGATGGTGGCAGACCGGTGGTGATCGAGGTGAGCGCCGCCGGTGTCGTCGACGGCACCACCGTCGTGACGGGCCCTCCGGCGAAGGCGCCCAGCTCGGGCAGCGCCTCGGGGAAGCGCGAGAAGGCGTCCCAGCCGAGGCCGTCGAGGACCAGCAGCACCGACGCCCGGGCCCCCTCGACCGGGACCGGGAGCCAGGCCACCGGCCGGAGGCCCATGAGCCCGGGCACGATCCCCGACACGTTCGGACCCGAATAGTCCGGCTTCACAGGCTCCACGAGGATCAGGCTAGGAGCGGGCGAGAGTCGAGGACCCGCACGCACACCGCCGAGCGCGCCCAGACGCGCGATCATGGCCCCATGCGAGCGGGCACGAGGCGAGCGGATGCGAGCCCACGATGAAGGTGTCGACGCGTGGTGACTACGCGGCGCGCGCGCTGCTGTCGCTCGCGCTGCACGGCTCGGAGCGACCCACGTCGGTGAAGGAGATCGCCGAACGCACCGGGCTCCCCCAGCCCTACCTCGAGCAGATCCTGCTCGCGGTGAAGGGCGCGGGGCTCGTCCGCTCGAAGCGGGGCGTGGGAGGCGGCTACTTCCTGGCGCGCCCGCCGGCCGAGATCACCCTCGCCGACATCCTCGCCGCGGTCGACGGCCCCCTCACCACGCTGATGGGCGAGCACGACCACTGCGAGGGACACTGCATCCTCCAGGAGGTGTGGGTCGGCGTGTCCGACGAGACCCGCGAGATCCTCGAGGGGTTCACCCTCGAAGACCTCGTGCGGCGCACCCGGATCGGTCATCCCGACGCGGTCGACGTCGGGTGCGACGCGGCTCAGCGCCCGGCGGACGTGCTCGAGAGCTGACCCGCCCCGCGGGACGGCGTCACGTCGCTCCGGCGCACGCGCACGACCACTCGGAGACCCCCACCCGGCGCGGCCTCGAGCTGGACGTCGCCGCCGTCGCCGACCACCAGCTCGCGCACGATCGCCAACCCGAGCCCGAAGTGGCCGTTGCGCCGGGCCGTCGCGGTCTGCCAGAAGCGGTCGAAGGCCCGGGCGCGCTCCTCCGCCGACATGCCGGGGCCCTCGTCGCTCACCCACACCTCCACCCACTCGCCCCGGTCCGCGGCGCCGACCCGCACGACGCTGCCGGCCGGTGCGACCTCGAGCGCGTTGTTGAGGAGGTTGTCGACCACCTGCTCCAGGCGACCGGGCGTGACGCGCGGCGACCGGCTCGCCCTCGACCGACGCCTCGATGAGCACGTGCTTCTCGGCCGCGAACACCTCCCAGGCGTCGCGCCGCCCGTCGACCACCTCGTCGACGAAGACCGGCGCGGCGGCCGACGGCGACTGCTCGGCGCGGCGAGCACGAGCAGGCCGTCGACGAGTCGCGACAGGCGTGACACCTCGGCCAGCGCGCCCTCGAGGTCCTCGGCGGCCGCGCCGTGCACGTCGGCCTCGAGGTTCTCCATCCGCAGGCGCATCGCCGCGAGCGGCGTCCGCAGCTGGTGCGACGCGTCGGCGACGAACGCACGTTGCGCACCGACGAGCTGCTCGAGGCGTGCCGCGGTCGTGTTGAACGACTCCGCCAGCACGGTCAGCTCCGCCGGGCCCTTGGGCACCTCGGCGCGGGTCGACAGGTCGCCCCCGCCGAGGCCCTCCGCGGCCCGTTCGAGATCCGCCGAGCGGCCGGGTCATCGACTCGCGCGAGCAGGAGGCTCACGAGGAACACCAGCCCGAGCACGACGCCCCCGGTCGCGGCCAGCAGGAGCCAGATGTGACGGATCTGGTCGTCGACGATCGACGCAGGGAACGTGATGCGGACCGCGCCCTGGATGCCGGTCGCGGCGCCGACCGGCAGCGCGACGTAGAGGAGCTGCGTCCCGAGGGTGCGCGACGACCGGGTCCCGCTCACCTCGGCCCCGGCGAGCGCCTGCTGGACCTCGGGCCGGGTGGAGAAGTCGCGCCCCGTCGGGCTGCGGGTGTCGGAGTCGGCCACGCTGAGGCCGCGGCGGTCGACGATGACGACCCGCCCGCCCGCGTGGCTGCGGTACCGGTCGGCCAGCGCCTGCAGCGTGGCGACCCGGGACCCGTCGGCGGCGTCGGCGTCGAGCGGCTCCTGCGAACGGATGGCGAGCGAGAAGGCGTCGTGCTGGAGGTCACTGGTGAGGCGACGCTCCACCGAGTTCGCGTACGAGACGCCGAGGGGGATCTCCAGCACGATCAGCACGAAGGCGGTGATCGAGAGGTAGCTGACGAGGAGACGACGCTTCACGGGAGCTCGTCGCGCGTGGTCACGCGGCCGTCAGTCGGTCAGCGCACAGAGACGGAAGCCGACCCCGCGCACCGTCTCGATCCACCCCGGGTCGCCCAGCTTCTTGCGCAGTGACGCGACGTGCACGTCGAGGGTCTTGGTCGGGCCGTACCAGTGGGGATCCCACACGTTCTCCAACAGCTGTTGGCGACCGCGCACCGCACCGGCGTCGTCGGCCAGGAACGCGAGGAGGTCGAACTCCTTCGGCGTCAGGTTCACGGGCTCGCCGTCGATGGTGACGCGGCGGGTGCGGCGGTCGACGGTGAGGGTCCCCACCTCGACGGGCGGGGGCGACTCCGCGGCGGGAGCCTCCGCGCCGGACGCAGGCGCGGCGCCGTCGGACGCGACGACGCCGACCGGAGTTCGGCGGCGGGCCACGGCGCGGATGCGGGCCACCAGCTCCCGGAAGCCGAACGGCTTCACGATGTAGTCGTCGGCGCCGAGCTCGAGGCCGACGACGCGGTCGACCTCCTCGGAACCGCGCGGTCACGACGATGATCGGGACGTCGGAACGGGCCCGCAGCTCCCGGCACACGTCGAAGCCGTCGCGGTCGGGCAGGCCGAGGTCGAGCAGCACGACGTCGAAGCCGACGTCGGCGGCGAGGGCCAGCGCGGCGGAGCCCGTCTCCACCCGATCGACGTCGAGGCCCTCCCGCTCCAGACCCTTGGCGAGCGGCGTGGCGATCGCGTCGTCGTCCTCCACGATCAGGACTCTCATGTCGGCAACACCCTCGAAGAGCGTCGACACGTTCGCCCCGGTGCTTGAAGGAAATTCGCACCCGCGGCGGTCGTCGGTCACACCCGCTCCACCCTGGGCCCCGACGTGCCGATACGTGCCGGCGGGGGGATCCCAGGCAGGGGCCCGGAACGGAGTGGGGCGGTGCGACGACGCAAGCTGCTGGCCACGGCGGGCGTGCTGAGCGCCACCGCGTTCGCCACCACCGTGTGCCTCGGGGCGAACTTCGGCCTCTTCGGCCTGACCGAGCCGGAGTCCCCGGTCGGGCGCCTCGCCCCCCGCCAGTCGGTCGGCGTCGACGCCCGGGTCGACACCACCGTCCCGGTGCCCGTCTCCACGGTGTCGTTCCCCCGCGGCGCCGACGACTGACGCTCAGCCGAGTCGGGCCAGCACCGCCTCGAGCTCCGGTGCCAGCGGTTCCTCGACCTCGATGCGCTCGCCGCTGACCGGGTGGGTGAAGGCCAGCCCGGCGGCGTGGAGGAACGGGCGGTCGAGCGCCAGCGCGGCGCGGCTGCCGCCGTAGGCGGCGTCACCCACCACGGGATGGTTGATCGCCTGGAGGTGCACTCGGATCTGGTGGGTGCGCCCGGTCTCGAGCCGGCAGTGCAGCAGCGACACCTCGGGCTCGCGGTAGCCGGCCACCACCTCGTAGGCGGTGCGCGCCCCGCGCCCGCCCTCGCGCACGGCCATGCGCGTCGGGCGCCGCACCGAGCGTCCGATCGGCGCGTCGATCACACCCCGGCGCGACTCCGGGGTTCCCCACACCAGTGCCACGTAGCGACGCTCGACCTCGTGCGCGGCCAGCATCGCCACGAGCCCGTCGTAGGCGGCCTGGGTACGCGCCACGACGAGCAGCCCGCTCGTGTCGCGGTCGAGGCGGTGCACGATCCCCGGCCGGGCCGGATCGCCGACCGTCGCCATCTCTGGGTAACGGGCCAGCAGACCGTTGACCAGCGTGCCGTCAGGATGGCCGGCGCCCGGGTGCACCACGAGACCCGCGGGCTTCGCCACCACCACCACGTCGGCGTCCTCGGAGCGGACGACGATCGGTATCGAGGGGTCGGGCTGCGGGAGCCCCGGGGCCTCCGGTTCCGCGAGCACCTCGATCAGGTCGTGGTGCTCGAGCCGGCGGCTCTTGGGGACCCGGACCCCTCCCACCAGCACCGAGCCCGCTTCGACGAGTGCCTGCACCTCGCTGCGGGTCCAGCCCGTCAGCATCGCGAGCGCGCGGTCGAGGCGCTCGCCCGCCAACGACTCGGGCACTTCGAGCTCCTCAGCCACGGGTGGCCCGCCGGTCCGCGAGGTCGGCGCGGATCGCCCAGAGCACGATGAGCGACGCGCCGACCGTGATCGCGGAGTCGGCAACGTTGAACGTCGGGAACCGGCCGACGTGCACGAAGTCGACGACCGCGCCCTTCAGGAATCCCGGCGAGCGGAACAACCGGTCGATCAGGTTGCCGAGCGCGCCGCCGAGCACCAGCGACAGACCCACGGTCATGAGCGTGTCGCGGGAGCGGCGCACCTCGCGCACCAGCAGGACCGCGACGACGAGGGCGACGACCGCCAGCAGCGGCGTGAACGCCTGGAACAGGCTGAAGGCACTGCCGGTGTTGCGCGTGACCTCGAAGGAGACGCTGCGGCCGACGATCGAGACCGGCCCGTCGGCGAGCTCGCGGACGGCCCACAACTTGCTGAGCTGGTCGGCGACCACCACACCGACCACGATGGCGGCGGCGAGCAGGGGGCGGACCCGCGCGCCGGTCGGAACCGCCGTCTCGAGCGAGGCCGCTAGCGGCGTCGCTCGGCACGAGCCTTGCAGTCGACGCAGGTCTCGGCGAAGGGCAGGGCTTCGAGGCGCTCGAGGGTGATGCGACGACCCGCGGGCAGGCACAGGCCGTAGGTCTTGTTCTCCATCCGTTCGAGCGCCCGGTCGATCTCGTCGACGATCTGCTGGGCCGAGGCCGAGAGCAGCAGGTCGCGCTCACGCTCGATGTTGATGGTGTCGCCCTCGCCCGACTCCTCGTCGAACTGCGTGTCGCCGCCCTCGCGCTCGGCCGCGAGCTGCTCGGCCTCCGCGGCGAGCTCGTACGCCTGCTGGACGTGGCGGGCGCGCTCCTCGAGCAGGCTCGCGCGGAGACGCTCGATCGTCTTCGGGGAGAGGCCGGGCTTCTCCGGCTTCACCTCGAACCCCGAGAGCGGGCAGATCACCGTGGTGGGCTTGCGAGCCGGCTTCTTCGCGGGCTCGCCCTTCGCGGGCGTGGCCTTGACCGGACCCCTGGTGGCCGCGCGCATGGGCGCCGGGGACGGCGCGCTCTTCTTCGCGGGGGCCGCGGGCTTCTTGGCCGGGGCCTTCTTGGCCGCGGGCTTCTTGGCCGGGGCCTTCTTCGCCGGGGCCTTCTTCGCCGCGGGCGCCTGCTTGGCCAAAACCTTCTTCGCCGGGGCCTTCTTCGCCGCGGGCGCCTGCTTGGCCAACCTTCTTCGCCGGGGCCTTCTTGGCCGGCGCCCGCTTGGCCGCGGTGGCCGACGCCTGCGGCTGCTTCGCGGCGGGCGCCTTCTTCGCCGGCGTGGCCGTCTTGGCTCCGACCCTGGTGCGAGCGGGCGCGGGCTTCGCGTTCTTCTTGGCTGGTGCGGCCTTGGCCATGACTTCCCCTGGGGAGCGAGCGCCGGAGTGTAGTGGCACGTCGGGGCCGGGCAACGCACCGACGACACGGCTTGTTCCCGCATCCGGCCTCCCGGGACTCGATTTTCACGCGGGGAGGCGACCCAGGGCACCCGTAAACTCCCCCGGTGCCCTTCGTTCCCGTCCCCGCGACCCTCGACCTCGTGAACCTCGAGCACGCCGTGCTCACCCGGTGGGACACCGACGACGTGTTCGCCGAGAGCCTCCGGCGGCGCGAGGGCGCACCCGAGTGGGTGTTCTACGAAGGCCCGCCCACCGCCAACGGTCGCCCCGGGATCCACCACGTGTGGGCCCGCCTCTTCAAGGACATCTATCCCCGGTTCCAGACCATGCGGGGCCGCCACGTCGCCCGCAAGGGCGGCTGGGACTGCCACGGCCTGCCCGTGGAGGTCCAGGTCGAGCAGGAGCTCGGGTTCAAGAGCAAGCACGAGATCGAGGCCTACGGCATCGGCGAGTTCAACCGCCTCTGTCGCGAGTCGGTCCGCCGTTACGTGTCCGACTTCGAGTCGCTCACCAAGCGCATCGGGATGTGGCTCGACACCGGCGACGCCTACTGGACCCTGGACAACACCTTCATCGAGAGCGTGTGGTGGCAGTTCCGCCAGATCTGGGACGCCGGCAACATCTACGAGGGCCACAAGGTGGTGCCCTACTGCGGACGCTGCGGCACCGCGTTGTCGAGTCACGAGCTCGGCCAGCCCGGCGCCTACCGCGATGTCACCGAGCCGTCGGTGTACGTGCGCTTCCCCGTCGTCGGACGTGACTTCGACCTCCTCGTGTGGACGACGACGCCGTGGACGCTCGTCTCGAACGTGGCGGCCGCGGTCGGGCCCGACGTGACCTACGTACGGGTCCGCACCAGCACGCCTCCGGCGTTCGGGTCCGCTGCCGGCCCCCGGCGCGATCTCGTGATGGCGTCCGCGCGCGTGATCGACGTGCTCGGCGACGACGCCGAGATCGTGGGCGTGGTCGGCGTCGAAGAGCTGGTCGGCCTCCGCTACGAGCGGCCATTCGACTTCCTGGCGCTCGACGAGACCGGGGCGCGCGTCGTCGCCGCGGACTTCGTGACGGTCGACGACGGCTCCGGCATCGTGCACCTCGCGCCCGCGTTCGGCGAAGTCGACCGCGAGGTCGGCGAGGCGGAAGGCCTCCCGCTGTTGAACCCGGTCGGCCCGGCCGCCGCGTTCGTCGACACGCCCGGGGCGCGACCCCGTGGTCGGGCGTGTTCGTGAAGGACGCCGACCCGCTCATCGTCGACGCGCTGGCGGCGGCCGGTCGACTGGAACGGGTCGTCGACTACACCCACTCGTACCCGCACTGCTGGCGCTGCGGCACGCCGCTCATCTACTGGGCCAAGCCCACGTGGTTCGCACGCACCTCGGCCCGCAAGGCGGATCTCCTGCGCGAGAACGAGACCATCGGCTGGCACCCCGAGCACATCAAGCACGGCCGATTCGGCGACTGGCTCGAGAACAACGTCGACTGGGCGCTCTCGCGCGACCGGTTCTGGGGCACGCCGCTGCCGGTCTGGCGCTGCGAGGACTGCGGCACCGACACGTGCATCGGCTCCGTCGCCGAGCTGTCCGAGCGGTCCGGTCGCGACCTCACCGATCTCGACCTGCACCGTCCCGCGGTCGACGAGATCGTGATCGACTGCCCGAAGTGCGAGCAGCCGGGCGCACGGCGCGTCGACCCGGTGCTCGACGCGTGGTTCGACTCCGGCGCGATGCCCGCGGCGCAGTTCCACTACCCGTTCGAGAACGAGGCGCGGTTCGCGCAGCGCTTCCCCGCCGACTTCATCTGCGAGGCGATCGACCAGACGCGTGGCTGGTTCTACTCGCTGCTCGCCGTCAACACCCTCGTGTTCGACCGCAGCCCCTATCGCAACGTCGTGTGTCTGGCCCTCGTCGTCGACAAGGACGGCCAGAAGATGTCGAAGTCGAAGGGCAACGTCATCGACCCGTGGACGGTGCTCGACACCCGCGGGGCCGACGCGCTCCGCTGGAACTTCTTCTCCGCCGGTTCACCCTGGACGCCCCGTCGGGTGTCGGTGGAGGCGATCGACGAATCGGCCCGCTTCCTCGTGACGCTCTGGAACACCTACTCCTTCTTCGTCACCTACGCCAACCTCGACGGATGGGAACCCGGCGCAGGCGACGGTACGGCGGCGTCATTGCACGTTCTCGACCGGTGGGTCCGGTCACGACTCCACGGCACCATCGAGACCGTCACCGAGTCGCTCGACGCGTTCGACGCGTTGCGCGGCGCGCAGGCGCTCGAACGGTTCGTCGACGACCTGTCGAATTGGTACGTGCGCCGTTCGCGTGCGCGCTTCTGGAACGCACAGGACCCCGCGGCGCACGACACGTTGCACGAGTGCCTCTCGACGGTCGCCGAATTGCTCGCGCCCTTCACGCCGTTCGTCGCCGACGAGCTGCACCGGAACCTCAGGGGCGACTCGGATTCGGTGCACCTCGTCGACTGGCCGGTCGCGGATGTGTCCGCGCGCGACGGAGCGCTCGAAGCCGAGATGGAGCACGCCCGCACCGCGGTGTCGCTCGGCCTCTCGGCGCGCAACGAGGCCAAGCTCAAGGTGCGTCAGCCGCTCCGCCGGGCGTTGGTGCTACTGCCCGACGGGTCCGCATTCTCCGAGGCGGTCGCGGCGGAGGTGGCGGATGCGCTCAACGTGAAGCGGCTGGAGGCGGTCACCGACCTCGAGGGCCTGCTCGACTACACGGTCGTCCCGAACTTCCGGGCCCTCGGGCCCAAGGCAGGTAAGCGGGTGCCTCTGGTGAAGGACGCGCTCGCCGCGGTCGACGGCGCGACGGTGCGCGGCGCGCTCGACCGTGACGGCGCCTACGACCTCGCGCTCGGCGACGGCTCGACCCTCCGGCTCGAGCCCGACGACGTCGAGGTCCGCGCCGCCTCCCACGAGGAGTTCGCGCTGGCGCAGGAAGGCGGCTTCGCGGTCGCCATCGACACCGCGCTCGACGACGGGTTGCGAGCGGAAGGGATCGCCCGCGATCTCATCCGGCTGCTCAACGACCGACGCAAGGCGGAAGGGCTGGAAATCGCCGACCGCATCCGGGTGCGCCTCGGCGCGACCGGACGGATCGAGGCGGCCGCCCACCTGCACCGCGACCGGATCGCGGACGAGGTGCTCGCGGTCGAGTTCGAGGTCCAGCCGTCGTTCCGCGGCGCCACCGCGCTCGAGATCGACGGTGAGGCGGTCTGGGTCGGACTGGAGCGGGTCGGGCAGTAACGCTCAGCGACGGCGGCGGAAGCGGCGACGCTCCTGCTCGGCTTCGCCGTCGAAGAACGTCGCCTGGTCGTCGTCGCGCGGCCCGAGCGGCGCGTCGTCGCGCACCGCCTCCCGCAACGACGCGAAGAACTCGTCGTCGTCGAGCGAGTCGGTGTCGACCGCATTGGCCTCCATCGGCACCTCGGACGCGAACGCCGCGTGCTGCGCGGTGTCACGCTCCCACGGCGCAGGGGCGTCCCACGACTGTGCCTCGGACGCCCAGTCGTCGTCGGAGGTGAGCCACGACGACTCGGCCGCCGCGGACGGCGCTGCGGTCTCGGCCGACGGCGCCGGGGGCGGCCATTCGGCGGCGGCCGCCGGCGCGGAGGGTGCCGACGCGGGTCGGGGCGGCGCCGCGACTGGTGACGCGGCAGCTTCCGAGACGAATGGGCCGTCGACGGCGCCGACCGCCCGCGTGTCGGGGCCCGGATCCCGCGGCGTGGGCTCGCTGTCGACGACGTCGATCACGACGTCGTCGGCGACCCGCTCGGGCGCGTCGACCGGCGCGGGGATCGGCGTGGACTCCACGGGGACCTCGACCTCGTGCAGCTCCGGTCGCGTCGACGGCGGTTCGACGTCGCCTCCGAGGGTCGCGAGGTCGGCTTCGATCGCGGCGCGGAGCCGCTCCCGGTAGGTGGACGCGTAGTCGTCGAGCGCGTCCGCGTCGGCGCGGAGCTTCTCGCGACGCGCCGACAGCTCCAGGATCTCGGCTTCGAGCCGGCGACGCTCGCCCTCGGCGATGCGGCGCGCGGTGGCCTCGGCGTCGCTCACCAACGACTGGGCCTTCGCCTCCGACTCCTCGAGCAACTGGCGAGCGCGCGACTGGGCCTCGTTGACCGCGTCGTCGGCGGCGCGCTGCGCCATCAGCAAGGTGCGCTGCAGCATCTCGGCGTCGTCGCGGCTCGACGGCAGCGGCACCTCGGCGGGCGCCGCGGCACCGGCCGCGGGGCGACTGCCCGTGTCCTGCACCTTCTGCGTCAGACCTTCGATGGTGACGGCGGCACGTTCGAGGAGGTCGTCGACCTCGTCGCGGTCGTAGCCGCGCCACGAATCCTTGATCTCGCTACCACGGAGTTCCTGAGGGGTGACATCCATGGGAGACCATGGTAGCGAGAGGGGTCGTGAGGGTCGAACACCTGCACGTCGCTACGGGGAGACCGCCGAGCGCAGGATGATGATGGCGAAGAAGACGATGATGAAGGACGTGTCGAACATCCCGACGGGCGGGATCACCTTCCTCACCGGGCGCAGCACCGGCTCGGTCAGCTCGAACAGCAGCGTGTTGAGCTGCGCCAGGAAGGTCCCGCCGCGCACGGGGAACCACGAGAGGACGGCCCGGCCGGCCAGGACGACCATGTAGAGCGTCAGCAACCAGTAGAGGAAGTTGCCCACAGATCAGGGTTGGAACAGGCCCCGGGCCTGCAGTCGGTCCTTCTCCTCCTGGGAGACCTCGACATTGGTCGGGGTCAGGAGGAACACCTGGTCGGCCACGCGCTGCATCGAGCCCGCGACCGCGTAGGCGAAGCCGCTCGAGAAGTCGATCAGGCGGCGCTGGAGCTCGCGCGGCAGGCCCTGGAGGTTGAGGATGACGGGCTGGTTCGCCTTGAGGCGGTCGCCGACCTCCTGGGCGTCGTTGAAGCCCTGGGGCTCCACCACGTGCACGCGGGCCGCGGTCGTGCGCCCGATGGTGCGCACGACGCTCGGGCGCGGGGCCGACATGCCCGACGGCTCCTCGCGTGCTGTCGGGCGGGGGGCCGGTGCGGGGAGCGGCTCCGACGCGCCGTAGTCGGTGGCGTACTCGGGGCGCGCCTCGGGTCGCGCGGTACGCACCGTGCCCGACTCGCGGGGTGCGTCCCGGCCGTCGGCGTCGTCGCGCCCCCGCGCGGAGCGCGCGGGCTCTGCGGCTCGTCCGCCGGTTCGCCGAACTCGCCGTAGGACTCGTATTCACCGCCGTAGTCGAGCTCGTCGTCGTCCTGGAGTCCCAGGTAGACCATCGCCCGACGCCACATCGAAGCCATCCGCGTCTGCCTCCTCAGCAGTGGGTCAGCCTAGGAGATGGAGCGCAGCCGTGTCCGGACGCTCCGGACGGTCGGCCCGGCGGCGCCGAACCCCCCGGCCCCCGTCATCATCCCGCTCGGGCACCGAACAGGGCCCGGCCGACGCGTACGAGGGTGGCCCCCTCCTCCACCGCGACGTCGAAGTCCTCGGTCATCCCCATCGACAGCTCGGCCAGCCCGAGGACGGCCGCGTGTTCACGGAGCGCGGCGAACCAGCGCCGGGGGTCGCCTTCGTGGGGGTGGACGGTCATGAGCCCGGCGACGTCGAGGCCGTCGCCCCGCAGCTGCTCGACCAGCGCCGCCAGCTCCCCCGGGAGGCACCCCCCCTTCTGGGGCTCCTCCCCCAGGTTGACCTCGACCAGCACCCGGGCGCCGGGAGACGGTGCCCGTCGGGCGATCTCGGCGCCCAGCTCGGGACGGTCGACGGACTGCCAGCAGGAGACCCACGGCACCAAGGCCTTCACCTTGTTGCGCTGGAGCCGTCCGAGGAAGTGCCAGCGCGCACCCTCGACCGCGACGCACTTGGCCAGCAGCTCCTGGGCGCGGTTCTCCCCGACGTCGGGGACCCCGGCGTCGATCACCGCCTGCACCCGGTCGGGATCGACGGTCTTGGTCGCCGCCACGAGGGTGATCGCCGCCGGGTCGCGCCCGGCCCGCGCCGCCGCCGCCGCGATCCTCGCCCGCACCTCCTCCACCCGGAGGGCCACGTCGGCGGCTGCCGCGCTCATCGCGCCGCGCTCGCCGGCGTGCGCACCACCACGACGGCCTGGCGTCCCGTCACGCCGTCACGGCGGTGGGAGAAGTGGTCAGGGGAGGTGGCGGTGCACACACCGACGTCGTCGAAATCGTCGACGCCGGCGCGGGCGAGCGAGATCCGGACCGCGGCGGGGATGTCGAGCGCGGGGGTCCCGGCGTCGGTGCGGCCGGCCACCTCGGGACCGAGCTTCGCCACCAACCGCTCGAGCAGATCGGCCCCGAACTCGTAGCGGCCGCGGTGCACGCACGGGCCGAGCACGGCACGCACCGGGCCCGACGACCGCGCCCGCAGCGCCTCGACCGCGGCGGCGAGCACCCCCTGCTCGAGACCGGGCCAGCCCGCGTGCACCACGCCGACCGCGTCCGGGGCCACCAGGGCCACGGGCGCGCAGTCGGCGGTGAGCACCACGAGCGCCAGCCCGGCGCGTCCCGTCACCGCGGCATCGGCCTCGGGTGGTGCGCCGGGCACGGTGTCCACGGTCACGACCTCACGCCCGTGCACCTGGCGCAACCACACCCATCCGGCCGGGTTCGCCGCGTCGCCGCCGACCGCGCGGGCCGCGACCCGGCGGTTCTCGGCGACCGCGTCGGGCGCGTCGCCGACGTGGTCGCCGAGGTTGAGGCTGGCGTAGGGCGCGCCCGAGACACCGCCACGCCGATCGGTGAAGACGACGTGCGCGCCCGGAAGGAACCGCTCGATCAGCGCAGGAACTCGGGGACGTCGAACTGGTCGTCGCCGTCGCCCTCGCCGTTGCCCTCGTCCGACCCCGAGTCGCCGCGCATCGAGAAGTCGATGCCGTCGCCGAGATCGTCGTCGTCGAGCCCGAGGGACGTGAGCCCCCGTGACGGGCGCTTCTCGCCGTCGTAGCGGTCGAAGCCGGCGGCGATCACCGTGATGCGGACCTCGTCGCCGAGGCTGTCGTCGATCACCGCGCCGAAGATGATGTTGGCGTCGGGGTGCGCGGCCTTGGCCACGATCTCGGCTGCCTCGTTGACCTCGAACAGCCCGAGGTCCGACGGACCCGAGACGTTGAGGAGCATGCCGCGTGCACCTTCCACGCTGGCCTCCAGCATCGGGCTGGAGATCGCGGCGCGCGCCGCGTTCACCGCGCGACCGTCGCCGGACGCGTAGCCGATGCCCATGAGCGCGCTCCCCGCGTTGCTCATGATCATGCGCACGTCGGCGAAGTCGGTGTTGATCAGGCCCGGCGTGGTGATGAGGTCGGTGATGCCCTGCACCCCCTGGAGCAGCACCTCGTCGCAGGTCTTGAACGCGTTGAGCATGGACGTGCGTTCGTCGGCCACCGTGAGCAGCCGGTCGTTCGGGATGACGATCAGCGTGTCCACCTTCTCGCGCATCTTCTGGATGCCGTTCTCGGCCTGCACGCCCCGGCGGCGGCCCTCGAAGCTGAACGGGCGGGTGGCGATGCCGATCGTGAGCGCGCCCGCCGCCTTGGCGACCTCCGCGACCACGGGTCCCGCGCCGGTCCCGGTGCCACCACCTTCGCCGAGGGTGATGAAGACCATGTCGGCGCCCTTCAGCACCTCCTCGATCTCGTCGCGGTGGTCCTCGGCGGCCTGCCGGCCGATCTCCGGATCCGACCCGGCGCCGAGGCCGCGGGTGATCTCGCGCCCGATGTCGAGCTTCACGTCGGCGTCGCTCATCAGCAGCGACTGCGCGTCGGTGTTCACCGAGATGAACTCCACGCCCTTCAGCCCGGCGTCGATCATGCGGTTGACCGCGTTGCAGCCGCCCCCGCCGACCCCGATGACCTTGATCACCGCCAGGTAGTTCTGCGGCTCGCCCAACATCGCGTGCGTCCTTTGTTCGTCACCGGTCCGCCTCCGCACGTGGCTGGCACGTGTGCGCTGACCCATTGTGGTGGTTGGCCCTTGCGTTGCAGTGGATTTCGACCGCTCGACACGTACTCTGAACCTCCACTTGAGGTTGAGAGTTATGTCAAGCTGTACTTTCGGTACAGACTTTACTCTCGCAACATTCGGCGGTCAACTACTCACGGGGCGACAACTCGTGACCCCTTCACCCGGCCACGGGGTTGGTCGGCACGCTCACGTCGACGTAGTGGACCTCGGTACCGCCCGACGCGCCGAGCACCGCCAGCGCGGCCCGCAGCTTCACCGCGACCTGGGTCGGCTCCCCCATCCGGATCTCGGGTCCGGCAACGAGTTGCAGGGTCACCCCGGCGTCGGTCACCGAGACGGTCCGGGTGCCCCCGGCGGCCAGGCCGCGGAGGCCCGACGCCACACGCGCGCCCGCGACCGGCACCACGGTCGCGCCGGGCACGGGCACCAGCTTGGTGCCCACCAGCTGGGGCAACCCCGGCGGCGGGCTCGCCACCGACTCGAGCACCCGGCCGGTGCCGTCGACCACGACCTTCCCGCCCGGGCCCTCGATCCACCCCACCGGCCGGCGTTCCACCACCGTGATGCGCACCGTGCCCGGCCACTCGCGCGTCACGGTGGCGCGCCCGACGAAGGGCAGGGCCTCGATGCCCCGCACCGCCTGGCCCGAGTCGAGCCACGCCATCGCGTCGCCGCGATGGATGTGCCCGGCGTCGGTCACCGCGGCGGCGGTCAGGTGGTCGAGGCCCCGGACGGTCACGTGGTCGACGTCGAGGATCGGCGAGACCGACACGCCCCACGCGAGCGCGAGGACCACGAGCACCGCGCCGGCAGCGATGACCACGCGCAACCGGCGCCGACCCGCGTCGCGCCGGACCGCGACCCAACGGTCACGCACCCGCGGATCGACGGGCACCGCCGCGGTCCTGGCCGGCACCAACTCCTGCCTCCCGCCCGCGGACGAGCGCGTGCTCACGAGCGGGCCCCCGGCACGGGCGCGTCGAAACCCACCATCCGCAGCTCCGGGACCAGCTGCACGCCGGTGGCGTCGAGCACCCGGCGCTGCACCTCGAGGACGAGCCGGCGGACGTCGTCGGCCGTGGCTCCCGGTTCCGCCTGGAAGAAGTTCGCGTGCTTGGGCGAGACCACCGCGCCGCCGACCCGGAGGCCCTTGAGGCCGGCGGCGTCGATCATCCGCCCCGCCGAGTCCCCCGGCGGGTTGCTGAACACGGACCCGGCGTTCGAGCCGCCGGGCTGGTGCTCGCGCCGCCACCGCACGATCTCGGCCAGCTGGGCTTCGCACTCCTCGACCGCGGCGCCAGTCACGCGGAAGGAGGCCGCGGTGACCAGCTCGGTCGGGGTGAGCGCCGACCGGCGGTACCCGAAGCCCAATGCGGCGAGCGGGCGCACCGTCGGCGCGTCGCCCGCGGCCAGGTCGATCACCTCGGCGGACACCAGCACGTCGGCGGTCTCCCGGCCGTGGCCGCCGGCGTTCATCCGCACGGCCCCGCCCACGCTGCCCGGGATCCCGACGTAGAACTCGAGTCCCCCGAGGCCCGCCGCCGCCGCTCGCCGCGCGAAGACGGGCAGCGCGACCGCGCCACCGGCCCGCACGACGCCGGTGCCGGGGTCGGCGGGTGCGGGGCGGTCCGGAGGGAGGTCGATGGCCTCGAACTCCCCTTCGAGCACTAGTCCGAGCCCGGCGAAGCCGGTGTCGGCGACGAGCAGGTTCGACCCGCGGCCGACGGGCAGCACCGCAGGGCGCCGTTCGGCCACCACCTCCGCCAACGCGCGCAGCGCCGCGGCGGACCCGACGCGCCGCGAGGAGCGCCACCGGACCGCCCACGTGGTAAGTGGTGAGGCCGGCCAGGGGTACCTCGCGCTCGACCACCACCCCGGCCGACACCAGGCGGGCGGCGACGTCGTCCAGCTCCGCCGAGCCGGCGAGCGTCACGGGAGCGGCGCCAGCCACTCGTCGGGCGCGGTGGTGAGGTCGCCGGCGCCCAGGGTGAGCACGACGTCGCCGGGGCGGGCGAGGCGAGGGACGTGGGTCACGAGGTCGGCGCGGCGCGGGAGATAGGTGACGGCAAGATCGGGGTGGGCGTCGAGCACGGCCCGCAGCACGAGCCGACCCGACACCCCGGGTTGGGGCTGCTCGCCCGCCGCGTAGACGTCGGTGAGCACGAGCGCGTCGGCGCCGGAGAACGCGTCGGCGAAGTCGCGCCACAGCGCGGCGGTGCGCGTGTAGCGGTGCGGTTGGAACACCGCGACGACGCGCTGCCACCCGCCTTCTCGCGCCGCCCGGATCATGGCGTCGACGTCACTCGGCAGGTGCGCGTAGTCGTCGACGTAGGTGACGCCGTCGCGCTCACCGCGGAACTGGAACCGGCGGGCCACGCCACCGAACCCGCCGAGCGCCCGCGTGACCGCGTCGAACGGGACTCCGAGCTCGAGCGCGATCGCAGCCGCCCCTGCCGCGTTCACCGCGTTGTGGCGCCCGGGAACCGGGAGCTGCACGAGCCCCAGCTCGGCACCGCGCCCGGTCAGCACGAACTGGGTGCCGGCCCGCCCGCCCTCGTAGGCGCTCATGACGTAGTCGGCCTCCCCCGCGAAGCCGTAGGTGACTGCGTGCCCGCCGGCGCGCGCCGCGATGGCGGCGGCGACGTGGTCGTCGGCACAGAGCACGCACACCCCGGGAACACGCGTCGCGAACTCCTCGAACGCGGCGATGAGGGTCGGGAAGTCGCCGTAGTGGTCGAGGTGGTCGGGCAGCACGCTGGTCACGACGGCGTCGTGCGGCGCCAGCTCGAGAAACGTGCCGTCGCTCTCGTCGGCTTCGACGACCAGCCACGTGCCGGTGTCGAACACCGCGTTGGTCCCGACCTCGTTCACGTCACCACCGATGAGGAAGCTCGGGTGCCAACCTGCGGCGCGCAGGATCAGGGCCAGCATCGACGACGTCGTCGTCTTCCCGTGGCTCCCCGCCACCGCGATCGTGGTGCGCGTGGCGACGATGGCGCGCAAGGCGTCGGCGCGGCGGAGCACGGGGATGCCGCGCGCCACCGCCGCCCGCACTTCGGGGTTGCTCGGGGGGATCGCAGTGGAGATGACGACCGCGTCGAGCGCATCGGGCAGGTTGGCGGCGTCGTGACCGACGTGCGTGGCGATCTCGAGCAGGCCGAGCCGTTCGAGCGCGCGGGACTCGCGGAGGTCGGATCCACTCACCTCGTGCCCCATGCGGGCCAGGACCGTGGCGATCGCGCTCATGCCCGCGCCGCCGATGCCCACGATGTGGATGCGGTGCGGGACGGTGAGGTCGAGCTCGGTCGCGGGCTCAGGCGGCACCGGCGACCTCCTCGACGAGATCGGCGAACCGGGCGGTGGCGTCGGGACGGCCGAGCGCGCGGGCGGCGATCGCCATCGCGCGGCATCGCCGCGGATCGGCGAGCAGCGCGGTGAGCTCCGCGTCGAGGCGTGCCGCATCGAGCGCGGCGTCGGCGACCATGACCGCCGCGCCCGCGGCCACGAGCGCCTCGGCGTTGCGGGTCTGGTGGTCGCCGGGCGCGCCGGGCAACGGCACCAGCACCGACGGGATCCCGACCGCGGTGAGCTCGGCGGTCATCCCCCCGGCCCGGGAGACGATCACGCTGGCCTCGGTGTAGACGGTCTCCATGTGCTCCTCGAACGGGACGAGCCGGTACTCGAGCGCGTCGCCCGCAGCGAGCGCCGCGTCGAGTGCGGTCACGCACTCTTCGTAGTCGCGCGTGCCGCTCACATGGTGGATCGTGACGTCGGACCGGTCGCGCCAGCGGTCGTACAGCCCCAGCGCGGCCCGGTTCAGGGAACGGGCGCCGAGGCTCCCGCCGACCACCGCCACCATGGGCGGCGCCACCGGGTCCCGGCGCACCGCGCCGATGGCCGGCCGGATCGGGTTGCCGGTGACCACGGCGCCCGGGAGCGCGGTGCCGGCCAGCGTCACCGCCGGGCGCGCGCCGAACCGCACCGCGATGCGGTTCGCGAGGCCCGGATGGGCGTCGGCTTCGTGGATCACCCGCGGCACCCGCCACACCGTGGCCGCGAGCAGCGCCGGCAACGACGCGTAGCCGCCGACCCCCACGACCACGCTTGGGCGCAGCCGCCGGACGAGCGCGAGCGCTCGCACGATCGCAACGACGGTGTCGGAGGCCGTTCGAAGGTTGCGGACGAGGCTCCGGGGCGTCAGCCGACGCTCGAGCCCGCGGCCGGGGAGGAGATCGATGGCGAAGCCCGCCGCCGGCACCGCCGTCGCCTCGAGGCCACGCCGCGCGCCGACGAAACGGAGCTCGCCGCGTGCGTGGCCCCGCGCGACCAGGTCCTCGGCGAGCGCGAGCGCGGGGAACACGTGGCCGCCGGTGCCGCCGCCACTGATCAGCGCGTAGGTCGCCGTCACCGGCGCCGACGCGCTCGTGCGCGCCGGACCGATGCGACCCTGGCGCGCGACGTTCACGAGAATCCCGGTCGCCAGCATGGTGGTGATCAACGCCGAGCCACCGAACGACACGAACGGCAGGGGGATGCCGGTGACCGGCAGCAGGCCCACGACGGCACCGATGTTGATCACCGCCTGTCCCACGACCCACATGGTGGCGCCGGCTGCGATCAACGCGCCGAACCGATCCGGCGCGCGCAGGGCCGCGCGCGTCCCGAGCACACCGAAGGCGACGAAGAGCCCCATCACGAGGAAGCACCCGATGAGCCCGAGCTCCTCGCCGATGATGGCGAAGATGAAGTCGGTGTGCGCGTTGGGCAGGAAGTTCCACTTGGCGCGTCCGGCCCCGAGGCCGACGCCGGTGAAGCCGCCGCTGCCGAGGGCGATGAGCGACTGCGAGATCTGGTAGCCCGCGTTGCTGGAGTCGGCGAAGGGGTGCAGGAACGTCAGCATGCGAGCTCGCCGGTAGGGCTCCGCGATCGCGAGCAAGGTGACCGCCGAGACCCCGAGTGCCCCGACGACCGCGAGGTGGGTCTTGCGCACCCCGCCGGCGACGAGCACCGCGATCACGACCAGCGCGAGCACCATGGCCGAGCCGAGGTCGGGCTCCTTCATCACGAGGAGGGTGACACCGCCGAGCACGCAGAGCACCGGCCGGACCACGCGCCGCCAGTCGTGCAGCTCACCGGAGCGCCGGCTGACGAGGTCGGCGGCGTAGAGGAGCAGGGCGAGCTTGGCGATCTCGCTCGGCTGGAACCGGAGGATGCCGGCGCCCAGCCACCGGCGCGAGCCCGACACGTAGATGCCGACTCCGGGGACGAGCACGACGACGAGCAACACCGCGCTCACGATCAACAGCGGCCGTACCAGCGCGCGCCACCTGCGGTAGTCGAAACGGATGGCGAACACGAACGCACCGAGGCCCAGCGCCGTCCACATCAGCTGGCGGAAGAAGAAGTACCACGGCGACCCGTAGTCGGTGAGGGACGCCACCGACGACGCCGAGAGCACCATGACCACGCCGACGACGTTGAGCACCGCGACCGTCGCCACGAGCAGGATCGCGGTCGACGAGCGCGCGGTCGTCGCGCGGCGCCGCGTCCCCCGCGTGGCGGTGCGGGCGGATCGAACCGGTGACCGCGGTCATGTCGCTCCTCCGTTCCGGCACGGTGTCAGCCGCGCCACCTCACGGGCGAAGTCGTCGCCGCGCGCGGCATAGCTCTCGTACCAGTCGAACGACGCGCACGCGGGCGAGAGCAGCACGGTGTCGCCGGATCGCGCGTGTCCGATCGCGGCGCGTACCGCGTCGTGCATCGAGCCCGCACGAACCACCGGCACCGCGGCTCCGAACGCGGCCTCGATCTCATTGGCGGCCTCACCGATCGCGACCACGGCTCGGAGGCGGGACACCTGCGCGCGCAACACCCCCAGGTCGAGCGCCTTGTTCCGGCCCCCGGCGATGAGGACCACGTGGTCGAACCCGGCGAGCGCGCTGGCGGTGGCGTGCGGATTGGTGGCTTTGGAGTCGTCGTAGAACCGGACCCCGTCGTGCTCCCCTACCAGCTGCACCCGGTGGGTGAGGCCCCCGAAGCCGGTCAGAGCACGTGCGACCGCGGCGACGTCGGCACCGACCTCCAGCGCCGCGGCTGCCGCCGCGAGCGCGTTGGCGCGGTCGTGGGGCGCGCCGGACCCCGGGACCGGGGCGATCACGCCGGTGGGGCCCACGAGATCCGCGCCCCGCACCCCGTAGCCGCTGCCGGTCGGAACGCCGGTCGTGAAACGGCTGACCCGCCCGGGCGCGCCGGCCGCGAGCGCGACGGCGACCGGATCGTCGCCGTTGACGATCAACAAGGCGTCGAGCCCCTGATGGGTGAACAGCCTTGCCTTGGCCTGCGCGTAGGCGCCGGCCGAACCGTGCCAGTCGAGGTGGTCCTCGGCGACGTTGAGCAGCACCGCGACATCGGGCGCGAACGCGTCGGTCGTGAACGCGAGCTGGAACGACGACACCTCGGCCACCACCACCTCGACGTCGTCGCCGACCGCCTCGAGGAGCGGACGGCCGATGTTGCCGGCGGCAGAGCTGGCGATCCCCGCGGCACGCACCATCGCGTCGATCAACGTCGTGACCGTCGTCTTGCCGTTGGTGCCCGTCACCGCGACCAACCGGGGCGCGTCGGGACGTGCACGCAGGCGCGCCGCCGCGAGGTCGATCTCCGACCGCACCGGCACCCCCGCGTCGTGCGCGGCGACGATGGCGGGATGATCGGGGCGCACTCCGGGGCTCGGCACCACGAGGTCGGCGGCCCGCCCCTGAGCCGCGGCCTCGCGCGCATCGGGACGGTCGACGACCACGGCGCCCTCGGCGACCGCGCGCTCGGCGTGGGCGCGAAACGCCTCGCCGGGCGCGCCGTCGCGCACCGGATGGTCTTCGAGGACGGCGACCTCGTGCCCGGCGGCGCGCGTGCAGGACACCACCGACGCACCGGTCGTCGCCAACCCCACGACGAGCACCCGCATCAGTCGATCGCTCCCGGGATGCGGATGAAGTCGGCGTAGAAGAACCCCAGACCGAGCGCCACGAGCAACCCGGCGAGCAACCAGAAGCGCACGATGACCGTGAACTCGGGCCATCCCCCCACCTCGAAGTGGTGGTGGATCGGAGCCATCCGGAGCACGCGACGGTGGAACCACCGGAACGAGATCACCTGGGCGATCACGCTGAGGGTCTCGAACACGTAGAGCCCGCCGAGGATGGGCAGGAGGAGGATCGTGTTGGTCATCAGCGCGAGCCCGGCCATCGCCGCGCCGAGCGCGAGCGAGCCGACGTCGCCCATGAACACCTGCGCCGGAGCCGCGTTCCACCAGAGGAAGCCGAGGCAGGCGCCCATCATGGCCGCCGACACCACCGCGAGATCGAGGGCACCCGCCGGGAGCACGTGGTAGATGCCGGGGTGGCGGAATTGCCAGAACGCGATGATCACGAACGCGGCGAAGACCATCGCCGCCGATCCGGCGGCCAGGCCGTCCATCCCGTCGGTCAGGTTCACCGCGTTCGAGAAGCCGTAGACGAAGAGCACGGCGACCACGAACCACACGCTCGACGCCATGTCGAGATCGAGCATGCGCGTGAACGAGAGGTGGGTCGACACGTTGACCCACTCGAGTGCGAGGATCGCGAACCCGGCCGCGACGAGGAGCTGACCGCCGGTCTTCCCGCGCTTGCGGAGGCCGAGGTTCCGGCGGCGGCGCACCCCCAGGTAGTCGTCGACGAACCCGACCGCGGCCATCGCGACGATCAACACCATCAGCGTGACCCCGGCGCGCGCGAAGCGGATCTGCTCGGTGCGCACGTGCGCGACCAGGTAGCCGACCACCGCGCTCCCGACGATGGCGATCCCGCCCATGGTGGGTGTGCCCGCCTTCTGCACGTGTGGGTGCGCGAACGGGCCGTCGTCGCGGATCTGCTGCCCGATCTCCTTGCGCTTGAGGATCCGGATGATGAGCGGCGTGCCCAGGATGCTCAGGAAGAACGCGGCACCCATGCCCACGAGGAGGGCGATCACTGCTCGTCCTCCCGCGCGGGCCTCCCCGGAGGGCGGTCGCGACCAGCTCGAGACCGACCGCACGGCTTCCCTTCACCAGCACCGCGTCGCCGGGCACCACGAAGCCCCGTACCGCCTCGAGCGCGGCGGCGACGTCGACCACCTCGGTGACGGCCACTCCGGCGGCGCGGGCCGCGACCGCGATCGGCGCGGCATCCGGGCCGACGGTGACGAGCGCGTCGAGGGCGCTCGCGCCGACGAGCACGCCCAGCGCGGCGTGCTCGCGTTCGGCGAGCTCGCCCAGCTCCCGCATCTCGCCCAGCACCGCCAGTCGCCGGCCCGGCACGTCGACACGCGCCAACGCCTCGAGCGCCGCGGCCATCGACGCCGGGTTGGCGTTGTAGGCGTCGTCGAGGACCACGATCCCCTCGTCGGTCCGCACCACCTCCATGCGCCACCGCGCCGGTTGCACGGTGGCGAGGCCGGTGGCGACGTCGTGGAACGACACGCCGCGCGAGAGCGCGACCGCCGCCGCCAGCGTCGCATTGGTGACCTGGTGGGCGCCGCGTACCGCCAACGCCACCGGTCCGCTCCCCCACGGCGACTCGATGGTGAAGCTGGGGCGCAACTCGGCGTCGAGGGTGATGTCGCGCGCCCGTACCTCGGCGCCGCCCCCGGCGCCGGCCGACACGAGCAGCACCCGCGCCGGCGTGCGCGCCGCGAGCCCCGCGGTCTCCGGGTCGTCGGCGTCGAGCACGGCGAGGCCGTGCACGTCGAGCGCCTCCAGCAGCTCGCCCTTGACCCGCGCCACCCGGCACGCCCCCCGAGCGGCCCCGCGTGGGCCAGGCCCACGTTCGTGATCACCCCGACGGTCGGGCGGGCGATCGCGCACAGTGCGGTGATGTCGCCGTGGGCGCGTGCCCCCATCTCCAGCACCAGCGTCTCGGTCTCGGACGGGGCCGTCAGCAGCGTGAGCGGGACACCGGCTTCGTTGTTGTAGGACCCGGGGCTCGCGTGCACGTGCACCGTGGCCCAGCGCCGCCGCGGTGAGGTCCTTGGTGCCGGTCTTGCCCGCCGAGCCCGTGATCCCGACCACGGTGGCGTCGTCGAAGCGGTCGCGTGCGGCCCGGCCGAGTCGGGCGAGCGCGCCGAACGCGTCGTCGACCCGCACGATCGTCCCCGGGTGCTCGCCCACGTCGCGCGTGACCGAGCGCGACGTGTGCTCCGCGTGCGAACGCATCGCCCACGAATGCGTGACCGTCGCGCTCGGCGACGAGGGCGACGAAGCAGGCGCCCGGTTCGAGCACGCGCGAGTCGATGGTGAACGAGGTGACGCGGGCGTCGGGATCGCCCGCGACCAGCACGCCACCCGTGAGCGTCGCCAGGCTCCGCGCCGTCACTTCCACCCGAGGACTCCGAGCTCTTCACGCGCGACGACGCGGTCGTCGAACGGCACCGTGCGCGCGCCCGCGGTCTGTCCGGTCTCGTGACCTTTGCCCGCGAGCACGACGACGTCGCCGGCGCGTGCCGCCGCGAGCGCGGTGGCGACGGCGGCCCGCCGGTCGAGCTCGACGGTGACCATGCCCGGACCGGTCGCGAGGCCGGGCAGCACCGCGTCGGCGATCGCCCGCGGGTCCTCCGATCGTGGGTTGTCCGACGTGAGCACGGCGACGTCGGCGGCGGACGCCACCGCCCGGCCCATGAGCGGCCGCTTCGCCGGGTCGCGGTCGCCACCGCAACCGAAGAGGCAGATCACCCGGCCACCGGTGCCGGTGAGTGAGCGGGCGGCCACGAGCACTCGGGCCAGGGCATCGGGGGTGTGGGCGTAGTCCACGAGCACCGGGAACGGCTGCCCGGCGTCGACCCGCTCGAAGCGGCCCGGCACCACGAGGGGCTCCCCCAGGCCCGACGCCACCGCGTCGAACGAGAAGCCCGCGGCGCGGGCGGTGGCCGCGGCGGCCAGCGCGTTGGCCAGGTTGAAGCTCCCCACCAGCGTGAGCCGGACCTCCGCGCGCGGCGGCGCGGCGATCGACGATGGTGAAGGTCGTGCCGTCGGCGTGGTAGTCGGGCGCCCGCGCGGTGATGTCGGCAGTCGCCGAGTCGATCGAGGCGGTCCACACGTCGAGGCCCACGGCACGCGTCCGCGCCGCGAGCGCGATGCCGCGCGCATCGTCGACGTTCACCGCCGCCGCCGCGGCAAACGTCGTGTCGAACAGGCGACACTTCGCTTCGAAGTACGCGTCGAGCGAGCCGTGAAAGTCGAGGTGCTCGTGGCTGAGGTTGGTGAAGCACACCGCGGCAAAGCGCGTGCCGTCGATCCGATGCTGCGCGAGCGCGTGCGACGAGACCTCCATCGCGACCGTCGTGACACCGGCGTCGCGCATCCGGGCCAGCAGCGCCTGCAGCTCGTCGGCCTCGGGCGTGGTGAGCTGGGACGCCACCGGCGCACCCGCGATGCGCGCGCCCACGGTGCCGATCACACCCACCCGGCCACCCGCGTGCCGGGCGATGGCCTCCAGGAGGTACGTGGTCGTGGTCTTGCCGTTGGTGCCGGTGACACCCATCGTGCGCATCGCCGCCGACGGGCGGCCGAAGAGCTCGGCGGCGACCGGCCCGAGCGCCGCCCGGACGCTCCGCACCCGGGCCTGGGCCACCGCGAACGGCAGCGGGCGCTCGACCAGCAGGGCCACCGCGCCGGCGGCGACCGCCTCCCCCGCGTGCTCGTGCCCGTCCGTGACCGCACCCGGGATGCACGCGAAGCACGCGCCCGGCGTCACCGAGCGGCTGTCGTGGGTGATGGCGGCGACCTCGACGTCCGGATCCCCGGTCAGCTCGACCGCACCGAGACCGGGCCCGTCGAGGCCGGCGAGCAGGTCGTGCCAACGCACGCGAGCGCGTCCTCTCGGTTCGGTCACGGGATTGAACGAGCAAGGGTACCGGGCGGCGATCACGCTCGGAGCCTCACGAGGTCGTGGGGACGCGCTCGTAGGCCAGCGCGAACCGCATGATCTGCTGGAACACCGGGGCGGCGGCGTCGGCACCGAAGATGCTGCCCTCGGGCGAGTCCACCACCACGATGGCCGCCAGCCGGGGGTTGCCCGCCGGCGCGAACCCGGCGAACGACGCGTTGTACTCGCCGGTGTCGTAGGGGGCCTTGCGGGCCGTTCCCGTCTTTCCCGCCACCGGGTAGCCGGGGATCTGCGCCTTCACGCCGGTACCCTCGGCGACCACCTTCGCGAGCATGCCGCTCACCGCGTCGGCCGTCGCCGCCGACACCACCGGGTGGGGCGTCGGGAGCGGCTCGTCGTGACGCTTGCCGTCGGCGTCGACGGTCGCCGCGACCAGGCGCGGCGGGCGGGCCGTGCCGTGGTTGGCGATGGTGCTGTACACGTCGAGCATCTGCATCGCGGTCACCGCGATCCCGTAGCCGATCGGGACCGACCCCATGCTCGTGTCGGTGTACTGCGCGGCGTCGAACGACGACCCCGACGACTCACCAGGGAGGTCGAGGCCCGTCGGGTGGCCGAAGCCGAACGCGTCGAGGTAGCGCGCCAGGTTGTCCTTGCCGAGCTCGGCCGCGATCTTGATCGTGCCGACGTTCGACGACTCGGCGAGGATGTCGGCCACCGTCATCGTGCTCGGGTGGGGATCGACGTCTTCGTAGTCGGTTCCGCCGACGTTGATCGACTGGCCGATGTCGTCGATCGTGGTGTCGGGCGTGACGAGCCCCTCCTGGATCGCGCCCGACATCGTGATCACCTTGTTCGTCGAGCCGGGCTCGTACACGTCGGTGACGGGACGGTCGCTCTCGCTCGCCGCCGCGGCTTGCGCGGGATGCGTGTCGGTGGCGCCGTCGACCGTCGCCATGGCGAGCACGTCGCCGGTCCGCACGTCGACGATGATCGCGGTGCCACCCTTGGCGTTCATGTCGCTCACGCCCTTGACCAGGGCCTGTTCGGTGTTCCACTGCAGCGACTGGTCGATGGTGAGCACGAGGTCCTGGCCCCGTTGCTCGGTCCGGATCTGGCGTTCACCGCCGGGGATGTCGTTGCCCTGCGGGTCACGCTCCACCTGCACGCTGCCGGCCTTGCCCGTGAGCAGCTTGTCGTACGCGTACTCCATGCCGCCGAGGCCGTTGTTGTCGGTCCCGACGAACCCGATCACCGGGCCCGCGACCGAACCCGTCGGGTAGTAGCGCCGCGACTCGGCCTGGTAGGAGATGCCGACGAGCTTCAGCTGCTTCACCTCGGAGGTCACCTGGTCGTTCACCTTGCGGGCGACGTAGGCGAACGCGCTCGAGTGGTTCGACAGCCGCTGGGCCAACTCGGCCTGGTCGACCTGCACGATCGGCGCGAGCTTGGCGGCGTACCCGACCGGGTCCTTGATCACGCGCGGGTCGGCGACGATGGTCGTCTGCGGCACCGACACCGCCAGCACCTTGCCGGTGCGGTCGAAGATGTTGCCGCGCTCGGCAGGGATCGCGACGGTGCGCACGCGCTGACCGAGGCCGAGCGACCTGAGGTGCGAGCGGTCACGGGCCTGGAGGTCGAAGAGGCGCACGCCGATGGCGGCGAACGCCAGCACCATCACCAGCAGGATGCCGACGACCCGCAGGCGGACGGGCGGGAGCGGGCGGGCCGGCTCGCGCTTCGGACGGCTGGTCGTACGCGGGCGGGCCGGCTGCGTGCCCGAACGCGAAACCCGCTGCGTGCCCGAACGCGAAACCGGCTGCGTGCCCGAACGCGAAACCCGCTGCGTGCCCGAACGCGAAACCGGCTGCGTGCCCGAACGCGAAGCCCGCTGCGTGCCCGAACGCGAAGCCGGCACCCGGTTCGCGGGCCGCGGGTGGCGCGCCGGCGCGCCACGCTCCCGCCCCAGCGGCTCGGGCGCGGGGACTCGGGCGGGGGCCCGTGCGGAGCGGCGGGCCGGCGCCGGGCGGCGTGACCCGCGGGGTCACGGCTGGCGGGGGCCAAGGCTCGGCTTCGTCTTCGCCCAGTCGGCGAGCGTGTCGGCCGTCGTGACGTCACCCAGGGAGGGCATCGGCGCGCCGGGAACGGACAGGTACTCGACGGGTTCGGCCGGGGTCGTCAACCCGAGGCGCTCGGCCTCCTTGATGACGCGCGGGGGCGACGCCAGCAGCGACGTGGTGAGGCGGCGCTGCTCGTACACTCGCTGCTCCTCCGCGATACGCCCGTTGAGCCGGTCGAGCTGCAGCTGGTTCTGGGCGAGCACGACGTGGAACGCGACCGCGCTCACGAGCGCGAAGACCGTGAAGAGCACGAGCAGGGTGCCGAGCGCGACCGACGCGCGCCCGCGCCGGAACGACCCGGAGCTCCGGCCTCGCCCGAATCGCCGGATCTTCTCGAGCCGGACGGCGAGCCGTGGTGGTGGCCGCCGCGATCGTGGTCACGGCGCGAGGCGTTCGACCACGCGGAGGCGGACGCTGCCGGCACGCGGGTTCGCCTCCAGCTCGGCGTCCGACGGGCGCCGAGCCCGGCGGGTGAGGAGGCGGGTGAGCGGGTTGCGGGAGGCGCGCGGGAGTCCGGTCGGCACGTACCCGGGCTCCTCGGTGCGCGACCAGTCGGCGAAGCGCTCCTTCACCGCGCGGTCCTCGAGCGAGTGGTAGGCGAGCACCACCATCCGGCCCTCGGGCTTGAGCAGGTGGACCGACTCGTCGAGGCCGGCGGCGAGGTTCGGCAGCTCGCGGTTCACCTCCATGCGGATGGCCTGGAAGGTGCGGCGGGCCGGGTGACCCCCGCGGCGGCGGGCCGGTGCGGGGATGCCTCGCTTGATCGCTTCCACGAGGTCGCCGGTGGTCTGGAGCGGACGGTCGGCCACGATCTCCGCGGCGATGCGTCGCGCGTAGCGCTCCTCCCCGTTGCGCGCGATGAGCGCGGCGAGGTCGGTCTCGGAGTACTCGTTGACCACGGTCTCGGCGGTCAGCGTCTGCGCGCTGTCCATGCGCATGTCGAGCGGCGCTGCGTCGGCCCAGTACGAGAATCCCCGTACGGGGCGGTCGAGTTGCGGGCTGCTGAGACCCAGATCGAACAAGATCGCCACGATTCCCTCGCTTCTTCCCACGATGTCGGCACTTGCGACGATCTCCGAGACGTGCTCGAAGCCGCCCTGCACGATGCGGACCCGATCCCCGAAGGGGGCGAGTGCCGCGCCCGCCGCTGCCACGGCGGCGGGATCCCTGTCGATACCGAGGAGACGAAGGTCGGGGCGGGTGGCCAGGAGCGCACCGGAGTGGCCACCGCCACCCACCGTCGCGTCCACGACCAGACCCGTGGGCACCTGCCCGAGGAGCTCGGTCACCTCCGGCGCCATCACCGGCACGTGGAGGAAGCCCTCAGCCATGTGTCCCCTGTCTGTGTCTCCTTGGGACCGTCACCAACCCCCCGGACGCGTCGACGAAAGCGAAGCGGGCGGAAGGGGCGCTTGCGCCGCGTCGCCCGGGGGGCTGGTGACGGGCCCGCAGGCTCGCCTTGTCAATGTGTTGCTGGTCGCTCAGATCCCGAATTCGGGAAGCTCGTCGGATTCGGTCAGTGCCTCGGCGCCGGCCCGGTCGAGCTCCAGCCACCGGTCTCGGTCCCAGATCTCGATCCGGGAGTAGAGCCCGACGACCATCACCTCACGTTCGAGGTGGGCGAAGCTCCGCAGGTTGGCGGGCAGGGCGACGCGGCCCTGCTTGTCGGGCTGGATCTCGCTGGCGCCGCCGAAGAAGACCCGGGCGGCGTTGAGCGCCTGGGGACCCCGCTTCGACTGCTCACGGATCTGGCTCGCCACCATCTCGAACTCCTCTGGCGTGAACACCGACAGGCAGCCGCCCTTGCCCTTGGTCACGAAGGCCCCGTCGGCGAGCTGGTCCCGGTACTTCGCCGGGAGGATCACCCTCCCCTTGGTGTCCAGGGAGTGCTGGAACTCCCCCAGGAACATCCGGATCCCTCGCCTCTCGGTCCTCGTCCACCACTGGCACCGCGGTGACGCCCACCCGGTGACACCTGCTCACCACTTCACTCCATTTCGTGGCACCCTACACCCTCTCCCCCCACTCTTCAACCCACTTCCCTCCCCAATCCACCTCTGACCGCCGAAATCCGCTTGCGAAGAGCGCGCGCGGACACGCGCCCTCAGCGGGGCGCGTCGTGCGGGAAAGCGTGACCGGCGAGCGTCAGACGGGGAGGAAGGGCTCCCAGGCCGGGTCGATCATGCCCGCGGCGGCGACCACCCACAGGTTGGCCTGGGGTTCGCGGGGCGGGCGCGCCAGGCGGAGGTCGACCTCGTGCAGGAGGCGGTCCTCCTTGCGGGAATTGCAGGCCCGGCAGGACGCCACGACGTTGTCCCACGCGTGCGGACCACCGCGCGAGCGCGGCACCACGTGGTCGATGTTCTCCGCCGTCCGGTTGCAGTACTGGCAGCGGTGGCCGTCACGCGCGAACACCGCCCGGCGCGACAGGGGCACCCGGCTGCGGTACGGCACGCGCACGTAGTGGTTGAGGCGGATGACCGACGGCACCGGGAGCTCCGCGCGCTCGGACCGGAGCACCGCGCCGTTGCGCGCGACGATCTCGGCCTTCTCCTTCAGCACGAGGACCACCGCCCGGCGCATCGGCACCACGCACAACGGCTCGAAGCTGGCGTTGAGCAGCAGGGCTCTTCCCAAGCGTCGAGACCTCCTCTTCCTTTCCGCGCTCTTCCTCCCGCGGCGCTCCCGCGTTCCTGGCGATCCCGCGTCTCGGCGCTTCCGCAAGGCTCGTGGTCGAGGAGAGCTTACCGGCGCCGACCCGCCCCGGGCCGCGGGTCGGCGGCGTCGCGGCACCACTCGAGGTACGTCAGGAGGTCGTGGGGGTCGGGTCGCCCCTCGGCACCGTATTGCGTCTCGAACCGGAACCGGAGGTAGTCGGGATCGGGGACGGGCACGAACGGCGGCCGGGCCCACCACCGAGGCCGGGCGAGGCGCCACGCCTGGCGCAGGGCGCTCGCCCAGAGCGCCGGACGCGCCAGCACGAGGAGGGTGGCGCGCACCCAGAACGCGGGACCGGGCAACCCGCTGGTCGTCTCGCTCGTCATCCGTCGCGACGGTAGCCCTGGTCCTGCGCCGCCGACGGCCTCTGGTACCGTCGGGACGCCCGCTCTGGAGGTGTTCGTGGTTCAGCCCGCCACCGCGCCGAGCCGCGACTCGTCGTTCGGCCACTTGTTCTCTGCGCTCCTCGGCAACGTCGAGCGCGTGATCCAGGGAAAGCGCGAGCAGATCCACCTCGCGCTGGTGTGCCTCCTCGCCGAGGGCCACCTCCTCATCGAGGACGTCCCCGGAGTGGGCAAGACGTCGCTGGCCAAGGCGATCGCGGCCTCGATCGGCGGCAGCTGCCACCGCATCCAGTTCACGCCCGATCTCCTGCCCTCGGACGTCACCGGGGTGTCGGTGTGGAACCGGACCGCCAACGAGTTCGAGTTCCGTGCGGGTGGCATCTTCGCCAACATCGTGCTCGCCGACGAGATCAACCGGGCATCGCCCAAGACGCAGTCGGCGTTGCTCGAGGCCATGGAGGAACGCCAGGTCACCGTCGACGCCCACACTTACCGGCTGCCACGGCCGTTCATGGTGATCGCCACCCAGAACCCCATCGAGCTCGAGGGCACCTATCCGCTGCCCGAGGCCCAGCTCGACCGCTTCCTGATGCGCATCCCGATGGGCTACCCCGGGCGCGATGCCGAGCTCGCCATCCTCGAGACGCAGGGCGAGCACACCTTCACCGTCGACGACCTCCAGCCCGTGGCCAGCGCGATCGACGTCGCCGGCGCCGCCGGTCACGTCAACTCGGTGCACGTCGCGGCCGAGGTGCGCGACTACGTGCTCGACCTCGTCGCGGCGTCGCGCCGCCACCCCGACCTCGTCCTGGGCGCGAGCCCACGGGGCTCGCTCTCGTTGCAGCGCGCCGCGCGCGCGCTCGCGGCCAGCTTCGGTCGCACGTTCGTCGTCCCCGACGACGTCAAGCGCGTGATGCCCGCGGTCCTCGAGCACCGGTTGATGCTGGCGCCCGACGCCCAGCTCCGCGGCGTGTCGTCGACCGACGTCGTGCGGGCCATCCTGGCGGCGGTACCGGTACCGGGCGCCATGGCCGGTTGACGGGGCCTGCACCTTCGTGGCGCCGCCGACGGAACGCACGGTCACCCTCACGCGCCGCGGGTGGTCGCTGACCGGCGCCGCCCTCGGCCTCGCGGTCGGCAGCTTCCTGCTCGGTGCCCTCGAGATGCTCGTGATCGGCATCGCCGCGCTGGCGCTGCTCGGTGCGGCGGTGCTGTGGCTGCGATTCCGCGAGCTGCCCGACCTCGCGATCAGCCGGCGGGTCCGTCCGGACCGTCTCCACGTGGGCTCCGAGGGCCGCATCGACCTGCTGGTCGAGAACCTCGGCACCCGCGCCACTCCGCTGCTGGCGGCCACCGACTGGTTCGACGAGGGCCGCCGGGCCGCCCGCTTCCTCGTGCCCCCGCTCGCGGCCGGCGCCACCGCGCGCGCGCCGCGTACCGCATCCCCACGCGCCGGCGGGGCCGCTACCGGGTCGGGCCGTTGCGCGTGGCCGTCAGCGACCCGTTCGGCCTCGCCCGCCGGGCAACGTCGGGCGCCGGTGAGGCCGAGCTCGTCGTGCGCCCGCGGGTGCACGAGATCGTGGCTCCCGTCGCGCTCGGGAGTCGCGTCACCGCCGAGAGCGACGCGCCGTCGGCCCGCTCGGTCGTCAGCGACCTCGGCAGCGACTTCCTGACCCTGCGCGACTACGAGCTCGGCGACGACCTCCGACGCGTGCACTGGCGCTCGACCGCGCGCACCGGCGAGCTGATGATCCGCCAGGACGAAGCCCGCTGGCGCTCGCACGCCGCCGTCGTCATCGACGTGCTCCCGGCCGCGCACGACGCCGACTCGTTCGAGATCGCGGTCGAGGCCACCGCGTCGGTCACCGCGCGGTTGGTGCGGTTGCGGAGGCGGGTGGAGGTGGTCACCAGCGCGGGCGAGGTGCTCGGCACCGGCGGCGACCCCCGCCACGACGTGATCGACATGCTCGCCACCGTCGGCCCCAACGAGCGGGACCATCTCCCCACCGTGCTCGAGAACCTGCGCGCGCACCGGCACGTCGACCTCGTGGTCGCCATCCTCGGCAGCGTCACCCCCGACACCCTCCACGCACTCGGCGCGCTCACCGGCATCGGCGTCGTCGTGGTGCTCACCCGTCCCGCGCGGCTCGCGCCCAGCACCTCGGTGCTCGTGGTCGACGCGTCGTCCACGCCGTTCGCGACCGCGTGGAACCAGACCCTCACCCGCGCCTCCGTCGGCCGATCCGCCCCCGCCGCATGGCTCAACGCGCGCGCCTCTTCGCCCCGTTAGCGCTGGCCGCGCTCAGCGCGGTCGCCGCCCTGTCGCTCGGTCGCGTCGTCGACTCGAGCCGGTACGTGCTGCCGGTGCTCGGCGCGGCGCTGCTCCCGCACGCGATCGGCGTGCTCTTCCGGCGGCGCAACTGGTCGGTGTGGATCGGCGTGGCCGCGACCCTGGTGGGCCTGGGAGTGTTCATCGTGCTCGCGCTCGAGCCGTCGACCACCACGCTCGGGATCCCCGGCGCCGACACGTGGCGCGCGCTCGACCGTCAACTCACCAACGGCTGGCACCTGTTGCGCACCGCGCCCGCGCCCGCGCCGGCGACCGACGGCGCCATCCTGCTCGCGGTGATCGCGGTGTGGTGCATGGCCGCGGTCGCCGACTGGGTCGCGTTCGGCCGCGAAGCGACCCTCGGCGCCATCGCGCCCGCGCTCGTGTTCTTCGTGTGGACCTCGACCCTCGGCACCAGCGACGCGCGCGTGCTGGTGACAGCGGCGTTCTGCGTGGCCGCCGGCGCGTTCCTACTGGCGCAGAACGTCGCCGTGCTCGACCGCCGCCGGAGCTGGCTGGTGTCGCGGCACGCGGCCCGCCCTCACTGGCTCGTCCCTGCCTCGGCGCTCGGTGCCGGGGCCATCGTGTTCGCGTTGCTGGTGGCGCCGATCGTCCCGGGCGCGGGCTCGGACCCGCTGCTCGACGTGGCCAACTCGGGCCGCAACGACTCGGCCGGGCGCAGCTACCGCCCCGGGCAGGCGCCGTTCGTCGACATCGGCGACAAGCTGAGGGAAACCGCGAACCAGGAGCTCTTCACCGTGACCTCGCCCCAGCCCGACTACTGGCGCATCGCCGCGCTCGACCGGTACACCGGTGACAACGGCGGCCAGTGGACGCTCAGCGCCGAGGGCGACGGCAGCGTGGGTGTGGGCCTGCCGCCCGTGTCGGACGCGCCCGAAGGCGTGCTGAACCAGGAGTTCCGCATCGGCCCGCTCACCGAGCGCTGGCTGCCCGCCGCGTACGAGCCCGTCGCCATCGACCTCCCCGACACGCTGGTCGTCCGGTCGTCGGGCACCATCGTCACCGACGCGCCGAACGTGAGCGATCTCCGCTACCAGGTCGCGTCCCGGCTCCCCCCGCTCGCGGGCACGGTCACGCCCGAGCAGCAGGCCGCCACCGACGCGCCGGTGCCCGCCGAGTTCCGCCCGTACACCGCGTCTGCCGAAGAGCACCGAGATCCACGACATCCGGGCCATCGCGCGCGACGTCGTGACCGCCGCGGGGGCGACCACGCCCTACGCGAAGGCCCAGGCGCTGCGCGACTACTTCCGTGGCCCGGACTTCGTCTACGACACCAACGTCGACAGCGTCGACAACGGGAGCGCGATCCTCGCGTTCCTCCGCCAGAAGCACGGGTTCTGCGTGCAGTTCGCCAGCGCCTACGCGGTGATGGCCCGCACCCTCGGCATCCCCGCCCGGGTGGCAGTGGGCTTCACTCCCGGCCAGCCCGACGCCGACGGCGTGTACCACGTGACGAACCACGACGCCCACGCCTGGCCCGAGATCTACCTCACCGGGCTCGGGTGGACTCACCTCTTCGACCCGACACCGGCGGCCCAGGACGGCGTGACCGCGGGCGGCAGCAACCTGCCCCACGACACCCCGGTGGGTCCCACGGCGACGACCACACCCACGGTCACGACCACGCCGACGGTCACGACGGTGACGCCCGGTGGCAGCGGTGACGGCCAGCCACAGGACAGCACCCCCGCCGCGGCCCGGCCCACGGTGAGCGCCCGGTCCTCGGGCGACGGCCTCGCGCCGTGGCTGCTGGTCCTCGGCGCGATCGTGCTGGTGGCCCTGGTGCTCGGCGCCTACGTC
The DNA here is from genome assembly GCA_963750045.1 of uncultured Actinomycetes bacterium. Classification (GTDB taxonomy): domain Bacteria; phylum Actinomycetota; class Acidimicrobiia; order IMCC26256; family DASPTH01; genus DASUAS01. The sequence goes on along the minus strand of CAVVPD010000004.1, from coordinate 121,946 downwards.
GGCGGGGTGCTCTCGGCGAAGCGACGCCGGCGGGCCCGGCGCCGCAGCACGGCCGACCCCGCGATCGCAGTCACCGGCGCGTGGGCGGAGGCGCTCGACCGGCTGCACGAGGCGGCGGTGCCCGCCAATCCCGCGCTGACCCCGAGCGAGCTGGCACGCGTGGCGCCGGCGGGCACGACCGCTGCCGCGGGCGCGCCGTTGCGCCGTCTCGCGCACACGTACAACGCGGCGCGCGCTACGGCGACGCGGTCACCGGTCCCGACGACGCGCGCGCCGCCTGGACCTCCGTCGACGAGCTCGAGCGCGCGCTCGACGACGACCTGTCGTGGCGTGAGCGCTGGCGCCGGCGACTCGATCCGTCGACCCTCGCTCGCAGGTAGTCGCGGCGGATCAGGTGGCGATGCCGCGACTCGGGTGGTCGTCGGGCCCGCCGCCCGGCGAGCGGTCGCGCAACTCGGCCACGAACGCGCGCCGGTCGTCGTCGAAGTCCCGCACCTCGTGCTCCACCTCGTCGGCGAAGCGGTCGACCGCGACGAACAACGCGAGCTGGCCGTGCCTGAGCGCGTCGAGGATCTGGCCGTCGTCGCGACACGCCCACACCGACTCGCCGTCGGTGACGAGGCGCAGCCCGGTGATGTCGTCGCCCGTGCGGACCAGCTCTGCGACCGCGCGGCGGATACGGCTCATCGGCAGGCCGGCATCGAGCAATGACGCGACCATGCGGAGCGCGACGAGGTCACGGAACGAGTACGGGCCCCCGGGCTCGGAGTCGTCCGGGACCAGCAGCCCGATGCGGCGCCACGCCTCGAGCTGGGCAGAGGTGCACCCGGACAGGCGGGCGGCCTGGATGGCGGTGTAGCCCACGAGACGCGCCGCCGCTCAGGACGGTGGCTCGTCGCGACCCCAGCGCTCGCGCCAGCGAGCGCCCGCGTTGCCGAGCATGTTCTTGAACGCGCCGCCGCGCATCGAACCGGTGAGGCTCTCGAGCCCGGCCCGGCCGAGCTTGCGCACGTTGTGCTCGATGGCGAGCGCGCACCCGAGCATCACGAGGAAGCCGACGACGCCGAGGATGAGCGTGGTCGTGAACGTGAAGATCATGAGCAGGAGACCGGCGACGAAACCGACGACGGCCCACTTGATGACCCGCGCCGAGTGCCGGTAGAGGGTCGTGTCGGAGACCTGCTGCACCAACTTGGGGTCGGTGGCCGACAGGTTCTCCTCGATCTCCCGCAGGATCCGCTGTTCATCCTCGGAAAGCGGCATCTCTCCCATTTCCCATCCCGGGCTCGCCATCATGGTTCGATCGTCGCGCCCGCTGTGTGGTGCCCCACCATTGTCGCGCACCCCTCCTGGGGTCTCAACGCGTTGGTGGGCCGGGCCCTTCCCGCTGCAGGCTATTCGCCCCACCGGGGCCCACGGCACCAGGACCGAACCGGGCCCGGATCGCGTCCAGCGAGCGCTCGACCGCGGCCGCTCCCGGCCGGGGTGGCGTCGGCGGCGCCCCGGTGTCGTCGAAGAGCTGACCCTGGTCGTCGGGCCCGGCCACGACGTGTCGGCGCACCAGCTGCTGGCCCGAGATCCCCAGCAACCGCACGCCTTCGGCGACGTCGACGCCGGCCAGGAGCTCCCGGGCCACCCGCCCGAGGTCACCGGCGAGGTCGGTCGGCTCGGTGAGGGTGCGGGAGCGGGTGATCGTCCGGAAGTCGCCGAAGCGCAGCTTGAGCTGGACGGTCCGGGCCGCGACCCGGGCGCCGCGGAGGCGCGTGGCGACGGCGTCGGCGAGGCGCACGAGCTCGTGCTCGAGCGCGGCGCGCTCGGAGACGTCGAGGGGGAACGTCTCCTCGTGCCCGATCGACTTGACCTCCTGCTCGGGCTGGACGGCGCGGTCGTCGCGGTTCCAGGCCAGCTCGTGGAGGTGACGCCCGGCGGCGCCGCCGAGCGCGTGCACGAGGGTGTCCTCGGGCATCGCGGCCAGCTCGCCCACCGTGCGCACGCCGAGGGCCGTGAGCTTGCGCTCGGTCGCGGGACCCACGCCCCAGAGTCGCCGCACGCCCAGCGGGTGCAGGAACTCCAGCTCGGTCCCGGGCCCGACGACGAGGAGGCCGTCGGGCTTGGAGAGGTCGCTCGCCAACTTGGCGAGCAGCTTGGTGGTGGCCACCCCGACCGACGCGGTGAGGCCGGTCTCCTCGAGCACCTGGGCCCGGATCGCGATGGCCGCCTCCGGGCCGGTGCCGTGGATGCGGCGCGCGCCCTCGACGTCGAGGAACGCCTCGTCGAGGGCGATCGGCTCGACGAGCGGCGTGTACGAGCGGAGGATGCGCATGATCTCGGTGCTGGCGTCGCGGTACGCGTCGAAGCGGGGCGCGAGGAAGACGCCGTCGGGGCACGCGCGACGCGCCCGGGCCATCGGAGTGGCCGAGTACACGCCGTACGCGCGCGCCTCGTAGCTCGCGGCGGCGACGACTCCCCGGGGGCCCAACCCGCCGACGATGACCGGCCGGCCGCGCAATGACGGATCGGCGAGCTGTTCCACCGACGCGTAGAACGCGTCGAGGTCGACGTGCAGGATGCTCGCGGCCGCCCTCATCCCGGTGCGCCGCTCAGGTGCGGACCACTCGCACCGCATCACGCGCCGTGCCGAACACGTCGTAAACGTACGCACGCGCGTCGTCGGGTCCCCAGCGGTGTTCGATCCAATCAGCGAGGGGCTCGCGCACCCACGGGGCGCACAACGCGAGGAACTCGGTGCACGCGTCGGCCGCGGCGAACGTCGCCTCGATCACGATGCCGTCGGGGTCGTCGACGACGAGGTCGCCCTCGAAGGCGAGGGCCCGGTGCACCTCGCACCGCATGATCCACCCCATCTCGACCGCGGTCGCCCGCACCTCGTAGAGCGGGCCCTCCCACTCGGTGACGACCAGGCCGGTCTCCTCCTGCACCTCGCGGGCGAGGCCGGCGCGCAGGGTGGCGTCGGAGGGATCGATCACCCCGCCGGGCGTGCTCCAGTCCGTGGCCCCGCCGCGCCGCTGGTTCCGGACGAGTAGCAGACCCTCCGCGGACTCCACGAGCGCACCGGCGACGGTGAACTCGGTGAGGTCCATCCCCTCAGTGTCGCGCGCGCAGCACCCGTCGCACCCGGTCCCGGAGGCCCCACCAGGTGACCAGCAGGAACGCCTCCACCACGATGCGGCCCGACATCTTCGAGTGCCCGAGGCTCCGGTCACGGAATTCGATCGGCACCTCGACGATGCAACCACCGTTGCGTTCGGTGAGGTAGGTCATCTCCACCTGGAAGCCGTAGCCGTCGGCCCGGACGTGGTCGAGATCGATGCGGGCGAGCGAGCGCCGGTGGTAGGCCCGGAACCCCGCGGTGGAGTCCTGGACGGAGAGCCCGAGCATCGCGTGCGCGTACCGCCCACCGGAGCGCGAGATGGCCCGGCGCAGCCACTTCCAGTCCGGGATCGAGCCGCCCGGCACGTAGCGCGAGCCGATGGCGAGGTCGGCGCCGCGCTCGACCGCGTCGACCAGATCCGGGAGCACCGCCGGGTCGTGCGAGAGGTCGGCGTCCATCTCGATCATCACGTCGTAGCCGCGGGCGAGCCCGACCCGGAAGCCCGCGCGGTAGGCGGACCCGAGCCCCGACTTGGACGCGCGCCGCAGCACGTCGACCCCGCCGAGCACCTCGCCGAGCTTCTCGGCCTGGTCGGCGGTGCCGTCGGGACTGCCGTCGTCGATCACCAGGATGTCGGCCGCGGGCAGCGCGGCCCGGGCGCGCTCGAGGACGTCCTGGATGTTCTCGATCTCGTCGAATGTCGGCAGCATCACGAGGACGCGCATCGCCGGCGAGCCTACCGGCCACGTGGTTGCGACCTCTTGCATGGCAATACCATCGGCCGATGGCCCAGGTTCCTGAACCGGATCCGGCGGGTGATCCCACCCCGCCGATGCTCCCGTCCCGCAGCGCGTTCCTGCTCGCGTTCGGCGGCGTGGTGCTCGCCGGGATCCTCGGCGGCATCATCGGCTTCGGGATCGCCGACGTCAGCTCCCAATCGGACGTGTCGCACCTGATCGGCGTGTTCGTCGGCTCGCTGATCGGTGCGGCCGGCGTCGGGATCGTCGCCGTGCTCGTGCTGCGGGCCATGGCCGAGTGGCGCCGCCAGAACCCGCAGTAGCGGCTCAGGTGCGGAAGGTGAGCTTGCGGAAGGGCTCGGCGTACTTCATGCCGGCGGTCGCACCGGCGTCCTCGGCGCGCTCGCGGAGGAACTGGCGGAACCACTCCCCCGCATCGACGAGCTGGCTGGCGTGGCAGAACAGCGCGTCGATCTTGCGTTCGAGGCTGTCGCCGATGTCGATCCAGCAGTTCGGCTCGAGGGTGCCCGACAGGTACACGTCGCGCACGTGGTGCACGCGCAGCTCGCCGCCGAGGTGCTCGGGGAAGTAGTGGGGGTTCCCGGCGGCGGGGGCGACGGCGTCGAGCGTCGCCCACCCGGTGACCCGGTGGTCCCGGTGGTTGTAGTACCCGTCGCCGAAGAACACGGCCGTCGGGTCGGGGCACAGCACGACCTCCGGCCGCAGCTCGCGCACGACCCGCACGATGGACCCGCGCAGGGCCTGGTCGTCCGGCAGATCGCCGTCGGGATGGTCGAGGTGCAGGTGGCCGGCGAAGCCCAGGAGCGCCGTCGCCTTGGCGGTCTCCTCGATGCGCAGGGCGGCGAGCGCCTCGAGATCGGCGTCCGGATCCTGGGTGCCCTTGTCGCCGCGGGTCGTGATGAGCACCCAGACCTCGGTGCCCGCCGCGGCCCATGCGGCCAGCGTCCCACCGGCGGAGATCTCCGGATCGTCGGGGTGGGCGTAGACGGCGAGCGCGCGGGAGGGGAACTCGTCGGGCGGGGCCATGGGTCCGAATGTAGTGGTCAGCCGCGCGCGGCGATCCGGCGCAGCGAGGTCACGGCCCGAGCGAGGCCGGCGTCGTCGACGTCGTGATGGGTGACGAACCGGACGGTTTCCGGATCGATGGTGCCGGCGCGCACGCCGTCGCTCGCGAGCTCGTCGAGGAGATCGACCGGCAGCGCGCCGGCGTGGGCGCACACGATGTTCGTCTCGACCGCGGCCGGATCGACGCTCCCCGGAAAGACCTCGGCCAGCGCGTCGGCGAGCTCGCGCGCCGGGCGTGGTCGTCGGCCAGGCGCTCGACCATGGTCTCCAGCGCGACGACTCCTGCGGCCGCGATCACACCCGCCTGGCGCATGCCGCCGCCGAGGCGCGATCGCTCGACACGGGCCTCGGCGACGAGCGCCCGCGCGCCGCACAGCAGTGAGCCGACCGGCGCGCTCAACCCCTTCGACAGGCAGAACATCGTGGTGTCGGTGCCCGCGGCCAGCTCGGCCGGTGACACACCGAGCGCGATGGCGGCGTTCCAGATGCGGGCGCCGTCGCAGTGCACGGCGAACCCGTGGTCGCGCGCGGACGCCGGTGACCGCGTCGAGCTCCGCCGGTCGCCACGGACGACCGCACGCGGGCATGTGGGTGTTCTCCACGAACAACGCCGAGATCTCGGGGAGATGGTGCTGCACCCCGGCCGCGGCGCGCGCCACGTCGTCGGCGTCCAGCGTGCCGTCGGCATCGGGCAGCGGGCGCAGCTGCACCCGGGCGTTCCCGGCCGACGCCGCGTGTTCGTAGCGGTACACGTGGGCCCGCTCGCCGCACAGCACCTCGCTGCCGGCGCGGCCGAGCAACCGCAGCGCGAGCTGGTTCGCCATCGTGCCCGACGGCACGTAGAGCGCGGCTTCCTTCCCGAGCAGTCCGGCCGCGAGCGACTCGAGGCGCCGCACCGTCGGGTCCTCCCCGTAGGCGTCGTCGCCCACCTCCGCGTCGGCCATGGCGCGCCGCATCCCCTGCGTGGGTGTCGTCACCGTGTCGGACCGGAGGTCGACGACGCCGTCGCGCGCGGCTCACGTCAGCGCATCCTCCGCATGAGACCCTCCTGCGCCACGCTCACCGCGAGCGTGCCGTCGGCGCAGAACAGTTGACCCTGCGCGAACCCGCGTGCCGCGCCCGCCGACGGGCTGTGCACGTGGTACAGCAGCCACTCGTCGGCCCGGAACGGGCGATGGAACCACATCACGTGGTCGAGGCTCGCCATCATCAGGCCGGTGTCGTGCTCACCGAGGGGGTGCGGGAGGATCGCGGTGTTCAGCAGCGTCATGTCCGATGCGTACGCGACCACCGCCGCGTGCAGGAGCGGCTCGTCGGGCAGGCGACCGCGTACTCGCAGCCACGTGTCCTGGTCCGGGTCGAGCGCCGCGCCCCGGTGCTCACCGGGCGGGGTGAACTTGCCGCCCACCTGGCGGAAGTCGAGGGCGTCGACGACGTGCGGCGCGCCCTGGCGGTCGATGGTCTCGGGCTGACCCTCGGCCCACCGGTCGGCCATGGGCAGATCGTCCGGGACCGAGACGACGGGCATCCGGTCGAAGTGCTCGAAGCCGTCCTCGGTCACGTGGAACGACGCCGCCAGGTTGAAGATGGCCAGCCCGTGCTGGATGGCGACGACGCGACGGGTGGTGAAGCTGCCGCCGTCGCGGATGCGGTCGACGTCGAACACGATGGGGACCTTGGGATCACCGAGCCGGAGGAAGTAGGCGTGCATGGAGTGGACCCGGCGGTCGGGCTCGACCGTCCGCCCCGCGGCCATCAACGCCTGCGCCAGCACCTGGCCGCCGTAGATCCGTTCGCGCTCGCGGTCGAGGCTCACACCCCGGAAGAGATTCACCTCGAGTTGCTCGAGGTCGAGCAGGGCGACGAGGTCGAGGAGCGCGCTCATCGGGTCAGGCTAGGAGACGGCTTCAGCCCAGGAACACGCCGGCGACGTCGAGCAGCTTCGGATCGACGGTCTTGAGCTCCTGCACCGCGTCGCCGATCGGCACCCGCTCGATCCCCTCGCCCCGCAAGGCGACCATCGTCCCGAAGTCCCGGTCGTGCACCGCGTCGATCGCGGCGATGCCGAACCGCGTCGCGAGGACGCGGTCGTACGCGGTGGGCGTGCCGCCCCGCAGCACGTGACCGAGGATGGTGACGCGGGTGTCGAAGCCGGTGCGCCGGCCGATCTCGTCCTGGATCACGTTGCTGATCCCACCGAGGCGCACGTGGCCGAACTCGTCGACCTCCCCGCTCTGCACCGTGAGGGTCCCTTCCCTCGGCGCAGCGCCCTCGGCGACGACCACGATCGAGTAGTTGGCACCGTGGCGGTGCCGGAGCTCGATGCGCGCACACACCTCGGCGATGTCGAAGGGCTCCTCCGGGACCAGCACGACGTCGGCACCCCCGGCGATGCCGGAGTAGACGGCGATCCACCCGGCGTGGCGACCCATCACCTCGACGACCATCACCCGGTCGTGGCTCTCGGCCGTGGTGTGGAGGCGGTCGATGGCATCGGTGGCGATCTGCACCGCGGTGTGGAATCCGAACGTGAAGTCGGTCCCGGAGAGATCGTTGTCGATGGTCTTGGGCACACCGACGACCGCGACTCCGGAGTCGGCGCCCAGCTTGCGCGCCACCCCGAGCGTGTCGTCTCCGCCGATCGCGATCAACGCGTCGATCCGTTCGCGGGCCAACGTGTCGAGCACCCGCGCGACACCGTCGTCGGAGTGGAACGGGTTGGTGCGCGAGGTGCCGAGGATGGTGCCCCCACGACGGACGAGGCCGCGGGTGGCGCCCATGGTGAGCTCGATGCTCTCGCCTTCCACCACTCCGCGCCACCCGTGACCGAACCCCACCACCTGGTCGCCGTAGACGCCCTCACCCTTGCGGACCACGGCCCGGATGACGGCGTTGAGCCCGGGACAGTCGCCCCCGCCGGTGAGCATGCCGATGCGCATCGCGTCGTCTCCGTCCGTCGGTAGCCTGCAATCTATGACTCGGAACGCCCGACGGTTGCAGGTCGAGCAACTTCTCGCACCGACACTCGCGCCCGACGAGGAGCTCCTCATGACCGGCGGAGCCTGGTACGCGGCGTTACCGGCGGACCGGCGCCGGCTGTTCGTCGGCCGCCACTACCACTTGGTCGCGCTCACCTCGGAACGCGTCGTCGTGTGGTCGCGCCGAGCCCACCCGCACCACCATTCGACGCCCCGGCTCGACGCTCCGCTCAGCTCGCTGCGGGTCGAGCGCGGCCGGGACACCGTGCTCCTGCAGGTGCTGGTGCGCACCGACGACGGGACCACGCACGTGCTCGAGTTCCGGCCCGGCGAGCGTGCGCTCGGCCACGCCCTGGCGCGCGCACGCACCGGCTGAGCGATGGCCGTCGTCCTCGCCATCGACGCCGGTACCACCGGCGTCCGGACCGTCGCCGTCGACGACGGCGGGGCGGCGCGCGGCCTGGCGTACCGCGAGTTCCCCCAGCACTTCCCGCGACCCGGGTGGGTCGAGCACGACGCCGACGACATCTGGGACGCGGTGAGCGCCACGCTGACGGAGGTGGTCGAGGGTCTCGGCGGTGAGACGGTCGCCGCCATCGGGATCACCAACCAGCGCGAGACGGTCGTCGTCTGGGACCGCTCGACCGGTCGACCGCTGCACCGGGCCATCGTCTGGCAGGACCGCCGCACCGCGGCCCGCTGCGACGACCTGCGCGTCGCGGGCGTCGAGCCGCTCGTCCGCGCGCTGACCGGCCTCGTCCTCGATCCGTACTTCTCCGCCACCAAGCTCGAATGGCTGCTGCGCGAGGGTGGCGTGCCCGCCGACGACCGCCTCGCGTTCGGCACCGTGGAGTCGTGGGTGCTCTGGAACCTCACCGGCGTCCACGCCACGGAGCCGTCGAACGCCAGTCGCACGATGCTGTTCGACATCGACGCGGGCGCGTGGTCCGACGAGCTGCTCGAGCTGTTCGGGGTCCCGCGCGCCTGCCTCCCCGAGGTGCGCCCGAGCAGTGGTCGCCTCGGGATCACCGATCCCGCCCGTGCGGCCGGGCTGCGGGTGCCGGTGGCGGGGATGGCCGGCGACCAGCAGGCCGCGCTCTTCGGCCAGGCCTGCTTCAGCCCGGGGATGACCAAGAACACCTACGGCACCGGCTCGTTCGTGCTCGTGAACCTCGGCCCGTCGCATCCACCGCCGGCCGACGGCCTGCTCACGTCGGTGGCGTGGCAGCTCGGCGACACCGTCACCTACGCGATGGAAGGTTCGATCTTCGTCACCGGCGCCGCTCTCCAGTGGCTGCGAGACGGCCTCGGCCTCATCGACGCCGCGTCCGACGCCGGGCCGCTCGCCGCCAGCGTGCCCGATCCCGACGGTGTGGTGTTCGTGCCCGCGTTCACCGGCCTCGGCTCTCCGTCCTTCGATCCGTACGCGCGTGGCGCCATCTTCGGCCTCACGCGCGGCTCGACGCGCGCCCACGTGGTGCGCGCGGCGGTCGAGTCGATGGCGTGGCAGACGGCCGACGTCATCGACGCGATCGTCGCCGCCACCGGAGACCCCATCGCCGAGCTGCGCGTCGACGGCGGAGCGAGCGCGATGGACGTGCTCTGCCAGTTCCAGGCCGACGTGCTCGGCGTCACCGTCCGGCGACCGGCGACGACCGAGACCACGGTGCTGGGCGCCGCGTACCTGGCCGGGATCGCCGAGGGGGTCTGGGCGACCCCGGCGGAGGCGGCGGCCGCGTGGCACGAGGAGGCGGCATTCGTCCCCGTCCCGCTCCCCCGGTTCGAGCAGCGCCGGGCCGACTGGCACCGCGGCCTCGAGCGCGCGCGCGGCTGGGCGACCGTCGACGCCGCCCCCACGCATGAACCCCCGGAAGACCGTCACGGCATTCGTTCCTAGGGTCCGATGAGCCGAGGGACGGGAGAGGTGGAGGTGAAGGGCGTTCGGGGAATCGTCCCCGGGAGCCACGACGGGGTCGGTCAGCCGAGCTTGGGCAAGGCGCGCCTGATGCCGCGGACGGCCTGGCCGATGCGGTGCTCGTTCTCCACCAGCGCGAAGCGCACGAACCCCTCGCCACCGGGGCCGAAGCCGACGCCCGGCGAGACCGCGACCTTGGCCTCGCGGACGAGCAGCTTGGAGAACTCGAGGCTGCCCATCTCCTGGTAGGGCCCGGGGATGGGCGCCCACACGAACATCGTCCCCTGGGGGCGCTCGATGTCCCACCCCACGCGGCTCAGGCCGTCGATCAGCGCGTTGCGCCGGCCCGCATAGATCGCGTTGGCTTCCTTCGGGTAGTCGGGCAGCTCGTTCATCGTGACCGTGGCCGCGATCTGGATGGGCTGGAACGTGCCGTAGTCGAGATAGCTCTTCAACTTCCCCAGCGCGGCGACCACCTCGGCGTTGCCGAGCAGGAACCCCACGCGCCACCCCGCCATCGAGAAGGACTTCGTCATCGTGTAGAGCTCGACCGCGACGTCGGACGCCCCCGGCACCTGCAGGATCGACGGCGGGTCGTAGCCGTCGAACCCGAGGTCGGCGTAGGCGAAGTCGTGCACGAGCAGCACCTCGTGCTCGCGCGCGAAGTCGACCATCCGCTGCATGAAGTCGAGGTCGACGCACGCGGTGGTGGGGTTGTGCGGGAACGACAGCACGATGATCCGAGGCCGCGGCCACGAGTCCTCCCACGCCTCGAGCAGGTTGTCGAAGAAGTTCTGCTCGGGACCGAGACGCACGTGGCGCACCTCGGCGCCGGCCAGGATCGGGCCCCAGATGTGGATCGGATACGACGGGCTCGGAACCAGCGCCGCGTCGCCGGGACCGAGGAGCACCCACATCAGGTGGGAGAACCCCTCCTTGGCACCGATGGTGTTGCAGACCTGGGTTTCGGGGTCGAGCTCGACCCCGAACTTGCGCCGGTAGAGGTCGCTGACGGCGAGGCGCAGCTTCGGGATGCCCCGGCTGGCGGAGTACCGGTGGTTGCGGGGGTTGCGGACCGCCTCGATCAACTTGTCGACCGCGACGCCCGGCGACGGGACGTCGGGGTTGCCGAACCCGAGGTCGACGACGTCGACGCCGGCCCGCCGGGCCTCGATCTTCAGGGCGTCCATGATCCCGAAGACGTAGGGCGGCAGGGCGTTGATCCGGCGGAACTCCATCGCTATGGTCGACTCCGCTTCGTCGTCCCGCTCATCCGAGCACTCCTCCGCTGCGTCTCCATCGCTGCCACGGTACCAGCGGCCCTCAGCGCAACCGGGGCAGAATCTCCTCACCCAGGATCCGGGCGTTGTCGGGATCGACGGAGTCGACGGGGCCGATCATCAACCAGTCGGCGCCCGCGTCGACGTACGCGCGGAGGGCGGCCGCGACCACGTCGGGTCCGCCCACGATCACGCCGTCGCCGGCTCCGAGGCGTTCCGCCTTCCTCGCCGCGGTGGCGTCGTCGTCGGCCAGCACGACCAGACCACCCCACGACGCGGTGAACGGCGAGCGCGCGGACGTGCTCCGGAGGCTCGGCGGAGCGCGTCCGGAACTGCTCCACGCCCCCGCCCCACATGTTCCACCCGTCGGCGTGCGCCGCGGCGACCTCGCGCACGGCGGGATCGTTGCCTCCCACCCACACCGGGTACCCGCGGTCACGCGTCGCGTCCACCGCGGCCCGCAGGGCCGCCACGCGCTCGGCCACGGTGCCGAAGTGGAGCCCGAAGGTCTCGTTCTCCTCTCGGCTCTGACCGTCGCCCGCGCCGACGGCGGCGAGCAGCCGCCCGGGTCCGGTGATGCGGGCGACCGTGTCGAAGCCGTTGGCGAGCGTCGCGGGGGACGCAGCGTCGCGTGGGCGACCAACGAGCCGATCGCGACGCGTTCGCGTCGCGCCCGCCACCGCGCCCATCAACGCGAACAGCTCGAGCGCCGGGCGCCGCTCGCCCTGCGCGTCGCGCCGGAACAGGTGGTCGTACGCGAACACGCCGTCGATCCCGCTCGCCTCCGCCGCGGCGGCCACCGCGAGCGACGGCGCGGCGTCGTCGCGGAACGACGGGAGGGTGATCCCGACCCTGACCGTCACCGGAGCTCGTGGGCGAGGACGGACGCGCCGATCAGGCCCGCGTCCCCGCCGAGCTCGGCGGGGAGGATCGGCACGTCGGGTCGGTACGACGCGCCCTCGATCTGGCCGGCGAACGCGTCGCGCAACGGCCGGAGCAACACGTCGCCGAGCTCGATCAGGCCCCCCGAGATCACGACCACCTCGGGGTCGAAGATGTTCACCAGGCCCACGAGCCCGACCGCCACCTGGTGGGCGTATTCGGCGACGACCGCGATCGCGTCGGCCGCGCCGGCCTGCGCGGCGCCGCCCACGAGCACGCCGTCGACGGCGGAGACGTCTCCGTCCGCGCTCGCCAGGACCGACGGCGCGTCGCCGCTCGCGGCGCGCCGTCGCCCGAGCTCGCCCAGCGCGGTGCCCGAGGCGACGGCCTCCCAGTGCCCCCGCCGCCCGCACACGCACATCGGACCGTCGGGATCCACCTGGAAGTGACCGATCTCGGCGGCGAACCCGTGCGCGCCCCGCAGGACCCGACCGCCGAGGACCACGCCGCCGCCGACACCGGTGCCGAGGGTGACCAGGAGGAAATCCTGCCGGCCGTGTGCGGCGCCATGGGTGAGCTCGCCGACCGCCGCGACGTTGGCGTCGTTGTCGACCACCGTGGGGAGGCCGATCGACGCGACCAGGAGGTCTCGCACGGGTGCACGGAGGAACGCAGGAACGTTCGGCGAGTAGTGGATCACCCCGTCGCGGTCGACCATGCCCGCGGCGCCGACGCCGAGCGCGTCCGCCTCCGGTCGCGACGGCGCGAACGCCCGCACCCCGGCGGTGATGACGTCGACGATCTCGTCGAGCGTGCGCGGCGTCGTGCTCCGGCGTTGGTCGACGATGGTGCCGTCCGGATCCACCAGGGCGACGCGCACGTTGGTGCCACCGAGGTCGACACCGAAGGTGGCGTTGTCGCCCATCGGGCTACTCGTCTCCCCGTTGCTGGCGGACGACCCGGTCAGCGGCGTCGATGAGCGCCTTCGCCGCGTCGAGCAGGGCGTCGGCGGCCTCGAGCACGTGATCGCGTACCTCGGGCACCGCGCCGAGCAGCTCGGTGATCACGCTCTCGAGCACCGACGGCGCCGGCAGCGCGTGCTCCTCGGTACCGGCGGTCTCGAAATCGACGGCGTCGGGATGTGGGTTCGGTCCGGGATCGGTCACCGTGCCTCCACCACCCGCTTCAGGTCCTGCAGCGCGGTCCCCATGATGAGACCCGACGCCCGTCGCTTGACGAGCCCCGGCAGCGGGATCGAGAGGTCGACGCGCAACCGGTAGTCGACGCGGGTCCCGTCGCCGTCGGGGATGAACGTGTAGCGACCATCGAGCGCGCGCAGCATGTCACCCTCCACCAACGACCACGAGAACGCGTCCGGGGCGTCCGTGAAGTCGTACTCGAGCACGTAACGCACGCTCCGCCCCATCGCTCCGGCGTGGTACTCGACGCGCGTCCCGCGGCCCTGGCCGTCGCGCGTGAGCACGGTCGCCTGCTTCACGTTCTTCGCCCACGCGGGATAGTCCTCGAACGTCGACGCCCGCGAAAAGCACCGCGGGGCTCGGCCCGGACATGGATCTGCTCGTGCGCTTCGTCGGCCATGGGAGCGTCAATGCAATCACATTCGCCGGCGCGGCAGCGTGGGGGGCCGGGGTGGGAACACGCCGTACCGGGCCGCCCACACGCCGGCGAGCCCGATCGGGAGCATGGGCACGAGCACGCCGAAGGGTTCCCACGCCACGGTGCCCACCGTGATGGCCAGGCAGACGAGGAACAGGACCAGGAAGGCGCGCCGCACCGGCCGGGGCGCGGAGCCCTGCAGGAAGAAGAGGTTCGCCACCGCCACGTTGTCGCCCCGGGTCGTGCGCGCCACGCCCACGCCGAACGCGTACACGAAGGTGCCCACCGCGACGAGGAACAGGAACAGGGCCACACCGATGGCCACGCCGATGACGTCGTCGAAGCCGAGCGCGACCGGGATCGCGGTGGCCGCGAACAGCGCGTTCGCGACCCACCCGACCACGAGGATCCTCCGGCCCGCACGTGCGAGTGCCTCGAGGTCGATCTCCGCGTCGGGCACGGCGCCGAGCGTACCGGCGCTCAGCCCAGCCTCCCGAGGCCGCCGAGGTCCCCGGCCGCGATCGGCGCGAGGCGCGCCACCAGGCCGTCGTAGGAGAACTCGTCGACCGCGCGCTCGCCGCGCCGCCACGCCCATGCGCTCGCGCAGCTCGTCGTCGGCGAGGACCGCGCCGAGCGCGGCCCGCACGTCGGGGGCCCGGCTCTCGACCACGAACCCGGTCTCGCCGTCGACCACCGCCTCGTGGGAACCACCACTGCGGCCCGCGACCGACGGCACACCGGCGGCGGCCGCCTCCAGGAACACGATGCCGAACCCCTCGGCTTCGAGACCGCCCCAGCGGTCGCGGCACGGCGCGGCGAACACGTCGGCGCTCGCGTAGAGCCGAGGGAAGCGGTCGTCGTCGGGGACGCGGCCGAGGAAGCGCACCCGCGCCGTCAACCCCCGCCGGGTCACCCGTGCTTCGAGCCGGTGCCGGTCGCGGCCGGCGCCGGCGATGGCGAGCTGCACGCCGGGCAGTCCGGCGACCGCGTCGATCAGCACGTCGAAGCCCTTGCGGGGCACGAGGCGGCTCACCCCGAGCACCAGCGGTCGGTCGGGATCGAGCCCGAACTCCCGGCGGGTCGCGGCCCGCGCGGCGGCGTCGAGCGGGCGGAACCGCTCGACGTCGACGCCGGGCGGCACGATCACGCCGCGCAGTGCCCGGCCGGCGGCCCGCTCCGCTTCGCGCGCCGGGTAGTGCCCGGCCGCGACGACGCCCGCGGCCGCGCGCAAGACCCGGCCCCCGAGCCGGCGGGTGCCCGGCAACCGCCCGGGGACGGTGACCTCCGCGCCGTGGACGATCGTGACGTAGGGCGCGGCGGTGAGGCGCGGACCGAGGTGGCCGAGCGGGAGCCACGGGTCGAGGAAGATCACGTGCGCGCCGATCTCGCGGGCCAGCGCGTCGATCCGGCGCGCCAGCGACGGCACGGGGAAGAACTGGCGCTCCTCGGCCCGCACCACGCGGAACCCCTGGTGCGCGTCCACGGCGCGTCGCCGGGGTGGCGCGTGGTGAGCACCGTGGCGTCCTCGACCGGCAACCGGCGCCAGAGCTCGTAGAGGTACGACTGGATCCCACCGATCTTGGGCGGGAAGTCGTTGGTGACGAGCAGCGCGGTCATGACGTGGAGCCGATCATGACGTGGAGCCGGTCATGAGGCGGTCACTGGAGGGTCGTGGGCTCCACGGTCGCGGTGCCGACCTCCGCCACGGTGGGCACCACTCCCTCGGAGTGGCCGCCGAACCCGCTACGCAGCAGCAGGAGCGCCACCGCGGCGAACACGGCCGACGCCGCGAACGCACCCTGGTAGGTCGACAGCGCGGCGATCCCCCCGAGCACGAGACCGGCGGCGCCGTTGGCGAAATCGAAGAACGCGCTCGAACGTGCCGACGACCGAACCGCGCTGGCTCTCCGGCACCCCGCGCAACGCGAGCAGCAGCAGGGACGGGTACAGGAACGACGAACCGACCGCGATGGTCACCGTGCTGACCAGCAGCCCCGGCGTGCTGTGCCAGACCGCCGCGATCCCCAGGCCGAGCGCGGTCGCGCCGGTTGCGATCGTGCCGGCGCGGATCGGGCCGAGGAGATCGGGCAGGCGCGCCCCGAGGATGCGCACGGCGAGGACCACGACGCCGTACACCAGGAACACGAGCCCGACGTCGTCGACACCGACCTCGGGCGCGTAGAGCGGGAGGAAGATGCTGAAGCCGGTGATGCCGAGGAGGGTCACGGCGAGGATGATCCCGGGCCGGACCGCCGCCGGCGCGATGACCTTCCCGCGGTCGCCCGTCGTCGCGGTGTGGGTCTCGGTCGTGGCGAGGGCCACGACGGCCGCCAGCAGCGCCAGCGCACCCGACGCGTACCAGACCAGGTCGTACCCCGAACCCCCGAGGATCGCCTCGCCGAGGACGGGGCCGAACGCGAGCCCGCTCCACACCGCGACCGACCAGTAGCTCACCGCCTCGCCTCGGCGCGACACGGGCGCGAGGTCGGTGGCCATCGTCGTGCCGCCGACGAAGAAGCACGCCTCGCCGAGTCCCATGAGGATGCGGGTGATGATCAGCCAGCCCAACGACTCGACCACGCCGGCGCTGGCCGCGGTGATGGCGACGACGAACGCACCGCCGACCATCAGGATGCGTCGCCCGTAGCGGTCACCGATGCGGCCGGCGAGCGGGCGGAGGATGATGGCGCCGACCGCGAGCGCGCCGACCGCGATGCCCACCGCGACGTCGTTCCCGCCGAGGCGCTTGTCGACGTATCTCGGCACCACGGGCAGCAACGCCCCCATCGCCGAGAAGTAGAAGACGCCGGAGACGACCACCACGACGAACCGGCGCGTGAGCAGCGGCTCGGTGGCCAACCCGCGACGCGTCATCAGGCGCGGGCTCGTTCGAGCGCGTCGGCGAACGAGGCGCGCTCCTCGATCATCTTTCGGAACTGCATGACCTTCGCCGGCATCGAGAAGCCCAGCGCGCCGACCAGGCGGTCACCGCGGCCGAAGACCGCGACGAAGCGGCGCTCCTCCAGCGCGCCGTACACCACCTCCATCTCGTCGTCACCCCGGAAGTGGCCGACGGTCTGGATCTTGCGGTCGTACTGGTCGGACCACACGAACGGCACCGGCGCGTAGGCCTCGGGTTCGTCGCCCTCGGCGCCGGACCCGATCTCGAGGAGGAGCCGGCGCGCCGCCGCGACACCCTGCTCGGCGGCGTTCGTCCAGTGCTCGAGCCGCATCATCTCGCCGTCGAACAACGGGTTGGGCCAACGGGCGACGTCACCGGCGGCGACGATTCCGGGCGCCGCGAGCAGGGTCTCGTCGCACACGATGCCGTTGTCGAGCACCAGGCCCGAGCCCTCGAGCCACTCGGTGGCGGGCACGACCCCCACCCCGACCACGACGACGTCGGCGTCGACGGTCGAGCCGTCGTCGAGGCGCACCCGCTCGACGCGACCGTCGCCTTCGATGGCGGTGACGCCCACGCCGAGGCGCAGGTCGACGCCGTGGTCGCGGTGCAGCTCGCCGCAGACCATCCCGAGGACCGGGCCCAGCCCGCGTACGAGCGGCGCGGGGAGCGCCTCGAGCACCGTGACCGCGAGCCCGCGCCCGCGGCACGTGGCGGCGACCTCGGAGCCGATGAACCCGGCGCCGACCACCACGACCCGCGGGCCCGCGTCGAGGCGGGCGCGGAGGTTCAGCGCGTCGTCGACGGTGCGCAGCACGAAGATGCCGTCGAGCGAGGGCGTTCCCGGGAGCACGCGCGGAGTCGCGCCGGTCGCGAGCAACGCGCCGTCGAACCGGAGCCGCTCGGTGCCGTCGAGCGTGAGCTCCCGCGCCGCGGCGTCGAGCGCGGTCGCGCGCACTCCCAGACGCAACTCGATCCCCAGCTCTTCGTACGGGGCCCGGCGCAACGCCAGCTCCTGGGGCTCCCACTCCCCCGCGAGCAGCTGCTTCGACAGCGGGGGCCGATCGTACGGGAGGTGCGCCTCGGCGCCGACGAGCACGACGTGGCCGTCGAACCCGTCCCGGCGCAACGTCTCGGTGGCCCGCAAGCCCGCCAGCGAGGCCCCCACCACCACCACTGTTCGCAACGCCGCCGTCCTCCCAGAGCCGCCCACCATCATCCTCGCGAACGGTGCCCGGACGCGCATCGACCCCTGTCCAGGGGGGGCGGACAAGGGTCGATGCTACGGCGCTCACCGCTTCGAGGCACGGGGCCGCTCACGGGCGCTCGTTCTGGATCGAGTTGACTCTCGAGGTGCTGACCCCGAGAGTATCTACTCCGTAGTAACCTTTGTCAAATCGTTCGGGCCGTTCCCGGCCGACATCGTGTTCTCGACGTCGTCCACCGGTGCCTTGAGGGGTACCGGGGGGCACGGAAGGATGCTGGAGACGTGAGCGACTGGCGCATCGACGAGTTGGCCCAACGGGCCGGGGTCGCGGTCGACACCATCCGCTACTACCAGCGCGAGGGGCTCCTCCGCAGCGGCGAGCGCAGCGGGCGCACGCGGCGCTACGGACCCGAACACCTCGAGGCGCTCGAGCGCATCCGCGGGCTGCAGGCGCGCCGCTTCTCCCTCGCCGCCATCCGCGCCCTGCTCGACCGCGACGACCCGGGTGCGCTCGAGGGCCTGCTGGCCGGCGACGAGGAGGCCACCTACGACCGCGACGAACTGGTGGCCACCACCGGCGTGCCCGACGAGCTCGTCCGGGATCTCACCGAATCGGGGCTCCTGCGGGATCCGGCCGAGCACGGCCGGTCGGCCTACGACACCGACGACGTGAACGTGCTGCGGTCGTTCGCGGACCTGCGCAAGCTCGCGGTGCCCGACCCCGTGCTCGTCGAGCTGGCCCGGATCTACGCCGAGGGACTCGACGAGATCCAACGCCGGCTGGTCGCGGTCTTCACCGACGACGCACTCAGCGGCTGGGAGCCGGGCGAGGCCGAGCGCTTCCACGCGGAGGCGCTCCAGGAGATGGGCCGCTTCGCGCGCGACATCCGCGTCGTCGCCGACTACACGCAGCAGCGCAACCTGCAGCGGGTCGTGCTCCAGAAGATCGAGCAGCACGCCGAGCACCTCGAGCGGCGAGCCGACTGAGCGGCACCGGCCGTCGCCCGCACGCCGTCGCGCCGGTGGCCGGTCAGCTCGTGGCCGTCTCCCCCACCAACGCGGCGAGCGCCGCGAGCTCGTCGGGGGTGCCGATCGCGATCAGCACCTGGCCGCCGCCGATGCGGGCGTCGGGCGACGGGTTGGTCGAGAAGTCGCCGTGCTCGTCGCGCAGCGCGAGCACGAGGGCGCCGGTGCGGTCACGGATCTGCGCCTCGCGCAGGGTGCAGCCGGCCACCCGCGAGTGCGCCGGCACCGTCACCTCCTCGAGGCGGAACTCGATGTCGCGGTCGTGCATGACCACGTCGAGGAACTCGGTGACGTGGGGTTGGAGCACGAACGCGGCCATGCGCGCGCCGCCGATGCTCTGAGGGTTGACGATCCGGTCGGCACCCGCGCGGTGCAGCTTCTCGACGCTGTCGTCGACACGCACCCGCGCCACGATGAACAGATCGGGCCGGAGCGCCCGCGCGCTCAGGGTCACGAAGAGGTTGTCGGCGTCCGAGTCGAGCGCGGCCACCAGCGCCCGGGCCCGAGCGACCCCGGCCCGGCGCAGGATGGCGTCGTCGGTCGCGTCACCCACCACGACGGCGTGGGGCGCGGACTCGAGCCGTTGCGCGTCGCGGTCGACGACCACGAGGGGAGCGTCATCCGCCGCGACGTCCTTCGCGATCGCGCGGCCCACGCGCCCCACCCGCACACGATCACGTGGTCGTGCAACTCCGCGATCTTGCGTTCCATGCGTCGCCTCCCGAAGACGTCGTGCAACTCGCCCTCTACCAGGGTCTGGAGCAGCACACCGAGCGCGTAGAGCGCGGTGCCGACCCCGAGCAGGATGAGGACGATCGTGAAGACCTTGCCGGCCGTCGACAGGGGCTGGACCTCGCGGAAGCCCACGGTCGTGACGGTGGTCACCGTCTGGTAGAGGGCGTCGAGGAACGTGAACCCCAGGACCAGGTAGCCGACCGTGCCGATCAGCATGACCCCGGCGAGGACGGTGAGCGCGATCCGCAGCCGCCGCCATTCACTCACCCCGGCACTCGCTGATCCCCGGGCGCGACGGTGCCCGGGCCGCGACGGGACCGGGCACCTTCGATCGCGCGCAAGCCGGAGAGACGGCTAGGCCTTGAGCACCAGGTAGAACACCGCGTAGTACACGACCACCAGCACGAAGCCGGTGATGATCGCGGCCTGGTGGGTGTCGAACATCCAGTTCAGGCCACCCGGCTTGGTGCCGCCGATCACGCCCAGCGCGTTGAGCTCGAGCAGCCCCCAGATCACCACGGCGATGATCCAGTAGGTCGCACGGTCGCCGCTGCTCGGCGCGAACTTGAACTTGCCCTGCACGAGGAAGTGCGACGTCCCGACCATGAAGAACAGCAGCGTGAGCGAGTAGATGGTGTTCATCCGGGACGCCAGCGCGGCTTTGCGACCCGCCGCCGCGGCGCTCGGGTCGGCCTCGCCGCCGGCCTGCACGTTGCGGGCGTTGGCGATGACCTTCTTCTGGGCGGGCCAGATCACCAGCCACACGTTGAGGAACATCGTGACGCCCAGCAGCACGCCGGTCATGATCGCCATACCCGGCACCGACTTCATGTAGTCGCCACTGAAGAGCTGCGACTTGTCGCCCTGCTTCTGGAAGAGGAGCAGCAGGATCCCGGTGGCCAGAGTCGCCGCCGCCGCCCACCGGAACCACCACAGCGCACGCGACGCCAGCTTGTCGACGGCGTTGTTGCGCGCCGCCGCCTCCATCTCCCCGAACGCGGGGACCTGCACGAAGTTGAAGTAGTAGAGCAGCCCGATCCAGGTGATGCCCACGACCACGTGGAGCCACCGGGACAAGAACGCCCCTCCGTTGCGGCTGATGATGATGATGACGTCGGCGAGCGCCATGTCGAGACCCCTCTCCCCCGGTTGTTGCGGCGCGCAACGTACCACCACTCGGCGATCGGGGCACGGACCACTCCGAACCCTTGACCATCGGTATGATCGCGGCATATCGTGCATTTGCCATGATCGCCGTCAACCGATTTGTCCGGCCCCTCGTGCTGCTGACGGCCGAGAGCGCCGCGGTCGTGGCTCTCACCGCGCTCGGAGCCCGGCCTCCCTTCGCGGGCCCGCGACACGGCCTCGACCCATGGCTCCGCGCGAGCTTGCCGGCCGACGTGCTGGTGGCCGGGCTGCGGTGGGTCGCCCTCGCCGGTGCGTGGTGGCTGCTCGCGGGAACGCTGCTGTACGTCGCCGCCGCGCTCACGCGCGTCCCCGAGGCGGTGCGCGCGGTGCGCTGGGCGGCGCTCCCGGCCGTACGGCGCGCCGTCGACGCCGCGCTCGTCGTGTCGCTCGTGACCGGGTCGGCGCTCGCGCCCGGCCCGGGCCACGCCGCGACCCCGCCCGACGACCCCCCACCCACGTCGGCGGTGCGCGACGGCCACGCGGACGGGCCGAGCGTCCCGGCGAGCACGCCGGGGCCCGCCGACACGAGCGCCGTGGTCGCGCCCGGCGACAACCTGTGGGAGCTCTCTGCCCGGCGGTACGCGGCTGCGACCGGTCGCCCGCGCGCCGAGGTCGGTGACGGCGAGGTCGCGCCCTACTGGCGCGCGGTGTGCGACCAGAACCGCCCCACGTTGGCGTCGGGCGACCCGAACCTGATCTACCCCGGCGAGCGGGTGGTGCTCCCGCCGGTCGGCGGAGCACCGGCCAGCTGAGCGCCCGTCAGCTGAGCGCCCGTCAGCTGAGCGCGAGGAACTGCTCGTAGCGCTCGGCCACCGCCACCGCCCATGCCGCACGCGGCTCGACCCGAGCGCCGGTGCGAGCCCAGCGGCGCCCTTCGGTCATGGCCGTCGGCTCCTCGAGGCCGGCGGCGATGCGCGCCAACCACGCCGAACCGAGCGCCCCGCCCTCGGGGACCAGCACGCAGTCGACCGCCAACCCGGTGACGTCGGCCACGGCCTGCACCCAGGGCTCGACCCGGGTGCCGCCGCCCGACGCGACGACGCGCCGCGGCGTCGCGCCCGCATGCACGACCGCGGCGTCGATCGCGCGCTGCACCACGAACGCCGACGCCTCGTCGGCTGCGCGCGACGACCGCGGCAGGGTCGTGGGTGAGGTCCAGTCCTGCGAGCACCGCGCGCCGGCTCGAGTCGTTGAGCGGGACGCGCTCACCGCGCGGGTACGGCGCCCACACCGGGATGCGACCCGGATCGAGCGCACGCCCCCCCGCCGGCGCGAACAGCCGCGACGCCCAGTCACGGAAGAGCCCGCCGGCGTTGCTCGGACCGCCGACGAGGTAGTTCCCCGATGCGGTGTGCGGGATGCTGACGTAGCCGGGGACCTCGGACGGCTCCTCGGTGACGACCCAGACGATGAGCGTCGTGCCGAGGAGGACGAGCACGTCACCCGGCTCGTCGGCCCCGGCCACCAGCTGTTCGGCCATGGCGTCGATGCACCCGGAAGCCAGCGCGGGGCCGTCGCCGCCGACGCGGCCGGCTTCCCACCCGGTCGGCACGAGGCGGGGCAGCTGGGCGGTCGTCACGCCGAGCTCGGCGGCGAGCGCCTCGTCCCAGCCCACCCAGTCGAACAGGGGGTTCGCCAGCGCCGCGGTCGTGGTGTCGAGCACCGCCTCGCCGGAGAGCGCGTGGTTGGCGACGGCCTGCGCGGGCCAGTACCCGTGTGCGTCGCCCGAGGTCCTCGCCAGCCACCGCACGAACCCCAAGAAGCCGCCCGACGCGTCGTCGGTGGCGCTCGCCTGCTCGCCGGTGCGCCCGCGCTCGTCCCCGTAGAGCAGACCCGGCGACTGCGGGACGCCGCCGGCGTCGACGGCGGCGAGCGACGGCACCATCGCGGCGACGCTCACCCCGCGGACGTCGAGGTCGCCCAGCTCCGCGAGCGCCCGGCGCGGGCCGTCACGCCACGCGACGACCGCGTCGTGCTCGAACTGCTCGGGCGCGGGTACCCGCACCTCGTGGGGAACGCGCGCACGCGCGACGACGTTGCCGTCGTCGTCGGCGGCGACCGCCTTCACCGACGACGTGCCGATGTCGAGCCCGACCGTCACCCGTGTGCTCATGCCGGTGTCGCGTCCTTGGCGAGCGCCGCGACCACGTCGTCGTGGAGAAGCCCGTTGGTGGTGATGACGTCGCCACCGTCGGTGCGCGGCACACCGGCGACGTCGGTGAAGCGGCCGCCCGCCTCTTCGACCACGATGCGGACGGCGGCGAGATCCCACACCGCGAGGCCCCCGACCTCGACCGCGATGTCGATGGAGCCGTCGGCGACGAGCATGTGGGACCAGAAGTCGCCGAACCCGCGCGCGCGCCAGCAGCGGCGGGCCAGCGCCAGGAACTCGGCGCCCAGGCCGACCGACTCGAACGCGTCGACCGAGTCGTAGGCGAGGTGGGCGTCCTCGATCCGCGCGACGCGCGACACCGTGACCGGCTCGCCGTCGCGTCGTGCCCCTTCGCCGAGCGCGGCCGACCAGCGCGACCCGAGGGCGGGAGCCGAGACCACGCCGAGCTGGAGCTCCGCGTCGACTTCGAGCGCGATCAGCGTGGCCCACACCGGGATCCCGCGCGCGTACCCCTTGGTGCCGTCGATGGGATCGACGATCCAGCGGCGGCGACCCGCGCCCGTGCTGCCGAACTCCTCGCCGAGCACCGCGTCGCCGGGGCGCTCCCGCGCCAGCCGATCGCGGATCATCTCCTCCACGGCCCGGTCGGCCTCGGTGACGGGCGTGAGATCCGGCTTGGTGTCCACCACGAGGTCGTCGGCGCGGAACCGCGGCATCGTCAGCGCGTCGGCAGTGTCGGCCAGCGCGTGCGCGAGGAAGAGATCGGGAGCGAGATCGGCAACGATGCCCGGAATGTAGCCCCCTCCTGCGGGGGCGTCCGTCGTCGCGCCCCGCGCAGCGACGAGACTGGCGCGATGGCCCGCCGCTGGATCGCCACCGCCATCGTCGCCGCCGTGCTCGTGGTCGCCGCGGTCGTCGCGGCGCGGGCGATCCGCGACGACGACACCGACGTCGCCGCGCGGGACCGGGCGACGACCTCGACCGCGGCCCCGTCGACGAGCGCGGGTTCGACGACCACCGCGCCGGCCCCGACGACGGTACCGGCGTCCACCCCGGCGGCGCCGACGACCGCGCCGCCACCGGGCCCGTGCGGTGCCGACACCGGCGCGATCCGCACCGCCATCGACGCCGGCGTCGCCGGTGCGCAGGCCGGGGCCGACGTCGCGTCGTGCCGGCTGGCCGCGTCGGACGTCACGTGGGCTGCGGTGCAGCTCACGGCCACGGCGGGCGCGCAGTTCGATCCGCTCACGGTGATCCTCCACCGGGACGCGGGGTCGTGGGCGATCGTCGCGACCGGGGGCACGAGCGCCGGCTGCGGGCAGGTACCGCAGCAGGTGATCGTCGATCTCGGCCAGTTCTGCCTGGGCGGGGGAGGCGGGGGCGCGTAGTGGGGCCCCGGACAGTGGCCGCGTCGGTCGACGAGCTGGTCGCCGGCGCGTCGAGCCGCGCGCCGATGGCCGTCACCGACTCGAGGTCGGGGGCCCGGTTCGAGAGGGTCGTGATCGACGGCGACGCGTTCGTGCTGAAGCACGTCGACCATCGCGACGACTGGATCATGCGCCAGACCGGCGACATCGGGTGCGTGCCGGTGGTGCTGTGGGAGTCGGGGATGCTCGACGGGTTGCCCGACTGCATCGACCACGCCACCGTCGGCGCGGCGCGGGACGGCCCGGGCGGCGCGGTCTTGATGCGCGACGTGGGCTCGTCGCTCGTGGCGCCGGACGCCACGCCCGTCGCGCCCGAGCAGCACCTCCGTTTCCTCGATCACCTCGCCGCCCTCCACGCCGCGTGCTGGGGTTGGCGTGACACCGTCGGGCTCGTCCCGCTGGCGAACCGGTACTCGTTCTTCGGCCCCGAAGCGCTCGGCTGCGAGGCCGCACTGGGCTTCCCGCAGGCGGTCCCCCGGGTCGCCACCGAGGGCTGGCAGCGCCTCGACGCGATCGCGCCCGAGCTCGCCGACGCGCTCCGGCCGTTGCGCCACGCGCCGTGGGCGCTCCTCGACGCGCTGGAGCCGACGCCCGTGACCTTCCTCCACGGCGACACCAAGCTCGCCAACCTCGGCAGCCATCCCGACGGGCGCAGCGTGTTCGTCGACTGGGCAGTGAGCGGGTCGGGCCCACCGCTCACCGAGATCGCCCACTACCTCGCGTTGAACGACGCGCGCACCCCGGCCGGCTACCGCAAGGACGCGGTCTTCGACGCCTACCGCGACGCGCTGGAGCGGCGCGGCATCGACACCGCACGGTGGTTCGAACGCCAGCTCGCGCTCTGCCTGGTCGGGGTGATGCTCCAGCTCGGGTGGCGCCAGGCGTTCGACGCGAGCGGCGCCGACCTCGACTGGTGGCGCGACCGGACCATCGACACCGCACGTGAGCTCACACGCGGGTGACTCAGTCCATGAGGTCCGGCTGCTCGCGGACGATCCGCTGGTAGAGGGGGCCGAAGCTCGTGTATCCCGACACGTGCGCGCCCACCTGTGAACAGGTGAGGCGCGCCACGTCGTCGGCGATCGGGATCGGCGTGCCGGCCGCCTCGGCGAGCAATTGCGCCTGGCACGTCCGTTCCATGGTCACGTACCACCACACCGCCTCTTCGACCGAGTGGCCGACCGTGAGCAGGCCGTGGTTGCGGAGGATGACGGCCTTCCTCCCCTCGAGCACGTGCGCGATGCGCTTGCCCTCGGACTGGTCGAGGACGACGCCGGTGAAGTCGTCGAACAGCGCGTGGTCCTCGAAGAACGCACACGCGTCCTGGGTGAGCGGGTCGAGCGGCCGGCCGAGCGACGACCACGCCTTGCCGTAGACGGAGTGCGAGTGGGCCGCGGCCATCACGTCGGGACGCGCCGCGTGCAGTGCCGAGTGGATCGCGAAGGCGGCGGTGTTGACTGCACCCTCCCCCTCGACGACCTCGCCCCGCGAGTTCACGAGGATCAGGTCGGACACCGAGATGTGACTGAAGGGCACGCCGAACGGGTTCACCCAGAAGTGGTCGAGCCGTTCGGGGTCGCGCGCGGTGATGTGGCCGGCGACGCCCTCCTCGAACCCGAACTTGCCGAAGAGACGGAAACCGGCGGCGAGGCGCTGCTTGCGGTGCTGGCGCTCCTCGTCGACGGTCTCGTACTTCGGCAGGTACCAGCGCTCGTCGCGGGTGGTCGTGTCGGTCATCGGATCGCTCCTCGTCCCGTGCGGATTCCGTCTCCGAGGGTAGTCACGGTGGGGAGACCACGGCACCGGGGCTCAGGGACGGAACCGGTCGAGGCCTTCGAGCTCGACGACGTCACCGGCGTCGGTGACGAGCAGGCCGGTGGCGCCGGCGCGGGCGACGAGCGCCGACCCCGCGTCGGCGCCGGCGACGAACGCGGCCTTGGCCAGCACCTCGGCCCGCCACGCCTCGCCTGCGATCACGGTGACCGACGCCAGCCCCGACTCGGCGGGCTCACCGGTGCGGGGATCGATGAGGTGGTGGCGCGTCCGTCCGCCCCGGGACCACGCCCGGCGCAGCTTGGTGCTGGTGGCGACGGCACCCTCGGCGAGCGCGAGGAGGCCGGTGCGGCCGCTGCCGAGGGGATCGTCGACGTCGACGACCCAGCCGTGGGGCTCGGGGGCGGCGCCGCGGGCGCGGAGGTCGCCGCCGAGGTTCACGAGGACGCCACGCACGCCCGGCAGACCGGCCTCGAGCAGCTCCGCCGAGACGCCGTCGGCCGCGTAGCCCTTCCCGATGCCGCCGAGGTCGAGCGCGACCCCGCGTGGGAGGCGCACCGCCGACACCAGCGGGTCGAGCTGCACGCCGTCACATCCCGGCACCTCGGGGTGCCCGGCGACCGGCGCGTCGTCCTCGCGGGCGACCGCGTCGAAGTCGCGGTCGTAGCCGGCGGCCTCGAGCGCGGCGAGCACCGTGGGGTCGTAACGACCGCCGGTGTCGCGCCAGGCGTCGACCGCGCGCTCGATCAACGTGAACGTGTCGGGCGAGACGACCACCGGCGCGCCGGCCGCGCCGTTGATGCGGCAGAGCTCGCTCGTCGGCCGGAACCGGCTCCAACGCGCCTCCCGCGCCTCGAGCGCCTCGGTGGCGTGAGCCCCGAGGTCCGCCATCGTCGCGTCGTCGGCGCCGACGGCCAGGATCTCGACGTCGGTTCCCATGGCCCGGAACCTCGCCGGGTTCGCGAGCGGAGCAGCGGTCACCGGTACACCGTACCGAGGCGCACCGTGCCAGGGCCGAGGAACGGACGGCCGCTTGCCGTAGCTTGTGGGGCGATGCGCGTCGCCGCCATGGACCTCGGCTCGAACTCCTTCCACCTGCTCGTGGCCGACGTGCATCCCGACGGTCACATCGACCCCCTCGTGCAGGAGAAGGAGATGCTGCGCCTGGGCGACGTCGTGAGCCGGCACGGCGCCATCCCGCCGACGGCCGCCGAGCAGGCCGTCGCCACCGTGCGTCGCTTCCGGCTCCTCGCCGACGCCGCGGGCGCCTCCGAGATCCACGCCCGCGCCACCAGCGCCATCCGCCGGGCGGCCAACGGCGGCGAGCTCGTCGACCGCATCCGCGCCGAGACCGGCGTGCACGTGGAGGTGATCGGGGGCCGGGAGGAGGCGCGCCTCATCTTCGGAGCGATCCGGGCGTCGGTCGTCCTCGATCCCGCGCCCGCCCTCTGCTTCGACCTGGGGGGCGGCAGCCTCGAGGTGATGGTCGGCGACTCCGGCGCCATGACGTGGGCCACGAGCCTGCCCCTCGGTGTCGCACGCCTCAGCGCAGACCACGTGCACTCCGACCCCATCTCCAAGGCCGACCGACGGGCGTTGCGTGACCGCATCGTCGCGGTGCTCGAACCGGTCGCGCAGGAGATCGAAGGCTTCGAACCGAAGCTCGCGGTCGGCAGCAGCGGCACGCTCGAGAGCCTCGCCGAGATGGTCACGGCCCGGCGCGACGAGGACACCCCGGCCACGCTGAACCAACTCACCATCACCCGCCAGGAGCTCCTCGCGTTGCACAAGGACATCCTGGCGTCGAAGGCGCCGGACCGGCTGCGGATGGACGGCCTCGAGGCGCGTCGGGTCGACCTCATCACCGCGGGCTCCATGGTGCTCGCCACCGCCATGGAGGTGTTCGACTTCGACCAGCTCACCATCAGCGAGTGGGCACTGCGCGAAGGCATCGTGCTCGACGCGGTGGGCCGTCACGACCCCGCCGACTGGTCCGACGACCCGCACGCGATCCGCGGCAACGCGGTGCTGGGGTTGGCCCGTCGCTGCAATTGGGCCGAGCCGCATGCCCGGCAGGTGGCGACGCTCGCGCGTCGAGCTCTTCGACGGCACCACCGAGCTGCACGGACTCGACGACGGCGACCGCGAGCTGCTCGAGTACGCCGCGCTGTTGCACGACATCGGCGAGCACGTGGCGAGCAGCGCCCACCACAAGCACGGCGCGTACCTGATCCGCAACGGCCAGTTGCGCGGGTTCGCGCCGGACGAGATCGAGATGCTCGCGGCGATCGTGCGCTGGCACCGGCGCGGCGAGCCACGGGTGAGCGACGAGTTCCCCTTGCTCGACGCCGCCGCCATCGACCGCGTGCGCTCCCTTGCCGCGATCCTGCGGGTCGCCGACGGCCTCGACCGGAGCCGCAACCAATCCGTCTACGGGCTCGACCCCATGGTCACGCCCTCGCTCGTGCTGCTGCGGATCCGGGCGCTGGACGACGCCGAGCTCGAGATCTGGGGGCGCGGCGCAAGCGCGCGCTCCTCGAGAAGGTCTTCGACCGCGAGATCGAGCTCACCACGCACCCGTCGACCGGCTGATCGCACTCCCCGACCCGTCCCCTCGGCACCTCGACCGAAAGGCCCTCCCGATGCGCACGCTCCCGATCGGCGACGACCGGTTCACGACCGACGGCACCACCGCCGAGGAGATCGTGGTCCGGTCCCCGTACGACGGTCACGAGATCGACCGCGTGCCGGCGTGCGGAGCCGCCGAGGTCGAGCGCGCCGTCGCCACCGCGCTCGCGGTGCACCGGGCCGGGCCGCTCCCGGCGTGGCGGCGCGCCGAGATCCTCGACCGCGCCGCGCAGCTGCTCTCGGAGCGCACCGAGGAGTTCGCGCGCACCATCGCGGAGGAGGCGGCCAAGCCGATCAAGACCGCGCGCGTGGAAGCGAAGCGCTCGGTGTCGACGTTCACGTTCGCGGCCGCCGAGGCGCGGCGGCTGGCGGGGGAGATGGTGCCGCTCGACGCCTCCGACGTCGGCGAGGGCAAGCTCGGCTTCACCCTGCGGGTCCCGATCGGCGTGGTCGGCGCCATCAGCCCGTTCAACTTCCCGCTGAACCTCGTGGCGCACAAGCTCGCGCCCGCGATCGCCGCCGGATGCCCGGTGGTGCTGAAGCCGGCGTCCCAGACGCCCCTCTCCGCCATCGCGCTGGCCGAGCTGCTGCTCGACGAGTGCGGGCTGCCGGCCGGCCACCTCAACGTCGTGACCGGCGGCGGCGGATCGGTCGGCAACGCGATCGTCGACGATCCGGACATCGCCCTCATCACGTTCACCGGCTCGCCCGAGGTCGGTTGGGGGATCCGGGCCCGGGCCCCGCGCAAGAAGGTCGGCCTGGAGCTCGGGAACAACGCCCCCGTCATCATCCAGCCCGACGGTGACGTGACCGCCGCCGCCACCAAGATCTCGGTCGCCGGGTTCAGCCACGCCGGGCAGTCGTGCATCTCCACCCAGCGCGTGTACCTCCACGAGGACGTCGCCGACGCGTTCCTCGCCGCGCTGTTGCCTCGCGTCGAGGCCCTCGTGGTCGGTGATCCGCTCGACGAGTCCACCGACGTGTCGGCCCTGATCTCCACCGACGAGCGCGCCCGGGTCGAGTCGTGGATCGCCGAAGCGGTCGGCACCGGCGCGCGGGTGCTGACGGGCGGCATCGAACGCAACGGGGTGCTGGCACCGACGGTGTTCAGCAACGTGGAACCCGACATGAAGGTGTGCAGCGAGGAGGTGTTCGGCCCGGTTGTCGCGGTGCAGACCTACACCGACGTCGACGACGCGTTCCGCCTCGCCAACGAGACCCGCTACGGCCTGCAGGCGGCCATCTTCACGAGCGACCTGCCGCTCGCGCTCCGCGCGGGCGCGAGCTCGACTTCGGCGGCGTGCTGGTGAACGAGGTGCCGACGTGGCGCGCCGACCAGATGCCCTACGGGGGCGTGCGCGACAGCGGCAACACGCGTGAAGGACCGCACTATGCGGTCCACGAGATGACCGAAGCCCGCCTCGTCGTCCTGGGGTGAGCGGTACGATGGCCGGCGCGTGACGTCGGAACCTGCCCCTGATCGTGCGGCATCGGGCCGGCCGGGACCACTCCCTGCCCGTCCGCCCCGTTCGCTGCTCGTGCACTTCGGGGTCGACAGCGCGGTCGCGTTCCTCGCCCTGATCATGCTCGGCCTCATCTTCGGAGTGCCCTGGGGGATCGTGGCGGCCGTGGCCCTGGTGATCGGCGCCGGCGCGGCCCGCTCCACTCGCCGGGCCGAGGAGCGCGCCCTGGCCGCGCGCGCCCACGCTGCTCCCGACGCGTCGTGAGCGGCGCCACCCGGCGGCTGGAGGCGCACGTCCACGCGCTCTCGCTCCTCCCCAAGCCGCGCTACCGCGGCGTCTCGCACTTCTACGCGCTGTTCGTGGCGATCGTCGCCGCCGTGGTCCTCGTGGCGACCGCGCCGGGCGGCGTCGCCACGTTCGCGGCGATGGTCTACGCCGGCACGCTCGTCGGCATGTTCGGCGCGAGCGCGCTCTACCACCGGGGCAACTGGTCGCTCACCACGGCTCGCCGTCTGCTCCAACTCGACCACACCGCGATCTTCCTGCTCATCGCCGGCACCTACACGCCGATCGCCCTGCTGGCGACCACCGGCGCCACCCGGGTCGTCACGTTGTCGGCGGTGTGGCTCGTCGCCGTGGCGGGGATCGTCTACGAGTGGCTCCCGGTCCCCGCACCGCGCGGCTACGTGACCACCGTCTACCTGTGTCTCGGGTGGATCGGCGCGTTCGCGTTCGTCCCGCTCTACGACGCGACGGGCTGGCTGGGCGTCGGCCTCGTCGCCGCCGGCGGCGTCTGCTACATGGTCGGCGCCATCGTGCACGCGGCCCGGAGGCCCGACCCGTGGCCCGAGACCTTCGGCTACCACGAGATCTTCCACGGGTTCGTCATCCTCGCGGCGTTGCTGCAGTACTGCGCGATCGCGTTCCTCGTGCTCCCGCTCGCGTAGCGACTGGTCCCGCATGTCCGACCACGAACGTCACAACCGGGCCTTCTGGGACGCCGACGCCGACGACTACCAGGCCGAGCACGCACCCGAGCTCGACGTCGCGCCGCGGGCCTGGGGAGTGTGGCGCATCCCCGAGTCCGAGCTGCGGGTGTTGGGCGACGTCCGCGGCCTCGACGTGCTCGAATACGGATGCGGCGCCGCGCACTGGTCGGTCGCGCTCGCGGCCGACGGCGCACGCGTGACCGGCCTCGACCAGTCACGCGGCCAACTGCGCCACGCCCGCGCGCTCGTCGAGGCGTCGGCGGCGCCGGTGACCCTGGTCTGCGCGGCGGGCGAGGCGCTGCCCTTCCCCGACGCCTCGTTCGACCTGGTGTTCTGCGACCACGGCGCGATGTCGTTCTGCGATCCCGAACGCTCGGTCGCCCAGGTCGGCCGGGTCCTCCGCGGCGGCGGGCGCCTGGTGTTCCTGCATTCGACGCCGTGGCCGTACCTGGCGTGGAACCCGAAACGCGAACGCGTCACCCGGCGGCTGCGCCGCTCCTACTTCGGGATGCGGCGCTTCGACGACGGCGAGGGCGAGGGCACCGTCGACTTCCAGCTCCCCTACGGCGAATGGATCCGGTGCTTTCGCAGCCACGGACTCGTCGTCGACGACCTCATCGAGCTTCGGGCACCGAAGCACGCGCGCACCACGTTCGTCGACTTCGATCCCCGCTGGGCGCGACGCTGGCCCGCCGAGCAGATCTGGTGCGTGCACAAACGCGAGCGGGGGTGAGGTCCCTCAACACCGGGTGCCGCGCCGAGGGACGCGGAGATCCACGAGGTACCGCGTGACGATCGTGTCGACGCACGCGTTCCCCACGTTGAACGACGTGTGCTGCTCCCCCTCCGCCACCACCAGGCGCCCGCGTTCGAGCATGCTCGCCAGCGACCTGGCCTGGACCAACGGCGTGGCGGGATCGTCGGTGGTGCCGACCACCAGGATCGGCGGGGCGCCCTTCGCCTCGAGGCGGCCCGGCGCCGCGACCGGTGGCACCGGCCACACCGAGCACGGCAGGCTGTTGTTCACGACGAACGCGCCCAGGCGCGGCGCCTCCCTCACCGCGGCGCGCCTCGAGCGCGGACGCCGCGGCCAGGTCGCCGATCGGGGGCCCGTCGAGGCAGCTCACCGCCCAGAACGCCTCGAGCGCATGATCGTCGCGGCCGGCTGCGTCGCGACCGACGAACGCATCGGCGGCATCGAGCAGGGTCGACGCGTCTCCGCGGTCGGCCGCCGCGAGCGCGGCCGCCAGCGGCGCCCACGCCGCGCGCCCGAGGTAGAGCTCCTGCAGAACGGCGGCATCGAGCCGGGTCTGGTTGAGGCCACGCCCGGGCTCGCCGGCGGCCGGGATCGGTGACCGAGCCGCGCGCGCCGGAGCGCGTCGTACGCTCCCGCGGCGTCGCCGTCATGGTGGAACGCGCAGCCCGGATGCGCGGAGCAGTCGGCGAGGAAGTCGTCGAGCGAGTGCTCGAACCCCCGCGCCTGCCCGAGCGTGACCGCGTCGGCCGTCATGGTGGGGTCGATCGGGCCGTCGAGCACGAAGGCCCGGACCCGGTGGGGATACGCCGATGCGTAGCTCGCACCCAGGAAGGTGCCGTACGAGAAGCCGACGAAGGAGAGTCGGTCCTCACCGAGGCCGACGCGCAGGCGCTCGAGGTCCCGGACTGCGTCGAGCGTCGACACGTGCGACAAGAGCGCGCCACTCCGAGCCGCACACGCGCCGGCGAGCGTGCGCACCGCGTCGACGAGGCCCAGCGCGCGCTCCGCGGCCGTCGTCGGTTGGAACGACTGGTCGAACAACGGATCGAGGCTGTCCTCGCACTCGACCGGGCTGTTCGTGCCGATGCCGCGGGGATCGAAGGCGACCAGATCGAACCGGTCGCGGATCTTGTCGGGCAGCGTGCCGGCGACCGCGGCGAGGTACCCGACCGCGGGCACGCCCGGACCGCCCGGGTTGAACACGAGGGACCCGATCCGCTCCTTCGGGTGGCGCGCCCGCTTCCGGATGACGGCGAGGCCGAGGGTCGCGCCGGTGTCGGCCGCGGGGTCGACCGGCACCGTCAGCGTGGCGCACTGGAACCCGTCGGCGCACGTGTGCCACGAGATCGATGCCGGTGCGGTCGGTACCGGTGCGATCGGTACCGGTGCTGCGCCGGCGCGGGGCGCGACCGGCGCGCCGAACACCAGGGCGAGCACGACCGCCGCGACCGTGGTCGCGGTGATCGTGCGCGTGGCGTGTCGCATCGTGCCAGGATGCCTCACCGGGGGCGCCGAGCTGTGGCGGGCTAGAGCACGTCGGGCGAACGTGTGACGCCCAAGGTCGCCGCGGGCATGGCGCCGTACTCCTCGGCCGGGCGGGCCGCGCCGAAGAGGTGGCCCTGGGCGAGCTCGCAGTCGAGCGCCCGCAACGCCGTGAACTGTTCGAGGGTCTCGACCCCTTCGGCGATCGCACACAACCCCAGGGAATGGGCGAGGTCGACGATGGCGCTGCAGATGGCGTCGCTGTCGCGGTCGCGCCCGAGGTCGGCCACGAACGTCGCCGCGATCTTGATCGCGTCGAGGGGGAACTGCTTGAGCGACACCAGCGACGACGCGCCGGTCCCGAAGTCGTCGATCACGAGCCGGACACCGATCTCGTGCAGGCGGCGCAGCGTCTCGTCGCTCGCGCCACGGTCACGCAACAACGTCTCCTCGGTGATCTCCAGCCACACGGAGCCCGGCGCGAGCCCGGTGTCGCTGACGATCCGCTTCACCTGCGCGGGCAACGTGGGCTCGGCGAACTGGCGAGCCGACAGGTTGAGGTTCAGCTTCAGCGTGGGCGCCGAGCCGTCGTGCCACGCGGCCATCTGGCGGCAGGCTCGCTCGATCGCCCAGACACCCATCGGCACGATCACGCCGGTGCGCTCGGCGTCGGGCAGGAACTCCGCGGGCAGCAACAGCCCGTGCTCCGGATGCTCCCACCGCACGAGGGCCTCGAAGCCGGCGACGCGCCCGGTGGCGCAGCTGACGATCGGAAGGTAGTGGAGGCGCAACTCGTCGCGGGCGATCCCGGCGGCAAGCTCACCTTCCTGGATGGTGGTCGACGGCGCGGCGGTACTGATCTCGATCCGCGCGCGCCGCCGAGGGCGCGGGCCTGGTTGCCCGCCTTGATGGCCCGGCGGAGCACGCTCTCGGGCCGCTCCTCGAGGTCGGTCGCCAACGCCACACCGATGCTGGCGGTGACCTCCGCCACGCCGGCCAGGACGACCGACGGATGGGCGACGCCCATAGAGATGCGTTCGGCCAGACCCTCGGCGGCGGCCGGGTCGGGCACGTCGCGGCAGACGAGCACGAAGCGTTCCTGGTTCACGTGCGCGACGACGTCGCGGGGCCGGGTCACGGTCCGCAGCCGCTGGGTGATCGCTTCGAGCAGCTGCGCGCCCGCGGCGTAGCCCAGACGTTCCTGCACGACGCCGAGGTTGTCGAGCTCGACCGACACCACGGCGAGTCGCCCGAGGTTCACGTCGCCGAGGGTGAGCCAGGACCGCAGGCGGTCGAGGTCGAGCACGGGGATCCGAGCCGGTGCCGGATCGGCACGGTCGAACGCGGCGCCGACGCCCGTCGCCGTGCCGAAGGCCCGGCGGCTGTCGGCCGCGGGCCGCTCGGAGCCCGTCGCCGGTGGCTCCTCCTCGGCCGGCGCGTGCTCGTCCCCCGAGGAGGCGCGCCGCGGTTCCGGGTCGATCGCGGGCCCCGGCGGGGTCGGGTCCGCCACGTCGACGGTCGAGGTCGCGGCGGCGACGGACACGTCGTC
The DNA here is from genome assembly GCA_963750045.1 of uncultured Actinomycetes bacterium. GTDB lineage: Bacteria > Actinomycetota > Acidimicrobiia > IMCC26256 > DASPTH01 > DASUAS01. The sequence goes on along the minus strand of CAVVPD010000004.1, from coordinate 87,100 downwards.
GGGCGCCGGGAGCGCTCGGGTCCCTTCGCTCCTGACCCGCGGTTCCACGACCGGCGGCTCGAGGAGCTGCGCCACGAGATCGGCGGCGCGCCGGGCCCGTCGTCCCGACCGCCAGGCAACCGCGGTGGCCACGATCGCCACGAGGGCGGCGAGCGCGGCCACCACCATCAGTGTCTTCTCCACGCCCATTTGTCGGAGCCCGGGAGCCCCAGCTTGAGCAGCGGCCGGCCCCTTGCCGGTTGAAGCTCCATTGATGCTGGGAGAACCGGAAGCAGAAGGAGCCTCGCTAGTGTCCTCCCATGGCCCAGACGACCACCGCCCCGACCGTTGCTCGCCGGGCCCGCCGGCTCCCCCGTCGGGCCCGGTTCGCCCTTCCGGTGCTGGTCGTCGGCCTGGCCTCCGCCGCGGTCGCCTGCGCGCCGGTGAGCAGCACGACCGGCAGCTTCAACGGCGACGTCGTCAGCGCGATGAACCAGGACCGTGCTGCGGCAGGGCTCGCGCCCCTGGCCTGGGATGCACAACTCGGCCCCTATGCCGCGAGCTGGGCCGACCACCTCGCGGCGACCGGCACCCTCGCCCACACGGACCTGAGCGCGCTCATCCACCTGCCGTACATGGCTGCTTGGAGGTCGCTCGGCGAGAACGTCCTCGTCGGGCCGGCCGACCTCGACGGGTCCGCGGTCGAGAACAGCTGGATGAACTCGGCCGGGCACCGGGCTCACATCCTCAACCCGTCCTACAACCGCGTCGGCGTCGCCGCGACCCGGGATTCCTCCGGCCGCGTGTGGGTCGTCGCGGAGTTCGGCGCTAGGTAGCCGCCCCTACCTGGCCCGTCGGGGGTGGGTACCCCCCCTCCCCCGTGGCGCACGGGCCCGCCCTGCCCCTCGGGCCCGTGCGCCAGGTTCTGCTCTTGCGGCCCTTCGTCCCGCGGCCGAGGACCGTCCGGGCTCGGTCGGCGGCGGCGGCGGCACTTGGTAGCGTCGGTCGCGCTCGTCGCGCCCATCTCCAACTCGTGCCGAGCCACCGCCGGGCCCGGAGGACGCGTTGGCACACGGCATCACGCAGGCGACCGCCGACGCCGGGAGCGCCGCCGCCCTCCGCCGCGCCGTCACCGCGGTCGCACCCGCCGCGATCGTCGCCGTCCTCACCGCGGGCGCGGTGCAGTGGGTCCACTGGCTCCACCCCGGCACCACCGTGGCGGTGGCGGCCGCCCCCGCAGTCGGCATCCTCCTCGCCGCGCTCCTGCTCCTCGAGGCGCCGCAATGGCCCGGCCCGCTGGTCGCGAGCGCGGTCACGGTCGGCGCGGTCACGGTCGCCGACCACCTCGGCGCCGAGCTCGCGGTCGGCCGGGCGCTGGCGACGGTGGTCGCCGCGACCACGGCGGCGGTGCTGCTCCGTTGGTACGGGGGCGGGCGCTTCCGCCTCGCGCGTGTCCAGGAGCTGCTGGCACTCGTCGTCGCCGCCGTCCTCGGGGCCATCCTCGGCGCCGCCGTCGACACCCTCGCGGTGGCGATCGCCCACGACCTGTCGTCGGCCGATCTCTGGCGCGCCGCGTGGCAGTGCGCGCTCGCCGACGGGTTCGGCATGGTGCTCGTGGCTGCGGCGGCGCTCACGGCGGTCGAACCCCGTCGGTCGGTCCGACGCCGGGGCGGTCGTGTCGAAGGGGCCGCGCTCGCACTCGCCGTCGTGGCCGTGAGCGCGCTCGCGTTCGGCCGGTGGAACGATCCCCTCGCCTTCTCGGCCGCCCTCCTCCTCGGCTGGGCGGCGTTGCGGTTCGGCCCGCGAGGCGTCGCGCTGTCGGGCGTCGTGATGGTGGGCGTCGCGGGCTGGGCGGCTGCTCGCGCCACCGGACCCTTCGCCGCGCTCGCCGATCCGACCGACGCCGTCGTCGTGCTCCAGACGTTCGTCGCGGTCACCCTCTTCGCGATGCTCGGCCTCGCGCTCGCGCTCGACGAGCGCGACGCCGCCGAGGCAGGGCGCTGGACCGCCGCCGAACGCTTCCGGCGGACGTTCCACGACTCGCCGGTGGCCATGGCGGTGGCGACGCTCGACGGCCGCATCGAGGAGACCAACCGGGCGCTGTGCGAGTTGCTCGGCCAGCCCGACCACCGCCTCATCGGCGCCACCCTGCGGTCGCTGCGCGCCGACGACGGCGACGAACACGAGACCGTCCGCTCGGCCGCCGCCGGATCGGGCCCGCTGGATCCGCCCGAGTCCCGGTTGGTCGACGCGCGGCGGCGACAGCGTGTGGGTCGAGATCACCGAGACTCGCCTGCGCCGCCAGGAAGGCGCGCCCGACGCGCGCGGTCGTCGTGCTGCACGACGTGACCGAACGGAAGGCCCTGCGACAGCAGCTCCTGCAGGCGCAGAAGATGGAGTCGGTCGGTCGGCTGGCGGGGGGCATCGCGCACGACTTCAACAACGTGCTGGCCATCATGCGCGGGCAGGTGGAGCTGCTCCAGGACGACCTCGAGGTGCTGGAGTCGGCCCGGGCCCGCATCGACTCGGTGCAGCGCGCCACCGACCGGGCCGCGGCGCTCACCGACGACCTCATGGCGTTCAGCCGTCAGCGGGTCGACGAGCCCGAAGCCGTCGACCTGCACGAGCTGCTCCTCGGCGTGCGCGAGCTGCTCCACCAGGTGCTCGGCGCGGCCGTCACCCTCGAGCTGCACCTCGAGGCGTCACCCGCGACGATCGTCGCCGATCCCAACCGCATCGAGCAGGCCGTGTTGAACCTCGCGGTGAACGCACGCGACGCGATGCCCACCGGCGGTCGCTTCACCATCGCCACGAGCTCCGGGCCCACCCCGTCGCGCGCGCTCAAGCTCACGGCGACCGACACCGGCGCCGGCATGGACGCCGCGACCAAGGCGCGCGTGTTCGAGCCGTTCTTCACGACCAAGCCCCCCGGGCTCGGTACCGGGCTCGGGCTCTCCACCACCGACGACATCGTGCGCTCGGCCGGCGGCACCGTGGAGGTCGAGAGCGAACGCGGGGAGGGCACGACGTTCACGTTCACCTTCCCGGCGCCCCCGACCGAGGCGCCGGGGCCGGTCGGCGACCTGATCGACCTCTCCGACGACGACTCGCCGACGATCCTCGTGGTCGACGACGAGTCCGAGATGCGGACGGTGATGGCCGAGATCCTGCGCGGGTCGGGATACCGCGTCGTCGCCGCGCCCGACGGCGACGCAGCCATCGCGCTCCTCGAGCGTGCGGGCCGCCCCGTCGACCTGTTGGTCACCGACGTGGTGATGCCGGTGATGAGCGGCACCGACCTCGCGGCACGCATCACCGAGCGTTGCCCCGAGACCCGGGTCGTGTTCGTGTCGGGTTTCGTCCCGGCCGGCTCCGCCGCGCTCCGCGGCGCGCCGCTGGTGACGAAACCGCTCCGCAGGATCGAGCTCCTCGACGCCGTGCGGACCGCGCTCGGCGACGCCCCGCGACCTGACGATCAGGGCACGAAGCGGTAGCCCACCCCGCGCACCGTCACGATGTGGCAGGGCCGCGCCGGATCGACCTCGACCTTGGCCCGCAGCCGGTGCACGTGCTCGCTCACGGTCCCCACGCCCTGCCATTCGGCGCCCGAGTCCCACACGTGACGCAACAGTTGGTCGCGCGTGAAGACCTGGCGCGGCGACGCGCAGAGGTAGGCGAGCAGGTCGAACTCCCGCCGTCGCAGTTCGACGGCCTCACCACGTGACCAGACCTCGCGTGAGGTCAGGTCGAGCTCGAGGTCGCCGAAGGCCAGGCGCCCGTGGCGCTGCGGCGCCTGCGATCGCCGCAACACCGAACGCACGCGCGCGACCAGCTCCCGCGGCGAGAACGGCTTGACCACGTAGTCGTCGGCACCGAGCTCCAGGCCGATGACGCGGTCGGCCTCGTCGCCTCGCCCGCTGAGCACGATGACCGGCACTGCGTTGTCGACGCGCACCTGTCGCAGCACGTCGAGGCCCCGCACCTTCGGCAGACCGAGGTCGAGCACGACGAGCTCCGGCGCGTCACTCGCGATCTTGGTGAGTGCGGTCGCACCGTCACCGGCGTCGTCGACCACGAAGCCCTCACGTTCGAGCGCGGTGCGCACGACATCGACGAGGTCGAGGTCGTCGTCGACGACGAGGATCACGATCCAGAGGCTACGCGGGGGTGGGACCGGGAGCCGGATCACGGGCGGCCCCGATGCACGCTCGGCTTCCCTCCCCGACCACCCCCCCGCGCGAAACTCGGTCGATGGCGCCCCGGGCCGTGCTCCTCGACTTCTTCGGTACCCTCGCCCGAGCCACCGCCTCGGTCGGCCTCGACGAGATCCTCTCCCGCCGTGGACACACGCTTCCCGACCACCTCCACGAGGTCTGGTGGAGCGGCGACATCGACGGCAAGGAGCACCGCGAGCAGTCCCGGAGTCGGGAGCACTACGTCGCCTGGCAGCAGGATCGACTCGTCGCGCTGCTGCACCAGGCCGACGTCCATCCCGGCGAACACGATCGGATCCTCGCGGATCTCCAGGCCGGGCGGGCCGAGCGGGTCCTCGAGGCCTACGCCGAGGTGCCCGGGGTGCTCGCGCGAGCTGCGCGCCCGGAACCTCATGCTGGTCGTGTGCTCGAACTGGGACTGGGACCTCGAGCCCGCGGTCGCGGAGGCGGGACTCGACGGCCTGCTGGACGTGCTGGTGTCGTCGGCCTGGGCAGGCTCGCGCAAGCCACACCCGCAGATCTACGACTACACGCTCGCCCGGGCCGGGCTCTCGGCCGGCGAGGTGCTGTTCGTCGGCGACACGTGGGGTCCCGACGTCGAAGGTCCGCTCGCCGCGGGCATGACGCCGGTCTACCTCGAGCGTGACGGTCACTGGCCCGACGCGACCCTTCCGGCCGGAGCCGGTCGATTGCCGGTCGCGCGGCATCCGCGACCTCACCGGCGTGCTCCCACTCGTCGAACCCGCCTGAGCGGGCCCGCGCACCGCGCGGGTCGCGTCAGACGACGCGGACGTTCTGCGCCTCTTCGCCCTTGCGGCCGGGGCCGACGTCGAACTCGACGCGCTGGCCCTCTTCCAGGGTGCGGTATCCGGTGCCCTGGATGGCGGAGAAGTGCACGAACACGTCAGGTCCGTCCTCACGGGAGATGAAGCCGTAGCCCTTCTCCGCGTTGAACCATTTCACGCTGCCTGCTGCCAACGCCTTGCTCCCTCTTGCTTGCTGTGCCCGTGTCGCGGCACGTGTCTCACCCCGATTGCCGGGGAACGGTAGCAGCACTGTGCGACACCTGCTACCGCTCCCGCCGGCCGCGTGTGCGACGATCTGGGGATGCCCGGCACGCTCGTCTCGTTCCACGCGCATCCCGACGACGAAGCCATCCTGGTCGGCGGCACGCTGCGGCTCGCGGCCGACGCCGGGCATCGCGTGGTGCTCGTGTTCGCGACCCGTGGGGATCTCGGCGAGGTCGCCGAGGGTGTCCTCGCGGCGGACGAGCTCCTCGCCGACCGGCGCGAGCACGAGGCCCGACGAGCCGCCGAGATCCTCGGCGTGTCCCGCGTCGAGTTCCTCGGGTACCACGACTCGGGAATGGCCGGTGAGCCCACCAACGACGCGCCCGGTGCGTTCGTGGACGCCGACGTCGAAGAGGCGGCGGCGCGCCTCGCCGGGATCCTGCGCGACGAGGGCGCCGAGGCACTCACCGTCTACGACGAGCCGCGGCGGCGTACGGGCACCCCGACCACATCCAGGTGCATCACGTGGGCCGCCGTGCCGCGGCGCTCGCCGGCACCCCCCGCGTCTACGCGGCCACCGTGAGCCGCGAGCACTACCTCGGCCTGGCGGCGGCGATGGGCGACGACGTGCCCGAGGGCGTGGAGGCGCCCGACCCGGAGACGTTCGACCTCGGCGTCGCGGACGCGCTCATCACCGCCCGGGTCGACGTGTCGTCGGTGCTCGACCGCAAGCGCGCGGCCATGGCGGTGCACGCCAGCCAGATCCCCGCCGAGTCCTTCTTCCTCGCCCTGGCGCCCGACGCGTTCCGGATCGCGTTCGGGCTCCGAGTGGTACATCCGCCTCGACGAGACCCCGGCCGAGCCCGAGACCTGGCTCTTCTAGGAGCCCCAACGGCGCCGCCCGACCCGCAGACGGGCCCGCTGGAACCGCAGTGACCGGTCCGACGACCACGGTGCGTAGGGGGCCATCACGAACCCGGCCAGCCCGACCAGCGGGAGGTCGTAGTTCACCCGCCACCCCGCGAAGTCGAGCCATGCGGCCTCGCGGTCGGCGCGAACGGGGATGCCGGCGGCGACGAGGTCGTCGCACGCCTCGAGGAATTCGTCCCGCGTGATGCTGACCGGGTCGGTGGGCGCGGGGTCGGCGTCGAACGGGAGGCCGAAGTGGTCGGCGACGGCGCGCAGCGCGAAGAACCCGGCCCGGACACAGATCCCGGCCTCGGGGTCGAACGGGAGGTCGACCGCGGCGAGGCGCAACGACGCGGCGTCGAGCACCGCACCGCTCGCGGTGACCCAGGAGCGGTGCCCGACCGGCGACCGGAAGAAGCTCAGCACGCCGAGCGACGTGTGGGTCTCTTCGAGCTCGGTGAACCACAGCTGCCACGTGCGCCAGAAGTCGTCGAGCAGGTGGAAGCGCTCCATCTGCTTGGCCTGCACGAGCACGCGCGCGCCCGCCGGCGGGTCACCGGCCCGTACCTCGAGCTGCGCGACCTGCACCTCGCGCCTGGAGAACGCGGCGTAGATCGTCGGGAGGTAGGCGATGAGGAGACCCAGGAGCGCCAAACCCGTCGCCGCCTCGAGGAAGGCGAGGATGTTCGTGGGGAGGTCGTGCGGGCGAACGAAACCCAGGGTGAAGATCGACGATCCGCTCAACTCGAACGCCCGCTCGAACCCCCGCACACCGACCGCGTGGAACATGGCGGTGAACGCGCCGAGCACCATGACCATCCAGACGCCCGGGAGGGTCAGGAGGCCGACGGGGCCGTAGAGCGCCATCACCGAGTCGCGGCCGTCGTAGGAGCGGGCACTCCGGGCGAAAACGTTGAACACCGAGCGCAGACCGACGAAGACCCCCCGCGTGACGATCGGGGTCGCGCCGCGGGGAAGCACGAACGTACGCAGTGCGGAGTCGATCACGAGGAGGAGGACGCCGACGCCGAGCACGAACCAGAGGACCTTGGTGAAGACGTCCATCGGCGTGCAGCTTGGCAGATGGCGAGGTGCGCTCCCTGCGCTCAGTCCTCGTGGCCGGGGCGTCGTCGCTCCTGCTTGCGCCGGGACTGGTGGCGCTTCGAATCGAGGCGGGCCTGCTTGGCCGACCGGCTCGGCCGGGTCGCCCGGCGCGGCTTCTCGACGTGCAGTCCCTCGGCCAACCGCGCCCGGAGGCGCTCGAGCGCGACCTCGCGGTTGCGGGCCTGCGACCGCGAGTCCGACGCCGTCGCCCGGACGACCGGCCCCAGCTTCTCCAGCAGCCTCGCGCGTTGGCGGGGCCCGAGCGACGACGAGGTCGCCACCGGGAAGCGCACCTCGACGCGCGTGTCCGACGTGTTCGCGTGCTGGCCCCCGGGCCCGCCCGATCCGGTCGTGCGCCACTCGAGCTCGTCGAGACGGATCACGCACGTGGGCGTGACGTGCAACCGCCCGGCCCCGTCGTCGCCGGCCTCGCCGGCAGCCGGGCGCGACGGGTGTGCAGCCACGCTCCGGTAGGGTACTGCCCGGTAGCTTTCGGATGGGCCGAGCCCGGGGGGCCGACGAGTGAAGCTTCGCACGACACTGCGCAGCAGGATCGGTGCAACCGGGCTCGCGATCGCCAGCGCGACCGCGATGCTGGTCGGGATCGGCGGGGCGCCACCGGCATCCGCCGCGACCTCCCCCAAGCCCGGCGGTTCGGTCACCTACGGGCTCGAGGCCGAGACCGGCGGGGGCTGGTGCCCGCCGACGGCGCGGCTCGCGATCTCCGGGATCGAGGTCGGCGCGGCGATCTACGACACCCTCATGGTGCCCAACTCGAAGAACAAGATGGTGCCCTACCTCGCGAAGTCGGTCACCCCCAACGCCGACTACACCGAATGGAAGATCACCCTCCGCGACGGCATCAACTTCCACGACGGCACACCGCTGAACGCCGATGCCCTGGTCCAGAACTTCGACGCGTACCGCAAGAGCACGCTGATCGGCGCGGCGTTGCAGGACGTCACGAACGTCACCGCGACCGGGCCCCAGGAGGTCACCGTCACCACCGGGCGGCCGTGGCCCGAGTTCCCCTGGTACCTCTACCTCGACGGCCGCTTCCTCATCGAAGCGCCGGCGCAGCTCGCCAGCGCCGACTGCGCCAGCGACCTCATCGGCACGGGACCGTTCAAGCTCGACCACTGGACGGTCAACCAGGAGCTCGTCGTCGACAAGAATCCCGACTACTGGCAGAAGGACGCCAAGGGCACCCGGCTCCCCTACCTCGACCAGATCACGTTCAAGCCGGTCGCCGAGGCCGTGCAGCGCGTCAACGGCCTCCAGGGCGGTCAGCTCGACATCATCCACACGTCCGACGGCCAGCAGGTCGACGCGCTGCACCAGCTGACGTCCAAGTTCAACCTGCTGCAGCAGCCGCCCGGCCGCAGCGAGGTCCGCTACTACCTCCTGAACGCGGCGAAGCCTCCACTCGACGACCTGAACGCCCGCAAGGCAGTGGCGATGGCCATCGACCGCGAACAGATCAACCAGATCCGCAACGCCGGCGCCTACCGCGTCGCCAACGGGCCCTTCGACACGAAGGTGATCGGGTACGTCAAGGACCCGGGCTTCCCCAAGTACAACCTCAAGCAAGCGAAGAAGCTGGCCTCGGCGTACAAGGCCGCGCACGGCGGCGAGTTCAGCGTGGTGCTGGAACACACCGACGACCCGGCGAACACCGCCGAAGCCGAGCTCATCAAGCAGCAGCTGGCCAAGGCCGGCATCGACGGCACGCTGAAGCAGGACGACCAGACCGCGTTCGTGCTCGCCGCGGTCGGCGGCAACTTCAGCATCCTGCTGTGGCGCCAACACCCCGGTGACGATCCCGACGCGCAGTACTACTGGTGGGACACCGGCTCGACGCTCAACTTCGGCAAATTCAACGACCCGACGCTCCAGGGGCTGCTCGACCAGGGTCGCACCGAGACCAACGCGGCCAAGCGCAAGCAGATCTACACGGACGTCAACAAGCGGTTCGCGTCGCAGGTCTACAACGTCTGGGCCTACTACGCGGACTGGGTCGTGGCGTCGAAGCAGAACCTGCAGGGCCTCGCCGGTCCGCCGCTCCCCGACGGCGGCGGGAAGCCGGCCGTGCTCCTCTACGGCCGCGAACCCTTGCTCGGTATCTCCGTCACGAAGTAGACCTCGACCATGGGGATGATCGCCCGGCGGCTCCTGCAGCTCGTCCTGGTGGTCATACTCTCGACGCTGTTCGCGTTCGCGCTCCTCCGGCTGTTCCCCGGTGACGCCGCCGACGCGGTGATCCCCTACGGGACCGCCGCGCAGAAGGCGAAGTTCCGGGCCGAGACCGGCCTCGACAAGCCCTTCATCGAGCAGTACGCGACATGGCTCGGCAACCTCGCCCAAGGGGACCTCGGGAAGGACTACCAGTCGAACACCGAGGTGTCCGACAAGGTGGCGGCCGCGCTGCCCGTGTCGCTCCAGCTCATGCTCTACGCGCAGCTCATCGCGCTCGTCGTGGCCATCCCGCTCGGCGTGTTCACCGCGTACAAGGTCGGCACCAAGGCGGACCGGGCCGTGAACACCGGCGCGTTCGCGCTGCTCGCGCTCCCGAGCTTCGTGCTGGCGCTCGCGCTCGCGTACTGGGTCGGGGTGAAGTGGAAACCCGACCTCCCCTTCCTCGGCCAGATCCCGGTCACGGGGTACGAGCCGGGATGGCTCGAGCCCGTGTTCGGCCAGCCCGCCGGTGACCTGGGCAAGCACTTCGCCACCATGCTCCTGCCCGCGATCTCCCTCGCCGCCGGGCTGATCGCCGTCTACATGCGCCTCTTGCGCAGCGACATGATCGCCACGTTGCAGGAGAACTACATCACGATGGCCCGGGCCAAGGGCCTGTCCGACAAGCGGATCCTCTGGCGCCACGCGCTGCGCCCGTCGAGTCTCACGCTGCTCACGGTCGCCGGGCTCAACTTCGGCACCCTGATCGGCGGCGCGGTCGCGGTCGAGGTGATCTTCGGCATCCCCGGGATCGGCACGCTCATCTACCAGGCCATCAACGCGCGCCAGATCGTCGAGCTGCAGAGCTACATCGCGATCATCGCGATCGGCTACGTGCTCATCAACTTCACCATCGACTCGCTCTACGTCGTGCTCGACCCGAGGATCCGTCGTGCCCGGGCCTGACCCGGAAGCACCCGAGGCCGACCCGCTGCGCGGGTTCGTGGGCGAAGCGGTCGAGGGCCGCCCGGTCGACGCCGGGACCGTCCAGATCGCCGCGGTCGAGATGGGCCCCGAGACGCGCCCGGCCCACAAGCACGGACTCGGCTTCGCCGCCTGGCTGTCGATCGCGTGGATCGCCCTCGTCGTCGGCCTCGCCGTCCTCGCGCCCGTCTTGCCGCTCGACGACCCGAAGGCGAGCATCACCGAGATCGCCCGGCGGGGTCCGCTGGCCGACGCCGGCACCGCCCCCGGTCACCTCCTCGGGGGCGACTTCAACGGTCGCGACATGCTCTCGTGCCTGATCTGGGGGGGCCGCACGACGTTGTTGGTCGCGACGGTGAGCGTGCTCATCGGCTTCGCCGTCGGCGGCCTGCTCGGTCTGCTCGGCGGCTACTTCCGGGGCAAGGTCGACGTCGTCGTCAGCCTGCTGCTCGATGTCTTCCTCGCCATCCCCGCGGTGATCCTGGCGCTGGCGCTGGTCACCGTCCTGCGGACGCAACCGGGCACCCAGGGCGGCGGCCTGGATCCGGAGGTCGCGCTGATCCTCGCCCTGGGCTTCGTGTCGATCCCGGTGCTCGGGCGCATCACGCGGGCGCAGCGCCTTGTCGTGGTCGGAGCGCGAGTTCGTGCTGGCGGCCCGCGCGCAGGGCGCCCGGCACCGTCGCATCATCGTGCGTGACGTGCTGCCCAACGTGTTGCCGGCGATGACGTCGATCGCGCTGCTCGGGGATCGCCGTCGCGATCGTCGCCGAGGGCACGCTGGCCATTCTCGGGGCGAGCGTCGAGACCGACACACCCACCTGGGGCAACATGATCGCCATCGGGCGCATCAACCTCCAGCGAGCGCCGCACATCGTGTTCGAGCCGGCGCTGATGATCTTCTTCACGGTGCTCGCGCTCAACATGCTGGGCGACGTCGTGCGCAGCAGGCTCGACGTGCGGGAGGGAGGCCTGTGAGCACGGTGGAAGAGCCGACGGACACCGCCTCGTCGGGTACTCCTCTGCTCGAGGTCGTCGGCGTCACGACCTCTTTCGACACCGATCGTGGTCTCGTGCGCGCGGTCGACGGCGTGTCGTTCACCCTCGAGCGAGGCCGCACGCTCGGCATCGTCGGCGAGTCGGGGTCGGGCAAGACCGTGCTGTCGCGCTCGATCATGGGACTCCTCCCGAAGCACGGCGTCATTCGCCACGGTTCGATCAAGTTCGAGGGCCAGGAGATCGGCGCGGCGACGCCCAAGGAGATGCGCAAGTACTGGGGTGCGCAGATGGGCATGGTGTTCCAGGATCCGATGACGTCGCTGAACCCCGTGATGAAGGTCGGCAAGCAGATCACCGAATCCATCCACACCCACCTCGACGTCACCGGCGCGTTCGCCAAGGAGCTCGCGGTCTCGCTCCTGGAATCGGTGCGGATCCCCGATCCCGAACGACGGATGGACGAGTACCCCCACCAGCTGTCAGGGGGGTTGCGACAACGCGTCTGCATCGCGGTCGCGCTCGCGTGCGGCCCGCAGCTCCTCCTCGCCGACGAGCCCACCACCGCGCTCGACGTGACCGTGCAGGCCCAGGTGCTCGACGTCCTCGAGGCCCAGCAACGCGAGCGCTTCATGGCGCTGATCCTCATCACCCACGACCTCGGCGTCGTCGCCGGTCGCGCCGACGACGTCATCGTGATGTACGCGGGCCAGGTCGTCGAGAAGGCACCGACGCCGACGCTCTTCTCGGACATGAAGATGCCCTACACCGAGGCGCTGCTGCACTCGATCCCCAGCATCGCCGAGTCCAGCCACACCAGGTTGACCGCGATCCCCGGGCGCCCGCCCGACCTCGTCCACGTGCCGAGCGGCTGCCGGTTCGCGGCGCGCTGCGTGTCCGTGCAGCACCGCTGCCTCGAGGAGCAGCCGCCGCTCACGCCCGGCGCGACGCCCGGGCACGAATTCCGGTGCTGGTTCCCAGTAGGCACGCCCGAGGGCACGGCCGCACGGGAACGCAACGAGGCCGCCGGGATCGTCCCCGGTGCCGGCGCGGTCGCGTGATGGCGGGCACCGGGAAGGCCCACCTCCGCCCCGCGGGCGACGTGCTGCTGCGGGTCGAGGACCTCGTCGTCGAATTCAACGTGGACGGCGGCAAGGTCAAGGCCGTCTCGGGCATCAGCCTCGACGTGACCCCCGGCGAGACGCTCGGGCTGGTCGGCGAGTCGGGATGTGGGAAGTCCACCACCGGCCGGGCGGTGATCCAGCTGCCCAAGCCGACGTCCGGCAGCGTGCGCCTGAACGGCGTGGAGCTCACGGAGCTGCGGCCGTCGGAGCTGCGCCGGACCCGGCCCGCGATGCAGATGATCTTCCAGGACCCGATCTCGTCGCTGAACCCGCGCCGCAAGATCGGCGACATCGTGGCGGAGGGGCTCGAGATCTGGGACATCGGCGACGCCGGGTCGCGCCGGGCCAAGGTCGACGCCACGCTGGCCGCGGTGGGCCTCGACCCGGACGCGGCGCGCGACCGTCGTCCCCACGAATTCTCCGGCGGACAGTGCCAGCGCATCTCGATCGCCCGCGCGGTGATCACCGATCCGAAGCTCCTCATCTGCGACGAGCCGGTCTCGGCGCTCGACGTGTCGGTCCAGGCGCAGATCCTCAACCTGCTCGAGGACATGAAGCAGCGGTACGAGCTCACGATGGTCTTCATCGCCCATGACCTCGCGGTGGTGAAGAACGTGAGCGACCGCGTCGCGGTGATGTACCTCGGCAAGCTCTGCGAGGTCGGCCCGCCCGACCAGCTCTACGCGAGCCCGGCGCACCCGTACACCGCGGCGCTGTTGGCCGCGATCCCGAAGCCCGACCTCGACTCACTTCCCCGCGAGTCCAACGTGTTGGGCGGCGAGATCCCCTCCAACATCGATCCGCCGAGCGGCTGCCGGTTCCGGACGCGCTGCCCGAAGGCACAGGCCGAGTGCGCCGAGGACGAGCCGCAGCTGCGCGCCGTCGGCCCCGGACAGATTCGTGGCGTGCAAGTTCCCGCTCGCAGCCGGCGAGCACCTCGACTTCCAGCAGGGTCCGTCATAGATGTTCACGGGACGTCTCGTCGCGATCTTCGTCACGTCGAGGGCCGGCGCGCCGATGGAAGCGTGCGCGTCGGTCGATGCGACGAGCGGCGTCGGGCTCGCGGGCGACCGGTACGCGCTGAGCACGGGAACCTACTCCGGCACCAACCGCGGTCCGCGTGACGTGACGTTGATCGAGCGCGAAGCCATCGCCGCCGTTCGCGCCGAGGGGCTCGCCGTGAGCGAGGCCGACACCCGCCGGAACCTGGTGACCGAGGGCGTGCCCCTGAACCACCTGGTCGGGCGCACGTTCCGGATCGGCGCGGTGACGCTGCTCGGCGTGCGGCTGGCGGAGCCGTGCGCCTACCTCGAACAGCTCACCCGTCTCGACGGCGTCAACGCTGCGTTCGTCCACCGCGGCGGACTCCGCGCCGAGGTGGTCGTCGGCGGGGAGCTGCGCGTCGGCGACGCGGTGGCGCCGCAGGCGCGTTAGGGGCGGGCACTCGGGGTCAACACGTCGTCGGCGCGGGGTTGCCCGCGATCCGTTCGTCGAGCCAGTGCAGCAGGCCGGCGGACGCGGCACGGAGCACCGTCCCGTGGTCGGCGTCGGGGTACTCGACGGCGGCGACGCGGTCGCCGCGCGGACGCCCGGGCCACGTACGCCGCGGTCGACGCCGCGGCCACGAGCGAGTCCCGCGCCCCCTGGAACACCGCGACGGGGATCCTCGTGGGGGCGTACCCGGGGGTGCTGCGCCGGAGCGCGTCGCCCACCGACCGCACCGAGCTCGGATCTGCACGGAGGACCGTGATGCGCTGGTCGCGAAAGCCGGCGAGGATCGCGAGGAGACACGCGGCGCGGTCGAGGGAGCGCAGCACCGCGGCCACCCCGGGGACGAGCACCGCGTCGACGTCGGCCGCCGGGAACGCGGCGCGGACGCCTTCCATCTCCATGGCGAGGAAGCCGGCCACGTCGGGGGTCGCGGCCGTGCCGCCGAACTGGGTCGCCATCTCGGTCACCGGCGCGAGCGCGGCGACCCCGCGAACCTGCAACTCCGGTGCGTACTCCGGCGCGAGCTCACCGGCGAAGAGGGCGGCCTGGCCCCCCTGGGAATGCCCGGCGACGACCACGGTCTCGTCGGCCCCGGCAGCCGCGAGGTTGCCCGCCGCGCGCGCCGCGTCGAGCACGCTGCGCCCCTCGCTCTCCCCCACGAGGTACGGGTGGGGGCCGGGGGTGCCCAGGCCCTCGTAGTCGGTCGCCGCGACCACGTAGCCCCGAGCGAGATACTCGTCTGCCAACGCCAGGTCGGTGGCGGCGGCGGGCGAGCGCGACGGCGCGCACCGGTCGCTCAGCCCGGTGCTGCCATGGGCCCAGCTCACCACGGGACGCCCCCCGGCCGGTACGTGACCGCGTGGTGCGACCACGATCCCCGACACCGCGACGTCACGACCGTCGAGCGCGCGCGAGTGGTACAGCACCCGCCAGGCGCGCGCGCCGGGTGGAGCGAGGATCCGCTCGGCGCGGATGAGCTGCCCCGCCTTGCCCGCCGGGAGCGGGTCCGGCGGCGCGTAGAAGGCCGCTCCCGACGGCGCCACCGGCGCGCTCGTGCCAACGCCGGTCGACGGCACGGACACCGCCGCGACGACGAGCGCGCCGAGCAGCAGCATCCCACCGAGCCTGGCTGCCCGGGGTCTCATGGCTGCATGGTGGCACCGCTCCGCCGAGCGGGGCACGCGCTCACACCACCGTGTGCGCGACGCCCACGAGCGCACCCACGCCGATCAGCCACGCGAAGTTCGGTCGCCAGCGCCGCATCACCACGAACGAGCCGACCGCCAACGTCGCGGTCAACGGGTCGACGATGGCGGTCCCGGCGAGGTCCCAGGTGACCGCGGCCATCAGCCCCACCGCCGCGGTGTTGATGCCGTCGAGCGCGGCCGCGCTCCAGGGCGATCGGCGCAGCACCGGCACCAGCCAGCCGAACGCGGCCACCAGCAGGAACGAAGGGAGGAAGATGCCGAGCGTGGCCACCACACCGCCCCAGAACCCGGCGACGAGATAGCCGACGAAGGTCGCGGTCGTGAACACCGGGCCCGGCGTGATCTGGCCGATCGAGACCGCGTCGACGAGCTGGCGGGTCGACAACCAGCCGAGATTGCCCACCAGGTCACGCTGGAGGAAGGCGAACAACACGTAGCCACTGCCGAACACGACCGCGCCGAGCTTCAGGAATTCGAGGAACACCTCGGCCAACGAGACGCCCGTGCCGGTCGCGCGGGCCCGGCCACTCGGGTTCGTGCCCACGACGGCCAGGAACACGAGTCCGATCGCGGAGGTGCTCCCCGGGCGGAGCCGGCCCGCGTTGCGCACGAGCGTCTCGATCGCACCGGCGCCGAGCAGGAGGAGCAGCACGTTCACGTCGAGGAAGTACCCCGCCACGACGAGCGCGCTGAGCCCGGCGAGACGCACGGTCTTGATCGCGATCCGCCCGAGCCCGAGGACCGCGGCAGCGACGATGCCGATGACGACCGGGGTGATGCCGTAGAGGAGCCCCCGGCCGATCGTCGTGGTGCCGTACTCGACGTAGGCCCACGCCAGGGCGAGCACGATCGCCATCGCCGGGAGGATGAAGCACGCGCCCCCGATCACGAGCCCGGGCCATCCGGCTCGCCGGCGCGACAGGTAGATCGCCATCTGCGTGGACCCGGGCCCGGGAATCACGCTGGTCGCGCCGAGGGCGTCGAGGAACTCCTGCTCGCTCACCCACTCGCGACGGACGACGACCTCCTGGCGCATCATCGCCACGTGCGCGGCGGGTCCCCCGAACCCGATGGTGCCCAGCTTGAGGAACACGCGCGCGACCTCGCCGACGCCGCTCACGGTGGCCATCGTCCCGGCCGGTGGCGATCAGCCGGTGGGGTTCACGTGCTGGGGCGTGCGGCGGACACGTTGGCGCGTGAGCTCGAGCACGACCTGCAACTCCGAGAACACCGCGGCCCGATCTCCCGCACCGGCGAGGTTGGTGCGTTCCTCGGGGTCGGCCGTGAGGTTGTGCAGCTCCCACTGCGGCTCCTCGGGAGGGGGCGCGTCGGGAGCCGGCGGCCGACCACGCGCCGCCTCCCACTCGGCCAGCCGGTCGTAGTAGTGGTTGAGCTTCCACAACTCGGGCGCGCCCCCGGCGCCGGTCGTGAGTCGGGTGACCACCGATTCGACCTTCGCGGGCTCCCCGACGGGCTCGAAGGGATCGCCGGTGAACCGGTTCGTCGTGCGCAGCCCGCGGCTGATCTGGTCCTCGGTCATGAAGTAGACCGGCGCGTCGATCGCGGCTTCGGCGACGGCGCCGGTGAGCACGCCGCTGAGGTCACGCCCGGGAAGGGGCTGCGTCTCGACGTGGTGGCGGGCCACCTCGGCCGCCGCGGCCTCGACGTCGACCCCGGCGAGCCCGAGCAGCGTGGGCACGACGTCGACGTGGCTGGTGGCGATCTCGATGCCGCCGGCGGCGGGATCGATTCCGGGCCCCGACACCAGCATCGGCACGTGGATCGCCTCGTCGAACGCGTTGTGCCACTTCTGCACGAGCCCTCCGTGGGCGCCCAACACGTCGCCGTGGTCCGAGGTGAACACCACGATCGTGTCGTCGGCGAGCCCGGTGTCGTGGAGCGCGTCGAGGATCCGCATGACCGCGGCGTCGACCAGCGTGTGCAGGTAGTGGTAGAGGCGGCGGTACTCGAGGTCGGTGTCCTGGGCGTAGAGCAGCTGCGGCCACAGCTCCGCGAACTGGCGCTGGCAGTCGGGGCGACCCGCGAACGAGTCCGCTTGCGACGGTGCCTCCGGCACCGCGGGGATCGTCTCCGGCACCGCCGGCAACCCGAGCGCGTTCCACCCGAGGCCGCTGAACGCGATGTCGTGCGGGTTCACGAACGACGCCACCGCCAGCCAGGGCGCGTCGTCGTCCGTGTCGGCCAGCTCCGCGAAGAGCTCGGTCACCTGCTCGGCGAAGAGCCCGTCCCGCACGCAGCCGGTGTCCGCCTTGGCCGCCCCGTGGGGCTCGCGCCCGATCCACCCCGCGAAGCCGAAGCCGTCGAGCCGGTCGGCGCGCCGGTACGCGTCGAGCGCGGCGGGATCGACCACGCCGTCGGCGTCGTTGACCTGCAGGCTCTCGTGGGTGCCGGGCACGAGGAGATCGGCGTGGGAGATGTGCCACTTGCCCCGGTAGTGGGTGCGGTAGCCGGCGGCGCGGAACCAGTCGCCCATCGTGGGCACCGACTCGGGGTCGAGCCAGTGCATCCCCGGATCGACGGCCGACTTGGCGAGCCCGTCGGTGGCGGTGACGCCGTGCAACGAGGGGTACTGGCCGGTGAAGAGCGACGTCCGGCTCGGGATGCACGCGGTCGCCGCCGAGTAGTGGTGGTGGAGCTCGCGGCTCTGGGCCCGCAGCCGTTCGCGGGCCGGCAGCTGGGTGCGGCGGAACTCGGCGAGGGCCGCAGCCTCGTACGGCGGCGGGTAGCGCTCCTCGTCGGTCATGACGAACAGCACGTTCGGGCGGGATGCGGTCATGCAGGGACCGTAGCGAACGCCGGCCGCCGGCCCCGCCCGGCCGTCGCCCGTGTGACGCTCGCCCGCGTCCGCCGCCCCGAGGGGTGAGCGGCGAACGCGGAGACCGTCAGGCCGCGACGGCGGCGTCGGCGGAGACCTCGTCGAGCGCGAGCGCCAACACGTCACGCACGTCGTCCACCAGATGGAACGTCATGACGTCACGCACCGCCTCCGGCACGTCGTCGAGGTCCGGACCGTTGCGCTGCGGCAGGATCACGGTGTCGAGCCCCGCACGTTGCGCGGCCAGCACCTTCTGCTTCACGCCACCGATCGGCAGCACCCGGCCCTGCAGGGTGACCTCACCGGTCATCCCCACGCCGGTCTTGACCGTGCGCCCGGTGAGCATGCTCACCAGCGCGGTGGTCATGGTGATGCCGGCCGACGGCCCGTCCTTCGGGATCCCGCCCGCCGGCACGTGCAGGTGCACGCGTCCGCTGGGTGTCGGCCGGGTCCACGCCGAGCTCACCGGCGTGGGCCTGCACGTAGGACAGCGCGATCTGCGCCGACTCCTTCATCACGTCGCCGAGCTGGCCGGTGAGGGTCAGGCCCTCGCCGTCCATCGTCGTCGCCTCGATGAAGAGCACGTCGCCGCCGACGCCCGTCACCGCGAGCCCGGTCGCCACGCCCGGCACGCCGGTGCGTTCGGCGGTCTCGGAGTGGAACTTGGCGCGGCCGAGCGCGGGCTGCACGTCGTCGGCGTCGATGACGAGCGGCGGCGTCGCCGTCCCGGAGGCGATCTTCGACGCCGTCTTGCGCAGCAGCTTGCCGAGCTCGCGCTCGAGGTTGCGGACACCCGCCTCGCGCGGTGTGGTCGGTGACGACGGCACGGAGCGCGTCGTCGGTGACCGACACGTCGTCGACGGTCAGGCCGTTGCGTTCGAGCTGGCGGGCGAGCAGGTGGTCGCGCGCGATGGCGACCTTCTCGTCCTCGGTGTAGCCGTCGAGCCGGATGATCTCCAACCGGTCGAGCAGCGGGCCGGGGATGGTCTCGAGCACGTTCGCGGTGGCCAGGAACAACACGTCGGACAGGTCGAGGTCCACCTCGAGGTAGTGGTCACGGAAGGTGTGGTTCTGCGCGGGGTCGAGCACCTCGAGCAGCGCCGACGATGGGTCACCCCGCCAGTCGTTGCCCAGCTTGTCGACCTCGTCGAGGACGATCACCGGGTTCATGGTGCCGGCCTCGGTCAGTGCCCGGACGACGCGGCCCGGACGCGCGCCGACGTAGGTGCGCCGGTGACCGCGCAGCTCCGCCTCGTCGTGCACGCCGCCGAGCGCGACCCGCACGAACTCGCGTCCGAGCGAGCGCGCCACCGACTCGCCGAGCGACGTCTTGCCGACGCCGGGAGGACCGACGAGGGCCAGGATCGCGCCTGCGCCCCTGCGGCCGGTGGTCGGTTCGTCACTGTCGCTCATGCCGCGTTCGGCGCGCAGCTTGCGCACCGCGAGGTACTCCACGATGCGGTCCTTCACGTCTTCCAGGCCGGTGTGGTCGGCGTCGAGGATCTCGCGCGCCTCCACCACGTCGAGGCGCTCGTCGGAGCGGGCGCCCCACGGGATCTCGAGCACGGTGTCGAGCCACGTGCGGATCCACCCGTGCTCGGGGCTCTGCTCGCTCATGCGCTCGAACCGGTCGACCTCGCGCTCGACCGCGACGCGCACGGCGTCGGGCAGCACCAGCTCGCTCAGCTTCGTGCGGTACTCGGCGACCACGTCGTCGGCGTCGCCGGTCTCGCCCAGCTCCTCACGGATCGCGTGGAGCTGTTGGCGCAGCATGAACTCGCGCTGGGTCTTGTCCATGCCCTCGGTGACCCGGTTGCGGATCTGCTCCGACAGGTCGAGCTCGGCAAGGGTCTCGCGGACGAAGCCCAGCGCCTTCTCCAGGCGCGCCTCGGGGTCGAGCTCCTCGAGGAGCTCCACCTTTCGCTCGACCGCGAGGTCGGGTGCCCAGCCGGCGGTGTCGGCGAGCGCGCCCGGGTCGTCGACCCCGGCGAGCGCGTCGGCGATCCGCGGGTTGCCCAGCTTCTCGGCGATGCCACGCACGACGGCGCGGTACTCCCGCACCATCTCCTTGGCCCGCCCCGAGACGGCAGCCGGTTCGGCCACCGGGTCCACCTCGACCCAGAGGCCGGGGTGGTCGCTCGGGACGGTGCGGCCCACCACGGCGCGGGACAGGCCGCGCAGGACCAGCGCCCGCTGCCCGCCCGGGAGCTCGCCCTCGTTCTCGACCCGGGCGACGGTGGCGACCCGGGTGTAGTCGTCGCCGACCTTGGGCACGAGGAGCACCCGACGGTCGCCGGCGATGGCGCCGTCGGCCGCGGCGCGCGCCTCCGCCGACTCCAGGGCGAGGGTCACCACCATCTGCGGCAGGACCACCCCGCTGCTGAGGGGCAGCAACGGCAGGCTCAGGCCATCGACTTCGGGGTTGGTCACATCAGGACCGGTCTCGGGCATGGGTCTCTCCACATAGGTGATTACACCATTACGTGAGTTCCACAACCACGCGCGGGCCGGGCGCATTCCCGACGCCTCGACTCGGATTTCCGGCCTCGGCCGACGCTCAGAGCAGCCCGGTGTCCCGCATCCAGGGGATGGTCTCGGCCAGGCCCTGGTGCAGCGACCGCGGGTCGTACCCGAGGCGCTCCACCGTCTGGTCGTTCACGAAGAAGGGCGACGGGAACTCCTTGCGGGCCAGGGCCACCAGGCTGGGGCCGTAGCGGGCCGCGACCGCGGGGTCCTCGAGGTCGGCCACCGAGATCTCGGCCACCCGGTTGGGCGATCCCGCGACCTCGCACGCCGCGTTGCAGAAGTACGGCACCCCGCCGACGTCGGACGGCCGCCCGAACGCCAGGTACCGCTCCCCCGCCACGCCCTTGCGGGTGGCGAGCACCGAGGCCCGCGCGACGTCGCCCGCGAAGACCCAGGGGATCGGGAAGCCGACGTACTCGGTGATCTCACCGTGGATCGCGCCCGCGATCCGGGCGTTGTAGCTCGGCACGACCATCGATCGCTCGGGCAGTGGCGAACGTCCGTACGCGCCACCGGAGATCACGACGCAGATGTCCTGGCCGTCGTCGACCCGGCGCATGGCGTCGACGAACGCTCGCAGCTTCGTCTGCGTGTAGGGATCGTCGCTGGGCGACGGATCGAGCAGCGAGTGCTCGGTGAGCGGCTCGGTCCTGGCGTCGAAGAACGTGGTGGTACTGAGCTGCACGACCCGGGTCGCGCCCACCTCGGCCGCGGCGTCGAGGACGTGGCCGGTGCCGACCACGTTGACGGCCTCGTGCTCGCCGGCGATCTGGGTGGGACCGCCCAGCACCGCGGCAGAATGGATCACGTACTCGCAGCCGTCGGCCGCGGCGAGCACCGCGGCGGGCTCGGTGATGTCGCCGCGGTGGACGCGCACGCCGAACGCCTCGAGCGCACCGGTGTCGCTGCCCTCGCGTACGAGGGCCTGCACGTCGTCGCCCCGCGCGACGAGCTGCTCGGCGATGTTCGAGCCGATCATCCCGGTCGCGCCGGTCAGGAAGACCCGGCTCATCCGACGCGCCTACGCGGGGAGCTGCGCCTCGATGGCGGCGACCAGCCCGGGATCCTCCGGTGTGACCTGCGGGCGGAACCGCCCGACGACCGAGCCGTCCGGCGCGACGAGGAACTTCTCGAAGTTCCACTTGACGTCGCCGGCCTCGCCGTCGGCGTCGGCGGTCTGCTCGAGCTCCGCGTAGATCGAGTGCTGCTGGTCGCCGTTCACGTCGATCTTCTCGAAGAGCGGAAAGGTGACGTGGTAGTTGGTGTCGCAGAAGTCGCGGATCTCTTCGGGGGTGCCGGGCTCCTGGCCCATGAACTGGTTGCAGGGGAAGCCGAGCACCTCGAAGCCGCGGGCCCCGTACTTCTCGTGGAGCTTCTGGAGGCCTTCGTACTGCGGGGTGAGACCGCACTTGGAGGCCACGTTGACGACAAGGAGGGCTTTGCCCTGGAACTGAGAGAGGTCGGCGGGGCTGCCGTCGAGCGAGTTGATCGTTGCGTCGTGGATCGTCATGGACGACACCCTACGCGCCCGTGCCGCCTACGCGCCCGGGCTCGTCATCTTCTCGGGGCGCACCAGCCGGTCGAACTCCTCGGCGGTCAGGTGACCGAGAGCGACGGCCGAATCCCGCAGCGTCCCCTTGTGCTTGTGCGCGTGCTTCGCGATGGCCGCCGCCTTGTCGTAGCCGATGTGCGGGTTGAGGGCGGTCACCAACATGAGCGAGTTGCTGACGTGCTCGGCGATGCGCTCCTCGTTCGCCTGGACGCCCTCGACGGCGAACTCGCGGAACGAGTCGCACGCGTCGCTCAGGATGTCGACGGAGTGCAGGAAGTTGAAGATCATCACCGGCTTGAACACGTTGAGCTCGAAGTTGCCCTGCGAGCCGGCGATCGCGATCGTGTTGTCGTTGCCGATGACCTGCACGCAGACCATGGTCATGGCCTCGCTCTGCGTCGGGTTCACCTTCCCCGGCATGATCGACGAGCCCGGCTCGTTCTCCGGGAGGATCAACTCGCCGAAGCCGGCGCGCGGACCCGACGCCAACCAGCGGATGTCGTTGGCGATCTTCATGAGTGACACCGCCAGCGTCTTCAGCGCGCCGCTCGCCATCACCAGCGCGTCGTGCGCGGCGAGGGCGGCGAACTTGTTGGGCGCGGACACGAACGGCAGCGCGGTGAGCTCGGCGATCGTGGCTGCGCAACGCTCGGCGAACTCGGGATGGGTGTTGAGCCCGGTGCCGACGGCGGTGCCGCCGATGGCGAGCTCGTAGAGGCCGGGGAGCACCAGCTGGATGCGTTCGAGGTCGGCGTCGAGCTGCGCGACGTAGCCGCTGAACTCCTGGCCGAGGGTGAGGGGCACCGCGTCCTGCAGGTGGGTGCGGCCGATCTTCACGATCTCGGCGAACTCGTCGGCCTTCGCCGCGAGCGCGTCGCGCAGGCGCGTGACCGACGGCACCAGCTCGTGCACCACCTCTTCGGAGGCGGCGATGTGCATCGCGGTCGGGAACGTGTCGTTCGAGCTCTGCGACATGTTCACGTCGTCGTTGGGGTGGACGGGCGTCTTGGTGCCCATCTCGCCTCCGGCCAGCTCGATGGCGCGGTTCGAGATCACCTCGTTGACGTTCATGTTGGTCTGCGTGCCGCTTCCCGTCTGCCACACGTAGAGCGGGAACTCGTCGGCGTGCTCGCCCGCGATCACCTCGTCGGCCGCCTGCACGAGCAGCGCGGCCGTGTCGGGAGCCAGCTTGCCGAGCTGCTCGTTCACCCGGGCCGCCGCCTTCTTCAGGATGGCCATGCCCCGGATCACCGCCGCGGGCATGCGGTCGCCGCCGATGGAGAAGTGGTGCAGCGAGCGCTGGGTCTGGGCGCCCCAGTAGTGGTCGGCGGGGACCTCGATCGGTCCCATGCTGTCGGTCTCGGTACGGGTGCCGGCGGCTTCGCTCATGCAGGCGAAGGTACCGCGACGCCCGGGTTCAGCTCCGCTCGCGGCGGACCTTGCGCACGGTTCGGTCCATGTTCCAACGCACGTACGGCCCGAGCGGGCCGGCCCCGAGGGTCAGCGCCGCGGTCAGCGCGTCCACCGTGATGACGAGCCGGTCCTTCTCGATGCCCCGCACGATCGCGTGTGCGACGTCGTCGGCGTCGCGAGGCTTGATCGTGGCGGAGATCCGTTCGGTCTCCGGCGGCTTGAGCTCGTTCTCGGTGTCGAAGCCCGGCGTGCGGGTGTCGGGCGGGTAGACGCACGCCACGACGATGCCGTAGGGCGCCAGCTCCGGCCGCAGCGTCTCGGCGAGTCCACGCACCGCGAACTTGGCCGGCGCGTACGCGCTGTACCCGAACACGCCGATCAGACCCGCGGTGGACGAGATGGTCACCACGTGCCCCCGGCCGCGCTCGATCATGGAGGGCACCACGGCCCGGATCGCATGCAAGGTGCCGAAGTAGTCGACCTCCATCTGTTCGCGGAAGACCGCGTCCTCGAGGTGCGCGAAGTACCCCGGATGCGCGCCGCCGGCCGACGTGACGAGCACGTCGCACGGTCCGGAGCGGTCCTCGAGCCCGGCGAACGCAGCGCGCAGCGCGGCGGCATCACGCACGTCCGCGCTCGCCGTCGCCGCCGCCCCGACCTGTGCGGCCGTGGCCGCGAGACGCACGGGGTCGCGAGCGAGGAGAGAGACTCGCGCGCCGCGCGACGACGGCCGCTCGCGCGGTCGCCAACCCGATCCCGCTCGACCCGCCGGTGATGATCATGTGGGCTCCCGCGAGGTTCGTCACCGGGTGATCGTGCCATGCCGGGAACGGCGGGTAGCGTCTCGGCGTGCTCCGACGCCTGTACCCGGTGGCGGGCATTGCGCTCCTCCTCACGGCGGTGCTCGCTCCGGCATCCCATGCCGCCACGGCCGTGGCGGCGCCTGCGAAGGCATCGTTCGTCGTGCAGCCGAGCGTGAACCAGGTGGCAGTCACGGGCGCGACGGCCGGCGACACCGCCGTCCTCCGCACCCACGGCGGCACCACCGTGGCGAGCCGCCCGGTCGACAAGGCCGGCAGCGTGCTCTTCCGTGACGTGCGCGCGGGCGCCGGCTACGTCGTGACGGTGGGCAAGCGGAGCTCGCCCCCGGTGCGGGTCACGAGCCCGCGTGACCCGCCCCCGCCGGCGCTCTACACCTCGCAACGGATCCACCCCGGGTACGGCTACCTGAAGACGCGCGACGGCACCCTCCTCTCGATCAACGTGGATCTGCCCGGCCCGGCCGACGAGGGGCCGTACCCGACCGTGGTGGAGTACTCGGGCTACGACCCCTCGAACCCCGCGGGTCGCCAACCGGCCTCGGGCATCGCGCAACTCCTCGGCTTCGCCACCGTCGGGGTCAACCTGCGGGGCACCGGCTGTTCCGGCGGGGCATGGGACTACTTCGAGACGCTCCAGTCGCTCGACGGCTACGACGCCATCGAGACCATCGCAGCGCAGCCGTGGGTCGCGAACGGCAAGGTGGGCATGGTCGGGATCTCGTACCCGGGCATCACGCAGCTCTTCGTCGCGCAGACCCGACCGCCGCACCTCGCGGCGATCACACCGTTGTCGGTCCTCGACGACACCTACGACACGCTCTTCCCCGGCGGCATCCCGAACAACGGCTTCGCGTTCCAGTGGGCCAAGGACCGTCAGGCCGACGCGCGGCCCGCCGACGCGGGAGGCCAGGCCTGGGCACGGCGGCGCGTCCTGGCCGGCGACACGACGTGCGAGCAGAACCAGGCGTTGCGCCTCCAGGCCCCCGACGTGCGCGCCGAGATCGAGACGGAGCGCTACCGGAGTGCGGCGTCGGCGAAGCTCGCCCCCGCCTCGTTCGTCGACCAGATCGACGTGCCCGTCTTCATCGCCGGTTCGTGGCAGGACCAGGAGACCGGCAGCCATTTCGCCGACATGCTCGGCGACTTCGCGCCGGGAGTGCCGGTGAAGGCGACGGTGATGAACGGCATCCACGCCGACGCGCTCGGGCCGGCCGTGCTGTCGCAGTGGATCGAGTTCCTCGACTTCTACGTCGCCCACGAGATCCCGTCGATCTCCCCCGCGACGCGCGCGATCGCGTCCGTGCTCCTCTCGAAGGTGTTCGGCCAGGGTGTGTCGCTCGCACCGGACCGCTTCACCGGCCAAACCGACTACGCGACCGCGCTGGCCCTGTACCAGTCGGAACCCGAGGTGCGCGTGCTGTTCGACGTCGGGGCGGGCGGCCCGCCCGGCGCGCCCGTCCCCGCGTTCTCGACGACGGCGCCATCGTGGCCCCTCCCCGGCACCACGCCGACCACCTTCTACTTCGGTCCCGGCGGCAGCCTGACCGGCACCGCGCCGAAGGCCGCGCACGGTGCCGACACCTACGACTACGACCCGTCGGCGATCCCCAAGACCGACGCCGCGCCCGGCAGCGCGCTGAGCGGCATCAGCCCGAAGTTCGCATGGAAGCCGGTACCGGCCGGCAAGGGTTTGGCCTACGTGAGCGCGCCGCTCGCCGCCGACGCCGTGATGGTGGGCACGGGCAGCGTCGACCTCTGGCTGCAGTCGACCAAGCCCGATGTCGACCTCGAGGTGACGATCAGCGAGGTTCGGCCCGACGGTCAGGAGACCTACGTGCAGAGCGGGTGGCTGCGGGCGAGCCAGCGCGCTCTGGACCCCGAGGCGTCGACCGCGCTCCTGCCGGTACAGACCCACGCCAAGGCCGACGTGGCGCCGCTCCCGCGGGGCAAGGCCACGCTGGTGCAGGTCCCGCTCTATCCGTTCGGCCACGCGTTCCGGGCCGGCTCGAGGATCCGGATCGTCGTGCAGCCCCCCGGCGGGAACCGCCCGTCGTGGGCGTTCGACGCGCTGACCTACCGCGGCGCCGTCACCAACACCGTGCGCCGTTCGGTCGCGCAACCGTCGAAGGTCGTGTTGCCGGTGGTGCCCGGCGTGCCGGTGACCACGCCGCTCCCGGCGTGCGGCTCGCTACGCGGCCAGCCGTGCCGGAACTACGTTCCGTTGGACAACGCTGCGAAAGGCACGCCGTGACCTCCCCACCCGTCACCAACTCTCCCGTCTACGAGCTCGCCGACGAGTACGTCGAGCGCTTCGCCGCGCTCGATCCGCTCGCGGCCACCGGTGAAGGGATCGGCGGCCACGACCACGAGATGACCGACTACTCCCCCGACGGTGCGGCGGCACGCGCCGAGCACGACCGCGCCACCCTGCGCGCGCTCGGGGCGATCGACATCACCACCGACGCCGACCGCATCGCCGCCGAGGTGATGCGGGAACGCCTCGAGCTCGCGCTCGCCGAGCACGATGCCGGCGAACGGCTCCGCGATCTCCGCGTGCTCGGGAGCCCGGTCCAGACCGTGCGCATGGCCTTCGACCTGATGGGCCGCGACACCGCCGACGACTGGCAGGTCGTCGCCGAACGGCTCGCGCTCGTCCCGCAAGGCCTGTCCAGCGTCGAGGCTGCGCTCGCGGAAGGCGCCGCGCAGGGCATCGTGGCGGCACGCCGCCAGGCCGTCGCCTGCACGAAGCAGGCGGACACCTGGGGCGGCACCGACCCGGCGACGCGCCCGTTCTTCCTGACCCTGGTCGACGAGTACGACGCGTCGGGACTCGGCGACCGCGCCCTGCGCGACCGACTCGAACAGCTCGCCGAGCGCGCCACCGCGGCCTACGCCGCGCTCGGGCGCTTCCTCGTGGAGGAGTACGCGCCGCACGCCACGGAGCGCGACCCGGTCGGGCGCGAGCGGTACTCGCTGTACTCGCAGGACTTCAACGGGATCGCGCTCGACCTCGACGAGACGTACGCGTGGGGCTGGGACGAGCTGCACCGCATCGAGCACGCGATGGGGCAGGTCGCCGAGCGGATCATTCCCGGAGCCGACGTCGACGCCGTCATCGAGCACCTCGAGACCGATCCGGCGCGCGCCGTCGAAGGCGTCGACGCGTTCCGCCGGTGGAACCAGGAGCTGCTCGATCGCACCGTCGCCGAGCTGAACGGCGTCCACTTCGACATCCCCGCGCCGGTCCAGCGCGTCGAGGCGATGATCGCGCCACCCGGCGGCGCGGCGGCCATGTACTACACCGGACCGGCCGAGGACTTCAGCCGCCCCGGGCGCACCTGGTACCCGACGCTGGGCAAGACCCGGTTCCCGCTCTGGGGCGAGGTGTCGATCTGCTACCACGAGGGCGTGCCCGGCCATCACCTGCAGATCGCGCAGGTGCGCTACCTGGCCGATTCGCTGAGCCGCTACCAGCGCACCCTGGCGGGCACGTCGGGGCACGCGGAAGGGTGGGCGCTCTACGCCGAGCGGCTCATGGGTGAGCTCGGCTACCTCGAGGACCCCGCGTTCGAGCTCGGGATGCTCCGGGCCCAGGCGATGCGCGCCGTGCGCGTCGTCGTCGACATCGGCATGCACCTCGAGCTCGCCATCCCCGCGCACGAGCGCCATCACCCGGGCGAGACGTGGACCCCCGAGCTCGCGCTGCCGTTCGTGATCGAGCGCTCGAAGTTCCCGGCCGACTTCATGGCCAGCGAGGTCGACCGCTACCTCGGTCTCCCCGGCCAGGCGATCAGCTACAAGGTCGGCGAACGCATCTGGCTCGCGGCCCGCGACGCCGCCCGCGGCGGGCCGGCGGAGCGTTCGACCTCAAGGAGTTCCACCGCGCCGCCCTCGACCTCGGGCCCATGGGCCTCGACCAGCTCGACCGCGAGCTCGCCCGCCTCTGATCCCCGCCGCATCCGCGCGGGGTGCTGCCGCGTTCGGGTCGAAGTGTGATAGCGCTATGGCATCCGAACGAGGGGGGAACCTTGTGAAGCGGTTCAGAGTCATCGCGCTCGTCGTCCTGGTCTCGACCGGTCTGGCGGTCGCCGGCGGCGTCCCCGCCACCGCCCAGTCCAAGACGGCCGCGACCGAAAAGCCCAAAGCGACCGAGGTCGGCGTCTCGGCCACCGAGATCCGCATCGCCGTCGTGGCCGACGTCGACAACCCGTTCGCACCGGGTCTGTTCCAGTCCTCGGTCGACGCGGTCGAGGGCGCGGCCAAGTACATCAACGCTCAGGGCGGCATCGGCGGTCGCAAGGTGAAGGTCGACTTCATCGACTCCCACCTCAACGGCAACGAGTCCCGGAACGCGATCATCACCGCGTGCCAGCAGGACTTCGCGCTGGTCGGGACCGCTGCCCTCTTCCTGCCCAGCGTCGAAGACGAGATCAACTGCAAGGACATCAACGGCCAGGCAACCGGCCTGCCCGACCTCGGCGGCATCGTGACCGGCGTTCCCGAGCAGTGCTCGCCGGTCACGTACCTGTCCAACCCCTCGGGGCTGCTGTGCGACACGAAGGACCAGCACCCGCAGACCTACCAGGGCAACCAGGGCGACACGACCTACTACAAGAAGAAGTTCGGCAAGGACATCCACGGGGCGTTCGTGCTCCCCAACGACACCCAGGACGCGAACCGTGGCGACGCGATACAGGAAGCGATCGCGGTCCAGAACGGGGTCAAGGCCGACCAGTCACCCACGGCGTCGGGCCGCGACCCCCAGAGCGTCTACACGCCGATCATCCAGAAGATGAAGACCGACGGCTCGAACTGGGGCTGGAACGGCCTCGCCTACGCCAACGTGATCCAGTTCCGGGACGAAGCGCAGCTCCAGGGCCTCACCGACCCGAACATCATCTGGGGCTGCACCACCGCGTGTTACACGCAGGAGTACCTCAAGGGTGGTGACGCGGTCGACAAGACCTACATCCCGATGGGGTTCCTGCCCTTCGACGAGACCGCCTACAACAAGGGCCTCGCGAACTACGTGAAGTACACCGGCAAGAGCAAGGTCGCCGGCCTCGGCGTCTACTCGTGGGCCGCCGGCATCGAGTTCCAGCAGGCCCTCGACTCGGTGGTGAAGGACCAGGGCGTCAACGCCATCACCCGTGCCAACCTCCTCACCGCGCTGAAGAACATGACGAGCTTCGACGCGAACGGCTTCATCGGCAAGGCCAACGTCGGCGGCAAGGTCTCCACGAGCTGCTTCGTGCTCACCCAGGTGCAGAAGGGCAAGTTCGTGCGGGTGTGGCCGAAGAAGAAGGGCACCTTCGACTGCAAGAAGTCGAACCACGTGACGGTGAAGGCCGACCTCATCAAGGGCTGACGAGCGCAGCTCCTGGCTTCGACTCCGCTAGAGACGGCCGGATTCCTTGGCGGCCGTCTCGGCGGCTTCGAGCTGCTCGTCGACGATGGCGAGGCCACCGCTCCAGAAGCCGGGGTCGGCGAGGTCGAGACCCACGATCCGCCCGAGCTCCTCGGGCGAGCGCGAGCCCCCGGCCGCCAGCAGCTCGAGGTACTTCGGGACGAACGAGTCGCCGCGCTGCTCGTAGGCGCGGTACACCGACAGCGCGAGCAGCTGCCCGTAGGAGTACGCGTACACGTAGCCGGGCGTGCCCATGAAGTGCGGGATGTACGACCACCACGTGCGGTAGCCGTCGGTGATCTCCACGGTGTCGCCGAGCATCGCGAGCTGGGTGGACTCCCACGCCTCGTTGAACTGCTCGACCGACAGCTCGCCGTCCTCGCGCCGATGCGTGTGCACGCGGTCCTCGAACCGGTTCATCGCCACCTGGCGGAACACCGTGGCGATCTGACCTTCGAGGCTCTCGGCGAGCAGCGCGAGGCGGGCGGCGGGATCCGACGTGGCGTCGAGCAACCGGCCGAAGGTGACCGTCTCTCCGAACACCGAGGCGGTCTCGGCGAGGGTGAGCGGCGTGGTCTGGTGGAAGATCCCCTGCCCGCGCGCCAGGTACGCGTGGAGGCCATGGCCCATCTCGTGCGCGAGCGTGAGCACGTCGCGCCGGCGAGCCGTCCAGTTGAGCAGCAGATACGGATGCTGGCTGGGCACCGTGTAGGCGCAGAACGCGCCCGGTCGCTTGCCCGGACGCATCGGCGCGTCGATCCACGATTCGGTGAAGAAGCGCTCGGCCGCGGTGGCGAGCTCGGGTGCGAACGACGCGTAGGCGTCGAGGACGAGCGCCCGCGCATCGCTCCAGCCGAACTCCTCGTCCGACGTCGCGACCGACGCCATGCGGTCGTAGTCGGCCAGGCGGGGCAAGCCGAGCAGCTGCGCCTTCAGCGCGTACCACCGTTGCGGGATGTCGTAGCGCGCCTCCACCGCCTCGACCAGCGCCTGCACCGACTCGTCGCTCGCCTCGTTGGCGAGGTTCCGGCTGGCCAGCCAGTGCGGGTAGTGACGCAGGCGGTCGTCCACGGACTTGTCGACGAGCAGCGTGTTGAACACGAACGCCCGCGTGCGCAACCCCGGCTCGAGCGCGCGGGTGACCGCGTCGGCGGCGCCCCGCCGCTCCTCGCGATCCGGTGACATCAGCTGCGAGAGGCCCTGCTCGAGACTCACCGAGTTCCCGCCGAGGTCGACGGTGATCGCGGAGGTGAGCTCGGAGAACAGGCGCACCCACGCGCTGTTCGCGGTGAGCGACTTGTCGGCGAGCACACGCTCTTCGGGCTCGCTCAGGAGATGCGGCCGGTACCGGCGAGCCGACGCGAGGTAGTGACGGCAGAACGCGAGGCGATCGTCGGCGAGCAGCTCCGCCGCCCGCTCGTCGGGTACCGCCGCCCACTCGAGCTCCACGAAGAGGATCTCGTTGTTGATCGCCGTGCCGCGCTCCTCGGTGCGCGCCATCAACGCGCCGGTCTCGGGATCGGCGGTGTCGACGGCGAATCTCAGGCCCGCGTACGAACCGGCGCGTCCCGCGAGCTCGCCGATCTTCGCCAGTTCCTGCATGAGCTCGACGAGCCCGGCGACGTCGAGGTCGGCGACGCGGCCGCGGTACGACGCGAGCGCGTTGGCGCGGGCCTCGGCGGCGTCGAGCAGCGCGTCGACGCCCTCGGCGCCGCGCCCGTCGACGAGCGGTTCCAGATCCCAGGCGACGTCGGCGGCGGTCAGGTCAGCGTCGGGAGCAGTGGGTCGTCATGCCTCCACCGTACGGCTCGCGAGCCCGAGCGCCTCGGGGAGCGGCTCGGTGTGCACCACGACCAGGCGCCGGGTGGCGCGCGTGAGCACCACGTAGAGGAGACGCAGACCGGACCGGTCGGGCGCCACCAGGCGCGCCGGTTCCACCACGATCACGTGGTCGAACTCGAGGCCCTTGGAGTCGAGGCCGCTCAGCACCGCGACCGGCGCGTCGATCGCTTCGATGGCATCGGCCACCGCGCCCCGGTCGGCGAGCGCACCCGTCAGCCCCGCGTGCAGCTCGGCGGGCGCGATGACCGCGACCGTGCCTCCGAGGGTCGTGGAGCGGCGCGCCGCGGCGGCGGCGGCCGCGACCAGCTCGTCGCCCGCGACCTTCTGCACCTCGGGGAACGCACCGGTGCTCCGGACGGGTCTCGCCGGTTCCACCCCGGGTGCGGCCGCCGGCAGCAGCCGGTTGGCGACGTCCATGATCTCCGAGGGCGTGCGGTAGTTGACGGTGAGGGTGACGCGATGGGGCGTGACCCGCACCGGCAGGTTGGCGATCGCCTCGTCCCAGCTCGAGAGCGCACCGGCACGACTGGCCTGGCCGAAGTCACCGACCAGGGTCATGGACCCCGACGGGCACCGCCGGGCCAGCATCCGCCACTGCATCGCGCTCAGGTCCTGCGCCTCGTCGACGAGCACGTGGCCGAAGGTGCGGGGCTCGCCGTCGTCCTCGCCGACCGTCGGTGCCTCGCTCCCGTAGCGGGCGAGGACCTCGGCTGCGCTGGTGAACCCGCCGACGCCCAACTCGTCCACCGTGCGGCGGGCCTGCTCGAGCTCGGGATCGCGGCGCGCGCGACGGCGCGCCCGCGGCCGCGCCGCGCTCGGCGGTCCGAGGATGGCGTCGGCCTCGTCGACCAGCGGGAGGTCGGCGTCGGTCCACGCGACGTCGGTCACGTCAGCGACCCGTTCGCGGAACAGCAGCCGCTGCTCGGCGTCGGCGAGCACCCCGCTCGACGCGGAACGGATGAGCGCGTCGAACCCGAACAGGTCGTGGATCAGCTCGGCGCCGCTCAGCACCGGCCACATGCGGTCGAGGGTCGCACGCACCTGCGGCGCCCGCCGCAGCCGGGTGCTGAGCTCGTCTTCCCACTCGGGCGGCGCGGCCTCACCGCGGGCGAGCGCGGCCGCCACCGTGGGATCCGCCACCGTGGCCGCCGAACGGACGGCCGGGATGTCGAAGGTGGCCTGCGGGTCGAGCCGGGCACGATCGGCACGGTACGCGCGCACGAGGGCCCGCCGGTACTCGCGGCGGAAGTGGTCGAGCACCATGCTCGCGACGAAGGGACGTCGTTCGTTGTGCGAACCGCGCCGGGCGTGGGCCCGCTCCACGATTCGGGCCGAGTCGCGCCGGCGGAGCCGCAGCACGTAGCCGTCGAGCGCGATCACCACGTCGCGCGGCATCGGCCGCTCGCGGTCGCCGATGGCCGCCGCGATCACCTTGGCCATGCGGGCATCGCCCTTCACCGCCGCGGCCGCCGTCGACTCGGTGCCGCGCGACGCGCATGCCGCGGCTTCAACGCCGCGGGGGTGGCCAGCGTGACCTCGTCCTCCCCGAGCGACGGGAGCACCTCGTCGATGTAGCGCAGGAAGATCGGGCTCGGTCCGACGAGGAGCACACCCTGCGACGCCAGGCGCTTGCGGTGCGTGTAGAGGAGGTAGGCGGCGCGGTGCAGCGCGACCGCCGTCTTGCCGGTGCCGGGACCACCGGCGACGACCAGGATCCCGGCGAGATCGGCCCGGATGGCTTCGTCCTGCTCGGCCTGGATGGTGGCCACGATGTCGCGCATCCGACCGGTGCGTTCCTGGTCGAGCGCGGCGAGCAGGGCACCCTCCCCCACCACCGTGTAGCCGCCCTCGGCGGCGGCGGCCGCGTCGAACACCTCGTCGTCGATGCCGAGCAGCCGGCGCCCTTGGGTCTGGAAGTGACGGCGGCGCGCCACGCCCATCGGCTCGACCGCGGTGGCGCGGTAGAAGGGCTCGGCCACCGGCGCGCGCCAGTCGACGATCAGCGGGGTGAGGTCGTCGTCGGTCACCGAGATGCGCCCGATGTAGAACGGCGCGGTCTCGACCACGTCGTCGCCGTCGGGAAGCAGGTCGAGGCGCCCGAAGCACAGCGGTGACTCCCCGATGTCGAGGTTGGCGAGCCGGCGCCGGGTGTAGGCCTCGGCCGCCTCCCGTTCGAGCCGGGCCTGATGGGTGCCGCCCCGGGTGACGTCGGTGTACCCCTCGGCCACCTGCTCGGCGGCACGCCGCATCACGTCCAGACGGGCGTACGCGGCATCGAGGTGGCGCTGTTCCGCCGCGAGCTCCGGGCTCACGGTCCGACCGTGCTCCGGAACGGGCTCCCGGTCGATTTCGGGGTCGGACGCGGACACTGCCGCGGCCGCCGCAGGGTCGGTCAACAGACGAATCTCCGGCGTCGGGGGACTGACGAGTTTACGCCCTCCCGACCATTCCCGGTAGCGCCCGCGGGTCCGCGTGGTGCCTAGAGCTGCTGCGGCCTCGTGACCTGCGCTTCGTCGAGCAGCACGACCCGATCGCCCAGGCGCAGGGTGCCGCCCTCGTGGTGGAGCCAACGCCCGCCGAGGTTCGGGACCAGGCCGTCCGCGTCGCCGCCGAGGTGGCGTTCCAGGGTGCGCACGACCCCGCCGTGCGTCACCACGAGGACGTCACCCTCGTGGGCGCCGGCGATGTCCCCCAGAACCGCCAGGGTGCGGGTCAACACCGAGTCGTCGGCTTCGTAGCCGGGAGGTCGGCGGCCCGACTCGAGGTAGCCGGGCCACCCTTCGTCGATCTCGGCGCGGGTGCGGCCCTCCCAGTCGCCGGCGTGACGCTCCCGCAGGCGCAGGTCGAGGGCGACGTCGGCGCCGATGCCGGCCGCGATGACCTCGGCGGTGTGGTGCGCCCGGACGAGGTCGGAGGCGTAGACCGCGTCGACGATGCCGACGCGTGTGGCGGCCTCGGCCGCCTGGGACCCTCCCAGGTCGCTGAGGGGCGGGTCGGACTGGCCCTGCCAACGGCCTTCGGCGTTCCAGACCGACTGCCCGTGGCGGACGAGGAGGATGCGGGTCACCCGGCGAAGGTAGCGCGGGTAGGTTCACGACCAGTCCACCAGAGGGAGACCACCATGCGTGCCGCCGTGTTCTTGGAGCAGGACCAACCGCTGTCGGTCGAGGACGTCGATCCGATCGACGCCGGCCCCGAGGACGTGATCGTGCGCATCACGGCGAGCGGGGTGTGCCACTCCGACCTCTCGGTGATCAACGGCACCCTGCCGGCCGGTCCCGAGATCCTCGGCCACGAAGGCACCGGCGTGGTGGAGGCGGTGGGCGGTGACGTCACCCGGGTGAAGGTCGGCGACCGCGTCATCGGCTCGTTCATCCCGGCGTGCGGCGTCTGCTGGTACTGCCTCCACGACCAGTCGAACCTGTGCGCCGAGACCTACCCGGTGATGTTCGTGCCGCGGGCACGGCGCGCCGACGGCACGGAGCTCCAGGGCTTCACCGGCCTCGGTACCTTCGCCGAGATGATGACGGTCTCGCAGCACTCACTCGTCAAGGTCGAGTCGGACCTGCCCGACGAGCAGCTCGCGCTCATCGGCTGCGGTGTCACCACCGGGGTGGGCGCGGCGCTGAACACCGCGCGCGT
Source organism: uncultured Actinomycetes bacterium (assembly GCA_963750045.1). Classification (GTDB taxonomy): domain Bacteria; phylum Actinomycetota; class Acidimicrobiia; order IMCC26256; family DASPTH01; genus DASUAS01. The sequence continues at coordinate 51,870 of CAVVPD010000004.1, read as the reverse complement.
GGAGCCCGGCTCGATCGTCGCGGTCATCGGCTGTGGTGGCGTGGGCCAGGCCGTGATCCAGGGGGCGCGCATCGCGGGCGCCTCCCGCATCATCGCCATCGACCCGGTGGCGATGAAACGCGACTCGGCGTTGAAGCTCGGTGCCACGGACGTCGTCGACCCGACCGACGCCGACCCCGTCGCCGCGGTGCGCGAGATGAGCGGGGACGCGGCGCCGACTACGCGTTCGAGGTGATCGGCACCGCGGGCACGATCCGCCAGGCGATCGACACCGCTCGGCCGGGCGGCACCGCGGTGATGGTGGGCGTGCCCAAGCTCGACTCCGACGTGCCCATCCCCGCGATGTCGGTGCTGGAGGAGAAGACGATCCGCGGATGCGTCTACGGCTCCGCCCAGGTGCGCCGGGACTTCCCGAGGCTCATCGGTCTCGTCGAGCAGGGCAAGCTCGACGTCGGCTCGATGGTGTCGCGCACCCTGCACCTCCACGAGGTCAACGAGGCGATGCGCGCGATGCAGGACGGAGAGGTGATCCGCAGCGTGCTCGTCTGAAGACGCGCTACTGGGTGTCGATGCGCAGGAACCCTTCGGCGAGGTGCCCTTCGGGCAGTCCGCCGAGCTGCGCCAGCCCTCGACCCCAGTCCCGGATCCGGCCGTCGAGGTTCGACGGGTCCTGCATCTGGCTCACATGACTGCGCAGCGCGTCGAGCTTGCGTTCGATGGTGTCGGTGATGTCGACGAACACGTCGGGCGCGGGCGCGGCCATGAGGTAGACCTCGGGCACCGCCCACGGCTCCAGGCCCTCCTCGAGCAGCTCGGGGTGGGCGAACGGGTTGCGGGCGTCGGGGTACACCGCGGCGATGGCGGCGTCACCGGCTGCGAGGTGGTCGGGATGGCTGGCGTAGATGCGCTGGTAGTTGCGTTCGGGTGACGGGCTCACCACCCGCTGGGGCCGAACCCGGCGGATCACGCGGCTGATCTCCCCGCGCAGCTCGATGGTGGACTCGAGCCGCCCGTCGGGATGACCGAGGAAGACGACGTCGCTCACGCCCACGACCTTCGCGGCGGCGCGCTGCTCGGCCTGGCGGATCTCGGCCATCGTCGTGCGCGGCACCGAATCGTCGAATCCACCGGCTTCGCCGTTCGTGACGATGCAGTACGCGATCTCGATTCCCGCGTCGGTCCAGCGGGCGACCGACCCCGCGCTGCCGAAGTCCACGTCGTCGGGGTGCGCGGCGACGACCAGGATCCGTTCGACACCTTCGTCCGTCGCCATGGGTCGACTCTACCGGTCGACGCGCGGGCCTCAGTTCGCCGTCGGCTCCGAGTCGCGTGGGTAGTTCGCCGCCACCGCGAGGCCACCACCCTGGCGACGCAGCACCACACGCCACAACGATGCAGGCTCGGGCGTGAGCAGGTCGTCGGGGAGGGCGTCGACGACGAACCACCCGCCCTGCTGCAGTTCGTCGTCGAGCTGTCGGGGACCCCAGCCCGAGTACCCGGCGAACACGCGTACCGCTTCGAGGGCGCGTACGTCGGCGGGCGAACGGCCGAGGTCGACGGTTCCGACCCGGCCCAGCAGCGGCTGCCAGGCGTCGGAGTCGTCGGCCCCCACGAGGTCGGGCGAGCGACGGGCCAGGCCGATGAGCGCGTCGTGCGGTTGCACCGGGCCGCCCACGAAGGCCACCGTGGGAGGTGCGGACAGCGCCGCCCACTCCGGCAACGCGTCGGCGAGCGCGGCATCGGTCGGCTGGTTCAGCACGACGCCGACGGCGCCGTCGTCGTTGTGCTCGATCATGAACACCACCGAGCGGAAGAAGTTCCGGTCGGGAAGCGTGGGCACCGACACCAGGAGCCGGCGAGCGGTCGACGTCATCGCGGAGTCAGAGTCCCGGGCGTACGGAGACCACGCCGAACTGCTCACGCGCCGCGTCGAGCGGATCGTCCTTGTGGGCGAAGATGTCGACCGAACCCATGACGTCGGCGGTGCACGCGTTTCCCCTCCGCAACGCCTCGGTGAAGCGGGCGACGGCGCCCTCGTCGCTCAGGGTGTCGGAGCGCGCGTTGACGATGCGCTTCCCGGCCACGTGACGGATGCTGCCGTTCTGGAAGAGCCCGAGGGTGATGGCGAGCAGCACCAGGCCGCGTTCGTCGGCCATCGAGGCGGCGATGAAGGCGAACACGTCGAGCTCGCCTTCGGGGGTCGTCTCGTACCCCGCGAGCACGTGGATCCAGTCGTGCCGGGCGCCGAGCTCGTAGATCCCGTGCCGCTCGCCCGGGAACGGGAAGCCGTGGCGGTCGTAGAAGTTCGCGACGGCCTTGCCCCAGCTCGGCTGGGGACAGTCCCGCAGGGCACGCCACTTGTCGGCGATCGCCCGGTCGGCGACGATTCCGGTGTAGGCGAGCTTCGACCGCACGAGCTCGTGCCAGCGGCCGCGGAGCGACTCCTTGATCGTCTCCTCCTCGTACCAGCTGTGCCGCTGGAGGTCGAGGTACATCCACGCGAAGTGGTCGTGGGCGAGGCGGCGGGCGTCACGCAACAGGTCCAGCGACACGCCGAGACCGCGCGCGTAGTCCTCGACCGGCGTCGCCACGCGTTCGCTCAGCGGGTGCTCGACGAACTCGAGCACGACCATCAGGTGCACCGCATGGAGCCGTTCACCAGGATCCGCGGCGGCACCCTGTTCGGGGCTCGCGGCCGGGATCCCGGCGAGGTCGAGCCCGTACAACGATCGGGCGATGCCCTCGAGCAGCTCGTGCTGTAACTCGTCGAGTCCCCCCACCGGCGCGAACGCGGCCTCGACCATGCCGAGGACGAGGCGGGCATCGGTCTCGGTGGGGAGCAGCACGGGCGGCAGGCTACCTGCGTCCCTCGGTGCCGGCGCCCGCGGTCGTCACCGGCGCTCGACGGGCGAGCGCGTAGCCGGCGGCCGTGACCACGGCGCCGATCACGAGCGCGACCCGCAGCCCCCAGCTGTGGCCGGGGAAGTCGGCGTCGATCGTGGTCATCAACGAGGTCGAGACCGCGACCGCGAGCGCCAGGCCCAACACCCGTGCCGCGCTCAACACCGCCGAGGCCTCGGCGGCGTCGTCGGGCGCGACCGCGACGAGTGCGTACGACGTCGCGCCGCTGTAGACGATGCCGTTCCCGAAGCCGACCACCGCGAGGGTCAGCAGCACCGAACCGATCGGCCCGCCCGGCCCCACGACCGCCAACGCGAGCATGCCGATCGCCATGGCCGCGGAGCCGACGGCCAGGGTCACCGGCGCGTTGCGGGCCCGGATCATGAGCCCCGAGGCCGCTCCCCCGAGGGCGAACGGCACCGAGAAGGCCAGGAACAGCATCCCCGTCGCGAGCACGCTCGTGCCCCGCACCAACTCGAGCGCGGCCGGCACCAGCACCATCACGACACCCGACCCCCAGTTCGAGAGGGTCGCGGTGGCGGTGCCCAGGCGGAACGGCTCCGAGGCGGTCACGCGGGCGGCCACGAGCGGCTCCTCGGGGCGGCGCCGACGTGCGACCACCCACAGGCACACCACACCGATCACGATGGGCCCGAGCGTGGCCGACGCGATCCACCCTCCCGACGCCGCGTGCTGGATCCCGCCGACCACGAAGGCGATCCCCAGCATCAGGAAGCCCAGGGTGACGACCGGCACCGAGCGCGCGCGGTCGGAGGGGAGGGGCGGCACCAACCAGATCAGCAATGGCAGCGCGATCGTCAGGAGCACCACGTTGACGCCGAAGAACGCCCGCCACGAGTACGCGTCGGCCAGCAGGCTGGCGACGAGCGGTCCGCACGCACCGCCGATGCCGCCCAGCGCGCCCCAGATGCCGACTGCGAGCGGTTGGTCGTCGCCCGTGAACATCGCGTCGATGGCGGCCAGCGAGGTGGTGAAGCAGCAGGCCGAGGCCACGCCCTGCAGCGCGCGCCCCACCATCAGGACCGCGAAGGTGTCGCTCACCGCGCAGATCGCGGACGCGATCCCGAATCCCACGACCCCGACGAACAGCACGGGGCGTGCGCCGATCCGATCGGCGATACGACCGATGAGGAGCAGCGGCGCGGCGAAGGCGAGGCTGGAACAGGTCACGATGGCCCCGGCGGTCGCCGCGCTCACACCCAGATCGGTACCGATCGACGGCAGGAGCACCACCACCCCGTTCGCGTCCACCGACAACGCGACGATCGGCAGGCTCAGGGCGAACAAGGCCAGCCATCGGCGTGCCTTCATGGGCGTGGGGTCGCCTCGTCGACGAGGCCGAGCGCGCACGCGGCCCGCCACTGCGCGTCGACGGAGAGCGCGCCTCGTACACCCCGCGCCGACCACCAGCCGCCGAGCGCGTCGTCGTACCGGAGGGGATCGGGCAACGTCGCGTCGTCGCCGACCACGCGGCGAGCACCCGGCCGACGAGCGCGGGAGCGACGCCCTCGACCGGAGGCCCGGACACGAACGGAATGCTCCAGAAGTCGGGGGTCTGCATGCCGGGCGCGCCGCCCGGGATGGTGCCCGCACCGTCGGGCGCACGTACCGCCACTTCCGCGCTTCCAGGATGGCGCGAGTTGAGGAGCGTGATCACGAGGGAATTCTGCCGACGCGCCAGCTCGGTCCCGGTCGTGGCGAGGAACCGTGCGCGCGCGAGCAGTTGCGCGTGGACGAGCGCGCAGAGCGCGTGCAGGGTGACCTCTTCGTACTGCCCGGCCCCCTCACCGCTCCAGAGGAGATCGTGGGTGAGCGAACCGGCGAGCAAGGCCGGGTGCTCGGCGCGGTAGCGCTCGTTCACCACCCGCTCGTCGGCGCGGCCCCCGGCGCGGGGTCCCACGATCCGACCCGCCGAGGCGGTCGCCCCGAGGCCGAGCACCTGCACCGGGAGACCGGCGGCGAGGAACTCCTCCACCACGGGCGCGGCCACGGTCACCGTCAGCGCGACCAGGCCTGCGCGCGGTCCCGGTTCGGGCGCGCGCCGACGCAGGGCGGGATCGGTCATCCGGGTCGCCGCGTCGGGGATGCCGACGGCTTCGAGCGCGGCGATCGCGCTCGGCTCGTCGGGCGGATCGCCCGGCGCCGGCGTCATCGGCGTGCCCTGCGGGTAGATGCCCGGTTCGCCGAACAGCGTGTTGGACGAGAACAGGTCGGGATCGCGTGGCGGGCGCGGTGGCGCCGCGAGCAGGGTGCGTCGTTCGTCGTCGGCAGTCACGGTACGGACAAGGTAGGACGGACCCGTACCATCATGGGGTGACTGCGACGCCGGACGGAGGGCCAGGCAGACATGGGTGAGCCGGTGGGTTGGCTGCGGGCGGTCGTCGTGGATGCGGCGGATCCGGCCGCGTTGGCGGAGTTCTGGCAGGGCGTGCTGGGGGTGGGCGTGGTCGAGCACGAGTCCGACTGGATCCAACTCGAGCCCGACCGCGGTGGCGCGTTCCTCGCGTTCGAGCCCGCGCCGGCGGGCGAGGCGCCCACCGGGTTCCGCACGCGACCGGACATCGAGGTCGAGGACATGGACGTCGCCCGCGCGCGGATCGAGGCCCTGGGAGGACGCCTGGTCGAGGTCATCCACGCCCGACCCGGCGAGTCGCACTACCGGATGGCCGACCCCGAAGGCAACGAGTTCACCGTCGTGCTCCCGCTCCCACCCGACGTGGCGCGCAAGGCCTACGGTCCGAAGGGCATGCCCGGGTGACCTCGGCTGCCGGGCGCGAGACCGGGCTCCAAGCCCCCACCGAACACGAGCGCGCGCACGCGCGGCGCAGGATCATCGTCCGCATCCTGATGCTGCTCGTCACCGGGCTGGCGTTCTACCTCGTGCTGCCCGGCCTGGTCGCCATGTTCGGGTCGCTCCCGCAGCTCGAGGCCGTGTTCCCGGCATGGTTCGTGCCGATCTTCTTGCTCGAGACCGCCGCGTTCGGGTGTATCTGGCTCCTCATGCGGATCGCGCTCGTCACCGACAACTGGTTCGACATCGCGTGCGCGCAGCTCACCGGCAACGCGCTGAGCCGTGCGCTCCCCGGTGGCGCCGCGACCGGTGGTACCACGATGTACCAGATGCTCACCCGCGCCGGTTTCGACGGCCCGACCACGAGCACCGCGCTCACCGCCGTCGGGCTGTTGTCGACCGCGACGTTGTTCGTCCTGCCCATCCTGGCGCTTCCCGCGATCGTGTTCGGCCTGGCCGTCAGCTCCGAGCTGGTGCACGGCGCGATCCTCGGCGGTGTGCTCGGGATCTTCCTGCTGACGGGTGCGTCGATCCTGCTCGTGTCGGATCGCGTCGTGCGGTCCGTGGGTCGCCTGCTCGACTGGTTCGTCGTGAAGGTGCTGCGTCGCGACCCACCCGACCCCACGCTCGCCAACCGGCTGGTCGAGTCGCGCGACTTCGTGCGGGCGGCGTTGAGCGAATCGTGGAAGCGCGCCGTCCCGGCGGCACTGGGGAACCAGCTCTTCGACTTCCTCGCGTTGTTCGTGAGCCTGCTCGCGGTCGGTTCACACGTCGACCCCGTGCTCGTCCTGCTCGCCTACGTCGCGGGGAGTGCCCTGGCGATGATCCCGATCACACCGGGTGGTCTCGGCTTCGTGGAGGCCGGGCTCACGGGGGTGCTCGCCCTGGCCGGCGTGACCGCCGAGCACGCGGTGCTCGCGACCCTGATCTACCGCCTGTTCTCCTATTGGATGCCGCTGCCCGCGGGCCTCGTGGCGTCGTTCCTCTTCCGCCGCCGCCACCGCATCGAGTCCGCCTCGCCCTGACGTCTCGGTACCGGCGGCGCGCAGGGCCGCCACCTCACGCTCGGTCGCGTCGGGCGCGGCGGGTGCTTCGCCGAAGAAACCACGCTCCGGGCGATGAATTCGACGGCCCGTGGCAGTCTGGATGTCGGAGAGCCCCGGTTGCCGGACGAGGGAGGACGTTGACCCTGTGCCATCGGTGCAGTTCACGAAGGCGCTCCAGCGCCACGTCGACGCCCCTCCCGAGGTGCTCCCGGGAACAACCGCGCACGACGTGCTCACGGCCTACTTCGCGCGGCATCCCGACGTCGCGGGCTACATCGTCGACGAACGCGGCGCGTTGCGCCGCCACGTGACCGTGTTCGTGAACGGCACCCAGATCAGCGATCGCGTGGCCCAGAGCGACGCCGTCGACCAGGACGACCAGCTCTACGTCATGCAGGCGCTGTCGGGCGGATGACCGGTCCAACACAAGAGAGGACATCGTGATGTCGGAACTCCTGGTCGGAACCCGCAAGGGCTTGTTCTCCTTCACGCGGGCGCGCCGGTGCGTACGAGATCACCGACACCGCGTTCCTCGGCGCACCGGTCACCGCCGTGCTGCGCGACGCGCGCGACGGCGCCACGTACGCGGCACTCGATCACGGCCACTTCGGCGTGAAGCTGCACCGCCGTGACGCGGGCGAAGCCTTTCGCGAGATCGTGGCCCCCGAGTACCCACCCCGCCCGGACCATGCGATCGACATCGACCCCGTCTCGCGCCAGGACGTGCCGTGGGCGCTCGAGCTGCTCTGGACCCTCGAACCGGGCCACGCCGACCAGCCCGGGCGCCTCTGGGCGGGCACCATCCCCGGCGGGCTGTTCCGGTCCGACGACCGCGGCGAGTCGTGGGCGCTGGTGCGGTCGCTGTGGGACGACCCGAGCCGCGCCGAGTGGTTCGGCGGTGGCTACGACCACCCGGGCCTGCACACGGTCACCGTCGATCCGCGTGACGCCGACTCCCTCACCGTCGCCATCTCGTCCGGCGGCATCTGGCGCAGCGACGACGCCGGGAGCTCGTGGCGGGTCGCGACCGGGCTCCGGAACGCGTACATGCCGCCCGATCGCGCCTACGACCCGTACCCGCAGGACCCTCACCGGTTGGCACGGTGCCTGGCCGACCCCGACGTGATCTGGTGCCAGCACCACAACGGGGTGTTCCGTTCGACCGACGGCGCCCGCACGTTCACCGAGATCACCGAACGTCCACCGTCGACGTTCGGGTTCGCGGTCGTGGCCCATCCCGACGATCCGCTCACCGCGTGGTTCGTGCCCGGGGTCGCCGACGAGGAGCGCATCCCGGTCGACGGACGGCTCGTCGTCAGCCGCACACGTGACGGCGGCGAGAGCTTCGACGTGCTGGGCGCCGGCCTCCCCGACCGACACGCGTATCACCTCGTCTACCGGCACGGGCTCGATGTCGACGGCAGCGGCGAGCGCCTGGCCATGGCCAGCACGACCGGCTCGCTGTTCGTCAGCGACGACGCCGGCGACTCCTGGACGCACGTGACGAGTGGCCTTCCACCGGTCGCGTGCGTGCAGTGGGCGAGCTGACGGGGCCGGGGCTAGGCGCGCTGGTCGAGCTGCACGTAGTTCCCTTCCGGATCTCGCAGGAAGACGCTGCGCACCCGGCCACCGGGCGGCTCTCCATACATCACGGTGTCGGCGCCCGGTCCGTCACCGCCCATGATCACCGAGACGCCGGCCGCCCGGACCCTCGTCATCATCGCGTCGATGTCGTCGACCCAGAACGCGAAGTGGTGGCAGCCCATCTGGAACAGCTCGGCGGGCTCACCCTTGATCGCGTTGGTGATCTGCTGATCGAGCACGACGAAGCTCGCGTGGGGACCGTCGACCCAGCGCAGGTAGACGGCGCGTCGTTGCGCGGGAGGCTGGCCCGGCCCCTGGGGGAACTCCTCGATCTTGTCGGCGGTGACGCGCAGGCCGAGGACGTCGCGGTAGAAGCCGAGCGCCACCTCCATGTCCCGCACGCCGACGGCAATGTGTGACACCGCTCGGATCGTCATGCCGCCGACGTTATCCCCGTCGCCGGCGCGATCGTGCGGGTCAGGCGCGATCGTGGGGGTCAGGCGCGATCGTGCTGCATGTCGCCGACGCCCGCGACCCAGCACTGGCCGTTCCAACGGTTCACGTGACCGCCGTCGGGGCCGGACCGGTTGCAGTAGCGCACCGCGCCCTCGGCGGCGGGCGTCGCGGCGAAGCCGGCGAAGCACCCCGCCACCAGGCAGGACTGACGCCCATTGGGGGTCGCCTGCAGGGTCGTGCCGTTCCCGACGATGCCGGGCGCGTCTCCGACGAGCTCAGAGGGGTGGTTCATGGCGCTCCGATCAACGGAGCCAGTCCGGTTCCCTGGAGTTCGAGGAAGAAGGCCGACCCTTGCGAATGTGCAGATGACTCACGTCATCCTAGTGGCCGGTGGCCCGCTTCAGTTCGCGATCACCCGGAACACCGCGCCGGTCGAGTCCGCCACGGTGGCGAGGCGACCGTAGGGCGAGTCCGCGGCGCCCACGACGACCTCGCCCCCGAGTGCGACGATCTCCGCCAGCGCGGCGTCGGTGTCGGCGACCGAGAAGTAGACCGACCAGCTCGCGGGCACGCCCTCGGGGAGGAACCCGCCGGCGTCCATGACCCCGGCCAGCTGCTCGCCGGCCACGTCGAGGGTGCTGTAGCGGAACTCGGCGGTATCGCTGGCGACCGCGGTCTTCCACCCGAAGACCTGGCGGTAGAACTCGAGCGAGGCCTCGTAGCCACGGGTGTGCAACTCGAACCAGGCCGGCGTCCCGGGTTCGCCGAGGACGCCGATGCCCTTGTGCAGGCCCGGCTGCCACATGCCGATCACCGCGCCCCCGACGTCGGTCAGCACCGCCATCCGCCCGAGCGCCATGACGTCCATCGCCGGCACCATGACGTGCCCGCCCGCGGCGACGGCGCGCTCGATCGTGGCGTCGGCGTCGTCGGTCGCCAGGTAGACGGACCAGAGGTCGGGCACCCCGGATTCCCCGTCGTTGCGCATGCACCCGGCGACGTGGACGCCGTCCTCGAGATAGTTGAAGTACCCGCCGTACTCCTCCCCGGGATCCTCGACGGTCCAGCCGAACAGGCGGCGATAGAACTCCTTGCTCCGGTCGGGATCCGACGTGAGCAGGTCGACCCAGCAGGGGGCACCGATCGGGGCTTCGTCGCGTAGCGGCACGGCGGACTCCTTCGCGAGGCGGTGGACGTCAACTGCTCCTAGGACTCCCGAGGATCCTCGAACTCATCGCCGACCGACGCCGACCGACGAGGATCGGTCAGCCGACGACCTCGAGGACGACCACGGGGATCATCCGGTCGGTCTTGGCCTCGTAGTCGGCGAAGCCGGGGTATTCGACCTTGTGGGCTTCCCAGATGCGCGCCCGCTCGTCGGCTTGCGCCTCACGGGCGACGACCTGCTTGGTCTCCGTGCCCACCTCGACGCTCGCCTCGGGGTGCGCCCGCAGATTGTGGAGCCAGTCGGGGTTGGTGGGTGCACCACCCTTGGACGCGAAGATCACGAGATCGTCGCCCTCGGGTCGGTAGACCAGCGGGCTCTCGCGCGGCTCGCCGCTCTTGGCGCCGGTCGACGTCAGGATCAGGAGCGCAGTGCCGTCGAACTGGCCACCGACCTTGCCCTGGTTGGCCCGGAACTCCTCGATGATCTTCTGGTTCCAGTCGTTCGCCATCGCCGCGCTCCTCGTCGAGTCGTCGGGGGATCAAGTCTCTTGCGTGCACAATGATATGCGCGGCCGGGCCACGGTCGCGGCGCGTCAGCCCGCTTCAGCGGCCCGCTTGATCGCGGCAAGGGTCTCGGGGATGCCGGTCCGTGCCTTCTCGGCGCGATCGGCGATCTGTGCCGCCGCGTCCTCACCGAAGTGCTCCTCGAAGAACGCGATGCCGTCGGGCAGGAACTCCCACGACTCGGTGACCTCGGTGCCACCGTCGACGGGCCTGAAGGTGTACCCCCAGCGGGCCATCGTGCCCTGCACCGCGAACGCGAACTCCCGGCCCGGAGCTGCCGCCACCACTTCGCAATGCGTCTCCCACGTGCGCTCGGGCAACTCGTTGCGCCCGGTGAACCACGCACCTACGCGCGGTCCTTGGCCTTCGTCCCACCAGCAGGCCTTGCAGATGGGGCTCCACTCCCCCATCCGGGTGACGTCGGCCACCATGTCGTAGAGCGCTTCGGGCGATCGGTCGATGGTGATGCGGTCGGCGTGCTGCAACTCGTCCATGCCGACAGCTTGGCGCACGAAGCCGTCGGCCGTCAGGTCCGGGGACTCGGGGTCACGAGCTCGACCTCGAACCCGTCGCGATCCTCGAGGTAGGTCACGGTCGCCCCACCGGAGATCGGGTGCTCGTCGCCCCGCGCCATCTCCGACCAACCGTGATCCGGCGCCGCCCGCACGATCGCGCTCAGCGTCGCTTCTCCGTCGACCAGGAACGCGAGGTGGTTGAGCCCGGGGCGGAACCGGCTGTAGAGCATGCCCGGCACCATGTCGGGGGACTGTTCGAGCGCGATGCTGAACCCTCCCGAATGGCGGAACAGCAACACCGGCGCCACCGACGGGTCGAAATCGTAGGAGAGCTCTCCGAGCAGCCAGCGCCACGACTGCTCGGCGCGGCCGAGATCGGGCACCCACAGGGTGAGGTGATGGAGCATCGGCCCGAGGGTATCGGGCACTGCGCGGATCCAGGGACGGAGATCGTCCCGTTCACCGCGATCGGATCGGAGCGATCAGTAGCCGCTGATGCGCGTCGTCGTCGACGACTTCCGGGCCGCGCGCTTGGCGACCTTGACCTTCACGACGTGCCACGTCCCACCGAAGCTCGCGATCCCTTCTCCGTTCGCCTGCTTGGCGGCGGTGTCGCCGGCGAAGCGATAGAGCGCAAGACCGTGTGCCGTGACCTGGCGATCGGCGCCGAGCTCGATGCCTTTCACACCCTTCGCGACGCCGAGCTTCCGGCCCGCGCCGAGGGTCAGTGGCGGCCACGCGGCCGCGCACGTCCCGGTACAGGGCACCGCGGCGGTGCCGCTGGTCAGCGTGTAGAGGGTCTTTCCGTCCGCGTCGACGAGCACCGTACCGAGCCCGGCGATCTTCACCGTCGCGACCACGGCGTTCGGCTTCGACGCGGCAGCGGCACCGCTCGCGAGGCCGAAGGCACTCAGGGCAAGGGCCGTGCCACACACGAGCGCGACGGCCCGGGCGCGGCTCATCCGTGAACGGGAACCACTCTTCGCTGACATCGCACGACCTCCGGCATCGAGGTGACCACACTCTCGTGACCAGGACTACGGATGCCGAGCGGAGATGGATTGTCCGGCGACACCCGTACGGCACCGACCACACTGGAGCCATGTCGTCGCTCCTCCTCGTGACCGGGCCTCCGGGCGCCGGGAAGTCGACGGTGGCGCGGGTGCTGGCCGCGCGCTTCGAACCCAGCGCACTGATCGCAGGTGACGCGTTCTTCGCGTTCGTCGCAACCGGTGCGATCTCTCCGTGGTTGCCCGAGGCGAACGCTCAGAACGAGATCGTGACCCGTGCCGCCGCCGTCGCCACCGGCGAGTTCGTCACCGGAGGTTTCGTCACGGTGCACGACGGGGTGGTGGGCCCGTGGTTCCTGCCCACGTTCGCGGCGTCGACCGGTCTCGACGCGATCCACTCCGTGATCCTGCTGCCGCCGGTCGGGCACTGCGTCGAGCGTGTCGCCACGCGCTCGAACCACGGCTTCCACGACGAAGGCGCGGCACGCAACATGTACCATCAATTCTCCCAGGCGACGATCGACGCACGGCACGTGCTCACCGATCCGCCTGACGACGTCGATGCGGTCGCCGACCTGATCGTCGACGGTTTCGCACGCGGCACGTTCGTACACCGTTCGAGAGGAGTGGCCCATGACGGATGACACGACGACCCCCCGCTACGTGGAACCAGGCTGGTTCACCCGGCACGTCTTCAACCGTGCCGTCGCCCTGTTCACGCGCGCCGGCCTGAGCGTGTGGGGCTCGCGGGAGCTGCGGGTCCGCGGCCGCACCAGCGGTGAATGGCGCAGCACGCCCGTCAACCTGCTGACGCTCGAGGAGACCAGGTACCTCGTCGCCCCGCGCGGGGTGACGCAGTGGGTACGCAACCTGCGCGTCGCCGGCACCGGTGAGCTCCGGGTGGGGAGGCACACCGAGGCGTTCCGCGCCACCGAGGTCGCCGACGCGGAGAAGGTGCCGATCCTCCGGGCCTATCTTCGGCGATGGAAGGCCGAGGTCGGCGTCTTCTTCGACGGCGTGAGCGCGGCGTCCTCCGACGACGAGCTCCTCCGCATCGCCCCCGACCACCCGGTGTTCCGGCTCGCGGACCCGACGAGCTGAGCGCCGGGAGGGGTCAGGACGGCAGGAGACCCCGCACGTAGGCCGCCTGGCCCACGTGTTGCAGATCGTCCTCGGTCACGCTCACGAGCCTCACCCCGAGCGAGACGGGGGGATCCCACGACTCGTCGACGATGCGGTCGAGGTCCTGCGCCGAGAGACGCCCGACGAAGCGGACCGTCCGTTCGTGCACCGCGTCGTGGTAGCCGAGGAGCAGCGCACCGGACTCGACCCGGACGGCGGCGACCTCGTCGGTGGAGTGCCCGTAGCCGGTGGCACGCGTGTCGAACGGCAACCCGAACCGCTCCATCCAGCCTTCCGTCACCCACACCTGTCCGGTGCCGGCGACGTCGGCGACGTGGTCGTCCTGGATCCGGGTGAGGTGCCAGATCAGCCAGGCGATGGAGTTGCCCAGCCCGCCGGGCCGGAAGGCCAGCTGCTCGGGCGTCAGCCCGCTCACGGCCCGGTGGGTCGCGTCGTGGACCCGCCCGAACGCTTCCACCAGCAGCTCACCCACGTCCATGCCGGGCAACCGTACGCCACCCTCGGCCGGGCACGCCGGCCGCCAGGGCGCCCGGTAGCCCACCGCCCCTCCGGCTGAGGCAAGATGGAGGGGTTCGCCAACGTCGACCGGAGAGCAGGAAACCCGATGAGCACGGATGTCGCCGTCACCGAGAGTGCGACCCCTTCCAGGTTCGAAGCCTCGCTGCGCGCGGAGCAGTCCGCCGAGCGCGACCTGGTGATCTCGGTGGTCAAGACGATCCTGTTCACGCTCCCGGTGTCGATCGGCGTGTTCGTCCTCATCACCGGGCTCGCGTTCAGCGACAAGGCCGACTGGTACGTCTGGCTCGGGCTCGGGGTCGGCATCGGCGTCGTCGGAGCGGTGCTCATGGGTTCGCTCGGGGGCGCCACGCTGAACGCCCACAAGCTCGACGAGGTCGACCGCGAGACCTTCGGCGTCTGACCCTGCCGGCCGCTAGCGCGCCGTCGCGCCGACGCCGACCGGACCGGGCTCGAGGTCGCCGATCGAGAACTCGTCGACGTCACGGGGGCGAGCGGGCAGGAACACGAGCACACCGATCACCGCGACGAGTGTGATGAGGGCTGCAGCGACGCCGATGATGTGCATCCCCGTCACGAAGCTCTCCCTTGCCGCGTCGGCGATCTGGGTCGAGAGCGGCGCCTTGCTCTGGTTCGCGATGCCGATGGCCTGACCGACGTTGTTGCCGACCGAGCGCAGGACCCGCGCCGGCAGGTCACCACCGAGCTTCTCGGAGACGGACGACGTGAAGTGGCTGGCCATGATCGACCCGAACACGGCGACGCCGACCGCGCCGCCCATCTGGCGGGTCGTGTCGTTCATCGCGGAACCGACCCCCGCCTTGGCGCGCGGCAGCGAGCCCATGATCGAGTCGGTGCACGGCGCCATCACGTTGGCCATGCCCGCCCCCATCAGCATGGTGATGACGATGACGTGGATCTCGCTGCTGTTCGGTTCGAAGGTCGTGAACAGGAGCAGCGAGGCCGTGACGATCGACAGGCCCGTGGCCACGACGATCTTGTTGCCGAGCTTCTGCACCCAGACGTTGGAAAGCGGCGCGCAGATCATGATCGTCGCCGCCTGGGGCAGCAGCACCGCGCCGGCCTTCACCGTGGAGTATCCGAGCACGGACTGCAGGTACTGGGTGAGGATGAACAGGGTGCCGAACAGAGCGAGGAACACGAGCGCGATCGCACCACTCGCCGCGCTGAACCGGGGGTTCTGGAAGAAGTGCATGTCGAGCATCGGATGGCTCGAATGCAGCTCCCACAGGAGGAAGGCCGCGAGCAGGACCGAGCCGACCACGAAGCCGGCCACGATCTCCGGCGCGCCCCACCCCTTCGACGGGCCCTCGATGATCGCCCAGAGCAAGCTGCCCAGGGCCGCGATCGACAGGATCGCACCGACCGGGTCGAGGCGGGCGTGCGTCGGATCGCGCGACTCGGGGATGAACGCGTAGCCGAGGACGAGCCCGGCGATGACGACCGGCACGTTGACGATGAAGATCGAGCCCCACCAGAAGTGCTCGAGCAGGAAGCCACCGGTGATGGGGCCGAGACCGAGTCCCACGGCGGACACACCTGCCCACACGCCGATCGCCTTGCCCCGCTCTCGAGGGTCGGTGAACACGTTCGTGATGATCGACAGCGTCGCCGGCATGATGAACGCGCCGCCGATCCCCATGAGCGACCGGGTCGCGATCAGCATCTCGGCCGACGTCGCGATCGCCGACAGCGCCGAGCCGACGCCGAACACCGCGAGACCGAACGCCAGGAACCGGTAGCGCCCGTACCGATCCCCGAGGCTCCCCGCGGTCAGCAGCAGCCCGGCGAAGACCAGCGTGTAGGCATCGACGATCCACTGCAGCTGGCTGGCGGTGGCGCCGAGGCCACCCTGGCTCACCGGCCGGGAGAGGGTGGGGATCGCGACGTTGAGGATCGTGTTGTCGAGCACGATCACGACCAGGCTGATGCACAGCACCAGCAGCGTCAACCACCGGCGCCGGTACACCACCTCGGGGTCGCGGAGCGATCCTCGTATCGTCATTCGTCGCAGGATACGTGCACCGGCGCCGACGAGGCCCATCCGTTTCGCCCCGCGTTCCCGATCTCGCGATCCTCCGAGCCATCGTCGTCCGAGCACGAGCTCACGAACGCGCGCTGAGCTCCTGCGACAACGCAGCCGCCTCCACGTCGAGCCGGCGCAGGAGCCCGGGCACGATCCGCTTCTCCGCGGTACCTCCGACCACCGGGATGCGGATGTGGAAGTCACCGGCGATGCGCCGCTGCGAGCGATCAGCGTCCACCGCGACGATCGCGACGTCCGCCATGCCGTTGACCTTGCGCGGCTCCTCCTCGGCCGAGAACGACAGCGAACCCGTGGAGGACACGGCGTCGAGACGAAGCTCCTGGATCCACGTGAGCCGGCGTCCGCCGACGATCCGGCGGGCGATCGGGTCGAGCTGGCCGACGTACTCGTAGCGGAGGCGCAGCACCCGCGTGGTGCCGTCGACCACGTGCGTGACGACCTCGGGTCGGCTCAGGTCGGGCAGGTCGAGGTGGGTGTGGAACTCCGGATCGCACAGCACCTCCGCGACGCGCTCGCCGGGCGCGGGGAAGTCATGTTCGGTCTCGAAGTGCACCGCGCCAGCTTGTCAGGTCAGGTCACCACCGCGTCGAGCCCTCACTCTTCCCGCTCGCGGTACAGGCGCCGCTGCTCCTTCGTGCGCGTCTTCAACACGCGCGTCTCATCGGCGCGCGCGACCGGATCGACGCGCCGCTCCTCGAACGCGGTCTCGCGCAGGAGCTTGCGGTAGCTCGCCAGCCGCTCCGGGTCGAGGGCGCGGGTCGCCACCGCGGCCGCGATCGCGCACCCGGGTTCGACCTCGTGGCTGCAATCGCTGAACCGGCAGGTGCGCGCCAGTTCGTCGATGTCGGGGAACGCCGCCGCCACCGCGTCTTCGCCCGCGTCGAGCCCGAGGCTCCGGAGCCCGGGCATGTCGATGAGGGAGCCGCCCGACGGGAGCACCACCAGCTGGCGCGACGTCGTGGTGTGGCGGCCCCGGTGGTCGTCGTCGCGCACGGACCCGACCGCGAGCCGGGCTTCGCCGAGGAGCGCGTTGATCAGCGTGGACTTCCCCGCCCCGGACGGGCCCAGGAACGCGCCGGTGACCGGATGCACCAGGAGCTCGCGGATCGCGTCGAGGCCGTCGCCGGAGACCGCGCTGGTCGCGACGACGTCGACGGTGGCCAGTCGTGCCGTCAGCTCGTCGACCGCGCCCGACGGCGCGACGTCCACCTTGGTGAGCACCACCACCGGTCGGGCCCCGCTGTCCCACGCGACGACGAGCTCACGCTCCACCCGCGCCGACGAGAGGCGATCCGCCGGAGCGGCGATCAGCACCAGGTCGACGTTCGCCGCGAGCACCTGGCGCCCACCGCCAGGGTCCAGGCGGTCGAGCGACGACCACCGCGGAAGCACCTTCCGGATGTCGTCGCCGTCGAGCGCGACCCAGTCGCCGACCGCCGTACCCGGCACCGGGAGCGAACGTTCCCCCGCGGGAGTGGCGAGACGGCACCAGCCTCGTTCGACGCCCACCACACGCGCGGGCACCAGGCCGTCGTCGAGCACGGCGAAGAGCGCCTGCACGCGTTCCGACCAGCCGACGGACGCAAGTGGATGGGCGAAGCGCTGGGGCAACCGCGGGCTCTTCTCGTCGGAGACGCGACCATTGTGCCGTGCAACCCCACGGAGAAGGTGCACCGAGCAGCGCAGCGTCGTCGCCTCACAGGGTCTTGGGGTAGTACTCCCCCTCGCCGAGCAGCGCGGTGTCGGACCGGAAGTCGGAGACGAACGGCCAGTCGTCCTCCTCGCCCGCGAGCGGGCCCTGCACGAAGCGACCGAACTCACCGCCCGCGCGTTCGTTGCCGACGAGCGACCACGCCTGGCGCTTGTAGGTCCAGTTGGCGGGCTGCAGGCGGTGGCATTCGTTGAAGTGCACGATGGCGAGGTCGCGTCGGCCGTCGCGCCAGAGGCGGTTGGCGAGCTCGAAGTGGGCCGCGCCCTCGGAGAGGTCGCGGGAACAGGGCTGGGACCGCGCGACGACCTCGTCCGGGCCGAGCGCGTACTCGCTGTCGGCGCCTCGCTCGACCCAGTCGCGGATGGCGTCCGCGTACCCCGTCCGGCTCTGGCCCGACTGGAGCACGGCCATCGGGTCGGCCCGTGGTTCCGGCGGGGCGGGCGCGGTCTTGGCCCGACCCACCCGCGGTATCGACTCCCGCATGTTCGCCGGCAATGCGGGTCGGGAGTCCGGCCATCCCGGCTCGGCCGGGCGCACGATCGTCCCCTGCTCGTCGATCCACACCACGTTGGGGATGTTGACCACACCCAAGCACGCGTCCATGCGGTGCTCGGGATCGAGCAGCGACGGATGTTCGGGCGCAGCCGCCTCGATGTAGGCGCGCGACGCTTCCGGCCCGCTCAGCTCGAGCGAGATGCTCACGACCTCGAGCCCCTCGGGATGCAGCTCACTGCGCAGCTCCTGCCACCCGGGCAGGTCGAAGGCGCAGCCTCAATAGGGCGCCCACGCGACCAGCACGACCTTCTGGCCGCGCAGCGACGAGAGGCGGAATTCCCGCCCCGCGAGGTCCGGGAGCACCAGGTCGGGCGCCTCGGCGGAGACCAACGCCCGGCCGCCGAGCGATTCGGGACCGAACGCCCAGAGCCCCGCCGCCTCGTCGTGCACGACCGCCATACCGAGCCGGCCGGCCGTGGCCACGGGATCGAAGCCGTCGGCGCGATCGAGCGGCACGCAGACCCCGGCCTTGCACGCACCTTCGGGCTCGATCTCCCAACCCGTCCCCGCGGTGAACTCCTCCGCGCTCAGGTCCGGATGATCGATGATCACGGAATCGACGGTAGCCGACCTACGTTCGCGCTCCATGGACGACACCTTCGACGCGTACGACCGGACGCGAGCCCGGATGACCGACCTGTTCTCGACGGCGACGGCGCCGGAGTCGGCGCGACACGTGCCCGCCTGCCCCGAGTGGTCGGTGCACGACCTCGCGGCACACGTCGTCGGCGTTCCCGCCGCGCTCGGCGCCGGTCGCATGCCCGCCGGTGACATCGACGCGTGGCTCCAGGAGCTGGTCGCCGAGCGCCACGACCAGGAGGTCGTCGCGATGATGTCGGAGTGGTCGACGCTCGACGGCGTGCTCGCGCCGATGTTGCAGGGGCCGGGGGGCATGCTGTTCGGCGACCTCGCGGTCCACGAGCACGACCTGCGCGGCGCGCTGCGCCGGCCCGACCACACCGCGCTCGAGGTCGACGTGATGATGCCGCGCACCCTGGCGGGATTCGAGACGCCTCTGCAGGCGGCCGGCCTCGGCGCGATCGAGGTGGCGTACGGAGGTCGGAGCTGGAAGAGCCACGACGCCGACCCCGGCTGGACCCTCCTGGTCGATCCCTGGGAAGCCGTCCGCGCGGTGAACAGTCGCCGGACCGCCGCCGAGGTGCTGGAGCTGCCGTGCACCGGCGACCCGCGTCCCTACGTCGCGGTGCTCGACGCCCACCTCCCGCTCCCGGTGGCGTCGCTGGACGAACGCTGAGCCGGTCGCCTACGCGGGCCCGGCCGTGATCTCGATCGATTCGCCGCCTCGCCATTCGCGCAGCACGAGGTACTCGCCGTGCAGCGCGCCCCGGTCCCAGTGCCCGAAGCCGAGCGCGGTGCCGCGGTGGCCCATGGACGCGGGGACGAGCTTCACCAGCTCGAGGCCTTCCTTCACGCCCTCGGCGGTGTGCTCCGTGGCGCGGGCCAGGCCTTCCGCGAGCAGCTGGCCGAGGTCGTAGCCGACGGCGGGGAGCGCCCCGGTCGCGGCGTCGATCCCGAGCCGGTCCCGCAACCGCTCGAGCACGGGGTTCTCGTCCGAATGCATGTCGACGTACGTCCACCCGTCGACCTCGCGCGCGTAGTCCGGGTCGTAGCCGCGCATCCCGGCCGTGTTCATCGCCGCCGCCACGTCCCAACCGGCGGCCGCGCGCGCCCGGGCCACCACCTGCCCGCAGAGGCCGAGGCCGAGGTAGACGAGGCCGTCGATCTCCGCGGAGCGAAGCGCGGCGACCTCGCGGGTCGCGTCGCCCGCGAGCGGCGCGATGGTCGTCCGCGCCGACAGCTCCAGACCCAGCACCTCGCACTCGGTCTCGAAGAACGCGGCGTAGCGCCGACCGATCGGCGACCGGTCGAAGACCACACCGATCCTGCGCAGCCCCAGCGACTCGAGGTGGCGCGCCAGCAGGATCGACTCGTCCTCGTGCGAGCCGACCTGGAGGTGGAACATGTACTCGCTGCGCCCGCGCTCGGTACCCGCCCAGTTGATGGTGGGGATCCGGGCCGCGTCGGCCAGCGGCGTCGCCACCAGCGCGTTGTCGCCGATGGCGGGGCCCACCACCGCGAGCACACCCTGCTCGACCAGCTCGGCGTACGCGTGCTCGACCGCGCGGGCGGTTCCCTCCGGCAGGCCGAGGGCGTAGGCGCTCACGAGCTCCACCGGCCGGTCCAGGCGACCGCGCTCGGTGAGATCGTCGATCGCGAGCCGGAGGCCGGGCTCGATCGCGCCGCCGACCATCGGGTCGTCCGACGGCGCGTCGGTCGTGTCGTTCAGGATGCCGACGCGCAGCGCTGCCGCCATGGGGAATCTCCTCGGATCCGGGTGAGGCCGCTCATCATCACATCGTCGCGACCAGGCCACCACTCCATCCGGATGGCACTCCATCCGGTTGGCGCTCCGTCCGGATGGCGCTCCGTCCGGATGGCGCTCCGCCCGGATCGCACCGCGTGCCGAGCCGGGGGCGGCCCGGAGCCACTAGAACGGAGGGGCACCCGTCGGCGCGGAGGACCCAGATGCAGATCGAATCGGCCTGGCCGAAGTACCCGGACTACGTGATCGATCTCGTGCCCGTCGAGGCGACGGTGCGGGTCTGGCACGGCGACACGTTGCTGGCCGAGAGCCGAGGGTGTCTCCGGCTCGAGGAGACCCGCCACGTCGACCGCCTCTACGTCCCGGAAGCGGACGTCGACTGGGAGCACTTCGATCCGTCGGACGCCCACACCGTGTGCCCGTTCAAGGGGCAGGCCGACTACTGGACGCTGACCGCCTCCGATCCGCCGGAGACGAACGTCGTGTGGACCTACCGCGACCCGTTCGACGAGGTCGCGGGCATCGCGGGCTACGTCTCCTTCTACCAGGAGCGCGTCCGCATCGAGATCGAGGAGCTGTGGCCGGGCGACGACCCCGCCGACGCGAGAACGGTCCGCTTCCCCGCGTGGGGCGACGCGCACGATCTCGTCGGGTTGATCGACGTCGAGCCAACCGGTCCGGCACGCTTCGTCGGGCCGCCGTACCGCGACACCACCCGCAACGTCGTCGAGGGCGGGCAGATGCTCGCCGACGCGATCGTCGCCGCCGCGAAGACGGTGCCCGACCAGCGGGTGACGTCGGCGTACATGATCTTCTCGAAGGCGGCGGCGTTCGACGCGCCGCTCGACCTCGAGGTCGACGTGTTGCGGGGCGGTCGCAGCTTCTCGACCGTCGAGGTGCGGGTGCTCCAGGACGACAAGCTGCGCAGCGCGGGGCTGCTGCTGCTCGACGCCGGGTCCACGGACACGATCCGGGCCAACGTCGCGATGCCCGACGTGGCCGGGCCCGCCGATGCGGTTCCCCTCGACATGCGGGTGACCGGCCGCGACCTGCGCGTCGTCGACGGCGCCTACGACCCCGACCCCGACCGCATCGGGCCGCCCGAGATCTGCACGTGGTGCCGCTTCCGCGACGACCCTGGGCCCCAGTACCTCCACACCGCCCTCATGGCCCAGTCGAGCACCCACTGGACGATCGCGGCTGCGATGCGTCCGCACGCGGGGTACGGCGAGGCGAACGCGCACGTGACGTTGTCGACCGGCATCATGTCGATCGCCATGGCGTTCCACGAACCGGTCGACGTGACGCAGTGGCTGCTCTACGCCAACCCGGCCATCTACGCCGGGCGCGGCCTGGCCCAGGGAGAAGGCCACGTGTTCACCCGCGACGGGCTGCTCGTGGCGAGCTACACGGTGCAGGCGATGATCCGTGAGTTCGCCCGCGACCCCGACAACCTCGGGCTCGACGCGACGAACGCGATGTGAACGCGTCGCAGCCTGACGGTCCGATCACGCCGGAGAGGCCCGTCTGCTAGACGTGAGGCATGCGGTTCGGACTCGACATCGCCCAGCAACGCGTTCCGTGGTCGGAGGTCGCGGCCCGGGCCCGCTTCGCGGACAGCCTCGGTTTCGACGGCGTCTGGGGCTTCGACCACTTCCAGCCGATGTACGGCGACGGCCCGGGCGAGTGCTTCGAGGGGAACACGACCCTCGCGGCCTTGAGCGGCATCACGGAACACGTCCGCCTCGGCCTCCTGGTCACCGGCATGACCTACCGCCATCCGTCGGTGTTCGCGGCCGAGGCGATCACCATCGACCACGCGTCGGGCGGCCGGCTCGAGCTGACGTACGGGGCGGCCTGGTTCGCCGAGGAGCACCGCCAGCTGGGCATCCCGTTCCCGGACGTCAAGGACCGCGTCGACGCGTTCGAGGAGGCCGTGCAGATCGTGCGCGGGCTGCTCACCACGAGCGACTTCAGCTTCGAGGGCCGGCACTTCTCGGTCAGCGGCGCCACCCTGTTGCCCCGCCCGGTGCAGCAACCCCACCCACCCATCTGGATCGGAGCCTCGGGGGAGCAGCGCATGATGCCGATCGCGGCGCGCTACGCCGACGTGTGGCACTGCTTCGGCGAGGTCGAGCACCTCGCGCCGAAGTCGGAGCGGCTCAGCGCGATGGCCGCGGCCGCCGGCCGCGACCCGGCGGAGATCATGCGCGCCGCGTCGTTCTCCCTCGAAGGCGGCGCCGACACCGTCGCCCGCACGATCGACGGGTGGCGCGACGCCGGGTTCGACTACCTCGTGTGCGGCTGGCCGTCCGCCGGCCGCGCGCCGATCGAGGCGTTCGCGCGGGCACACCTCGGGTAGCCGCGCTCGCAGCAACCGCTCAGTTGCCCGACTCGGCCCCCACGTCGTAGCGCACGATGCCGAAGGGCGTCGTGTGCACGATCCGGCCCTGCTGGTCGATGTTCATGCCGGAGAACAGCGTGTTGTAGCGACTCGACCCGGTCGTCCAGTGGAACACCGACCGACCGGTCCGCCAGTCGACCCCCTCGAGCGCCCACTTCCCGCCGCGGACCCCGACCGTGTAGACGAGCCCGGAGCCGTCCGACACGACCGGCACCGCGTTCGCCGAGGTGATCTGCCGGTTCGTCCAGGCGCGGCGCAGCGCAGCGGGCCTTCGGGTTCCATGCGAACTTCTGCATGCCGTGGGGCGTGAACGCCGGGTCGGCGCCCGCGTACCCCACGAGCACCCGCGTGCCGGCGGCGGGGAAGTCGGCGGGCACCGACGCGGGCTCGTTGTTCACGACGAGCGCGCCGTACCCGCCCACCACCACCGACTGCTCGGTCTGGATCGCGGCGAGGTTCGGATCGCCCATGTTCGCCGCCTGCTGTCCTGCGATCCGCCGACTCGGTGCTCCCGGGAGCTGCTCCCATCCCTTGGGGATGCCGTCGCGCCAGAAGGCGACCACGCTCATCGCCGGTTGACCGTCGGTGATCACGACGAGACGGTCGTCCTTCCCGAACCCCATGAGCGCCGGGGTCGCCCCGGTGCCGTTGCCGGTCCCGTCGAGATACGGCTCCGACCAGGCGCCGTCGGCCGGGTCGGCCGAGAGACGCGTGCCGTTCCACACGACCTTGTGCAGGTGGTCGACCGACGCGACGTAGATGCCGCCGTCCTCGTCGACCGCCAGGCTGTTGCGCACCCAGTCGGCTGATCCCGGCCGCGCGCCCGCGGCTCGGACCGCGGCGTTGTGGGCCGGGGCGTCCTGCGCACCCGGCAGCTGGATCGCGTCGTAGCTCGAGAAGTCACGGGTGACGGTGACGACCCACCCTTCGTCGGTCACGAGGGCGAGGCGTCCGTCGAAGGTCATGTTCACGCCCACGAAGTTGCCGCCGATCGCGGCCGGCTTCGCCCACTCGCGCTTCACGACGACCGGCGACGACCGATCGCGACCGTCGTCGCCGTAGGCGATGATCGAGCTCGCTCCACCGACGAACAGCGTGTTGTCGGAGTCGAGCGCGTAGTAGACACCGGCCAGGCCCTGCAGATACCTGGCCGCCATCGCCACCGAGGTGGTCGCGAGCTCGGCGCCGTGCTGCGCGTCGAGCGTGGCGAGCGCGGTGTCGGCCTCGCCCGCCGTCTGGAGCACCTTGCCGGGCAGCGGGAGCTCGCTGAGCACCGCGAGGGTGGAGGCATCGAGCTTCGAGATCCGGTCCCCGCCGTTGCTCCAGATGACGCGGCGCCCGTCGGCGTACTTCGGGGAGATCGCGATGCCGAAGTGCCCGGGCCCGAGGTGCTGGTAGGTCAGGTTCCCGGCGGTGAGGGTCTCGGTGGGGCCCGTGGGGCCGGCGATCTGCGTGCTGGTGGTCTGGGCCGAGTCGACGTGGCCGATCGGCACCCCGCTGTCGGCGAGGAACGGGTTGCGCGGCGGCGGAGTCGGGGTGGCGGCCGCCGCGGCCCGCAACGCCGGGGCGGCGGCGACGCGGCCCGGCGCGGTCGCGACCATCGCCGCCGCGCCAAGGGTGAGGGCCAGCACCCCCGTCGTGAGGCGGCGCGACCGGCTCATTCGGGCACCGCCGCCAACTCGCCGACGTCCCAACCGAGGCTCGGCTGCGCCCGCAGCGCCTGCTCGAACGGGCCGATCAAGCTGCGGACCGCACCGAGCGCGGCATCGACGTCGATGTCTTGCAGCAGCGCCTCGTAACGCGCCAGGAGGTCGGCGAACACGGCGTCGTGGAACTCTGCGCCGGCGGCCGTCAGGCCCACCCGGCGGCTGCGCCCGTCCAGGGGGTCGACGCTCCGTTCGACGAGGCCCTTGCGCTCCAGGCGCCGCAGCGTCGCGGTGAGCCCGCCGGAGGTCTGGACGATCCACCGGGCGAGCGCCGTCGGCGTCACCGGCCCGCTCCTGGCCTGGTGGCGGAGCGCGGCGAGCGCCCGCAGCTCGGCGGGGCCGGTGTCGTGGGCGCGGGAGACCTCGTGGATCAGCGCCTCGTTGAGGCTGCCGAGGCGGGCGAGGAGCACGACCAGGGTGGAGAGGGGCATGCCGGGACCTCCAGGTTTTCTTGCTACAAAGGTATCTGGCAAGGTATCGGAGCCACGAGCGCCGGTCAAGCACTCGGTCGAACGCCCGCCCGAGCGCGAAATCCAGTGGACGGCGGCGCGGGCGTTCTGATCTCATGGGCCGACCGGCAGGAGGTCGTGCGCGTGACCATGGTGTTCCGTGCCCGGGCGGTCCCGATCGGGACGATCCCGATCGGTACGGGCCCGCGGGAGAGATCTCGGGCAACACTTCCTGAGCAGCGCCGCGGTTGCGCATCGCATCGCGACCGATGTCGATCTCGCTCCGTCGGAACGGGTCGTGGAGCTCGGCGCGGGCACGGGGATCCTCACCGAGGCGCTGGCGGGCTCCGGCGCACACGTGCTGGCGGTCGAGGTCGACGGCGCGCTCGCCGC
The DNA here is from genome assembly GCA_963750045.1 of uncultured Actinomycetes bacterium. Classification (GTDB taxonomy): domain Bacteria; phylum Actinomycetota; class Acidimicrobiia; order IMCC26256; family DASPTH01; genus DASUAS01. The sequence goes on along the minus strand of CAVVPD010000004.1, from coordinate 26,526 downwards.
CCGCCTGGCGCAGCGCTTCGCCGATCACCCGTCCGTCACCGTCTTCGGGTGCGACGCTCTCGAATTCCCCCTCCCCGCGTCGCCGTACCGGGTCGTCGCCAATCCACCCTTCAACCGCACCTCGGCGATCCTGCACCGGCTGCTCGACCATCCCGCAGGCGGTCCCACACGCGCCGATCTCGTCGTGCAGTGGCAAGTGGCCCGCGCCCGCGCCGCCGCAGACGACCGTGCTCCCATCGACCTCGTCGGCGCGTCCTGTGCGCCGTGGTGGACGTTCCGGCGCGCGCGGCGCCTCCCGGCCGCCCTGTTCCGGCCGGCTCCGTCGGTCGATGCCGCGATCCTGAACGTCACCCGACGCCCCTCGCCCCTGCTCCCGGTTGCGGTCGCGGCGCGCTACCGGGACTTCGTGCGGACGCGGTTCGGGCGGACCGCGCCCGCGAGCGTCGAGGAGTGGGTCCGCCGGTTCACCGAGGAGCTCGATCTCCCAGGCGAGCGATGAGGCGGCCGACCGCGTCGACGAAGCCTCCCCCGGGAGGGGCCGGTAGCTTGGTGTGCCCATGTCCGCCCGATCGCCTCGCCGAACCGTGCTCACCAGGCTCGGCTCGGAGCAACACGAGCTCTACCGTTGGCAGCTCGATGCCCTGGTCAGCTGGCTGCGGTGCGGCCGCCGCGGCGTGATCGAGGCGGTCACCGGCTCGGGCAAGACCGACGTCGCCATCGCCGCCGCGGCCGACGCGCTGCGGAGAGATCGGTTCGTGCTCGTCGTCGTGCCGTCGCGTGTGCTCATGGAGCAGTGGCACAGTCGCCTCACCGCAGCGCTCCCGGGAGCCCGGATCGGGCGGTTGGGCGACAGCGGCAGGGACGACGCCACGTCGTGCGACGTGCTCGTCGCGACCCGCCACTCGGCGGCCGCCTACAAGCCGCTGCCAGCCGGCGCGAGCGGTGGACTGCTGATCGCCGACGAGTGTCACGGGCTCGGCGGCAAGACCCTGCGCCGCGCCATGCTCCGCCAGTACGACGAACGGCTCGGCCTCACCGCCACCCTGGAACGCAGCGACGACGCGGTGGCCGAGCTGCTGCTCCCGTACTTCGGCGGCATCTGTCACCGCTACGGCTTCGAGCAGGCCATCGCCGACGGGGTGTGCGCACCACCGCGCGTGGCGTTCGTCGGGGTGGAGCTGTCGGTCGACGAACGGGCCGAGTACACCGCCAGCGAGCAGCGACTCGTGAGCGCCCGTCAACACCTCCGCGCCGTGCACGGGATGCCGCTCGAGCCCTTCGGCGACTTCCTCGCCGCGGTCGCGCATCTCGCCGAACGCGACGCCGGGGCCGACGGCCGCGCCGCCCGCGAGTACCTCGAGGCGTTCTCCAAGCGACGCGACATCGTGGCGCAGTCGAGTGGCAAGTACGAGCTGCTCGGCAGCCTGGCGCCGGCCATCAAGGACGCCGACGGCGCGCTGGTGTTCACCGAGACCGTGAGGGCGGCGAACCATGCCATCAACCGGCTCGATCCGCACGTGTCGATCGACCTGATCACCGGGTCGACGGCGCGGCGGCCAGCGCCGGGAGATCCTCGACGACCTGCGCGACCGGCGGCTCGACGCCGTCGCCGCTCCCCGCGTGCTCGACGAAGGCGTCGACGTCCCGGACGCGAATCTGGGCATCGTGATGAGCGCGAGCCGGACCCGGCGCCAGATGATCCAGCGGATGGGCCGCATCCTGCGCCGCAAGCGACCCGGGATCGCCGCCCGCTTCGTGATCATGTTCGCCAAGGACACCCTCGAAGATCCCACCAACCGCGTCGAGCGGGACGGCTTCCTCGACGAGATCGAGCGCATCTCCATGGCGACCGGCGTGTTCGACAGCGCGCACTTCGCGGGGCTCGCGGCGTTCCTCGCCGCTCCCGGGCCGGAGCTCGTGCCCGAACCCGAGCACCTCGGACGCTACGAACGCGCCGCCGCGGCCGCGGCCGGAGGGCCGGGCCGCTCCCCCGCGCAGACGGTGGAGCCCCTGGCGGACGCCCTCGGGGTCGAAGCGGCGTACGCGTTCCTGAGCTTCACCCCGCGCGACGGGTCAGGCCCCCGGTGGGAGGAGGCGCTCGGCGCGCTCGGGGCCCGACTGCCCCAGCCCGCCCGCGACACGGCGCCCTACCTCGAGGTCGAGCTCGCGCCGCTGCCCCAGATCGCCAAGCCGAGAGCCGAGCCCAAGCGCCTGTCGACCGGCCAGGCACCGCTCGAGATCGCGCGCGTCGGGTCCGAGTGGCGGATCAGCTGCACCGGTTGTGGCGAGAGCTCGGCTCCCGTGCAGTTCCGGTGGCAGGTCCTCGACCAGACCGTCGCGTGCCGCTGCGAGTGACGCCGGGCCCCACCGGGCACCGGTCAGTCGCGCACACGCAGCGCGACCGCGGGTTCGATGCGTGAGGCCTGGCGCGCGGGGAGGGCGGCGGCCAGGACCGCGGGCACGAGCGCGACGGCGATGATCACGAGCAGCTCGACGACCGGCACTCCGAACTCGTATCCGGACGCGAAGTCCGCGCCCGAGACGGCGAGCACGTACGTGGCGATCAGCGCGATGGCCACGCCGATCGCGACCCCGAGTGTTGCCACGAACCCGGCCTCGAACATGAACGTCCGGGCGACCGACGACGGTTGGAAACCCAGCGACCGCAGCACACCGACCTCGCGCCGGCGTTCGCGCACCGCACGGAACATGATCACCCCGACACCGGCGACACCCACCAGCAGCCCCGCGCCGACGAACTGCTGCATCAACGTGAAGAAGCCACTGCTCTGCGACTGCGCAGTCGCCACGACGGAGCGGACCGTGTCGGCGTCGGCGCCGTTGGCGACGAAGTCCGACCGGATCCGCCGGACGGTCGCGTCGGGCGCGGTCGCGGCCACGAAGAACCGTGAGGGGACGGCGCGCTCGCGGAACACGCCGGCGAGCGCATCCTGCGCCACGAAGGCACCGCTTCCCAGGTAGTCGTCCTCGGCGATGGCCGCCACGCGGAACGTGTGGGAGCGTCCGCTCACCGGATCGTGCATCACGACGGGATCGCCGATGCCGGCCGCCTTGCTCGTGGGTCCGCCCGGCGTCTGGAGAAAGAAGTTGTCGACGATCATCAGGTCCGGGTCCTGTTCGACCGCCCGCCACGCCGCGGCGTCGGACGGGTAGTTCCCGCGATCGCGCAGGCGCGGGGGCGCGGCGGTGAACGCCGTACCGATGCCTGTCGTCGGCCAGGCGGTGCGCGTCCGGTTCGGCGTGGTGAAGTCGCCGACGACGTAGCCGAGGGGCGCCACCCGCTGCACGCCCGGGAGCGCCTCGAGCTGCGCGGCGGTGACCGGATCACTGGGGTTCGAGAGGAGTTCGACGCCGAACCCGCCGGACAGGTTGCGCGCGATCTCGTCGGTGCGCCCGCGGTTCATGAACGAGATCTCGCTCATGTACACGAGCGTCAACACGATGATCGCGAACATGCCGAGCGTCATCGCGGTGCGGAACCGCCGCGCCAGCGGGTACGCGAGGCCGAGCCGGGCGGCGAGCGAGTTCCCGCTCAATCGCTCCAGGGTGGCGCCGATCGGGCGCAGGTACGCGGTGACCAGGTACACGGACGCCGCGGCCATCGAGAAGCCCTGCAGCAGGAACAGCGGGATCTCGATGGTCGCGTCGAGGGCCCCGATCACCCCGAAGCATCCGATCGCCCAGGCGAGCACGACCACGCTCACCGCGGTGTACACCGCCCGCGCCGGGAAGTGGCGGGTCATCTCGGGCGCCGCACCGACCGCGACGAGCATGGGGCCCAGCATGAGGGTGTAGGGATCGGGACCGGAGAGTCCGAGGACGGTCGCGCCGATGCCCAGGAGCACCGAGCGCGAAGCCGGCCCACGCGGCACGCCGTCGTGGTCGGCGACGCGGCGGCGCACGGAGGTCGCGGATGGCCTGGATCACGTTGAAGCGCGCCAGACGCACGCTCGAGATCATGATCGTCGCGACGGCGATGCCGAACCCCAGCACGAAGCCGGTCAGCACCGTCGACCACTCGAAGGTGAACGTGAGGTGCAACGCGTTGATCTCACGACCCGAGCCGAGGATCTTCCCCGCCCGCCAGGCGATGAGCCAGCCGAACCCGATGCCGAGCAGCGCGCCGAGCGCGCCGGCCGGCACCGCGTAGAGCCAGCCCTCGCTGGCGAGCGTGCCGACGAGGGTTCGTCGCTTCATCCCCATGGCCCGCAACATCCCGAGCTCGGAGCGACGCTCGTCGGCCAGCATCACGAACACGTTGACGAGGAGGAGGATCCCGGCCGCGACCGCGAACATGCCGATGGTGAAGTAGAGCTGGCTGAGCGACGTGCCGGCCTCGTCGGCACGGTCGAGCAGGTCGCGCTTCACCGGCCGCGCCCGGGCCGAGAGGCCCGCGAGCTCGCGGTCGAGCGCCTGCACCGCGGCGGTCGTCGCCGCCGCACCGCTCTCCACCCCGCCGACGTTGGAGACGGCGACCACCGACTGCGGGGGCTCGGTGGTCGTGCCCGCCGGTGCCGCGGCGGCGAGCTGGGCGATGGTGCCGGGCGCGACGAACACGTTGTAGGACTGCTGACGGGTGTCGATCGTCCAGAACCCCGCGACCCCACGTCGGGGAAGGATGCGATCGACGGTGAGAGCGACGCGGCCGCCACTGGCGAACGCGAGGATGCGCGACCCCACGCGGAGCCCGAGCTTGGCCGCGAGGTCGGTGGTGACCGCGGCGGTGCCGGGCGCCGGCGTCGGGCCGCTGATGCCAGTGGCACGGGCGTCGCCGCCGAACCGTCGCGCATCGGCGAAGTCGACCTCGAGGAGCTGCGCGCGCGGCTGGGTGCCGCCGCTGCTCCCGAGGTGCACCACCGCGGCCGGCGTCGTCGTCATCGTCAACACGCCGTCGACCGTCGGCGAGGTGAACGCCGCGAGTCGCGCCTGCAGCGCGGCACCGTCGGGCAACGGCACCGAGACCAGCTCGTCGATCGGGCCGAGTTGGTCGTAGGCGGCAGCCCGGATCGAGCGGTTGATGGTGTCACCGACGATCAGCGAGCCGGTGATGATGGCGGTGCCGAGGAGCGAGCCCGCGATCACGAGCAGCGCCTCGACCGGCCGCCCGAAGCTGTGCCGGGTCGACAGCCGCCGGATCAGCGGGGAGCGGGCGAGCACGAACGCGAAGGGCAGCGACAGCGCCAGGAGGAGCAGCAGCATCGCCATGGTCAGCCGGTCACGCCCCCCGGCGTGGCCCCGTCCGCGACGATCGCACCGTCGCGCATCCGGATCATGCGCTGCGCCTGCGCGCCGACCGCGGGATCGTGGGTGACGAGCATGAGCGTGAGGCCCTCGCCGTGCAGCTCGCCCATCAGCGTCATCACCTCCTGTGCGCTCTCGGAGTCGAGCGCACCGGTCGGTTCGTCGGCCCACACCACGCGCGGGCGCCCGGCGAGCGCGCGCGCGATCGTGACCCGTTGCTGCTCACCGCCCGACAGCTCGTTGGGGCGATGGTCGACACGGTGGCCGAGGCCGACCCGTTCGAGCGTCTCGGAGGCGCGACGCCGCGCCTCGCGCTCCCGGACCCCGGCGAGGAGCAGCGGGATCTCCACGTTCTCGACCGCGGTGAGCACGGGGATGAGGTTGAACTGCTGGAACACGAACCCCATCGACGACGCCCGGTTGCGGGTACGTTCGGCGTCGCTCAGGTCGTGGAGCGACTGCCCGTCGAGCATCACCCGGCCGCCGTCGATGTCGTCGAGACCGGAGAGGCAGTTGAGCAGCGTGGTCTTGCCCGAGCCCGACGGGCCCATCACCGCGACGAACTCGCCCTGCTCCACGTCGAGGCTGACCTCGCGCAGCGCCAGCACCTCGCCGGCGCCGGTCCGGTAGATCTTGCGGACCTGCTCGGCCGCGAGCAGCGGCTCCTGTGACCTGCCCATCGTGTGACTCTCCCGGTTTCCGGCCCGGTCCCATAGGGCCGGACGTCCCGAAGGTCCAGCGCCGGCCCGCCACACCCACGCCGCGCTCAGCCTCCGAGGGATTCGGGTGGGCATGCGAACATGGCGCCCATGACCGACATCTCCGCCCTCGACACCGAAGCCAACCGCGAGATCATCCGCCGGGCCTTCGAGGCATGGCAGCACGGTACCGGCTTCATCGCGGAGGTGTTCGCGCCCGAGATGGTGTGGCGCATCGAAGGGCGCTCTCCCGTCGCGGGACGGTACGAGAGCAAGCAGCAATTCCTCGACGAGGTCCTCACCCCATTCGGCGCCCGGTTCCGCACCTCGGATCCGTTCCGCCCGACTCGCATCCGCGCCGTCTTCGTCGACGGGGCCACGGTGATCGTCGTCTGGGACGGGCGCGGCATCGCCCACGACGGACCGCCTACGAGAACAGCTACGCGTGGTTCATGGAGCTGCGCGACGGCAAGGTCGTCGACGCCACCGCGTTCTTCGACAGCATCGCGCTCCACGAGCTGTGGACACGCGTCCAGCCTCAGGGCTGAGCCACCTCGCGGTCAGGGCTTCCCGAGGTCGAGCTTGAGGAGGTCGACGGTACCGGCACCGTCGACCGCGACCACCTGGCCCGAGACGAAGCGGGCCGCCGGCGAGCAGAGGTAGAGGGCCATGTACGCGATGTCGGCGCCGTGACCGACCAGGCCGAGCGGGTTCCCGGGGCGGCGGTCGGCGCCGGGCACGGCCTCGGCGAAGCGCCGGACCCCTTCGGTGCCGCCGATGGTTCCCGGGGCGATCGCGTTCACCCGGATGCCGTACGGGCCCCACTCGACCGCGCTGGTCCGGGTGAACGAGTCCACCCCAGCCTTGGCCGCGGCGACGTGCGACTGCATCGCCGCGCCCTTCAGCTCGAACGGCGCGGTGATGTTCACGACGTTGCCGCCGTGTTCCCCGAGCCACGTGTCGAACGCCGCCTTCGACACGTTGTAGGTGCCGAGCAGGTCGATGTCGACCACGGCCTTGAAGCCGTTCGGCGAGATCGCCGTGATCGGCGCCGGGAAGTTGCCGGCGGCGTTGTTCACGACGACGTCGAGACGCCCGTAGGCGTCGACGATCCCGTCGACCACCCGCTGCACCGCGACCGCGTCGCGCACGTCGCACGAGTCGACGTGGACCTCGATGCCCTCGGCGGTGAGCTCGGTCGCCGCGGCGTCGAGTGCTTCCTGCTTGCGGCTCGCGATCGCGATCCGGGCGCCGTGACGGCCGAACGTGCGACCGATCTCCTTCCCGATCCCGGTCGCGCCGCCGGTGACGAACACCACCTGCCCGGCGAAGAGATCGGCGCGGAACGGGGAGTCAGGAGCGTCGCTCATCCGCGCATCCTCGCCGCGCCGTCGACGGGCCGCAACCGGCGGCACGCGCGGCCACGACCACCCCGGCGTCCCAACCGGGGGCCCGGCCCCCGCGGGGCGGTCGGATCGTCCCGGCGCTCACGCCGCTGCGCGCCAAGGTCCACGACGTGATGGAGTTCGAGTTCCACATCTCGCCGGCAGCGAGCTGGTCGCGGCCCCAGACGGGGGTGGGGACCGAGGGAAGCACCTCGAGGAGGCGCCGCGCCGTCGCGGGATCGTCGGTCACGCGCACCGGGCTCCCGATCGCCTCGTCGATGTCGGGGATCCGGCCGTCGCGCCAGCGTCGGATCTCGTACCGGAAGAGGCGGAACCGTCCGAGCTGCCGCATCCCGACCGGGCCGGTGGCGACGACGCCTCGGCGATCACCGTGGCGGTCCGGGACGGGCGCCTGCTCGATCACGAAGTGGCCTTCGGGCACGGTCACCTCGAGGGCCGAGTGGTACAGGTCGCAACGCCCACGCCGTTGCACGAACGCGGAGCACGCCTCGAACACCTTGCCGCTGATCTTGACGACGTGCGCGTCGGCGCCCAGAGGGATCCAGTAGAGGTCGATGCTCACCGTGGGAACGTACCGAGCCGTTCGACCTCTCCGTCAGGGCCAGAGGTCCCGACGTCGGGCCGGGGCGCGGCGAGCACGTCCTGGAAGACGAAGCCGTCGCGGGCGACGATCTCGCCGAGCTCGACGTCGATCGGCGAGCCGAACCCGGGCGCGTCCCACACGAAGGTGTGGAACTCACCCCGCTCCCCGCAGGGATCGACGCCGGCCGGGAAGTCGCCGAGCAACGCCTCGTCGAAGTCGCGCCCCACGAACTCGGCCGGGAGCACGCGCGGGTCCACGCAGGTGAGCACGGCCCGCACCCCGGCGGCGATGATGTCGCGCGCGAGCTGGTCGGTCGGCCACCCCCACAGCGGGAACACCGGGGTGATCCCGCTCCCGGCGAGGTTGCGTTCCCGGTAGTCGCGCACGTCCTCCAGGAAGAGGTCTCCGAACACCATGCGGTCGGCATCGGTCGCGCGTGCCGCCGCCACCGCGTCCGTCATGCGCGATTCATACACGTCGTTCGGGCAGGGCGAGGGGATCTCGACCAGGTGGAGCGGGATCCCGAGGCGCTCGGCCTGCGCCTCGAGCAGGCCGCGGCGCACCGCGTGCATCGCCACCCGATCGGCGTCCGCGTTGATCGTCACCAGGAGGGCGCGGACGTCCACCTCGAGCTCCGAACGCGCCACGTGGAGCGCGAACGCGCTGTCCTTCCCGCTGCTCCAGCTCATCCACGCGCTCGCGGTCATCGCGAACCCTCGTCGTTCTCGGCGCGCCGGGCCCGGGCCCGGCGTTTGCCGTCGTGCATGGCCTGGACGCGCGCGACCGGGATGGTGTGACCCTCCGAGACGAGCTCCGCGCTGAGAGGCTGCGGCGCGACCATCTGCGCCGCCCAGGGGTTCGTGTCACCGAGGTGCGCCAGCGCGGTGTGCACGGTGAAGTCGGAGGGGGTCACGCGGTCGAGGTCATCCCAGGACACCGGGAACGACACCGGCACGCCGGGGCGGACCCGCGGGCTGTAGGCCGCGATCACCGTCGCGCCGCCCACGCGGGTGGAGTCGACGAACACCTTGCCACCCCGGTCCTCCTTGATGAACGCGGTCGTGGCGATGTCGGGATCCAGACGCTCCGCCCGCGCCGCGAGGGCGCGGGTCGCGGCCGCCGAGTCCTCCGGCGCGGCCTCGTCGTCGATCGGCACGAACACGTGCACGCCCTTGGCGCCACTCGTCTTGACCGCACCGACCAGCCCGGCGTCGGCCAGCGCCCGGCGCACGAGGTGGGCGACCCGCACGACCACGGCGAAGGAACGGTCGTCGGGCGGATCGAGGTCGAGCACGAGGTGGGTGATGCGGTCGGGACGCTCGACCTTCGCGAGGGCCGGGTGGTACTCGATCGCCCGCTGGTTGGCGAACCACAGCAGCGTGCGGCGGTCGTTGCAGAGGGCGTACGTCACCTCCCGCTTGGAGGTCTCGGCCCAGAAGCTGACGGTGCGCACCCACTCCGGCGTGTACTTGGGGACGTTCTTCTGCATGAACGCCTCCTGGCCCCGATGGACCCGGATCACCGACAGCGGGCGATCCGCCAGTTCGGGGAGGATCCGATCGCGCACGCCGTCGAGGTAGTCGACGAGATCGCGCTTGGTCGCGCCCGCACCGTCGAACAGCGGCTCGTCGAGATTCGTCAGCGAGACGCCGTCGCGTGACTCGCCGCTGCCCTTCGCGCTCACGAGCGCAACGCTAGCGAGCTGCCGGTCGCGTCAGGGTCAAGGCCGTGCGGCGCGTGCGTCGGCAACGAGGGCGACCATCGCCGTGCGCACTTCGTCGCCGGTCGTGCACTCCACCGGGAAGCCGAGGCGGACCGCGGCGCGACCGGCGCGGCTGACCGCGATCATCTCGAAGCCGTAGCGGTCGACCGCGGACATGGTCGCCTCGGTGGTCTCGGGCCGGTCGAGGAGGTACCGGCAGAACAGGACCTGCGCCTCGGCGTGGTCGGCGTTCATGTGCTCGATGATCCCCGCGGCCGCGTCGACCAGCGGATCAGGCTGCGCGTCGGCGTAGCTCGCGGCATCGACCCAGCTCATGCGGCCGTAGCCACCGACGTAGCGGATGCTCTCGACGTCGAGCCGGTAGAAGGTGAAGTCGCCGAAGTCGATGTAGTACGCCGACGTCGGGTTCGCCGCGAGGTAGCGGTCGCGCACCGCTTGGCGATCGTCGCCCGCCACCGGCGACAGCGTGCCCAGGAGGGTGACCCGACCGCTGGCGAGCGGATCGGACCCGTCGGGCACCGGCTCGGTGACGAGCAGGCTCGCCCGCGGGTCGCGGATCGCGTTCTGGGTGTGCTCGGCCATGAGGCTGACGAAGAAGAGCGGGTTGCCGCGCTCGTCGAGGCCGTAGCTGGCCACCGAGCCGTAGGGGTAGCCGGCAGGGTCGGCGGCGATGGTCGAGAGCGCGCCCCGGCTCGAGCCCGCCACGAGCGTGCGGCACCGCTCGGCGTGCGACGGCTCGGGTGGCGGCGGGGCGGCGGTCCGGGAACCCGGCGCCTCACCACCCTCCGCGCCGGCGGGAACCGAGTGGCCGGTGGGTCGTTCGTCCATGGGGTCAACCTAAACGTTCCGCGGGCTCGTGACGATGCCGGCGAAGGTGCCGACGGAGCCGACCGGGGTCCACGGGTCACTACCCTCGATCGCGGTGAACCTCGCTCGGCGTTCCGTCCTCGGGCTGTTCCTGTTCGCCGTGGTGCTCAGCGCCTGCGGAGGCGGCGACGGTTCACCGTCTGCGCAGGTCAGGCGCCCGGCGACGACGACTGCGCCTGCGACAACCGCCACGCAGCCGGCACCGACCACGACGACGGTCCCCGCCTACATCTCGTACATCGCGACGGTGAAGCCCGAGATCACCGACATCGGTGTGTTCCCGTCGCCCGAGACTCCCGGACCCAGCCAGCAGCTCCCGAATCCGTGGCTCTACGAAGCCGGCAATCCCGCCTCCGCGGTGCCGCAGGTGTTCCTGGTCGAGTCGCAACGCGCCGACGGCTGGGTGAAGGTGCTCCTGCCGGTGCGTCCGAACGGCAGCGCCGGGTGGGTGCACGCGAGCGACGTCACCTTGACGGCGAACCCGTTCCACGTCGAGGTGGCGCTGGGCGCGCACACGATCACCGTCACCAAGGCGGACGCGGTCATCTACAGCGGCCCGGTCGCGGTGGGCACGCCCGCCACGCCGACACCGACCGGCAACTTCTACCTGTACGTGCTGCTCCAGGCGCCCGACCCGACCGGTCCGTACGGTCCGTACGCGTACGGGCTCTCGAGTCACTCCGATGCGCTCGCCACGTTCGCCGGCGGCGACGCCGAGATCGGCATCCACGGCAACGACGACGCGTCCGCGCTCGGCCAGAGCGTCTCGCACGGCTGCATCCGCATGGACAACGCCGCGATCACCGCACTGGCCGGGCAACTCCCCCTCGGCACCCCGGTCACCGTCAACGCCTGAATTGTTGCCCGGACGTGCGGCGCGGTGCGGTCACGCACCACAATGCGCCGACGCACTCGATCGGAGCTCATCTCGTGAAGCACTGGACCACCTACCCGCTCGTCGCCCACCCCTACAACCCGGAGTTCGTGTCCGGTGAGGGTCTGGCCCGCTTCGCCCGCGCCGCGGAAGCGGCCGGGTTCGACGGCATCGCCCTCACCGACCACCCCGTGCCGTCGGACAAGTGGTTGAACGCCGGTGGCCACGACGCCCTCGACCCGTTCGCGGCGATGACCTACATCGCTGCGGTCACCGAGCGGATCCGGCTCATCCCGAACATCATCGTGCTGCCGTACCGCAACCCGTTCATCGTGGCGAAGTCGGCGGCGACGATCGACGTGCTGTCCGGCGGCCGGTTCACGCTCTCGGTTGCGACCGGGTACCTGCGCAGCGAGTACCGCGCGCTCGGCGTCGACTTCGAGCGTCGGAACGAGTTGTTCGACGAGGCACTGGAAGCGATGCGCGGGGTGTGGACCACCGACCGCTACAGCTTCGAGGGCAGCGGGTACACCGCGTCGGCGGTCAGCGTGAACCCGAAGCCGGGACACGTCCCGATCTGGATCGGGGGCAACAGCGCTTTGACCCGGCGCCGGGTCGCCGAGCACGCCGACGGCTGGAACCCGTTCCCCGCACCGGCCTGGCTCGCCAAGACGTCGCGCACCACTCCGCTCGAAGGCCTCGACGACCTCGCACCGATGATCGACCACCTCCGCCGCCACACCGAACAGGCCGGGCGCGACCCCGACTCCATCGACATCACCTTCACGACCGGCGCGCCCGGACCGGGCGACGACACGTTCTCGGCCGCCGCCCACCTCGACGGCATCGAGGCGATGGCCGCGCTCGGCGTGACCTGGAACAGCGTCGGCATGCCCGGCGACGGCATCGACCATGCGCTCGAGTGCCTCGAGCGCTACGGCGCCGAGGTGATCGGCAAAGCCCCGCGGTAGCCACGCCGATCAGGACGCGGCGGCGCGCACCCGGTGCTTGCTAGCGTGTGCTGGTCAGTCGGAGCGCGGCTCTGACGAGTTGCCCAGACCCCGCCATTCGCAAATCGCGCTTTTTCGAGAGCATCCGTCGGGAAGCGGTCGCGTGATGAGCATGGTGGTGGACCGGCCGGTCGTCGATGGCGATCGTGCCGACCTCGGGCAGTACGCCCGATCCGATCTCGGGAAGAGCCTGCGCAGCCTGGCGACGTCGCTGGTGCCCTTCCTGGTGTTGTGGGCGGCGATGTTCGTGGCCTACGGGGTGTCGTATTGGCTGGTGCTGCTGCTCGCGGTCCCGGCGGCCGGGTTCCTGGTGCGCACCTACATCATGTTCCACGACTGCGTGCACGGCTCGCTCCTCTCGAGCCGCCGTGCGAACGCATGGCTCGGCACCGCACTCGGGCTGCTCGTGTTCACGCCGTTCGGGCGGTGGCGCTACGAGCACCTCGTCCATCACGCCACCGCCGGCGACCTCGACCGACGGTTCATCGGCGACGTGCCGATGCTGACGGTCGCCGAGTACCGGGCGAAGCCGTGGTGGTTCCGCACCGGGTACCGCGCCTACCGGAACCCGTTCGTGATGTTCGGCCTCGGGTCGATCTACTCGACCGTCCTCATGCAGCGGTTCCCGACACCCGCGGCTCGCAACCGGATGCAGCGCAGCGTGTGGCTCACGAACGTCGCGGTGGTGCTGCTCGTCGCCGCGCTGTGCTGGGCGTTCGGTTGGCAGGCGGTGCTGTTCGTGGAGCTCCCGCTCGTCGTCCTCGCCGGCAGTGCCGGCATCTGGCTGTTCTACGTGCAGCACCAGTTCGAGAGCACCTACTGGGAGCGCACCGAGGAGTGGGGCTTCGACGATGCGGCACTGCGCGGCAGCTCACACCTGGCGCTGCCGAAGGTGTTGCAGTTCTTCAGCGGCAACATCGGCTTCCACCACGTGCACCACCTCAACCCGAAGATCCCCAACCACAACCTGCAGCGCGCCCACGAGGAGCAGCCGCGGTTCCGGTCGGTACCGAGCGTGTCGCTCGCCGACGGCCTGCGCGCGACCCGGCTGAAGCTCTGGGACGAGCAGTCCCGGCAGATGGTCACCTGGAAGCAGGCGCGCGCTCGCGCTGACCGTGCCCGAGCGCGCTCGAGCGAGCCGTTCCCGACCGGTCAGGCGGCGCCGGGTCTGGCTCGGGGTGGCGGGAGTCCGATCTGCGCGGCCTGCTCCGGTGTGAGCTCACCGACGTGCACCAAGCGCAGCCCGTCGGGCCGGTTGGGGTTGCCGACCAGCGCGGTAGGACCCGTGCGGGATCAGCATCGGATGGTGCACGCTCGCCACCATGGCGAGGTTCGACGGCTCGTCGCCCCCGCCCCACGACCTGGGCCGCAGATGGTGCGCGTGGAGCCCGTAGCGAAGGTCGCAGCTCCCGCACCGGCAGTGCCCGTCGCGCAGCAGGACCGCCCGCACCAACTTCGGTGACAGGGCGCTCGTGCGCTTCCCCACCGCGACCGGTGAGCCGTCGGCACCGACCACGACGGGCTCGATGCTCGCCATGGCGCGGAGCGGCTCGACGATCGCGTCGGGCAGCGGGATGCCGGCGATCTCGGCCGGACCGTCGGGCGGGACGTCGACGACCAGCAACGGCTTCGCGGCGAGCTGGGGCGTCTCCACCTGCTCCGCCACCTTCACCGCGTCGCACATCTGCACGAGCGCATCGGCCGCGCGGCGATCCCTTCGCTCCCACGGCTCGCCCTTCGCCGGACGCATCCGCTCGACGAGCTCGTTGACGGTGGCCTCGAACTGCGCGCCCATCAGGTCAGGGAGCTCGCCCCGCACCTGGAGCATCCCGCGGTCGTGCTCCCAGCGCATCCAGAGGTGGCGCGCCGCGTGACGAGCACGGCTCTCCTGCACCGTGGGCTTCGACTTCGTCCGCGCCATGCGACCCAGGTCGGCAGGCGTGATGTCGGGCGCACGTGCCGCCCACTCCGCATCGGTGTGCTCGTCGGCGAGCTTCACCACCTCGGCGAGCTGTTCGTCGCTCAACGTCCCGGAGTGCGCGGCGGCCGCGACCGTGGGCAGGCACTCGAGCGCCCGCGCGGTCTCCACCTTCTCGCGGACGGTCCGGGCCGACTCGCCGTCGCGACCCGACGGACGCGTCGATCTGCCCGCGCTCGTCGAGGACGCGCAGCACGTCGAGATCCTCGAGCTGCACCCGGCGCTGCTCCCGGACGAGGTGCTCGTGGTGCGCGAGCAGGCGATCCGTCGGCCACGACCGGAGCTCATCGAGGTGGTGCCCGATGTCGAACATGCACCGATCCAACCACGGGGGTGTGACAGTCATCGGGCGAAATCGACCCTTCGAGCGCGACCGGGCGAGATGTGGCAGGGTCCCCTCGTGCAGACCCTCCCCGTCGACGCGAACGACCTGACGCCCGGGTGGCTCACCGAGGCCCTCGGCACCGAGGTCACCGGCGTCGAGGTCCTCGACCACGCCTTCGCCACCAACCAGCGGGCCCGCATCGGCCTCACCTACGCGACCCCCGGCGCCGGGCCCGACTCCCTGTTCGTGAAGTTGGCGCCGATCGACCCCGCGCACCGGGAGATGATCGGCGCCACCGGCATGGGCGAGCGGGAGGCGCAGTTCTACGCCGACGTCGCCCCGACGGTGAACGTGGTGGTCCCGGGCTGCTCGTTCGCGGCCAGCGCCGAGGACCGCTTCGTGCTGCTGCTCGAGGACCTCTCCGTCCGGGGATCCCGCTTCGCGTCGAACGGCGAGTGGGGCGTCTCGGCCGACGCCGCCGCCGGCGCGCTCGACGACCTCGCCGTCTTCCACGCCCGCTTCGAGGACGCCGCCGAACGCGACCGCGTCGCACCCTGGCTGGCCACGCCGCGGCCGAGCATGAGCGAGACGACGTCGGGCCTCATGCGCTGGGTGCTCGACGAGAACGCCGGGAAGCTCACGCCCGGCTACTCCACCATCGGTGAGCTCTACGTCGAGCACCACGCGTGGTTCGACGAGATGTGGCACACCGGGCCGCCGACCTACGTGCACGGCGACCTGCACATCGGCAACGTGTTCCTCGACGGCGACCGCGTCGGCTTCCTCGACTGGGGCCTGTCGCGGTGAGCACCCACCTGCGCGACGTCAGCTACTTCCTCACCATGTCGGTCGACATCGAGGAGCGCCGCGCGCACGAGCGCGACCTGCTCCGGGGCTATCTCGACGCGCTGCGCGCGCACGGAGGCGTCGAGATCTCCTTCGACGACGCGTGGGCCGCCCACCGGCTGCAGGCGTCCTACACCGTCGTCGCCACCTTCCTCGCCTACATGCCGTCGTACGCGAGTGGCGACGGCGTGGGCCTGGGCAACGCGCTGCTGGCGCGGGCCGACGCCGCGATCGAGGATCTCGAGGTGGTCGACGCGGTCCGCGCCGCGCTTCCGCGCTGAGCTCTCACGGGGCACGTCGGCAGCGGGCACGATGCATTCGGGCAAGACGCCACAGGAGGCGACATGAACACGGAACGGGTTGTGCGTGAGCACTACAGCGGCGACGACTTGGAGGCGGTGGCCCTCGGCGCGCTGCGCCGCGTCGGTGTCGACGTCGA
The DNA here is from genome assembly GCA_963750045.1 of uncultured Actinomycetes bacterium. Classification (GTDB taxonomy): domain Bacteria; phylum Actinomycetota; class Acidimicrobiia; order IMCC26256; family DASPTH01; genus DASUAS01. The sequence goes on along the minus strand of CAVVPD010000004.1, from coordinate 10,515 downwards.
CGCGCTGCGGGTCGAGGACCTCGCCGGACTGGACCAGTTCCACGCCGGGTCCATCCAGGCCACGGAGCACATGCTGGATGCCCTCGAGCTGACCGGCGGTGCGACGGTGCTCGACGTGGGTTCCGGCGTCGGCGGCCCGGCGCGCCTCGCCGCCGCCCGCCACGGATGCCGGGTCACGGGGATCGACCTGAGCCCCGACTTCGTGGACCTCGCCCGCAAGCTCACCGAACGGGTCGGGCTCGGCGACCTGGTGACCTTCGACGTCGGTTCCGCCACCGCGATGCCCTACGACGACGGCTCCTTCAACCGGGCGATGCTGAACCACGTGGGGATGAACATCGCCGCGAAGGACCGCGTGTTCGCCGAGGTGCGGCGCGTGCTGGAGCCCGACGGCGTGTTCGCGGTCTACGAGCAGATGCGCGTCGGCGACGGCGACCTCGCGTTCCCCATGCCGTGGGCCGAGGACGAGACGTCGTCGTTCGTCGAGACCCGCGAGCGGTACGCGGAGCTGCTGCGGGCGGCGGGCTTCCGCATCGAGGCGGACGAGGACCGCACCGCGGCGGTCGCGGCCGCCGGTCCACCGGCAGCGGGCGCGCTGACCCCGGGCGACCTGTTCGGTCCCGAGTTCGCCGAGCGCATCGGCAACAACCTCGCCGCCACCTTCGCCGGGACCCTGGGCGCGGTGCTGATCGTGGCCCGCCGCGGCGTGACCTCACGACCCGGCGGTTTCAGCGATCCCGGCAACTGCCATCGGATCGCGCTGGCGGTGCACGACGGCCCGGGCGTGCTCGAGCAGTGGCGGCACGTGTTCGGGGCGGGCGTCATGTTCGACACCGTGCACGACGAGCTCGACGGCAGCGACATGGGAATGGTGTGGATGGGAGACGTGCCCTTCCTCGCGCTCGCGTCCGCCGATCCCGACGGTCTCGTGGGCCGCTGGCTGGCGAAGCACGGCCCCGGCGTGCAGTCGCTGGCGTGGGAGGTACCCGACATGTGGGCCTCCCAGAACCACCTCCTGCAGGCCGGCATCGGGATCACCGGCGTCCACATCGAGGGGCGACACTTCTTCATGCACCCTCGCGACACGTTCGGCCTCATGTTGGAGCTCACCGACGACCGCCTGCCCGGCGACCCCCGCAACGGCCTCTCCCCCACCGGCGGCGGTGACGGCCTCGTCCAGGTGTCGGGCGTCGCCCACGTCGCCGCGGTGGTCGTCGAGCTCGATCCCGTCGCCGCGCTGCTCCACCAGGTGTTCGGCGCCGAGCCCCGACCGGTGGCCGGCAACGGTCCCGAGGCGGTCGCCGACTTCGCCATCGGCGACCTCACGCTCCGGGTCGTCGCGCCACTCGACGAGACCAGCCCGTGGCACGAGGTCGTCGCGGGCGGCCGCGGCACCCTGCATTCGGTCGCCCTCGCCGTCGAGCTCGACACCGCGCCTGGCGGACTCGACGCGGCCGGCATCCGCGTCGTGCACGAGGAGCCCGGGTCGCTGTGGCTCGACCCCGCCGACACCTTCGGGATCCGCCTCCAGCTCGTCCCCCAGCACGACGTACCCGTCCGGCCGCACCTACGCAGACCATCGGGCGGGTTGACACGTTAGATTTTCCTTACGTATAGTGTCGGCATGTCACCGGCCGGCGCGCCCCGATCACCGACGCCTTCGGGGCGATCGCGCACCCCGTCCGTCGTTCGCTGGTCGCCGCGCTCGCCTCCGGCGACAAGCCGGTCAACGAGCTCGCCGCCGTCGTGCCGGTGAGCCGGCCCGCCGTCTCGCAGCATCTCGCGGTGCTACGCGGAGTCGGTCTCGTGACCGAGCAGCGCCACGGTCGCGAGCGCCGCTACCACCTCCACCCCGAGCGCCTCGACGAGGTGCGGAAGTGGATGCACACCCTCGACCGGTTCTGGGACGACCGTCTCGACCGTCTCGGCCGCCACCTGGAGGAGAACCCATGAGCCACCCCCTCGCCATCGAACACGAAGCCGTCTACCCCCACTCCCCCGAGCGGGTGTGGCGGGCGCTGGTCGATCCCGACGAGCTGGCGGCGTGGCTCATGCCCAACGATTTCGCGCCCGAAGTGGGCAAGGAGTTCAAGCTCGAGACCGGCGCCGCGGAGGTCGGCACGATCCGCGGTGAGGTGCTGGAGATCGACGAGCCGCGACTGTTGCGATGCCGCTGGTCGGGCGGGTTCGGCGACACCGAGGTGACGTACGAGCTCACCCCCGAGGCCGGCGGCACGCGCCTGCGCGTGCGCCACGACGGCTGGAGCGAGCCGCCCGCGCCCGAGCGCGCCGGGTTCGACGACGGCTGGAAGCAGAAGCTCGACCAGGACATCCCCCGGGTCCTGGGTTCCGTCAACTGAGAGGAACTCCCCATGACGATGCAACCGTCTCCTTTGAAGAAGGCCAAGACCGTCTCCGCCGAAGAGTGGGACGCGGCACTCGCCGAGATGCGGGTGAAGGAGAAGGAGGTGATGCGGGCGCGCGACGCGCTCGCGGCCGAGCGGCGGCGGATGCCGTGGCTGGCAGTCGAGAAGGACTACTCCTTCGCCACGCCGAACGGCCCGGCCAACCTGGTCGACCTGTTCGAAGGTCGTCGCCAGCTGATCGTCTACCGCGCGTTCCTCGAGCCCGGTGTGCACGGGTGGCCCGACCACCCGTGCGTCGGCTGCTCGATGGTGGCCGATCAGGTGGCGCACGTCGCGCACCTCCACGCGCGTGACACGACGCTGGTGTTCGCGTCGCGCGCGCCGCAGGCCGACATCGAGCGCGTGAAGCAGCGCATGGGGTGGGAGATGCCCTGGGTCACGATGCTCGACGACTTCGACCAGGACCACGGCGTCGACCAGTGGCACGGCACCAACGCGTTCATCCGTGACGGCGACCGGGTGTACCGCACCTACTTCGTCGACAACCGCGGCGACGAACAGATGGGCAGCACCTGGAACTACCTCGACATCACCGCGCTGGGTCGCCAGGAGAAGTGGGAGGACTCCCCCGAGGGCTCCCCGCAGGACGAGCCGTACGTGTGGTGGATCTGGCACGACGAGCCGCGCGAGACTCCGCACGATCGTCCCGGCCTCGCACAACTGCGGATCGCCCAGCAGGCGGGACTGGAAGGCGTGGCGCAGTGATCCTCGCCCACATCGCCGGCGTCCCCGTCGAGGAGCTCGGGCAACCGTTGCTGATCGCGCTCCTGCTCTCGGGCACGTGGCTCACCACGCGCCTGCGCCGACACTGAGGGCTACTGCACCTCGCTGACGACCGATTTCATCGACCCGGCCTGGTAGTTCGGCATGTCGGCCATCGTCGCCTTGCCTTCCGGACTGGCGAAGGCGGCGTGCATGGCGGCTTCGTCGTCGAACGTCATCGAGATGCTCCAGAACACGTCGGGGGGCGACCCGTCGAAGTTCGTCAGGGCACGCCCGTACTCGAAGGCCCGCAGCCCGGGAAGTGCCTTCACCAGCGGCACGTGCGCCTCGACGTAGTGACGCACGAACGCATCGGGATCCACGGGATCCGAGAAATTGATCGTGATCTTCACCGGCATGGGTGGTGGTGTATCACTGGATCGAGAGCGCGTGCCAGGCGCAGCAGTGCTCAGGGCGCGGGCACTGGAGACGAGTACGGACACGCGGCGTCGAGCGTCGGCGGCGTCGCGCTCGATGAGGACGTCACCGATCGCGGTGTTCACGCAGTCGGATTGCGCAAGGCCGAAGCTGCCGTGCAGCCCGCCGACGATCGTGATCGCCCGCATCGTCGGATACACACGCGCCGTGTTCACCGCCCACTGGTAGGGCGTCTCGCCGTCGTGGGTGGAGTTGGCGATCATCCCGGGGATCGGTGGCCCGTACGCCTCGGGCCGAGGCACGGGGTGGGGCTTCGCGTCGTCGTAACCGTTGCAGGTGGTCAGGTAGTCGACGCCGAGGGAGCCTCCGTAGAGCGGCCCCTCGCGCACGATCCCTCGCAGCAGCTGCTGCTGGCGGGAGTTCGACATCCGGTCGGCGAAGTCCTGGCACACGACCGCCGACCAGAGGCTCCCCACAGTGCCGGAGCTCGGGCTCTGCAGGCTCTTGTCGGTGAGCGCCTGGCGCGCCGAAGTCTGCTCGTCGGCGGTGCCGAAGAGGGCGTTCCAGGAGTCGTCCACCGCGTGCACGGCCTCGGTCCAGCTCGTCTCGCCGGTGATCGGGAAGAAGTCGACGCCGTCGTTGAGGGTGTCGAGCACATCCCAGCGTGTGTAGCGAGTTCCGTCCGGCAGCGGGATCGTGCGACGGTCGAGCTCGGCCATCACCTGGTCGAACTTCGCGCTGCAGGCCGGTGGCCTGGAGGAAGAAGCCGATCGAGTCGTCCGGAGCCACGGAGCCCGCGGTGATCCCGGCGAGGGTGGTCTGCGGATCGATGTTGGCGTCGAAGACCATCGCCCGGACCCGATCGGGGAACGTCTGCGCGTAGGTCGAACCGAGCAGCGTGCCGTACGAGATGCCCCAGTAGGTGAGCTTGTCGTCGCCGACGGCCGCGCGGAGCGCGTCGAGGTCGTACGCACCGTCGAGGGTGCCGCCGTGCTCGACCAGGTCGCGGTTCGCGTCGAAGCAGCGCGCGTTGGCGCTCGCGACCTGTGACTGGCGCGCCGCGAGCACTGCACGCCAGTCGACCGTTCCCGTCGCGGGCCGGGCGGGCTTGGGGATGTTGCAACCGCGCCCCTCGAGTGCCGGGGTGGACGCGCCGATGCCGCGCGGGTCGTAGGTGACGAAGTCGAAGCTGGCGCGCACGGACTCGGGCAGCAGGTAGACGATCTTGGAGAGCCCCAGGCCCGACTGGCCGGGCCCACCGGGGTTGAGGAACAGCGTGCCCACGTGTTGCGACGCCGACCCGGTCGCCGGGAGCTTCACGACGGCCAGGTTGACCTGCTTGCCGTTCGGCTCGCTGCGGTCGAGCGGGCGCGTGAACGCCGAGCAGTCGAACCCGTCGAGGTCGCTGCCGTCGACCTTCTTCCACTGGTCGAACTGCGAGTTGCTGCAGGACTGCCAGTCGAGCGTGTTCACCGTCGTACCAGCGGGCGCGGCGGTGGCGGTCGGTGCCGCTGGGACCATCCCGGCGAGTGCGGCCAGCGCGATCGTGACGAACCCGACGAGTCGCCGCCGGTCGGCTCGGTGCAGCGCTCTCCGGCGCGACTCGACGCCGCGGCGATCTCCCACCCTCGTGCTCATGCTGGTGGATCGTCCGCTTTGCCCCTGCGATTGAGCCTTGATCCGTGCAGCCCGTCAGAGGGGTGATCCTCGGGGACCTTTCGGTCGTCGACGGAGCGCAACCGGTCCGTCACATGATCGCAGCACGCCTGGGGAACGTTCACGGGGACACACGAGCGAGAGAGCGGAGTTCGCATGCGACACAACTCGCGAAACGTCCGACATCATCCCTGGGGTGCGGCGCTCGTCGGCAGCGCGGCGGTGGCGATCGCCATCGCGGTCGTCGTATGGACCGCGTCCGACGCGGTCGGGGCGACGATCGCGGTCATCGCGGTGCTCATGATCGCGGCGCTCGCGCTTTCGGTCTCCCGGCGATCGTGCGCGCCAGACCGAGGCGCTCGCGCGCGCGGCGAACGGCCGTCCCCGATGAAGCCACGATGACCGGCCGCGTCGCGCCGTCAGCGGCGCCAGAAGAGGAGGTGGGTCACCCCGCCCCTCGGACTCGGGACCACGTCGAGCTCGAACCGGTCGAGCAGTGGCTCGTAGGAGGTCCAGAGCCGTTCGCCGCGCTCGAGGTCCAGCGGGGCGACGGCGATGTGCATGGTGTCGACGAGGTCGGCGTCGAGGAACTCGCGCACCGTGGCGACGCCACCGCCGAGGCGCACGTCCTTGCCGTCGGCTGCTTCCTTCGCCTGACGCAGCGCTTCCTCGGGCGTGGCGTCGAGGAAGTGGAACGTCGTGTCGGACAACGCGAACGACGGACGGACGTGGTGGGTGAGCACGAACACGGGAGTGTGGAACGGCGGCTCGTCGCCCCACCAGCCCTTCCACTCCTCGTCAGCCCACGGTCCGCGCTGCGGACCGAACTTGTTGCGCCCCATGATCTCGGCACCGATGTTGTGGGAGAAGTCGCGGGTGAAGTAGTCGTCGAGGCCACGCGTTCCGCCCGGATCCGTGCGGTTCGGCCAGCTCGCAGTGGCGCCCGCCCACGACATCAGCTCCATCGGGTTGGCGTGGCCGAACGGCCGCTCGAGGGTCTGGCCCTCACCGGCGCCGAAGCCGTCGCGCGACACCGCGAAGTTCTGGACCTTCAACAGCTGCGTCATCAGAGCGACGCCTCCAGCTGCTTCAGCAGCCCGATGGTCCCCTCTTCCCGGCTCGCGTTGGCCGCGTCACCGTCCTCGAAGTACGCGCCCTGCTCCGTGAACACCACGCGGGTCGCGGCGCCGCCCTCGACCGCGTCGAGCTCGATCGTGGTCACGGAGACCGACAGTCGCACGTCGTCGTGGTACATGACGTACGAGTAGACGATCTGCGAGTCGGGTTCGATGACGTGGTAGTCGGCCTCGAAGCGGCTGCTCCACTCCCCCGGCGCCTCGCCGGCTGTGGTCTCGTGGCCGCCCTCGCGGAAGTCGAGCGTGCGGACGGTCGGGGCCCAGTCGTCGGGGCCGTGGAACCACCGGGCCTTCAGCTCGGGATCGGCGAACGCAGCGAACACGCGTGCCGGTGGTGCCGGGAACGTGCGCTCCACGGAGAACGAGGCGTGGACGATGGGTGAGGTCATGTGGTCATTCCTGTTCGTGGGTCGATGGTGCTGGGGTGTGCTCGGCCAGGACTGCGGCAAGGCGGTCGAGTTGGTCTTCGACGTGAGTGCGTCGAGCGGCCAGCCACGCTTCCGCGGCGCGGAGGCCCCCAGGGTCGACCTGCACCGTGCGCACGCGGCCGATCTTCTGCGTGGTCACGAGGCCCGCGGTCTCGAGCACCTGGACGTGCTGGACGACGGCGGCCAGCGTCATGGCGAAGGGCTTCGCCAACTCGCTCACCGAGGCGGGGCCGTCGCAGAGTCGTTCGACGACGGCCCGGCGAGTGGGATCGGCGAGCGCCTGGAACGCCTGGTCGAGCATGCCGGCCCAGCATGCCGGAGCGAAGCGCGACAGTCAAGCAGTTACTTGAGTTTTTCGCCGCGGGGAGAACGGGTGCCGGATGCCGCGTTCATTGGATCGGTGCTGCGTCTAGCGATCGCGTCCATGGCAGGGAATCCGTCGGGACGACTCTACGAACAGCCGCTGGTTGCGCCGCAGCTCGGGCAGGCGTGACACGAGCCGGCCCGCTGCATGATGTCGCCGCAGATGTGGCAGAGCACGGTCTCCTGCTCGCGGATCACCGGGCGCTGCGGCACCGAAGGCGGCGCGATCGACGCCGACGGGGCCTGGTCGTCGAGCGGGAGCTCGGCGTAGATCGTCTCGTTCGGGATCGACGCCTCCTCGACGCCCGGCAGCGTCGGCTGGGTGCGCTCCCCCACCGTCAGCACGCCCATGTCACGCCGGGTCTCGTACGGCACGTACTCCACGACGAGGCGCCGGAAGATGTAGTCGACGAGGCTGGTGGCGATGCGCAGGTCGGGGTCGTCGGTCATGCCCGCGGGCTCGAAGCGCATGTTCGTGAACTTCTCGGCGAACGCCTCGATCGGCACCCCGTACTGCAGGCCCAGGCTGAGCGAGATCGCGAACGCGTCCATGATCCCGGCCAGCGTCGAGCCCTGCTTGGCGACCTTGAGGAACACCTCGCCGGGGCGGCCGTCGGGGAACTCGCCGATGGTCGCGTACCCGTGGCAGTCCGCCACCCGGAACGAGAACGTCTTCGAGTTGCGCATGCGCGGCAGCTTCTGGCGCACCGGCTCCTGCACGATCACGTGCTCGACGATGCGCTCGATCACCTGCGCCGGCCCGTCGAGAGAGGCGCTGTTGGCGAGCGCCTCGGGCGAACCGGTCTCGCCGCCCTTCTTCTGGGTGGCGAGGGGCTGCGCGACCTTGCAGTTGTCGCGGTAGAGGGCGACGGCCTTCAGGCCGAGACGCCAGGCCTCGACGTGCAGCTCCTCGACGTCTTCCACCGAGACGTCCTCGGGCATGTTGACCGTCTTGGAGATGGCCCCCGAGATGAACGGCTGCACCGCGCCCATCATCTTCACGTGGCCCATGTAGTGGATCGTGTTGTCGCCCATCGAGCACGCGAACACCGGCAGGTGCTCGGCCTTGAAGTGCGGCGCCCCGAAGATCGTCTTCTGCTCGTTGATGTGGGCGACGATCGCGTCGGTCTCGTCATCCGAGTAGCCGAGCTGGCGCAGCGCACGCGGGATCGTCTGGTTGACGATCATCATCGTGCCGCCACCGACGAGCTTCTTCGCCTTGGTGAGCGCGAGGTCGGGCTCGATGCCGGTGGTGTCGCAGTCCATCATCAGGCCGATGGTGCCCGTCGGCGCGAGCACCGTCGCCTGCGAGTTGCGCACGCCGAAGGTCTCACCGAGCTCGACGGCTTCGTCCCACGCCTGCTGCGCGGCGCCGAGCAGCTCCGGCGGCACGAGGTCCTCGTCGATCTTGGCCGTCTCGGCCCGGTGCATGCGCAGCACGTCGGTCATCGCGTCGGCGTTCTCGGCGTAGCCCGCGAACGGGCCCATGCGCCCCGCGGTGCGGGCGCTGGTCGCGTAGGCGTGGCCGGTCATCAGCGCGGTGAGCGCCGCCGCCCACGCCCGGCCGCCCTCGGAGTCGTACGGCATGCCCTGGGCCATGAGCAGCGCGCCGAGGTTGGCGTAGCCGAGGCCGAGCTGGCGGAACTTGCGGCTGTTCTCGGCGATCTTCTCGGTCGGGTAGTCGGCGTTGCCGACGATGATCTCCTGCGCGGTGAACATCACCTCGACGGTGTGCCTATAGGCCTCGACGTCGAAGATGCCGTCGTCGTCGAGGTACTTCAGCAGGTTGATGCTGGCGAGGTTGCACGCCGAGTTGTCGATGTGCATGTACTCGGAGCACGGGTTGCTGGCGTTGATGCGGCCGCTGTTGGGCGCGGTGTGCCAGCGGTTGATCGTGGAGTCGAACTGCATGCCCGGGTCCGCGCACTCCCACGCCGCCTGCGAGATCTGGCGGAACAGCTCCCGCGCCTTCACCGTGCGGATCGTCTCGCCGGTGATCACGGCCTTGAGCGCCCAGTCGTCGTCGTCGACGACCGCCTGCATGAACTCGTCGGTGACGCGCACCGAGTTGTTGGCGTTCTGGTACTGGATCGAGTGGGAGTCCTTGCCGTCGAGGTCCATGTCGAAGCCGGCGTCACGCAGCGCCCGCGCCTTGTGCTCCTCGGTGGCCTTGCACCAGATGAACTCCTCGACGTCCGGGTGGTCCGCATTGAGGATGACCATCTTGGCGGCGCGCCGCGTCTTGCCGCCGCTCTTGATGGTGCCGGCGGACGCGTCGGCGCCGCGCATGAAGCTCACCGGGCCGCTCGCGGTGCCGCCGCCCTTGAGGTGCTCGTACGACGAGCGGATGTTGGAGAGGTTGATCCCCGAGCCGGAGCCGCCCTTGAAGATCGTGCCTTCTTCCCGGTACCAGTTGAGGATGCCGTCCATCGTGTCCTCGACCGCGAGGATGAAGCACGCGCTCCCCTGCTGCGGCACGCCCTTCACCCCGATGTTGAACCACACCGGCGAGTTGAACGCGGCGCGCTGGGTGACGAGGATCGCCTTGAGCTCGTTGCGGAAGGCGGCGCCCTCCTGCTCGTCGACGAAGTAGCCGTCCTGCACTCCCCACGAGGTGATCGTGTCGGCGACCCGGTCGATCACCTGGCGCAGCGACGTCTCGCGCTCCTCGGTGCCGAGCGTGCCGCGGTAGTACTTCTGGGCGACGATGTTGGTGGAGTTCTGCGACCACGTGACGGGGAACTCGACGTCGGGCTGGAGGAAGGCGTCGGTGCCGTCCTTCCAGTTCGGGATGCGCGCCTCGCGCCGTTCCCACTCCACCGAGTCGTAGGGGTGTTCACCCGGCTTCGTGAAGTACCGACGGATCCCGATCCCGACCTGCTCCGGCGCCATTGCCATACGTGCGTCTCCCTCGTCATCATGCGACCCGCGTCCACCCGGAGAGCGCAACAAACCACTACATATTGTAGCTCGATGCTCCCCCAGCCCCACATAGCGTGGGACAGTGATGTAATCACATCCAGGTAACTACATCAATAGTTTCCCGAAGAATCCCCGCTGATCAGCGAGAACGTCGCTTTGGCTCGGTCGACTTCTGGAGATCCACCAGTTCCGCCTCGAAATCGCCGACGTCCTCGAAGCCCTTGTAGACCGAGGCGAAGCGCACGTAGGACACCGGATCCAGGTTGCGCAGCCGCTCGAGCACGGCCAGGCCCACCATCTCGCTTCCCACCTCGGGACCCGCCGCCCGCGCGCGCTCCTCGATCTCGACCACCAGCGCGTCGACCGCCGCACGGTCGATGGCGCTGCCGGCCACCGCTCGCTCGATGCCGGCGCGGAGCTTCCCGGCGTCGAACGGTTCCCTCA
>CAVVPD010000003.1:0-569633 GCA_963750045.1 uncultured Actinomycetes bacterium | reverse complement strand
CCCGCGTCTTCCGGGATGTCGGTGGGGCTTCTCCGAGCGCATCCGGGACAAGATCTCGGGTCTCCGTCACTCACCGGCGGTGAACGGCGACCCCAGCCTCAGTGGAGTGTCCCACCGGGCCCTGAGGCGAATCCCGGCGGTGAGCCGCTCTTGATGGCGCCCCGGTTCCGGCCGAGCGGCTGGGCCGGGAGGGACGCGCGTCTAGTTGGTACTAGGCCGCGAGTGCGAGGTTGCCCTCGTCAGTGTTGGCATTTCTTGTTGGTACCGGCTCTTTCACGACGATCCGGCGACGTCGGCTCGCTTCCCCCACCTCGATCGTCCGAAATCGAAGCCACGCACCCCCATGTCAAGTGCCGCACCGGTGCGTGTCGGTGGGCGCGGCCGACCCATTCTACCGGCTCCGGAGTGCGGCGGACAGGGGTTCGCCGGTGGGATCGGGGAGGTCGACCCGACCGCTCCGCACGATACCCCAGAGGGTATCGTGCGGAGCATGTCACCCGCACCATCACGACGACAGTTCCTGGGGATCGTCGGCGGTACGCTGGCGATCGCCGCGGTTGGCCGTCCGGACGACCTCTTCGCCCTGCCGACGACCGCGATCCCGAACGGTGGTGCCGGGTTCACGCAGCCCGAGGTGCTCTCGAGCGTCGGCGGCCGCCTCGACGTGAAGCTCGTGGCGGCGCCGTCGAAGGTTGCGTTCGGGGCCGGGAAGCGATTCGCCTACACGTACAACGGCACGACGCCCGGACCCACGCTGCGGGTACGACCCGGCGACGTCCTCTCGGTCACGCTCGAGAACCGCCTCGGCGAGACCACCAACCTGCACACGCACGGCCTGCACGTGTCGCCCTCCGGGCGCGCCGACAACGTGTTCATCTCCATCCCCGACGGCGGTCGTCACACCTACGTCTACGAGATCCCGCCCGACCACCGCAGCGGAACCTTCTGGTACCACCCCCACATGCACGAGATGGTCGCGCCCCAGGTGTTCGGCGGTCTGGCCGGCGCCATCGTGGTCGGGGATGCGATCGACCAGCTTCCGGAGCTCGCCGCGGCGACCGAGCGTGTTCTCGTGGTGAGCGATCCCGCGATCGGGAGCTCGGCGAGCATCCTCGACGCGTCGATGATGGAGAAGGCGCGCGGGCGCGAAGGCGACGTCGTTGTCGTGAACGGCGTGCTCGCCCCGACGATCGCCGCTCAGGCGGGCACCCTCGAGCACTGGCGGATGGTCAACGCGAGCCGTGTCGCGCTACTACCGCATGTCGCTCGACGCGCACCCCTTCGCCCTGATCGGTACCGACGGAGGACGCCTGGCGGCTCCACGCGACGTGAGTGAGCTGTTGCTCGCGCCGGGCGAGCGCGCCGAGGTGCTCGTGACGCCGAGCGCGGGCGGCCGGTACCGCCTGGAGTCGCTGCCCTACGACCGCGGGACCGCGGGTATGGGTGGTCGCAGTGCATCGTCGACCCGCACGACGGTGCTGACCATGACCACCGTCGGTACGGCACCGCCGGCCCCGATCCCCTCCACGCTCGTGCCCGCGACCTCGCTGGATCTCCCCGCCCCGACCGGCCGCCGCGAGCTGGTGCTCGCCATGGGAAGGGGTGGCGGCGGGATGGGTGGTGGCGGGACGGGTGGCCGTAGCTTCACCATCGACGGCAAGGCGTTCGACCCCGCCCGCACGGACATCACCACCCGCCTCGGACGGGTGGAGGACTGGACGATCAGCAACTCGTCGACGATGGACCACCCGTTCCACCTTCACGTCTGGCCGTTCCAGATCGTCGCCCGGACCGACGGTCTGCCGATCGCGCCGGGATGGAAGGACACCGTGAACGTCCCCGCTGGGCAGTCCGTCACGGTGCGCGTCCCGCTCACCGACATCGCCGGCCGCACCGTGTACCACTGCCACATCCTCGACCACGAGGACCTCGGCATGATGGGCGTCGTCAAGGTCGGGTGAGTCCTATTCGCGGATGCCCTTCATGGCGCGCTCGGCCTCGCGTTTGGCGTCGCGCTCGGCGAGCGCCTGGCGCTTGTCGTAGTCCCGCTTGCCGCGGGCCAGGGCGAGCTCGACCTTGGCCCGGCCGTCCTTGAAGTAGACCCGCAACGGCACGAGCGTGTGGCCCTTCTCGGCGGTGCCCCGCTCGAGCTCGACGATCTCCTTGCGGTGCAGGAGGAGCTTGCGCCGACGGACCGGGTCGAGCTCGACCCGGGAGTAGGAGTACGGCGACACGTGCATGCCGTAGAGCCACACCTCGTCGTCCTCGATGCGCGCGTACGAGTCCTGCAGGTTGGCGCGACCCTCCCGCACCGACTTGACCTCGGGTCCGGCCAGCATGATCCCGCACTCCCAGGAGTCCATGATGAGGTAGTCGTGCCGCGCTTTGCGGTTGGTGATGACGAGTTGATCGCCGCGCCTGCTCACCGCGAGCACGGTACCGTCCCTGGCGGAGGTGCCCGATGCCGGAGATCGCGAACGTCGAGCAGGCCGCCGCGTGGGACGGCGCCCAGGGCGAGGCCTGGGTCGAGCGCGAGGAGCGTCAGAACTCCTCGTTCCGCGCGCACACCGAGCACCTCTTCGCGGCGGCAGCCGTCGAGGCGGGCGACCGCGTGCTCGACATCGGCTGTGGGTGCGGTGAGACGACCCGCGAGTGTGCGCGCCTGGCCGTCGACGGCAACGCGCTCGGGGTCGACCTCTCGACCGCGATGCTCTCCCGGGCCCGGATGCGCGCGGCCGAAGCGGGCCTGACCAACATCACCTTCGAGCGCGGCGACGCCCAGGTCCAGGAGTTCGCGCCGGCGACGCGGTCGCTCGCGGTGAGCCGCTTCGGCATCATGTTCTTCGCCGACCCGGTGGCCGCGTTCACGAACATCGCCGGGGCCATGGCACCGGGTGGCCGGTTCGCGTTCATGGTGTGGCAGGCGCTCGACCGCAACGAGTGGCTGACCGAGCCACTCCACGCGCTGGCCGTCGGGCGCGAGGTCCCGGTACCGCCGGCGGACGTGCCGGGCCCGTTCGGCCTGGCCGATCCGCAGCGCACCCGCACGATCCTGGAGCAGGCCGGGTTCACCCGGGTCGGGATCGACGCGGTCGAGGTCCCGTTCCGCTTCGGCGCCGACGCCGACGAGGCGTGGGACTTCGCGCAGGGGATCCGGATCGTGCAGGGGTTGCTCGAGGACGTAGACGCCGACACCGGGGCGCGGGCACTCGACGCGTTGCGGGCGACCATGCGGGCCCGGGAGACGGCCGACGGCGTGGTGTTCGACTCTCGGACGTGGCTGGTGCGCGGCGTCCGTTAGATTGCCGCGATGGCATGGGCCGGGGACGAAGTGGATGCCGCTCCGCCCATCCTCCGACTCACGCACGCGCACTACGAAGCCATCGTCTCCCATTGCTTCGACGGCTTCCCCGACGAGGCTTGCGGGCTGTTGGCCGGCCCGCTCGTCGCCGGTGGCACCGTCGGCACCGGTGAGGTCAGACGCGGCGTACCCGTGCAAGAACGCCGACCAGTCCGCCCGCACCTACACGGTCGATTCCCGCGACTACCTGGCGGCGATGCGCGACGCCGAGTCGCGAGGCGACGAGATCATCGGCGTGTGGCACTCCCACACCCACACCGACGCCTACCCGTCGCCGACCGACGTGCGCCAGGCCGTCGACCCCGCATGGTGGTACGCGATCGTGAGCCTCAAGCACGGCGAACCCGTGCTGCGCGCCTTCCAGATCCGGGCCGAGGCGATCACCGAGGTTCCCGTCCAGGTCGGATAGTCCCGGGATGATCGTCACACCCCCGGCGTAGGTTTGGAGGAGCTTCCCCGCTCGATCTGTTGCGTGGCTCGATCTGTTGCGTGGCTCGATCTGTTGCGTGGCTCGATCTGTTGCGTGGGAGGTGTGCGATGCCGACGGTACGGCTTCAGGTTTCGGGTCGCGCCGACGCCGCGGCGTTGTTGCGACAGCTCGCGACCGTTCGACCGGTCGACGGTCTCCTCGTCGTCGGCTTCGACGCCGACGGTCGACTCACCGGTGTGGGGGCGAATGACCGACACCGTTCGTTGTCCTGGGTGAAGGTGTGGGAGCTTGCCGAGCTGGCGAGGCAGCTCGAGGCGCACGCGCTCCTCGTGGGTGCCTTCCCGAGGGGTCCCGGACGCGCCCCGTCGGCCCACGAGATCACTGCCTTTGCCGCGCTGGACGAGCGTTCCGAGCGGGCCGGGGTGCTGTTGCTCGACTGCATCGTGTTGCGGGGGGAGCGATGGTGGTCGTTGCGCGAGTTGGGCCGGAGCGCCTCCGATGCTTGACCGTGCCTCGTGGTCGGACGCGGCGCTGTGCGCAGAGGTGGCCGAGGCTGCCGCCGTCGCCGAGCGGGCGAACGCCGAGCTGATCCGGCGCATGGGGGCTCTGGCAAGCGCGGGCGGCGTGGTCGGACGACGGCTCGCTCTCGGCGGTTGCATGGTTGACCGCGAACACCCCGATGACCCGCGCGACCGCTGTACGGATGTCCGCGACCGCCCGGCTCGCGCACTCGAAGAAGCAGACCGCGACGGCGTAGGACGCGGGCGAAGTCTCGGCCGCGCACGTGGAGGTCCTCGCCTCGGCGGTGCGCCGCTGTGAGGAGCGGTATCCCGAACACGAGGACACGTTGTTGCAGGCCGCGGGCGCGTTGTCGCCCGACGATCTGGTGACCGTGGCCCGGCGGTGGCGCTCGTTGGCCGATGACCGGCTCGCCGCGCTGGACGCCGCCTCGAGTCACGAACGCCGGTACCTTCATGTGTCCTCTACAAAGGGGGGGCGGCAGGATCGACGGGTTCCTCGACCCGACCGCGACGGCCACGCTGATCTCGGCGCTCGACGCGCTCCAGCCGCTCGACCCAGCCGATGGCCTGGAGCCGCGCTCACTGTCGGTTCGTCGCGCGGATGCCCTCGTGATGCTGGCCGAACGGTCGTCGGCCGACCCGGACGGCGGAGGAGGAGCGCGGGCGACGATCAACATGCTCATCGATATCGACACCCTGTCCGGCCGGGTCGGCACCGTCGTGCCGTGCCCGTTGCGACCTCATCGGCTTCGGTCCGGTCGGTCGCGCGGTCGCCGAACGGCTCGCCTGCGACGCCCGCGTGGCGCGGATCGTGATGGCAGGCAAGAGCCGGGTGCTCGACCTCGGTCGCGCCACCCGCGTCGTGAGCCCGGCCCTCCGCACCGCGGTGATGGCGCGCGACGAGCGCTGCCGCCACGGCCGCTGCCGGGTGCCTGCGAAGTGGTGCGACGTGCATCACGTCGTGCCCTGGCTCGACGGCGGCCGCACCGACGAAGCCAACCTCGTCCTCGTCTGTCGCCGTCACCACGTCGGCACCCACGAAGGCGGCTGGGCGCTCACCCGCCGGCCCGACGGTACGCTCACCGCCCGGCGTCGTCGCCGTCGACGGCGATCCGACCAATCCTGAGCGGAGTGGTCGGACTTGGAGGCCGGGCCAATAGGATGGCGCGATGGCCGTCGAAGTCCGCCTGCCCACCCTGCTCCGTCCCCATGCCGACGGCGCGTCGTCGGTCGCCGCCGGCGGTACGACGGTGGGCGAGGTGTTCGCCGAGCTGGTCGCCCGGTACCCCGGCCTGACCGGGCAACTGGTCGACGACCGGGGCGGGCTGCACAAGTTCGTGAACGTCTACTGCAACGACGACGACATCCGCTACCTCGAGCAACTCGACACCAAGGTCACCGACGGCGACGTCATCTCGATCCTGCCCGCGGTGGCGGGAGGCTGAGCCCGGTCTCGCGACCGGGGGCCGCCATGCGATACGAGAACATCCTCGGGGTGATCGGCGACACGCCCCTGGTCGGGGTGCACGCGCTGTCGCCCAATCCCCAGGTGCGCATCTTCGCCAAGCTCGAAGGGCAGAACCCCGGTGGTTCGTCGAAGGACCGCATCGCGCTCAAGATGATCGAGCTCGCCGAGGAGGCCGGGGTGCTGCGGCGCGGCGACACCATCCTCGAGCCCTCGTCGGGCAACACCGGCATCGGCCTGGCCATGGTGGCGCGCCTGCGGGGCTACCGGTTGCGGGTGGTGATGCCGGAGAACGTGTCGATCGAGCGCCGGCAGCTGCTCGAGATCTTCGGCGCCGAGATCGTGCTCTCGCCGCCCGAGGAGGGCAGCAACGGTGCCATCCGGCTCTCGGAGAAGCTGGGTGCCGACGATCCCGCGCTCGTGCGCCTCTTCCAGTACGGCAACCCCGCGAACCCGCTCGCGCACTACGAGCGCACCGGCCCGGAGATCTGGCGCGACTGCCCCGAGGTCGACGTGTTCGTCGCCGGTCTCGGCACCAGCGGCACGCTCATGGGCGTCGGGCGCTACCTGAAGGAGCAGAACCCGGAGGTGCAGGTCGTGGCGGTCGAGCCGCCGGCCGGCGAGCTGGTCCAGGGCCTGCGCTCGCTCGACGACGGCTTCGTGCCCCCCATCTTCGATCCCGCGGTGCTCGACCGGAAGTTCATCGTCCGGCCGCGCGAGTCGATCGAGTGGCTGCGTCGGCTGCTCGACGACTGCGGTGTGTTCGCCGGGGTGTCGTCGGGGGCCGCGGTCGCGGGCGCGGCGAAGATGGCGGAGACGATGGAGTCGGGCACCATCGTCACGCTCCTGCCCGACGCCGGTTGGAAGTACCTCTCGTCCGGCGCGTGGACCGACGATCTCGACGAGGTCGTCGAACGGGCCACCCGCATCAACTATTGGTGAGCAGCTCTTGGTGAGCGCCGGCGAGATCACGCGCGGCGGGTGCGTTGCGCGCCGGTCGACTCGTCGCGTTCCCGACCGAGACGGTCTACGGTCTGGGCGCCGACGCGTCGTCGCCGGACGCGGTGGGCCGGCTGTTCGCGGTGAAGGGGCGCCCGGCCGACCACCCGGTGATCGTCCACCTCGGGCGCGCGGAACAGCTCGTGGACTGGGCCCGCGACGTACCCGAGGTCGCGTCCATCCTGGCGGAGGCCTGCTGGCCGGGGCCCCTCACGCTCGTGCTGGCCCGGACCGCGAGCGTGCCCGATGCGGTCACCGGCGGGCTCGACACCGTCGGCATCCGTGTGCCGGACCAACGCGTCGCCCTCGCGCTCCTCTGCGAGTTCGGCGGGGGTGTGGCGGCGCCGTCGGCCAACCGCTTCGGCCGGGTGAGCCCCACCAGCGCGCCCGACGTGCACGCGGAACTGGGCGCCGACGTCGACGTGGTGCTCGACGACGGGCCGTGCCGGGTCGGCCTGGAGTCGACGATCGTGGACTGCTCCCGGCGCGAGCCGGCGATCCTGCGCCTCGGTGGTGTGCCGCGCGAGCGGATCGAGACGCTGGTCGGCGCGCCGGTTCCGGTGCTCGACGCCGGTGAGGTGCGCGCCCCGGGCACGTTGAGTGCCCACTACGCGCCGCACGCGCGCGTCGTGCTGGTCGACGAGACCACACTCGTGGCGCAGGCCGCGATCGAGCTCGCGCGCCGTGCGAACGTCGGCGTGATCTCGCCGCATCTCCCGGAGCACCTCGACGCGCGCGTCGAGGTGCTCGCCGTCCCCGCCGACGCCGGGGCCTACGCGCACGCCTTGTACCGGTCCCTGCGCGACGCCGACGCACGCGGTCTCGACGTCGTGCTGGCCGTCCCGCCGGTCGCGCGGGGTCTCGGCGCGGCCGTGGCCGACCGGCTGCGGCGCGCCGCGGGAGGTCGATGAGATGGGCGACCGGCCGATCGGCGTGTTCGATTCCGGGTTGGGGGGCCTCACGGTGCTGCGCGCGCTGATCGACCTCCTGCCCGACGAGCGCATCGTGTACTTCGGCGACACCGGAAGGTTCCCGTACGGCCCGAAGCCCCACGAGGAGGTGATGGAGCACGCGTTGGAGATCGCCGACGTGCTGCTCGGACACCAGGTGAAGACCCTGGTCGTGGCGTGCAACAGCGCGGCCGCGGTCGCCCTCGACACACTCGACGAGGCGCTCGAGATCCCGGTCGTCGGGGTCGTCGAGCCCGGTCTCCGCGCCGCGATGCGGGTGACGCGCACCGGGCGCGTCGGCGTGATCGGCACCGTCGGCACGATCGCCTCGGGGGCGTATCAGCGGGTGGCCGCCGCCGCCGGCGTGGCTCCGGGCGGCGCCGACGTCGAGCTCACCTGCGCCGCCTGCCCGGGGTTCGTCGAGTTCGTCGAGGCGGGTGACGTCGATTCCGACCAGGTGCACGTGCTCGCGGAGCGCCTGCTCGCTCCCGTGCGAGAGGCCGATGTCGACACCTTGGTGCTGGGTTGTACCCACTACCCGCTGCTCGCACGTACGATCGGCGACGTGATGGGGCGAGACGTGGTGCTCGTCTCCAGCGCCGACGAGACGGCGTTCGCCGTCCGCGGCATGCTGACGGCGCGAGGGATGCTCGCGGTCGAGCCACCGAGTGACCCGAGGCACGTTTTCCTCACCTCCGGACCGGTCGATACTTTCCGGACGCTTGGTGTGCGCTTCCTCGGTCCCGAGGTCGAGGCCGTCAAAGCATGGCAGTGGGGCTGAACTCGTGGAACTGACGGTCTTGGGGTGTTCAGGCTCCTTCGGCGGACCCGGAGGGGCCGCGTGCAGCGGCTACCTGCTGCGCTCCGGCGAGTCGTCGATCTGGGTCGACTGCGGCAACGGCACGTTCGGCCATCTCCAGGAACACCTGGCGGTGGAGGACCTCACCGCGGTCGTGCTCACCCACGGCCATCCCGACCACTGCGTGGACATCTACGGGCTGCACGTCCTGCTCCGCTACGGCCTCGGGATCGGGAACCTGCCGGTGTACGCGCCCGAGGGCCTGGAGAAGTTCCTGCTCTCGTTGGTGTCGGACTGGGGTGACACCTTCGACTGGCGCATCGTGGGCGACGGCGACATTGCGGTCGTCGGCGACATCGATCTCCGCTTCTCCCGGACCGACCACCCGCCGCCGACCTACGCGGTCGAGGCCACGTCGGATGGCCGGCGCATGATCTACACCGCCGACACCGGGCCGGACTGGACCGTCGGCGCCTTCGCCGACGCCGCGGATCTCGTGTTGTCGGAAGCGACCTACCTCGACGCCCACATCCCCGCCCCCATCCACCTCTCGGCCAAGCAGGCCGGCGCGGCGGCGCGTGAGGCGCGGGCCCAACGCCTGATCCTCACCCACCTCTGGCCCTTCATCGACCGGATGGCGGCGGCGGAAGAGGGTTCGGAGGCGTTCGGCTGCGGGGTCACCCTGGCATCCCAGGGACTGGTCACTACGATCTGACCCCCATCCACGCCGCCACCTCCGCGCCGGCGATCCGAACCACCCGGGAGACTCCGTGGGCATCCGACGTGACGGGCGCGAGCCCGACGACCTGCGCACCCTCGCGTTCACGCGCGACTTCACCCAGTTCGCCACCGGTTCGGTGCTGGTCGAGTTCGGCATGACCCGGGTGCTGTGCACTGCATCGGTCGAGGAGCGCGTCCCGCCGTGGTTGCGGGGCAGGGGCCGGGGTTGGGTGACCGCCGAGTACTCGATGCTGCCGGGGGCCACCTCCGAGCGTAACGACCGTGAGGCGGCGCGCGGCAAGCAATCGGGCCGCACCCAGGAGATCCAGCGGCTGATCGGCCGTTCGCTGCGCGCCGTCACCGACCTCACCGCTATGGGCGAGGTGCAGATCACCGTCGACTGCGACGTGCTCCAGGCCGACGGCGGGACCCGCACCGCGTCCATCTGCGGCGGGTACGTCGCGCTGCACGACGCGTGCAGCCGGCTCGTGCAGGCCAAGAAGTTGGCGAGCCACCCGCTCACGGGGCAGTGCGGCGCGATCTCGGTCGGCATCGTCGATGCGCTGCCGCTCCTCGACCTCGACTACTCGGAAGACGTCCGGGCCGAGGTCGACATGAACGTGGTGATGACCGGCGAAGGTCGTTTCGTCGAGGTGCAGGGAACCGCGGAGGGCGCGGCGTTCTCCCGCGGCGAGCTCGACGACCTCCTCGGCCTCGCCGAGCACGGCATCTCCCGGATCTTCTCCCTGCAGCGCGAGGTGCTCGCCGATGCGCCCACGCCGCGCCCGTCTTGAAGCTGGTCCTCGCCACCGCGAACCCCGACAAGGCACGTGAGATCACCGACGTGCTCCGCGGCGCCGGTGTGACCGTGGAGCTGCTCCCGCGTCCCGCCGACGTGCCCGAGGTCGACGAGACCGGCGACACGCTCGAGGACAACGCCCGCCTCAAGGCGCTGGCCCTCTGCGCGGCAACCGGCCTGGCGGCCCTGGCCGACGACACCGGACTCGAGGTCGACGCGCTCGGCGGCGCCCCCGGCGTCCGGTCGGCCCGGTACGCGGGTGACGACGCCACCTACGCCGACAACGTGGCCCGGTTGCTCCAGGAGCTGCGCGAGGTCCCGGTGGGGGAGCGCACCGCCCGGTTCGCCACCGTGGCCATCGCCCGCTTCCCCGACGGGCGGGAGATCGCCGCCATGGGGACGGTGGAGGGCACGATCGCGTCGGTGGCGCGGGGCGACGGTGGGTTCGGCTACGACCCCGTGTTCGTACCCGACGAGGGGGACGGCCGGAGCTTCGCCGAGATGTCGGCCGCCGAGAAGCACGCGGTGTCGCACCGCGGCCGCGCGTTCCGTACGCTGGCAGACGGGCTGCGCGTCGTCGACGCGTTGGAGGACTGATCAGATGGCTGTGATCGACATCGCCGGTTTCGTCGCCGACCTCAAGGACCACGCGGTCGAGCACGGCTTCCACGTCCACGACGAGCGGCACTTCGTGGAGAGCTACTCGCTGCGCCAGAACTGGGAGGTCGACCTCCACCCCGAGGAGGGGTGCGAGGGGCCCGTCGATCTCTACCTCTCCCTCGAGATCGACCCGCGCGTGCTGCTCGGGTTCGAGGACGCGGTGATCGAGCGGGCCGACGTCGAGGACCCGCCCGACGAGTTCCACTTCCCGCTCAACTTCACCTGGGCGCTCCCGCCGCTGCCCCACGGTCCCGACCTCCTCGTGCTCGCGACCGACCTCGCGGGCAAGGGGGGCCCCGACCTGCCGCTCGAGGTCTCGGCCATCGACTCGATCCCGGCCGCGACCGACGCCCCCGAGCGCTCGCTGCGCATCGTCGCCCACCAGTCGGTCTCGCTGCTCCACATCCGCGACGGCGACGCGGTGTCGTGCGAGGTGCTCGACCGCTGCCTGGAGGTGAGCCGCTACCTGCTGGATTGTGCGGCGGACTGGCTGGCCTGAACCCCCGTCGCCGGGATCGCTGGGCCAGAATGGCGTCCATGCCCATGCGTACCGACTGCCGGCACTACGAGAGCCGCACCTACGACAACGGGGAGGTGGTGCGCAAGTGCCGCATCGACCTGGCCCCCGAGGCCCCGTGGCGGTGCCCCGAGTCGTGCGTCGGGTACGAGCGGCGGATGATCGACGCCGGCTGGCAGGTCGGGTCGCTGGCCAAGGGCTACGACACCCCCGAGGCCGAGCCCGAGGGTGAGGACGTGGCCGCCCTGCTCGACGCCGCGGAGGACATCGTCAACGCCGCCGCGCCCGAGATCCTGAACGAATTCGACAAGAAGCCGCGGCGCTTCGGCAAGCGCAAGAAGCGGAAGTAGCGCCCGGCGTGTCCAGCTGCGGCCGCCGAGCATCCGGTCGTAGCATCGTCGACATGGCCCAGTTCACCGGTGGTCTGATCGACTGCGACACGCACTGCTACGAGAACCGCGACTCGTTCACGAAGTACATGCCGAAGAACCTGCTCGACCGGTCGATCTTCCCGGTCACGCTGCCCGACGGCACGGAGACGATCCTCGCCGACCGGCGCGTCGCGGTGTTCAACAGCGAGCAGGGGCTCGGCTTCGATCTGGCGTATCGCCCCGGGTCGTTGAAGGAGATGCTCAAGCAGATGGGGTCGGGCAACCCCGACGAGACCTACCAGCCCATGCCCATGCTGCCCGAGTTCCAGGAGCGCGCGGCACGAATGGCGTTGCTCGAGGAGCAGGGCGTCGAGCGCTGCGTCCTCTACCCGTCGACAATGGCGCTCTCGGTGGAGCAGTACGTGCCCGACACGCCCGTCGCCTACGCGAACATCCACTCCTTCAACCGGTGGTTCGACGAGACGTGGGACTTCGACGGCGATCGCATCTCGCCGACCGCGCTGCTCTCCTTCCGCGACCTCGACGCGACCGTCGCCGAGCTCGAGCACGTGCTCGAGCGTGGCGCCCGCGTCGTGCTGTTCCCGACCGGGCCCGCCGGTGGTCGTTCACCCGGCGATCCCTACTTCGATCCGGTCTGGGCGCGTCTGGACGAGGCGGGCGTGCTCGTCGCGTTCCACATCATGGAGCACTGGTACAACGAGCACGTCGGCCCGGCCTGGGGACTCGAGCCGACCCCGGCGCCGTGGCACATGTCGGCGTGGCAGTGGCAGAACACCTACGGCGAGCGTCCGATCGAAGACACCATCTCCGCGTTGATCTTCGACAACCTCTTCGGGCGCTTCCCGAACCTCATGGTGCTCGCCTCGGAGTTCGGGGCGTCGTGGGTCCCGCACTTCGTCACCCACATGGACAAGAGCCGGGGGATGGGGCGTAACGGGCCGTGGATCGGCGGTCCCCTCCGCGAACGCCCCAGCGAGATCTTCCGACGCCACGTCCGCGTGGCCCCCTACCCCGAGGACGACGTGGCGCGGATCGTCACCGACCTCGGGCACGCCGACTCCATCGTGATGGGCTCGGACTATCCCCACGCCGAGGGACTCGCGGTGCCGGCCGACTTCGCCAAGCTCCTCGAACCCCTCTCGGACTCGGACCAGCGCAAGATCATGCGCGACAACGCCGAGGCGCTGCTCGGCGCGGCGTGACGGTTTCGTCGCGGGAATTCCGGGCCCGGGTCCGGGCGTTCCTCGACGAGCACCGCGATGGGGCGCGGTCGATCGACGGGTGGCGGCGCACGCTCTACGAGCACGGCTTCCTCGGCGTGTCGTGGCCGCGCGAGTACGGCGGCGGTGGTCTCACCAAGGTCGAGCAGGTGGTGCTGGCCGAGGAGTTCGCCCGGGCGGGTGTGCCGACCGGCGGCCCCCAGGACAACTTCGGCATCAAGATGGTGGGCAACACCCTGTTGCGCTTCGGTAGCGAGGAGCAACGCCGGCATTTCCTCCCCCGCATCCTCGCCGGCGAGGACCGGTGGTGCCAGGGATACTCGGAGCCCGGTGCCGGCTCCGATCTGGCGGCGTTGAGCACGCGCGCGACGCTCGACGGCGACGAGTGGGTGATCGACGGGCAGAAGATCTGGACGTCCCTCGCCGAGGACGCGACGTGGATCTTCCTCCTGGCGCGCACGGACCCGGCCGCGGTCGGACATCGCGGGATCACGTTCCTGCTGTGCCCGATGGACCAACCCGGCATCGAGGTGCGCCCGATCGAGATGCTGAACCGTGAGCGCGAATTCTGCGAGGTGTTCTTCGACGGGGCGCGCACGGCCGCGGACAACGTGGTGGGCGACGTCGGCGGCGGGTGGGTCGTGGCGATGACGCTCCTCGCCCACGAACGCGGCGAGGAGGCAGCCACCAACCCGATCCTGTTCCGCGCCGAGTTCGACCGGCTGGTCGCGCTGGCGCGGGAGTTCGGCAGGGATCGCGACCCGGTGGTGCGCGATCGGTTGGCCTGGTGCTACACGAAGGTCGAGACGATGCGGTACCTCGGCGACCGCATCCTCACCCAGTACCTGCGTGACGGCGAGCTCGGCCCGGCGGCGTCGATCTCGAAGCTGTACTGGAGCGAGTACCACCAGCGGGTCTCGGAGCTGGCGATGCAGATCATGGGGCCGGACGGCCTCGTCCCCACGGGTCGCCGCCCGGCTCGCAACGTGCGGACCGACGATCCCGGGGCGCCGAACTCGACCGCGTCGTGGACCAACGTGTTCCTGCTGAACGCGCGCGGCGGGCACGGTCTACGCGGGGAGCTCCGAGGTGCAGCGCAACATCCTGGGCGAGACCGTGCTCGGCCTTCCCCGGGAACCGCGGGTCTGACGCGCAGGTAGCGTAGGCATCCGTGGCCGGATCCGCAGACGTCGTGCTCGCGACGGTCGACGACGGGGTGGCGTGCTTCACCCTCAACCGGCCCGAGCGACTCAACGCGTGGACGCTCGAGATGGAGGAGCGCTACTTCGGGCTCCTCGCCGGTGCCGCCGCCGATCCTGCGGTGCGCGTCATCGTGGTCACCGGGGCGGGCCGGGGCTTCTGCGCCGGGCTCGACGCCGACGCGCTGGCGGGCGTCGCCGCCGGCCGTCCGGTGTCGGATCTTCCCCGCCGGCCCCAGTCGTTCCCTCTCGAGATCCCCAAACCCGTCGTCGCCGCGGTGAACGGTCCGTGTGCGGGGATCGGGTTCCTCCAGGCGCTCTTCGCCGACGTGCGCTTCGCGGCCGCGGGCGCGAAGTTCACGACCGCGTTCGCCCGCCGCGGCCTGCTCGCCGAGCACGGCGTGTCGTGGATGCTGCCGCGGATGATCGGCCACGCGCGCGCCACCGAGCTCCTCTTGTCGGGCCGGGTGTTCCTCGCCGAGGAAGCCGCGACCCTGGGGCTCGTGCACCGGGTGGTGGAGCCCGAGGCGCTGCTCGACACGACGATCGCCTACGCGCGCGCGACCTCGCCGAGAACTGCGGGCCGCTCGCGATGGGGATCACGAAGTACCAGGTCCAGCACCACTGGGACGTCGACCTCGCCGAGGCGCAGCGCGAGACGTTCGAGCTGGTCGAACGGGTGCACGGTACGCCGGACTTCGAAGAGGGCGTGCGCAGCTTCGTGGAGAAGCGCGCACCGAACTTCCGCCCGCTCACGTCGGGGCCCGGCCTCCCGCCGCCGATACCTTGACGATCACCAAGCCCTGAGCGACGAGCGTGTCGTCGCCGTCGCGGACGTCGACGGCGACCGCGTTGAGTCGGCGGCCGCGTTTGGTGCACACCGCGTCGGCGACGATCCGTCCACGTGGTGGTCCCACGTAGTTGACCGTCATCGACACGGTGACGACCTGCGTGGCGGGCTGGAAGTCGTCGACCACGATGGCGGCCGCGTTCGCCGCGGTGTCGATGAGCGTCGCGACCACCCCGCCGTGCATCGAGCCGGCGCCGTTCGACAGCTCGTCGGTCTCGACCGCTTCCATGCGCACACCGTCGTCGTCCCACCGGGTGACCGTGAAGCCGCACAGCTTGTTGAACGGGATCCGTTCCTGCCAGTGGTGGCCGAGCGACTCCGCCCTGGTGCGGCTCACGACAGGCCGAGCGACTTCGCGGCGTCGAGGCCCTGCGGCATCGCCCCGTAGAGCCGGCGGAGGCCGTCGACCAGCTCCGCCGCGTCGAGCCGGGCCCCCGAGGCCGCGACGTACTCGCCCGGTTCGAGGCCCCACGGGTGGGCTCGCCGCACGACGTTGCCCTCGACCCGCAGGACCTGGCCGGTGAGCCACGCCGAGTGCTCGGAAGCGAGGTAGGCGACGACCGGCGATGAATTCCCGGGATCCATGGCGTGCCAGTCGGCGCCGGTGCCGATCGAGGAGCCGGTCCCGGTCGAAGAGACGGTGGGCGCCGCGCCGGCGGTCGCGGTCATCCGGGTGGCCGCCACCGGTGAGATGGCGTTGGCGGTGACGTCGTAGCGGCCCATCTCGAGCGCGGTGACCAGTGTGAGGTTGGCGATCGCGGCTTTGGCCGCGCCGTACGCAGCCTGGCCGATGTTGCCGTACATGCCCGCGCCGGACGTGGTGTTGACGACCCGGGCGCAGTTCTCGCCGCCCGCCTTGGCGACCGCGCGCCAGTGGTCACATGCGTGCTTGGTCATCGAGAACGTCCCCTTCACGTGCACTGCGAGCACCGCGTCGAAGTCGTCCTCCGTCATCGACGTGATCATGCGGTCACGCAAGATGCCCGCGTTGTTCACGACGATGTCGATGCGACCGAACTCGCCGACGGCGCGCTGCACCATCGCCGCGCACTCGTCCCAGCTCGTCACCGACGAGTAGTCGGCGAGCGCGGTGCCACCGGCCGCGGTGATCTCGGCGACGACGTCGTCGGCCGGACGCGCCCCGGCTTCGGCCTCGCCGCGCACGGCCACCCCCGGGTCGTTCACCAACACCGCGGCGCCGTGGCGGGCCAGCTCGAGACAGTGGTTGCGGCCGATGCCCCGGCCCCCGCCGGTCACGATCGCCACGCGATGCTGCAACATCATCACTCCATCGTTCGGTCGGTTCAGGCGTTCGGTCGGTTCAGGCGTTCGGTCGGTTCAGGCCTTCGGTCAGTTCAGGAGGTCGAGGACCGTCTTGGCGTCGGACCCGCGCAGCACCTGGTCGGCCCCCTCGTCGAGATGACGTTCCCAGAGTGCCTCGGCACCGTCGGCGTCGCCGGTCTCGACGAGCTCGAAGAACCGCTCGTGGGTGCGGCTTCCCCGCCTGGCGCCCTTGCGCTCCATGGGCGCGCCACCCCAACGGTCGATGTACGACTCGCTGTGGAGCTCGATGATGCGGTGCACCATCTCCGCGAAGATGGCCAGCGTCCGGTTCCCGGCCTGCTGCACCACGACGAGGTGGAACTCCTCCTGGAGGCGGATCAGCCCGGCGGGGTGGTCGATGGTGGCGCTCGCGGCGGTGAGGTTCGCAGCGAGGGCCCGCATCGCCGCGGCCGGGCGCTTGCGGGCGAGGCGGCGGACGGCCGGGAGCTCGATCGCCTTGCGAGCGTCGTACACGTCGGCGAGGGTGGTGCCCCGGAACTGCAGGACCAACCCCGCGTAGCGGGCGGCGACGTCGCCGTCGGGGGTGTGGACCCGGGCGCCGCCGCGGGCGCCACGGCGCACGCTGATGAGGCCTTCCGACTCGAGGACCCGGAACGCCTCGCGCAGCGTGGGTCGGGACACGCCGAACTGTGCCATCAGGGTGGCCTCGGGCGGCAGGGCGTCGCCCTCGTGCAGCTCGCCCCGGACGATCTGGTTCCTGAGTCGGGCGGCGACGAGCTCGGCGGTCTTCGGGACCTTCACCGGCACGGCGACGTCGATGAGCCGAGCTGCTTCGTCCATGTCCTCGGTCGTCCTCAGTCCCGTGGCCAGTCCCGACGAGTGGGTGGATCAGTACAATAATCAACCCTTCCGAGCGGGAACGAGGGAAGGGTCCGCCGTGGAGTTCGGTCTCACCGAGGAGCAGGAGCTGCTGCGCGACACCGCGCGCGACTTCGTCGCCCGCACCTGCCCACCCGAGGTGGCGAAGGCCTGGGACGACGCGGAGACGCCCCCGACCGAGCTGAACGCCGCGTTCGCGGCGATGGACTGGTTCGGCCTCCCCTTTCCCGAGGAGCACGGCGGCGCCGGCGCCTCACCGCTCGAGCTGGTGATCGTGGCCGAGGAGCTCGGCCGGGCCAGCCTCGACGTCGCCATGTGCCTGTCGGGCCGGCTCATCCCCACGCTCACGCTGTTCGAGTTCGGTGACGACGCGCAGAAGCGCGCGCTCGTGCCCCAGCTCGTGGCGGGGGAGCGCAACTACGCCGTCGCCATCAGTGAACCCGATGCCGGCTCCGACGCCGCCGCGCTGCGCACGACCGCCGATCGACGGGACGGCGACTTCGTCGTGAACGGTCAGAAGATGTGGTGCACCGGCGCGGGGCTGCCCGACACCACGATCCTCATGTACGTGCGCACCGACCGGGACGCGCCCAAACACCGGGGGATCAGCGCCTTGCTCGTCGATCCCGAGGCGCCCGGGGTCACGCTGCGCCGGATCCCCACCCTGGCGCGCCAGATCCTCGGTACCTACGAGGTCTACCTCGACGACGTGGTGGTGCCCGGCGACGCGCTCGTGGGTGGGCTCCACGACGGTTGGCGGGTCATGCTCTCGAGCCTGGAGCTGGAACGGATCGTGCTCAGCGCGGGCTACGTGGGAGCCGCGCAGTCGACCCTCGACCTCGCGGTCGACTACGCGAAGGAGCGCAAGCAGTTCGACCGCCCGATCGGCACGTTCCAGTCGCTCGCCCACGTGATCGCCGACCTGCAGACCGACATCGACTCGGCCCGGTTGCTGACCCAGCGGGCCGCGTGGTTGCGCGGGCAGGGTGTCGAGTGCCACCGCGAAGCGTCGATGGCCAAGCTCAAGGGTTCGGAGACCTATGTGAACGCGGCGCGCTGGGGGATGCAGATCATGGCCGGCCACGGATTCGCCACCGAGAGCGTCATGAGCTTCCGGTACCGCGAGTCGATCGTCGCCACGATCTCGGGGGGCACCAGCCAGATCCAGCGCAACGCCATCTCGCGCGACCTCGGCCTGAAGTCGTACTGATGGAATTCGACGCCTACGCCGCCAGCGTCCCCCTCGAGCACGCCGCCCGCGTCGCCTGCGAGGTCGAGGCGCGAGGCTTCTCCGGATTGTGGTTCACCGAAACCCAGCGCCCGCCGTACCTCGGGTGCGCGGTCGCCGCCGAGGTCACCGACGCCGTCATCATCGGCACGGCCATCGCAGTGGCGTTCCCGCGGAGCCCCATGGTGACCGCGCAGACCGCCTGGGAGCTGGCCCGCGCCAGCCGCGGGCGCTTCTCGCTCGGGCTCGGCACGCAGGTGAAGGCCCACATCGAGCGCCGGTTCTCGATGCCCTACGAACACCCCGGCCCGAAGATCCGTGACTACGTGCAGGCGATGCGGGCCATCTTCCGGGCATTCCAGGAGGAGGAGCCGCTGCGCTACGACGGCGCCTTCTACCGGTTCAGCCTGCTCACCGACTTCTTCTCGCCGGGGCCGAGCGACTTCCCGGACATTCCGATCTCGGTGGCCGGGGTCAACCCGGGGATGGCTCGCCTCGCCGGTGAGGTGTTCGACGGGTTCCACGTGCACCCGTTCCACTCGCGCCGCTACCTCGACGAGTGCCTGCTCCCCGCCATCGCCGAGGGCGCGGCGCGTGCGGGCCGCGTCGTCGGTGACGTCGAGATCATCTGTCCGGTGTTCACCATCGTGGGCGACAGCGAAGCCGAGCGTGCGCCGATGCGCG
Source organism: uncultured Actinomycetes bacterium (assembly GCA_963750045.1). Classification (GTDB taxonomy): domain Bacteria; phylum Actinomycetota; class Acidimicrobiia; order IMCC26256; family DASPTH01; genus DASUAS01. The sequence goes on along the minus strand of CAVVPD010000003.1, from coordinate 550,676 downwards.
AGTCGGTGCGGCGGCAGCTGTCGTTCTACGGATCGACCCGCACGTACCGGCCGGTCTTCGAGCTGCACGGCTGGGCCGACACCAGCGACGCGTTGCACCGGGCGATGGCGGCGGGCGATGCCGAGGGCATGGCCGCGGTCGTCACCGACGAGATGCTCGACGAGTACGCGGTCACCGCCACCTGGGACGACCTCGCCGACCGGCTCGTCGAGCGTTACCGGGGTGTGGCCGACCGGCTGTTCACGTACCAGCCGGCCGGTGAGTGGTTGCGTACGCCCGACCTCGCCGATCGGTGGCAGCAAGTGGCGGCGCGCGTCACCGCGGGCTGACGAAGGGCTTCACCGCGTCGGCGACGGCGGTGCCGGCGAAGAAATCGGGATTGCCTGCCGTCAACATGCGCACGACGTTGCCGCACGTGAAGTCGGCGAACTCCTGCTCGTCGAGAAGTTCCTCGTCGACCAGCTCCCACGCCTCGACGAGCACCTCGCGGATGTCGGGCACGTCCCAGTGGCCGATGTCCGACGCGAACATGGCGTTGAGGTGGGCGCCGTGGGGGAGCAGCTCCCGGTCGAAGGCGAGCGCGTTGAGCGGATCGTCGGCCTCGCAGCCGAAGCTGAACTGGCGGGTGAAGACGTCGACGATCTGCGCAGGATCGGTGAGCTGCGCCTCCGCGAAGTCGTCGAAGCCCAGGGTGCCGTGCGGCGGGGCGGCCTTGGCCTTGGCTGCGTTGCGCTCGTAGCGGTCGCGTCGCTCGGCGATCCGACCGGTCGCGAACCCGTCCAACAGCTGCGAGCAGAGGTCGAGGTCGAACCGGCGCGGATCGAACATTCCCACCACGTCGACATTGCGCTTGTCGTAGTGCCCCAGCAGGTCGGCGTACAGCTGTGCGGCCCAGGCGACGCCGCCTTCGAGGAAGCCGAAGTGCAGGTCGGGGAAGCGGCGTGGGACACCGCCCATGACCAGCGATCGGCAGGCGGCCTCCTGTGCCACCGCGAAGTTGCCGAGGTGGTTGTGCACGTAGTTGGTGGCCGACACCCGGCTCCCCCAGCCGTACCCCACGCCGTGGAACGAGGGCGCCACGCCGAGCTCGCAACAGCGGGCCCACACCGGGTCGTAGTCGTAGAGGCTCCCGTGGCCGAGGGTGTCGACCCACGCCTGCGCGGTGCCGTCGGGGCGGGTGGCGCGGGGGATCACGCCGTTCATCACCACCGCCTTCAACCCGAGCGTGCCGACCGCGTGGTCGAGCTCGGCCACCGCCTCCTCGGGAGTGAACGTGGGGATCACCGCCACCGGTTCGAGCCGGTCGCGGTACTCGCGGTAGCACTCCGCGTAGTACGTGTTCAACGCGCGGGCGACCGCCTGGCGCACCTCGGCATCGGGCACCGCGAGCACGGTCAACCCGAAGCTCGGGTACAGCAGCAGGAAGTCGAGGCCGAGCTCCTCGGCGCGCCGGTAGGTGAGCGCGGGGAGGGTGACGGTCATGCGATCGAGCGTGTGCTCCTCCGGCAGGCCCCAGAACACGCGGGCGGGCATGAAGCCGGCGTCGTCGGGCGCGAGGGCGCGGCGCATGAACTGCTGGTAGCGGTCGGCGACGTCCCGACCGGCGACCTCGCGGACGATGTCGTTCACGAGGGGGAGGAACTCGAGGAGGTGGCCGTCGCCGTCGATGACGGGATGGTCGAGCCGGGCCTTGATCCGGGCCACGTCGTCGCTGGGTACGAAGTCGAAGGTCATCGTCTTCGCTGCTCCTCTCACCTCAGGTTCCGGTCAGCTCGGCGATCACCGGCGCGAACGCGTCGAGATCGGGCGCCGGGAAGCCGGCGTCGAGCTGGAGGTAGTTGATTCCGAGCTGTGCTCGGCGTGACCGCAGGGTGTCGACCAGCTGTGACGCGGTGCCGACCAGTACCGACGGCGACTCGGCCAGCAGCTCGGGCTCGACCCCCTGGCGCGCCGCGACGCGTTCGAGCAGGTCCCGCGCCGCCGCCGCGGTCGGGGTGACCTTGGCCAACCAGTGGTTCATCTCGAGCTCGATCGTGTCGAAGTCGCGCCCGGCGGCGACGGCGCCTTCGCGTACCCATTCGACCTTTTCGGCGACGCGTGCGAACGAGAGGTCGCGCACCGTGTGCGTGCCGAGCTCGCCGGCGCGCAGGCTGGCGTTGACGCCGACGATGTCGGCCTCCCGGCCCGCCAGGCGCAGGACGCGCGGGCTGCCACCACCGGCGAAGAGCGGGGGGTGCGGACGCTGCACCGGCTTGGGCAGGCCGTCGAGGGCGGTGATGCGGTAGTGGTCGCCGTGGTAGTCGAACGGCGCATCGCCGAACAGGCCCTTGACCACGACGAGGGCCTCGGCGAAGCGGCTCACCCGCACGCCGGGCGGGTCGAGCGCGATGCCGGCGGCGTCGTAGTCGGAGGTCATCCAGCCGGCGCCCAGCCCGAGGACGAGGCGGCCGTCGGAGATCACGTCGAGGAGCGCCGCCATGCGGTGCACGAGGACGGGATGGCGGTAGTCGTTGCCGAGCACTCCGGTCTGGAGTCGCAGCGTGGTCGTGCACGCGGCCGCGGCGGTGAGCGCCACCATCGGCTCGAACTCGTAGCCGCCGGTGAAGTGGTCGGCGGCGACGATCGCGGAGAGACCGAGCTCCTCGAGGTGGCGGAGTCGGGCCTCCCAGGCGTCGATCGGCCGGGTCGGCGTCGGCATGGTCGCGGCGAACCGGAACGGGTGCACGGCGTGGGCTCCTAGGTCCGCATGTAGGCGCCGGCGGCGACGTTGAGGATCTCGCCGGTGATGTGGCGGGCGCGAGACGACGCGAGGAACGCGATCGCCTCGGCGACGTCGCCGGCGTCTGCGTACGAGCCGAGGGGACCCTGCGAGCCGGGTGCTTCGAGGATCTCGGGATGGTCGTCGATGAACTTGGTGCCGGTGACGACGCCCGTCGCCACGGTGACGGCGCGGATGCCGAACGGTCCACCCTCGTGCGCGCAGCTGCGCGTCAGCACGTTGAGCCCGCCCTTGGTGATGGCGTACGGCGCCTCGATGCCCCCGCCACCCACATCGGGCGCATAGCTGCTCACGTTGACGATCACCCCGCCACCGGCGTCGCGCATGAGGGGCATGACCGCTCGACACAGGTACCACGGCCCCGACAGGTTGACCCGCACGCACCAGTCCCAGTTCTCGGGGTCGTAGTCAAAGATGCTCCCGACCACGTTGACGGCCGCGTTGTTCACCAGGATCTGCACCGGTCCGAGTGTGCGCACGACCTCGTCGATCACCGCGTCGATCTGGTCGCGGTCGCCGGCGTCCATCGGGAGCGCGAGCACCGTGGTGCCCGGGTAGTCGGCGGCGACGGCGGCCGCGACCTCCCGCGTGCGACGCTCGTGGATGTCGGTCACGACCACGCGGGCACCGCCGGCCGCGAGCCGGCGCGCGGTGGCCTGGCCGATGCCCGCACCCGCGGCGGCGGTGACGAGCGCGATCCGGCCGTCGAACTCGGTCGCCATGCGCAGCTCCAGTGGTCGCGTCCGCCGACACCGTAACCTGGCCCCGTGCTCGACCAAGCTGCTGTTGACCAACTGGAACCGCTCCACGATCGGACGTACTCGGTCCAGGTGTACCGACGCGACGCGGCTCGCCTGGTCGTGCGGGGGATGGTGCGTGACGAGAAGCCGGCCGGCCTCTACATCGACGATGACCCCGAGCCGCTGACCATGCACCGGATGCGGGTGGAGCTCGAGATCGAGTACCCGGCGCTCGTCATCACCGGCGCCGAGGTGGAGTTCGACGACTACCCGCAGGTCCTGTGCCCGATGATCGCCGACGACTACGGGGCGCTCGTCGGCGTGTCGATCACGCGAGGATTCACCCACCGGGTGCGCGAGCTCTTCGGCGGCCCCCGCGGGTGTGCGCACGTCACCGCGCTGTTGCAGGCCATGGCGCCCGCGGTCGTGCAGTCCACATGGTCGATGGGGATCCTGAACCAACGCGACGCGACCACCCCGCACGCGGAGGCCGAAGCCGGCGGGGCGCGCCGGCAGCCGCCGCCAGCGGACAGCTGCCACGTGTGGGCGGCCGACGGCGAGCTGGTTGCGCAGGTCGGGCGCGGTGAGACGCTCCGCCCGATGCTCCCCGTGCGCGATCGCCTGCTCGCGCTCGGTCGCGATCCCGAAGCGCAGTAGGCCCTATTCCGAGGTGGGCCCGGTGAAGTCCGCGCCGCGCTTCTCGCGGAGCGCGGCGAGACCCTCCGCCGCGTCGGGGCCGCCGAACCCGTAGAACTCGAGCCCGACCGACGCGTCGAACGCGGGGCCGAGCATGCGGTACCAGTTGTTGAGCGATTGCTTGGTCCAACGGATCGCGCTCTGCGCGCCGCCGGCCAGCTCGGCGGCGATCTCGAGCGCGGTGGCGAACAACGCGTCGTCGTCGACGCACAACGACACCAGGCCGATCCGTTCGGCCTCCTCGCCGAGCAGGTCGCGGCAGGTGAGCAGGTAGTACTTCGCCTTGGCCATCCCGCAGAGCAGCGGCCAGCAGATGGCGGCGTGGTCGCCCGCGGCGACCCCGAGGCGTGTGTGACCGTCGATGATGCGTGCCGAACGGGTGGTGACGGAGATGTCGGCGAGGAGGCCCACGACGAGCCCGGCGCCGACCGCGGGACCGTGGATGGCCGACACGATCGGCTTCGAGCAGTTGATCACGTTGTAGACGAGGTCTCGGGCTTCGCGCATGACCCGGGTGCGGGCCGCGTAGTCGGCGACCATCTGGTCGAGCAGCTCGAACGACCCGCCGGCCGAGAAGCCCTTCCCCGCACCCTGGATCATCGCCACCCGCACGTCGGGGTCGCGGTCGACCGTGAGCCAGACGTCCGCCAGCTCCCGGTGCATGTCGGGGCTGACCGAGTTGAGCCCGGGACCCTCCATCACCAACCGCAACACACCCGGCGCGGGGCGTTCGAACTGGAGGCTCGGAAAGGCGTCGTAGGGATCGGGCATGGCAGAATCGTCTCCTTGATTGATCTGATTGGTCAAGTTCGCTTCGAGGGCCGGACGGTGATCGTGACCGGCGCCGGCAACGGCCTGGGTCGGGCGCACGCCCTCGAGCTCGGCCGGCGGGGCGCGAGCGTGGTGGTGAACGACCTCGGTGGCGCGACCGACGGGGCCGGCGCCTCGCGTCAGGCGGCCGACTTCGTCGTCGACGAGATCCTGGCCGGCGGCGGGCGGGCCGTCGCCTCCTACGCCTCGGTGGCCGACGCCGCGGGTTGCCATGAGATCGCCGAGACCGCGCTCGACGCGTTCGGCCGGGTCGACGCGGTCGTGCACAACGCCGGCATTCTCCGCAACGCTCCGTTCGGGTCGATGACCGACGACCGGCTCTGGCCGGTCCTCGAGACCCACCTGCTCGGCGCCGTGTTCCTCAGCCGGGCGGTGTACCCGGCGATGGTGGCGCAGGGCTACGGACGCCTGGTGTTCACGTCGTCGGGGAGCGGGGCGTTCGGTCGGGTCGAGGGCGCGAACTACGCGGCCGCGAAGGCGGGCTTGCTCGGACTGTGCAACGCGCTCGCGCTCGAGGGCGCTCCGCACGGCGTGCTGGCGAACGCGCTCTTGCCGGTTGGGTTCACGCGCCTTGCCGGCGCGCCCGCCGCGGCCGACGCGAGCGCAACGGCGGAGCGCGTACGCGCCGATGCCGCCGCGGCCAATCCGCGCATGATGCCCGAGTGGGTGACACCCCTCGCGGTGTACCTCGCCAGCGAAGCGTGCACCCGAACACAGCGCTTCTACTCGGCGGCGCTCGGACGGTATGCGCGTGTGTTCGTCGGCGCGGCCGCCGGGTGGTACGCCGGCGGTGATTCGGCGCCGAGCGTCGAGGACGTCGTCGACCACCTCGACGAGATCGAGCGACTCGACGACTACGACCTGCCCGGGTCGGTGTTCGAGGAGCTCGAGCTGATCCACACGCGGTACGGCTCCGGCTGACGATCCCGAGGCTCGCGGGCGCGGCGCCGGGAGAGACGGTGCGTCAGCGGCCGTGGAAGCGCGGGAGCCGCTTCTCGCGGAAGGCCGCCAGCCCTTCGCCGGCGTCGTCGGTGTCGAACAGCTCGGACACCGTCTCGCGTTCGAGGTCGATGGCGTCGACGAGTGGGAGCACGGCGCCCCGCTGCACGAGGTGCTTGGCGGCGGCGTGCGCCAGCGGCGGGCCGGTCGCGATCTCGCGCGCGAGACGCTCGGCCACCTCGAGCGCAGGCGCATCGCCACTGAGCTCGTTGACGAGGCCGAACCGGTGCGCGTCGGGCGCGGTCATCGGCGCACCGGAGAGGAGCATCTGGGTGGCGATCCCGCGGGGGAGCAGCCGGGGGAGGCGCTGGGTGCCGCCGGCCCCGGGGAGCAGGCCGAGCTTGATCTCGGGGACCCCCAGACGGGCCCGGTCGGAGGCCACGCGCGAGGTCGCACGCCAGCGCCAGCTCGAGCCCGCCGCCGAGTGCCACCCCGTCGATCGCGGCGATCGACGGCTTCGGGTGCTGCTCGAGCCGGTCGAGCACGTCGGTGAACGCGCGCACGAACCGGGCGAAGCCGGCCGCGCCGTCGAGGCCCGCCAGCTCGTCGACGTTCGCCCCGGCCGAGAATCCCCGGCCCTCCCCGGTGATCACGAAGGCCCGCACGGCGCCGTCCCGCTCGAGCGCGGTGAGTGCGGCGTCGAGATCGGCGAGGGTGTCGGTGCCGATGGCGTTGAGCCGCTCGGGTCGCGCCAGCGTGACGAGTGCGATCGCGCCGTCGCGGCGCTCGACGCGCAGCGTGTTCACGCAGGCTCGGTCACGACATGGTGAGGCCACCGCTCACCGAGATCGTCTGGCCGGTGATGTACCGGGCGCCGTCGCCGGCGAGGAACACGACGGCGGGCGCGATGTCGGCGGGCTCGCCGACGCGTCGCATCGGGATGCTCCGGGCGAGCGCGTCGCGCAACTTCGGGTTCTGGTCGGCGATCTGGGCGAGAAGGGCGGTGTCGGTGGGGCCGGGGCTCACGCAGTTGACCCGGATTCCGTGGCGTGCCGTCTCGCGCGCCAGCGTCTTGCTGAACGCGATCACGCCGCCCTTGGTCGCCGAGTACACGGCTTCGCCCGACGACCCGACGCGTCCGGCGTCCGACGCGAAGTTCACGATGACGCCTCCACCCCGCCCGACCATGCCGACGAGCGCGGACTGGCAGCAGTGCAGCGTGCCCTTGAGGTTCACGGAGATGATCAGATCCCACTCGTCGACGGTGCTCTCGGCGAACGGCTTGATGATGTCGATGCCGGCGTTGTTCACCAGCACCGCGAGCGGACCGAGCTCGGATTCGACGGTGGCGATGGCGGCGTCGACGCTGTCTCGCGAGGTGATGTCCATGGCCACGCCGATGGCGCGGCCCCCGTGCTCCTTGGCCACCTGTGCCGCGGTGTGGCCGGCGCCGGCGGCGTCGATGTCGCCGATCGCCACGTCGGCACCCGCTTCAGCGAGCGCGTCGGCAACCGCGGCACCGATGCCGCGAGCTCCGCCGGTGACGAGCGCCACCCGTCCTGTCAGGCTCATCCCACCCATCCTCCCGATGTAGGCGACGTAGATTACTCATTCCCGTCGACCGTCCACCCGAGGAGAGGAGTCGCCGGTGTCCGTCCCGCGCGACGAAGCCCCGCACGCGATCCGCGGCAACACCTGGGAGGAGATGACGGTCGGCTCGGCGTTCCGGACCGCCGCCCGCACCGTCACCGAGACCGACCTGGTGAATTTCGTCAACCTGTGCGGCTTCAACGAGCCGCTCTTCTTCGACCAGCGCCACGCGGGCGAAGGTGGGTACGCGGGCCGCCTGGTACCCGGCGCACTCGTGTACGCCCTCGGTGAGGGTCTGGTGATCCAGACGCATTCGTTCGCCGGGACCGGGCTCGCGTTCATGCACATGGACCTCGACGTACGCCGGCCCACCTTCGTCGGGGACACGCTCGACGTGGTCGTCGAGATCACCGAGTCGCGCGCGTCCAGCAAGCGCGGGCGGGGCGTTGTGACGTCGCGTAACACCGTCTACAACGAACGCGGCGACGACGTGCTCGTCTACACCCCGGTGCGGCTGGTTCGGGGGCGCGACTTCACGGAGTGAGCGCGCGCGAGGCGTTCGCGCACGCGCGCGCACCCGGCGACTGCGGCGCCGTCGTCCGCCGCCACCGGGATGAGGTTGAACGTGGTGCACCCTGCCGCGGCGTAGGGCGCGAGCGCGTCGGCGACGTCGTCGGGGGTGCCGTGGGGCGCGTACCGGGCGAAGTCGGCGAAGGGACGCCGGTAGAGCGACTCCATGGCCGGTCCGAGCACGGTGGCGGCATCGCCCGGTGAGTCGGCGAACCCGCACCAGGCCGCGAGCCCGTGGTGCCAGGCGACGCCGGCGCGGCCGAAGTCGCCCGCCGTCGCTTCGACCCGGTCGCGGGAGGCGGCCCAGCGCTCGGGACCGACGAACACGCCGAGCCAGCCGTCGCCGAGGAGGGCGGCGCGCCGCAGCGCGGCATCGGATCTGCCACCCACGGGGATCGGGATCGGCTCGGGAGGCACGGGTACGACGCGCGGCGTCGCGGACGGAGACGACCGTGCCGTCCAGCGTCACCGTCTCGCCCGCGAGCAGGCCGCGCACCACGGTGAGGCACTCGTCCATCCGCCGCCCCCGGGTACGCGGGTCGACGCCGCAGACCTCGAGCTCGTGCGGGTCGTCGCCTCCCATCCCGACGCCGAAGACCAGGCGGCCGGGCGCGAGCCGGGTGAGCGACGAGAGCTGGCGCGCCACCGCCACCGGATGACGCAACGGGAGCAGGTACACCGACGTGTGCACCGCCAGGGTCGAGAGCATCGTCAACGCGGTCGCCTGGACCAGGCCGTCGTAACCCTGGCCGTCGCGGAAGCTCACGTGGTCACCGACGCACAGGTGGTCCAGGCCGGCGGCCTCGACGGTGGCGACGAAGTCGCGCACGCTGGGTGCCGGTGCCTCGAGCTTCGCCGACGCGGGCCGGATGCCCACCCGCACCTCGGCGTTCACCGGCGGGGCTCCCTCGGCAGGCCGAGGACGCGCTCGGCGACGATGTTGCGCTGGATCTCGCTGGTGCCGCCGTAGATCGTCTCCGCGCGCGAGTTGAGGAAGACGCTCTGGAACGGGTCGAGCGCGTACTCGTCGCCCACGATCATCGTGTCGGCGCCGAGCACGTCCATCATCAACACGCCCAGGTCGCGGTGCCAGTGCGACCAGAACAGCTTCGACAAGGACGCCTCCGGGCCGAGCTCACCGTCTCGTACGAGGCGAGTGAGCATGCGCGCGTTGTTGTGGCGGTTCAGCTGCAGTCCGATCCATGCCCGTGCCAACCGTTGACGGACCACCGGGTCGCGGGTGCGCCCGCGCGCCTGGAGCGCCGCCACCAGCTCGTGCAGCTGCCGCTCGAACGCGGCCTGGTACGGCAGCACGGTCGTGCCGCGCTCGGTGCCGACGGTCCCCATCACCACGCCCCAACCCCCGTTGACCGGACCGACGACCAAGTCGGCGTCGGTGCGGGCGTCGGTGAAGAACACCTCGGCGAACTCCTCACCGCCCGCGAGGTTGCGGATCGGGCGGATGTCGACTCCGGGTTGGTCCGCGGAGAGCAGCAGCAACGACACGCCCCGGTGCTTGGGCGCGTCGGGGTCGGTGCGGCAGAGCACGTAGAGCCAGTCGGCACGGTGCCCGAAGGTCATCCAGATCTTCTGGCCGTTCACCACCCAGTCGGCGCCCTCGCGCACGGCTCGGGTCCGCACGCCGCCGAGGTCGGATCCGGCCTCGGGTTCGCTGAATCCCTGCCCCCACATCTCCTCGGTGGCCATGATGCGCGGCAGGAACCGGGCCTTCTGCTCGGCGGTGCCCGCGTGCAGCAGCGTCGGGCCGAAGAGGTCGCGCCCGTGCACGCCGACCCAGTAGGGGGCCCGGGCGCGGAAGTGCTCCTCGAGGAACACGAGCTCACGGTCGAGGCTGCCGCCCTGGCCGCCGTACTCGACCGGCCAGGTGATGCCGAGCCAGCCGCCCGCGACGAGCTCGCGTTCCCACGCCAGGCGCAGGTCCCAGTACGAGTCGTCGGTCGGCCCCCCCACCCCGGGGTGGCGGGCGAACTCGCCGACGAGGTGCTCGCCCAGCCAGTCGCGGATCTCCTCCCGGGTCCGTGCCTGCTCGGGGGTGTCGGCGAGCTCCATACCGGTCAAGAGGTTCACGAATACCTAGCCATCCCGACCCCGAGGCGGGAGCGGGGGAACTCGGGTGGTCGCCGCTCGGCGTAGGACGCGACGCCTTCGCGGAAGTCGGGCCGACGGGCGGGTTCCTTGACCAGGCGCAGCGCCTCCTCCTGGGACGTCTCGAGCCCGCGGGTCCAGTCCGCCGCCACCTGGGCCTTGACCGCCTGCATGGCGAGCGGTGAGCAGTGGGTGGCGAGGTCGCGGGCGTAGGCCTGCGCGGCGGGGAGCAGTTGGTCGGCCGGGTAGACCCGGTTCACGAGCCCCATCTCCCGCGCCTCCTCGGCGGTGACGGCGCGTCCGGAGAGCAGGAGGTCCATGGCGTTCCCCGCGCCGACGACGCGCGGCAACATCCACGAGGAGCCGAACTCCGCGACCAGGCCGCGCCGGGTGAACGCGGTCGCGATCTTGGCGCCGGCGGCCGCGAAGCGCAGGTCCGCGACGAGGATCTGCACCAGGCCGATGCCGGCGCACCCGCCGTTGACCGCGGCGAGCAACGGCTTGCGCAGCACGCGTGCGTAGGTGATCGGGCGCGCGACGCCTTCCTGGCCGGCGACGCCCTGGGTGCGATCGGCGAGGTCGCCGACGTCGAGCCCGGGACAGAATCCCCGCCCGGCACCGGTGAGCACCACCGCGCGCACGTCGGGGTCGTCGTCGAGATCGTCGACGAGGTCGAAGTACATGACCTCCATGGCGTGGGTCCACGCGTTCATCCGGTCGGGCCGGTTGAGGGTCACCGTGGCGACCCCGTCCGCGACCGTGCACAGCACCGGTGCGTCGGGGTCCGATCTGGTGGAGGGGCTCACGCCCCCGCCAGCTTCCAGCGCGACGGCTCGCCTTCGGTCTCGTCGAGCACTCCGCGCACGACGAGCGCGGCGCAGGTGCGCGAACGCTTCGCCGATCGCGGAGCGGCGCATGAAGCCGTCGAGCTGGTTCCACGGTCGCGACCAGTCCATGCGGGGCGCGACCGCCCACGCGGTGTCGTGGCCGTCGCGCACCGCGTCGATGATCTCGAGGAACCGCTGCTCGTGGTGCGCGCGGATCTCGAGCAGGCGGGCGTGGTGGCCGACGTAGCGCCACTCGTGGGCGGGGAGCGCCTCCTCGGCGTCGAACTCGGCGAGCTTCTCCAAGGACCGCAGGTAGTCGCCGAGGGGGTCGGGCTCGGTCTGGGGGTTCAGGTTGATGTTCGGCGTGATGCGCGGCAGCACGCAGTCGCCGGTGAGCATGAGCCGGTTGGTCGCCTCCCAGAAGCAGAGGTGCCCGGGGGAGTGGCCCGGGGTCCACACCGCGGTGAGGTCCCACCCGGGCATGTCGGGCCGGTCACCGTCCTCCATGAGCACGTCGGGGTCCACGAAGTCGACGAACGGGCGCACGGGCATGGACGCGTTGCGCAGCGCCTCGAGCTCTTCGGGTGGTGCGCCGAGGCGCCGCAGCATGCCGCCCATGCGCTCGAGCAGGTCGGTCGGCTCCTCGTAGCGGTCGTGGATGAGCTTGGCGTCGGCGGGGTGCAGCGCGATCCACGCGTCCGAGCTCTCACGGACCCTCCCGGCGAGCCCGTAGTGGTCGGGGTGGATGTGGGTGACCATCACGCCCTGCACGTCGGCCATCGAGAAGCCGGCGTGCTCCAGCCCGGCACTCAGGCCGTCGAAGGCGTCGTCGGTGTTCCATCCCGCGTCGACGATGAAGGGGCCGCGGTCGGTCTCGAACGCGTACACGAACACGTAGCGCAGCGGGATGGGGAGCGGCACCGGGATGCTCCACAACCCCGGTCGTACCTGCTCGACGGGAGGGAGCGGCTTGGTGGAGGGGGCGGTCGACGTCATGGCCAGAGCATGGCAGACGGCTCCGTCGGCGCGCCCAAGCGCGCGATCAGCGCAGCAGGGGGTCGCGGGGGAGACCGAGGAGCCGCTCGCCGATCTGGCTGCGGACGATCTCCGACGTGCCGCCCGCGATCGACAGGCAACGGGCGAACACCTCGGTCGCGGGAACCCCGGCGTCGGGGCCCTCGGTGAGCGCGCCGGCGGGCCCGATGAGTCGCAGGCCGAGCGCCGCCACCCGCTGGGTGTGCTCGGCGCTCAGCAGCTTGGCCACGTTGCCCTCGGGCCCCGGTTCGGCTCCGGCCACCGCGCGTTCGGCCGAGCGGAGGTTGAGGAGGCGCATCCCCCGACGCTCGGCGAGGAGCCGACCGATCGCCTGCGCGGCGGCGGCGTCGCCGTCGGCGTGGCGGTGGTAGAGGTCGAGGAGGTCGAACAGCGGATCGCCGACCGAGCCCCCGCCGATGCTCACCCGTTCGTTCCCGAGCGTCGAGCGGGCCACGCGCCACCCGCCGTCGACCGGACCCACCACGTCCTCGTCCGGCACGAACACGTCGTCGAAGAACACCTCGCAGAACATCTCGCCGCCGCTCGCCTCGCGCAGCGGCCGGACCTCGACGCCGCTGGCATGCAGGTCGATCACCATCATGGTGATGCCGTCGTGCTTGGGCTTGTCGGGGTCGGTGCGCACGGTGGCGAAGCCACGGTTGCAGGACGCGGCGCCGCTCGTCCACACCTTCTGACCGTTGACGACCCACCCGCCGTCGACCTTGGTCGCGCGCGTGCGGATCCCGGCGGCGTCGGAACCGGCGCCGGGCTCGCTGAACAGCTGGCACCAGACGTACTCGTGCTCGAGGCTGGGCCGGACCCACCGCTCGATCTGGTCGGGATCGGCGTGCTGGGTGAGGGTCTGGATGATCCACCCGCCGATGCCGTACTCGGGCCGGCGGACACCGGCGGCGCGCAGCTCCTCGTCGACCACGAGCTGCTCCACCGCGCCGGCCGCGCGGCCCCACGGCTTCGGCCAGTGCGCGAGCGCGTAGCCCGAGTCGAGGAACACCTCGAGCCGGGCGTCGTCGGGCAGCCCCTGGTAGTTCTCGATGAACGCGCGGACCTCGGCGCGGAAGACCTCGGCCTCGGGCGGGAGCTCGACCGCGTGCGCGCCCACCACGCCGGCCGCGGCGAGGCGGGTGACGTCGGCCTCGATGGCGCCGACGGGGCCGAACAGCGCGGCGAGCGCGACCGCACGTTTCAGGATGATGTGGGCGTCGTGCTCCCACGTGAAGCCGATGCCGCCGTGGAGCTGGATGTTCTTCTCGGCGCACATGACGAACGCGGGCAGTCCCTGCACCGCTGCGACGTCGACCGCGAGCTCGAACTCGGGGGTGCCGGGTTCGGTGCGCGCGGCGTCCCACACCGCGGCGGTGGCGAGCTGCGCGGCGACGAGCATGTCGGCGGCCTGGTGCTTCACCGCCTGGAACACGCCGATCACACGGCCGAACTGCTCGCGCACCTTCGCGTAGTCGCTCGCCATGGTCACGCACAGGTGTGCGCCGCCCGATGCCTCGGCGGCGGCGAGCAGGCGTCCGATGGTGACTGCGGTGGCGCGTGCGCCGGGCAGGACGCGGTCCTCGGCGGGCGAGCCGACGAGACGCACGGTGCCCGCGCGCCGGGTGGCGTCGGTGTTGGCAGGAACGGCGATCTCGACGTCGTCGCGCGTCGCGACCACCAGGTCTTCTCCGCGCGCAACGAGGAACAGCTCGGCGAGGCCGGCCCCGAGGACGAGGGCGCTGCGCTCGTCGGTCCCGACCGCGCCGCGCACCGACCCGTCGGCGAGGCCGGGGAGGAAGTTGGACTGCTGCCGCGTCGGTCCCGCACGCGGCGATGACCGCCGACGCCCACACCGTGGGCAGGAACGGGCCCGGCGCGACTGCGGCGCCGAGGGCCTCGAGCACCACGACCAGCTCGGAGAACCCGAAGCCGGAGCCGCCGTGGGCCTCGGGGACGTGCAGCCCGAGCCAACCCAGGTCGGCCATCTCCTTCCACGCCAGGGGAAGCGCCTCCTCGGGGGCGTCGAGCAACGAACGCGCCTCGGCCCGGGCGCCGGTGCGCTCGAGGAACGCGGTCGCGACCCCCTCGAGCTCGAGGTGGTCGTCGGAGATCGCGATGGCCATGACGGTCCTCCAGAGGATGGCGTGGCGTGCGAGAGTGGCCGAACGTGGCGCGGCCCGAGAAGCAGCTGCTCGCCAACCTATCCGTGCCCGATGCGCTCGGCACAACGGCGCGCGATGATTCGGTCGTGGACGATCCGACCCTGCCCGCCTACGCCGACCTCCCCGTCCGTGAGGGCCTGCCGCCCGGCTCCTCCTGGGGCGTGTGGGGCGACCACGACGTGCTCGGCGCCCTCAACCTGCTGACGCCGGCACGGGTCCTGGCGGCGGGGGCGTCGATCCGCACCGGCCGCACCTTCGGGCTCAACCTGGACCTCACCCAGCCCGACCCGACCCTGTTCGGGCGCGAGCCCTTCCGCCACGAGGTCACCGACGCGCCGAACGAGGTCCACGACGACATCTATCACGGGTGGAACACGCAGTCGTCGTCGCAGTGGGACGGCTTCCGCCACCTGGGTCACCGCGAGCACGGCCACTACGGCGGCGTGCCCGACGCCGAGCACGGCGTGCACCACTGGGCGGTGAACGGGATCGTCGGGCGCGCGGTGCTCGCCGACGTGGCTCGCTGGCGCGAGCACGACGGCCGGCCGCTGCGCCAGGGATCGGCCGATCCCATCTCGGCCGACGACCTGCTCGCGTGCCTCGCCGCTCAGGGCAGCCCGATCGAGACCGGCGACGTGCTGTTGGTGCGTACCGGCTACCTCACGTGGTACCGCGGGCTCGACCGCGCCGGGCGCGAAGCGCACGCGGCCACACCGCGCACGCCGGGACTCGCGGGGGCCGACGTGCCCGGGGTGTTGTGGGACCTGCACATCAGCGCGGTGGCGTCCGACAACCCGGCGGTCGAAGTGATCCCGCCGGCGCGACCGTTCTTGCACACGATGCTGCTGCCGTTGCTCGGCCTTCCCCTCGGTGAGCTCTGGGACCTCGACGCGCTCGCCGACGACTGCGCCGCCGCCGGCACCTACGACGCGTTCCTGACCTCAGCGCCGCTCAACATGCCCGGAGGAGTCGCGTCGCCACCCAACGCCATCGCGGTCCGATAGCGATCGAGACCGCGACCCGTCAGGCTCGGGTCCGGAGCGCGAAGGTCTGGGCGGCGGTGCCCATGAGCACGCCGTCCGGCGACCAGAGGCGGACGGTGCCGTGCGCGTAGCCCTCGTGCGCGGCCTCGGGATGCAGCGCGAGCAGCACCCATTCGGTGTCGGCGGTCGGGCCCACCCGCAACGAGTTGTCGAGGCTCATCCCGCCGGGGGTGCGGGTCCCGACGGCGCGGTGGATCGACATGGGCACGACGTCGGCGACGTAGCCGAGCATGGCGGGCGTCCACGGGGGCCGTCCCTCGACGCGCGCCCACAACGCCATGCTCGGTGCCGCGCCACCTTCGGGGCCGCCGTGCACCACGGTCTCGCGCACCTCCGTGGTGCCGAAGTGGGTCTCGGCGCGAACGCTCGGGCTCGGCCAGTCTGCCCGGACGCACTCGTCGACGAGGTCGACGGTCGGCATCGTCGCGAAGGTCGCGGACACTCGACCGCCGGAGGCGCCGGTGGCGCCGACCGCGGTGAACACCTCGCGTCCCGCGGTGTGCGCGGTGACGCGCACCTGCGAGGTCCGGTAGCCGGCGGCGACGACCTCGGTCCGCAACGCGAGCCGATCGCCGTGCTCCGCCCCGGAGACGAACTGCACCGTGCTCCACATCGTGTCGCGCTCGGTGGCTTCTTCCATCATGGCGCACACGATCGCCAGGCCCGCGCCCCCGTAGAACGATCCGCGCGGGCTCATGAGCTTGTGGGTCACCTCGACCGAGGCGGTGGTCGGGCCGTCGGCGACCAGCCCGAGGAAGGCCTGGTCGCTCGCGCGTCTGGTTGCGGTCAAAGGCGCACGGTCGTTCACCCGAAGCTCGGGACGAGCAGGCGCTTCACGACCTTGCCCATCGCGTTGCGCGGGAGCTCGTCGACGAACAGGAACCGCTCGGGGATCTTGTACCGGGCGAGCGAAGCGGCGCAGTGCTCGCGGAGCTCCTCCGGGGTGAGCGTCTCACCGCCCGCGACCACGACGGCGGCGGCGACGCGCTCGCCCAACCGTTCGTCGGGGAGACCGACCACCGCGCACGCCGCCACGCGCGGCTCCTCGTGCAGCACCCGTTCGACCTCGGCGGGATAGACGTTGGCGCCGCCGCGCAGGATGAGGTCGCCCTTGCGGTCGGTGATCACCAGGTCGCCGTCGGCGGTGAGGTACCCCAGGTCGCCGGTGAAGAGGATGCCGTCACGCAGGGCTTCGGCGGTCGCCTCGGGTCGGTTCCAGTAGCCGAGCATCGGGGTGTAGACGCCGGCGAACACGCCGGCGTCGGCGGGGCCGACGCACACCTCACCCACCTCGCCCGGGGCCAGCACGCCGCCGTCGTCGTCGCGGACGGTGACCGACACGTGGGGGAGCGCGCGCCCGACCCGTCGGGCACGGCCGGCAGCTCGGGATCCTCGACGGTGACCGCGGTCGGCGCCTCGGTGAGCCCGTAACCCGTCGTGAGCCGCTTGCCGAAGCGTGCCTGGTAGAGCCGGCGGAAGCTCTCCGGTGTCGCGCCCCCGCCCGAGCCCGGCCGGGTCAGGGTGGCGAGGTCGTCGGGCGAGACGTCGGGATGCGTGAGCAGGTCGTGGATCGTGGTGGGGACGGCCGACATGCTGCTCACCCGCTCGTCGCGGATCCACGTGGCCAGGCCGACCGGGTCGATGCGGTCGATGCACACGAGGCACCACCCCAGCTGCAGCGCGCTGACCGGTCCGAGGATCATGAGGTTGAGGATGGTGAGCGGGAGCACCACGCCGATGCGCCCCTCGGGCGACGGCTGGTTCACGATCGCGACCGCGCCGACGAGCAGCAGGTTGTGCTGGCTGTGCACCACCCCCTTCGGTCGGCCGGTGGTGCCGCTCGTGTAGGCGATGGCGGCGGGACCGAAGGGGTCGACGTCGCCGGCGTCGGGCGCGTCGGCGGGATCGGCGGCGCGCAGCATCCGGGCCCACGACGTCGTGGCGTCACCCGGCTCGGCGTCGAGCACCATCCGCAGGTCGGGGAGCTCGGCCCGTGCCGCGTCGATCTCGGCAGTGGTGGAGTGGTCGCCGACGAAGACCGCCGCGCCCGCGTCTTCCAGCAGGTACCGCTGCTCGGCCAGGGTGAGCGCCCGGTTGATCCCGACCCAGATCGCGCCGAGGTGCATGGCGGCGAGGAAGGCGACGACCAGCTCGGGATGGTTGGCCATCGACCCGGCGACGCGATCGCCCGGTTGCACCCCGGCCGCCGCGAGCCCCGCCGCCGCCCGGCGCACCTGGTCGTCGAGCTCGCCGAAGGTCAGGCGCGCGTGACGGCCGACGAGCGCCTCGGCGTCAGGCGTCCGCGCCCGGGCCACGGTGAGCGCCTCGGGGATGGTCTGCGCGCCGACCGGGAGGCGCGGTCGCCCCGTCGACGGCACCAAGCCCTCAGTCGTCGTCACCAGTGCCCCCGTCACCCGAAAATATTGACCTGTATACTCCGCAACTCCGGCGAAGGGACCCATGATGGCCGACATGCAGGAAGAGATCGAACGCGAGATCTCCTACCGCATCACCGACGAGGACATCGAGCGCTCGAAGCTCCTCGTCGGGGTCGACGCGGCCCGGGGCGGGCGCGAGTTCTACAAGGTGCTGACGCCCGACGCGATCCGCAACTTCGCCCGCGGCTACGGCGACGACAACCCGCTCTTCGTCGACGAGGACCACGGACCGACGACTCGCTGGGGCACCCCGATCGCGCCACCGATGATGGGGATCGCGATGGGGTCGTCGCTCGAGGGCGACCGCATCCCGGAGGAGATCCGCACGGCGACGCGGGGGGTCTTCGCCGGCATCCACGTGTTCGTCTCGGGCCAGAGCACCGAGTGGTACCGGCCGCTGCTTCCGGGCGACGAGCTGTTCAGCTTCGGCGGGATCGAGTCGACCGAGGTGAAGAAGTCGGAGTTCGCCGAGCGCTCGGTGATCCGCGTGTCCCGGACGGTGCGCATGAACCAGCGCGCCGAGATCGTGCAGGTGAACCGCGTGCTCATGATCCACACGGAGCGCAAGACCGCGCGCGACAAGGGCAAGTACGCCGACATCGAGCCGGCGACCTACACCGACGAGCAGATCGCCGCGCTGGACGAGATCTACGCGTCCGAACAGGCCCGGGGAGCACGGACGCGGTACTTCGAGGACGTCGAGGTCGGCGAGGAGCTCCCCAAGATGGCCAAGGGGCCGCTCACGCTCACCGAGATCGTGTGCTTCCACGCCGGCGGGTACGGCTTCGCGCCCTACAACATCTCGTCGTCGCGCATCGGCTACAAGAACCGGCAGCGGATCCCGAAGTTCTACATCAAGAACGCGGCCGGCATCCCCGACGTGTCGCAGCGGGTGCACTGGGAGAGCGACTGGGCCCAGGCGATCGGCAACCCGATGGCCTACGACTACGCGGTGATCCGCGAGTGCTGGCTCACCCACTACCTCACTGACTGGATCGGGGACGACGGCTGGCTCTTCCGCCAGCACGACGAGATGCGCAAGTTCAACTACGTCGGCGACGCCCACGTGATCACCGGCGAGGTCACGGGCAAGCGCGTCGAGGACGGCCGGTGTCTCGTCGACGTCGAGTTCCGGGCCACCAACCAGCGCGACGTCGTCACCGCGCCGGCGAATGCCACGGTGATGCTGCCGAGCCGGGAGCACGGTCCCGTGCTCCTGCCCGACCCGCCCGCCGATCTGCAGCGCAAGGCGGTCGAGATGATGGGCCGCCACCACGAGCTCCGACGCGAGCGCGCGGGGCTGAGGTCAGCTCGTTCCGGCCCCGCCGGCGCGCAGCTCGTCGCGCAGCACGAACTTCTTCACCTTGCCCGCGGCGGTGCGCGGGAAGTCGTCGACGACCCGTACCTCCTCGGGCCACTTCGGACGGCCGAGGCCGACCGCGGCGAGGTGCGCGCGCACCGCGTCGAGGTCGGGTGCGAGGGCGCCCTCGCGTACCCGCATCATCGCCACCGCCCGCTCCCCGGTGCGGACGTCGGGGCGCCCGACCACGGCCACTTCGGCGACCGCTGGGAGTTGCATCAGGGCGTTCTCCACTTCGGCCGGTGAGACGTTGACGCCGTTGCGGATGATCACGTCCTTCTTGCGATCGGTGATCGTCAGCCAGCCGTCGACCAGCGTGCCGACGTCGCCGGTCGCGAACCATCCGCCCGCGTCGAGGTGTTCGTCGGTGAGCGCGCGGTCGGTGTAGCCGGCGAAGAGGTCCGGACCGCGGGTCACGATCTCGCCGGGTTCGCCCGGTGCGGCGTCGGTCCCGTCGTCGGCGACGAGACGGATCTCCACGCCGGCCAACCCGTGGCCGTCGGTGCTGGTGCGGAGCGCGCCGGGATCACCGGGCGCGGCGCCGGTGACGGTGGGCATCTCGGTGAGCCCGTAGGAACGGATGGTGGCGATGCCGCGTGCCTCGGCGCCCGCGGCCACCGCGGTGGGCACCGAGGAGCCGCCGAGCACGACCGACGTCATCTGCGCGAGGTGCTCGTCGGTGAACGCCGGGTGGTCGAGCAGGCTGGTGAGGAACACGGTGGCGCCGCTGCCCGCCGACAGGTCGTCGGTGAGCATGGCGTCGAGCACGACCGCGGGATCCCAGGCGTCGATGAGCTGGATCGACTCGCCGCGCGACGCGGGAAGGAGCAGCCCGAGGAGCATCCCGGTCGCGTGGCTGATCGGGGCGCCGAGGAGCACCGGGCGGCGCCCGGGCGGGATCAGCTCGGGGAGGTGGGCCCGGACCTCGGCGCCGAGCGAACGGTGGGTCTGGATCACGCCCTTCGGGTTCGCGCTCGTCCCGGAGGTGTACGCGACCAACGCGGGGCTCGCGGGATCGACCGCGACGGGCGTGTCGACGCGGTCGCCGTCGAGGAGAGCTCCGAAGCGACGGGCGCGAGGCGCCGCCGCGTCGCCCACGACGACCACGTGCTCCAACGCGTCGAGTCCGGGGCGCACCGCTTCCAGGTTGGCGAGGTGGTCGACGGCGCCGAAGCGGTCTGCGGTCACGAAGACGCGGGCTCGCGATTCCCCGAGGATGTAGGAGAGCTCGCGGGTGCCGTAGTAGTGCACGATGGGTACGACGACCGCGCCGAGCATGCTGCTCGCGAACCACGTCGCCGCGCCCTCCACCCAGTTCGGCAGCTGGACCGCGACGACGTCGCCCGGCCCGACGCCCAGGCCCCGCAGGCCTCCGGCGAGTCGCGACGAGAGGTCGAGCACGTCGCCGAGGGTCCCCCGCCACGGGCGCGTCGTCGACCAGATGCGCACCCGCACCTGAGGCGCGGCGCGCATCCCGCGCTCGACCAGCCGGCCGAGGCTGTCGTCGTTCCACCAGCCGGCGCGCCGGTACCGGTCGGCGAGCTCCCGCGCCGGCTCCCGCAGCTCCCACATGACGCCCGTTCTACAGCGTCGGCCCCCGACCGTCGTCCACCCCGGTCGGTCAACCGCCGCGCATGAGGTCGAGGAAGCGCTGCGCGGCCCAGGTCTGGGTGGTGCGGACGCGGCGCACCAGCGTGTGCAGCTCGTCGGCGAACGCGGCCCGCCGGGCGGCGAGGTCGGGTGGCGCCGGATCCGGCGCGACGAGGTCGCGGTGCGCAGCGAGGCGGAGCGCGCCGTCGGCGTAGGAGGTCGACACCGCGTCGGCGCAGTAGATGCGGTGTTGCAACAGGTACTGCTCACCCAACCCGCCTACGTCGGCGCGGAGGCCGTCGACGCCGGTGACCCGCTGGGCACCCTCGGCGCGGAGTGCCTCGGCCGTCACCCAGTAGGCCTCGAGGAACGGGCGCAGGAACGGCGCGGTCACGGGACGGTCGGCGCGGGCGACCTCAGTGTCGACTTCGGCCAGGAACCGGCTCTTGCCGGCGAAGAAGAACTCGAACTTCAGCAGGTCGCGCAGACGCAGGGCCTCGGCGTGCACGTCTTCGTCGGGCCCGGCGGACGCCAGATCGACGATGGCGGGGATCAGGTAGAAGTGGAGGATCCCGTTGCGGTAGTAAGACGCAGCGATGCGCTGCTCGGGCTGGATCAGGTACACGGGTTCCGGGCCTCCGGCGTAGCGGGTCACCACTCCGTGGCGCTCCAACGACGCCAGCCCGCGCAGCAGGGTCTCACGCGTGGCGACGGGTCGGGAGGTGACGGGCAGCGCGCGCTCGTCGACGTCGTCGGCGTAGCGCTGGAGGAGCACGAGCAACTGGTCGACGGTGAGCGCCCGGTCGGCCCAGAGCAGCGCCATGGTGATGAGCGCGGGCGGGGTGATCGGGGTGACGGTGTTGATGCGCACCGCGACCTCGAACGCGAGCTTCTGCAACGGGAGCGGGTCGGTCTCGACCGGGTCGACCACGCCGAGCGCCGTCTCGGGGCGGCGGGCGAGATGCTCGCGCACCGAGATGGGCTCCCCGAACGCCACGTGGATGTCGCCGCGCGAGTACCGCGTGCGCTGCGCGCGTGCGTAGGCCACGAGGCGACCGAGCGACTCGGGGGTCTTGGCCGCGCCGGTCGCCGACCGCGCGTGCTCCTCGACGTCGAGCAGCTCGTCGTAGACGATCGACACCGGCTGGAGCATGAAGTCGTCGCACCGGTCGTCGCGCACCGCGTCGACGAGGTAGGCGAGCAGGCCGAGCCGGGGGTCGCGCAGCTTCCCCGTCCGCGTGCGCCCACCCTCGATGTACCACTCGAGGTTCTGGCGGTGCTCGGCCAGCCACCCGACGTACTCGCGCAATGCGAGCTTGTAGACCGCGTCGTCGCGGAAGCTGCGCCGGATGAAGATCAACCCCGCCCGCCGGCCCAGGGGGCCCATGGGCCAGAACGCGACGTTCACGCCACCGAGCTTGTAGGTGGGCGGGATCGCGGCGCGCTCGAGCACCGAGGCCATCACCACCGGGTCGACGTAGGAGCGGTGGCTGGGGAGCAGCGCCATCGGGTAGCGGCGGCTGAGGTCCGCCAACCGCGTGATCTGGGCCGGGTCGAAGCGCACCCGCCCGCGGTAGGCGGTCCGGTCGAACAGCCGGGCGATGTGGAGGAACAGGTCGCCGGCGGGGCCGCCGTGCGTCGCCACCATCTCGCGGAGATCGGTGTCGAGCTCGGCGACCACGTCGTCGGCCGACCGTCCCGCGGCCGCGGCCAGGTCGGCGGCCCGGGCCCGCAACGCCGGGCGACCGAGGATCGCGGCGCGCACGGCGGCGGTGCTGCCTGCGTTCGTCGTCACCGCGTCGGCCAGTGGGCCAGCGTGTCGAGGTAGAGGCGCCGGACCTCGCCGATGCGGGCGTCGAGGTCGGCGTCGGTCCAGGCGTCGGTGGGGATCGGCGCGTGCACGACGACGTCGACGGTGCCGGGCCGCATCACCTGCGTGCCGAGGGGCCACACGTCGGCCGCGTTGCGCAGCACGATCGGCACCACGGGCACGCCGCCGGCCATCGCGAGGCGGAACGCGCCCTTCTTGAAGGGTCCGAGGCGGCCGGTGCCCGAGCGGGTCCCCTCGGGCGCGACGGCCAGCGACTTGCCGCGCACCAGCGCGCGCTCGACCAGCGGGCGGAGCGCGTCGACCGCGCCCGGCGAGTCGGCGCGGTCGATGAACACCGCGTCGGCGAGCATGCCGACGAGGCGCACGATCGGGTTCGCCGCGAGCTCCTTCTTGGCCACCGCGGTGACGTCGCGCCGGAGCAGCGCCATGAGCAGCAGGGCGTCGACCGAGCTCTGGTGGTTGAAGAGGAAGACCGCGGGCCGGTGCGACCACAGGTGCTCCTCGCCGACCACGTCAAGACGGATGCCGGCGAGGCCGAGGCTGACGTCGCTGCCGACCGAGACCATCGTGTTCACCGCATCGGCGCGGTTGCGGTTGAGGAGCCCCAGGCCGATGCCGGTTGCGGTCGCGGCGAGGAACCCGCCGACGGCCGCGAGGTGACGGGCCACGAGCTCGGGCGTGGCGGGGCCCCGTCCGACGAAGCGGTGCACCGGCCAACCGCGATCACGTGCCGTGCGCTCCAATCCGCGCGTCGGGTTGGTGGGCCGCGGGTTCCCGACCACCTCGAGCAGCTCCGCGTCCTCGCTGCCGTCGGCGTAGGCGAAGCTCTCGCCGAGGTCGACGCCCAACTCGGCCGCGAGGGCCTCGACCGCGCGCCGTTTGCCGGCGCCCCAGAGGTGGGGGCCCGCGAGCCTGCCGCTGACCTTGCCGTCGACCACCTCGAAGCGGGTGCAGAGGACGTGCTCGATGTCGAGGTCGGCCGCGATCGGCTCGACCTGGAACGAGAGCGCCGACGACGCCAGCACGACCGTGTGGCCCTTGCGCTGGTGGGCGGCCACGAGTGCCCGCGCCTCGGGGTACACCCGGCCCGCCAGCTTCTCCTTGAACAGCCGGCGGCCGATCTCGTCGATCTCGTCGACCGGCCGGCCGCGCCAGGCACGACCGAGGATCGCCACGACCGCGTGGTAGTCGGCCTGGCCGAGCACGAGACCGACGCCGGTGATCAGGGTGTGTGCGACCTCCTGGGGCGACACGTCGCGCCGCCGCAGACGCGCGACCTGCAACGCGATCGCCGAGAACCCGTAGATGAGGGTGCCGTCGAAGTCGAAGAACGCGCCGACCGTAGGGCCGTCGGGACTCTGGTCGACTTCGTCGACGAGCGCGACCACCGCCCGGACGTTACCGAAGTGCCTCTCGGCAGTCCACAGTCCAAGTGCCGATCCGGGGCGCTTGGACGAGAGAGGTCACGCCTCGACGATGGAGATGGCGCTCTCGGGGCAGTTCGCCACTGCCAGCTGCGCCTGGTCGAGCAGCTCGGCCGGGATGTCGTCCACGAGGCCGACGCTGTGGCCCTCGTCGTCGGGCTCGAACACCTCGGGGGCCAGCACGTAACAGCGGCCGTGACCGGTGCAGGCGTCGTTGTCGATGCGGAGCTTCATGCGGTGTCGGTCCTCTCTCGAAGCGGGCCCGATCTTACGTCGATCCGCGGGCGGCGAGGCCCTGCAACACGAAGGTGCGGTACCACTGCGCGATGTCGGTGACGGGCATCCGCCCACCCGGGCGGATCCAGTGGCGGGTGCCGTTGATCATCTCGAACATCGCGTTCGTCGCCACACCGGGATCGGTCGCGGGGTCGAACGCACCTTCGGCGATGCCCTGCTCGATCAGGGACCGCACGAATCCGTGCATCCGGTTCCGCTTGGCCATGACCTGCGCGTAGCGCTCACCTTGCAACTTGGCGACATCGCGCTCGGCCACCGAGGCGTATTGGGGGTTCGCGTCGAGCACCTCCATCCACCGCAGGATGAACGCGCCCAACCGGGTGCGGCCGTCGGCGCCGGCCAGCTCCGGGCCCTCGGCGATCGACGCCACGCCGCTGGCGTGCGCGCTGTCGGCGATCGCGAAGAGCAGGTCTTCCTTGCTCTCGATGTAGTAGTAGAGGCTGCCCTTGAGGATGCCGACCCTGGAGGCGATGTCCTCGATCCGAGCGGCGTGGTAGCCCTTCTCGTAGAACTCCTCGCCCGCCGCGGCCAGGATCTCGTTCCAGCGCTCGACGTTGAGCGTGCCCTTGGGCCGGCCGGGTTCGGCGGGCGTGGCCGCGAAGGACGGCGCTTCGTGTTGTGCGACCACGTGCTCACCCTACCCGTGGTCGCACCGCGGCCACGGTGTGTCCGCTCCGGATCCCTTGACACGAGTGGGGGTGTGGGCTATCAATCTAACGGTTGTTTGATTCCGTGCGAGGCGCTCATGGGGGGTCAGTCGTGCCGGTCCGATCGAAGCTGCAGCGGCCCGAATCCGAGCGCGAGGTCGTCGACCTCGCGCTCGTCGAGGTCCAGGCGTCGCCCTCGCTCCGGGCGGGCGGTCTCGACGTGTCGCACGTCGCCACCCTCGCCGAGCTGGCCCCGAACTGGCCGCCGATCGTCGTGCGGCGCGCCGACCGGACGGTCATCGACGGCCAGCACCGGATCGCCGCCGCCGCCCGGCTCGGCCTCTCCTCCCTGCCCGCGGTGCTCTTCGAGGGCACCGCGGACGACGCCTACGTGGAATTCGTGCGCTGCAACGTGGGTCACGGGCTGCCCCTGAGCCTCGACGAACGCCGCGCCGCGGTGCGCCGGATCCTGCGGACGCACCCGGAACGTTCGGACCGGAGCATCGCCGAGCTCTGCGGGGTCTCGCCGAAGACGGTCGCGCGCGTGCGTGACGGGCAAGGCGCGAGCGCGGGATCGCGTCGCCGAGCGAAGCCGGTGCTCGGCCGGGTCGGGCGCGACGGACGGGTCCGGCCCGTCGACTCGGAGGCGGTGCGCACACGGATCGCGGAAGAGCTGGCGCGCCGGCCGGACGCGTCGTTGCGGGCGATCGCGCAGGTCGTCGGCGCATCGCCGGAGACGGTCCGCAGCGTGAAGAACAAGCTACGGACCGGCCAGACCGCCGCGCCGCGCCGCACCAGTGGGGATCCGGCCCCCGAGGCGACCGTGCTCGGCCTGCTGTCGCGCAAGCAGCGCCAAGCGCGCCCGTGGCAGGAGGATCGTGCCCTCGCCGCAGGCGACGGGGGAGTGAAGTTCGTCGAGTGGTTCGACGCGACGTCGGTGGACCCCGTCGACAGCTGGGAGCACGTCGGAGTGGTCCCGCTGAGCCGGGTGTACGAGGTCGCCGACGAGGCCCGGCGGCGGGCCGCGTTCTGGGCCGGCTTCGCCGAGGCACTCGAGGGACAGGTCCGCCGGCGCGCGTAGTCGGGCCGCCGGCTGTCGCTCCGGCAGCCGGCTACGCGAGACTCCTCGCACCGGCGTCGACGCGGCGCCCCGGGGAGGAGAGCGCGGATGACGGTGCTGGATCGCTTCGATCTCACCGACAAGGTCGTGGTGGTCACGGGCGGGAGCCGCGGCCTGGGCCGGGCGATGGTCCGAGGCTTCGCCGACGCCGGCGCCGACGTCGTGATCAGCAGCCGCAAGCTCGACGTGTGCGAGGCACTGGCGAAGGAGGTGCAGGCCGAGACCGGCCGCCGCCCCTTCCCGGTCGCGTGCCATGTCGGCCACTGGGACCAGTGCGGCCGGTTGGTCGAGACCGTCTACGACGAGTTCGGGCGCGTCGACGTCTTCGTGAACAACGCGGGGATGTCGCCGCTCTACGAGAACCTGGCCGCGGTGACCGAGGAGCTCTACGACAAGACCTTCGCGGTCAACATGAAGGGTCCGTTCCGGCTGGGCTCGCTCGTGGGCGCCCGCATGGCCGCAGGTGAGGGCGGGTCGATCATCAACGTGACCACGGCGGGCTCGCTGATGGTGGGAGTGAACGAGGTGCCCTACGCCTGCGCCAAGGCCGGGTTGAACGCGCTCACCGTCGGGCTCGCGCAGGCGTACGCGCCCAAGGTCCGGGTGAACACGATCATGCCGGGCGCGTTCCTCACCGACGTGACCAAGCACTGGGCCGAAGAGACGCTCAGTGCACCGGGCGCGCCGCTGGAGCGCATCGGCATGCCCGACGAGATCGTCGGTGCCGCGCTGTACCTCGGGAGCGACGCGTCGAGCTACACCACCGGCGCGATGATCCGCGTCGACGGCGGCATCACCCGCCGAGTCTGATCCGATCCGGAGGTTCAACCATGGCGAGTCCCGAAGCGGTCGTTCGTGAGTTCTGCACCGTCGTCAGCAAGCGCGACGTCGAGGTGGTCCGCCCGTTGCTCGGCGATGGGATCGTGTACCACAACGTCGGGATGGCCCCGTCGTCCGGCCTCGCCGACGTCCTCGCCAACCTCGAGGGCCAGTGGGGGATGTTCGACCACTACGAGTTCCGCATCGTCAACCTCGCGGTCGACGGGCAGGCGGTGCTCACCGAACGGGTCGACACGATCGGCAGCGGAGGTGCGCTCTGGCCGCTCCCGGTGATGGGAGCGTTCGTCGTCGAGGACGGGAAGATCACCGTGTGGCGTGACTACTTCGACAGCGCGGCTGATCGGGAAGTTGATGGCGGGCGAGGACGTCGGCGACCTGGTCCCCTAGCTAGCCCTCGCCGCTGGGTTCGCCGGCGCCCTTGTCGATCTTCACCTGCGTGGGTGCCCAGACGGCCTTCGATCCCGAGTGGCCGATCTTGTAGGTCCAGTAGATCGCCATGCCCGAGAACAGGATGCTCAGCACGGCAAGGCTGATTCCCGCGATGCGCAGCGGGTCGCGCCCCTCCGGCGCCGCGCCGCGACGGCGCGCGGCCCGGGCGACGAGCATGACGCCGAGGAGCGCGAGGAACATCAGGAGGACCCACGGCCGGATGTTCTCGCCCATGCGCACGTGGTCCTTCATCAGCTGTGTCTCGCGGACGTACTCCTGGAGACCCTGACCGGAGTCGACCGCGAGCTGGGTGCTGATGCCGGCCACGAACACGAGCCCGACCACCACCCAGCCGATGCGGTCGCGCACCGACGGCCACAGCATCGCCACGGCACCGATGGCGGCGAGGGGGATCAGCACGACGGGGATGTGTGCGAAGAGCGGATGGGCGGGCAGCCCGAAGATCGATGTGAGGGCGAACATCCCTCACCTCCTGAGACTCGAGTGGCCGAGGGCGTGGGCAACCTAACGAGTGCACGGCGGCGCGTCGCCAGCGAGCCGGAGATTCTTAGGAAGCTCTTACCTGCGCGCGAGGGCGTCCGGTGCATCGACGCCCGGCCCGGCCTGCTTGATGAGCAGAATGTGGTAGTCGTACGGCATGGACGTCCCTGAGCAGACCCCGGGGTTCCACGCCGCCGCCGATCCCGATCGCGTCGCGATCGTGGTGGTGGGGAGCCGTGAGACCGTGACCTACGGGCAGCTGGAGGAGCGCTCGGCGCGCCTCGCGTGGGCGATGCGCGCCGCCGGCCTGCAACCCGGCGACCACATCGCCATGCTGCTCGACAACCGGGCCGCGACGCTCGAGCTGGCGTGGGCCGCGGAGCGGTCCGGGCTCTACTACACCCCCGTCAACACCCGGCTCGCGGCCGAGGAGGCCGCGTACGTGGTCGACGACTGCGGTGCCACCGTGCTGTTCGCGGCGGGCGCGCTCGCGCCCCTCGCAGCCGCGGTCCGCCCGCTCGTGCCCGGCGTGGCGCGCTTCGTCGCGATCGGCGGACCCGTCGAGGGGTACGAGGCGGCGGAGGCGTTCGTCGAGGGGATCCCGGGCGTCCCGCTCGACGACGAGCGCGAAGGCTCGCCCATGCTCTATTCGTCGGGCACGACCGGTCGGCCCAAGGGTGTCCGGCGACTCGCCACCGGCCAGCCCTACGGCACCGACAACCCGATCGGCCCGCTGCTCGGGGGGGTCATGGGCTTCGCGGCGGGGAAGCGCTACCTGACGCCCGCACCGCTGTACCACTCGGCCCCGCTCGTCTGGTCGATGACCGTGCACCGCACCGGGGGCACGCTCGTGCTGATGGAGCACTTCGACGCGCAGGCGTGTCTCGACGCGATCGACCGGGAGCGCGTGACCCACGGGCAGTTCGTGCCCACGATGTTCGTGCGGATGCTCAAGCTCCCCGACGACGCGTGGGCCGCATTCGACGGCTCGAGCCTCGAAGCGGTGGTGCACGCGGCCGCGCCCTGCCCCGTCGAGGTGAAACGGCAGATGATCGAGTGGTGGGGCCCGATCGTCTACGAGTACTACGCGGGCACCGAAGGCGGTGGCCTCACCTGGATCAGCAGCGATGAGTGGCTGGCCCGACCGGGTTCCGTCGGGCGCGCCGCCTGGGGTGAGATCCACATCTGCACGGAGTCGGGGGAAGAGCTCCCCGTCGGCGAGGCGGGTGTGGTGCGCTTCGGCGGTGGCAACAACGCGTTCGAGTACCACAACGACCCCGAGAAGACGGCCCAGTCGTTCGACGACCGGGGTTGGAGCACGCTGTGGGACGTCGGGTACCTCGACGAGGAGGGCTACCTCTTCCTCACCGACCGGCTCACCTACATGATCGTGTCAGGCGGCGTGAACATCTACCCGCAGGAGATCGAGAACCGCCTCGTCCTCCACCCCAAAGTGGCCGACGCCGCGGTGTTCGGCGTGCCCGACGCCGAGTTCGGTGAGCAGGTGAAGGCAGTGGTGCAAC
Source organism: uncultured Actinomycetes bacterium (assembly GCA_963750045.1). Classification (GTDB taxonomy): domain Bacteria; phylum Actinomycetota; class Acidimicrobiia; order IMCC26256; family DASPTH01; genus DASUAS01. Next base: position 521,355 of record CAVVPD010000003.1, on the reverse strand, counting down.
CCGCCGCCGGCGTGCCGGCCGGGCCCGAGCTCGAGGCGGAGCTCATCGCGTACTGCCGCGAGGGCCTCGCCCACTACAAGTGCCCGCGTACGGTCGACTTCGACGCCGAGCTGCCACGCGGGGACAACGGCAAGCTCTACAAGCGGGTGCTGCGCGACCGGTACTGGGAGGGTCACGGCACCCGGCTGCTGTGACCGGTCGGGGTCCCGCTCATCTACGCTCGGCCCCGATGGACCTCTCGCTCACCGACGACCAGCGGTTCTTCCAGGAGACGACGCGGAAGTTCCTGGAGCAGGAGGCGCCTCTCACGGTGGTGCGCTCCCTCGCCGACGACCCCGACGGCTTCGACCGCGCCTGGTGGGCGCGGGGTGCGGAGCTCGGGTGGACGTCGCTGCTCGTCCCCGAGTCCGACGGTGGGGGGAGCCTCGGTGGTGAGGGTGTGCTCGACCTGGTGATCGTGGCCGAGGAGATGGGCCGCCTCGTTTCACCGGGCCCGCTCGTCCCCACCAACGTGGTGGCTGCCGCGGTGGCCGACGGCGCCGGCCGCGAGCTCCGGGCCCGCGTGTTGCCGGGCATCGTCGCCGGGGACCTGGTCGCAGCGTGGTGCCTGGCGGGGCCGGGGACGACGTGGGACGGCCGCACGGTGGCCGTCGAGGCCCGCCGCGACGGTGACGACTTCGTGCTCTCGGGGACGTACGCGCCCGTCGAAGCCGGCGCGCAGGCCGACGAGCTGCTGCTGAGCGCCCGAACCGGGCCCGAAACCGGCGGCGGCGTGACCCAGTTCCTCGTGCCCGCGGGGAGTCCGGGGATCACCATCACGCCGATGGGATCGGTCGACCTCGTGCGCCGGTTCGCCTCCGTGCACCTCGACGCCGTGCACGTACCGGCCGCGCTTGTGGTGGGCGACGTCGGCGGTGCGGCCGAAGCCGTCGAACGCCAGTTGGAGCTGGCCGTCGTGCTGCAGTGCGCGGAGACCGTGGGCGCGCTCGACCGGGTGTTCGAGTTCACCCTCGAGTACCTCGCCGACCGCAGTTCGTTCGGGCGCCCGCTGGCGTCGTACCAGGCGATCAAGCACCGCTTCGCCGACATGAAGATGTGGCTCGAGACCGGCCACGGCGCCGACGGAGATCGCGGCGCGGCGGTGCAGGATCACGATCCCGACGCGCCCGAGATCGTGAGCGCGGCCGCGTCGTACCTCGGTGACCACGCCACCGAGATCGTGCAGGAGTGCACGCAGCTCCACGGCGGCATCGGCGTCACCTGGGAGCACGACCTGCACCTCTACCTGCGGCGGGTCACCCTCGACCGCAACCTCTCCGGTACCCCGGCCGAGCACCGCGAGCGCATCGCGGCGCGGCTCCTCGGCGACGACATCGAGGTCGAGCATGCCTGACCAGGTCCCCGAGAGCGTCGAATCGTTCCGCCTCCGCGCGCGGGCCTGGCTCGCCGGGCACATGGAGCGGCTGCCCGAAGGCGCGCTCGCCTCCGACACCCCGGCCGACTCACCCGAGGCGTGGGCCCACGAGCGCGTCCTGCAACGCAGGCTGTGGGACGGCGGGTTCGCCGGCATCTGCTTCCCGCATGAGTACGGCGGGCTCGGGCTCGGCATCGAGTACCAGCGCGCCTTCACCGAGGAGTCGCTGCCCTACGAGATGCCGATCCACCTCAACGTCCCCAACTTCAGCATCCTCGGCGCGACCCTCGTCGACTACGGAACGCACGAGCAGAAGGCCGTGTACCTCCCCGCGCTCCTGCGCGGCGATCACCAGTGGGTGCAGTTCCTGTCGGAGCCGACCGGCGGCTCCGATCTCGCCGGGTGCGTCACCCGGGCCGATCGCGACGGCGACGAGTGGATCCTCAACGGCTCCAAGATCTGGAGCACCGCAGCGGTGTCGAGCGACTACGCGATGTGCCTGGCCCGCACCGACTGGGACGCGCCGAAGCACCGCGGGCTCACGATGTTCATCGTGAAGATCCACCAACCCGGGATCCAGGTCGACCCGATCAAGCAGGTCAACGGCTCGCTCGAGTTCTGCCAGGAGTTCTTCGACGACGTCCGGCTCCCGGTCGATTCCGTCATCGGCGACGTCAATGACGGCTGGTCGGTCGCCCAAGCGCTCCTCGCCCACGAACGCAACGCCGTCGGCGGCGGTTCGCCCTACATCAGCGGGCGCAACCACCTCGCCGAGGGGGCCGACGGCGCCCGCGACCTCACCTACGTCGAGCTCGTCGAGGCACAGGGGTGCGCCGGCGACCCGGTGGCCCGCCAGCTCGTCGCCGAGGCTCACGTCCTGGACGTCGTGCAGCGCGGCCTGGTGCAGCGCGTGATGGTCGGCATGACCGAGGGAACGATGCCGGCGCACGCCGCGGCCGTCACCAAGCTGTTCAGCGCGACCCGTGGTGTCCGCAAGGTCGAGATCGGCCTCACCCTCGGCGGGCTGGACGCGGTCACGTGGCCCACCGGGGGCGACACGCCCGGGAAGGACGCCGGCCTGCCGTTCCTCCAGCGCCAGGCGCTGTGCCTCGCCGGCGGCAGCAACGAGATCCAGCGCAACATCATCAGCGAGCGGGTGCTCGGGCATGCCGCGGGAGTGGGCCGCGGACCGCGACGTCCCGTTCCGCGACGTCCGTCGGAATGCCCTTCCGACCGCTCCGCCCTCGTCGACCGGCCAATAGCCTGCCCGAGATGGACACCATCGACGTCTTCGGCAAGGACGGGTTGCGGCTGCGGGCCGACGAGTTCGGCGACCCGGGGGATCCGCCGGTCGTGCTCCTCCACGGCGGTGGCCAGACCCGGTTCGTGTGGGGGACGACCGCCGCGGTGCTCGCGGCGCGTGGATGGCACGTCCTGCGCGTCGACCTGCGGGGCCACGGCGAGAGCGACTGGCCCGAGGACGGCGACTACGGCCCGACGGCGTTCGCGGACGACGTCCGCGCCGTCGCCGCCGCGCTTCCGTCGCCCCCGGTGCTGGTCGGCGCTTCACTCGGCGGCATCGCGTCGATGCTCGCCATCGGCACCTCGGCCGACTCGTCGGACACGCGCCCCGTCGCCCGGGGGCTCGTGCTGGTCGACGTGGCGCCCAAGATCGAGCAGGACGGCGCGCAGCGAATCGGCGCGTTCATGAGCGAACACATGGAGAGCGGCTTCGGGTCGCTCGACGAGGTGGCCGACGCGGTGGCCGCCTACAACCCGCACCGGCCCCGGCCGTCCGACCTCTCGGGCCTGAAGAAGAACGTGCGGCTGCGCGAGGACGGGCGCTGGGTCTGGCACTGGGACCCCCGGTTCATGTCGGGCAAGCTCGGCTCGCGCGACGAGACCCGCGCGTCGCTCGTGCACGAGGAGTCGCTGAGCGAGGCGGCGCGGGCGATCACCGTGCCCGTGCTGCTCGTGCGCGGCCGGGTGAGCGACCTCCTGAGCGAGGAGGGCGCCAAGGACCTCCTCGCCCTCGTGCCGCACGCGGAGTTCGTCGACGTCGAGGGCGCGGGGCACATGGTGGCCGGCGACAAGAACGACCTGTTCAACGACGCGATCGTGGAGTTCCTCGACCGGCTCCGCTGACCGGCCCTCGTCGACCGCTCGGCGGTGTCATTCGCCGTCGACGAACCGCACGATCGACTCGGCGAGCTCCACGGGCGTGTCGCCCTGGAGGCTGTGGCCCGCCTCCTCGAAGTGCTCGACCTGCGCGTCGGGGAGCCGGCGCAGGAGCTCGACCTCGTCGTCGTCGTCGACCACCGACTGCTCGCGCATGCCTCGGGCCAGGAGCAGTGGCACCTGCACCCTCGACACCGCGTCCCATAGGAACCCGAAGTTCGGGTGGCCGCCACCCTCGGTCGCGGACGCAGCGGCCGAGGGCTCCTGCATGCGGAAGCGCGCGTAGCGCCAGACCCAGCTGCCGTCCTCGCGCTGTTCGGCGTTGTGCAGGATGCCGCGGCGGAGCGAGGCCTCGGTCCGCGTGGGGTTGTACTCGATGGTGCGGGCGAGCAGGTCGTCGAAGCTGTCGAAGCTCTCGGGGCCGTTGATGAACGCGGCGATCGTCGACGACTTGGACTCGTTCACGCCCGGCGTCACGTCGACCAGCACGATCTTGCGCACCAGCTCCGGCGCCTGATCGGCGAGCGCGATCGTGGTCACGCCCCCGAGCGACATCCCGATGACCGCGCGGGCGTTCGGGGCGAGGGCCCGGATGGCCGCGGCGACGTCCGCGGCGTTCTGGGCGACGTCGATCGAACCGTTGCGGCCGGCGTCGGAGTGGCCGTGCCCGGGGAGATCGAGCGCGACGAGCGGGCGGTCGACGGCCAGCGCCACGGTGTCCCACGTGTGGGCGTTCTGGGCGCCGCCGTGGAGGAACACCAGCTCCGGCTCGCCCTCGCCCCAGACGAGCGCGCTGAGTCGGCGGCCGGGCTCGACCTCGACGAATTCGCGCCGGACGGTGGGCGGCCCGGCGTAGGGGATGCCGAACTCCTCGGCGTTGTCCTGGAACATCGAGAACTCGTCGTACGGAACCCGTTCCATCTCGCTCCTCCGAAGTCGGGTCACTGACGCTAGCTTTCGGGGTCCACGAGCCGCACGTGGCGGCGCCGCACCCAGGGGGATCCCGCATGCCCGACACCGACTACCGGTTCATCACCTACGAGACGCTGGACGACGGCATGATCGCCCGGATCATGTTGGACCGGGTCGACGCCCGCAACGCCCAGAACCGCGGGATGCTCGTCGAGCTGAACGACGCGTTCCTGCGCGCCGAGGCCGACGACACCGTCCGAGTCGTGATCTTCGGCGGGAACGGGACGATGTTCTCCTCGGGTCACGACATGGGGACGCCGGTGAGCGCGGAGGAACGGATGCCCGGACCGAACCAGCATCCTTCGTTCCTGGTCAACGGTGGGACGCGTCAGGGCACCGAGAACCTGATGCTCCAGGAGTGGCACTACTTCTTCCAGAACACGTTGCGGTGGCGAAACCTCCGCAAGATCACGATCGCGCAGGTGCACGGGTCGGTGTACGCCGCCGGCCTCATGCTCATGTGGGCGTGTGACCTCATCGTGGCGGCCGAGGGGACGATCTTCGCCGACGTCGTCGGCACCCGGTTGGGGATGTGCGGCATCGAGTACTTCGCACACCCGTGGGAGTTCGGGCCGCGCAAGACCAAGGAGCTCATGCTCACCAGCGACTCGATCGACGCCGAGGAGTGCTACCGCCTCGGCATGGTGAGCAAGATCTTCCCGGCCGACGAGCTGTCCGAGCGGACGGTCGAGTACGCGCGCCGGATCTGCAAGATCCCGACCATGGCCGCGTTGTTGATCAAGGAGTCGGTGAACCAGACCCAGGACAACCAGGGCTTCTACAACTCGCTCCAGGCGTGCTTCACCATGCACGAGCTCAACCACGCGCACTGGGCCGTCGTCCACGACGACAAGTACCCGGCGGCGAAGGTCGGCGAGGACATCCCCGAGTGGAAGGGCACCAAGCTCAAGCCCGCCCAGCGCGACACCGCGGAAGCCGCCACCTAGTCGGGCGACGGTCGGGTCAGGCGTCGGGCCCGAACACCACTTCGTCGGCGACGAGCTGGGCGATCTCCGCGGGGGAGTAGCCCAGCTCGTCGAGGATCTTCTCGGTGTGCTGGCCGCGCACGCAGCTGGTGCCCACGCGCCCCGGGGTCTCGGAGAGCTGCACCGGTAGCCCGTGGCGCAACAGCGGGCCCAGCGTCGGATGTTCGATCTCGGCGACGAGCCCGGTCTCGCGCATCACCGGATCGGTCACCGTGAACGCCGAGTGGCCGCCGGCGAACACGTGCGAGCAGCCCACACCGGCGTCGGTCAGGACCTTCTCCCACTCGGCGGCGTCGCGCGTGGTGAGCGCGTCGCCCACCAGGGCGGCGAGCGCGTCACCGTGCTCACGCCGCGCGGTCGGGTCCGCGAAGCGCGGGTCGTCGACCCACTCCGGGTGTCCCAGCGTCGACGCGAGGGCCTCCCACTCGCGCGGTTGCGGTGCCGCGACGAAGACCCAACCGTCGCTCGCCCGGTAGAGGCGGTAGAGCGGCCCCAGCCCGTACTGGTCGGGGTCGGACTGCGGTATCGGGGGCTTGCCCGCGTAGGCGTTGAAGTCGTCGGAGTAGCTGTAGGCGTTCCCGAGGATCATCGTGGTGCTCACGAACTGACCCTCGCCGGTGCGGGCCTTGTGGCTGAGCCCCAGCAGGATCGACGAGCACACCGCGAGCGCGGCGTTGGAGTCGCCGTCGACGGGGCCGCGCAGGTGCGGCATGACGACGGCCTGGAGCTCGGGCACGCTGAACCCGGCGCTGAAGTCGGGATCCATCCACTGGCCCGCGTGGCGCTGGAAATTGCCCGCGCAGGCGCCGGCCGCGAAGGCGTAGAGGGGCCGGCTGGCGTAGGGACCGTCGATGCCGTAGCCGCCCGAGTGCACGTAGACGAGACCGGGGTTGAGCGCGCTGAGCGACTCGTAGTCGAGGCCCGCCCGCTCGGCCACGCCGGGCCGGAACCCGACGACGAACACGTCCGCGGTGCTCAGCAGCTTGCGCACGATGCCCTGGCCGGCCTCGCTCTTGAGGTCGATCGAGAGGCTCTCCTTGCCTTCGGTCACCTTCGCCGAGCCCGCGTCGCCGCCGAACGCGGCGCGCATCGGGTCGCCCCCTCGGCCTTCGAGCTTGATGACGCGGGCGCCGAGCGACGCCGCCAGCGTCACCCCGAAGGGCATGGCGTAGAAGAACCCGAACTCCACGATCGTCGTGCCGGCAAGCGGGTGTGCCAGGGTCGGCCCGCCGGTCGCCGGCGCGGCCTCCTGGGCGGCGAAGGGCTCGCCGTGCTCGCCGAGCGGAGGCGCCGACCGGTTGATGGCCGACGGGGTCGTGGTCATCCGGGCGACCGGACCGATCTCGCGCACCCGCCCGACGACTGGGTCGTCGATCTCGACCACGTGCCCGTTGTGGATCATCTGCGGGTGGTCGAGCGCCTCCTCGCTCGACGCCGCGAGCTCGAACGGCACGTCTTCCTCGGCGAGCAGGACGGGTTGCAGGTCGGCCCAGGTGCGGACGCGGAAGGCCTCCCACAGCAGGTCCTCCCAGTCCTGCGCGTCGTCCGCAGTCCGGAAGAACGGCGCGTGCGAGAACCGCTCCTCGTCGAGCGTGTGCTCCAGGCCGACGGCGCGGAGCAACGCCTGCGCCTGGTGTGGCATCTGGGGCGAGATCACGACCCACTTGCCGTCGCTGGTGCAGAGCACCAACGAGTACCGGCTGGCCGCGAACTCGCCGCCCGGGCTCGCCGCCGCGTCCTGCGTCGTGCCGCCCTTCCCCGCGCGTTGCGCGAGTTGGAAGTGCGTCGTGACGAAGTAGTCGGTGGGGGTGAGGCCCTGCACGAGCGTCGCGTCGACGTGCTGGCCGCGTCCGGTGGTCTCGCGTGCCACGAGCGCGGCGAGCACGCCGCTGAACATCATGTGGGACGCGCCGGCGCCGGCGAGCGGCACCCCGGAGAAGATGGGTCCGTCGCGGAACCCGAAGTCGCCGCGGCTGAAGAAGCCGGCCTTGGCCGATACCACGCCCTCGTAGCCCTTGATGGCCGAGTAGGCGCCCTGGGGGCCGAATCCGCTCACCGAGGCGGTGACCAGGTGGGGGTTCTCGGCCCGGAGCGACGCGAGGTCGAGCCCCCAACCGGCCAGGCGGCCGGGGGCGAAGCCCTCGATCAGCACGTCGGCGGCGCGCGCCCAGGCCCGCACCTCGTCGCGACCTTCCGGCGTCCGCAGGTCGGCGACCAGGCTCTCCTTGCCGCGGTTCCACACGAGGAACCCGGACGGGAGGGCGTCGCGCAGGCGGTCGCCCGTGGGCGGTTCGACCTTCACGACCCGTGCACCGTTGTCGGCGAGCAGCATGCCGGCGACCTGCGCGGGGTGGCTGCCCGCCCCCAGCTCGAGCACGGTCAGGCCGTGCAGGACGGTGTTGGTGGGTGCAGTGTTCACTGCCACGGACTCCCCCTGTGCACACGATCGACCAGGAGGCCCGACTGTACCGCCGGGCACCGGCGTGGACGCCGGGCGCAGTTGGTCTCCGCGGGCGCCTCAGCGGCCCTCGTAGTCGGGGTCGCGGCGTTCGACGAAGGCCCGCATCCCCTCCTTGAAGTCGTCGCTGCGCACGGCGAGCTCCTCGGCGAGGCCTTCCTGCTCGAGTGCGGCGTTGAGGTCGCCGGAGAGGTTGCGGAACAGCAGTTGCTTGGCCAGGCCCACCGAGACCGTTGCCGCGGTCGCGAACTCCTGCACGACCGCCTCGACCGCGTCGTCGAGCGCGGCGTCGTCCACCACCTCGCTGATCAATCCCCACGCCGCGGCGCGTTCTCCGTCGACCTGCTTGCCGCGCAGGAGCATCTCCTTCGCGCGGGCCATGCCGACGAGCCGCGGCAGGAGATACGTGCTCCCACTGTCGGGCGTGAAGCCGCGGCCGACGAAGGGGACCCAGAAGGTGGCGGACCGGGCGGCGACCGCGTGGTCGCCCGCGAGCGCGAGGGAGTTGCCGATGCCGGCCGCGTACCCCTGGACGCCGGTCACGATCGGGACCTCGGCCTCGAACAGCGTGCGGATCATGCGGTGGGGCGACGCGTGGAGGTTGCGCTGGAGATGACCGGTGCGGGGTCGCCCCGGCTTCGCGTCGCCGGCGCGGGGCTCACGGTCCGGGGTGCCGACCTGGGCGCCGGAGCAGAAGTGGTCGCCGGCGCCGCGGATGACGACCACCCGGATCGCGTCGTCGGCGACCGTGTGCTCGATGGCCGCGGTGACGCCGTCGAACATGGCGGGGGTCATCGCGTTGCGCTTGTCGGGACGCTGGAGGGTGATCCGCAGGACCGCGCCGTCGGGGATCACGTCGAGCCCGGCGACCGGTGTGGGGCCGCCGCTCATCGTTCGGCTCCGACCCGAGCGAGGAGCGCGGCGAGGCCCACGTCGTGGGGGTCGGGCGCGAGGTAGGGGCTCACGCCGACGGGGTCGACGTGGGCGGGGACCTCCTCGGGCCGGTCGTCGACGCACACGTCGGGTTGGTGCTCGCGTGCGAGGTGGGTCGTGGTCCAGCGCCCGTCGTCGCCGCGACCGTCCTTGTCGTAGAACGCGTGGACGAGGTCGTCGATCCCGAGCGCCACCGCCCGGCGGCGCGCGTAGTCGCCGCCCCCGGCGCTCCACAGCACGACGGTCGTCCCCCGGGCCCGCAGCGACTCGAGGATCGGGCGGGCGAGCGGTCGCAACGACGTGCCGGTGATGGAGTCCACGAGGCAGGCGTCGACGTCGAACGCCCAGACGTCGCTCATCGGAGCCGGAGCCGGGAGTTGTCCCACGTGACCAGCCGGTCGGTGGGGGTGAGTCGCAGCATCGCCGAGCGACCCGCGTAGTGCGCCTTGGTCGCGTCGGGGACCTTCTTGTCGCCGAGCGCCTTGGGCTCCATGCCGAAACCCGCGTACTTCGCCGTGATCGCGGCGGACGCGGCGTCGTACTCGTCGCCGGGTTCGAGCAGCTCGACGTCGGCGTACACCATCACCGCGCAGAGCTCGATCCACTTCTCGCCCCGCTCGACGAGGAACGTGGCGCGGGGGTCGTTGCGCACGTGCTCGACCTTGCGGGTCTTGGCCGGCGTGCGCACGTAGATGTGCCGGCCCACCGTCGCGAACCACACCGGGGTCGACACCGGCCGGCCGTCGCGGCGCAGCGTCGTGAGGATGCCGGTGTGCGCGGTGTCGAGCTCCGCCCACGCTTCCTCGTCGCTCAGGCGTACCCCCATGTGGTTCCTCCGGGTCGCGGTGGTTGCGTCAGATCGCGCGCTCGTGCCCGGCCCAGAAGGGCTCGCGCAGGCGTCGCTTCTCGATCTTGCCATTCGGGAGCCGCGGCAGCACTTCGACGAAGTCGATGCTGCGCGGGCACTTGAAGCGGGCGATCTGCTCGCGGCAGTGGGCCACGAGCACATCGGCGAGGTCGGGCCCGGGGACGGCACCCGGCGCGGGCTCCACGATCGCCTTCACCGATTCGCCCCACTCCTCGTCGGGCACGCCGATCACCGCGACGTCGGCGACCGCGTCGTGCCCGAGCAGGCACGCCTCGACCTCGGCGGGGTAGATGTTGACACCGCCCGAGATGACCATGTCGATCTTGCGGTCGCAGAGGAACAGGAAGCCGTCGTCGTCGAAGTAGCCGACGTCGCCGAGGGTGACCATGTTGCCCCGGCGGATCGACGCCGACTTCTCGGCGTCCTTGAAGTACTCGGCCGTCTCGTGGCGCTGCGAGCCGACGTAGATCGAGCCCGGGACGTTCGGCCCGCACTCGTTGCCGTCGTCGTCGAGGATCTTCACCACCGCGCCGACGATCGGGCGCCCCACCGTGCCCGGCTTCTGGAGCCAGCGGCGGGGGGTGGCGATGGTGGCCGCGCCCTCGGTGCCGCCGTACGTCTCGTAGACGACGGGTCCGAACCACTCCATCATCGCGGTCTTCACCGCCACCGGGCACGGGGCGCCGGTGTGGAAGATGCTCTCTACCGACGAGACGTCGGCCCGCTCGCGCGTCTCGGCCGGGAGGGCGAGGAGCCGGGTGAACATCGTCGGCACCATCTGCGTGTTGGTGACGTGGTGGCGGGCCACGAGGTCGAGGCAGCCCTCGGGGCTCCACGACCGCATGATCACCACGGTGTGGCCCAGGTGGAGCGCGGTCGACACCCCCACGAAGGGGCCCGCGTGGTACATGGGGCCGCACACCAGGTGCACGCCCTCGCCGACGGTGATGCCGAAGCCCTGCGCGGTCGCGGCGGCGGCAACCCCGGCGACGTCGTCGGGATCGCCCTCGGGCAGCGGCCGGCGCACGCCCTTGGGCTGGCCCGTGGTCCCCGACGTGTACATCATGACCATGCCGGGGGAGCGTCGCGGCGGGGGGCCGGCGGGGGCCCACGTCTCCAGCTCCTCGAAGGGCTTGTACCCGTCGATCGTCCCGACGGAGAAGCAGCGGTCGCGCGCGATCCGGGCCTCGAGGGCGGCGGCGCGGCACAGTTCGGCGAGATCCTCGTGGCCGATCACCACCTTCGCCTCGCAGTTGGCCACGACGTAGGCGGCTTCGGCCGGCGCGAGGTGCGAGTTCACCGGCACGAAGTAGAGGCCCGACTCGGTCGCCGCCAGCCAGCACTCGAGGAACGACCGGTGGTTGGGGAGGACCGCGGCGACGGCATCGCCGCGGGTCAGCTCGAGCGCCGCGAGCCCGCGGGCGATGGCGCGCGAGCGGTCGAGCAACTCGCCGTAGGTGATCGTCGTGCCGTCGGCGTCGACGATCGCGACGCGCTCGGGGTGCGCAGCGGCGGTGCGCCAGAATCCGAGCTCCGCCCCGTCCACGGAAAAGAGAGTACTGTTTTTCTCGGCATGGACGACGACTTCCGCTCCGACCTCCGCGCCCGCTTCGCCGAGCACCACCCGGGGAAGCCGCCGAAGGGTCGGGCCGAGCGGCTGGCGTGGCAACGGGCGTGGTGCGCGACAGCCGTCGACGAGGGACTGGCCGCGCCCAGCTGGCCGCGCGAGTACGGCGGCATGGCCCTCTCGTTCCCGCACCAGGTGATCTACGCGGAAGAGGCGGCGCGGGCGCGGGTGCCCGGCGTGCCCGGCACCGGCGTGGGCATCGCCGGCCCCACGATCATCCGCCACGGCACCGAGGAGCAGAAGCAGCGCTTCCTCCGGCCGATGCTGCGGGCCGACGTGATCTGGGCGCAGGGCTACTCCGAGCCGGAAGCCGGCTCCGACCTGCCATCGTTGCGCACCACCGCGCGTTCGCGACGGCGACCGCTACGTCGTCGACGGTCAGAAGGTGTGGAGCTCCAGCGCCGACATCGCCGACATCCTCTTCAGCCTGGTGCGCACCGGTGCTGCCGGTTCGGGTCGGGACGGCATCACGTACCTGCTCATCGACGCGCACGCGCCCGGCGTGACCGTCCGGCCGTTGCGCGACCTCACGGGCGACTCGGGGTTCTGCGAGATCTTCTTCGACGGCGTCGAAGTCCCGGTCGAGAACCGCATCGGCGAGGAGAACTGCGGTTGGGCCATCGCCCGCACCAGCCTCGGCCACGAGCGGGCGGCCGGTGCACTCACCCAAGCACGCTTCTACGACCGGATCCTGCGCGAGCTGATCGAGCTGGCGCAGCAGTGTGGGCGCGCCGACGATCCGGTCGCGCGTCAGCGCCTGGCCGATTTGGCGGCGCGGCAGCGCATCATGTCGCTCACCGCGGCGCGGATGATCGAGACCATCGCGCGCGACGGCGAACCGGGCCCGGGTTCTTCGACGTCGCGCCTCTTCAACACGTTGTTCGAGCAAGAGCTCCACGAGCTCGCGGTCGACCTCCAGGGCCCCACCGGTGTGCTCGACCGTCGCGACCCCCACGCGCTCCAGAAGGGCCGCTGGACCTGGGGCTTCTTGCGCACCCGCGCCTCCACCATCGGCGCCGGCACCGCCGAGATTCAGCGCAACACGATCGCCGAGCGTGTGCTCGGCCTCCCTCACGGCCCCACCGCGTAGCCCGATTCCTCTCCACCCCCACCGAACCGGCGTCACCTACCGCGGCTATGCGCCAGGTGAACGACGCCGGTTCGTGGTGAGGAAGGCCTTGGCGGCGGCGATGGCCTCGTCGGAGCCGCTGCACTCGGCGAAGCGCTCCGTCTCGCGGTCGAGGTACTCACCGAAGGGGAGGGTGACGGCGTCGTCGAGGTTGGCCTTCATGTGCCGGGTCGCGATCGGGGGGAGCGTCGCCAACCGCGACGCGGTGCCTGCGACGTGGTCGAGCAGTGAGTCGTCGTCGACGACCGCGCTCACCAGGCCGATGCGCAACGCCTCGTCGGCGCCGACGCGCTCGCCGAGCAGGAGCAGCTCGCGCGCCTTGGCGGGCCCGACGGCGCGGGTGAGCACCCACGCGCTGCCGTGGTCACCCGAGCTGCCCACCCGGAGGAACGCGCTCACGAACAGGGCGGAGCGCGCCGCGTACCGCAAGTCGCAGGCGCACGCGAAGGAGAGTCCGGCACCGGCACACGCTCCGTTGATCGCGGCGACGGTGACGGGGGGCATTCCGTGCAGGAGCTCGGAGACCTCCATGATCGAGCGGAGGTCGAGCGGCTCGCGCCCGCCGTCCCCGCTCCCGCCCTCGCCCGTCATCGCGGTGACGTCGCCGCCCGCGGTGAACGCGCGACCGGCCCCGGTGAGCACGACGACGCGGACCGAGGCGTCACCTGCCAGCTCGCGGAGCGTGTCGCGCAACGCGAGCACGTGCTCGAGGTCGAGCGCGTTCAGCCGTTCCGGTCGATCCAGCGTGACGGTGACGATCGCGCCGTCACGCCCGACACGGATGCTCAGGACTGCGCTGCCTTCGCCGCCTCGACGAGGGCGAAGATCTGCTCGGGCCCGAGGGGCGTCTTCGTCGCCTTCACGCCGAGCGGGCGGAGCGCGTCGGCGACCGCGTTGGCGACCGCGGCGTGCGCTCCGATCGCGCCGCCCTCGCCCATCCCTTTGTAGCCGCCCGGGTTGGTGGTCGAGTCGGTCTCGATGTGCCCCACCTCGATCGTCGGCACCTCGGAGGTGGTGGGCGGCAGGTAGTCCATGAACGTGGTGGTGAGCGGGTTGCCGTCAGCGTCGTAGACGAAGTCCTCGAGCAGCACGCCACCCATCCCCTGCACCACACCCCCGAAGATCTGGCCTTCGACGACCATCGGGTTGATCATCTTCCCGCAGTCCTCCGACACGATGTAGCGCTTCACCGTCGGCAGCCACGTCTCGCCGTCGATCTCGACCACACAGACGTGAGTGGCGTTCGACCAGGTGGGGAACTGCTTGGGGCGGAACCGCACCGTCGCCTCGAGCCCGCTGCCGATGTCGGCAGGGAGCTCGTGCGCGTTGAGGAGCGCGAGTTTGGCGACGTCCTTCATGGTGACGGACTTCGACGGGGTCCCGCGCACCGAGACGACGCCCTCGGCGATCTCGAGGTCTTCGGGTGCTGCCTCCATCATGTGGGCGGCGACGGTGAGCACCTTCTCGCGGACGGCGACGGTCGCCTCGCGCGCCGCGCCACCGGCGACGACTGCAGTGCGGCTGCCTCCGGTCCCCGGCCCGTAGGGCGTCGACTGCGAGTCGGCCTGCACGATGGTGACGTCGTCGTACGCGACCCCGAGGTGCTCGGCGACGATCTGCGCCATGGTCGTCTCGATGCTCTGGCCGTGCGAGGTCGTGCCGAGGTATGCCATCACGTGGCCGCTCGTGTCGACCTTCACGGTGGCGGCCTCGGTGGCGAGGGTGTTGCCGCCCATCGACGTCGGCTCGACGTACGCGGAGATGCCCACGCCGAGGTAGCGACCCTCGGTGAGCGCGGCGGCCTGCTCCTTGCGGAACGCGTCGTAGTCGAGGATCTCGAGCGCCTGCTCGAGCGTCTCGAGCGGGGTGATCTCCTGGAACACGTTGCCGGTCGGCGAGGTGAACGGCAGGTCGGCGGCCGCAAGGAGGTTGCGCCGCCGGAACTCCGCGGGGTCGAGGCCGATCTCGTTGGCCACGTAGTCCATGGCCACCTCGCGCGCGGTGGTCTCGAACATCCAGGGACCGCGGTAGGCGGCCTTGCCCATGGTGTTGGTCCACGCCATCTCCATGGCGAAGCCGTAGCGCGGGATCTTGTACGGTCCCGGCACCAGCATCGGGTCGATCGCGGCCGGGCACACCGCGTACGCGCCGACGTCGGCCTTGGCGTCGGCGGTGATGGCCTGGATGATCCCGTCGTCGTCGACGGCCATGCGCACGTGGGCGAACTCGTTGCGCGAGTGGCCGGCCGAGAGCAGGTTCTCGCGGCGGTCCTCGATCCACTTGACCGGCCGACCGAGCAGGAACGAGGCGAGCGCCACCGCGCACTCCTCGCGGTAGACGAACATCTTCTGGCCGAAGCCGCCGCCGACGTCGCGCGGGTGACGCGCACGTTGCCGTCGGGCACCTGGAGGAACCGGCTGAAGAAGTTGCGGGTCTCGTGGACCGACTGCGTCGCGCAGACGATCTCGAGCTCGTTGCGACCCTTCTCGAACGACACCACGATGCCGCGCTGTCTCCATCGGCATGGCGACGTAGCGGTTCTGCACGACGTCGCACTCCGCGACGTGGGCGGCGTTGGCGAAGGTCTCGTCGAGGTCGGGGGACAGGGCCATGAACGGCACCGACGCCATGGCGTTGGACTCGAGGCCCCATCCCGCGTGCACCACGTTCTCGGTGTCGGCCCCTGCGGTCATGTAGTCGACCACCGCCGGGTGCGGGTCGTAGTCGACCTCGATCGCCTCGCACGCGTCTTCGGCGAGATACCGGTCTTCGGCGATCACGACGGCCACGGGATCGCCGACGTAGCGGACGTCCATGATGGCCAGCGGCGGCGGCACGACCAGCTCTTCGCCGAGCATGGCGTGGTACGCGGGCCCGATGAGCCCGTTGAAGTCCTCCCACGTGTACACGGCGACGACGCCGGGCATCTCCTTCGCGGGGCCGGTGTCGATGCGGGTGATGGCAGCACGCGCGAGGTCGCTGCGCAGGAACGCGGCGTGCAGCGTGCCCGCGACCTTCACGTCGTCGACGTAGAGGCCGTGCCCGGTGAGGAGGCGCTTGTCCTCCTTGCGGGTGACGGACTTTCCGATGAAGCGCGCGGCGACGGGCGGGGCGGGAGTCGTGGTCATGGACGAGAATCTAAACGAACCCACCCGGACGCGCCTGCCGGCGCGGGCGCCGGCCGGGACGGCCGGTCAGATCCGTTCGACGATGGTGCCCGTGCCCAGGCCACCGCCGCAGCACATGGTCACGAGGGCCCGCTGCTTCCCGGAGCGCTCCAGCTCGTGGATGGCCTTGGTGAGCAGGATGGTGCCGGTGCCGCCGAGGGGGTGCCCGAGCGCGATGGCGCCCCCGTTGGGGTTCACCCGCGCCATGTCGGCGCCCGTCGCCTGCTGCCAGGCGAGCACCACCGACGCGAACGCCTCGTTGATCTCCACGAGGTCGATGTCGTCGATGGTGAGCTTGTTGCGTTCGAGGAGGTGCTCGGTGGCCGGGATCGGTCCGGTCAGCATGAGCACGGGGTCGCTGCCCTGGATGCAGGTGTCGACGATGCGGGCCTTGGGCTCCAGGCCCAACGCCTCGGCGCGCTCGGCGGTCATGAGCAGGAGCGCGCCCGCCCCGTCGCTGATCTGCGACGCGGTGCCTGCCGTGTGGAAGGCGGGGTCGCGGTCGAGCACGGGCTTGAGGTTGGCGAGCGCTTCGAAGGTGGTGTCGCGCAGGCCTTCGTCGCGCGTGATGGTGGCGGTGCCGTTCTCCTCGCCGTTCTCGTCACGCGTGGGTGCCTCGATCGGCACGATCTGGGTGTCGAAGCGGCCTTCGGACCACGCGGCGGCGGCGCGGTCCTGCGACTGCTTGCCGAACTCGTCGAGCTGGTCGCGCGTGACCCCGAAGGTCTCGGCGATGCGCTCGGCGCCCTCGAACTGCGACGTGTTCTCGTAGTGCTCCCAGTACCTCTTGTTGATCGGCTTGCCGACGAACGGGTCCTTCGGAACGCTCGCACCCATCGGCACGCCGCTCATCACCTCGACGCCGCACGACACCGCGACGTCGACGACTCCGGCGGCGATCAGCGCGGTGGCCATGTTGGTGGCCTGCTGCGACGAGCCGCACTGCGTGTTGACCGTGGTCGCGGCCGCCTCGAGCGGCAGTCCTGCCTGCAACCAGGCGGTCCGGGTGACGTTCGCAGCCTGCATCCCGACCTGGCCGACGCAGCCGCCGACGACCTGGCCGACCTCCGCCGGGTCGACGCCCGAACGGTCGATCACCTCGCGCTGCACCGCCGCGAGGAGATCGGCGGAGTGCATCCCCGAGAGACCTCCGTTGCGTCGCCCCACCGGGCTCCGCACTGCCTCCACCACCACGACGTCGCGGATGATCAACCGCCTCAGCCTGTTTCGTCACGTGAACTGCGTCGCCTCACGCTACCCGGAGGGGTGCGGGCCGGCGATCTGGTCGGCGACGGGCACGAACTCGGGCATGCGCAGGCCCCGCCGGAGCCAGTTGGCGCCGTCGAGCACGAGGGTGTGCCCGCTGAGGTACGCCGCGAACGGCGAGCAGAGATAGGTCGCCGCCCAACCCAACTCGTGGGGCCGCCCGACCCGTCCACCGGGGACGCGCCGGGCGTCGCTTTCGGCGTCGCGCCCGGCGCGCAGCCGTGCGGGCAGGTCGTCGTGGGGGAAGAGACCGGGCGCGAGGCAGTTGACCCGGATCCCGTGGGGCGCCCACTCGACCGCGAGCGACTGGGTGAGGTTGGTGACCGCGGCCTTGGCCGCGGCTGAGTGCGCGGTGCCGGGGCCGCCGGTCCAGGCGTAGGTGGCGCCGATGTTGAGCACCGCGCCCGGGGCGCCGGCCGTGATCCGGCGCCGTGCGAACTCGGTGGAGCAGAAGAAGGTGCCGTCGAGCACGATCTGGGTGACCGACCGCCACGCGTTCGCGCTCATCTCCTCGGCGAGCGCCGTGAAGTTCCCTGCCGCGTTGTTCACGAGCACCGTGACCGGCCCCGCGTCGGCTTCCACGGCGTCGAACGCCGCGGCCACCGACGCGGGATCGCGCACGTCGGCCGGCGCGCTCACCGCACGCCCTCCGGCCGCCTCGACGGCGGCGATGCCGGCCACGGCGTGTTCCGGGTCGCGGCTCACGACGGCGACGGTCGCGCCCAGCCGGGCGAACTCGACGCCGATCGCCTTCCCGAGCCCGGTCCCGCCGCCGGTGATCAGCACGACGTCGCCCGTGAACGTGTCGGGTGGCAGCATCGCGGTGCCGAGGGGAGGGGGCTCAGGGAGCGGCACGGCGGGCCTTCATCTGCTGGTAGTCGTCGGACGCGAACAGCGCGGCCTGGGCCACCACCTCCTGGCGCATCCCGTTGCGGATCGAGCCGGCCCACGCCTGGTCGACGAGCTGCTTGGCGAACGCCACCGCAGTCGCCGGCGCGGCGGCGAGCCTCCGGGCCAGGTCGAGGGCCGCGCCGCGCAGCTCGGTGCCGGGGACGACCCAGTCGACGATGCCCCAGGCGAGGGCCTGCGCGGCGTCGACGCGGTCACCGGTCATGAGGAGGTACTTGGCCCGGGCGGGTCCGATCAGCGGGGTGAGCAGCTGTGTGCCCCCGGTGTCGGCGACGAGACCGAACTTCACTTCGGGAAACCCGAAGCGCGCGTCGTCGGCCGCGATGCGCATGTCGGCGCCGAGCGCGGTCTCGAAGCCGCCTCCGAGGGCGTGACCCTGCACGGCCGCGACGACGGGTTTGGGTGCGTCCAGCAGTGCGTAGCGGATCTCCTGCGCGCGGGCCACGAACTCGACGTCGCTCTCGCCGCCGGCCCGTTCGCCCAGCTGCGACGTGTCGCGCCCCGAGCAGAACGACGGACCCTCGCCGCAGAGGAGGACGCATCGCACCGCGGGGTCGTCGATCGCGCGGTGGACGGCGGCGCGCCAGATGCCGCCCATCTCGTCGTTGAGCGCGTTGTGCCGCTCGGGCCGGTTGAACGACACGATGCCCACCCCGTCGCGCGTCTCGGTGAGGACGAGCTCCTCGCGGTTCGTCATGGGGTCGGTCCGCGTCGCCCGGCTCAGGCCATGAGGACGGGTTGGCCGGGTGTCCATGCCGCCGCGGCGGCGCGGATCGTGTCGCCCATCTCCCGCGTCATGTCGTTGAGCTCCATCAGCTCCACGATGGTCACGGGCGAGCCCGGACGCTCGACGTAGGAGAACTTGGTCTGACTGCCGGAGTCGCCGCACCACACCTCGGACCATCCGTCGGCGATCGCGGCGGCGCGCACGGCGTCGAAGTCCTCCACCCAGTAGGCGACCTGGTTGAACCCGCCACCCGTGGCGACCAGGAACTCTTGGTAGATGCTCGGCGTGTCGTCCTGCTGCTGGATGAGCTCGATCTGCATGTCGCCGGTGTTGGACAGCGCCAGCGAGATCACGGGCTCCGACGGCTCGCCCCGGTACCGGCAACCCTCCATCGGGTGGTCGCGCATGACGAGCCACGGCGCCACGCCGAGATCCACCCACTGTGCGAGGGCGCCATCGATGTCGGGGACGACGAACCCGATCTGTCGGATCCCCCCCGGGAACACGCCGGCACCATGCTCGATACCCATCGACACCCCTCTGCCGTCTTCGGTCCTGCGCTGGTCGCCGGATCCTCCGCCGTCCGCCATCATCGCCCAATTGTCGACCGCGGGGAGCGGCCTCGGCGGGACCTGTCCGGACGACGCGCGAGCGTCAGGGTATGCCCGACGTCGCCTTCGGGGACGGAACGATGCACCAGGACTCGGGCTCGATCGATGTGGATCTGCGAGATGTCGATGGCGGTGACCTCGAAGCCGGCCGCCACCATGAGCCGGTCCGCGGGGAGCCCGGCACCGCAGCCGATGTCAAACGCTCGCGCCGGAGGCGAGTCGGGAAGTCAGCTCCTCGATCCAGGTGCGCGGCGCGTGTCGGCGAGCCGGGCGGTCCGATCACGAAGGCAAGCGTTCCAAGAGCCAGGTGGGGCTCACGACCTCTCCACCCCTGTGCCGACCCGTTCGGCGAGGTTGCGGTCGGCGGAAACGAGCACGACCGGCTCGTCGCTCTCGGCCGCGAGGTCGACGAGCGTGTCGTCGCCGTGTCCCGGCGTGTGGACGACCTCGACACCGCCCGCGGAGCCCTCTTCGGCGCCCTGCTTCGCTTCCCCCTCCAAGACGAGCACGACCGGTCGAGACAGGGTCCCTTCCACGGCGGCGCGCCTCACGCGGGCGACGAGCTCCCGAGCCGCCCCAGGTCGGTCACGCCACCACCCGGTTGGCCGAGATCCGACGACGTTGGCTGCATCGATCAGGAGCACCAGCCGAGCTTCGCGGAATGGCCGAGAGCCGCTGGTGGATGCTCACGCTTCCTCGACGATCTCCAGTCCGTTGCCGTCGACATCGCGGAACGCGAACATCGGAGGCACGCCCGGCCAGCGCAACACGTCGTCCGCGTCGACGCCACTTGCCCGAAGCGCCGCATGGTCGGCGTCGGCATCGGCAGTCGTGAACCGCACGCCGGTCTCCACTCCGGCCGGGATCCCCTCCTTGGACGCGACGAGCGCGATCGTCGTTGTCGCTCCCAATGGTGCCACCTCGATCCACCGCCCAGTCCCGCCCGTGGACACGTCGAGGCGCTTCTCGAAGCCGAGCTTGTCGAGATAGAACTGCAGCGCTCGGTCCTGGTCGGTCACGGGTACGCCCACCGTGCGCACCCCGCTGATACGGGTCTTGGTCTCGTCGGCCATCCGTCCTCCAGGTCTCGAACCAGTCTCGAAGGAGACTGCGGAACCTCGTGAGACTCATCGGTCACAGGTCGATCTCCAACGACGACCGCGAGACGAACGCCGACACGCCGCGAGAACGCAGCCGATCAGGACGACCGCGGCAAAGACGGCGACGTACGCCGAGAACACGTGCAAGGTCTCGGTAGTGCGCAACAGCCAGGGCCTTCCCGCCGACCCGTGCGCCGCATGCACCCTCGGCCACGCCCGGGCTGCCGTCGGCTGGTACCGGAACATCACGTACGAGCCCGACCCGCCGAGCATGACGAGATCGACGATCACCACCAGCGCCAGGACTCGCCAGGCCCGCCGCCTCCACGTCAGCAGTCTCCCATGCCCGGGCCACGAGGTGCCCGACCGCGAGCGCCGGGGGGTCCAATCGTGCAAGAGTGACAGGGCGACATCGACCGAGGGGGGCACCGATGGTCAAGGTCCGAAACGCGATCGTGATCGGAGCGCTGCTCGTCGGCGTGGGGGCAGCCGGTGTGGCACCGGCGTCCGCGGAGTCGAGCAACCAGAAACCGCAAGCCACGGAGGTCGGGGTCAGCGCCTCCGAGATCCACATCGGCGTCGTTGCCGACGTCGACAACCCGTTCGCTCCCGGCCTGTTCAAGGGCGCGGTCGACGGCGTGAAGGCCGGCGCCGCGTACCTGAACAGCAAGGCCGGTGGGGGCGGCCTGGCCGGCCGCAAGGTCGTGGTCGACTTCTACGACTCGAAGCTCAACGGCAACGAGTCGCGGAACGCCACCATCCAGGGCTGCCAGAACGACTACGCGTTGGTGGGCACGTCGGCGCTGTTCCTGACCCAGGTCGACGACATCGTCGGCTGCAAGGACCAGGCCGGTCAGGCGACGGGCATCCCGGACCTGTCCGCGGTCACGACCGGTGTGCCGGAGTCGTGCTCGGCGATGTCGTTCCCCGCCTACGGCACGGCGATCGACTGTCCCACCGTCACGCAGAACCCGCAGACGTACTTCGCCAACCAGGGCCCGGCGAAGTGGGAGCTCTCCAAGCACAAGGGTGGCCTGCACGGTGTGTTCATCGTGGGGAACGACACCAAGGACGCGGCCCGGGGCGGCACGATCCTCGCCCTGGCCTCGCAGCAAGCCGGGATCAAGGCCGATCAGGGAGACCCCGTGGTGGCCGTGTCGGGTCGTGATCCGCAGAGCGTGTTCACGCCCATCGTGCAGAAGATGAAGGACGACGGCTCGAACTACACGTTGAACGTGGCGTCGGCCAGCCAGGCGCTGTTGCTCCGCAACGAAGCCGAGCTCCAGGGTGTCGACGCGTCGAAGGTCCTCTGGGAGTGCGCGTCGTGCTATGGCAACACGCTCGTGCCCGACAACGCCACCGCGTTCGAGGGTGAGGTGCAGTTCCTCGGGTTCCTGCCGTTCGAGGAGGCCTCGGTCAACAAGACGGTGGCCAACTTCGTCAAGTACATGAAGAAGGTCGGGGGCACGCCCGACCAGTTCTCCGCGTACTCGTTCGCGGCGACGTTGGCGTTCGCCGACGCGGTGAACGCGATCGTCAAGTCGGACGGCGTCAACGGGCTCACCCGCGAGCCTCATCTCCGCGATCAAGACGCTCACCGACTTCGATGCCGGCGGCATGCTCGGCAAGCGGTCGTTCAAGGACGGCAAGACCACGTCCTGCTTCCTGATGGTCCAGTTCAAGAGCGGCAAGTGGGTGCGGCAGTACCCGACCAAGAAGGGCACCTTCGACTGCAAGGCATCGAACGCGGTCACCGTCGAGGCGAACCTGATCAGCAACTGAGACGACGCCCGCCTTTCGAAATCGCACCGGTGATGCCGACGAACCCTGTAGTGGCGTAGCGTGACGGGTTCTCGCGACTCGTGAGCGGTACCCGATCGGTTGGGGAGATCCCGTGTCTGATGTCTCGGTCGTTGGTGTCGAGGTCCGAGCTGAGTCGATGAAGCGCGCGCTGGACCATCTCACGGAGGTCGCGGTGCCTCTGGGCGTGCGATTGGAGGTCCGCGGCGACGTTCTGGAGTTCTCGTTCCACGATCCGGAGCAAGGTTGGTGGGCGACGACCAGGTGTCGAGGCTCAGCACTCCCGGGGGCGCCGCCGCAGGACTCGGCCGCCGTGACCCTTCCTCGTCTCGTGCTGCGCGAAGCAGTCGAGTTCGCACAGCTCGATCCCGTTGCCCAGTGCCCGGTGGTCGTGCACGACGTCGAGAGCGTGCACATCGGCGCGACCGCAGTTGCGGTATCGCAAGGGTGGCCGGAGATCTCTGCTCCACCGTCGCTCGCCGAGCGACCGTGCGCGGATCCCGCCCTCGCGATACCCGCGGGTCCGTGGGCGACCGAGGAGAAGGTCCAGTTCGTCGTCGGCGGTGTGCACCTGACGGTGATGAGTGGGCTCCTCGAACGACTCTGGGCCCGAGGAATCGACCGGGTCGCGCTGCACCTCGGCGACGACGCCTTCCTGGTCGGCGAATCCGAAGACGTCGATCCGGACGACCGACTCGTGCTGATCGTTCCCGCACAAGCCAACCCGTAGGTCTCCCGTGGTTTCGGAAGCGCGGGCGGAGTGCGCGGTCCTGCTCACAGGGTGGCGAGCATGCGGTCGACGATCCGGGCCGAACCGCTGGAGACGTGCTGGAGAAAGCTCGTGAAGTCGATGCCGCTGTCGTGGCCGGCCAGATCGGAGACGGCCCGCACGACGAGGTGAGGCACTCCGAGCGTCGCCGCGACCTGCGCGACTGCGCCGCCCTCCATCTCCACTGCGTGCGCACCGAGCTCCTCGTGCAGCCTTCGTCTCGTCTCGGGATCGTTGACGAACACGTCGCCGGTCGCGACGATGCCCTCCACCACCCGTGGGGGAGCGCCATGGCCTCCGGCGGCGGGTGGGAGCGGATCGAACCGCACTTCGCGCGCCGCGGCCGATGCGCGAGCAACCAGCTCCGGCGCGCACGCCCACCCCAGCTCGGTGGTCGGATTGAGAAAGGGAAGGTGGCCTGCCTGGTACCGCTGCAGCCCTCCGGGCGAGACCACGCCCGCGTCGTGCTGGACCACGTGCGACGCGATCAGCACGTCGCCGACGGCCAAGCCGGGATCGAGGCTCCCGGCGACGCCCGTGAACACCAGCGCGCCGGGACTCGTTCGCTCGATGAGCGACGTCGCGACGAGCGCGGATGCGACCTTCCCGATGCCGGCGTGGGCCAACACCACTTCACGACCGTGGAGCTTCCCGTGCCACGCAGTTCCCACGGCGAGGGGCTCCTCCTCCGCCGCTTCGAGCTCGTCGAGCAGATGGGCGAGCTCGTCGGGCAACGCCGACAGCACTGCGACTGGCGCCATTGATCACCCCTACGTCGGGCCGCGGCCGGTCGCTCACGATATTCCACTCGCTCTCCTCCCAGTGGATCCGCCACACGGGAACGACACCCTCGCGGGCGACTGCTGCACCGGTCCGGTGTCCATGCGGGGAACCGATCGAGGCGCATGGTGTCGCTACGCTCGCGGCGATCGGCGCAGTGAGGTCGGGAGGCACGGGAATGGTGGTCACGGCTCGCATCGAGGATCTGGACGACCCCACGTTCGACCCGTATCTCAGCGACGAGTTGATGTTCGGAGACCAGGCCGATCCGTACCCGCGTATCGCCGAGCTGCGCGCGCAGGCGCCGGTGCTCGAGGGCGACTACAACCTCGTCATGGGTCTCCCACCGCACCCCGTGGGTGCCGGCGAGGCGCCGCCGCACTACATGGTGTTGTCGTTCGCGGGCGTGGATCAGGTGCTCAACGACCCCGTGACGTTCTCCAACCGCTCGTTCGAGCCGACGCTCGGAGCCGCGTTCGGGCACACGGTCAGTGTGATGGACCCGCCGGAGCACACGCGATACCGCCGGATCCTGCAACAGGCGTTCCGGCCCTCGGTGGTGCAGGCCTGGGGCGTGGACATCGTCGCGCCGGTCGTGGAGGAGCTCGTCGGTGCGTTCCGTGACACGGGCACGGCGGAGCTCGTCGAGCAGTTCGCTCGCCTCTACCCGTTCACCGTGATCTACCGGATGCTCGGTCTCCCACCTGCGGACATCGAGATCTTCTACAAGCTGACGGTCGCGCAGATCATCACGTACCCCGACATGACCAACGCGCTCGACGCATCGGCGAAGCTCGGGCGCTACTTCGCCGCGATGCTCGCCGAGCGCCGCTCGAATCCGGGGAACGACGTCGTCAGCGTGATCGCGACGGCAGCAGCAGACGACGAACCGCTCCCCGACGAGGTCGCGATCTCGTTCCTTCGTCAGCTCATCAACGCGGGCGGCGACACCACCTTTCGCACGACGACGGCCCTCCTCACCGGGTTGCTCACGAATCCCGACCAGCTGGCTGCCGTACGCGACGACCGGTCCCTGGTCGGCGCCGCGATCGAAGAGGCGTTGCGGTGGGACGGCCCCGTGCTCGCGAGCAGCCGTCTGACGACGGCCGACACGGTGATCGACGGTGTGCCCGTCCCCGCCGGCGTCTACCTCGACCTCCTCTACGGTGCCGCCAACCACGACCCCGCCGCGTTCGACCAACCCGACGACTTCGACATCTTCCGGGAGAAGCACCGGCACTTCGGGTTCGCGTTCGGTGCGCACAATTGCCTCGGGCAGATGCTCGCCCGTCTGGAGCTCACCCGCGCCCTCGACGCGATCCTCGACGAGTTGCCGGATCTGCGCCTCGACCCGGGCGTCCCTGTCCCGCACGCACGCGGGGCCATGATGCGTACCCCGAAAGAGCTGCGCGTGCTCTTCGGCTGACCGCCGACGCTCCCGTGGAGCCCGCGATCGGGCTTTTCGGCGGAAATCGCCCCCTTCATCGCCTGCTTGAAAAGAAAGTGCTACCTCGGCGGTCCCAGGGTGCCGATGGCTGTGATGTGGAGGCAGAAGTCGCGATCGACCCGACCCCGGGCAGCTCACGTCGCTCGAGGGTGCTCAGCTTCTTCCGTCCGTCACACCGTCAACTCCTGGCGCTGCTGGTGATCACTGTCGTGATGGGCTGCGCCGTCGTGGGCATCACGTTGACGCACCTGACCGCGGTGCAGGAACCGCTCGCTCGCGCCGAGTCCCGGCTGCTCGTCGCGTCGGGTCATCTGCACAACGCGGAGCGAGGTTTCGCGTCAACTTCGTCGCGGTTCCAGACCGCGCTGTTGCTCCCGCCCGGCGAGCGTTCGGTCGCGATCGGAGCCCTGGCCGGCGCGTCGTCGCAGTACCAGAGCGACTTCGACTCGTACCGCAAGGATTCCGCCGGCCTTCCGGGCGAGAAGGCGCTCCAGGCCCGGTTCGAGAAGCTCCTCACAACAGTCACCGACCGGAGCGTGGTCTTCCTCGGTGGCGGCGAGGCGTCAGCAGCCCAGATTTCACAAGTTGCGGTGCTCCAGCTCGATGTCGAGAGCGTCTTGCTCACGCTGCAGGGCATGTATGCCAAGCAGATCGCGGGTGCGGTGCACGAGGCGCTCTCAGCGGCCGCGACCGCCCGCACCCAGTTGCTCGTGGCTTCGGGGCTCGCGCTGCTCGTGCTGCTCGTCGTCGGACTGCTCGCGGTGCGCGCACTTCGACGCGATGTACATCGGAGCGCATCGCAGTCATTTCACAACGAGCTCGAGACCCGCCTGCACCGGGCGCTCGAAATGGCCGCGAGCGAACAAGACGTCTTCGAGCTCGCCCGCGACGCGATCGTGACCTCGGAACCGCACCTCAGCATGGAGCTGCTCGCCGCCGACTCGAGCCGTGCGCATCTCCATCGGGTCGTCAGCTCGAACATGGGGCCGGCAGCTGGGTGTTCCGTGGCGTCGCCGACCGAATGTCCTGCTGCCATCCACGGACAGCCCCAGGTCTTCGAGAGCAGCACTGCGCTCGACGCGTGCCCGTACCTCAAGAACCGAACCGGGGACGCGTGTTGCGCGGTGTGTCTTCCCGTCAACATCGCGGGACGGGCCATGGGCGTGATGCACGCAACTGCCCCGGAGCGCCAGGTCCCCACCGAGACCACCATCGCGACGCTCGAGCTCGTCGCCCGGCGTACCGGCGAGCGGGTCAGCATGCTGCGCGCGTTCGCCCGGTCCGAGATGCAAGCCAAGACCGACCCGCTCACCGGGCTGTTGAACCGGCGCAGTCTCGAGGCCGCGGCACAAGACCTCGTCGACGACGACGGAACCTATGTCGCGGCGTACGCGGACCTCGACCACTTCAAGATCCTCAATGACGTCCACGGCCACGACGCCGGCGACCGTGCCCTGAAGCTGTTCGCCCGAGTGTTGCGCGACAGCGTCCGCCCGTCGGACATTCCCGCTCGCTACGGCGGTGAGGAATTCGTGGTCGTGCTCCCGAACTGCGAACTCGGCGACGCCATCCTCGTGATGGAACGTGTCCGCGACCGACTCGCCGCCGCCATCCGCGACGGCCAGGGCCCCGAGTTCACCGTCAGCATCGGTGTGGCCGAATCGTCCATCTCCAACACCTTCAGCGAAACGGTCGACGCGGCCGACGCTGCGCTGCTGCTCGCCAAGGCGGGCGGTCGTGATCAGGTCGTCGTCTCGGGCGCGCCGGGCGTGCTCGTCCCCAACGATCCCGGCAGCATCATCAACGCCGAATCGCACACTTCGTCGACTTCACCACCCGCAATCGACGGGGCGTGAACACGCGCACGGAGCCCAGTCCCCGACTGGAGCCGAACCCGGACCCGCGGGCCGTCCCGCCCCGGCCGGTTCGCCGCGTCCCCGCATCTTCCAAACGGCGCGGCCGACGGTTCTATGTTCCGGTCGGCGCGAAGTTCGGGATTGCCGTCGTCGGCACCGCCGCGTGGGTCGGGCTCTCGGTCTGGTTGTCGCTCGCCTGGCACGCGGACCTCGCGGCAGTCATCGGGCCCGTCGGCGCGTGGACCGTCATCGCCCTGGTCGCATACCTGCCCGGCATGCTCGTCGCGTTCCTCGCGCTGTCGTTGCTGCTCGACCGTCAGCCGCCCCTCCTGGTCGCGCACCCGACGACCGCATTGACCATGGTCATCGCGGCCAGGAACGAGGAAGACGGCATCGCGGAAACGATCCGCTACGCGGTGACCTGCGACTACGACGGACCGCTCACGGTGATCCTCGCCGACAACGGATCGACCGATCGGACCGTCGAAAGGGCACTCGCGACCGCGCGCGAGCTCCACGTCGAGCTCCTCGTGACGCACGAAGCGACACCCGGGAAGGCCCACACCCTCAACACCGCGTTGCGCTCGGTGACGACCCCGTACGTCGTCACCCTCGATGCCGATACGCTCCCGCACCCTCAAGCTCTTCGCCGCCTCGTGTCGCGTCTCGAGTCGGCCCCTTCCGACACGGTCGCGGTCGCGGGCGCGGTCCTGGTGAAGAACTCCCGTTCCAACCTGCTCACCAGGATGCAGGAATGGGATTACTACCTCGGGATCGCCGCCGTGAAACGCATGCAAGGCCTCTACCAGTCCACGCTCGTCGCCCAGGGCGCGTTCTCGATCTACCGCACCGAAGATGTCCGTCGCGTCGGCGGCTGGCCCGACGCCATCGGTGAAGACATCGTCGTGACCTGGCAGCTGATGGAAGACGGACACCGCATCTTCACCGAACCCACCGCCGTCGCGTTCACCGAAGTGCCCGGCGACCTCCGAGGCTTCATGCGCCAACGCGCACGATGGGCACGCGGGATGTTCGAAGCGTTCCGAGCCGTCCCGCCGTGGCGCCAGCGTCGACCGCTCTCACGAGTCATCGCCGGCATCGACCTCTTCATCCCGCTCCTCGACATCGGCTACGCCCTCATCTGGCTCCCGGGCGTGATCCTGTTCCTCGTCGGCGTTCCCATCATCGTCTCGGCCTGGACGCTCCTCGTGCTCCCCATCACCCTCAGCGTCTACGGCGGGCTCCGCAGCTACCAGAGCCGACGCGTCTTCGCTCCACTCGACCTCCACGTCCGCCGGAACCGCGTCGGCTATCTCGCGTTCATGACCGGCTACCAGGCACTCTGTTCGATCGCGTCCCTCAACGGATACCGCCAGGAGCTGCTCGGCGTCACCCGACGCTGGAAGTAGCGCCGACCGCGCCGTCGGAGGGTCAGGCGGCGGGGGCGAGGCGACCGGAGAGACCGAGCTCGACCAGCGCGTCGACGACCCTCGGATCGAACAACGATCCTGCACCGGCTGCGATCTCGGTTACGGCTTCGTCGGCAGAGAACACGAAGCTCCGATACGACCGCCGATGGGTCATCGCGTCGAACGTGTCCGCCGCACCGAGGATCCGCGCAATCATCGGAATGTCCTGGCCGGCAAGCCGATCGGGATATCCAGACCCGTTCCACCGCTCGTGATGACCGCGGATTCCGTCGGCGATCGCGCCCGACCGGGGCGACAGCGCAAGGACCAGCTCCGCACCCGTTGCGGGATGGCGTCTCAGGTCCGCCCAGTCTGACTCGGTCAGGGGCTCGCGCTTCGCGAGCACCGAGGGGGGGACACCCACCTTGCCGAGATCGTGGAGGCGAGCGGCCCACACGACCGCCTCACGCTCGATTCCCGTGACCAGCAGTTTCGCCCCAAGTGCCTCAGCGACTGCCGCGACGCGTTGACAGTGTTCATCCGTGCGTGGGTCAAAGCTCCGCAGCATCCCTTGCAGGGTAACCAGCCCCGGGCGATCCTGGAACGTCGCGCGCACGGCACCTCCGGTGTCCACAGCCGCTGCCGACGCGTCTGCACCATCTGCTCGCGTTCATCGGTCGCTGTGGTTGTCGACACGTCCTCGGCGCGACCTGAGCGGCGGGTTCCCGGAGAAGGCCCGCTCGCCTCCAGCCCGCCGCGCTGAAGGGGTGCGAGCGGGGAGAGACTCGAACTCCCACGTCCTTGCGGACACCAGGACCTCAACCCCCTCGATGAGTCTCCGCCCATTCGCCCTGATCTCCGCATGCTTCTTCGGTGAATTCTTGGACGGAGATGACTGGCGGACTCGTCGACCGCCGCCGCGAACACTGAAACGACGGAGGGTCGGATCGCATAGCGGGTGAGGGAATCATCCGCCCCCTAGGCGCCGCCACTCCTGTGACGAGTCCTGGAAGTCTTCCGCTGCCGCCTGGAACGACGAGCGCTCGTTGTTGACGTAGGAGGACGCGACGTCGAAGACCGATGCGTTCGTCATCCGTCGAGTGAACCGGCTACGGCGGGCCGGCGCATCACCCCAACCGGGTGAAGGACCTCAGGTGCGAGCTGAGCGCAGCCGCGCCCGGAGGGCGGTGACGGCCGTGTGGAGGTGCAGTGATGCTCTGCCGCGGACGCCGGGCGCGAGCAAGTTCGCGAGCGGTTCCGCGGTGCGGATCGCGACGTCGTCGCCGGTCAGCAAACGTCGCAGGCCGGTGAGGTATGCCGTGCGCGGCAATGCCGTGCGCGCCTCCGACGCACGGCGAAGCGGTCCGCGAGCGCGCACACGTCACGGGCGCGAGCGCACCTCACGGCGCGCGCTCGGCGATGTCGTCGAGTCAGCCCGTCACGATGATGTCCGAGTCGACAGAGACCGTCACGCCTGGGGGAACCGTGTGGAACACCAGGGGCATGACGAGCCAAGGATGGAGGGCATCGCCGCCGGGCACGACCACGTCGCACTCGGCGGCGATCTCGGCGCGCTGTCGGTCGGTGAGGCCGAGGTCGACCACGGTGAGCGGCTCTCGCGTGTCGGTCCTACTGGGGGAGGAACCCCTTGGCGGGTGCGCCCGTAGTCAGTCGGACGACCGCGCGCTCGAGCATGGGCAGGATCTCGGTGATGGCGATCTCGCCATGCACGAAGCGGCTGATGAGCCCGAAGACGACGTTCAGGAGGACGTCCTCGAGGTCGCGAGCGAACGTTGGGTCCTCCCGAGCGAGCAGTGGGTCGCCGACGCGGCGGGCTTCGGCGACACCCTGCATCGAGAGGCGCTGGTGATCGGCGACCGCGAGGGTTCGGTACCACGCCTCGAGCATGCGAGGGTGCCGCTCCCAGGGTTCAAAGATCGCGCGGAGTGTGTGCAGGAGGCTGTCGGGGAGCGAGTCGTCGGGCAGCGGCATCTCGAAGTTCGCGTACATGGAAGTCGCCATCCAGCGTTCGAGCGCGGAGACGATCAGGTCGTCGCGCGACTCGTACGTCTTGTAGATCGTCTTCGACGACGTGCGGGCGCGCTTGGCGACCTCGCGCACGTGGACCGAGTCGTAGCCGCGTTCCTCGAGGAGCTCCACCACGACGTCGAGCACCGCCTCACGGCTCGCCGGACCCCGTGCGGTGCTCATGGCTGAGCCAAGGTACTCGTGGCTTCGCACGACCCGCGGAACGTAGGGAGCCTCGTCGTGCTGTGCACGTCACCCACCGCGGGCTTCGACCAGTCGTCCGCGGTTGACCTTCATCGCCTCGCTGCGCGGGATCGCGTCGACGATCAAGATCGACTTCGGCATCTTGTACGGGAGCAGACGACTCTTGGTGTACTCCTTCATCTCATCGAAGGTCGGCGGGTCAGCGGGATCGGCCGGGGCGATGATGGCGTGCACTCGGCGGCCCCACTCGGCGTCCTCGAGTCCGACGACGACGACGTCGGCGATCTTCTGGTGGTCGCTCAGCGCTGCTTCGACTTCGGCCGGGAACACGTTGGCGCCGCCCGTGATGATGAGGTCGACGCGCCGGTCGACGAGGTGGAGGTAGTCGTCGGCGTCGAGGTAGCCCATGTCGCCGACGGTGCCGAAGCCGTCGTCGGTCATCGCAGTGAGCTCACGCAAGCGGTGCACGTTGGTGGGCGCTGCTTCGTCCGCCACGGACATGATTCCTTCAGTGCTCCATCGGTTCGAGCGAACCGAGGTACGCAGCTTCGAGTCGGGGAGCGTCTGCGAGAAGTTCTGACGCCGCGCCGCGGAGCACGATCGAGCCACGGTTGAGCACCGCAGCGCGGTCGGCGACGGTGAGCGCCAGATGGACGTGCTGCTCGACCAGCAGCACCGCACAACCGTGGTCGTGGGCGATCTTGCGGACGGTCTCGAACAGCGATTCAACGACGAGCGGCGCGAGGCCCATGCTCATCTCGTCGATGAGGAGCACTCGCGGTTCCTGCACGAGCGCGCGGGCCATGGCGAGCATCTGTTGTTCACCGCCGGAGAGGGCCCCGGCTCGCAGGTGCCAGCGTGCCTCGAGTTGCGGGAACACTTCGAGCATGTCGAGCGGCGACGGGCCGCCCCGGTGACACGCCGCTCGCAGGTTGTCCTCGACCGACAGCGTGGTGAACAAGTTCCGGTTGTCGGGGACGAGCACCATGCCGGCCTTGTTCGCCCGAGCGGGACGGCCCGTCTTGAGCGGCTCCCCGTCGACGGCGACCGTGCCCGCGTGCGGCGGGAGGAATCCGGCGAGGGTGAGGAGCAGCGTGGTCTTGCCCGCGCCGTTGGGGCCGAGGAGCGCTTCGATGCTGCCCCCTTCGACCGCGAGGTCGAGCTCGCGGAACGCGGTGGTGGTGCCGTAGCCGCCGCTCAATCCTGCGGACTCGAGGCGGGCGGTCATGAGCCGGCAGCTGCCGCGTCGTGGGTGTGGCCGAGGTATGCGTCGGCGACGTCGCGGTTGGCGCGGATCGCCGCCGGGTCGCCTTCGGCGATGACGCGCCCGAAGTCGAGCACATAGATGTGGTCGCACACGTCGAGCACGAGCGCGACGTCGTGGTCGATGAGGAGGATGCCCGTCCTGGTGAGGCTGATGTTGCGGATCCGGTCGCCGAGCCACTGGCTCTCGGTGGTGTCGAGCCCCGCAGCCGGCTCGTCGAGGAGGAGCACCTTCGGCTCGGCCGCGCACGCACGGGCGATGGACACCAGCTGCCGTTGCCCCTGGCTGAGGTCGCCGGCGTTGCGATCTCGCAGGTCGGTGATGCCGACGAGGTCGAGCGAGCGCTGCACCGCGCCGTGCTTGGCCGCGCCCCTCACCCCGTACGTCGCCGCACTGACGTTTTCCTCGACGCTGAGGTCGTCGTACAGCTCGAGCGCCTGGAAGGTGCGCGCGAAGACCGCGACGCACGCGTTGGTGCGACCGGAAGCGGTCGATCGGGGTGCCATCGAGCAGCACCGCGCCCGTCGCCTTGGTGAAGCCGGTGATCGCGTCGACCGCGCTGGTCTTGCCCGCACCGTTGGGGCCGATGAGCCCGACGATCCCGCCCTCCGGTACCCGCAACGACAGGTCGTCGACCGCGACCACGACGCCGTACCTCACGGTGACGTGCTCGACCTCGAGGACGGTCGGGGCGTCGGCACCCGGGGCCACGCGTTCGGGTGCGATCGGTGGCGCGGTGATCGCGGTCCCCGGCGCCGGTGCCGTGACGCCTCGACGGCGCATGCGCCACGCGGCGAAGCGGTCGGCGAGCTCGTGGCCGCCGGCGGCGAGGCCCTCGGGGTTGCGCATGAGCGTGACGATCACGAGGACGCCGCTGATGATGATGAACGCCTCACCGCTCAGGTCGATCCACTCGTTGAGGAGGAAGAAGACGATGCCGCCGGCGGCGATGATGCCGGCCTGCACGCCGCCGAAGACCGAGGTGACACCGGCGAGGTACGCGGTCGACACGATCGACAGGCCGAGGAGCGCGGCGAAGCTCTCCCACGTGATGATGCCCTGGCGGTACGCGAGGAGGCAGCCGGCGATGCCGGCGATGAACGAGGCGATGGCGAAGCTGATCACCTTGACGAACACGACGTTGACGCCGATGCCCGCGGCCGAGCGTTCGTTGGCGCGCACCGCGAGCATCGCCGAGCCGAGCGAGCTCCGTCGCAGGAACGCCACGCCGGCGGCGACGACGACGGCGACGACCAGGCACGTGAACCCGAATGACAGGCGCGGGAAGTCCTTCCCGGTGCCGACAGCGAGGTTGATGCCGAAGACCTCGGGCTTGCCGATGGGGTTGCCGAACGATTCGACGAGGTCGGCGTTGCGGAACCAGATCGCCTCGAGCCCGAACGCCAGCGCGAACGTGACCACGCCGAGGGTCAGCCCCCGCAAGCGGAGCGCGGGGAGGCCGACGAGGACGCCCACGACCGCGGCCGCCGTCGCCGCGAGCAGCGGCGCGATGGGGAACGGCACGCCCCAGTCGACCGAGAGGTAGCTCAACATGAACGCCCCCACTCCGGCGAGGGCGAGCTGCGCGAGCGACACCTGGCCCGCGTACCCCGTGACCACGACGAGCGAGAGCGAGATGATCGCGAAGATGATCGTGGTGATCACCGCGACGCGCGACGAACCGCTGGTCACGAGCAGCGCCACCGTGCCGATGACCGCGCCGGCGACGATCGGCACGAAGTACGACCGTGGACGCGGCGCACGTCCGAGGTGCGATCGTAAGAGCGTGCCGCGCTCGGGTACCGCACGGCTGGTGACCAGTAGCGCGATGAGCATCACGACGAGCGGCACCATGTCGCCCACGCCCGACTGGGGCATCCAGGAGTGCTGACCCGAGAGGTAGATCAGCCAGGCCTGGATCATGCCGATGGCGATCCCCGCGATCACGGTGGGGATCGGGTGCTGGAACTGGCCGACCACCGCCGCCGCGAGCGCCGGCACCACGAAGAGCGTGTAGGTGTTCGGCGTCACCGGCGACAGCGGGGCGATGAGGATCCCTGCCGCGCCGACCACCGCACCGGCGAGCATCCAGTTCAGGAGCGCGATCCGGTCGGGGGAGATCCCGCTCACGTAGGCGCCCGCTTCGGACTCTGCAGTGGCGCGTGTGTCGAGGCCGAAGCGCGTCCACCGGTAGAGCGCGGTGATGACCAGGGTCAGGCCGATGATCGTGATCGCGAGGTACACACGGTCCGACAGCACCGACTGGCCCTGCCACGTCCAACGCTCCGACGGATAGATCGCCTCGACCGTCACCGGGAGCGTGCCCATGCGCTCCGACATCAGGCCCTGCAGCACCACGAGGACACCGAGCGAGGCCACCGCCTTCGCCAGGGGCGGGGCGTAGCGCAGTGGTCGGAACACGAGCACGTAGAGCACCGCGCCGAGCGCCGCCGAGATCACCAGCGTGATGACCAGCGCCTCGGGCATGCCGAACTCGTGGTTGAGGTCCACCGTCGTCGGAAGGCCCGGGATGATCAGGAAGAGCTTGCCCTGGCGCAGGAAGGCGTAGGTGTAGCCGGCGAAGAGCGCCTGGGCGCCGGTGGCGAAGTTGATGACGCCCGACGCGCGGTAGATGAGGACGAGCGCGAGCCCGAGGGCCGCGAAGGTGCCCCCGTTCCCGAGACCGAGGAAGGACGATGCGAGATCGCGCACGGTGTGATCCCCTGCGTTCCGATCAGAGTGGTGACAGCCGCGTCGGGACCGGCGGGATCAGATCCCACCGGCCCCGAGCGCGAGTGTCAAGCGGGGATCTGGGCGTCGCCTGCGACCACGTACTTGATCGCCTTGCCGTCGGCGCCGAGCGTGGCCAGGAGCGTCGCGTTCGTGCACGTCGCCGCGTACTGCGGGTCCGCGCTCGCCTTACCGTTGCACCTGATGTGGTACCCGCCCGAGCCGGGGAGCACCGACCACGGCATCGCCTTGGCCGCCGCGATGATGGCCGCCGGCGTGGCGTCACCCTTGAGGTTCTGCGTGGCCACGTTCAACCCCGTGATGCCCTGGAACATCGACAGACCGGTCTGGCGGGACTTGTCGACGTCCTTCGCCCCGAACTTGTCGAGCACCGCGTAGTACTGCTTGATCGAGGGGTCCTTCGGGTTGTCGACCGGCGACGACGACGTGATCTTGATGCCCTTGAGGAAGTCCTTCGGGACCGACGTGCGGGTCGCGTCACTGAAGCACTGCGGGATGGCGGTGACCTGTCCCTCGAAGCCCGCGGTGCGCAGTCCGTTGAACGCAGCGATGCAGAACGAGTCGTTCCCGACCACGTGCACCACGCCCTTGGGGTTGTCGGTGACCACCTTCTGCATCTGTGGCGTCATGTCGGCGGTGCCGAGCGCTACCGGCACCATCGAGAAGTCGAGGCCGGCCTTCTTGTAGGGCGACGTGTCGGCGAAGATCTCCGTCGCCGCGGGCACGTCGATCACGACCGCGGTCGCCTTCTTGGTCTTCTGCGCCTTGGCCGCGCTGATGATGAGGTTCTCGAACGTCGAACCGGACCCGAAGATGAAGGTCGATGCCGTGTCCTTCAGCAGGTCCGACGTGCCGGACCCGAAGATGAACACCGGGATGCCGGCGTCGTGCAACGGTGTCCACGCGTTCAGTGCGAACTGGTTCGAGCCGAAGACCACCGCGGCGGCGTCGTCCTGGATCATCTGGTTCGCGCAGTCGGCGCTCTTGCTCGGGTCGCCGTTATTGGTGCAGATGTCGAGCTCGATGGGATGGCCGCCGACCCCGTTGCGGTACCGGTTGATCCACTTGACCGCGGCCTCGGAGACCGGCGTCTCGATGGAGTTGTCGGTCCCCGACGTCTTGCCGTCGGTGATCAAGCCGATCTTGACCGGCGTGCCCTTGGCCGGGGTCTTGGTTCCCAGCACGCTGTCGCCGGACGCGGCCTGCGCGGGCACCGCGAACGCGGCGACCGCGATCGTTGCCGCGATGAGCAGCGTGAAGAAGCTCGCGGCGCGAGCACGTGTGTGGCTGTGCATGGGTCCCCCCCAATTGGTTTCCGGAACGTCCGTGGACGTCGATTCCGATCCGGGACTCTACACGGAAGGAAACCGAGTTTTCCCGCGGTTCGGCCAGAGGTACGAAGTGCGAGCGGGGAGACTCGAACTCCCACGTCCTTGCGGACACCAGGACGACTAGACCGGGCAAACGGAATATTTCGGCTAGCCTCGAATCTGCTCCGTGTGCTCGTCGTCCAGTTCACGGAGGGCACCGTCCTCAGCTGAATCTCCCGATCACGGCCAGGCGCATCTGCGTGTCGGTGATCCCCACGTCGGCAGCTTTGGGCTTCGCGCTGCGTTCGCGGCCGGAAGCGCGGCGCCGATCAGGATCACGGCAAAGGCCATGACCATCGCGGCGAGCGATCGCGAGTATCGCATTGTCCCCCCTGGTCACCGTCCACCATCGGCCGAGTGCCCGTCAGAGGTCGTTGCCGGCGTAGGAGAGGTTGAAGCTCTTGTTGGCGAGGGGGAAGTCGGGGACGATTGTGTCGTGGAGGGAGGTCGAGAGGGCGGGCCAGTTGAAGAATGAGGGGTCGACGATCTTCACGCGGGTGAGTGTGCCGTCGGGTCCGAGTTCGACGCGGTGGGTGAGTGTTCCGCGCCAGGCTTCGGTGATTCCGACGCCCGCTGTCGCGGTTGTCGGTGGGTCGAGTTGGGCCGACGTGGGAGCGTCGCGGAGGTCGTCGAGTTGTTCGAGTAGTGAGCGGAGCAGGGTGAGCGACGCGTCGATTTCTTGGCTGCGGAGAACGAATCTGGCCATGACGTCGCCTTCGGCGCGGAGTGGGGTTCGTAGCGCGTGGCCGAGGTCGACGAAGGGGTGATCGCGTCGGGCGTCGGTGTCGATTCCGGAGGCGCGGGCAATGTAGCCGAGGGTCCCGAGGTCCGTGGCGCTGCGGGGGTCGAGGATCGCGGTACCGGTGAAGCGGTCGACAACGGTCGCATTCTTGAGTGCGAGTTCGCTGATCTCGGCGGTGTCGTTGGCGATGTCTTCGAGTTCGTTGATGCTCGGCAGGGTCTGCACCGTCGTGCCGCCGGGGACGATGGCGCCGCGCAGGAGGCGATGGCCGGTCACGCGTTGGTTGAGGCGCAGGAGTTGCTCGCGGACGCGCAGGGCGTGCGCGTGAAGGATGCTGTAGGCAACGTCGTTGCACAAGGCGCCGATGTCGGCGGTGTGGTTGTAGAGCCGTTCGAGTTCGAGCAGGACCGCGCGGAGGAGCTGGCCGGCGAGGGGGACGCGGCAGGCGAGCGCGTCCTCGACCGCGAGGCAGTACGCGAGGTTGTGGCCGACCGCTGTGTCGCCGGAGATCCGCTCGGCGAGCTCCACGCCCGCGTGTGGCGGTCGCGTCTGGAAGAGGCGTTCGATGCCTTTGTGGACGAACCAGAGGCGAGCTTTCATGTTGAGGATGGTCTCGCCGAGGACGGAGAAGCGAAAGTGGCCGGGTTCGATGATGCCGGCGTGGACCGGTCCGACGGGGATCTCGTAGACCCCTGGTCCTTCGACGGTGAGGAAAGGGTACGGCTCCCCGGTGTCGGCCATCGAGGGGGTAGGGGCTGCATCGTGGCGCATCGGATGCCATCCTTCGGGCCAGTGTTGGTGCAGCACGAGACGGCGGGGAAGAGGATGGTCGACGAGCTGGAGGCCGAAGAGATCTTGCATCTCGCGTTCGAATCGGCCTGCGGGAAACGAGTGCCGCGCGAGGGTCGGTATCTGCGGCTGTTTCGCGTCGAGGCGAACGACGAGCTCGACACGCCGATCGGGTGCGGACGCGACGAGGAGGTACACGATTCGTAGTGCGTCACCGTCGTCGTGGGCTGCCGCGAGCGCGAGGCGATAGTCCCGTTCGTGGAACGTGGTGAACAGGCTCACGAGGGCATCGGCTGGGATGTCGACGCGTTCGCATTGGGGGAGTGGCGGTAGGAGGCCAAGCGGATCCGAAGGCGTGACGTTCGATGTCATGTCAGCCGGTCACGATCCGTGCGGCGTGGTGCAGCAGCTGGTCGATGGGCCAGATCGAGATGCCGAGCGCGGCGAAGGCGACAAGCCCGAGGATCAGCGGTCCCGCGAACCCGGCTCTCGTCACCGCCCGATGATCACGTTCGCCGGAGGGGCCGAGGAGCATCTGTTTGGCGTGCATGAGGATGGCACCGAAGAGCACCAGGAGCAGGGCCGCGGCGACGGCCATCACCCAGCCGAGGCCTTGGTCGAAGGCGGCGCGAGTGATCGCGAGCTCGGTGGGGAAGAGCGCGAAGGGAGGGAAGCCGAGCAGGCCGAGCAGGGCGAGGCCGAAGGGAATGCCGATGAGCGGGCGACGCGCGATGAGCCCGTGAATTCCTCCGATGGCGGTGGTGCCATCAGTGAGGGCGATCTCTCCTGAGCTCAGGAAGGCGACGCCCTTGCCGATGCCGTGAGCGAGCATGTGGAGGAGCGCGGCGCTCATGGCGAGTGGAGTGCCGATTGCCGCGGCGAGCGCGATGATCCCCATGTGCTCGATGCTCGAATATGCGAGCAGGCGTTTGTAGTCGCGTTGGCCGATGATCAGCGACGTCGCGACCACGAGGGACAGGAGACCTGCAACGACGAGCAGCGCGCGTGTGAAATCCGGGCCGAGGGCGAGGTCGGCGATGACCTTGACTCGGAGGATCGCGTAGAACGCGACCGAGAGCAACGCTCCGGACATGAGCGCCGAGACGGGCGCCGGTGCCTGGCTGTGAGCATCGGGGAGCCATGTATGCATCGGAGCGAGGCCAACTTTGGTGCCGTAGCCGAGGAAGAGCAAGACGACCGCGAGGCGTATGACGCCGGGGTCAAGTCGGTGTCCGACCTCGACGAGTGAGGTCCACGAGAGACTTGGCTCGACGCCGCTGTGGGTGTGCGCGGCGGCGTAGGCGACGAGCACCGTGCCGAGGAACGCGAGCACGATTCCGACCGAACCGAGGATGACGTACTTCCACGACGCCTCGAGCGAGAGTCGAGTGCGTCGATGTCCGACGAGAAACGCAGTGGCGATCGTGGTCCCTTCGATGGCGACCCACATGACGCCGATGTTGGCGGCGAGCACCGCGAACACCATCGTCGCGACGAACACGTTGACCAAGATTCCGTACAGTCGCGCGCCTTGCGCGGTCGTGTGTTCGTGCGCGAGCTCGGCGTCGAGGTACGCGATGCTGAACCACGACGCTAGCAGCGCGACCGACCCGATCAGGATCACCATGAACGCGCTCAACGCGTCGGCGCGCAGCAAGGTCCCGAAAGTCATGGGGCCGTCGTTGAGAACGCGAGCCGCGAGCAAGCCACCCCCGACAACGAGGAGCCCGGAGGTGACGACGGAGATCCATCCCATCCATGGCCGCCAGCCGACAATCGCCGCGGCCACGGCCGGGATGAGCGGAACGAGGACGACGAGCAGCAACATCTAGTCGCGCAGCTCTCGGAGATGATCGAGATCCAACGTTCCGAACTTGTCTTGCATCCGGGCGGCCAGAACCTGGAGCACCAGTACGGCGAGGAGCACGTCGAGCGCCACGCCGAGCTCGACGACGATGCCGACGCCGGCGGCAGCGAGAATCGCGACGAGTGCGACGCCGTTCTCGAAGACGAAGAACCCGACGAGTTGTGAGAGCGCTTTGCGGCGGGTCGCGAGTGCAAAGAACCCGATGAGCACGATCGCAAAGCCGAGTGGGATGACGGCGGCTTCTGGTCCGGACGAGAGTGCCACGACGGCGCGGGTTGCGGCAAAGGCGAGCGTGATGAGCATCGCCGCGGCGACCAGTGAAGCGGAGACGTTCACGAGAGGTTCGGTCTCGCGGGTATCCGGTCCTCGCTGCACAACTCGAAGGAGTACGACGGGGATCACGAAGGCCTTGAGGGCGAGGGCCAGCGTGGCGAGCAGGATCGTGCCGATGTTGCCGCGGTCGATGCCGATCAGCAAGCCGGTGGCTGCGACCGCGGCGCCTTGCACCGCCAGGAGTCGGACGATGGCGACGAGTCGTCGGCGCCACAGCGTCATGACGGCGGTGATGAGCGCGATGCCCGCGAACAGATCGAGGAGCGACGCGTACGTGCTCGCGTTCACGGATACACCACGGAGGTGATGACCGCGAGGAACGACAGGACAAACGAAAGGGCGAGGAGCTCGGGGACGCGAAACAGCCGGACCTTGGCGGTGAAGACCTCGAAGACACCGAGGATCATTGCCAGCACCACGATCTTGAGCGCGAACGACAGGACTCCGACGACGAGCGCCCCGACGCTCGAGCTGGTCGCGATTCCCCAGGGAACGAGGAGATTCGCGAGCAGCCCGAGAAAGATCATGAGCCGCATCGACGATCCGGTCTCCACCAGCGCGAGCTCGGGGCCGGCATACTCGAGCACCATCGCTTCGTGCACCATGGTCAGCTCGAGATGCGTGTTGGGGTTGTCGACCGGCAAGCGCGTCGATTCGGCCAGGGTCGCGATCGCGAGGGCGACGAGCGCCAAGAGATACCCGACGGAGATGACCGTCTCCGGTGCGTGCAACGTCGCGGACACGATCGCCGGGAGATTCGCCGTACCGGTCAGGATCGAGATCGCGGCGATCGACAGCAGCAGCGTCGGCTCGGTGAGTGCGGCGATGGTCATCTCCCGACTTGCGCCCATGCCGCCGAACGCGGTGCCCGGATCGAGGGCTCCCAACGCGAGCGCGACAGTTCCGAGGAGCAGTACCGCCGCGATCGTGATGAAGTCGCTGATCCCCGCGAACGCGGATTGTGTGCTGATCAGCGGGACGAGTGTCGCTGCGAGCACCGCGCTCATCACGAGCACGGCGGGGGCGAGTCCGAACACCCAGCTGGTGTGTTCCGGGACGATGCGTTCCTTCGTGAAGAGCTTGCGCAGATCTCGCAACGGCTGGTGAATAGGAGGTCCGACGCGGCCTTCGAGGCGTGCTCGAACCTTCCGGATCACACCGATGAGGAGCGGCCCACCTACGACCACGAGCAGAACCTGCAGGATCGGCACGACGGCCCGTGCGACGTTCATCGGGTGGCCACCAGCAACAACACGACAAGCGCGACGAACCCGTACGCGAGGTAGCGGTGCACGCTGCCGTTCTGGATCCTGCGCGCCCCGGTACCCCACGCCGTGATGGCGCGGAGCACCGGTTGGTAGACCCGGTCTTCGACGGCATCCTTGACGCCGCTGTGGAGGCGGATCGCCTCGACGTAGTACCGCGACTCCTCGCGATGGGTCACGTCGACGTCGAGGTCGGGATGCAACACGTCGTCGAACACTCGCACCAACGGTTCGGCAAACGACGAGGCCGTGTACTCCATCCGGGCCGTCTGTTGGGTGCGGCCGCATCCCCAGTTCTCGGCACGACGCCGTCGCGCACCGCCGGGAAGTGCCCGCAGTCCGAGGGCGATGACGGCGGTACCGACAACGAGCGCGCCGGCGAGTAACACGATCGACGTGCCTGTGGTCTGGCCGGGCATGCTCAACGTCGCGTCCTGAACTCGAAACGGTGCCCGGTGGGTTGCAACACCCAGCGCCGCGATGGCCCGTTCCAAACCCGGTGCGAGCGCGCCGACACCGACTGCAAGGAGCCCGCATGCGCAGGCGAGCACTCCCATGCCGAGCAACATCGACCCCGGTGATTCCGTTGCCGCCGCGGCCTCGGGCGAGCGCGGCAGTGCAAGGAATCCGGTCCCGGTAGCTTTGACGAACGTGGCTGCCGCGAGACCAGCGGTGAGCGCGACGACGCCAATCGCGAGCGGAATCGCCACTGCGACGATGACAACCGGTGAGGGGACACCGTGGAAGAGTGACTGGAGCAGTAGCCACTCGCTGATGAAGCCGTTGAGCGGCGGCAGGGCCATGATCGCGACGGCCCCGATCATGAAGAACACGCCCGTGGCGGGCATGCGCTGCATGAGCCCGCCAAGGCGGTCGAGGTCTCGCTCGCCGGTGGCGCGTACGACGGACCCCGCCGCGAGGAACAACAGGCCCTTGAACGCCGCGTGATTGACCACCCAGAGCAGGGCCGCGCCGAGAGCCGCGGAGGCGAGGGCGGGACGCCCGTTTGCCGCGAAGAGGCCGGCGGCGCCGATCCCGATCATGATCAGGCCGATGTTCTCTGTGGTGGAGTAGGCGAGCATGCGTTTGAGGTCGGTGCTCGCCAGGGCGTGAAGGATCCCGAAGAGAGCCGAGACCGCGCCGAGTGTGAGCACCACGAGCCACCACCACGACGGGCCACCGCCGAGGAACCCGAAACCGACGCGCACGATCCCGTAGATGCCGAGATTGACCATTGCCGCGGACATGAGCGCCGAGATGTGGCTCGGTGCCTCCGGGTGCGCGCGTGGAAGCCACGCGTGAAGCGGCACCATGCCTGCCTTCGAACCAAATCCAACCAGCGCCAACACGAACACCACACTGCGCGTCGCGGGTGTCATCGATGCGCTCGTGCGTTCGATCGCCCCGAAACCTCCATCCCCGGCGTGGGCAGCGAGCAGCGAGAACGCGAGCAAGAGCGCGATGAACCCGAGGTGCGTCATCACCCCGTACCACACCGCGGCGTCGCGGGCAGCGGGAGTGCGACGCTGTTCGGCCATGACGAGCAGCAGCGAGGTGACCGCCATGAGCTCCCACACGAGGAGGAAGGTCCACACGTCGTCGGCTGCGGGGACGAGCAGCAATGTCAACGCGAAGGCGGGTACGAGAGCCTGGAACCCGCGTCCACTCAAGTGGTCCCGCGTGTAAGCGATTCCGTAGAGAGCAGCCGCGGTGATGACGCCTCCGGCGGCCAGCACGAAGATCGCGCCGAACGTGTCGAGACGAAAGTTGAGCCCGGTGAAGGGAAGCAGATGTGGGAAGTGCGCTTCGACGGGACGACCGGTCGCAAGCACACCAGCAGCCGAAACGAGCCCGGCGATCCCACACGCGGCGGTCAGCACCCCGGTTCCCAACGTTCGTCGTCGCGGATGACCGATCGTGAGTGCGGCACTTACCGCGCCGACACCGGCCGCCACCGCGGCGGTCAAGCTGATCGCCGCGAAGCTCACCGGCCGCTGAGGCGCCGCAAGCCACGCAAGAGATCGTCCGGGCTCGGTGGACAACCGGGAATCTCGAGGTCCACCGGCACGAAGTCACCCACCGCACCTGCCACCCCATACCCACCGGCGAAGACGCCGCAGTTCCGTGCGCAGTCACCCACGGCGACGACCAGCTTCGGTGATGCCGCCGCCTCGTAGGTCTTCATCAAGGGAGTCACCATGTTGTGGGTCACCGGACCCGTGACCGCCAAGACGTCCGCGTGGCGCGGAGAGGCAACCAGGCGAACGCCGAAGCGTTCGGCGTCATAGACCGGTCCGAACGCTGAAGCAATCTCGAGCTCGCAGCCGTTGCAGGACCCGGCATCGACCGCGCGTACCTGCACGGACCCTCGCAATGCACCGGCCGCCGGCACGACGGCGGGACCGGCGGGGGATTCGGCCCTTTCGGTGATGCGTCCGGTGCGGAGGATCTTGCGGAGCAGGCTCACGGCGTCAGCTGCACATTCGACTCGAGGAGGTCGGGGAGCTGCCGGCAGTTTGGGTCGACTCGCTGGCCACCGGTCCGGGCGATAGTCGTAGATCGAGAATATGACAAGATAAGAACCTTACGAGGATCGAAGATATTTGCTCGGATCGCGGGGCCTGACGCGAAACGCGTCCACTCAGAGTCGGTGCGCCGCCAACTAGGGGAAAAACTGATAACCTCATCAGGTCTTCATCAATACCCGGTGGGTCATGGGTGGTTGTTGTGCCCAGAACTGTCAGGAAGGACGAAGGACTCCGTGTCGGAAGCGATCCAACACATCAAGGCCGAGTTCTTCAAGGCGCTCGCGCACCCGGCCCGTATTCGGATTCTCGAGGTGCTCACCCAACACGAGTGCTCGGTGAGTGAGCTCATTCCCGAGGTCGGTCTCGAGTCCTCCCACCTTTCTCAGCAGTTGGGCGTCCTTCGGCGCGCGAACCTCGTCGTCACCCGCAAGAGCGGGAACAATGTCTATTACCGGCTCGCGGATCGCCGACTCGCGAAGCTTCTGGACCTGACCAAGCAGATCCTCCTCGACTAT
The DNA here is from genome assembly GCA_963750045.1 of uncultured Actinomycetes bacterium. Classification (GTDB taxonomy): domain Bacteria; phylum Actinomycetota; class Acidimicrobiia; order IMCC26256; family DASPTH01; genus DASUAS01. The sequence goes on along the minus strand of CAVVPD010000003.1, from coordinate 477,293 downwards.
CTGACGAGCGCCCGCGATCAGCTCGCAGACGCCACGTAGCCACTGAGCCCTCAGTTCCCGATCAAGCAGTCGTTCGCGATCGAGAACCAGTTGCGAGTGCTGATCCGAAGGTTCCAACGAGAAGGCCGACGCCCGCGGCCATGCCGAGCCACGCAGTCCACTCTGCGATGCCTCTGATCTTGTGCGTTTTCGTTTGCCTCAGCATCACGAAATTGCAGGTCAGACTGGGTGCGAGCGGGGAGACTCGAACGCCCACGTCCTTGCCGACACCAGGACCTAAACCGGGCAAACCGAATCTTTCGGGTATTCTCGAATCTGCTCCGTGTGCTCTGATCAGGACTTTCTCGGGTGCGCCGTCTACCGGCTCCGGGGAGTAATCCCAGCTATGCGGGAGTTCCGTTAGCAATCCGTTAGCACGAGCCGGGCGCGCGCAGCCGGGCGCGCGGACTTGAGCCGAAGCGCTGTTGCGCGGCCTGTTTCGAGACGCCGAGCACGGCGCCGATCGAGGCCCACGAGTAGTTGGCGGCGCGAGCGGCTCGTACGACCGCGTGGAGCTCCGCCTCGGCGGCATCGAATGCTTGGACCGCTTCCTCGATGGCGCGAAGCTCGGTACCTTCGCGCCATTCGCGAGCCGATGGGTCGCGCCTCGAGAGCTCCTTGTCGATTCGTCCGGCTCGTTCCTGATTGGTGATCGTGCGCGGCATGGGCATCACTCCGGAGGGAACCTGAGCGGCCGGGCAGGTCGCATCGCGTGGATGATCGCCGGGCCGTCATCGGTGTCGAGCACGCCGACTTCGATCAGGTTCCCGGCTCGGTCGGGCCCGAGGAACAGGGTGACGTCGTCCTGGCTGTCGTTGACCTGCACCCAGTTCCGCAGGGCGTGGCGTATGTCCTCTTCGGTGACCTGGTGGCGGTGCGCCGTACTCACTGGTCATCGAATCTTGATGTCCAGCGTTCGAGCGACTCGGCGAGAGTTCGTGCCACCTCCCGAGGGGTGAGTTCTGCGAGCTCGGTGTTCAGCACTTCCACGTCGACCGTGATCGCCGGGCTGTTCTCCAGTGCAGCACGGACGAGGTCGTCGAGCGGAAGTGCTCCATAGCCCGGGAGCAGTCGACCGCGCATCGGAACATAGGCACTGCCCGCCGGAGGTTCGATCCGGTCACTGAGCTGCACCGCTCTGATCGATCCCTGCGGCAGTCGACGGACATCTTCAACTGTGCCGCCACTCCTGGCGTGGTGGAACACATCCAGCAAGATGCCGACGTTGCCGGCATCGGCCGCCCGCACGACCGCGTGTGCAGTCGCGAGATCCGGGACACCGGTTCCCGGGATGAACTCGAGGCTGATCTCCATGGCGTGCTCGTGCGCTCGGTCGCCCACCTCCGCGAGCGCATCGGCCAACCTCGAAACGCCAACCGCAGGCTCGCCGCCGTAGTGGGTGACGTTGAGGAGACGAATGCCAAGCACTTCGGCAATCTCGAAGCAACGTTCCGGGGGCGGCTGCTCCGCCGGGGTCGAGCCGAAGATCGTCGAGGGGGGCAGGTCGCTCCGAAGCCCGGGCAGCACTCCGGGGAGGGCATCGAGCATCGTGCAAGTGATGCCGACGTCGTCGAGGCGCTGACGCAGCGCAGCACCGGTCGCGCCCTCTCGCTCCGCCCGCAGGACCTGCGCAGGATTGGCAGTGATGCGTCGGAAGCCGTTGTGCTCGGCGGCGTCGATGACCTCAGTGAACGATGCCCCGAGAACATTGCAGGCGCCGAATCCGATCGGTGGCAGAGCGACGCGGTGAACGTCCTGGTTCGCCTGCGTCATGCGAGTGTGCCCACGTCGACGGTCACCGTGGCGATGCGTCCAGCTCGTCGTTCTGTTGTACGGAGCGGGACGAGGTGGCGGTTGAGCGCGATGAAGAGTGTTCGGCCGTCGTCGCCACCGAGAGTGCAGCCGATTGCGATGTGCTCGCCGGTGTCGTGACGACGGAGCACGTCCCCTCCTTCTCGTACCAAGAGGTATTCGTTCGTCGTGACCGCCGCCACCAGATCTGATCAAGTACGTGTCGGGCGTGACTATGCAACTGTACAGCAGACGTGCAGACGTCTACCGTGCGCGTGACGGCGATGAAGGGTATGGGTGACATGGTCCTCGAGCGCGGACGCGGCACGCCTCGATGGGAAGGTCGTGGTGGTCACGGGAGCTGGCTCCGGGATCGGTCGCGGCATCGCCAACGGTGTGCGAGCGTTCGGCGCCGACGTGGCGATCTGGGAGCGCGATGGGGACAGTTGCGCCGCGGCCGCGGTAGAGGTCGATGGGCTTCCAGTTCCTACCGATGTGCGTGATGCCGATCAGGTCGACGCGGCGATGGCGGCGACGCTTGAGCGTTTCGGGACGGTCGACGTCTTGGTGGACAACGCGGGCGGTGTGTTCCCGAAACCGTTCCTCGAGACCAGTGAGAACGGGTTCGATGCGCTGTATCGATCGAACCTGAAGCACGTGTTGCTCTGCAGCAAGGCAGTTGCTGCGCACATGGTCGAGGCCGGTCATGGGGGAGCGATCGTCAACATCAGTTCGATCGAGGGCGTGCGAGCGGCACCGCTGTTCGCGGCGTACGCCGCCGCGAAGGCGGGGGTGATCAATCTGACGAAGACGCTTGCGCTGGAGCTGGCACCTCACGACATTCGCGTGAACGCGATTGCGCCGGACATCACGCTCACCGAGGGCATCGTGGCGATGTCGCCGCCGGGGAGCTCGGAACGCCTGGGGCTCATCGTGCCGTTGGGGCGCCCCGGCCATGTCGACGAGTGCGCGGGTGCCGCGGTGTTCCTGGCGTCCGACCTCTCGAGCTACGTGACGGGTCACACGTTGCACGTCGACGGCGGTACGCATGCGTCGATGGGTTGGTACCACCATCCCGACGACGGTCACTACGTGTACGGAGCGCCCTGACCCTGACCGGGCGCGTCATACGTTCGTCGTCTCAGAGATGCTTCGCGAGGAATCGGCGTATCTCTGCTTCGAGCTCGGCGTCCTCGGGAGCGAAGCCGAAGAACCCTCCGTGGGGCATGGCTTCGCCGATGTGCAGTTCTGCCTCGACGCCCGCGGCACGCAGCTTGCGGTGGAAACGCACCGTGTTCGAGAGGAACAGATCACGCGTACCGGTCTGTAGGTAAGTGGGTGGGAAGTCGCTCACGTCGCCGAAGAGCGGGGACAGGAACGGATCTTCGAGGTCATGACCGTCGGCGTAGAGCGCGATCGACTCTGTGAGCCGGTTGACGAGCACATAGTCGACACCTTGGTTGATCTCGAAGGAGTCCCCGGACTCGGTGAGGTCGACCTCGGGTGAGTTGAGGATCAGGCACGCAGGCATCGGAAGTCCCTCGGCTCGAGCCTTGAGCATCAGCGCGGCAGCGAGGTTGCCTCCAGCCGATGAACCACTCACTGCGATCTGGGCGGGCGATCGCTCCTCGAGGAGGGCGCGGTAGACGGTGAGGCAGTCGTCGAGCGGAGTTGGATACGGATGGTCGGGGGGCATGCGATAGTCGACGGCCCACGTCACCAGTCCGGCGGCGGCGGCCATGACGGTCCCCATGGCGCGGCACGCTTGTCCTCCACCGGAGATGAGCGCGCCGCCGTGAATGTCGAAGAGGAGCGGCGCGGTCTGGTCGGGATCAGCGCCGTCCGGAGTGATCACGAACACGTCGATGCCGCCGATCGTGGTCTCTTCGAAGGTCGCGTTGATGGCAGCGACGCGTGCATCCATGCCCAGCAGAATTTGCTCGTCCTTCTCCGCGATGTCCGCCTTCCATGCGTCGTGGTCATCGAGGGCGGGAAACTGGGGAGGCGACGCGAGGCGATCGGCGAGCATCTGGCCTCCCATGGCCATCAGGGCCTGCGCTTCGGGGCTCACCGACTGCGGTACCGGGATGGTGCGGGTGAGGTGCAGCGCGCCCTCACTGTTCGAGTCGCTCATCTCGTTCGTTCCTTTCATCGATCACTCGAAGTACGGAGTCGCTGCTCCACGTTCCCGGCGCGGTCAGTGCTCCGGTAGGCCTTGGAACTCGACGACTTCCGGCGGCCACGGTGGGATGTGAACGACGATCTCGCCGTGGCGGGATGACATCATCACATCCAGGACCGTCTCCGCGATCTCCTCGGGTTCGAGGGCAACCACACCGTGCTTCTCGTACCAGGCGTGCGGATCGTCACCGATGATGGGCGTGGCCACGGCGCCCGGGCAGACGGCGTTGACCCGGATGCCGCGAGTCGCGAGTTCGGGGCCCACGCTCCGAACGAACCCGTTGAGCGCGAACTTGGTGAGCGCATAGACCGGATTCGTTCTTAGGGGCACGATGCCTGCCATCGACGACGTGACGACAACGGCACCGTTGGTCTCCTCGAGGAGCGGAATCGCGGCGCGTAGTCCGAAGAACACGCCGTCGATGTTGACGCCCATGTACGCGCGGTACCGCGCCTCGGTGATGTCGGTGAGGTCCCGCAGATCGATGTCGTAGAGGCCCGCGTTCAGGTGCAGCAGGTCGAGACGATCGAATGCCGCAATGACGTCGGCCCATTCGTCGGGGTTCGAGACGTCGAGGTGCACGTAATTGCCGCCGACGTCGTCGGCTGCGCGTTGTCCGGCGTCGTCTGCGACATCCGCCAAGGTCACGTGGGCACCTCTGTTCGCAAGGGCTTTCGCAGCGGCGAGACCGATGCCGGACGCGGCGCCGGTGACGAGGGCTGTTTTGCCCTTGATGTCGACACGGTGATCGTTCATGGGAGACCCGCATGCGGAACGTCGACGCGGAGCGTGCGGATGGTCGCATTGCCGGAACCGTGCGCGTCGTCGGCTGCGAACACGAAGAGCGTCCGGCCGTCATTCCCGCCGAGCATGCAGGCGTACCCGGGCTGGCCGATCTCGATCCGGTGGGTCACCTCGCCGCCCTCGCGGACCCGCAAGATCTCTGGACGTCCTGCGTCGGCGAACCAGATCGCACCCTCCGCGTCGAGGGTGCAGCCGTCGGGAAGCACCTCCCCGAGATCAGCCCACACGCGCCGATCGTGGAGGGTGCCGTCCGCGCTGATCGTGAACGCGGTCGCGCATCGGCGCGAGGTCTCGCCCACGATCATCGTGGTGCGATCGGGTGTGATCACTGTGCCGTTGGGGATCAGGAGGTCGTCGGCGACGACATCGATGGCGCCATCTGGTGGCAACGCGGGCGAGGACCGCGGGTCGGCGCGGTTCGCCGACCGTGTAGTCGAACCCGAGATTCCCGACGTAGGCGGTGCCACGATCGTCGACGATCATGTCGTTGCACGCGGCAGTGGCGATCTGCGACAGGTCTGCGTGCGCGACCACGGATCCGTCGGGCTCACGCCGGAGCACGGAGCGCGAGTCCATCGCGACGACGAGGAGGCGACCGTCGGGAAGCCAGCCGAGACCGCTCGGGCGGTCGTCGATCTCGAGCTCCACGGTGCGCGTGCCGCGATCGTCGACCGTCGACACCGTGTGTTGGTAGAAGTCGGAGAACCAGAGCCTGCCGTCGTGCCATCGTGGCCCCTCGCCGAAGCCGATGCCGTCGACGAAGACCGGGAGCTCGCTCACGGGGCGTTCAATGCTGTGGGTGCAGCGCCGACATCGACGGTCACCGTGGCGATGCGTCCGGCTCGTCGTTGGGTCGTGCGGCGCGGGACGAGGTGCCGGTTGAGCGCGATGAAGAGCGTTCGGCCATGGTCGCCGCCGAGAAGGCAGTCGATCGCCATGTGCTCACCGGTGTCGATACGACGGAGCACGTCCCCTCCTTCTTGCACCAACAGGCATTCATTCGTCGTCACCGACGCGACCCAGATCGAGCCATCGGCGTCGATGTCGATGCCGTCCGGCATCACGCCACTCGGAAGCGTGGCCCACACGCGCCGGTCAGTGAGCGTCCCGTCGTTGCGAAGCGTGAAGGCCGTGAGCCGCTCGCCGAAGCTCTCGGCGACGACGAGCGTTCGTCCACTGTCTGTGAGGACCATGCCGTTCGGAAACTCGAGACCGTCGACGGCGACTCGGTGACTCGCATCAGGGTCCACGACGAGGATCGCGCCCGGTCCGCGGTCGTGACCGTCGAACGCGGTGAACCCGAAGGTGCCGATGTACGAGCGGCCAGCGGAGTCGACGAGCATGTCGTTGAGGGGGAACGGCGAGTGGATGGAGAGATCGGCGACCTCGTGCACGCGGCCCGAGTCGACCCGCAGGAGTCGTCGGTCGTGCATCGAGACGACAAGCAAATGGCCGTCGGTCGTCCAGCCGAGGCCTCCAGGGTCGCCGCCGACGTCGACGATTGCGACGTCGCCCCGCTCGTCGGTGTGCGTGTAGACCCGACCTCCGTGCATGTCGGAGAACCACAACGTCCGGCCGTGCCACCGAAGGCACTCCGGGAAGGCCAAGTCCTCAGTGAGTGTGGTCAACGTGCTCAGGGGAGTGCGACCGTCGCCGTCGCGGGCACGAGCACGGTGTCTGGGTTGTCGTGGTCGACGACACTGAGCTCGAGGTCGACGAGGTGCTCGCTGTCTTCGTCGCGTACCGCGATGACGGTGCCGCGCGCTTCGATCGTCATGCAGCGCAAGTTCGGAGAGCGGAAGCTGCATCCGATCGCCACGATGCGGCCGTCGTCGCCCATCCAGTCACGCACGAGGTTGTGCAGGTACGACCACATCAGGTTGCCCATGCCGAACGCGCCGGGGAAACCTTGGGCGCGGCCGGCCTCGTCGTCCATGTGGATCGGGACGAATTCGTCGTTGACTCCCGCGTAGCGGTTCCAGTTGTGGAAGTCGGTGGTGCGAACGAAGACAGGGAGTTCAGTCCCGACAGTGACGGTGTCGCGGTCGACGGCCATGTCAGTACCGGATCAGCGTGTTGCGCGAGGACTTCACCGTCTCGCCCCGCTGGTTGACCCACGTGTCCAACATCGTTGTGAACAGCATCAATCCCAGACGTCCTTCTCGTTCTGAGTATCCATCCAGTGTGCTGGTGGACGTGATCACGTCGCCCGGACGCATGCGCACGCCGTAGTCGACCTGGAGACCACCGTTCACCATGGCGCTCGTGGCCGGCGCGTCGATCCCGAGCAACTCCTCCGGGAGGGCGAACGCACCAGCTGCGGGCTTCGCGACCGCGGCGTGCACCGTCGAGCGCACCATCCACGCGAACGGGTTGAAGTCCTCCGGTGCGACGATGCCGCCGAGCGCCGTGGCGGTTGCGTACTCGACGTCCCAGAACACTCGCGGTGCGGGCTCCGGGTAGTACACCGCGATCGCCCAACGACGGATGTCGGAATCGGTGATTGGGAACGACGTGGTCGTGCGGATCTCTCGCCCGACCAGATCGAGCAGCTGCGGGGTGAGGTAGGAGTCGGGCATGGTGTGCGCTACGTCTCGATTCCGGAGAGGTGCAGGAAGTGACGCCAGCGATGGTCTCGCCCATCGCATGCGTCGCGCGAGCCACGCGAGCGCGCTGTGTTTGTCTGAGTGCGTCGGCGCGGGCATCAAAGGGCAACGTCGAAGCGGTGGCTCTGCCCGTCGGTCACGAGGTGGCCCGAGCACGGCGGCGCGAAGTGGGTGCCGATGACCAGCAGGTCGGTGTTGCTGTGCTCCTCGAGAAGACGCCGCCTGGTTGCCGCGGATTGTGTTGGGTCGGTGTCGGGGTCCGAATGCCAGTCGGGTTCGGCGAACTGCACCGGGTGGTGGGCGAGGTCGCCGGTGATCAGCGCGTGCTGGCCGCCCGACTCGACGTGTACCGCAACGTGCCCCGGCGTGTGGCCTGGCGTCGCCTCGAGGCGGATCTCGTCGGTGACGCGGTGGTCGGCCGACACGAGATCGGCGAGACCGGCGTCGATCACCGGGCGCACGGCGTCGTCGATGGTCGCCGCGTACCCCGTGGCGCCTTCCGCCTCCCAGTGCGCCCACTCGTCACGGCACAGCAGGTACCGCGCGTTGGGGAATGTGGGTACCCACTCGCCGTCGAGCAGCATCGTGTTCCAGCCCACGTGATCGAAGTGCAGATGGGTGCAGATCACCATGTCGACCTCTTCACGCGGGAATCCCGCGGCGGCGAGGTCGGTGAGGAACGGCGTCTGGAGGTTCAGCGCTTCCATTCCCGGGATCTGGCGGTCGTTGCCGATGCAGGTGTCGACGATGATCCTGCGATCACCCGTGGTGATTCCGAACGCGTGGATCGACATCATGAGGTTGCCGAAGTCGTCGACGAAGTGTGGGCGCAACCACGACGCGTGCGCAGCGATCACGTCCTCACTGGAGGTGGGGAGGAGGATCGACGGCGAGATCGGCGAGGTGCTCTCCTCCACGCGGGTGATGGTGACGTCGCCGATCTGCCACCGCAGGGTGTCGGGCACTCCGAGCCTCTCGATGGGTCGGCCGCGAGACGCAGCCCCGGCAGGTCGGAACACTTATACATGAATTGTTCTGCCGTGTACAGTCGGCCAGCGATGGCGCTCTTCGCGTTTGATTCATGGTGGGGGACACGGCGGGTGGTGCTGGGAAGCGCTCGACCCGAGCTCGAGCGACGCGGCCATGCCACCGTCTCGGTCACGAACGGATTGGCTGGAGGGCGGCGCGGAGCACGGCGAGTTGGCGTGCTCGGTAGGCCCGTACCATCCGAGTCCATGGGCAGACTACGTCGAAGCCATGGAACGCACCTTTGACGATCTCCAGTTGGCACGGCACGCCGGCTGCGTCGAGTCGTGCGGCATAGGAGACGTCTTCATCGTGGAAGAGGTCAAGGGTGCCGGTGCCGATCCACGCCGGGGGCAACCCGGACAGCTCCGTCGCTGAGCACGACCAGCCAGCTGTTGTTGCCTTCGCGGACGAGGTCGCTCACGTCGAACGTCTGGACGTCGAGTTGGTGCTCGTAGCTGGTGAAACCAGGGGTCATCTCCTGGTCACCGACTAGGGCACCGTTCAAGAACACTTCGTAGAGGCCGTGTGCGGTTGCGTAAAGGCGGCTGGTCCCGTTGCGTCGAGGCTGAACACGCGACGCAAGACGTGTGCGGGGCGCTGCGCAACATCGAGTGCGCTCTCCTCCGCGGGCTGGATCAGCGGGCGCGCCAGTCCGTGGTCTTGAGCAAGCCGACTCGACGAAGGCCGCCTCTGACCATAGGCTCGGCCCTCGATCGGTCCAAGCGCGGACTCGCCACTGGACACGCTGCCGACAGGTCAGCGGGGCACCGGGCCACGGGATCAGCAGCGATTGATTCGAGTCGACGCGTCCGAGCGGAACGCCGTCGAGCTCTAGCTCGCACGCCAACTGAGTGACGGTGAACGCTGGGAGCTGCCACGACAAGCGTGGTGAGGCGCTCCAGGTCCCGAGCGGATTCGTCAGGTGCTCGGCTCGAAGACTCGTCGGAGGGTTGGCGATCACGGCCTAACTGATGCGATGCCGATGTAGTCCGCTTTGATCTTCAAAACGTTCTGCGCCCGTTCGTGGCCCGCACCGACGACGGTGAGTTCTCGCGCAGTGTCGAGACAATGTCGACCGACGCACTCGGCGACCGCGGTGTGGTGGTGCGGGTCGAGCGATCGTGCGTGAACTACAAGGACGCTCTCGCGGCGTCGGCGAAGGGACGCGTGGCCCGCATCTCGCCCCTGATCGTCGGCATCGATCTCGCCGGCGTCGTCGTCGAGAGCGACAGCGACGAGTTCGCGCCCGGCGACGCCGTGATCGCCTCCGGTTACGACCTGGGGGTCTCGCACCACGGTGGGTTCTCGGAGCTGGCGCGCGTCCCGGCGGACCGGCTGGTACCGATGCCCGACGGGATGGACGCAGTCGCGGCGATGACGATCGGCACTGCTGGCTACACCGCCGCGCTGTCGGTGCTCGCGCTCCTCGAGCGTGGCCTGGAGCCCGGCGCGGGCCCGGTGTTGGTGACCGGCGCCACCGGAGGCGTCGGCAGTGTCGCGGTCAGCATCCTCGCGGGCTCCGGCTACGAGGTGGTCGCGAGCACGGGCAAGGCCGACGCCGCGGCATGGCTGCGCGAGCTGGGCGCCGACTCGATCATCGGACGAGCAGAGCTCGCGGAGCCGGGCAAGCCGCTCATGGCCGCCGCGTACGCCGGTGCAGTCGACTGCGTCGGCGGCGCCACGCTGGCCGGGGTCGTCGCTCGCCTCCAGGCCGGTGCATCGGTCGCCGCCAGCGGGAACACCGGCGGCGCGCAACTTGAGACGACCGTCCTCCCGTTCATCCTCCGCGGCGTGTCGTTGCTAGGGATCGACTCGGTGACGACGCCGATCGCGCGCCGGCGTGAGGTCTGGGGCCGCCTTGCCGGCGACATGAAGCCGCAGGGCCTCGACGAGATCCGCCGACCGGTGGCGCTGAGCGACGTGGAGCACGCGATCGACTCCATCGCGCAGGGCGTTGTCACGGGCCGGTACGTGGTCGATACGAGCGTGTGAGCGAGCAGTACATCTGTACATCACTTGTTCAAGCGTGTACAGTCCCGGACGCGACCGGCCGACCAGCCGCTTGGGGGAGTGCGCATGGGGTGCGACGACGTGTCGGGACCGCTGGTGCTGGTGTCGGCCGACTGCCACGCCGGACCGGAGTTCGACGCGCTCGGCGTGTATGTCGACCCGGCGTAACCGGCTACTTGCACGGCGGACAAGGCGTAGGCACCTGACATGCAACGAAGGAGACAGATCGTGACCAGTGGGGCCAATACGACGGCAGGTGCCCTCTCAGGGATCCGCGTGCTCCAAGTAGGGCGCACGAAGCCGACGGCCTTCTGCGGAAAGTTGCTCGCCGATCTCGGGGCAGAGGTAGTGACCATGCCTTCGGCCGCAGCGGATCGCATTCGTGACATCGGACCGTTCCATCCGAAGGACACCGCACGAGAGTTCGGCGGTCTCGAGTGGTATCTCGACTCTCACAAGACGCCCATCGTTGACGCACTCTTGTCGGTCGACTGGACGGACCCCTCCGATCTGCTCGCCGGCTTCGACGTGCTCCTCGAAGACGAGACGAGCGCATCGCGAGCATGGACTGGCACGTACGACGGCCTCGTTCGCTGCACGATCACACCTTTCGGCCTCACGGGCCCTCATTCCGGATACGTCGCAAGCCACCTCAACTTCTTCCATGCCGGCGGCGAGAGCGCGCTCGGTGCCGATCCCTGGCGTCGGCTGGCCCCCGCTCCAGTCGGGAAGCGAGGTCGCGTCTTATGACGTCGGCAGCCACGCGACTGTCGCAGTGCTGGCTGCATTGTGGGGTCGCCGGGCTACCGGTGTAGGGGAATGGATCGACTTGTCATGCCAGGAGGTCCTGATCAGCGAGAACCGCACGACGATGATCCGGTACTTCCATGACGGTACGATCTATGACTACAACAAGCCGGGCTACGGCGACTCGCTATATCCGACCGCTGACGGCCACGTGATCATTTCGTTCGGTGTGCCAGAAAAGGCGCTCGCGTGTCTCGCTGCATTGGATGAGGGCGACGTCTTCAATGATCCGAAGTTCGCAAACGGCGGCTGGCGCATGCCCGACGTGCGCGACGTCTTCGCGTCCGAACTCCGGGCGTGGTGCCTCGCGTGAACAACGGCGCGCTGTCGTCGAGCTGCTTGAACTCGCTGGGTGGCCGGTCGGCGCTGTAAACAGCCCGACCGAGCTCTTGGCTTCAGAGCAGCTTCGGGTTCGCGAGTTCTTCACTACGGCGGAACACCCCGCGGCCGGCGAGGTGCGCATCCCGGGACCTCCAATTCGGGTCTCCGGAGGAGAAGCCACGAGGACTGTTGCTCGTCTTGCCCAACCTCCCACGAGGATGCCGACGCATCCACTCGACGGGATACGCGTGCTGGACTTCACCTGGGCTGCCGCCGGCCCGTATCCCACCTACCTCTTGGCTCATCTTGGGGCCGAGGTGATCAAGGTCGAACATCCGGATCGACCTGACAGTGCGCGGCGAGGCTTCCAGATGCCGCCGCCTCCGGTCAACCGGGCCCGGTCTGGTTCTACGGCTCTGCAGACGAATCGCCGAACTTCAACGATCTCGCGGCCAACAAGCGGAGCTTGCGTCTGGATCTGGCCCACCCGAACGCCCAGGAGGTCGTGCGACGGCTGATCACGCACTGCGACCTCGTGACAAGCAACTTCCGCCCCGGCGTCATGGACAAACTCGGTATCGGGCCGGACTGGCTCCTTGAGCAGAACTCCCGCTTGGTTGTGGCGGCCGTGTCAGCGAGTGGATCTAGCGGGCCTGAGCGTGAGCGTCCTGGCTACGCGAATGTGTTTGCTGCCACTGGCGGGTTGTCGGCTCAGACCGGGTTCGTCGATGGCCCACCCACCGAGGCGGGCGACAGCGTCGACTTCCGGTGCGGTTCCGCCGTAGCTGTTGGCCTCATCGCTGCCCTATTCGAACGAGAGCGAACGGGACGAGGACAATTTGTGGACGTCGCATGTCAGGAGGTCGTGGCCGCGTACTCGCCCGACGCGCTGCTGCGGCAGGCGCTGTCGGCTCCGTTGCTTGGACGGATGGGAAACCACCATCAGTTCGCCGCACCGCACAACGTCTACCGCTGCGCAGGACTGAACCGCTGGATCACGATCGTCGTCGAGGATGATGACGAATGGTTCTCGCTCTGCGAGGCGATTGCTCGGAGCGACCTTGCGAAGAGTCATGCGACCGCCGAACTTCGCAAGGCCGACGAGGCGCATATCGATGCCGTGATCAACGAATGGACGACACGCCAAGACGTGTTCGAGGCGACGAAGATTCTCCAACGAGCAGGCGTGCGAGCGGCGCCATGCCTATCGAACCGGGACCTGGCGGTGAGCGATCACCTTGCTGCTCGTGGCATGTTCGTCGACGTCATGCATCCGGTTATGGGCTTGCAGCGCGTGGTGCGGCCTCCATGGCTGATGGCCAACGCGCCTCGTGTCGTGCACCAACCAGGGCCGCTGCTCGGTGAAGCGAACGACTACGTCCTCGATGAGGTTCTCCAGGTCACGGGCGTTACTCGCGAAACCCTGGCTGAGGCCATGACCTGAGTCCCCTGAGCACGATCGTGCAGAGCAGCACCCCGGACGTCCTGAGCTCAGTCAACGACGCTCAGAGTGCGAAGGATCTCAATCTCCTCAGGGCCGTAACCGATCTCCGCCAGGAGCGAGTCATTGTCTGCGCCGGGTGCAGGTGCATGGGGCGCGACTCGGGCCGGGGTACGGCCGAAGCGCACGGGCGGCGCAACCTGCTTCGTATCATGCGCTTCGACGAAGGTCCCGCGCTCCGGTTGTGCGGGTGCTCCATTGCTTCCACCATGGTGAGGACGGGGCTGAAGCACGCATCGCGGGTCGAGAACACTGCTTCCCATTGGGCGCGCGTCTTGGTTTTGAATGTCGCCTCGATTGTCGCCTGGAGTTCGGGGTAAGTGGATCGATCGCGCTGTGTGAAGACAAGCGAGGCGTCGAGTCCCAACCCTTCGAGCAGAGCGGCGTAGAACTTCTCCTCGATCGCACCTACTGCGACGTACTTGCCGTCTTTGGTTTCGTAGCACCGGTAGAAGGGTGAGCCACCGTCGATGAGGTTCGACTCGCGCTCGTCGGTCCATTGCCCAATGTCACGCATTGCATACCACTGCGCCATCAGGGCGATCGCGCCGTTGCACATCGCGGACTCGACCACCTGGCCCAGTCCGCTGCGCTGCGCCTCGTGAACGGCGGCGAGGACGCCGAACGCGAGCATCATCGCGCCACCGCCGTAGTCGCCAATCAGATTGAGTGGCACGGTCGGTGGCTCACCTTTCGGTCCGATGGCATGGAGCCCGCCTGAGATCGCGACGTAGTTGAGGTCATGGCCGCCGAGGTGGGCGAGCGGACCGTAGCTACCCCAGCCAGTCATTCGCCCGTAGACAAGCCGAGGGTTGCGCTGCTGGCATACCTCGGGCGCAATACCCATTCGTTCGGCGACTCCTGGTCGATAGCCCTCAACGAGAACGTCGGAATGCTCCGTAAGCCGCAGGAGCACCTCGACGCCCTCGCCCTGTCGGAGGTCGAGAGTGAGCGACTCGCGACCCGTGAAAAATCCACATGTCGGGGTTCACCCGAGGCACGGCGGGATTAACCGGGTCGATGCGAATCACCCGCGCGCCGAGGTCGACCATTAGCCATCCAAAGACTGGCAGCGGTCCAATGCCACCCACCTCGAGCACGGTGAGATCAGAAAGCGGCCCGTTCGGTCGTTCGGTTTGCTCGATTGTCATCGCAGGGAGTGTAGTGCGACGGTCACACAGTCGAACATCCCATGTACCATTGCTTATCTGGTCCTTCCGCCGCAGAACTGGGCGTTGTGTACGACGGGGGCCAACGGGGGAGTGCAGAACATCTGTACGGCAACTGTCCTGTCGTGTACAGTCCCGCAACGTCCGGACGTGCCATCCCGGGGGAGGCTCGCATGGCTCACGAACCCCCTTCGTCACCGCTCGTCCTCGTCTCGGCCGACTGCCACGCGGGACCCGAGCTCGAGACCCTGGGCGAGTACGTCGACTCACGTCACGCCGACGACTTCGCCGACTACCTGGCGCGTACAGAGGCCTACGACGCTGAAGTCGCGGCGATCTTCGCCGGTCGCGGTGAGGCGTCGTACACGGAGATGCACCGAGTCTTCATCGAGCGCGACTCGATCGACGGCCTCCACGATCCCGCGCAGCACCTGCGCGACCTCGAGGCGGACGGGGTCGTCGGCGACGTGATCTTCCCGCAGGGCGTGGTGCCCTTCGCCGACTACCCGTCGCAGCCGGGGATGCTGCCGGCAATCGGCTACGAGGCAACGCCCGAGCTGCAGGCGGCAGGGTGCCGCGCGTACAACCGGTGGCTCGCCGAGTTCTGCAGCGCGAACTCCGGGCGCCACGCGGGCGTGGGCGTGGTGCCCATCCGCGACGTCGAATCCGCGGTGCGCGAGATCGAATGGGCGAGCGCCGCCGGACTTCGGGGCATCTCGCTTCCGCCTATCTCCGACAAGGCGTACCCGTACTTCAACGATCCGAGCTACGAGCCGATCTGGGACGCATGCGAGCGGCTCGACCTCCCGCTCAACAGCCATGGCGCGAGTACCCGCTTCTACGGCCACGGAGCGGATTCGATGTCGGTCTCGCTTGCCGAGGTCGACTTCTTCGGTCGGCGCGGCGCTGTGGTTCCTGATCTTCTCCGGTGTCTTCGAACGCCATCCGAACCTGCGCATGGTGTTCACGGAACAGCGAGCGGGCTGGGTCGTGCCGACGCTCGAGTACCTCGACGACATCTACCGCGCTCCCATCAACGGCATCGCCGCGACGCTCCCGCGTTCGCCGAGCGAATACTTCGCGTCGAACTGCTACGTCGGGGCGAGCTTCTTGTCGGCGACCGAAGCGGCAGAGCGACACGAGATCGGGATCAGTCACTTGATGTGGGGTTCCGACTATCCGCATCCCGAAGGCGCTTGGCCGTGGTCGCGCGACAGCTTGCGGCGGGCGTGCGTGGGCATGTCCGACCGCGACATGCGACTGGTGCTCGGTGAGAACGCGATCGCCTGCTACGGGTTCGATGCGAACCTTCTTGCTCGCGCCGCGGCAGCACTAGGCCCCACCTTGGCCGAGCTGCGGGAACCGGTCGGATCGGTTCCCGACGGTGCGCACCTCTCGTGGGGCTTCCGCGCGACGGACATGTGGACGTGAGCGACCCGGCTTCGATCGAGGACGTCTGGTCGCGCCTCGTACGCGCGATCGGGGACGCGCCGAGACGCGCTGACTTCGGGCCACCAGCACGACGATGTTGCGATCGCCGAGGGCTACGACTACTGGGCGCAGGTGCTGACCTTCGGACTGCGGCGCGAGTTCCACTACGGCGACGTCCGCCACCCGATGCTCCACCGTCTCGGCTTCGACTCCAAGATCGGCTTCGACAACCCGGACAACGTCTACGAGGTTGCGCGCATCGATCCGCATCGCGGGTATCGCGTGCGCGGATCGCGGGGCACCGCGTACTTCCTCGAGTTCAGTACCAGTGTGGGGTTCCCCGGTGTCGTCATCCCGCCGCGCACGGTCAGCAAGCTCGACACCACCGAGATCGACATCGGCGACGACGGGTCCATCGAGATCGTCGTCGGCGGTCGACCGCGTGACCGAAACTGGCTCGCGGTCGACGACGAGGTGACCAGCGTGCTCGTGCGCCAGGTGTTCGGGTCCTGGTACCCCGACGACGAACCCGGCGACTTTCGCATCGAGTGCCTCGACGACCACGACGGCGACCGCGACGCCGCCTTCGCGACCACGGAGGTGGCACAACGCCTCGCACGCACCGCCGAGTTCGTCGAGACCCAGACCCGCTACTGGCTCGACTACGTCGAGGGTCTCATCAATCGCATCGAACCCAACACCTTCGAGACGCCGGGATTGCAGGGACGCGAGCTGGTACAACTCGAACGCGGCGCGCAGCGTTCTTCACCTGGGGCTTGTTCCGGCTCGAACCTGACGAGGCACTCGTGGTCGCGATCCCCGAGCCGCCGCCCGGCGCGTACCTCGGCTTCCACCTCGTCAACTACTGGCTGCAGTCGCTCGATTACGTGGGTCGCACGACGAGCTGCAACAACCTGCAGGCGTACGTGAGCTCCGACGGCGTGATCCGCTACGTGCTCGCGCACGACGATCCCCGGGTGCCGAACTGGATGGACATCGGCGGGCACCCATGGGGTGGCATGCTTTTCCGGGCCGCACTGGTGTCGGAGGCGTCACAGCCGACGGCGACGCGCCTGCCGCTCGCAGATGTGCGCGACGCGCTTCCCGACGACACGCCCGTCGTCGACGCGGCCATGCGTCGCGAAGAGATCCGGACGCGGCGCGCGCACGTCGCCTCCAGGTTCCGCTGGTGAAGCTGAACGCCGACGAACTGCTCGGCCGCGTGTCCGAGAGCACGGGCCTCGCCGACTTCGGTCCGTCCTCCTACCGTGACGGCCTCGATGTGCTCATCGACGCGGCCGAAGGCGAGTCGGGGTTGCACGACGATGGGCGAGCGCTCCTGGCAAGCATGATCCGATCGCGCCTGGTCAACCGGCTCCAGCTCTACGACTGGCACGGCCGCCATCCGGAGATCGCCGACGAGGAGATCCCGGCTCCGGTGTTCGTGATCGGGCTGTGGCGCACCGGCACCACGATCCTTTCCTACCTGCTCGCGCAGGACCGTGGCAGTCGTTCGCTGCGACGCTGGGAGGCAGCCCTGCCGTGTCCGCCACCTGGGCTGGACCCGAGCGCCGACCGCGACCGCATCTCGCGACTCGAAGCGCAGATCGCGCAACAACACGAGGCCACGCCCGAGCTCGCCGCGATCAACATCCAAGAGGCCGAAGGCCCGACGGAGTGCGTGCTCACGCTGTCGCACGAGTTCAAGAGCCTCTTGTTCGACTGCAGCCTCCACATCCCGTCGTTCTACGAATGGAACCGGGACGTCGACCAGATGTCGGCGTACGAGCTGCACCGCGCGACTCTGCAGCTCCTGCAGTGGAAGCAGCCACCCAATCGTTGGCAGCTCAAGGCGCCGGCGCACACGCTCTCGCTCCCTGCGCTCCTCGCCGTGTACCCGGATGCGCGCTTCATCGTTCCGCACCGGGATCCGTCGGTGTCACTGGCCTCGGCGTGTGACTTCTGGGAACTACAGATGCGGGCGTTCACCGACGACGTCGACACCGATGCGGTCGGCGCGCACTGGCTCAACGTGTACTGCGACGCCCTCGAGTGCCTCGAGACCTTCCTCGACGAGCAGGTCGAGCCACACCGTGTCGTGGAGCTCCACTACTCGGAGCTACGCGACGCACTCGGCGCCGTCGGTCGGGTGTACGACGAGCTCGAGATCCCGATGACCGCGGACACGGAGCAGCGCATGGGGGACTTCCTCGCCAACCACCAACCCGGCCAGCACGGTCACCACTCGTATTCACTCGACCGCTACGGCCTCGATCCTGACGACGTTGCCGCGCGCTTCGCGCCGTGGGTCGAGCGATTCGGGATCGAGGTCCGATGACCGAGTCGACTCCACTCCGCGGGCAGATCGCACTCGTCACCGGAGCGGGGCGAGGCATCGGGCGCGCCATCTCGCTCGCGTACGGCGCAGCCGGCGCGGACGTGGTCGCCGCTGCGCGCACCGCATCCGAGCTCGACGCCCTCGTCGACGAGATCACCACCGCCGGCGGTCGCGCCACCGCCGTGCCGACCGACGTCACTTCGGCCGACGCCGTCGAGCAGCTGTTCGCTCGCATCGACGAGATCGGAGGGCTCGACCTGGTGATGCTGAACGCGGGCGGTCTGCCGGGGCGGGGTCCGGTCGGTGACTCCGACCTCGACGTGTGGCACGACACCCTCGCGCTCAACCTCACTGCCTCGTATCTCTGCGCACGGGCGGCGATCCCGCGCCTCCGCGCACGGGGCGGCGGCAAGATCATCCTCGTAGGTTCGGGAATCGGGCACCGCGGCGTGCCGCAGTTCTCGGCCTACGCGTGCGCCAAGGCCGGCCAGTGGATGCTCACCCGCGTGCTGGCCCAGGAGCTGCAGGCCGACCGCATCTCGGTCAACGAGCTCATCCCCGGTCCCGTGGCGACGAAGATCGGCACGGGCGAGTTCGGGAGCACGAACACCACGACGTTCGCGGGCGAATGGTCGAAGACCCCCGACGACGTTGTTCCCCTCGCGCTCATGCTCGCGACCTTGCCCAACGACGGTCCCAGCGCGCAGTCGTTCAGCCTGATGCGCCGGGACAACTGAGACCGTGGAGGCCACCACCATGTTGCTGCGGGACAAGGTCGTGATCGTGACCGGGGTCGGACCCGGACTCGGTCGTTCGATGGCCATCGCTGCCGCAGAGGAGGGCTCGCGAGTGGTCTGCGTGGCCCGGACGCAGGCATTCGTCGAGCAAGTCGCAACCGAAATTGGGGAGCGAGGCGGTCTCGCGGTGGCGGTACCGGGTGACATCACCTCATCCGAAGACTGCGAGCGCGTCGCCGCGGTTGCCGAGGAGCAGTTCGGCCGCCTCGACGGCCTCGTCAACAGCGCGTTCACCGCAGGACCGATCGCGCTGTTCGAAGACGCCGACTTCGACGCGTGGCGTCATGTGTTCGAGGTGAACGTCTTCGGCACATTGTCGATGACCCGCGCCTGCGTGCCGCTCATGAGTCGCGATGGTGGGGGCGCGATCGTGAACGTCAACACGATGAGCGCCACTCGCCCGATGAAGATGCAGGGCGCATACGGCGGCTCCAAGGCCGCGCTCGAGTTCCTCACCCGCCAGCTTGCCGTCGAGCTCGGTCCGCGCGGCATCCGCTGCAACACCGTCTACTGCGGCCCGATGCTGGGGCCGAACCTCTCCGACGCCATGGACAAGTGGGCGGAACGGCGCGGCGAGACGCGCGAGCAGGTCGAGGCAACGGTGGCGACGAACATGGCGATCGGCCGCATACCGGCGGACGCGGAGAGCGCGCGCGTGATGATGCTGCTCCTCTCCGACCACGCCGGCGTCGTGACCGGCGCCGCGCTTCACGCCACGGGCGGGGTGTGGTTGGAGAACCGGATCTGACCTCGGTCCGACTGCACGATAGAACGTCTAGTGTTATGTCGTACTGCATGACCAGGAGGGGAACGTGATGGCGACTGCCGCACGGACAGCCGAGATGCGCTTCGACGACCCGGCCTTCTACCTCGACGATCCCCACGCGGTCTTCGCCCGGTTGCGGCGCGAAGACCCGGTGCACTGGTACGACGACGGGCCCTTCTGGGTCATCACGAAGTACGAGGACATCAGGTTCATCTCGCAGCACCCTGAGCTGTTCTCTTCGCGCAACATCGCCATCCTCGGCGACATCATCAAGATCCGCGAGGACCAGCCCCGCCCGCCTCGTGACGCGATCCTGTTCATGGACCCGCCCGAGCACCGGCTCCACCGAAGGGTGATGATCCGCGAGTTCACGCCCGCACGCGTGAACGCGATGCAGGACCTTGTGGAAGGTGTGGTCGTCGGTGCGGTCGAGGCGCTGCCAGAAGAGCCGTTTGACGCCATCCCCGCACTGGCCGAGGTCATACCGGTCAACGTGTTCTCGGCCTTGCTCGGCGTGCCCCGCGAGGACTGGCACCGAGTCGTGAAGTGGTCGAGCGTGATCGCGAACTCGGGCGGTGGCGGCGAGACTCCGGAGACCATGGCCGCGACCTACGCGGAGGTGGTGCCCTACCTCGAGGGCCTGCTCGCGGAGCGCGCCGTCAACCCTTCGAACGACTACCTCTCCATGGTCGCCAACGCGCGGGTGGCCGGCGAGCCACTCACCCACATCCAGCTGGTGTGGTGGGCGATCACCCTGCTCGCGGCAGGCAGCGAGACCACCCAGAGCTTGATCGCGGGATTGCTGTACGCGATGTCCCAGTCAGCCGAGCAGACCACCGCGATGCTGAGAGCACCGGGTCGGATGGCGGCCCGTGCTGTCGACGAGACCCTGCGCTGGTGGACACCGGTCAACAGCATGGCCCGCCAGGCCGTCACCGACGTCGAACTGCGGGGCACCACCATCAAGGCCGGTGACGCAGTGCTGCTCGCCTACATGTCGGCCAACCGGGACGAGGAGGAGTGGGGCAACGACGCCGACACGTGGAACGTCGACCGCGCTGCCTCGAGCCACCTGGCGTTCGGGTTCGCCGAGCACTACTGCATCGGCGCCCACCTCGCGAAGCGCGAAGCCACTGTGCTCGTGAGGGAGATGGCGAAACGGTGGAAGGGCGTCGAGCTGGTCGCACCACCGGTGCGACGGAATTCAGCACTCATGACGACGTTCGACACCCTCGAGGTGCGCTTCACCTCCTGACTCGCTATGGGCTGCCGGACACGTCAGCCGAGCATGTAGACGCCCCCGTCGCAGACGATCGACTGCCCGGTGATCGTCCGGCACTCGTCGCTGGCGAGAAAGACCGCGAGGTGTGCCTGGTCCTCGGGCGTGGAGATATCGCGCAGCGCGGCGCCACCGACGAAAGCGGCCCGCCGCGTCTCGAAGTCGACGCCCTCTTCATCGGCGGTGCGGCGGATCCAGCCGCTGAAGAGATCGGTCTCGATGGCGCCGGGCACGATGCAGTTGCACCGGATGCCCTTCGGCCCCACCTCCCGAGCGACGGCTTGGGTCAACGCCGCGCAGCGCCGCCTTGGCGGTCACGTAGTGCGTCTTGCGCTCGGGTGCCGTGAAGCTCGCAGCCGAGGAGAAGTTGAGGATCACCCCCGACCCACGTTCGAGCATCGACTGTCGCAGCACTTCGCGCGTGCAGAGCATCGCTGCGGTCACGTCGATTGCGATGGTGTCGTTCCAGTTCTCGAGGGTCTGGTCCCAGATCCAGGTGTCGGTGCCCGGTGCAGCCGCGTTGTTCACCATCACGTCGATGTGGCCGAACACCTCGACTGCCCGACCGATCATCGCGGCGACGTCGTGCTCGTCGGTCACGTCGGCGCGCATCGCGATAGCGCCGTCACCGATGGCGGTGGCCGCCTCCTGCACCAGTTCCTCGCGTCGGGCGGCGAGGAGCACGCGTGCACCCTCGCGCACGAAGATGCGGGCCATCGCCGGTCCGAGGCCGGAGCTGGCTCCTGTGATCACCGCGGTCTTGCCGTCCAGTCGACCGGTCATGCGCCGAAGTCGGTGCCGCCATCGATGTTGATCACCGCCCCGGTCATGTAGGCGGCACGGTCGCCGAGCAGGAACGCGATCAGCTCACCGGCCTCGTTCGGTCGGCCACCGCGGTCGAGCGCGACGCGCATGTTCCACGCCGGGTTGCTCGAGAGGTGGGTGTAGATCGCGTCTTCCAAGGGGACGCCGTACTGGTCGGCGCGCGTCTGGCGGATGAAGTCGTTGACCTCGGTGTCGAAGAGGCCGGGACAGACCACGTTGACGCGTATCCCGTCGCCGCCATAGGTCTTGGCCATGATCTTCGACATCGTGAGCAGCGCCGCCTTCATCGATGTGTAGGGCGCGATGAGGGTCTTCGGGGCCCGCACCGAGTACGCCGAGGTCGTCACGATCGTGCCGCCACCGTTGCGCTGAAGGTGCGGGATGACGGCCCGGCACGCCCGCACTGTCATCATGAGGATGACCTCGTAGTACCAGTCCCAGGAGTCGTCCTGGTGCTCGTCGAAGGGACCCTGCTGGTTCATCGGTCCGGCGGTGACTGCCAGGCCGCGCAGCGGGCCGAGCTCGTCCGCGGCGCGGTCGATCGCGATGGCGAGTTCGCCATCGCGATTCGTGCCGTCGGCGGCGATGCCCACGGTACGAATGCCGTGTTCATCGGCGAGCTGACGGGCGCGCTCCTGAGCGCGCTCGCCGTCGCGTGCGAGGAGGGCGACGTTGGCGCCGTCGGCGGCGAGTGCGGTCGCGGCGGCGAACCCCATGCCGGTCGTGCCGCCGACGATCACGAAGTTGCGGTCGTGGACGCCGAGGTCCATCTTCGATCCTTTCGGCGGGACTGTCGTTCCGGGACGACGGGAGGCGGACCGGCTCCAGGGGGAAGTCCGTGCCGATCCGCCTCCGTCGAGCTCAGCCCTTCTGGATCGACTCGTAGGACGGGATCTTGTAGATCTTCTTCGAGCACACGTAGTTCTCGACGATCGTGTAGGTCTTCCCGTCCGTCTTGAGGAACGCGTGGCAGTTGGGACTGGTGAGCTTCCGGTTCGCCGGGTAGGGCGTTGGCCCGATGAGGCCCTTTTTTTCGTAGGTCATCTTTGCAGCGGCTTGCTGGAGCTTCACGGTGGTCAGATCCTTGCCAGCCTTCTTCAGCGCGGTGATGAAGTGATCCGCCGCGAGCCACCCGATGACCATTGCGTTGCCGGGAACCGTGCCGGGCTTGTACGCCTCGAAGTCGGCAAGCATCTGCTTGATCGCCGGCGTCGTTGCCGCGGCTTCGTTCGGACCCCAGTTCGTCTGCGCGTACGTGTTGGGCACGAGAGGCGCGAGCTGCGGATCGGCAGCCGGGATGACGAACATCCCCTTGTACTGCGCGGCCTGCAATGCCTTCGCCAAGCCGATGTAGTCGGACGAGACCCCGAGCGAGAAGATGATGTCCGGCTTCGTTGCCAGGACCTCCTGCACATACGGGGTGTAGTCGCCGATCACCGTCGGCGGAGGCGGCGTGGACGCCTTGGCGTACACGACGTCGAGCCCGTTCGCCGTGGCGCTCGCATAGAACCCGGCGATCGCGAACTTGGCACGTTCGTTATCGGGTCCGATGAAGGCGATCTTGCCCTTCGTGCCCGGCTTGATGATGCCTTCGCTCTCGGCTGCTTTCTTAAAGAGGAAGCTGTTGTCACCCACGACCTTGGTCGTCGGAGGTGGAACCACGCATCCATCGAAGCCGAAGAAGTAGTTCGGTGCGTTGACTGCTGAGCAGTAGCCGGGTGAGATGCCGAAGCCGAACACGGGAACGTGACTTTGGTTCGGAACCTCCCCCGCCGTGAACGCGCTCGAGTTGGGGACGATGGCGAAGACGCCCTCCTGCTGGATCAGTCGCCGTTCCTCTTGCACCGACGTTGCCGTATCGGCCTTGATGTCACCCCACGCAACCATGTTGATCTTGCGCTTGCCGGGAAGTTCACCCGTCTTGTTAGCGCGCGCGAAACGAGCCTGCGCGCCGAGGCCCATGGTGGCTTCGGTGAAGAACCCCGCCGAGTCTCCGAGCCCACCGACCTTGATCTCGGTGTTTGACACGCCTTGTGCGCTGCTGCTCTGCGCACTGGCGGCGCCGATGCTCCCCGCGGTCACTGTCGCAAGGCAGCCGATGGCTGCGACCACGACGAGCCAGAGGTTCTTCCGGGTCTGCACTGTTCCCCCCTCGGGATCTGGCCGTTCGACTATACGAACGATGTTTCACTGTGCAGCACAGTAGAGCAAAGTATGTATACGTGTCTACCTACTGACCCTCCGTGGATTCGTCGCAAGGGCTCTGCGTCACCAGTCGTGCACGATCGGGAGCACCTCGTCGGCGAAGAGCTTCAGTGACGCGTAGCCCTCGGTCCGCAGGTCCATGCCCGATGGGGGGCCGAAGAACCCGAGGTCGGTGACGCCGAACTCGTCGACGACGCGACGCGTGTTCTCGATCACGAGCTCTGGGGGTCCGATCGTCTCGTACGAACGGTAGAAGTCGGGGCCGGGGTTCGTCGGCGCGAGGTCGGGATCCCCGAGTTCGGCCCGGATCTTCCGGTAGAAGTCCCATCGGTAGTGATAAAGCTCCTTGTGACGCTCCCACACTGCATCGGGATTCTCACGAGTCACGGTCGCGGGGAGCCCGAACGCGATCCGGGCGGTCGCTCGATCGAAACCCGCGGCATCGCGCGCAGCCCAGTAGGCGTCGACGATGGCGGGATCAGCGGCGCCGGGAGCGAGGTGCGCACCATGCCGACCCGCGCGTGCGGGCCGCGCGTGGCGTGGTCGCACCCACCCACAACGGCGGATGCGGGTCTTGCAGGGGTTCCGGGCGCACCTCGATGCCGTCGAAATCGAGGAACGCGCCGTGGAAGCTGAACGGGCGGGTCGTCCACGCCAGCTGCAACGCGGTCATGGCCTCCTCCATGCGGGCGCCGCGCGTCGAAGGATCGATCCCGAATGCCTTGTATTCGAGCAACCGGTGGCCGATGCCGACGGCGACGTCGAGGCGACCTTCGCTGAGATGGTCGAGCACCGCAGTTTCCTGAGCCAGCTGGGCCGGGTTTCGCAACGGAAGGATGTACAGGAAGGCCATGAGGCGCGCCCGAGTGGTGCGCTCGGCGAGCGCGGTGAGGAAGATCGGCATCGACGGTCCGTAGCCGTCGTCGGTGAAGAAGTGCTCTTGGATCTGCAGGATGTCGAAGCCCATTGCTTCGGCCTCACACATGAGCCAGAGGTTGTCTTCCCAGAACTCCCGCCACGGCTGGCGGCGGGCCGGTGCGTTCCGGAAATCCATGGTGAACGAGACTCGCATCGTGCCGTCTCCTCTCGGGCGGTCGTGGTCCGCCGACTCCTCAGCTGCTGCGGCTCATGCCGGAGCGCTCGCCGCGGCTGACGAACTTCAGCGCCATCTTGCGGCTCGCCTCGTCGATCATCTCGTCGCCGAACATCACCGCGCCCCGCCGATCACCCTCGGTCGTGGCCTTCTCGTAGGCCTCGAGGATGTCGAACGTGTGGTCGAACTGCTCCTGCGTGGGCGTGAACACCTCGTTGATCACCGCGACCTGGTCGGGGTGCAACGCCCACTTGCCGTCGTAGCCGAGGATGCGGGTGCGCATCGCGTAGTCGCGCAGCGCGTCGATCTCCCGGATCTTGAGGAACGGGCCGTCGATCACCTGCAGGCCGTTGGCGCGCCCGGCCATGAGGATCTTGGAGAAGGTGTAGTGGAAGTGGTCGCCCGGGTACTCGGGGATCTGAACGCCGCCGGTGAGCACCGGCATCTCGGTCGACGCCGCGAAGTCGGCGGGGCCGAACACGATGGCCTCCATGCGCGGTGACGCGGCGCAGATCTCCTCGACGTTGATGAGCCCGCGGGCGGTCTCGATCTGCGCCTCGATGCCGACGTGACCCACGCGCCCGATGGTCTCCTCGATCTGGGTGAGGAGCAGATCGAGAGCGACGACGTCGCTGGCGTACTGCACCTTCGGCAACATGATCTCGTCGAGGCGCTCACCCGCGTTCTCGACGATGGTGATGACATCGCGGTACGTCCACTTGGTGTCCCACGCGTTCACCCGCACGCAGACGACGGTGTCACCCCAGTCGAGCTCCCGGATGGCGCGCACCAC
The DNA here is from genome assembly GCA_963750045.1 of uncultured Actinomycetes bacterium. Lineage (GTDB taxonomy): Bacteria > Actinomycetota > Acidimicrobiia > IMCC26256 > DASPTH01 > DASUAS01. The sequence continues at coordinate 451,507 of CAVVPD010000003.1, read as the reverse complement.
GTTGTCGCGGGCGGCTTCCTTCTCGAGCGGCGCCACCGAATCCTCGAGGTCGAGGAACACCATGTCGGCGCCGAGGCCGGGCGCCTTGCCGAGCATCTTCTCACTCGAGCCGGGCACGGCGAGACACGTACGGCGGGGCAGACTCCGAGAACGTTCCGACATGCAGGCTGTGCTCCTGTGTATGAGAGGGGGAAGTGGTCAGCGGGGGTCGCCGGGGACCGGTGTGCTCGTCAACTCGATGCGCGCCCCGAGCGACACGGCGGGGTCGATCAGCACCGTCGACTCGTCCACGTCGACGACCGGTACGTCGATGTCGGCGAGGTGGCGGCGCGCGGCGTCGAGGTCGCGCACCAGGAAGGTGAACGAGTGGGGGAGCTGTCCGTTGCGTCCGAGGTCGTCGTGCAGCGGGGTGCCGGCTCGCATGGGCTGGGCCAGATCGACGACGGTGTCGGTGCCGACGAGGAAGAACGCGTGGCGACGCGTCGTCGTCGGCGCGCTGCGTGCAGGAGCTGCCCGTCGAGCGGGCCGCGGTACAGGTTCGCCGCCGCGTCGAGGTCGGAGACCATCGTGGTGACGTGCGATGCGCGCACGAGTCCGAGCGGGTGCTCGCGGTTCGCCGTGGAGGCCCACCCGGGGACGAGTCGGGGATCGGGCACCGGGACCTCGGGCGGCCCGGTCTGGAACTGGAGTTGGCCGAACGTGTCCTTCGGGTGGGTGAAGATCGTGCCGTACCCGCCCCCGAGCACTCGGATCCCTGCGGCCTCGAAACGCGTCGCCAGCGCCGGGACGTCATCCGAGAACCACGCCATCGAGTGCAGTCGGCTGCCGAACTTGTGAGCGAACTTCGGCAGGCTGACTTGGAGGTCTTCCTCGGCGTGGCTCGGTTGGATGAGTTCGATGACGAAGTTGTCGGTGATGATCGACAGCGAAGCCAGCCGCTTGTCGGTGTCGGACCACTCGTGATCGGTGTACGTCTCCAGCGGGAAGACCGATCCGTAGAACGACTGAGCAACGTCGAGGTCGTCGACGATGTGGATCACGTGGTAAAGCCGACCGATTGCCATGGCGAAACGATAGAACATCTGGTGTCAGGTTGCCCCGCAGCGACGCCAGGAGGCGCTCCGTGGACTCGATCGAAGTGCGACTGCAGCGAATGGAAGACCTCGAGGAGATCCGTCAGCTCTTCACTGACTATGGACGTCTTCTCGACCGACGCGACATCGATGCCTATGCCGAGCTGTTCGCAGACGACGGCGAACTGCTGCTCGGCCCCATCGCCCGTGCGAAGGGGCGCGACGAGATCCGGGCGACGATGACGAAGGTGCTCGGCCCTGTTGCCGCAGATTCGTTCCACCTTGTGACCAACGCGGACGTGCGCCTCGACGGCGATCGCGCGACGTCGGAGGTGATGTGGACGGTGGTGGAGCGGGCACCGGACGGCAAGCCTGTCGTCGGAGCGATCGGGCGTCACGTCGACGACTTGGTACGCGAGCCGCGGTCGGTGGCGGTTCGCGCGCCGTCGCGGCCTGGTCGACATCCCGACCGCGATGGGGTAATCGCGATCGCGCGTCCGTCAGATCGGAACCGTGTTGAACTCGACGTCCACGTCGGCGCCGCGGAGCTCGTGGGAGCGATGTGCAGCGGCGATGACTTCTTGGACACGCAAACCGTCGAGGAAGTTCGGCGCAAGCTGGTGGCCGGAGCGGACGGCGCCCACGACCTGCGCGGCCCAGACGCCGAGCGCGCTGCGGCTCGGATGTCGAGACACGTCATCACTTGACGAGAAGTTGTGTTCCTCGACTTTCCCTGCATCGTCGATGATCGTCAGCACGTGCTCGCGCTCGAGGACCGCCGTGGCCGCGGTTCCGTAGACCTCGATTCGGGGACCGATGTCGACGCCGATCGAGCTCGCCGTGTCCAGCACGCATACGACGCCGGTGTCGGTGGTCAGCCGTGCGACGAAGCCGTCGTCGGCGGTGACCGGTGCGGCGTCGGGGTCGAGCGACAGGCGAGTGCGCCGGGTCTCGAGGCGCGCCGCGACGGACACGATCTCTCCGAACCAGACCCGGATCGCGTCGAAGTAGTGCGATCCCATCGCCCCGAGCCATCCGCCGCCGAGCTCACGACGCTGCCACCAGCCGTCGCGGTTCATCACGGGAAAGCGTCCACCCGCCACCATCGCGGTGACCGTGACGTGTCGAATCTCGCCGAGCACGCCTTCGGTGATCGCCGCCGCGAGCAACCGCCGGGCCGGCTCAGTGCGGAACTCGAAGTCGAGGAAGTGCAGCCGATCGCGTGCCACTGCACGTTCGAGCATCGCGAGGGCATCGGCGGGAGAGAGGCCGAACGGCTTCTCACAGACCACGTGCTTGCCGGCGTCCAGCGCGGCGAGCACGACGTCTCGGTGGAGGTGCGGGGGCGTGGCGACGAACACGAGGTCGACGTCGCTCCGCTCGCAGAGCGCTTCGACCTCGTCGGTGGCGAACGGCGCGCCGAGTTCGTCGGCCGCGGCGCGCGCACGCTTGAGCTGTCGGCTGCACACTGCGGTCACCGACGCGGCCTCGACGCTCGCGAAGGCGGGTGCCGCCACCGCGGTGCCGAACCCGCTGCCGACGATGCCGACGCCGATGCGGTGCTCGTTCATGTCGTCCTCCGCTGACTGGCGGGACGTTCCCGTCTCCAGCAAGATGACATCTCAACAAACACTGCTCAACTGTGCAACAGCACGGGCACGCACGAGGAGGTCGCGGTGGACGTCAACGAGCGGATCGCGTTGGAGGCACGACGGCTCGCCGTGGTCCTGGAGCACGTCGAGGCGGAGAACGAGCAGGACCTCGACCGGGCGATGAGCACGTTCCACCACGCGCGTTACGAGATCATGCCCATCGGTCTCGTCGTCGATGGCGACGACGCGGTGCGCGAGCTGCTCGCCGCCAACTGGTCGGCGATGCCCGGGCTGCGTTTCTCTGCGACCGCGATCTTCCATAGCGAGAACGGCATCGCCGTTGAGACCCGCACGACGGGCGAGCACGAGGGGCTAGCGGTCGACATGATGTCGGTCAACCTCTTCTTGTTCGAAGACGACCGCCTGGTGTGTGAGCGCTGCTACTTCGACCAGGTCACGACGGCCGAGCACCTCGGGGGCTGAGCACGGCGACCTCGTCCCAGAACCGCGCCCAAGTGGGGAAGGCCGCGGGGAGCTGATCAGTGGTGATCGGATCGGTACCCGGGTCGATGCCCGCCCCCGGAGCTGGCCGCTCGAGCGCGTCGACCTGATACCACCGGTGGAACTTCCGGCGTTCGAACATCCACTCGCCGTCGACGCGGCAATAGGTGTCGTGGTACTGCAGCATCCCAACCTGCCACTCGCCGGTCTCCGGGTACTCGACCTCGTCGCGGCAGTAGACGATGCCGCGAGCCCGATCCGCCGACTCGAAGTCGACGATGTGGTTGGCCACGAAGTGCACCGTCGTGCGCACCTTGCTCATCGCGTCCCGGAACCAGGCGTACAGCGCGTCGCGGCCCGACGCGTCCGCCCCGACGCGCACGTCGACCGGGAACAGCGCCACGAGCGCAGAGAGGTCGCGGGAGTCGAGTGCGAGCGCGTACCGCGCCGGCAGTTGACGGATCTCGGCCAGGGATTCGATGCGGTCGATGCGTTCCTCGGTCGTGCTCGGTGTCCAGGTCCCGAGTCGAGACATGTCGTGCTCCTGGCTCGTCGGTGGGTTCCTCGACACAATGTACGACGAAACAGCAAATGTGTTACCGTGCCACGCGTTCGTCCGGCGTGACGCAGGACTGGGGGAGTGATGGCGACGACGTCAACCGATGAGACCGCGACCGGTGTCGTCCCCGAGCGTTGGGCGCTCGGGGAGAGCTTCGTGCCGAAGGGGCGCTACGTCGACCGCGACTTCGCCCGGCTCGAGCACGAGAAGCTGTTCACCCAGACCTGGCAGATGGCGTGCCGAGAGGAAGACCTCGTTGGCCCCGGCGCGTTCCACGAGTACACGATCGGCGACCAGTCGATCCTCGTGATCCGACAGGCCGACGGCAGTCTGCGCGCCATGTACAACGCCTGCCGACACCGCGGGATGAAGCTCATCGGTGGTGCCGGCCGGGTCGACGAGCTGCGTTGTCGGTTCCACGGCTTCCGCTACGCGCTCGACGGCTCCAGCACGTTCCGATTCTGTGAGGACGAGTTCGACGCGTGCCCCGAGTCGGAGTGGGCGCTCGCGCCGGTCCATGTCGACACCTGGGGCGGCTTCGTGTTCGTCAACCCGGGAAGCGACCCCGACCCGCTGCTCGAGTGGCTCGATCCGCTGCCGTCGCTGCTCGGGCCCTTCCGCCTCGAGGACATGCGTTACCGGTGGCGCAAGCGCGTCGTGGTCCCGGCCAACTGGAAGACGGTCGTCGACGCGTTCGTCGAGGGGTTCCACACCCCGGGCACGCACCCGCAGACGCTGCGGCCCACGGAGGGTGTCGACCCCTCGGCGCGGCCTGCACTCGTCGACGAGTACGAGCATGCACCCTTCGCGCCCACGTTCACGTTTCGCAACCATGCGGTGTCGAAGTACGGCGCGCGCGCCGAGGTCGACGACCGTCGACGTGAATGGGAGGAGACGCTCGCCCGTCCCGACGTCTACTCGAACCTCATGCAGTACCTCTCGTCGTCGCTCGTGGGGGCGATGCAGACGCCAGCGCGACGCACGTGCGGCCCAGCAGCTGGCGACGATGGAGATCCCGGCCGGGGTGCCCCCGATCGTGCCGTACCTCGAGCTCTGCGAGCAGCTCGCGCTGGAGGAGGGCGTCGACTACCCCAAGATGGACCTCGAGACCTTCTTCGCAGGGAACGGCGACTACCACGTCTTCCCGACGATGGTGATCCTGGTCGAGAAGTGCTCGGTGCTCGGCTATCGGATGCGCCCCGAGAGCGACGACCCCGACACGTGCATCTGGGAGGCGTTCGCGCTGGAACACTTCGCGCCGGGTGAGGTGCCCGATTCGCGCTGGGAGATGTTCCCCACCTTCCGGGAGGCCGAGCTGGGATCGTTCCTGGCCCAGGACGTCAAGAACATCCCCGACATCCAGGCGGGGATGCACTCGGAGGGCTTCGACGGCCTCAAGCTGAACACGGTGCAGGAGACCACGATCATGCACGCGCATGAGGTCGCCGACCGCTTCCTCTTCGGAGTCGACCATGGCTGACGCGATCGAGGTGACGCTGCGGCCGCTGTGCCATGCCGTGTACGAGCTCGGTGAGACGCACGTGGTCTCGACCGGGCCGACCGGGACGCGCCTCGTGAGCGAGATCACGAGTGTGCGCTACGAGGGGGAGCGCTTCAAGGCCTCGTCGCTCGGCGCCGCGAACGCCGACTGGGCGACCATCGATCCCGACGGGCGCGTGCAGGTCGACGTGCGCCTGACGTTGCGGACCGATGACGGCGCCATCGTGCACGTGCACTACGAGGGCCGCGGTGACGCGGCGACCGGTGTTACGTGCGCGGCGCCGCTGTTCGAGACCGGTGACGAGCGCTACGCGTGGCTCACGCGCATCCAGGCCGTGGGCAAGAGCGTCTTCGACGGCACCAAGCTCGAGTACGAGATCTTCGAGGTTGCCTGAGTGACTCCAGGGGAGACCGCCTGTTGGGAGGCAGTGTGAACGGCATCGAGAAGCGCGCGGGCAAGGACACGGCCCTCCAGCTCTACCGGACCATGAGCAAGATCCACGCGTGCGAGATGCGGGTCCGCAAGGGCCTCTCGTCGGGCGAGGTGGGGTTCAGCTACTGGCCGATCGAGGGCCACGAGGCGATGGCCGCGGGCGCCGCGGTCGCGCTGGCGCCTGGCGATCAGGTCGTCGCCACCTACCGCGGGCTCGCCAACGTCGTCGGCAACGGCGTGGAGCTCGGCCCGTACTTCGCCGAGCTCGTCGGCAAGGCCACCGGGTTGTCGAAGGGCAAGGCCGGCGCCATGGGCGTGAGCCAGCCAGAAGTGGGGATCATGTGGACCACTGGCATCGTCGGTGCCGGTCCGCCGATCGCCAACGGCCTCGCGCTCGCCGCATCGTTGCGCGGCGAGGACCGCGTCGTGCTCGTGTGCTTCGGTGACGGTGCGACCAGCATCGGTTTCGTCCACGAGGCGATGAACCTCGCGGCGGTGTGGAGCCTCCCGGTCGTGTTCTTCTGCGAGAACAACGCGTGGGCGGAGTGCACACCGCTCGCGGACTACACGCGCACCGAGCAGCTGTCGGTCGCGCGCCGCCAGCTACGGCATGCCGGGTGTGACCGTCGACGGGAACGACCCGATTGCTGTGTACGACGCGGTGACCGACGCGGTCGACCGGGCCCGCAGCTCCGGTGGCCCCACGTTCGTCGAGGCCGTCGCCTACCGGCTCCAGGGCCACTACTTCGGCGACCCGATGGACTACGTGCCGAGCGACGAGCTCGACGCCACGCGCGCCGAGAGCACCGTTCGAGTCGTACCGCGCGCCAGTTGGTCGACGAGGGGTTGGCGACCGCCGACGAGCTCGATGCCATCGATGCCGCGCTCGCCGCTGAAGTTGACGAGGCGTTCGCCTTCGCCGTGCAGAGCCCCGAGACCGACCTTGCCGAGCTCGAGGTCGACGTGTTTGACGGGGTCACCAGCGACCCGTCGCGCGCCCGTGGCGTGGAGGCCGTCGCGATCCCGGAGGGCGAGACGGAGACCATCGGTCTGGTGCAGGCGGTGAACCGCACGCTCGACCGTGCGCTTGCGCGCGATGACCGTGTGATCCTCCTCGGTGAGGACATCGCCGACCCCGCAGGCGGGCTCTTCAAGGTCACCTACGGGCTCTCGACGAAGCACGGTACCGACCGGGTGCGCAACACGCCGATCGCGGAGTCGTCGATCATCGGTGCCGCCATCGGCGCGTCGATGGCCGGCATGCGACCGGTTGCCGAGCTCATGTTCATGGACTTCCTCGGTGTTGCCATGGACCAGATCGCGAACCACGCCGCGAAGATCCGCTACATGTCGGGCGGTCGCCAGCACGCTCCGTTGGTGATCCGCACCGCCGTGGGGATGAGCAGCGGCCCGCAGCACTCGCAGGCGCTCGAGGCGTGGGCGATGCACCTGCCCGGCATCAAGGTGGTGTGGCCCAGCACGTCGGCCGATGCCGTCGGCCTGCTCAACGCGTGCCTCGACGACGACGACCCGTGCCTCTTCATCGAATCGATGAAGCTGTTCTTCGGTGGGGGTCAGTTCCCGGTGCCACTGGCCGACTTCTCGTTGCCGCTCGGCAAGTCCGACGTCAAGCGCGAGGGCAGTGACGTCACCATCGTCGCCTACGGCCCCGTGGTGCACGACGCGCTCGCTGCCGCCGAGACCCTGGCCGGCGACGGGACGTCAGTCGAGGTCGTCGACCTCCGGAGCCTCGTCCCGCTCGATCTCGACACGGTCCTCGAATCCGTCGGGAAGACCACGCGTCTCGTGATCACCCACGAATCGGTCCGCTCCTGCGGCCCGGGGGCCGAGATCGCCGCCGCAGTGGGCGAGGAGCTCTTCGGCCAGCTGACGGCACCCATCGCGCGTATCGCGGCGTCGTTCACGCCGGTGCCCCGCTCGGGTGTCCTGGAGGCGGCATGTCGCCCGAATGCGGCCGATCTCGTCGACGCGATCAAAGGGCTCGAGTGACCGAGATCCGCATCCCGAAGCCGGGCGACGCCATCACCGAAGCCGTGCTGTCCAAGTTCCTCGTCGAGCACGGCGCAACCGTGGCCGAAGGTGATCCGCTGTACGAGCTCGAGACCGACAAGGTCGAGATGGCCATCGACGCGCCGAGCGCCGGTGTCGTTTCGTGGCACGCGGACGAAGGCGAGACGTACGCAGTCGGCACGCTCATCGCGACGATCGACTGAGCCGTGAAGTACATCCTCGGCCTTCCCACCGATGACGTCGCGCGCCGCGAGGAGTTCGCGACCGTCGACGCGCTCGCGGAGATCGCGCCTGAGATCGAATCGCTGGGATACCACGGTGTGTACGTGACCGATCACCCGATGCCCCCGGCACGCTTCATCGAGACCGGCGGACACCACGCGCTCGAACCGACGGTGGCGCTGGCGGTCGTGGGCGCGCTCACGACGTCGCTCCGGCTGATGACGAACCTCTACATCCTCGCCTACCGCAACCCGTTCCTCGCGGCGAAGGCGATCGCGTCGCTCGATTCGCTCACCGACGGGCGCGTGATCCTCGGGACCGGTGCCGGCTATCTCGAACCCGAGTTCCATGCCTTGGGTGCCGACTTCGTGGCCCGCAACGACCGCCTCGACGAGACCATCGACCTGCTGAGACAGGTCTGGACCGGCGAGGTCGTGCACGCGTCGGGCGCGACGTTCGACGCGCAAGTCGGTCATGTGGCCCTGCCCACGCCGGCGCAGCGACCCGGACCGCCGATCTGGATCGGCGGGAATGCACCCGCGCGTGCTGCGCCGGGCGGCGCAGCGGGGCGACGGCTGGATCCCGATGCCGGCGCCGGCGAAGTTCGCGCAGCGCGTGCGGACCGCGTCGCTCGAGTCGCTCGACGACCTGCGGCGCATGCTCGGCACGCTCCGCGAAGAAGCCGAGCGCGCCGGTCGTACCGAGCCCATCGACGTGAACTTCGGGCCCATGGGCGTCGGCTACTTCGGGACCGATGGGTTCGATGCCAGTGCCTACACCGACCAGGTCGGTGAGCTGACGGAGATGGGCGTGACCCACGCCGGCGTGTCGTTCGAGCATCCGGGGTCGGGCGTTGTGACGTCGAGAGCGCAGTTCCTCGAGCTCGCGGCCGGATTCGCCGAGACGATTGGGTTCTCACCGTCCTGATCACGAACGGATCGTCGGCGCGTGGCACGATGGTCTCCCCATGACACGGCGGTCTCGGCCCCAAGCGCACGCCTCCGGTGATCCCGCTGCACCCGAGCTCGATCTCGACGTCGGCCCGCCCAAGGAGGTCGCTGCCGGGGTTCGGGCGGTGGCGGTCGCTTCGGAGCACGTGCTCGGCCAGGCCGGCGTGGTTCGTGGTGCCCGCGCGCTGCTGCGGCTGAACCAGGTCGGCGGGTTCGACTGCCCCGGGTGCGCGTGGCCCGAGCCGAGCGATCGCTCACACTTCGAGTTCTGCGAGAACGGTGCCAAGGCGATCGCGGAGGAAGCGACCGCGAGACGGTGACGCGGGCGTTCTTCGCCCAACACTCCGTAACCGAGCTCGCGACGAGATCTGATCATTGGCTCGGCAAGCAGGGCCGCCTGACCGAACCGATGGTGAAACGGCGTGGTCGCGACCACTACGAACCCATCGGATGGGACGACGCGTTCCGTCTCGTCGGCGACGAGCTGCGCACGCTCGCGACCCCCGACGAGGCGGTGTTCTACACGTCGGGGCGGACGAGCAATGAAGCCGCGTTCCTCTACCAGCTCTTCGTGCGCCGGTTCGGCACCAACAACCTGCCGGACTGCTCCAACATGTGCCACGAGTCGAGCGGCGTCGCGCTCACTGACACCATCGGCATGGGCAAGGGCACGGTGACCCTCGACGACCTGCAGGCCGCCGACCTCATCTTCGTGGTGGGGCAGAACCCGGGCACCAACCATCCGCGGATGCTCACCACGCTCGAACGTGCGAAGCGTGCGGCGCGCGGATCATCGCGATCAATCCGCTCCCGGAGGCGGGTCTGATCCGGTTCAAGAACCCGCAGCGCGAGCGGGATCGTCGGCTCCGGCACCGCGTTGGCCGACCAGTTCTTGCAGATCCGGGTGAACGGCGACCTCGCGCTGTTCCAGGCGCTCAACCACCTGGTTCTCCGCGAGGAGCAGCAACGGCCGGGCGAGGTGCTCGACCACACGTTCATCGACGAGTCGTGCGACGGCCTCGACGCGCTCAGCGAGTACCTCGAAGGGTTGTCCTGGGACGACGTCGAGCGCGCCACCGGTTTGTCGTGGCGCGAGATCGACGCGACCTTGCGGATGGTGCTCGAGTCGGAGCGCATCGTGATCTGCTGGGCGATGGGCCTCACCCAGCACCGCAACTCGGTCGCGACGATCCGCGAGATCGTCAACTTCGCGCTCCTCCTGGGCAACGTCGGCAAGCCGGGGGCGGGGTTGTGCCCGGTGCGCGGCCACAGCAACGTGCAGGGCGACCGAACCATGGGCATCTACGAGAGGCCTTCGGCGGCGCTGCTCGACGCGCTCGAGCATGAGTTCTCCTTCGCGCCGCCTCGATCGCCGGGGTTCGACACGGTTGACAGCATCCGCGCCATGGCTGACGGTCGTGCGGAGGTGTTCGTGGGACTGGGCGGGAACTTCGCTGCGGCCGCGCCCGATGCCGACGCGACGTGGGCTGCGCTGTACCGCTGCCGCCTGACGGTTCAGGTGTCGACCAAGCTCAACCGCTCCCACGTGGTGTGTGGCGAGACCGCTCTGATTCTCCCGTGCCTCGCGCGTTCTGACCGCGACGTCCAATCTGGGGGTCCGCAGCAGGTTTCGGTGGAGGACTCGATGGGGGAGGTGCACGCTTCCACCGGTCGTCTGGCCCCGGTCTCGCCGCACCTCCGCAGCGAGGTCGCCATCGTGTGCGGCCTGGCGCGCCACACGCTCGATCCCGATCCCGCGATCGACTGGGACGTGTGCACGGCCGACTACCGCGTGGTGCGCGATCACATCTCGCGGGTGATCCCGGGCTTCGCCGACTACAACGCGCGGCTCGCAGCCACCGGCGGCTTCACCCTGCCCAACGGCCCGCGTGACGCGCGAGTGTTCGCCACCGACACCGGGCGGGCAAGGTTCACGGTCAATCCTCTCGAGGTGTTGGAGGTGCCCGACGGCCGACTGCTGTTGCAGACGGTGCGCAGCCACGACCAGTACAACACGACGATCTACGGACTCGACGACCGGTACCGCGGGATCTCGCAGGGGCGCCGCGTCGTGTTCGCGCACGAGCGCGATCTCGCCATGCTGGGGTGGCGTGACGGTGATGTCGTCGACGTCGTCAACGACAGTGACCGCACCGAACGGCGCGCCCGCTCGTTCCGTCTGGTCGCCTACCCGGTGGCACCGGGAACGTGTGCTGCGTACTTTCCCGAGGCCAACGTCCTCGTACCCCTTGACAGCACCGCGGAGACGAGCAACACGCCGACCTCGAAGTCGATCGTGGTGCGCCTCGTCGTTCCGACCTGACGCGATCCGGGACGCGACGCCCGGGCATCCGGCCCCGGGCGTCGTCGGTCGTCAACCAGGTTCAGCCCACTTCTGAAGGGATGCCCTTCGTGCTGGTGAAGTGGTTGGTGCAGGTGAACGGTTCGGCGACGGTGAACTGCGTGCCGTCGTCGTACACGGTGCCTGCGCAGTAGCTGTTCAGTGCCTGGAATGCCTTGGGGTACTGCGTCGGTCCCGCCGTCCCCGGAATCGAATACGTCATGTGCGCAGCGGTCTTCTGGAGCGCCGCCCGAGTCAGGTTCTTCACGCCGAGCTTCTTGATCGCCTTCACGAAGAAGTCAGCAGCGAAGTAGCCCACGGCCATGGTCGCCGAAGGCTTCGCGTCAGGCTTGAACGCCTTGATGTCGGCGACGACCTTGTCGATTCCCTTCGTGTGTTGCTCGAACGGTGCGAAGGAGACCGCGATGTAGGTGTCGGCCAGTCCCTTGAGCAACGCGTCCGAGTAGTAGGAGGTCATGGTCAGGCCCTTGTATCCCGCGCTGCGCAGCGCCTTCGGCATCGCCAGCCCGTCGTTCAAGCCCGCGGCGAGAAACACCATGTCCGGGCCCTTGCCCCCGTTCGACGCCATGATCTGCTGCACGTACGGCGAGTAGTCGCCGGTCACGGCCGGCGCGGCGGGGAGGATGGGCTTCGCCCACACGACCTTCAGACCGCTGCCGGTGGCCTGAGCGATGAACGACTTCATCGAGGTGTGGCCAGCGGCACTGTCGGTCCCGATGGCGGCGATCGTCGGGTGCTTGATCCCCTTGGACGTCAGCAGCTTGTAGACGTTGCCGGCCGAGAAGTCGGGCACCTTCTTCGGATCGGGGGGAAGGACGCAGCCACTGAAGCCGAAGCCGTACAGCGTGTCACCGGCTCCGCAGTAGCTCTTGTCGAAGCCCCACCCGAAGTAGGGGACCTTCTTCTGGTTCATGTAGTCGCCGGGTCCGGTGGCGGTGACCATCGGGACGACGGCGAAGACGCCCTCCTGCTCGACGAGGCGACGGGCCTCGGCGATCGAGGTGGCGACGTCGAACTTGTCGTCGGCCGTGTCGCCGTACTCGATCTTGATGCCCTTCCCGAGCTCGTTGCTGTCGTTGGCGGCCTTGAACCGGGCCTGTGCTCCGATCGGCGCATCGAAGAAGTTCGATGCCGACACGAGACCCGAGACCTTGATCGTCTTGCCGTCGAAACCGGGCACCGACTGCTGGTGTGGCAGCGATCGGGCGCCCGCGGCGTCGACGGCGACGACGGCCATGCCGATCACGAGAGCGAGTGCCACCGCGACACGCGCCGCGTGACAACTTCCTGCTGGTTGTGCCCAACACACAGTCCCCCATTCCTGATCGTGGTTGGCCGCGAGTGCAACCGGCCGGCCTGTACCGACTGAGCAGTTGCACGATGACTGTAACATTGAATATCAGTGGGCGGCGGTCGTCCGTCCTCGGGAGTGGGGCGGCAACGAAGATGGCAATCGAACAAGGTGCGTTCTAGTGTGCTCTCCCATGGAGATGCTCGCCGATCGGTTCGACCACCCCGACTTCTATCTGGGTGATCCCCATGCCACGTATCGGCGCCTCCGAGCCGAGGACCCGGTGCACTGGTACGAAGAAGGCGACTTCTGGGTCATCACGAAGTGGGACGACATCAAGTTCATCTCCACCCACCCGCTCCTGTTCTCGTCGCGGGAGATCGCGATCCTGTCCGGCCTCGTGCAGCGGCGGCGCGGCGAGCGTCCGTCGATGGACGGTCAGCCGAGCGTGATGTTCATGGACCCGCCGCAGCATGCGCACTACCGCAAGGTCGTCAGCTCGCGCTTCACGCCCAAGATGGTCAACGCCATCGAAGACCACGTCCGCACCGTGATCCGGAACGTTGTCGACGGACTCCCCGACGGCGAATTCGACCTGATCGGGCGGGTGGCCGAGCCGGTCCCCGTCTACGTCTTCTCGAAGCTCCTCGGGGTCCCTGACGCGGATTGGCACCAGGTCGTCGAGTGGGCGACGGTCATCACCAATCAGGGGTCGGGCCAGGGCAGTCCCGAGGACATGGACGTCATCTTCAACGAGGTCGGTCCCTACCTCTGGAACCTCGCGAACGAGCGCCGCGCCAATCCCACCGACGACCTGCTGACGTTGCTCACCCAGGCCGAGTTCGACGGCCGTCCGCTCGACGACGCGGAGATCATCGGCTACGGGCTGACGCTCCTCGCGGCGGGGAGCGAGACGACGCAGAGCCTCATCGGCGGTCTCGGCCACGTGCTGACGGAATTCCCCGACCAGGCTGCCGAGCTGTTCGCCGACCCGTCGCCCGCGATGGCCGGCAACGTGGTCGAGGAGACGCTGCGCTGGTGGACGCCGGTCATGAGCATGGCGCGCAAGGCGACGACCGACGTGCCGCTGCGCGACAAGGTGATCCGCGAGGGCGACGGCGTGCTCCTGCTCTACTCCGCGGCCAACCGTGACGAAGACCGCTGGGACGACGTCGACACCTTCGACATCCACCGGGCTGACGCGTCGGGACAACTCGGCTTCGGCATCGGCGAGCACTTCTGCATGGGCGCGCACCTGGCCCGTAGGGAGGGGCGCGTCGTGCTCGAGGAGCTCGCCCGGCGCGCGAGCGGCATCGAACGGGTCGGCAAGGGCACTCTCCGGGCGTCGTCGTTGATCCACACCTACGACGAGTTCCCCGTGCGGCTCGTCCCCTGACTCACACCGATCGCGAGGCTTCCGCCGTGCTCGACCTCTCTCTGCGCGCTCCGAGTGCCGAACTCCAGGCCCGATACCGCGCCGAAGGGTTCTGGCGCGACGTCTCGCTCGGCGACTTCTTCGACGAGTTGCTCGAGCAGCACGCGACGCGTGAAGTCCGCTTCTGGTCCGACACCGAGCCGTACCGCGGCACCTTCCTCGAGGTCCATCGAGAGGCCCGCAAGTTCGCCGTGGGCCTGCGTGGCCTCGGGGTGCAACCCGGCGACGTGGTGACCTACCAATTGCCCAACCGGGTGGAGGCGCTGATCGCGCTCTACGGCGCCGCGATGGCGGGCGCGACCGTCGTACCCGTCGTGCACTTCTACGGACCGAAGGAGCTGCACTTCATCCTCGACCAGCTCGGTGGACGGGTCCACCTGACCACCGCGGCGTTCGGCTCGTCCGACTACCTCGCCGCGCTCGAGGGACTTCGTGGCGAACTGCCCACCCTCGACCAGGTCGTGCTCGTAGGCGAGGGCTCGGCGCCGTGGGCGATTCCCTTCGCCGACCTGCTCGACACCGCGCCCCTGGCCGAGCTCCCGGCCGTCGACCCGATGCAACCGGCCACGATCGGATACACGTCGGGCACGACCGCCGACCCGAAGGGCGTCGTGCACGTGAGCAACACGGTCGTGGCTGAGGCGTTGCAGATCGGCGCGTACGACGTCGGTGCACCGCGGCCGCTGCTCACCGGCGCTCCACTCGCGGACGCGATGGGGATGATCGGCGGCGCGATGCGACCACTTCTACGAGGTGAGGCGTGTCACATCGTCGATCGCTGGGATCCCGAGCGCATCCTCGCCGCAATGCTCGAGGCCGGACTCACCTCGGGCAGCGGCGCCACGTACTTCCTCACCAGCCTCCTCGACGCGCCGAGCTTCACCGCCGAGCATGCGGCGCTCATCGAGTGCGTCGGGCTCGGTGGTTCACCGATCCCCGGAGCCGTCGGCGACCGCGCCGAGGAGATCGGCATCATGACGGTGCGGTCGTACGGTTCGACGGAGCACCCGACGTCGATCGGGGGTGTCCGGACCGATACGCCCGAGCACCGTAAATACACCGAAGGCAGGCCGATGGCGGGATGCGAGGTGCGTCTCGTCGATGACGAGGGCCACGACGTGCCCGACGGCGTCGTCGGTGAGATCCTCAGCCGCGGTCCCGAGATGTTCCTCGGGTACGTCGACGGTTCGCTCACTGACTCGGCGATCGACGCCGACGGTTGGTACCACACCGAGGACCTCGCGCTCCGGGGTCCCGATGGCTACTTCACGATCGCCGACCGCAAGAAGGACATCATCATCCGCGGGGGTGAGAACGTCAGTGCCAGCGAGGTCGAGGAAGTGCTGCTCCGGATGCCGGGCCTGTCGGAGGTCGCGGTGGTCGCAGCGCCCGATCCGCGCCTCGGCGAGCACGGGTGCGCGTTCGTGGCGACCATCCCGGGCCGCCCGGCGCCATCACTCGACGACGTGCGCGCGGCACTTCGAGCTCGCCGGGATCGCGCGCCAGAAGCTGGCCCGAGGAGTTGCGGGTGGTGCAGGACTTCCCCCGCACGCCGTCGGGCAAGATCAAGAAGCAGGCGCTGCGAGAGGATCTGCGGCTTTCGGTGTCCCGCTGACCCAATCGAGCTGATCCGCAGGGCCGTCGCTGGCCGACACTACGGTGTCGGGGTCCGGAACTACGGCAGCGGGTGGCAGCATGGCGGCGAGCATGGAGTCGGGGGCCGACGACTCGACGAGAGCCCGGATTCTCGAGGCCGCGCTCCTCTGCTTCAAGCAGTTGGGGATCGACAAGACGAGCCTCATTGACGTCGCACGCACGGCCGAGCTGTCGCGTGTGGACGGTGTATCGGTACTTCTCCGATCGGCAGTCGTTGATCGACGCGACCGTCGAGCGCAACACCGAGAATTACTACGGCGAAGCGGCCGACGTGATGAGTCCGCGAGGACACGCTTGTCGACCAAGTCGGTGCGTTCGCCGAGGTCTTTGCCCGCAACATCAACAACTATCGTCGCAACTGGCTCGTCAACGACGACCGTGAGTTGCTGCGTCTGCTCGCGTCCGACCGCGACGGTGCGGACTGCGCCGGATGTCGACGTTCATTGTTCCTACGTCGAGGCGGCCAAAGCGCGCGGCGAGGTGGCGAACGATCTCGACGAGCGTGCCGCGAGCGAGTGGATCGCTCGCATGTTCATGTCGCTCACGGTGATGCCAGGTTCTGCTGCGTTCGACGCCTCGAAGCCGAAGTCCTTCCGTACGTTCGTCGAGCGTCACATTGTCGGCGGCCTTGCACCGCGTGCCAAACGCACGAAGCGCAAAGCACGCTGACCTCTCGGACTCCCGGCGTCAGCCGGTCGGTTCGAGGATGATTGGCAACCGGGCGAGACCGCGGACGTTGCTGCTGTACGCGCGGACGATCGGTTCGCCAATCTCGTAGCGGGGTATCGGGCCAGCAACTCCTCGAACGTGACGCGAGTCTCGAGCCGAGCCAGTGCGGCGCCGACGCACAGATGTGAACCGAACCCGAAGCCGACGTGACGCTCGAGGTCGCGATGGAAGTCGAACAACTCGGGTTCGTCGAAGACGCGATCGTCGTGCTGGGCCGCTCCGGTGACGAGGATCACTCGCGAGTCGGCGGGGATGGTCACTCCGTGGAGCTCCACATCTTCCTCGACCCATCGCCCCTGGTAGTGCGAGGGCGGATCCCACCGGAGCATCTCCTCGATCGCTGTGAGGTAGCAGCTCCTGGTGCTCTACCAGTTCGGTCCGTTGATCCGGGTACCAAGCAAGGGCGACCACGCCGTTGGCGATGAGCTTGGCCGTCGTCTCGTGGCCAGCGAACGCGAGCTCGAGGAGGCGCACTGCGACCTGCTGCTGGGTGAGCGAGAACTGGTTGCCGTCACCGTCGGTGACCTGTGCCTGCAGCAACATGCTTGCGATGTCGTCGCCGGGATGCTCGACGATGTCGGCGACGACCTCGAGGAGGAGCATCGTCATCTCCTGGGAGGCCTCGAGGGCGTCGGGGGTGTCTCGGCGATGCCGTTGTCGGGACGGGCGAGTGCGCGGTCCGAGAGCTCGCGCAGACGCGCTCGGATCTCGACCGGCAGGCCGAGCATCTCGGCGATGATCGCCATCGGCAGGTACCCCGACAGCTCACCGATGATCTCCATCTCGCCGCGCTCGGCGCGCTTCTCGAGTGCTTCGGCGGCGACGGTGCGCACGGCATCTTCCAGGTTCGCGATCGCACGCGGAGTGAAGCACGCGCGACACGAGCTTCCGGTGCCACGTGTGCTCCGGTTCGTCCTTCGTGATCAGCAGATCGGCCGACGTGCCGGTGTCCTCGATCGTCACCCCGTGTCCTGACAGGAACCTCGTCGTGTCGAGATGCGCCCGCAGCACGTCGTCGAAGCGGGACAGGGCGTAGAAGCCGACATCGGGGTTGTGGTAGACGGGCGAGTCGTCGCGTAGCCATCGGTACACCGGGTACGGGTTGATCTGTGTGTTCCGGGCGAACGGGTTGTACTCCACGACCGCGTGCTCTGAGGAGGTCGAGAGGTCGGGGACGATTTCCGTCGGTTGGCTGCCGAGGTGCATGAGCACCACCTGACCCGATGGCGCGTCGTCGTAGACCAAGGGAAGGAGTCGCTCGGCGCACTCCTCGACGGTCGGGAACCCGCGGTCGACGAGGTATTCGAGCGTGCGAGGAGTGACTTGCGAGCGGACCAGATCGGTCAGCGCGACCGGAGCGAACGCGTTGACGCGGACACCGGTGTCGGCGAGCTCGAGGGACAAGGTCAGCGAGAGCGCGACCAGCGCACCCTTCGACGCCGCGTACGCGGGATACCCGGCAGTGCCTCGGATCCCAGCCTCTGAAGTGACATTGACGATCCGTCCCCACCCTGTTCGCTGCATGCCGGGTAGGAGACAGCGCAACACCTCACGGGGTCCGAAGAGGTTCACCGCCAGCATGTGGTCCCACTCTTCGTCGCTGTCGTCGAGGAACGAGTGGTGAACCGAAGCGCCCGCGTTGTTGACGACGATGTCGACGGTGCCGGTGAGGTCGAGTGCGCGCTCGCAGAGTGAGCGGACCTGTTCTCGGTCTTCCATCGCGCCCGTCACGCCAACTGCTCCGTCGATCGCTCCGGCTGCCGCGGCGACGGCCCGATCGTCACGCCCGTGCACGACAACCCGGGCGCCTTCGGCCGCGAGTCGTTGCGCGACCGTGTTGCCGATCCCTCGGGTCGATCCGGTGATGAGCGCGACCCGCCCGCGCAGGCGCCCCATCAGGGTTTGGTCGGTGTCGGGGTGCTGTGCGACACGACGTCCGCCTCCCCGAGGTAGGCGTCGCGCACCTGCTGGTTCTGTTGGATCTCTTCGGGAAGGCCCGATGCCAGCACCGACCCCAGCTCCAACACCACGATCCGGTTGCTCTGCTCCATCACGAAGCCCGCGTTGTGCTCGACCAGGAGAACTGCGCAGTTGGACTCGCTGCGAACGTGCTGGATCTCGGTGCCGAGACGTTCGATCTCCGCCTCGTCGAGGCCGGATGCGGGCTCGTCGAGGAGGAGCACCTTGGGGGTGTCGACAATCGCACGCGCGAACTCAACCATGCGACCGACGCCAATGGGGAGCGATCCTGCGAGCTCCTTACGCACGGCTACTAGGCCGCAGCGCTCCATCACCTCGTCGACACGCTCGCGCCGAATCCGTTCGCGGCGTCGTCGGGTTGGGAACGCGGCCATGTCGGCGAGGAAGCCTCCGCCTCCGCCCCGCCACTCCAAGGCGGCGAGGATGTTGTCTTCGACGCTGAGCCACCCGAAGGTCTGGACCCGTTGGAACGTCCTCCGAAGGCCGGCGTGGCGCGCGATGACGACGACCGGTTGGTGATGTCGGCGCCGTCGAGGTGGACCCGACCGTCGTTGGGTGTGCGCACGCCGGAGACCACATCGAAGAGCGTGGTCTTGCCGGCCCCGTTCGGCCCGATGATCCCGAGCACCTCGCCAGCGTCCGCTCCGAAGCTCACGTCACTCAGCGCGACGATGCCGCCGAAGCGCACGCTGATCCCGTCGAGCCGGATCATCGCGTCCGGTGGTGCAGAGTCCTCTTCGACGTCGGCCACGACGTGTCCCCCGGTCTCGATCGTCCCGGCCGGCACCCGGCCGAGTGCCGAGGCGCATCCTAGCGCCGGGGCCGGGCAACACAACAGATGATGTTCTATTGTTTCGCCGGATGCAGCCAACACCGCTCCTCGTCGGGGTGTCCGTGCTCGAACTTGGTGACGGCATCGCCGGTGCCTCCGCCGCTGCGCTGTTGGCGCAGCTCGGCGCCGAGGTGACCAAGGTCGTGTCCGAACCGCGCTCCATCGCCGACCACGAGCCCGCGACTGCCGACAGAGAGGGACGCAGTCACTCGCTGATCGGTGCAGTGCTCGACCGGTCGAAGCAGCTCGTCGGTGTAGATGCCGACGTCGCGGAACTCGTTGCGACCAGCGCAATCGTGATCGACGACCGCGTCGTCGGGATCGCCGACGTCCCGGCGCACCTGCGTGAGGTAGCGGCGTCGAACCGATCGGTCTGGGTCACGGTGTCGCCATATGGGCTCGACGGCCCGCTCGCGGGTCGCGCTGGGCGGCGAGCTGGTCGCGCAGGCCGCAGGTGGGTTGCTCTCGACGATCGAGCCGGTCGGGGGCGGCCGTCCGACTTCCCCGCCCGGGTTCGTCGGACTCCGGGCCGTCGGCACGGTGGCAGCGCTGGGTGCGCTCCACGGGCTCGACCGTGCTCGTGGCGGTGCCGGTCCGGTGCACGTCGACGTGTCCGCACAGGAAGCGATGATCTTCACCGGCGCGCTCCCTGAGTGTGCACATCTCATCTTCCACTGTCCGGGGCGAGCAGGGAGTGGGCGCTACGTCGCGCCGTCAGGCCTCTTCCCGTGCCGCGACGGCCTGGTGCGCATCGCTGCGATCGAGGACCACCAGTGGAAGGGCATGGTCGCGTGCCTCGGTGAACCCCAGTGGACTGTCGGGCTCGACGACGCGCCCGCGCGGGCCGAGCATGCGACGATGATCACGGAACAGGTGCGCGAGTGGAGCGCGCAGCAGTACAAGGCGGAGTGCGCCGACCTGCTCCAGCGCAACGGTGTGCCATCGACGCCGGTCAACGGCCCCATCGAGCTCCTCGAGTCTCCGCAGTTCGCCAGCCGTGAGTTCCTCATCGCTGAAGAGATCGATAGTGGCAGGGTCACGGCTCCAGACACGCCGTGGGTCGCGTCGTTTGCCGCCACCGACACGAGCGCCGAGGGTGCACCCGACAGGTCGGCGCGACTCGCGGGGCTGCGGGTGCTGGAGCTCACCCACGTGCTGGCGGGCCCGATTGTCGGGTCGTTACTCGGGGCAATGGGCGCCGACGTCGTGCGACTCGAAGACGAGCGGCGTCTCGACATCTACCGTCGCACGGGACCGTTCGCCGGCGGGATCGCAGGGCTGGAGCGCGGCGCGTACTTCGCGGTTGCCAACTTCTCGAAACGCAGCGTGGTCGCCGGCGCCGACGCAATCGACGACACCGTGAACGTTCTCCTCGACCGCTCCGACGTGGTCATCGAGAACGTCGGGCGGTCACGGCTCGATCGCCTCGGTGTCGATGCCGGCGCCGTCCGCGACAAGGGGCGCCTGGTGTTGCACGTGTCGGGATTCGGGAGCGACGGGCCGCTCGCCCACTACAAGGTCTACGCCAACAACGTACAGGCTTATGGTGGGCTGGCCCACCTCACGCGAACCGTCGACGGTGACCTCGCGCATCTCGGGACGGTCCTCGCCGATCCGTTGTCGTCGGTCGTCGGTGCAACCGTGATCGCGGCGTGGGCCTTGGGCTCGGCACGTGGCGTCGGCGTCGATGTCGACCTGTCGATGGCCGAAGTGGTTGCGACACTTGTGGGTGAATTCATGGCCGAGGCATCGCTCTCGTCGAAACTCACGATGCCGTCCGGCAACACACTGGCCCCCTACGCACCGCACGCAGTGTTCGAAGGCCGCGACGGCCGCTGGCTCGCCCTGGCCGTGCAGTCCGACGAGCAGTGGCAACGGATGCTTGACGCGCTCGGCCACCCTGCAGCACTGACGCGACCGGAGTGGGACGCGCAGAAAACGCGCTGGCGAGACCGTGTCGAGCTCGAAACGGTGCTCACGGAGCGACTCGCGAACGTCGACGTTGACGATCTCGCCGACCTCCTCGCGGACGCAGGCGTGCCGGCGGCTGCAGTGCAGCGCGCGGTCGACCTCCTCGACGATGACCACCTGCGGATCCGCGACTTCTTCACCCGCATCAATCACCCCGACCCCGACATCGACGACGCGCGGATCGTGGGCATGCCCTGGCGGATAGTGGGAGAGGGGCCGCTCAGTCAGTCCCCGCCTCCGCGCCTCGGCGACGCCAACGCCGAGCTGGTACCGGAAGGAACGAGATCGTGACCGAAGGTCCAGCAACAGCACGCACCGGCGAGGTCTGGGGATCCACCTGGGTCCCGAGTCCGTCGCCCATCGACGGATTCGGGGACGACAGCGGGTACGCAATCGCCTGGGTGCGTGTGCTCGACGGGCCGATGTTGCAGGTGGTTGTCGACGCCGACCACGCACCGCTGCCGGGAGCGACCGGTGAGGTCAGGTCGGCGTCGGTCGACGACGAGACCATCGACGTGTTCACGCCCGAGGCCGGAGCCGACGCGTGAACCCGGTATGGATCGCGGGCGTGGGCATGACGCCGTTCGCGAAGCACGGCGACGTGCCGCTCCACGAGCTCGGTCGCCGCGCTGCCCAGGAAGCGCTCGACGATGCCGGTCTGGCGTACGACGACGTCGGCGAGGTCTTCGGCTCGTCGATGCTCGGCCCTCCGCAGAGCGCGCTCCGGGTTGCGCACTCGCTCGGGCTCACGGGCGTGCCGGTGACGGGCATCGAGTCGGCGTCGGCCGGTGGTCTCGTCGCGCTGCGGCACGCGGCGTGGGCAGTGTGGTCCGGCAGGGTCCACACTGCGCTGGCGGTCGGCTATGAGAAGATGACTGCCCTCGAACCCGGGGGCATCGTGCCCGCGGTGCGTGAGGTGTGGGATCGGTTCCCCCCACAAGGCGTGTACGCGATTGCCGGGGGGCGGTTCCTCCACGACCACGGCGCGGGCCCCGAGGTGTTCGCGACGGTCGCCGCCAAGTCGTGGAACTGCGCGGCGCGCTACGACCTTGCGGCGCGCCGACCGGACCACGTCGTCACCGCTGACGAGGTCCTCGCGGCCCGAATGGTCGCAACCCCGCTCACCCGCATGATGTGCCACGCCAACGCCGACGGCGCGGCGGCGGCGGTCGTCACGCGCGAGCGCATCGGGGATGCGATCGCGCTGCTCGCTATCGAGCAGACCAGCCAGTTCGAGGACCCCGAGTGGCCGCGCGTTGGCCCGACCATCGGTCCGTTCGCCCAGACGACGATCACAGCCAAGCAGGCCTATGCCGCGGCCGGCATCGACCCCTCCGAAGTCGGTGCGGTCTCGCTGCACGACCTCTGCAGCAGCGAGGAGGTGCTCACGCTCGTCGAGCTCGGCCTCGGGGAGCCGGCCGACGTGATCCGCATGGTGCTCGACGGAGAGCTTGAGGTGGGCGGTCGACTCCCGACCAACGTCGACGGCGGGTGCGTGGCACGCGGGCACCCGAGCGGGGCGACCGCACTCGGACAGACCGCTGACCTCGTCCGCCAGCTCCGAGGCGTCGCGGGGGACCGGCAGATCTCGCGCGACGTGCACACCGGTGTGGTGCAGACCATGGGCGGCGGTGGCTCGGCATCGGTCGCGGTGCTCCGCCAGCAGGAGGGATGACGAGATGACGAAGACGCGCGTCACGTTGGTGACCGGTGCGGGATCGGGAATGGGCCGTGCGCTCGCCGAACGGCTCGCCGCACGCGGTGAGGCCGTCGTAGCAGTCGATCTCGACGACGAGAAGCTCGAGTGGACCCGGCCCTCGGACCTCATCGCACCCTTCGCCGCCGACATCACCGACGAAGCCGCCAACGAGGCCGCGGTCGCCCTCGCCAGCGAGCGTTTCGGTGGGCTCGACGCCGCCGCGCTGAACGCCGGAATCGACACCGTCGGAATGATCGACATCCTCCCGATGGATCGCTTCGACCGCGTCCTCGCCGTGAACCTGCGCGGTGTCGTCCTCGGCGTACGCGCGGTCGTTCCCGCCTTGCGAGCCCGCGGTGGCGGCGCCATCGTCGTGACCTCTTCCATGGGCGGACTCGTGGGTCAGGTGGGGCGCTCTGCATACGGGATCGCCAAGGCCGGCCTCGTGAACATGGTCCAGACCGTGGCGCTCGAGCTTGGCCACGAGCAGATCCGCATCAACGCGGTGTGTCCGGGTCCGATCCGCGACACCGGCCTCAGCGCCGGCTTCGAGACCCGCAATCCCGCCGCGTACCGCCACTACGCCAACCGCACCGCGCTCAAGCGCTACGGCACGGCCGAGGAGGTCGCCGCGGTGATGGACTTCCTGCTGTCACCCGATGCGTCCTACGTGACGGGCGCCGCGGTGGCGGTCGACGGTGGTGCGACGGCCGGTCAGGCCCTGGACCAGCCCCTCGGCAACCAGTGACCGACCTCCCCATCGCACCGCTGGCTCCGCCGTTCCGAGCCACAGCACCGGCGATGCTCGACTGGGTCGAGGCGACCTACCCGGACGTGGAGCTGTCCGTCCTCGGTGACGACCGTGTGCGCGTCGTCGAGGCGATGGACCGCTCTCGCCGGCTCGCTGGCGCGCTGCTGGCCGAAGGGTTCGGCAAAGGGACGCGTGTCGCGCTCGTCGGGCCGAACGGTCCGGCACAGTCCGTCGCGCTCATGGCAGTCACGCGCATCGGCGGGGTCGCGGTGCCGGTGAACACGTTCTTCGTCGCGCAGGAGCTCGGCTGGCTCCTCCTCGACGCCGACATCGAACTGGTGCTCACCGTCGAGCACCTACTTACCAACGAGTACGTCGATCGGTTGGAGGCGGCAGTTCCGGGGCTCGCCGAGGCCACCGGTCCCGTGCTGCACCTGACCACGCTCCCGAACCTCCGACGCATCCACGTGTTCGGGGGCAGCGAACGGGCGTGGGCGTGGGACCTCCCCGATCCCGTCGCGCTCGAGATCGTCGCGTCGGCCGAGGCACAGGTGCGCCCGGGTGACGACCACATCGTGATCTACACGTCGGGCAGCACCGCCCAGCCGAAGGGCGTGATCCACACGCAGGCCTCGGTGCTCTCACAGGGCTGGTTCATGGCCGGCCTCCACGACTGGCATCCCGGTGACCGCGTGTACATGCCGCTGCCCTACTTCTGGATCGGCGGCTACGTCTACGGGTACCTCGCCGCCATGCTCACCGGGGCGACCACCGTGTGCGAGCTGCGGTTCGACCCACCCGAGACGCTGCGACTCCTCGAACGCGAGCGTGTGACGGTCACCATGGGTTGGCCCCACGTCGGCAGCTCGCTCGCGTCACATCCCGACTTCGCGTGGACCAACCTGTCGAACTTGAAAGGCCCATACCACCAGACGCTGCTCGAGCCACATGTGCGCGTCCCCGACGCAGGCCTGCTGGTCGAGCCGCTCGGGATGACCGAGACCGCGACCTCGCACACATGGTGGATGCCCGACGAACCACTCCCGCCCGAGAAGCGCGGTTCGTTGGGCATCGAGGTCCCGGGATTCGAGCACAAGATCGTCGACGACGAAGGGAAGGAGGTGCCCGCCGGCGTCGAGGGCGAGATCTGCGTGCGCGGGCGCGGACTCATGCGGGGCATCGTCGGGCGCGAGCGCTCGGAGGTCTTCGATGCCGACGGCTGGTATCACACCGCCGACGCCGGCTGGATCGACGAGGACGGCTTCTTCTACTTCGTCGGCCGCACCGGTGATCTCGTGAAGACCGCGGGTGCGAACGTATCGCCGATCGAGGTGGAAGGCGTCCTGCTCGGCATGCCAGAGGTGCAGGAAGCGAGCGTGCTCGGACTGCCCGATGAATCGATGGGACAAGTGGTGTGCGGAGTCGTGGTGCTGCGGCCTGGCGCGACGCTCACTGAAGAGGAGTTGCGCGCCCGGTGCCGCGGTGTGCTCTCGGCGTACAAGGTGCCAAAGCGGTGGGTGTTCCTCGGCATCGGCGACGTGCCCTACACCGCGTCCGACAAAGTCGACAAGGCCTTGCTGCGCGATCGGCTGATGGGGCCGTAGAGCGGGGGTCAGTCGCCTGCTTCGCGGGGGTCGACGACGGTAGGCGATTGCACGCTCGCACCGGCGTGTTCGAGAAGATCGCGAGCGACGCGTTCGAGGTGCGGGCGCGGCATGACGCAGTCTGCGCAGCCGGCAGTCTTCAGCACGAGCTGGAGCACAATCTTCCCCTCTTCACGTGACTCCACCGTCACGTCGGCTCCGTCGGCACGCAGCAATTCGCGGAACTCGTCGAACGCGGCGTCGAAGGCTGTGGCCGTCGCGGGGTCGGTCAACCGGAGACCTCGGTTGCGGCGCTGCCGCCGAGGTACGCCGCGGCGAGGAGACTCAGATCGGCCTCCGCACGAGGACCGCACCACACGATCCGGCCGAGCTCCATGTACGCGATGACGTCCGCCACCTCGAGCGCGTTCCGGGCGTGCTCCTCCACCAGGAGCACGGCGCAGCCGCGGTCACGGAGCTCGACGATCGCCTTCATCACCAGGTCGGCTGCGAGCGGGGCAAGGCCGAGCGTCGGCTCGTCGGCGATGAGCACGTGCGGCGGGTCGACCAGCGCCGGCGCGAGGCTCAGCATCTGCTGCTCGCCACCCGAGAGCAGCCCTGCGGCCTGCTTCCGTCGCTCACGCAGGATCGGGAAGCGTTCGAAGGCCGCGTCGCGGAGCGCAGGATCGCGCGAGGAGGACGCTCAGGTTGTCTTCGACGCTGAGGCCCGGGAAGATGCCTCGCGCCTCCGGGACGAGCTGCAGACCGAGCCGCTTCGCCCGTTCGAACGGCTGTGACTCCGTGGCGTCGTCCCCGTCGACGAAAACGCGCCCGGTGTACGGCTCGACCAGGCCACTTGCGACCGCGCAGAACGTCGACTTTCCGGCGCCGTTCGCCCCGAGCAGCGCGACGATCTGGCCGGCCGCGATGCCGAGCGACACGCCGTGCAGCACCTCGACGTCGCCGTACCCGGCGACGACGCGGTCGAGGGCCAGTGCTGCGCCGTCGAGCGTGTCGGCGCCGGCCGTGGTCGTGATGGTCGTCGCTGGCGTGGCCCCCGCTTCGTCGTCGACGCGTGCCGCGACGTGGTCCAGCTCGTGCTCGGGCACTGCGCCCTGGTGCACGTCGGACTCGGCCGCGACGATGGCGGCGGCGCGCTCCTTCTTGCGACGTTTGGCGAGGCGCTGTTGCCCGACGAGGGCGAGCACGCCGTCGGGCTCCTGAGCGAGGTTGATCGCGCCGAGGCCGGCCAGGATCGGCACGAAGTAGGTGGATCCGACCAGGTCGGAGACCGAGCCCTGCGGGAGGATGTCGGATGCCAGCCAGTGAAAGACCGCAGGAGAGCATGCCAATGCCATGCCCGCGAGGAGCGCGCCTCCCGGGCGGCGAATCCCAAATGTGACCGCCAGCGAGAGCCAGAAGAGCGTGACGTAGGGCGGCGCGCTCTTGTCGGAGAAGATGAAGGTCTGCATCCCGAGGAACGCGCCTGCGAACCCGGCGATCGCCCCGGACAGCGCGAAGAATCGAACTTTCGTGCGCCCGGCCTTGATGCCCGACGCCTCCGCTGCGACTTCGGAGCTGCGGACCGCGTACGCGGCGCGACCGGAGGACGAGCGAGTGACCGCGTAGAGGATCGCGGTGACGATGCCGAAGAGCACGAGCATCACGAGGATCTGGTCCTGGACGAACGACAGGTCGACGTACGGTTGGTGGCCCTTCAGCAGGAGGTCGTTGACCCAGTTCACGAGCGGCAAGTCGAGCGTGGGGGTGCGGATCGTCCAACCGCTCGACTGGTTGTTGAAGCCGTCCTGCGCGAACACGAGGACGTCGGCCGCGAACGCCAGCGCGAGCGTGCCGATCGCCAGGCTGACACCGGCGAGCCTGCGCACGGGCAACGCAACGAGCGCGCCCGTACCCGCACCGACGATTGCCCCGAACAAGGCCGCGACCAGGAAGTTCAACTGCCCGTGGTTCGCGACCAGCGGGAG
The DNA here is from genome assembly GCA_963750045.1 of uncultured Actinomycetes bacterium. Classification (GTDB taxonomy): domain Bacteria; phylum Actinomycetota; class Acidimicrobiia; order IMCC26256; family DASPTH01; genus DASUAS01. Next base: position 424,369 of record CAVVPD010000003.1, on the reverse strand, counting down.
GTTCATTCCCCAGTCGTAATTGAGTGCCCAGCCTGCGGCGAGGCCGCCGGCGGTCACGAACGTGGCCTGGGCGAGGCTGACCTGGCCGCCGATGCCCGTGATGACGACGAACGACAGGAAGATCAGACCCATCGTCAGGCCGAGCACGATCAGCCCCTGTTCGTACGAGTCGGCCTGGAGCGCGGGCACGTTGATCCAACCGAGCGAGAACGTCACGAGGGCCAGCGTGGCGATGGTCCACGGCAGGCGCCTGCGCCAGGCCGGGAGGCCGACCCGATGGTCGGGGCGCGGCACGTCATCGGCTGCGGTGCCCGCTTGCCGGCCGCGCTCTGCGCGACGCCACCCAGAACATGAGCAACAACAGTGTGATGACGTAGGGAACGGACGTGCGGAGGCCGCTCAGGTTGGCCAGGAAATCGGGGAGGACCTCACTGCTGTAACCCGCCACGAGGTTGGCGACGATGCCGAGCAGGAGGCCGCCGACGAGCGCGACCGGGATGGAATGGAGCCGTGCGAGGGCGACGGCCGCGAGCGATCCGAGCACGATGAACGTGATCGTGGTCTCGTCGAGTGAGAAGAGCGGTGCGATCAGCACTCCGCCGAGACCGGCCAGGATCATCGTCAGGATCCACGAGACCGCCGAGCTTCGTGCCGCGTTGACGCCACGCAGCTGTGCGAGTTCGTCGCGGTCGACGACGGCGCGCATCTCGAGGCCGATGCGGGTGCGGCGAAGCACGAACCACAGCACGATCGCGGCGAGTACCGCGCAGATCAGGACGGCGAGCTGGTCGGTGCTCAGTGCGACGTGGTCGGTGATGCGGACGGTCTTCGCCGGTGATGGTCCGATGCCGGGCGGCTGGATGTTGCCCTGGTCGGCCTTGTTGGTGGGCAGGTCGAGTCCTATGAGCCCGTTGCCCACCGCTTCGACGAGCCAATTGGCGAGGTTGGGGAGCGCGACGAGGAGACCGATCGTGCCCACTATTCGCGCGATACACGGGCGCGTGCGCGAGGCGACGCAACAGCACGCGGTCGAGGAGTAGGCCGAGCAGGGGGGCGAAGATGAACACCGCGATGATCAAGGCGAACACGATCGGAATGCCCTGGCCCACGTGCAGCTCGTAGTAGAGGTACGCGACGGTAAATGCGACGGCGCCGTGGGCAAAGTTGAAGATCCCGGCGGTCTGGTAGGTGAGGACCAGCCCGGCAGCCATCAGGCCGTAGATCGCTCCCGTCACCGCACCCGAGATGACGATGTCGATCAGTTTGTTCATGAGTCCCCCCGTGCGCGACGAGCTGGATCATGGCGCGAGACGGCATGACATGTCAACAACAGATGCTCAAATGTACTGCGACGACGTGCTCAGCGGAGCGGCAGTCCTCGGGTCAGCACCTGCTGCGCGTCGGCGCTCCCGAGCACCCGTGTCGTGCGCTGGGCAATTTGCCATCCGTCATCGGTCCGAAGCAGTTCCCAACGGTTGCACCCGATGCGGAAGAAGCGCGAAATCGCCGTCGCGGTGGAGGTAGATGCGCGAGTAGCCGACCGCCGTTGCGTGGTCGCCATCGACCCGCACGACGGCGGGACCGATCGTGTGGGCGCAGTCGGGGAGGAGACGTTGGTGGCCCTGCTCGTCGAGGACCATCGCCTCCACCTCGGTCCGACCCCGCATCACGAATCCGCCGTCGACGTCGAACTCGGCGTCTTCGGTGAAGAGCGCGCCGGTGGCCGTTGCATCACCGGTGTCGACCGCGAATCCGTAGGCGACGATGGTCCGGGTGACCGCCAACTCGTCCTCGAGCGTCTGGACGCGCGCCCTCGAGCGCGGCGAGCCGGTCGGGCGCCGGGCTGCTCATCGCCGGCGCAGCCACTCGGCAGCGACGTCTCGATGCGTCGCACGCGAACCAACGAGTGCGACCAGGACCGCGGCGCGGCGAAGGTAGACGTGCGCCACGTGCTCCCATGTGTACCCGATCCCTCCGAACACCTGGATCGCGCCTTCAGGTACGGCGCGGAGCGAGTCGCCGGCCCAGAACGCGGCGAGCGCGACGAGCGCGGCGCGGTCGGGGGCGTTGGCGTCGAGGGCCTGCGCGGCCCGACCGATGAGGGCGCGGCTGACCTCGACGGCGGCGCGTTGGTCGACCAGGCGATGCTTGATCGCCTGGAAGGTGCCGATGGGGCGATCGAAGGCGATCCGCTCGCGTGCGTAGTCGACTGCGATGGCATTGGCCGCGGCCGCGACACCCGTGAGCTCGGCCGTCCAACCCAGCGTGAGCCGCAACTCGATCTCGTGGGCAAGGGCCGAGGCTCCTGGTCCGGAAGCCACGATGTCGTCGGCCGAGACGTGCGCCGACCGGAACTCCACCCACGCGCACGGCATCCCGTCCAGGGGTCGGAGCGACTCGAGTGCCACGTGTTCCGAGTTCGTGTCGAGCGTGACGATCACGTCAGCCTGTGCATCGACGCGTGCTCGGACCAGGAGCCGCTCGGCCACATCGGCGTAGGGCACGAGGGTTTGGTCGCCGCTCAGCACCACGTTGCCGTCACCCGCAATGGTGGCTGTGAACGCGCCTGCGACCGCGACTGTCATCGCGTGATCGTCGCCGGTCGCCGCGCCCGCCCAGTTCGCGACCGCGGTGGTGACGAGGGGTACCGGTGCCGTGGACGTGCCGACGGCTTCGGCGACCACGCAGAAGTCGGCGACGGTGCCGTCGACGAGCAGCTCCGCCCATCCCAGTCCGTACAGCTGCTCCCAGAGCTCGACCGCCCACGTCGGTCCATCTGCTTCCAGCAGGTCGCGCGACCGCTCGGCGGACCACTCCTTGCCGAGGAGGTCGTCGACCGCGTCGCGCAGCTCGGTCAGGTGCTCGGCGGACCGGGCCAGTTCGAGGAAGGCGTTGCCGTCAGTGGTCACGCGGTAGTCCCAGGAGCTTCTCGCCGATGACGTTGCGCTGGATCTCGGACGTACCCGCGCCCAGGGTCGCCGCGCGCATGAGGAGGTAGCTCAGCGCGACGTTTCCCTGCTTGGCCGCGCCCGGTGAACCGCGCTGGAGGACGCCGGCTGGGCCCGCGAGGTCGAGGCCGAAGCCGGCCATGGCCTGGTCGACTTCTGACGTGAGCAGCTTCGCCACGGAGGCCTCGGGGCCGGGCGCGACGCCACGCACGCCAGCGGCCGTCGCCTGTGCCGCGATCTGGCGCAGGGCCTCGACCTGCGCGGCGAAGCGGACGAGACGATCGCGCGTGAGCGGATCGTCGATCGCGGTCGTGCCGTCGGGCTGGCGATCCGTTGCGAGTCCCACGACGATGGCGAGCCGGCGTTCGATCCGGTGCGTCCGGCTCTGTCCGACGCGTTCGTAACCGAGCGTCGAGTTGGCGACTTTCCAGCCTGCATGGAGCGGGCCGACGAGGTTGGCGCGCGGCACGCGCACTTCGTCGAAGAAGACCTCGTTGAACTCGGCGGCGCCGGTGATCTGGCGAATCGGCCGCACGTCTATGCCCGGGCTTCGGAGGTCGACGAGCAGGAAGCTGATTCCCTCGTGCTTGGGGGCGTCGGGGTCGGTGCGGGCGAGGATGTAGATCCAGTCTGCGTACTGGGCCTTGGAGGTCCAGATCTTTTGGCCGGTGACGACGAATTCGTCGTCGGCGACGACGGCGCGGGTGCGCAGCGACGCGAGGTCGCTCCCCGCGTCGGGTTCCGAGAAGCCCTGGCACCACACGTCGTCGCCGCTCAGGATCCGGGGCAGGTAGTGGGCGCGCTGCGCGTCGTTGCCCCACTGGATGATGGTGGGGCCGAGCTGGTTGATCGCGCTCCGGTTCACTGGGTCCGGCGCGCGGTGGCGCGCGAGCTCGGCGTTGAACACGAGTTGCTGCACGACGGTCGCGCTCCGCCCGCCGTGTTCGGCGGGCCAACTGACCGCGGCCAGGCCCGCTTCGTCCAGGCGTCGTTGCCAGTCGCGGATCAGCTCGATCCGTAGTGACTCGCGCTGGCGGCCTGCGCCGACGATCTCGGGCGTGAGTTCGCGTTCGAGGAACGAGCTGACCTCGTCGCGGAACGCGACGTCGTCGGGGGTGAGTGGGACGCCGTAGTCGTCGGGGTTTGGATCTGCGGTGGCGTCGTCGGCGGTCACTCGGCAGCCGTCGACGTGCCTCCTGAGAGGATGCTCGCCATCGAGATCTTCATGTCGCCGTAAGTCAGTGCCTTCGAACCGGCCTTGGGTGCGCGGCCGGCGTCCACTCTCGGAGCCGACAGGTCGACCGCGTCGAGCCCGGCGCGGAGCGCCCGCACGGTGCAGGCGTCACGGCCGAGTCGTTCGACTCCGTCGAAGTGGAACGCGCGAGCCGCGTTGCGCCAGGTGATCGCTTCGACCTCGTCGTCCGAACAGCCTTCGAGTTGTGCCGCGAGTTGCTCAGGCGCGTCCGGCCACGAGCTGTCGGAGTGCGGGTAGTCCATCTCCCAGCAGATGTTGTCGATTCCGATCTGGTCCCGCATCTCGATCCCGCGGCGATCACGGATGAAGCACGCGACGAAATTGCGGCGGAACACATCGGTCGGGCTCAGGCCATCGCCGAGGTCGTCGCCGGTCCACGCCCGCTGCCGCGAGTAGGTGTCCTCGAAGCGCTCGAGCACGAACGGGATCCACCCGATGCCGCCCTCCGACAGTGCGATCTTCAGGTCTGTGAACTCGGTGACCACGCGAGAGAACAGGAGGTCGGCGGTGAATCGCACGGCGTCGATGGCGACGATCGCGTTGTAGGCGAGGTAGCTCGTGAGGTCCGAGGGCACCGGAACGCCCCCACCTGTGCCGATGTGGATGTTGACGATCGTCGACTCGTCGACGCACGCCTGCCACAGCGGGTCCCATATCGGGTCCTGCCAGGCTGGCTGGCCGTAGTTGCCGACATGCTGGGGAATGGTCACGGCTCGGCATCCCTGCGACGCGAGCCATCGAACCTCCGCGGCGGCGAGGTCGGCGTCCCACAGTGGGAGGATGCCGAGCGGGATGAACCGGTCGGGGTAGGCGCCGCACCAGTCCTCGAGGTGCCAGCGGTTGTAGGCGCGCACCATCGCCTGCGACACCTCTGGTTCACCGCGAAAGGTGAACAGGGCTCCGGAGATCGTGGGGAACGACGGAAAGCAGAGGGATGCGAGGACGCCTGCGATGTTCATGTCGTGAACGCGCTCGTGTACGTCGAAGCAACCGCGACGCATGTCCTCGAAACGGGATGGCTCGAAGCCCCATTCGTCGTTGGGGCGTCCGGCGACCGCTCCGAGACCGATGTTCGGCAGGCGCGCTCCGGCGTACTCCCAGAAGCAGTCGCCGGTCCGGTCGTCGATGACGATCTTGGGCGCGGCGTCGACGAACTTGCCCTCCACGAAGCGCTCGAACATGTCGGGGGGTTCGATGGTGTGGTCGTCGATGCTGACGAGGACCATGTCTTCCGGAGTGATTGTCATGACAGCACTGTATGACAACTCCTGTACAGAAGTACAGTGCCGTGGGAGCAGCTGCGAGTGGGGGAGGAGCGTCCGGTGGCGGAGCGTGACGAGTTCGAGATCGACGACGATTGGGTGCTCTACGACGTGGTCGAGCCCCACATCGCCCGCATCACGATCAACCGTCCGGAACGGCGGAACGCGATCCTCTCACCCGACATGCACGACCTCTTCGAGGAGCGGCTGCGCCGGGCCGAACGCGACGACGACATCAAGGTCGTCCTGCTCGTGGGAGCCGGCCCCGACTTCTGTGCCGGTGACGACGTTCGGCGGATGCCGGTCGAGCAGGCAGGGCTCAAGAAGGGGGCGAAGCTGCCGCAGACCGCGCGCGCATTGGCGAACGCGCGTCGCCTCCATCGCCACCTCACGAATTGGCTCGAGTTCCCCAAGACCGTGATCGCCGTGTGTCAGGGAACGACGGTGGGCGCGGGGCTCAACCTCGTGTTGGCCGCCGATCTCGTCGTTGCTGCAGCGGATGCGACCTTTGGGCGTCCCCAGGCCCGCATCGGTTTCGCCGGTTTCAGCACCGCCATGCCGCTCGCGCTCCTGAAGCTGGGTGTCAACCGCGGTTACGAGGCGATGATCACGGGGCGGAAGATCTCCGCAGACGAGATGAAGGACTGGGGCGTCGTCTCTTCGATCGTGCCGGAAGCAGACCTCGAGGCCGAGGCGATGCGCTACGCACGTGCAATCGCCCACCACTCCGCTGACGGCTTGATGATCGGGAAGCAGGCGCTCATTACCTTCTGGCACGCGGTGGGCATGGCCCAGTTCGGGGACTGGGTGGAGATGGCCCATCCGGTGTTCACGAATCTCGTCTGGCGCGAAGACGAGTTCAACTTCTTCAAGGAACGTGGGCAGCGAGGGGGCAAGGAAGCCCTCGCCGAGTTGCAGCGCAGATACGCGGGAGTGGGGCTTCGAGTAGGCGTCGGCGATCGGTGCTGCGCTGTGCTACAGATACACAGCGCATGTTCGACTGAACATTGAGGGAGTGCTGTCACACATGGGTCTGCTCGAAGGACGTACCGCAGTCGTCACCGGCGCCGGCCGGGGCATCGGTGCTGCTGTCGCGGCCGGGCTCGCGGCCGAAGGGGCGTCGGTGCTGGTGTCCGACGCCGGCGTCCTCGTCGACGGGACTGGCGCCGACGCGTCGCCGGCCGAGGCGGTTGCGGCCGGCATCCGCGAGCGCGGCGGCACTGCGGTGGCCGACGCGACCGACGTCACCGACTTCGCCGCGTGCGCGCGCCTGGTCGAGCGCGCGGTCGACGAGCTCGGCGGCCTCGACATCCTGTGCAACGTCGCCGGCATCCTGCGCGACGGCATGGTGTTCAAAATGCCGGAGGAGGACTGGGATGCCGTCATCGACGTGCACCTGAAGGGCACGTTCAACACCACCCGCCACGCGTCGGCTTGGTGGCGCGAGCACCGCGGCGGCCAGTACCGCCTGATCAACTTCACGTCGCTCTCGGGGCTGCAGGGCGCGCCGAGCCAGCCCAACTACGCGGCTGCGAAGATGGGCATCGTCGGCCTCACGTTCGTGTGCGCCAACTCGCTGCGCAACTACGGCGTCACCAGCAACGCGATCGCGCCGGTCGCTGGGACGCGCATGACCCAGGGCATCGGCAGCGGGAAGGCCAGCCTCGACTATTCGAGCGAGAACAGCCGTCTCGCGCCCGAGAACGTCGTGCCGCCCGTGCTCTACCTCGCATCCGAGCGCTCCGACTGGCTGAACCGCAGAGTCATCTTCGCCGGCAACGGCAGGATCTCCCTGTTCTCCAACCCGGTGATCGAGCGCGAGATCGTCTCCGAGTCGGGCACGTGGGACAACGACGCCGCGTTCCGCGAGATCGAGGAGTCGTTCAAGGCCGCGATCGAGTACCCGAACTTCTTCGACAAGCCCCGCGACTGATCCGGGCGGCTGATCGAGTGGGTGCCCTCAGCCACGTGCGCGTCTGCGACTTCGGGGGGCAACTCGCGGGCGCCGGCGCGACGAAGGTGCTCGCGATGTTCGGCGCCGAGGTGATCCGGGTCGAGGATCCGACGACGCAAGGCCGTTGGGACATGATGCGCGTCGTCGGGCCGTACGTCGACGAACGACGCGGCGTCGACCTCGGGGGCGGCTTCAACAACCACAACGTCAACAAGCTCGGCGTCACCATCGACCTCAAGCAGGAGGACGGTCGCGCCCTGCTCACCCGGCTGTTGCGGGTGTGTGACGTCGTCACCGAGAACTTCGCCGCGGGTGTGCTCGACCGGCTCGGGTTCGGATACGAGCGGCTCCGGGAGATCCGCCCCGACGTCATCTACGTGTCGAACTCGGGCTTCGGTCACTCGGGTCCGTACCGGGAGTTCAAGACGTGGGGACCGATCGTGCAGGCGGTGAGCGGTCTGACGTTCACGAGTGGTCTTCCCGACGAGGAGCCGGCGGGGTACGGCTTCTCGTACATGGACCACGGAGCTGCCGCGTTCATGGCCATCGTGGTGCTCGCGGCGCTGCACCACCGGGAGCAGACGGGCGAGGGGCAGTGGATCGACCTCGCCAGCACGGTCGCCGGTCTCACGTTGCAACGGACCGCCGTGCTCGACTGGACCGTGAACGGCCGCTCGTCGCGCCGTCCCGGCCAGCCGAACGGGAACCGGTCCGACTTCGGCGAGATGGCACCGCACGGGATCTATGCCGCCGCGGGTGACGATCGTTGGGTGGCCCTGGCCTGTCGAGACGACGACGACTGGTCCCGGTTGCGCGACGTGCTTGCTCATCCGAGCGCGCTCGCCGATCGCTTCACGAACCTCGCCGGTCGGCTCACGCACGAGGATGAGGTGGACCTGATCATCCGCAACTGGATGCGTACCCGCGACGCGTGCGACGCCGCGCGCGAGCTCGTCGCCGCCGGCGTGCCGGCCAGTGTGGTCAAGAGCCCGCGGGAGCGGATCGACGAGGATCCCGACCTCGACGTGTGGGGACTGTTCCCGACCGTTCGCCACCCGCTGATCGGCAACGTGCGGGTCGAGGGCCTGCCGATGCACCTTTCGGAGAGCGACTGGTCGGCTGACAAGGGCGGACCACTGCTGGGCGAGGACAACGATCGCATCTTCGGCGAGCGCCTCGGCGTCGATCCCGCCGAGCTGGAGCGCCTCCACGCAGACGGTGTGGTGTGAGCGCGCTCGCCGGACTCCGCGTCGTCGAGCTGGTCGACGAGCGCACGATCGACGCCGGACGCATGCTCGCCGAGCTCGGCGCCGACGTGGTCGTCGTCGAGCCGCCGGGTGGATCACCGCTGCGCGATCTTCCTCCCTTCCTCGACGACGAGCCCGGTCGTGGGCGCAGCCTCCGCTGGTGGGCAGGTGCGGTCGGCACGCGGAGCGTCGCACTCGACCTCAGTTGTGTTGACGACCTCGCCACGTTCGCCGCATTACTCGACGACGCCGACGTCGTCCTCGAGGGCCGGGGCTACGCGCTCGACGTGCTCGCCGCGGGATGGGACGCACTCGGGCGGAGCCGCGCCGACCTGATCTGGGTGTCGATCACGCCGTTCGGCCGTGAGAGCGCACGCGCTGATGATCCGAGCACCGATCTCACCCTCCTCGCCGGCGGTGGCGTGGTGTGGAACTGCGGATACGACGATCACACCGTCCCGCCGATCCGGGGTCACGGCAACCAGGCGTACAACATCGGCGCGCTCTACGCGACGATCGGGGCGCTCACCGCGCTCGCACACCGCGACCAGACCGGTCGCGGGCAGCTCGTCGACGTCAATCTCAACGCGGCGTGCAACGTGACCTGTGAGCAGGTCACCTACAACTGGCTGGTCGCAGGGATCGTGATGACTCGCCAGACCGGTCGGCACGCGGCCCCCGTTCCGACCGCGCCGGTGCAGGTGCGCTGCGCCGACGGTCGCTACGCGTGCACCGGGGTGTTGCCGGTGATGCCGAGCCAGTTCGCCGCGCTGCACGCCTGGCTGGCCGAGCTCGGATTGCTCGCGTGGCTGCCCGAGGCCGTGTTCCTCGAGGTCGGGGGGGCGCGCACCGCCCGGGTCGACATCTCCGACATCGGCGCCGATCCCGAGGGTGCCAGCATCCTCGCCGCGGCGCGTGAGGCCATCAGCCTGATCGCGTCCGAACTCCCTGCATACGACTTCTACCTCGCCAGTCAGGAGCACGGGTTCCCCGTGGGCGCCGTCGTCTCGCCCGACGAGGCGTTCGAGGATCCACATTTCGTGGCCCGGGGCATCCAGGCGGAAGTGGACGAGCCGGTGCTCGGCCACAACTACCGGCTTCCCGCTCCGGGGCTCCCCGTGAGCTCCGCCCTGGCGACGCAACCGACCCGAGCGCCGCACGTCGACGAGCACGGCGACGCGATCAAGGCCGAACTGGAGGAGCGCCACCGTGTCTGAACGCCATCCCGACGGCAACCGCTTCACCCACGTGGGCGTCTGCGTGTCCGACCTGGAACGGTCGATCGCGTTCTACCGCGACGTCCTCGGGTTTACCGAGGTGGCCCGTCGGTTGAACATCACCGACACCGGCTCAGCCAACCTCCTTGACTTCTCGGAGATGGACGTCGAGCTCGTGTACCTCGAACGCGACCAGATCCGCATCGAGCTGCTCTGGTACCGCGTGCCCGACGCGCAGGTCGTAGACGGCCGGCGACCCATGAACCTGGTCGGCCTCACCCACCTCGCCTTCCGGGTCGGTGATCTCGACGATCTCTTGGCGCGCATCGAAGCCGGCGGCGGCACGGTACTTCCCGCGACGACCGCGACCTTCGAGCAGGGAAACCGGGGGGTGATGACCGTCGACCCCGACGGCATCCGCGTCGAGCTCATCGAACGGCCGAGCGCATGACCGACGCAGCTTCGAGCGACGAGTCGTATCGACCGATCCCGGTCGTCCACGAGCGAGACGCGCCGTTCTGGACCAGCGGCGCGCGCGGCGAGCTGACGATGCAGCGTTGTGGCGGTTGCGGTCACGTCGTGCACCCGCCGGCGGTGCTCTGCCCGTGGGACGGCTCGGCCGACCTCGAGTGGAAGGTGTTGAGCGGCCGGGGGCAGGTCGAGTCCTTCACCGAGAACCGTCAGCCGTTCCTGCCCGGCTTCCCCGACACGTACGTCGTCGCGCTCGTGCAGGTTGACGAAGACCCGACCGCGCGCGTCCTCACGAACCTCGTCGACGTGGATGTCGACGACGTGTCGGTCGGCATGCCGGTGCGGGTCATGTTCCGCCACCTCGCCAACGACGACGGACCGGACGTGTACCTGCCCGTGTTCGCCCCCGCCGATCCCGGAGGCGCCTGACATGTCCGAGCGGTTCGAACGGAGCGTCATCGTCAGCGGGATCGGCCAGTCACAGGTCGCGCGCCGGGTCGACCGAGATCCGCTGCTGCTCACCACCGACGCCTGCCTGGCCGCGATCGCCGACGCCGGTCTCTCGCCGTCGGACATCGACGGGCTGAGCACCTACCCGGGATCGTCGATGCCGGGACCGGGCTTCAGTGGCGCGTCGCTGCGTGAGATCCACGACCAGCTCGGTCTCCATCCGGCCTGGGTGTCCGGTGGCATCGAGGCCCCCGGGCAGGCCGGGGCGATCGTGAACGCGATGCTGGCCGTCGCCGGCGGGATCGCGAACCACGTGCTCTGCTGGCGGAGCATCTGGGAGGGCAGCGCCCAGGGCAAGTTTGGCCGGAAGGGGTACGGCGCCGGTGCGCGCCGCGTCGACGGGCTCCCGGCATGGCAGCTCCCGTTCGGCGCAACCGCGCCGTCGCTGGCCGGCATGCACATCCAGGCGCGCATGGCCCGCTACGGACTGACCCGCGAGCAGCTGAGCGCCGTCCCGATCGCGTCGCGAGCGAACGCGGCGCTCAACCCGAACGCGGTGTACCGCGATGTGATGACGCTCGACGACTACCTCGGCGCGCGCATGATCTCGACGCCGCTGTGCCTCTTCGACTGCGACGTGCCGTGCGACGGTGCCACCGCGTTCGTGATCTCGCGCGCCGAGCATGCACGCCGCGCTCGATCACGAGGCGATCGGGGTCGCGTCGGTGAGCTGTCGTCACGACGACCGCTTCGTCTGGGAGTACGGCCGAGACATCACTCGGATCAGCTCGCGGTGGGCGAGTGACATCTGGGAGCGCACGACGCTCACGCCGGCCGACGTCGACGTCGCGCAGCTCTACGACGGCTTCAGCATCATCACCCATTGCTGGCTCGAGGACTTCGGCTTCTGCGGCGTCGGCGAAGCCGGCGCATTCGTCGAGGGCGGTGCGCGGGTGCAACGCGACGGATCGCTCCCCGTCAACACGAACGGGGGGCAGCTCTCGGCCGGTCGCCTGCACGGCTTCGGTTTCCTGCACGAGGCCTGCGTCCAGCTGCGCGGCGAAGGTGGCGAACGTCAGGTGCCGGGAGATCCCGAGGTCGCCGCCGTGGGCGTCGGTGCGGGCAACAGCGGCACGACCGCGATGCTCGTCACGCGCGGCATCGACAACTAAACAACGAACGCATTACTGTCACGTTCGTTGGTGGGTCGTCCGGCTTCACGGCGACCGGGGATCCTGGGAGACCACATGGAAGTCAACTTCGAAGGTCGTACCGCGCTCGTCACGGGTGCAGCCAGTGGGCTCGGGCAGGCGGTCGCCGCGCTGCTCGTCGACAGCGGCGCCCGCGTCATCGGCTTCGACGTCGCTCCCATCACCGCGAGCGGGGTGGAAGGTCGACGCGTCGACATCGGCGACCCGGCATCGATCGACGCCGCGTTGGCCGAGCTCGACGCGCCGGTCGACGTGCTCTGCAACATCGCGGGCCTCCCACAGTCGAAGCCGGCAGTCGACATCCTCCGCGTCAACTTCCTCGGGCTCCGCCACCTCACCGAGGCGCTCGCACCTCGCATGGGTCCGGAGGGCTGCATCACCAACGTGTCGTCGAACGCTGGAAACGGCTGGCCCGAGCGCCGAGCCGAGCTCGACGAGGTGCTCGCGACCCCCGACTTCGCCGCTGGCCTCGCCCTCGGCGAGCCGCGCCTCCCGGACGTGGGTGATCCCTACATGTACGCGAAGGAGCTGGTGCAGCTCTACACCCTGCGACGATCGCACACGCTCTACCGGGAGCACGGCGTTCGCATGAACAGCGTGTCGCCGGGCCAGATGAGTACGCCGATGATGGACGAGTTCAAGAAGGCCATCCCCGAGAAGATGCTCGACGGTGTCGCTCGCGCCGCCGCGCTGCGCACGCGTCGCCGGCCCGGAAGAGGTCGCGCCATCGGTGGTGTTCCTCTCGAGCGACCTCGCGGCGTTCTGCTGCGGCTCGATCTTCGACGTCGACGGCGGCTGGACCGCAGCCAAGCTCACCGACCAGGTCGACTACTCGCTGTTCGTCTGATCGCGCGGTCGGCCGACCGCAGCACCCGAGGAGAGGTGATGACCACGACCGAGTTCATCCAGATCACGCACCGTGAGCTGCCGTTCCCGACGTTCGACTCCGACAACCACCTCTACGAGAACCAAGACACGCTCACGAAGTTCCTCCCGGCCGAGTACCGGGACATGATCCGCTACGTCGACGTGGGGGGTCGCACGAAGCTCGCGATCCAGGACCGCATCTCCGACTACATCCCGAATCCCACGTTCAATCGGGTCGCGGTGCCCGGCGGTGCCGGCTACGACGTGACGCAGGGCGGCGGTGGCTTCGGTGACATGAGCGGCTTCGGGAAGATGGTTGCGATGCCGAGCATCGACGCGTTCTTCGACCCGGAGCCTCGCCTCGAGTTGATGAAGGAGATGGGCATCGACCGCACGTTGCTGTGGCCCACCCTCGCGAGCGCGCTGGAAGAGCGAATGGCCGGCGATCCCGACGCGGTGTGCGTGGCGGTCCACGCGCTCGAACCAGTGGCTCCACGAGCACTGGAGCTACGCGTACTCGGATGCGATCTTCTCCACACCCATGGTGAGCCTCGCCGCGGGCAACGACGTCGCGATCGCGGAGCTCGAATGGGTGGCCGAGCGGGGAGCGAAGATCTTCGCGATCCGCGTCGCGCCCGTGCCCACGTGGAAGGGGCGCAAGTCGTTCGCCCTGCCGGAGTTCGACCCGTTCTGGGAGCGCGCCCAGAAACTGGACCTCGTCGTCGGGATGCACTCGGGCGACGCGGGCTACTCGAGGTACACGAACGAGTGGGAAGGGCTCGGCGACAGCGAGTTCGTGATCACCGCGAAGTCGAGGACCAGGCAGTCGTCGCCGGCCTTCCTCGCGCTGTCGTCGGAGAAGGACGCTCTCGTCGACGCGATTGCGTCGATCATCGGCCACGGACTCGCAACGCGCTTCCCGCGGCTGCGCTTCATGCCGGTCGAGTACTCCACGGCATGGATCCGGCCGTTCGTCGCCAAGCTGCGACGCACCTACGAGCAGGCGCCGATGCTGTTCGACGAGGACCCGGTCGACGTCTTCACCCGCAACGTGTGGGTCCACGCGTTCCACGAACCCGACCCCGAAGGCCTGATCGACCTCGGTGTGCCCGCGGACCACATCATGTTCGGGTCCGACTTCCCGCATCCCGAAGGCATGGCCGACCCGCTCGCCTACGCCGCGGTGGTCGCCGGACTCCCGCTGGAGCAACAGGAGCTGATCATGGGCGGGTCGCTCGAGCGGGCGATGAACGTCGGCCGCTACGCATGACGGTCGGGCTCCGACCGCTCTGCCGCGTGTCCTACGACCTCGCGGCGCCGATCACCGTGGGCGTCGGCGCAACCGGCGCCCGGGTCATCGGCGAGATCACCGCGGCGCGCTTCGAAGGCGACCGCTTCCGTGCGTCGATGTTCGGCCGTGCCTGCGCAGACTGGGCCGTGGTCGAGCCCGACGGGCGGATCCTCGTCGACGTGCGGCTGACAGTGCGGACCGACGACGGCGCCGTCGTCCTCGTCTGCTATCACGGCCGCGGCGATCAGGCGACCGGCGTGGTGCACACGGCCCCGCGGTTCGAGACTGGCGACCCGCGGTACACGTGGCTCACGCGAATCCAAGCGGTGGGGAAGGGTGTCTTCGACGACGCAACGCTCACGTACGCGCTCCACGAAGTGGTCTGACCGGCGCCATGGTCAAGCGCCGACGGCGTCGAGGAGCATGCTGAGCGCATCGGTCGCCCGTGCCAGCGCCGACTCGATCCCCTCTTCATCGACAGCTGGGCCGAACACCTCGAGCTCGAACGGCCCGCGGTACCCGGCGGCCAGGACGAGTTCGAGCAGCGTGTGCAGAGGGAGGTCACCGTCGCCCGGCACCCGTCGGTCGGGGCTCACCAAGGATCCGATGGCAAAGTCGCTGACCTGCACCAGTGCGATCCGATCGCCGGCCTCGGCGAACAGTTGCGCAAGCCCCCGCTGCATCCAGCACGCGGCGAAGTCGACGACGACGTCGAGCCCGGTGAGGTCGGCGACGTCGAGCGCGTCGGCGAGGGTGTTCACGAACGAGATGTCGGTGCGGATCTGCGCGCACGGTTCGAACGCCAACCGCACGCCGAGCTCCCGAGCGTGGGCGACGCTGGGCACGGTGGCTTTGCAGAAGTGCTCGAGGAGCTGCTCCCAGGGGAGCACCCCGGCGCGGCCGGGCACGACGTAGACGCACCCCACACCCATCTCGGCCGAGTGCTCCAGCACCGTGCCGAGCTCCACCTGCGAAGTGGACCAGCTCTCAGGGTCGGTGAGGTCGAAGAAGGTGCCGCCGAACATGCTGGTCGCGTGGAGCGACCGCTCGGCGAGAGCGGCGCTCGCGGCGTCCCATCCCACCTTCGCGACCTTGGCCGGAACGAGCCCGAGACCGGTGACGCCGAGGCGAGACGCGAGGGCGAGCTCCTCGTGGAACGAGAGCGGACCGGTGCTGAACTCGTGGACCGCGACGCGAGGATGCACGGCCGCGAGCGCTCAGGGACGGGGAAGCCCGAGGACGCGCTGGGCGACGATGTTCCGCTGGATCTGCTGCGTGCCTCCGAAGATTGCTTGGGCACGCGACCACACGTAGACGTCCCACTCGAGTCCTTCGTCGAGCATCGGACGACTGCCGCGCAGGTCCATGACGGCATGACCGATTGTCTGATCGGCGCGTGTCATCAGCAGTTTGTCGATCGAGCCTTCTGCGCCTGGCAGCGCGCCGTGTACGCGCTCGCTGAGCGAGCGCTGCACCTTCACCTGCAGGGCCCGCAGCTCGGCGTAGGCCTCGCCGAGTCGCACGCGTGTCGCCGGGGTGTCGGGGATCGTGCCGTCGCGCACCTCGGCCTCGAGGGTGCGCAAGTGCAGTGACAGCCGGGCGATCCAGTTGACGTCGCTCGGGCCGCGCTCGTACGCGAGCAGCTGGTTGGCGATCGACCATCCCAGGCCGCGCTCGCCGAGCAGGTGATGCGCGGGCACGTCGACGTCGTCGAAGGTGACCTCTGCGAACTCGCGGTTGCGGGATGCGTTTTGGATGGGCCTCGGCTCGATCCCGGGTGTCGACATCGGCACCAACAACACCGAGATCCCCTTGTGCTTCGGTGCGTCGGGCTCGGTGCGGCAAAGCAAGAAGCACCAGTCGGCGGCCGCGGCGAAGCTGGTCCAGATCTTGCGGCCGTTGACGCGGAAGAAGTCGCCATCGGGACCCGTCATCGCGTCGGCTCGAGTGGCGAGGCCCGCAAGGTCGGAACCGGCATCGGGCTCGCTGAACCCCTGGCACCACCGCACCTTCCCCGAGAGCAGCCCGGGGAGGAGATCGCGGCGCTGCTCCTCGGTGCCGAAGAGCCGAATCGTGTTGGAGAGGTGGCCGACGCCCTCGATCGGCGGCGCACTGGCGCGGCCGAGCTCGTCGTTGAGGATGGCCTCGTACACCGGCGACCGACCGTGGCCGCCGTACTCCACCGGGAACGAGAGCGCGATGTAGCCGGCGTCGTAGAGCACCGAGTGCCAAGCGTTCTGCGCGTCGGCCCGTTCGGCCGGGTCGTCGGGGATCCGCGCCGCGTCGGCGTGGTCGGCCAACCACTGACGCAGCTCGACGCGGAACGAAGCTTCTTCGGGAGAGTCGTCGAAGTCCATCGGTCAGACCAGCTCCGGGTGGGCGAGGCGCAACCGGGCGACCTCCGAGTACTGCACGGTTTCGTCGCCGCCGACCTGACGGTCGAACAGCGCTCGGCGCAGGCGGAGGTGCGACGCCTGCTCCCAGGTGATGGCGATGCCTCCGAACATCTGGACCGTCGCCTCGACGATGGCCAGCCCGGCGCGTGACGCGAAGCCCTTCGCGACGTGCGCGGCGAGCAGCGCCTCGTCGGGATCGAGGCGGTCGACCGCCCACGCCGCGTACCAGCAGCAGCTGCGCGCACCCTCCACCTGCACCAGGGCGTCGGCCGCGAGGTGCTGCACGGCTTGGAAGGTGCCGACGGGAACGCCGAACTGCCGGCGCTCGGCCACGTACCCGACCGCGTCGTCGAGCGCGCCCTGCATCACACCGACGAGGTCGGCGGCGAAGGTCGTGAGCAGCAGCGCCTGCGCCGCGGCCCACCGCGCGTCGTCGATCGCCCCGCCGAGGTCACCGACGTCGATCGAGCTCGCGTCGCGTGCCACCGGGATCAGGGTGCGAGTGAGGTCGAGCGGGGTGAGTGGTGCGCCGTCGAGCGGCACGGCGACGAGTCGACGGTCGTCACCGAGGAGCAACGCGTGGGTGGCGTCGCGCGCATCGATGGCGACGGCGTCGTCACCGAGCGTGGCCAGGCCGGTCAGGTCGGCGCGGAACGCGGGTGCAACACGCAGTTCGCCGTTGGCGACGCGTTCGAGGGTGGTGTCGGCGCCCGCGGCCGCAAGGAGATCCGGCACGAGCACCGCTTGGCCGACGGTGGGTGCGGCGGAGAGCGTGCGCCCGAACTGCTCGACCACGAGCGCGACCTCGACGCCAGTGGCGTCGACACCCGAGAGGGCAGGGGAGCGCAGCGCCGGCAGCCCCAGCTCGACCAGGGGGCTCCAGACGTCGCTCGCGACGTGGTCGAGGGCGTCGGCGTCGTTGCTGCCGAGGGCGTCGGCCAGCCTCGCGGCAGTCGACCGCAGCAGCTCCTGGTCGTCGGTGAGGGTCACGTCCATGACTGGGCAACGATACAAGAAACGTTCGACTGCGCGACAGCGGAGCAATACACTCCGAGGATCATGGCTGAAGCCCTGTACTACACGCCGTACTCACGGGCGATCTTCGAAGACCCGTATCCGCTCTACCGGCGCCTGCGCGACGAAGCCCCCGTGTACCCCGACCCTGACGGCCGGTGGTGGGTCGTCTCGCGCTTCGACGACGTCTGGGAGGCGTTGCGCGACTGGCAGACCTACTCCTCCGACCAGGGGCCGGCACCCGAGAACCCCGACCGAGGCGGCGAGAAGTACTCGATCGTCTCGATGGACCCGCCTCGCCACGACCTCGTGCGCGGGATGCTCAACCGCCTGTTCACGCCGCGTGCGGTGGACGCGATGGACGACGCGCTCCGCCGCATCGTGCGTGCGCACATGGACGGGCTCGAACGCGGCACCACCGTCGACGCCATGCAGGCGTTCGCGTTCAACATCCCGACCGACGTGATTGGCGAGCTGCTCGGAGTTCCGCCGGCCGATCGCGCGCGAGCTGCGTGAGTGGTGGGAGCTCTTCCTGTCGCGCGACGACGGTTCGGTGGCCATGCCACCGCGCGCGATCGACGCCAGCCGCAAGATCAGCAAGTACATCGGCGCGCTGATCGAGGAGCGACGCCAGGATCCGGGCGACGACCTGATCAGCCGCGTGTTGAGCGCCGAGTACGACGACCCCGAGCTCGGCACGACGTCGCTCGCGCCGCACGAGGTCCTCATGTTCTGCAACCTGTTGTCGGCGGCAGGCTCCGAGACCACGCAGAAGCTGTTGTCGAACTCTCTCGTGGCGCTCGACGAGCACCGCGATCAGTGGGAGCTGCTCCGCGAGCGGCGCGACCTGATCCCGCAGGCCGTCGACGAGGCGCTGCGCTACGATACGCCGAGCCACTGGGTGGCGCGGACGACGACTCGAGACGTCGAGGTCGCGGGCAGCACGATCCCGGCGGGCGACTGGGTGCTCCTGCTGCTCGGGAGCGCGAACCGCGACGAACGCCAGTACCACGACCCCGATGACTTCCTCGTGGAGCGGGCGCGTCAGCAAACTGTGTTCTTCGGGTGGGGACGTCACGTGTGCCTCGGGCAGTGGTTGGCGCGCCGCGAGGCCGCCATCGTGCTCGAGGAGATCGCCGACCGATTCCCCGACTACCGCCTCGGGGCAACCGAGCGCATGCTCACCGCGACTGTGCGCGGCTACACGCGTGTCGAGATGGAGCTGCGTTAGCTCGGAGGAGATGACTTGGTGCGTCGCTTCGACGGTCGGGTCGCGCTGATCACGGGCGCGGCCGGCGCGGGAATCGGGCAGGCGACGGCGTGGCGGCTCGCGCGGCGACGGTGCGACGGTCGTCGTCACCGACACGCATGAGCGCAGAACCGCGGACGTCGTCGCCGCGATAAATGCCGCCGGGCTCCATGCGGTCGGGATCGTCCTCGACGCGTCCGATCGATCAGGGGTGGACGTCGTGGTCGACCAGGTCCGAGCACGCGTGGGGACCGATCGAGGTGCTCGTCAACAACGCAGCAGTGAACCCTCGCTCGACGATCTTGGACGCTTTCATCGAAGACTGGGACCGGACCCTCGACGTCGATCTGTCGAGTCCCTGGTACCTGATCCGGGCGGTGGCACCCCACATGCTCGAGGTCGGCCGGGGAGCAATCGTGAACGTCACGTCGGCAGCTGCGTACCTCGGGTCGCCGGGCACCGTGCCGCACGCAGCAGCCAAGGCTGGCCTCCAAGCGCTGACTCGCAGCGTGGCCGTCGAACTCGGGCCGCACGGGATCCGCTGCAACGCGGTCGCGCCCGGTTTCGTGATACGAAGTACCTGGAGCAGCACGCCGACCGCTTCCAGTCCGAGATCGAGCGCACCCCCCTCGGTCGCTTCGGTCGACCCGAAGAGGTTGCCGATGTCATCGCGTTCCTCGCGTCCGACGACGCGAGGTTCGTGACCGGCGAGATCGTGACGGTCAGCGGCGGCTACTTCATGCGAGCGTGAGGGAAAGACCCCGCCGATCAAGCGTCGAAGACGCCCTTGGCGCCGGAGTAGTCGATCGGCGACAGCTGGGTGAGCCCGCCGTCGGCGTGCGTGACCGTGCCGGTGACGAACTGCGAATCGTCGCTGGCGAGGAACGCCACGACGGGCGCGATGTCGGTGTCGGGGTCACCGCCACGACCCATCGGGCACAGCTCAGCGGTGCTCGTGTAGTTGTCGTACTCGCTGCCGATCATCGACTTCTGCACGTCGGTGAGCCCGAACGGGCACATCGCGTTGACCGCGCACACCGTGTTTCGCCCATTCGTTGGCCGCGACCTTGGTGATGGCGAGGATCGCGCCCTTCGCCGCCGAGTACGGGCCGGTGTACGCGATGCCGGCGATCGCCGACCCCGACGTGAAGTTGATGACCGAGCCGTGGCCGCTCTCCTTCAGATGGGGGTACGCGAGCTGCATGAAGCGGAACGACGCTCGCGGTCCGGTCGCCTCGGATAGCTCCCAGTCCTTCATGGACACGAGCTCGAACGCCTTCGACGGCGCGAAGTACTGCGCGACGTTCACGAGCACCGCCAGCCCGCCGCCCCATTCGACCGCAGCGTCGACCGTGCGCTGGATCACATCGTCCTTCGCCACGTTCGCCTGGACGAACTGCGCGTTGCCGCTCGCCGCCTCGATCTGGGCGACGCACTCCTCGCCCTTCTCGACGTTGATGTCGGCGACCGTCACGAGTGCACCCTCGGCGGCGAGACGCTTGGCGATGGCGCGTCCCAGACCTTGGCCGCCTCCCGAGACGAGCGCGCTACGACCGCTGAGCCGTTCCATCCGCAGAACCTCCACCGGAGACAATTGAGCAGAGAGTGTTCTATCATGCAGCGCCGGGAGCCGCCCACGGCGGACGAGTCTGCTACCACCACGGGATGGAACCGATGAGCACGGACACAGGCGGCACGATCACCATCGAGGCCGACGGCGCAGTCCGCGTCGTCACGCTCAACCGTCCCGAGCACGCCAACGCGGTGAACAACGCGATGCACAGCAGCTTCGCCCGCATCTGGGACGAGCTCGCCGAGGATCCCGACGCCCGGGCGGTCCTGCTCACCGGAGCCGGCGACAAGTTCTTCAGCGCCGGCGGCGATCTCGTCGAGTGGCTGCAGAACAACGTGGAGAACCCGGTGACCCGCCGGGCTGGGATGCACGACGCGCGCCGCATCGTCCGCGACATGGTCGACTTCCCGCTCCCGGTCGTCGCCGCGGTCAACGGTCCCGCCGTCGGCTTCGGCTGCAGCGTCGCGGTGCTGTGCGACATCGTGCTGATGTCCGACCGGGCGTTCTTCGCCGACACGCACGTGGCCAGCGGCATCGTCGCTGCCGACGGCGGGGCGGTCGCGTGGCCGCTGCTCATGAGCCTGCTGAAGGCGAAGGAGTACCTGCTGCTCGGCGAACGCATCCCGGCTGAGCTCGCGGTCGAGCTCGGCTTGGCGAACCGGGTGGTGCCGCATGAGCAGGTCAAGGAAGAAGGTCTCGCTCTTGCCCACCGCCTCGCGGCGTTGCCGCCGGCGGCGGTGCAGGACACAAAGCGCGCCCTCAACCTCCACGTCCGAGCGCGCCATCACCGGCATCCTGGAGTACGGGCTCTCGGCCGAGAGCGAGACGTTCACGACTCCGGAGCACCGCGCGGCGATCGACAAGTTCCTCGATCGCTAGCTCGGCGGGCGCGCCTTCGGTCGCGTAACCGCGCCAGAGTCGGCAATCTGGGCGACAAGTCGGCTCAGCGCTAGCGGCTCGAGAGTGCCGATGTGCCGATCTGTCACGGCGAGTGAGCCGTCAACTGCGCGATCGGCGCGCGTTCTGGCGTGCCGAGCTGATCCACAAGGATCGCCAGACGCTGGTTGTAGAAGGCTGGGGCAAGCCTCTCGGTCTGGGTGAGTGTCGCAAGGCCATGAAGAGCGCTCCAGGCGACCGCCCTCCGTGGCGTGGCTACCGGCGTGCACCCCATCGGGTCCTGGCTTGGTGGTGCGGAGTGAACGCTGCGTCTGGTGCGACATGGTCGCACGATAATACAATGAGTGTGTACGTGTACTCTCGGCCGGTTGCGGCCGTCGTACGGCGCCAGGGGGCCACACCCATGGAAGTCGGACTCAGCTTGTTCAGCGTGCGGCCCGACCGGATGCCCGAATTCGCCCAGCGCGCCGAAGAGCTTGGATACGAGTCGGTGTTCGCGCCAGACCACGTCACGTTCCCGGTGCACTTCGATTCGAAGTACCCCGGTGCTGAAGACGGCGCCTTCCCGTACCCCCTCGACACGCCCCTGTTCGATCCGTGGATCGCGCTCACGCAAGTGGCGAAGGTGACGACCACGATCAAGCTCGGCACCGCGATCTATGTGTTGGCGCTGCGCCACCCGATCATCGCGGCGCGTGCCGTCACGACACTCGACGTGCTGTCGGGCGGTCGCGCCATCCTCGGCATCGGCGCTGGCTGGCTCGGCGAGGAGTTCGCCGCACTGGGCATCGATCCGAAGACCCGCTTCAGTCGGCTCGAAGAGTGCGTCGAGGTGATCCGAGCGCTCTGGACCGAGTCGGAAGTCGAGTATCACGGCAACCACTTCGACTTCGCACCGTTGTACTTCGAGCCGAAGCCCATCGCAGCGCCGAACCCGCCCATTCTGTTCGGGGGCTACTCCGATGCCGCGCTTCGGCACGCGGTGCGCTTCGGCGACGGCTGGCTATCCGGCGGCGGCGCCCGCGACCTCGGAGAGATCGAGGCGCTGATGCGTCGCATCGAAGACCTGCGCGCCGAGTTCGGTGCGACGCGCCCATTCCAAGTGACGATCCTCGAGAGCCGCCCTCAGCGTCCTTCCTTGCCGGGCTTGCCGATCTCGGAGTCCACCGGGCTCTGGTAATGCCCTGGACCCGCAACCGCGATGCGTTCGCCGGCATGGAGTCGTTCGCCGAAGAGGCGTGGAGCGTCCTGCGCTGAGCACGACGTCGAAACGATCCCTGCCCTTCTTCGCTCCGAATGGCCAGCACACCCGGCCCGACCATGGAGACACTCAGACTCCTGGTCGGCACGCCGGTCGCGCAGACATCATCTGCGAGACGATCGACAGCCACCGCGCCTACGGGCTTCGCGGGCGAGACTGTCGTCCGGCACGGATCGACGCCTGTCGGGCTCGCTCGATGAGCGTCGGATCAGAGGATGCGTGAGCTGCGTCCGGCCCAGTAGCGGTCGCGCAGCA
Source organism: uncultured Actinomycetes bacterium (assembly GCA_963750045.1). Taxonomy (GTDB): domain Bacteria; phylum Actinomycetota; class Acidimicrobiia; order IMCC26256; family DASPTH01; genus DASUAS01. The sequence continues at coordinate 401,551 of CAVVPD010000003.1, read as the reverse complement.
CCCGCTTGTAGAGCTTGCCGTTCTCGCCGCGGGGGAGGTTGCGTTCGAAGTCGAACGACGCGGGGGCACTTGTAGTCCGCGAGCCGTGCGCGAGTCCACGTGATCAGCTCGTCGGCGAGTGCAGGCCCGACGTCGTCCCACGACACGGGTTCGACGACTGCACGCACTGACTCGCCCATCTCGTCGTCGGGCACACCGATGACGGCGACGTCGAGCACTCGCGGGTGCGCGAGCAGCACGTCTTCCACCTCGCGCGGGAACACGTTCACTCCTCCGGTGACGATCTTGTGCGTCCAACGATCGGTGAGGAACAGGTAGCCGTCGTCGTCGAGGTACCCCACGTCGCCGAGGGTCTGCCAACCTTCGGGGTGCGTGATGGCGGCGGTCTGCGCCGGGTCGCCGCGGTACACGGCCTTCACGGGACTCTCGAACCACACCATCCCTTCGACGCTCGCCGGAACCTCGCGACCGTCCTCGTCGGTGATGTGGATTGTGCCGCGGCTCCGTTCGCCCGACGGATCCGGGGTGAGCGAGCCACTCCTCCGACGTGATCGACGTCGCGCCGACCCCTTCGGTGCCCGCGTAGTACTCGTCGAGGATCGGGCCCCACCACTCGATCATCTGCCGCTTGACGTCGTGTGGGCACGGCGCGGCGCCGTGCAGCACGTGCTCCAGCGAGCTGACGTCGTACCTGGCTCGCACGTCGGCGGGGAGCTTCAGGAAGCGCACGAACATCGTCGGCACGATGTGGCTGAACGTGACGCCGTAGCGCTCGATGTCGCCGAGCACCGCTTCGGCGTCGAAGTGCTCTGTGAGCACGACGGTGCCGCCGAAGCGCTGCACCATGGTCGAGAACCCGATCGGCGCGGCATGGTGCAGCGGCCCCAGGGCGAGGTGCACCGTCGAGGGGCCGAAGCCGTACTTCGCTGCATACGCGAGCGACTGCTCGTCGGCGTTTCCCGCCGGCGTCTCGGGGACCTCGCGGAGGACACCCTTGGGACGCCCGGAGGTGCCCGACGAGAACCAGAGCGGTGCGCCTTCGCGCCCGTCGGCGACCGGCGTTGTCGGCATCGAGGCGATTGCGTCGTCCAACCAGTGCCAGCCTTCGGGCAGTGACGCCCACGCGAGGTCACCGTGGGATGCAACCACGAAACGATGCCGCACTGCGGCCGCACGCGAGGCGTCGACGGCAGCCTCGATCCGGCGGGTCGACGTCACGAGCACCCGGGCACCGGACGCCTCGAGGATCTCCGCCGACTCCTCGCCGGTCAACATGCTGTTCACGAACGTGTACCGCAACCCGGAACGCAACACGGCCCAGGTGATCTCAAAGGCGCGGAGGTGGTTCTCGATCAGCAACGCGACGGTGTCGCCCACCTGCAGGCCGAGCGCGCGGAAGAGCTGTGCGGTCTGGTTCGAGCGTTCGTCGAGCTCGCGCCACGTGATCTGCTCCCCGGTGCGAGCGAGGACGACCGCGGGCGCGTCGGGGCGCTCCCGCGCGTAGGTGGTCGGAGAGTAGGGGCCCTCCCTCATGGACCTGCGATCACGCCCCGGGGCCAGTCGTCGACGACGACCACGGTCCCGCTCGTCGCGAGCGTCACGACGAGCGCTCCCGCTGCGGCATCGAAGGCGGCGTTGGTGCTCATGCGGTCGTCGAGCACGAGGGAGCCCAGCAGGTCGCCGTCGGAGGAGAACACCGTGACGCCGCCAGTGCCGAGGGTCGCCACGACGACGCGCCCCTCGCCGTCGACGCAGATCCCGTCGGCGCCGCCGAAATTCATCGGGCCGCCGCTTGGCACCGTCGCGAAGCCGCGAGCGCGCTCGATCACACCGCCGGGCGCGAGGGCGAACTCCCACACGCGCCCGCGTGCGCGTCTCGGTCGCGTAGAGCCGCCGACCGTCGTTCGAGAGCGCGACACCGTTGGGCATCTCGAGCGGATACAGCACCTCGCGCAGCGGAGTTCCCGGTTCGAGCCCAGGTGCGCCATAGAGCACGCCGGTGAGCGCACGGTCGCGTCCGTGGCTCGCGCCACCGTCGGTCATCCAGAACCCACCGTCCGCGTTGACGCAGAGATCACTCGGGCGACCGAGTGCGCGTTCGATGCCGTCGAGCCCGACGAAGCTCGTCGTGAGCGTGTGCACGGTGCCTTCGGCATCAACCATCTGGACCTGTGGCGTCAGCGCGTCGTCCGCAACACCCGCAGGGAGCAGGAGATCGACCGAGCCGGGAAGGTCGAACGGCCACGGGCGGGACTGCCAACGCGAACCGCCACCCTGGCACACCAGCAGCGTGCCATCAGGGAAGCGACCGAGGCCGTTGGGTCCACCCCCGGTTGCCGCCACGAGCTCGGTGGCGCCGTCGGAGCGAACGCGGGTGATCCGCCCACCGGCCATCTCGCTGACCAGCACGCTCCCGTCGGGCTCGACGAGAGGGCCTTCGGGGAACTGCAGGCCGCGGGCGAGCTCACGCACCCGCGCGGTCACGGGCCGGCGGGCTCCGGTGCGAACATGAGGAGGTTGCGCCCGTCGTCGAGGGGTTCCCACGTCGCGTGCACACGCTGACCGACATGCACGTCGGCCGGCTCGCAGTCGACCACGTTGCTCATGAGACGGATGCCTTCGTCGAGCTCGATCAGCGTCAAGGCATAAGGCGTGCGGTCGCTCATCTCGGGGGACGGCGCGCGGTGGTGGACGCTGACGGCGTGGACGGTGCCGCGCCCGGAGACGTCAGTCCACTCGAGCGTCTTCCGGAGGCATCCGGGGCAGAACGGGCGCGGGTACCAGACGAACACCTCACACGAGGTGCACCGCTGCACCACGAGGCGCTGCTCCCGGGTCGCGTCCCAGAACGCCTGCGAGTACTCGGACGGCTCGGGCACCACCCGGTTCGGCATGTCGCTCACAGGACCTCCTCCGCGCCGAGGACGACGGTCGCCGTCGCCGAGAGCACCCCACCACATCCATGCGCGACCGCCGTCCGCGCGTCCGCCACCTGCCGGTCGCCGGACTCACCGCGGAGCTGTCGGACCGCTTCGACGAGCAGGAAGATGCCGAACGCGCCCGGGTGGGTGTACGCCAGCCCGCCGCCGGAGGTCTGCGCAGGCTGCGCGCCCCCGGACCGAGACGACCGTCGGCGACGAACGCGCCGCCCTCACCCTTGGCGCAGAACCCGAGGTCCTCGAGCGCCAGCAGCACGGTGATGGTGAACGAGTCGTACAGCTCCACCACGTCGATGTCGGACGGTTGGAGTCCGCTCATCGCGAACGCACGCTGACCAGACTGCACCCCTGCTGTTGTGGTGAGGTCGGGCATCTGGCTGATCATGGAGTGGGTGTGGTGGCTCGCGGCGCCGAGCACCCAGACCGGCGGCTTCGCGAGATCGCGCGCCCGCGCCGCGCTCGTCACGACGATCGCGCCCGCGCCGTCGGTGACGAGGCAGTACTCGAGCTTGTGCATCGGTTCCGCGACGTAACCGGAATCGAGGACGTCGTCGACGGTGATCGGATCGCGCGAGTACGCCCGCTCGTTGAGCATGGCCCACCGCCGGGTGTCGACCGCGATCTCGCGCGAGCTGCTCGGGCTTGGTCCCGTACACCGCCATATGGCGGCTCGCCGCAAGCCCGTACGCGCCGATCGGAAGGAAGATGCCGTAGGGCGTCTCCCACTCGAGTCGTTCGGGTGTGGCCAGGATGCCCATGCCCGCACCGCCGCGCTTGCGCGACGCACGCGGCGTGGATGCGTAGACGATGACGACGGTCTCGCACAGCCCCGCAGCGATGGCACTGGCCGCGTGTTCCACGTAGAGCTCGTACGACGCGCCACCGACCTGGGTGGAGTCGGTCCAGCTCGGCTCGATGCCGAGCTGCTCGGCGAGCTCGACCGAATGCATCAGCGTGCCGCCCGTGCACATACAGAGCCCGTCGACATCGGAAGGTTCGAGTCCGGCGTCGTCGAGCGCGGCGCGCACCACGCGCGCCTCGAGCGCGCGCAGCGCCAGGTCGATCTCACCCGTCGGCGAAACCTCGTCGGCCGCGCCGACGATGGCGACCGCACCTCGCAGCGGATGACTCATCGCGCATCCGCTCCGACGAACAGCGCGCGCACGCCGGGCTGGCTCACCTTCATCGACGGCGTGCGTGGCAGCGCGTCGACGATGCGGATCTCGGCGGGCACCTTGTAGCTCGCGAGGCGCTGTCTCACGTGGTCCTCCAGTTCGTCTTCGCTCGCGGTGGAGCCGGTGCGCAGCTCGACGGCGGCGACGGGCACAGCGCCGAGTCGGTCGTCGTCGAGTCCCGTCACCCCGGCGTCGAGTACGGCGGGATGGGTTCGGAGGGCGTCGACGATCTCGCAGGGGAACACCTTGAACCCACCGCGGACGATCGCGTCGTCGCTGCGTCCCTCGATCCACAGGAACCCGTCGTCGTCGATGCGGGCGACGTCGGTGGTGCGCACCCAGTCGGTGTCGCGCTCGCGGACCTCGAGCCGCCCCGCGGTGCCGTTCGGAAGCTCGTCGCCGGACTCGGGGTCGATGATCCGCAGCTCGCGACCGGGCTGGGGGCGACCGACGCTGCCGCGCTTGCGCTCGGCCCATTCGCGGTGGAGGGGCAGGGTCCAGCCGGCGACGCCGCCGGCAAACTCTGTGGCTCCGTACGACGGCAGCACCGCGATGCCGTACTTCACCTCGAACGCTTCCTGGACGGCGACGGGCAGCGCTGCGCTCCCCGAGGTGACCACCTGGATGCTTCTCAGCGACTCAGGCGCGACGTCGGCGTCGAGCACCATGCGCAGCGCAGTGGGTACGAGGCTCACCGCCTTCGGTCGATGGCGCTCGACCAGTGCGACGAAGTCGTCGACGTTGAACCGTTCGAGCAGCGCGATGCGGCGGCCGTCGGTGATGTTGAGCAGTGTGCGGAAGATGCCGGACATGTGGACCAACGGCGAAGCGACGATCGCGACGCCGGACCGAAGGTGCGGTGCGTCGTCGCGGGTGCCATCGCCGCGGTAGTGCGCTCCGGCCGCGGCGATGGTCTTCTCGAACGACGGTGTAGCCCAACGGCACGCGCTTGGGCGGTCCGGTGGTGCCGCTGGTGAGCATCTCGACCGCGATGTCCGGCGCCGCCGGCCGATGGGTGACCGAGGCGTCGATCTCCTCGAGACCGGACACCAGACGAGCTTCAGCTTCCTCGCCGATCGTCACCTCGATGCCGAGGGCGCCGCCACCATGCACGGCGTCGCGGATGCCGGATCGTTCCCAGTCGCGGCGCAGCGCGACGACGGCGGGGACGCGCAGGTCGTCGATCTCCGCCGCGAGCGCGTCGTCGCCCTGGTGGGGACTGATCGTCACCACACAGCGGCCGGCCATCAACGTTCCCAGCACCGCCGCGATCATCGCGGGGTCGTTGCGCAGGACAAGCCCCACCGGTCCGCCGAACGGCACGCCGCAGGCGTCGACCAGGCCGGCGACTCCCGCGGCGACGCGATGGAGTGAGCCCCAGGAGCACCAGCTCCCCTCGAACTCGATCGCGTCGGCGTCGGGATCGAGGGTGAGGACCGTCGCGATCCGGGTACTGAGCTCCACGCGTGCGGTCAGACCCTCGCGGACTCGAGCTCTGCGACGGCAGGCATCACTTCGCGCGAGAAGAGCTCCATCGACGAGCGCACCTTGTCGCGGTCCATCCCGCCTCCGCGGCTCATGCGGAGCATGAGGTTCTGCCACCCCATGTCGACGATCTTGCCCATCTTCGGGATGATCCGATCCGGGCTCCCCATCAGCGTGAGGTCGGCGTTGAGGATCTGCTCGTAGGTCTGGTCGTCGTGCTTGTCGAACCAGTCGGCGTACGCCTTGTAGTCGGCCGGGATCTCGCCGCCGCGCTCGAACGGGTTCGAGAACTGGCGGTGCACCTCGATCGACTGCTCGACGCTGCGGCGCGGGTACTCGCCGCGCGAACGAGTCGTCGTGGTCGATGAACGCGTTGAGGAGTGCCCAGACCTGCTCGTTGGCCGACGACAGGTTCCGCCGGGCGCGGGAGTCGAGATAGAGCTGGAGCCCGGTCGCGAGGTCGGCATCGACCTGGTACGGGTTGCCGATGATGGCGCCGTAGCCCGTCTCGGCCAGCCACTCGAAACTCGATGGCGTCTTCATCACCGTGCACCAGATCGGGACCGGCTGCTGGACCGGGCGAGGGTGGATGGTGAGGTCGTCGACCGACCAGAACTGGCCCTCGTAGCTGAACCGCTCGTTGCCGAGCAGCCCTTCCACGATGGCCACGCACTCCTGGTAGCGCGCCGTCGCCTCATCCATCGAGACGCCGAACCCGGCGAACTCGTGTGCCTGGTAGCCACGGCCGAAACCGGCGTCGAAGCGACCACCGCTGAGGGCATCGATCGTGGCGATCTGCTCCGCGAGGTGGATCGGATCGTGGAACGGCGCCACCATGCAGGCGGTCCCGATCCGGATGCGCTCGGTCTGCGCGGCGATGGCAGACGCGATCTGGGGAAGGTTGGCGAGGGTGCCGTACGGCGAGAAGTGGTGTTCGGCGAGCCACACCTCGTCGAAGCCGAATTCCTCGGCCCAGCGCGCTTCCTCGAGCACGTTGGCCAGGACCTCCTGGTGCGTCAGCTGCGGCGGCTTGTCGCCCAGGATGAAGATGCCGAACCTCACGTGGCGACCCCTTCCGTGATCGAGTCGTTCGCCTTGCGACGTGCGCTCACGATACTGCATGATCGAACATTCAGCGTCAAACTGTTCCATCAGAAGCGTCCGACTCAGGGCACCGCAACAGGGTGTGAGCCAACGGCATGCAGCAGCCAACACGCGCGGTCCGTCGCAAGGACCACTCCCTCTCCGAGGAGCAGCAGCAGATCGCCGCGGTCTTCAGCGGGTTCTTCGAACAGGAGTCCCCGAGCGACGTCGTGCGCGCCGCGGAGCCGCTCGGATTCGATGCCGACCTCTGGACGCTCGCGACGGGTTCCGGCATCGTCAGCATGGCCCTCCCTGAGTCGGTCGGCGGTGACGGCGCGACCCTCGTCGACCTTGCACTGGTGGCGGAGCCGTTCGGGCGAAGCGTCGCGCCGATCCCGCTGATCGACGCCGTCGTCGCGGCGCGCCTGCTCGCGCGCGCTGGCGCGCCGACCTCTGTGATCGAATCAATCCTCAAGGGTGCACGTCTGGCGACCATCGCGCTCCACCCCGTGCGCGCTGGCGAGCGCCAAGTCGTCGGCAGTGGCGCGATCGCTGACCTCGTGGTCGGCATCGAAGACGGCGCCCTCGTCGCCGCCGAGGCCTCGCCGCCTGACGCAGTCGCCAACCTGGCCAACGCGCCGCTCACCTGGCGAACGCTGTCGGGAACGAACTGCGAGCGGACTGTGCTCGGCGCTGGACGAGAGGCGTCGGAGCTCCACGCGATCGCAGTGCTCGAGTGGAAGGTGCTGATGGCCGCCGCGCAGGTCGGACTCGCGAACGCGGCACTCGACGTCGCGATCGCACACGCCAACGATCGACACGCGTTCGGCGTCCCCATCGGGACGTTCCAGGCCATCGCGCATCCGCTGGTGGATGTGGCGACCGGCGTGGGGGGGGCCCGCCGGCTCGCCCGGCGCGCCGCGTGGTACCTCGAGCACGAGCCACTGCAGGCGCGCGCAGAGGTGCTCATGGCGTACGTGTACGCAGGCGAGGTTGCGAACCGCGCTGCGACAGTGGGCATCCACACGCTCGGCGGCGTCGGGTTCACGCTCGAATCGGACATGCAGCTGTACTTCCGGCGGGCGCGCGGCTGGTCGCTCGTCGCCGGCGATCCCGTCGCCGATCTGCAGCAGCTGGGCGATCACCTGTATGCGGCCGCGACCGAGGAGGCGTAGGTGGACTTCAGCGTCGTCGAACTCGACCCGGAGGTCGAGGCGTTCTGGATGTCGGAGCTCGTCCCCTTCATGGACGAGCACCTCTCCGACCAGGTCCTCGAAGCCGAGCGCATCGAGAGCGGCGGTCTCATCCCGGAGTACGAACGCGCGTTGGCCGAGCGGGGATGGGTCCCGCGCAGCGGCGTCGTCGACGACGGCCCGACCCTCGATCCGGTCCGGGCGGCGATCGTCGGGAGAGAAGAGACGATGCGCGCCGGCGCGCTGTTCCCCGTCATCGGTTCGCGCGAGCTCATCTTGTCGGTCGTGCGACAGTTCGGGAGCGACGAACTGCGCGCCGAAATCGGCCCCGGAATCCGCAACGGTGAGGTGCACTGCTGCCTGGGCTACACGGAGCCGGACTGCGGGTCGGACGCCGCGGCGATCCGAACGCGCGCAGTTCGCGACGGCGACGAGTGGGTGATCAACGGCCAGAAGATGTTCTCGACCGGTGCGCACCTGTCTCACTACGTGATGGCGACCGCGCGCACGAACCCGACCGCAGGCAAGCACCAGAGCATCACGATGTTCCTCGTGCCGCTCCGTCAGACGGGCGTGGAGGTGCAGGGCATCGCCACGCTCGGCGGCGAGCGGACGAACTTCGTGTACTTCGACGACGTCAGGGTCCCGGACTCCCACCGGCTCGGCCCGGTCGACCAGGGATGGCAGGTGGCGTCGGGAGCGCTCGCATCGGAACACGGCATGGGAAATGGCGGGCGCGAACCGCTCGACGAGCAGGCGGCGGATCTGGTGGCCGCGCTCGGCAAGACGCGTGGCTGGCGCGACGAGTTCGACGCCGTGCTGGCGGCCGCCGAACGATGGGCGCGGACACCCCGTGCCGACGGGTCCCGCCCTGCCGACGATGCGTCGGTTCGGCTCCGGCTGGCCCGTCTCCGGCTGCAGCACGCAGTCGCCGATGTCACGCCTGATCCGTACGCTCGGATCATCGCCTCCGATCTCATGATCGAGGCGACGGCCGAGCTCATCGCGCTCGCGGGGCCGACGGGTGTGCTGCGCGCCGGTGCCGACGGCGCTGCGGCGGACGGCGTCATCGAGTGGGCACACCGCTTCGCGCAGGGAACGTCGATCTACGGCGGGACGACCGACATCCAGCGCAACATCATCGCCGAGCACATCCTCGGCCTGCCCCGCCATCGCGGAGCGCTTCGCGCATGACCGCACACCCCAGCCGAGGAACGACGACACCACCATGAGCGAGTACCGGTACGTCACCTACGAGACGCTCGACGCCGGACGCATCGCCCGCGTCATGCTGCACCGACCAGAGAGTCGCAACGCCCAGAGCCGCGGCCTGCTCGTCGAACTCGATCACGCGCTGTTGAGGGCCGAGGCGGACGACGAGGTCCGGGTCGTGATCCTCGGCGGCGCGGGGACCATGTTCTCGTCCGGTCACGATCTGGGCTCGGCAGAGTCGCGCGAGGAATGGCCGGGCATGCCCAACGAGCACCCGACCTTCCGCATCAACGGAGGAACGCGGCAGGGTCCCGAGAACCAGATGCTGCAGGAGTGGCACTACCTCTTCGAGAACACGAAGCGGTGGCGCAACCTGCGCAAGATCACGATCGCCCAGGTGCACGGACCCGTCTACGCCGCTGGCCTCATGCTCATGTGGGCGTGCGATCTCATCGTCGCTGCGAATGGGACCCGCTTCGCCGACGTCGTCGGAGCCCGCCTCGGAATGTGTGGTGTCGAGTACTTCGGTCACCCCTGGGAGTTCGGGCCCCGCAAAGCGAAGGAACTCCTGCTCACCGGCGACGCCCTCGACGTCGACGAGGCCCACTGGCTCGGCATGGTGAGCAAGGTCTTCCCTCCTGATGATCTTGCGACGAAGACGCTGGAGTTCGCCGCCCGCATCGCCGCGCTCCCGACGATGACCGCGCTGCTGATCAAGGAGTCGGTCAACCAGACCGTCGACACCATGGGCTTCCAGAACGCCTTGTCGGCATGCTTCACACTCCACCAGCTGAACCACGCGCACTGGGCCTCGATCCACAAGGACAAGATGCCAGCCGCGCTGCCGGGGACGGTGTGCCGTCCTGGCGTCACGCACCGCCGACGGTGCTCGCTGAGAAGGACACCGTGCTCGCCGATGGCTGAGCACCTGCACGCGTAGGAAGGCTGATCGACATGGTGGAACTCGCGTCACTCGTCGACCCGGCGACGACCGTCGTCCTGACCCAGGAGTGCCAGCGCGGCATCATCGGCGATCTCGGTCAGGGAGTCCTCCCCGACGCCGCGCGCGAGATCGGGCTGGTCGAGAAGGTGGGTCGGTTGGTGGATGTCGGACGGGCGGCGGGATGCCGAATCCTCCACTGCATCGCCGAGGGCCGGCCGGACAATCCGGCGTCGGCGACGAACGCGCCGATCCTCCGCGTGGGCAGGCGAGGGGGAGGCAATTCGGTGTGGGATCCGCGTGGCATGGACGTCGTGGAAGGGATCGACGTCGCCGCCACCGACATCACGTCGGTACGCACGGTCCAGGTGTCGCCCATCATCGGCACCGAAGTCCCGACGATCCTTCGCAACCTCGGTGCGCGCACCGTGGTCGCGGTGGGCGTCTCCGCCAACCTCGGCATCCCGAACGTCGCGATCGACTGCGTCAACCTCGGCTTCGAGGTCGTGATCCCGCGGGACGCCATCGTCGGGTATCCCCTCGACTACACGGAGCTCGTCATCAAGCACACGCTCGCCATGGTCGCCAAGATCTGCACGACAGCGGAGCTCGTCGAGCTCTGGAGTGCATGATCAAACACAAGATGTCAAACTGTTCCATCACGTCATCATGCGACCCCGTTCGGGGCGCCGATTCGAGGAGAGGTCCGTGTCGTCCCCCATCGTGTTGAGTGGCATTGCCGCGGTGCAGGAGTCCGAGGGCAGGCATCTCGGGTACAGCGAGTGGCTCGAGATCACCCAGGACCGCGTCGATCAGTTCGCCGACGCAACCGGTGACCACCAGTGGATCCACGTCGACGTCGAGCGCGCCAAGGACGGGCCGTTCGGAGGAACGATCGCCCACGGATACCTCACCTTGTCGCTCGCGAGCTACCTGTTGCCGCAGATCGTCCGCTACGAAGGGTTCTCGATGGCGGTCAACTACGGGCTCGACAAGGTCCGCTTCCCGTCGCCCGTGCGTGTCGGTGCCCGCGTCCGGGCCGGCGCCGAGTTGCAGGAAGTCACGGAGGTCGGCACTGGGGTGCAGGTCAAGACGCTGATCACGATCGAGGTCGAAGGCGGCGAAAAGCCGGCCTGCGTGATCGAATCGCTGTCACGCTGGTTCGCGTGACGACGAGCACTTCCCGATGAGCGACTCACGAGCTCGGGTGGCCATCGTCACGGGCGGCGCGCGCGGGCATCGGACAGGCGATCACGAGCCGGCTTCTCGACGACGGCTACGTGGTTGCAGTCGTCGACGTCAACGCCAAGGCGTTGGCGTCGCTCGCGCCTGAGATCGAAGCGCGGGCCGGACGGCTGCGCGCCTACGAAGCCTCGGTCAGCGACCGTGTCGCGGTCCAGTCCGTCGTCGACGAGCTCGTCGCGACGCACGGTCGACTCGACGTCGTGGTGAACAACGCGGGCATGACGCTCCCCGCCACGTTCCTCGACCAGGACGATGCTGACTGGGACCGCATCGTCGACGTGAATCTCAAGGGCACGTTCGTCGTCGCGCAACTGGCGGCAAGGCAGATGGTGGAGCAAGGGCACGGCAGCATCGTCAACATCAGCTCGGTGTCGGCGCACGGTGTTCGCACCGGGCCTCCGGCGTACGCGGCGGCCAAGGCCGGGGTCGAAGGCTTGTCGCGACTCATGGCGGTCCAACTCGGTCCGCTGGGCGTCCGGGTCAACACACTGGTCGTCGGGACCACGGCGACACCATGGCTGCTCGGGCGCAAGTCCGACGACGAGCTCGACGCCATGCGCGCCACGACCCTCACTGGTCGCATCGGCGATCCGGACGACATCGCAGCCACGATCGCCTTCCTGTGCTCGGACGCAGCCCGACACATCGTGGGTCAGATGATCTCGGTCTCGGGCGGGCAATGGATGCCATGAGGCAACAGGGAACGATGTGACAATGTTTGCTACGTTGTCACAAAGCCGCGAGTCCTGACGTGGGGGAGCGAGCCATGGACTTCGAGACGATCCTCTTCGACGTGTCCGACCATGTCGCGACGATCACGTTCAACCGACCCGAGCGGTTGAACGCCACCAACGACACCTCTCGCCGTGAGCTCGGTGAGGCATGGGGACTCGTGCGGGACGACCCCGAGATCCGGGTGGCGATCATCACGGGTGCCGGCGATCGCGCGTTTTCAGCGGGTCAGGACGTCCGCGCGACAGCCGAGTCGGGTATCCGCAACAAGGTGCCGGGCTCTCGCCTGCACCACGACTGCTGGAAGCCCGTGATCTGCGCACTCAACGGCATGGTCGTCGGCGGAGGCCTGCACCAGGTCGCCGACTCCGATCTCATCATCGCGGCGGAACACGCGGAGCTGCTCGACACCCATTGCATGGTGGGCAACGTCTTCGCGATGGAGCCGGTGGCGCTGTTGCGTCGCATGCCCCTCTCGATGGTCATGCAGATGGGCCTCATGACGAAGAACGGCCGGATCAGCGCCCAACGGGCGTACGAGATCGGGCTGGTCAACGAGGTCGTTCCGAAGGAGCAGCTCATGCCACGGACGCGAGAGATCGCGCTCGACATCGCGAAGCTCTCACCCGGCACCGTGCAGGCGTCGATCAAGGCGATGTGGACCAGCCTCGACGTCGGGCTTCGACCGGGCTTCGACGTCGCGTACCGCTACGTGCTGCAGCACCAGCTCACCCATCCCGATTACCACGAGGGCATGCGCGCGTTCGCGGAGAAGCGCGAGCCGAACTGGTCCGTCTGATGGCCGACGTCATCGTGCCCGGGCGTCACTTCGAGCCCGTCACGCTGCCGTACGAAGCGACCATTCCGAAGATGTTGGACGCGCTGGTCGAAGCGCACGGTGCGCACGATCTGGTCGTCGCCACGACAGCAAACGGGAGCATCGAGCGCGTCACGTACGCCGAGGCCGAAGCGCGTTCAGGTGATCTCGCGCGCACGCTCCTCGCGTTGGGGGTGGTGAAGGGCACGCGGGTCGGAGTACTCGCTCCGAACGGACCCGATTTCGTCGTCGCGTTCCTCGCCACCACCCGCATCGGTGCGGTGGCGGTACCGATCAACACCTTCTTCCAGGCTCCGGAGCTGGGCTGGCTCCTACGCCACGCCGACATCCACACGCTGCTCACCGTCCCGTCGATCCTCGGGAAGGACACCCTCGGGCTCGTCGAGCAGAGCGTGCCGGGCCTCGTGGACGCGGATCCCGACCCGCTGCAGCTCCCGTCCACGCCATCGCTCCGTCACGTGCTGAGTCTTGGCGACGATGGCGATCGCGCGTGGCTCGCACCTCGCGATCGACTCGTCGATCCGGAACTACTCGCGGCGGCGCAGGACGCGGTGCGTCCGGCGGACGACCTGGTGGTGATCTACACGTCGGGCAGCACGTCCGACCCCAAGGGCATCATCCATGTGCACGGCACGGTGCTCCGTCACTCTCGCTTCATCGCGGCACGCCACGAGTGGTCGGCCGACGATCGCGTCTACGTGCCGATGGCGTTCTTCTGGGTCGGTGGTCTCGTGTTCGGTGTACTCGGGCCGATGCAGATCGGTGTGAGCATCCTCACCGAGCACCGCTTCGACGCCGGCGAGGTGCTGCACCTACTCGCGACCGAGCGAGCGACCTACGCGATGGGCTTTCCCCATGTGGGTCCGGCGATCGCCGCCCACCCCGACTTCGCGTCGACGGATCTCTCCAGTCTTCGTGACGGCTACCAGCCGGTGTTGCTCGCGCCCGAGTTGCGCGGCTCCGACCCCTCACTGCGGGTCGCCCAGCTCGGCATGACCGAAACGTGCAGCTCACACACCTGGTGGCCACCCGCCGAGCAGCTCCCAGAGGAGAAGCGAGGCTCACTCGGGGTCACCGCGCCCGGGTTCGAGCACAAGATCGTCGACGAGCAAGGCGTCGCTGTGGGTCCGGGTGTCCACGGAGAGATCTGCGTGCGGGGCTGGCCGATGATGCGCGGCATGGTCGGTCGCACCTGGTCGGAGGTCTTCGACGCCGAAGGCTGGTACCACACCGGCGATTCCGCGTACTTCGACGACGACGGTCACCTGTACTTCTCCGGCCGCACCGACGACATGATCAAGACCTCGGGAGCAAACGTTGCGCCGGTGGAGGTCGAGAAGGTCCTCTTCGAGATGCCCGAGGTCCGAGAGGCGTACGTCGTCGGCGTGCCCGACGAACAGCGGGGCGCGGTCGTGGTGGGCGTGGTCGTGCTGCGCCCGGGTGAGTCGCTCACACCCGCGGAGCTCGTGCCGCGCGCTCGTGCCCAGCTCGCTGTGTACAAGGTGCCGAAGCAGTGGGTGATCCTCCCGTCGACCGACGATCTTCCGTACACGACCACGAACAAGATCGACAAGCGCCAGCTGGTTGACCGGCTCGCGGCCGGCAAGCTCCCCATCAGCTGAGAGCGGGGGAGCGGTGGTGTCAGGGCTCGCACTCGAACGACACGAAGCGCTCGCGGTGGTCGTGCTCGACCGTCCGGCGGTGATGAACCGATTCGAGGGGACGATGCGAGAGGACCTCCTGCGCACGCTCGAGGAGGTGGGCGCCGACCCGGCGGTGCCGCGGTGATGATCCGGGGCGCAGGCGCGAACTTCTCCGCGGGCGCGGACATCGAGGAGCTGATCGCCCTCCACCAACGCGACGACCGCGACGAGATCCGCCGACGCGTCGCGCTGGGTGCAGCCGTCGTCCGCGAGATCCGTGCGATGCCGAAGCCTGTGGTCGCCGCGGTCGACGGCAACGCGGCCGGTGCGGGGATGAACCTGGCACTCGCGTGCGACCTCCGGGTGGGTTCCGAGCGCACCGTGTTCACCGAGAGCTTCGTGCGCATCGGTCTCGTACCCGACTGGGCTGGCTTGCACTCGCTCGTTGGCCTGGTGGGCGCCGGCCGCGTCTGCACACCTGATGATGACAGGTGAGCGCCTGGATGCCGAACGAGCGCAGGCGCTCGGCATCCTGCAGCAGGTGTTCCCATCGGACACGTTCGCGTCGGACGCGCTCGCCTACTCCGCGGCGCTCGCACAAGGGCCGACGCGCGCACTCGCCGCGATCAAGGAGGGCATCCGGACCGCCACCGCCGACGCACTCGAAGGCGTGCTCGCACACGAGCGGGACGCGCAGCCGGTGCTCTTCGCCGGCGACGACTGCCTCGCGGGATTGCGCGCGTTCCTCCAGAAGGAGCGCCCCACCTTCACCGGCATCTCGTGAGCGAGCGCACCGTCGGTCCCCGGCTTCCGGAGTTCGACCGACGTAGCATGACCGGACCACGGACCGCGCAGTCCACCACGAGACACCATGATGGAGGCGGGCGCCATGCCTCGAGGATCGACAGCGACCAAGGGCTCGACCACGTCGTCGGGTACGGAGGACTCCACCCGCACGCGGATCCTGCAGGCCGCACTCGAGTGCTTCATGCAACTCGGCATCTCGCGGACGAGCCTGCACGATGTCGCCCGTCATGCACAGGTCTCGCGGGGCACGGTCTATCGCTACTTCTCCGAACGTCAGGAGCTCATCGACGCCACCATTGAGCTCCGCGGGCAGCGCTACTACCAGGAAGCGGCGACGAAGATGGACGTGTACGACACGCTCGCCGAACAGGTGGGCGCGTTCGGGGAGACCGTCGGCCGCAACGTCGCCGACTTCTCGCGCCATCGCCTCCGCGACGACGAGTCGATGTTCATGCGGCTGTCGGCGAGCGATCGCGACGGCGCGCTGCGGCGCATGTCGCACTTCCTGGTGCCCTATGTCGAGGCGGCGAAGTCACGCGGCGAGGTACGCAGAGACGTCGACGCGTACGAGGCGGCGGAATGGCTCGCCCGGATGCTGATGTCGATCACTGCCATGCAGTCGTCGTCGGCGTTCGACGTTCGCCGTCCGAAGTCGGTCGGCAAGTTCATGGCCACCTACGGTGTGGCCGGGCTCCTCGGCGAGCGGTGAGCGACACGCACGTCGACGACCTCGAGGCCGTCAAGATCGTGATGGCGCAGTACTTCCGCTTCATGGACACGAAGCAGTGGTCGGCGCTGCGGCGGATCTTTGCGGACGACATGACGATGTTGGCGCCCGATGACGTCGCCGACGTGCCAGTCCTGACCGGGGCCGATCGCGTCGTCCACATGATCGAGCGCGTGCTCGGTCCCGCGGTCAGCGTGCATCGCGGCTTCCTTCCCGAGATCGAGCTCGTCGGCCCCGATGACGCACGAGCGATCTGGGCGATGGAGGACGTCGTCGAGTACCCGGACGCACCGGAACGGAACTTCCGGGGGAGTGGCCACTACCACGCGGCATACACCCGCGCCCCTGACGGGTGGAAGATCACGTCCCTCGTGCTGCGCCGCCTCCGGCTCGACCACGCCTGACCGCGCACCAGCGGCCGCGCCGCCTCCCCGAGATACGATGGGGCGAGCGGTGTACATCTGTGCAGTTCGGGCGCGGAGCCGCCGACCGAGGAGCAAGGGTGGACATCGAGAGCGCCTGGCCCGCCAACCCCGACTACGTGATCGACCTCGTCCCCCTGCCGTTCACGGCACGGGTGTGGGTCGGTGACGTCCTGGTCGCGGAGAGCACGTCGTGCCTACGCCTCGAGGAGACTCGTCACGTCGACCGGCTCTACTTCCCGGAGTCCGACGTCAAGTGGGAGCACTTCGAGGAGTCGGTGGCGCACACGATCTGCCCGTTCAAGGGCGAAGCCAGCTACTGGACGCTCACCGCAGGCGACGCGCCAGAGAAGAACGTCGTCTGGACGTACCGCGAACCCTTCGACGAAGTCGCCGGGATCAAGGGGTATGTCGCGTTCTACCAGGAGCGGCTGCGGATCGAGCTCGTGGAGGAGTGGCCCGGCGAGGGTGCGTTGGCCACCACCACCAACCCCTTCCCGACATGGGGGGATGCCGCCGATCTCGTTCGCCTCGTCGATGTCGAACCCGTGGGCGACGGACACTTCGTGGGCCCGCCATACCGCGATGTGTCCCGCAACGTGGTCGAGGGTGGCCAGATGCTCGCCCAAGCGATCGTCGCCGCCGCCAAGACCTTCCCCGACCAACGCGTCGACGACTGCGCACATGATCTTCTGCAAGTCGGCGGCGTTCGATTCGCCGCTCGACGTCGAGGTCGACGTACTCCGTCCTGGCCGCACCTTCTCGACGCTCGAGGTCAAGGTCAACCAGCACGACAAACTGCGCAGCGTCGGATTGCTGCTGCTCGACGCCGGCGCCGACGACGTGATTCGCAACTCGCTCCCGATGCCCGACGTCGGCGGGCCAGCCGACGCGCGAGGAGATGGCTGTCTTCCGGGTGAGCGGCCGCGACATCCGAGTGGTCAACGCCGCCTACGACGGTGACCCCGAACGGATCGGGCCGCCCGAGATCCACGCCTGGTGCCGGTTCAAGGAGGCACCGATCGAGCCGTACCTGCACACCGCGCTGCTTGCGCAGTCCACGACGCACTGGACGATCGCGGCCGCGATGCGCCCGCACGCGGGGTTCGGCGAGGACATCGCGCACTCGACGCTCTCCACCGGCGTGATGTCGATCTCGATGGCCTTCCACGAAGAGGTCGACGTCACGCAGTGGCACCTCTACGTGAACCCCGCAGTCCACTCGGGGAACGGCCTCGCGCAGGGCGAAGGCCACGTATTCGCGGAGGACGGTCGCCTCGTCGCGACGTACACGCTGCAGGCAATGATCCGTGCGTTCCAGCGTGATCCGTCGGAGATGGGTCTCGACTGGTCGAACGCGATGTGACCGCGTGCTCAGGGCGCGCGCGTACTCGAACGCGACAAGTGACAGCGCGCGGAGGCCTTCGGCGTAGTCGTCCATCGAGTGAGGCCACTGGGTCACGATGCGCCCCGAGCGGCCCCGGTAGTAGCCGTCGTCCTCTGCTCGCCACACACCGATGCTGTCGAGCGCACTCTGGAGCTGCCGGTTGAAGTACGCCTGCGCCTCTGGTCGCAGGTCGACCCACGACACCTGCTCCTTCTCCATGAGCTGCACGAAGCGCACCACGAACTCCGCCTGGTACTCGAGCATTCGCAGGATCGAGCCGTTGTTCGTGTTCGGTCCGTAGAGCATGAACAGGTTCGGGAAACCACTGGTGACCACACCCAGGTAGGCCGCGGGGTCGTCGGCCCACGCGTCCTCGAGCGCGCGCCCGTCTCGTCCGGTCACCGAGATCGCGGTCAGGTACCGGGTGGTGTCGAAGCCGGTCGCGAACACGATGACGTCGACCTCGTGCTCGCGACCGTCGACCGTACGCACGCCGCTCGACGTTATCTCCGTGATCGACTCTGTGACCAGTTCGACGTTGTCGCGATTGAACGTCGGGTAGTAGACGTTCGAGACGATCGGACGGCGCGAACCCCATGGCAGCTTCGGCGTGAGCTTCTCCCGGAGCTCGTCGTCCTCGACCACCGACAGGTTCTCGAGCCCAGCCGCTCTCGCCTGCGCGAGGAACTCAGGGTTGGAGAAGGTCATCATCTCGTTGACGCTCTGCTCGAGCTTGGCCCGCAGCTCCAACATCGCGGCGGGGTCGGTGCGGAAGCGCGCTCGATCTTCGTCGGTGTAGGGGCGGTCGTCCTTGGGGAGCACCCAGATCGCGGTGCGTTGGAACACGACGAGGTGCTGCGCGACCTTCGCGACTTCGGGGACGAGCTGCACTGAGCTGGCTGCGCTGCCGATCACCGCGACGCGTCGGCCGGTGAGGTCGACGTCGTCGGGCCAGCGGGCCGAGTGGAAGGAGCGCCCCGTGAACGACTCGCGGCCGGGGATGTCAGGCAGCACCGGTTCGTTGAACATGCCCAGCGCGCTCACCAGGATGTCAACCACGATCTCGCGGCCCGTGTCGGTGCGCACCCGCCACACGCCGGCATCTTCGTCCCACGATGCATCGGTGACCTTCGTCTCGAGCGAGATGTGGGGCATGACTCCGTACTTCTCGCCGCAACGCTCGAGATACGCGAGGATCTCGGGCTGGCGCGCGTAGCGTTGTGACCACTCGGGGTTCAGCTCGAACGAGTAGGAGTAGAGGTGCGACATCACGTCGCACTCGGCCCCCGGGTAGCGATTGTGGTACCAGGTGCCGCCGACGCCTGTGCCCTGCTCCAGCACGACGAAGTCGTCGATGCCGGCCTCGAGCAGCTTGACGGCGGTGCAGATACCGCCGGGGCCAGCGCCGATGACCGCGATCTCGTGTCGTTCGTTCATCGTCCTCGGAACCTCGGCTCTCGCTTCTCGAGGAACGCAGCCACGCCCTCGGCAACGTCGTCGGTGGATGCGATCTGCTCGACCAGCAGCGCCTCGAGCGCGAACGAAGCGTCGCGCCCGTCGTCGGCGGCCAAGTTGAGGAGCTGCTTGGCGGCGGCGAACGCCAGCGTCGGTCCGGTCGCGAGCCTGGCGGCCCATTCGTCGAGCGTGGCGGTGAACCGGTCGGCCGACACGACCTCGTTCACGACGCCGAGGCGCTGCGCATCGATCATGGTCAGCGCATCGGCGAAGAACACCAGCTGCTTCGCGATGTTCGGCGGGAGCCGGCGAGTGAGCAGGTACGCGGCGCCGCCGTCGGGAATGAGGCCACGGCGGGCGAAGAGCTCGATGATCGTGGCGTGCTCGACCGCGACAACGAGGTCCGCGCCGAACACGAGGTTCGCGCCCGCGCCGGCCGCGGTTCCGTTGAGACCACACACGATGGGCTTCTCGCAGTCGAGCATCGCCTGGACCATGCGGTGGCTCCCCACCCGCAGCCGGCGAGCCGCGTCGCCGGCGCGACGGTCGGGATCGGGTGCGAACTCGGGGTCACGCAGGTCGGGACCGGTGCAGAAGTGGCGATCTCCCGCAGCGGTCAACACGACGACCCGCACGTCGGGATCGCCGCTCGCGGCGATGAAAGCGTCGATCAGCTGTCGCTGCATCGCGGCTGTCGAACGAGTTGCCGGCCTCGGGTCGGTTCAGGACGAGACGCAGCACGCCGGCGTCCTGCTCGCGCAGCAGCTCGGTGCCTTGGTCGCTCACGATGCCTCCTGGCTACTTCGGAAGTCCGAGCCCGCGGCCTATCACGTCGCGCTGGATGTCGCTCGTCCCACCGCCGATGCGGTGGAGCATGGACAAGAGCAGACCTTCGCTGAAGTGACCGTGGACGGGCACGTCTGGCTCCGAGGGCATGAGGTCGCCGGCGGTGCCGAGGATCCGCGCACCCACCGTCCGGAGCTCGAAGGTGAACTCGGCGTGGTAGAGCTTCGACAGCGACGCCAAACTCGACGTCATGCCGCCGTGCGCCTGCAGCTGAGCGATCCGGTAGCTGAGCGCCCGACCGATCTCCACCTTCTCGACCAAGCGGGTGAGGGCCATCCGGTTGGCTGCGGAGCGCAACGGGTCGTCGGGCGACCCCTCCTTCTTTCGACACCAGTCGACGAGCTCGTCGACGTATCGCTGGCCCTGGGCGGCGCGCGTGATGTTCGACCGCTCGAAGACGAGCAGCTCCTTGGCGATGCGCCAGCCGTCGTTCTCCGGGCCCACCAGGTTCTCGACGGGTACCCGTACGTCCTCGAAGAACTCCTCCGCGAACGTCGGGTATCCCGTGAGAGATCGAATGGGGCTGATCGTGATGCCCGGCGTGCGCAGGTCGACGAGCAGGAACGAGATCCCTGCCTGGGGCTTCGCGGCATCCGGATCCGTTCGCACGAGGACGAACATCCAGTCGGCGAGCCGTCCATTGCTGGTCCAGGTCTTCTGGCCGTTCACGACGTACTCGTCGCCGTCGCGGCGCGCGGTCATCCGCAGCGCGGCGAGGTCGGAGCCGGCTTCGGGTTCGGAGTAGCCCTGCGCCCACATCGTCTCGGAACGGGCGATGGCGGGGAGGTAGCGCGCCTTCTGCTCCTCAGTGCCGTTGGAGAACAGGATCGGCGCCAACATGTTGGTTCCGTTCGAGTTCACGAGCGGTGCACCCGCGTACGCGAGTTGCTCGCGGATGATCATCTGCTCGGTGATCCCGAAACCGCCGCCCTCGTGCTCCGCCGGCCAGTGGGGGACGAACCAGCCCTGCGCGTGCAGCGCCCGGCAGAATTCGATGGCCCGCTCATGACCGGCTTCGGCGAGGTAGTCGGCGTTGGCAGCACTGTGGCGGAACTCATCTGCCAGGTTGACGTCGAGCCAGGTGCGCACGTCGGACCGCAGCTGCTCGTGCTCCTCGGTCAGCCGCAAGCGCACGATCGGGTCGAGGCCCATTCCGCTCCTTCTCGTGGTCCGGACACCCTGCTGGAACATAACAGTAATACAGAGGATGTACGATCGTCCCTGGCGAGCGCAGGCCAGGTCCGCCGAGAACGGCTCGGCTGATGGAGGTCGACATCGCATGACACCACAGGGCTCGAGGGATGTCGCAACCAGCGAGGATGACGGCGCGACCCAGGACCGCATCCTGACGGCCGCGACCGAGTGCTTCGTGCAACTCGGCATCGCCAAGACGACGATGCACGACGTCGCGCGCGCCGCCGAGCTCTCGCGTGGCACCGTGTACCGCTACTTCCCTGATCGCCGGTCGCTCATCGACGCGACCCTGACCAGGCATGCGCAGCGCTACTACGACGAGGCCGCCGACGCGATGACGGCGCAGGCATCGTTGGCAGAGCAAGTCGGCGCGTTCGGTGAAGTCTTCGCCCGCACGTTCACCCGGCACCGGTACGGCCCGATCGTGCCTGACGACGTCGACCTGTTCCGGATCATGGCCTCCGACATCGATGGTGCCCTCCGGCGGATGTCGACCTTCTTGCATCCATTCGTTCGTGACGCGAAGGACCGCGGCGAGGTCGCCGCCGACGTCGACGAGGGCGAGGCCAGCGAGCTCCTCGCGGATGCTGATGAGCGTGACCGTGATGCCGGTCTCGGCCGGGTTCGACGTGCACGAGCCCAAGACCGTCCGCCGCTACTTCGAGCGCTACGCGGTGAGCGGTCTCGTTCCACCACTCTGATCACGCCATTCAGTCGAAGTACTCGCCGCCGTTCGCGTCAAGGACGTGTCCCGTGATCGCGCGCGAGAGGTCCGACAGCAGGAACACCGCCGCATCCGCGTACTCGTCGGGCCCGGGAAGCCGACGGAGCGCGATGTTCTCGACGTAACGCGTCCGGAGCGTGTTGACGTCGACGGCCAGGGTCTGTGCCCGCTCGACGAAGAAGGATTCGAGTCGCTCGCCCGCGATCTTGCCCGGCGCGAGCGTATTCACCCTGATGCCCTCGGGTCCGAGTTCGAGCGCGAGCGACCGAGCGAAGCCAACGAGCGCGTGCTTAGAAATGTTGTAGGCGCCGAACCCCGGCTTCGGGTGGCGGTAGACCGCCGACGCCACCATCACCACCGCGCCGCGCTGCCGCTCGCGCATGGTCGGGAGCACTGCCCGCGTTAGGCGATAGGCGGTCGTGAAGTTCCCGTCCATTGCCGTTCGGACCACTTCGTCGTCGACTTCGGCCACGGGAGCGAGCGGGGGAATGACCGCCGCGTTGTTCACGAGACCGTCGATGCGGCCGAACGCAGTGAGCGTCACCGCGACCACGCGCTCGATGTCCTCCATCGAGCTCGCGTCGGCTGGGACGGGCAGCGCAACACCGCCGAGGTCGCCCACCGCGGCACGCGACCTCGTCGAGACGGTCAGCGGACCGGGCGACGAGCACCACCTTGGCGCCGTGCTCGGCACAGCGCAGCGCCAGCGCGCGTCCCAGGCCGGGTCCGACTCCCGACACGATCACGACCTGGTCAGCCAGCAGCATGAACCCTCCCGAGGTCCGGGTCACCAGTACACGAGCGTGTAGACGGCCGTGCGTACGAGTTCGTCGCGCTGGTTGCGCCACTCGTGCTCGAAGTCGACGAGCAGCAGGGGGCCACTCGACCCCTGCGCAGTCCGCCAGCCGTGAAGGCGGATCCGTCGTCGGATGCGGTCACCGGGTCGCATGGGCTCGCCGTAGGTGGCGCGGCAACCGCCGTTGACTCGCCGGCGGACGCGGCGAGGGTCGGGCTGGCGGTCCGCACTCGACTGGGGCCGGCTCGTCGACGCGACGGGCGCCGGCCACGCGAACGGATTGAACTCCTCGGGTGCGACAATCCCGTTGGCGGGCGTCGACGCGGCCGCCGCTTCGTCCCAGAATCGACTGGGGGGCGCGTCCGGCCAGTACACCGCGATCGCCCAGCGCCGGATGTCGGAGTCGCGGATCGGTGCCGACCACCGGCCCCAGCTGTCCCACACCCCGAGCGATCGCTGCATCCCGCCGGTGACGAGAGGATGTTCGTCACCTCGTGGCGGGTCGTTCGCGCTCACGTGCGCATCCGCCCGCCCTCGACGAACAGCGTCTGGCCGGTGACGTAGCTCGAGTCGTCGCTCACGAGGAAGACCGCGGCACGTCCGATGTCGAGCTCGGGGTCGCCCGGCGCTCGGCGCAGGGGGAGCGACGCAGCCTGGCGTTCGACCCGTCCCGGGTGTTCGGCGGCGAACGCCTCCCACCGGGGTGAACGTGAGAAGGGGCAGAGCGTGTTCACGTAGATGCCCTGCGGCCCCCATTCGCGTGCGGCGACGCGGGTGAGCACTCGCACGCCCTCCTTGGCCGATCCGTAGCTGGCCGAGCCGGCGTCACCATCGAGGGCCGAGCCCGATCCGATGTTGAGGATCTTGCCGCCGTCAACGGCAAGCGCGGAGTAGGCAGCCTGCATGCAGTAGAGCGTGCCGAGCACCGCGGTGCGCCATGACTGCTCCATGTCGTCGAGCATCGTGTCGAGCAGCGGGATGCCGAGCGTGAACGCGTGTGCGTTGTTCACCAGAACGTGGAGTCCGCCGAACATCTCGACGACCGAATTGATGGTGCGTGTCACGTCGGCGCGATCGGCCACGTCGCACGCGAACGCCTCGGCTCGCACCCCACGGTCACGACATTGCGTGACCGCGGCGAGTGCCCCTTCGTGATTCCGGTCGACGATCGCGAGCGACGCGCCCTCGCTCGCGAGCGCGAGCGCGATGCCCAGGCCGACCCCCTGCGCGGCGCCGGTGACGATCGCAACGCGTCCGGTGAGACGGGTCACG
Organism: uncultured Actinomycetes bacterium; assembly: GCA_963750045.1. GTDB lineage: Bacteria > Actinomycetota > Acidimicrobiia > IMCC26256 > DASPTH01 > DASUAS01. Next base: position 377,436 of record CAVVPD010000003.1, on the reverse strand, counting down.
TGCTCGCCTCCGCTCGGGCGTGTCTCCATGCCGCGCCGAGTGCGGCGATGCGCTCCTCGGCGTCGTCGCGGGAGTCGATGAAGCTGTTCGACCAGATCGTCAGATCGGTGATGCCGGCATCGCGATGGGCCCGCAACGTCGCGAGCGACATGGCGAAGTCGGGCGCGCCGCTCGGATCCTCCCGCACGATCGGCAACGACGTCCGCACGATCAGTGTCGCGGGATCACGTCCGTACTCTTCGTAGCTCTTCGCCAGCGAGCGGACACCCTCCGCCACCTCCTCGAGTGGATGGCGGGGGTGGGTGATCCACCCGTTGCCCAACTCCACGATCCGGGCACGGTTGCGAGTACCCAGCGAACCCGAGAACAAGACCGGAATGCCGTCGGGCCGGACGGGCTTCGGGTTGCACCACAGCTCGTCGAAGTTCGTGGTCGACGAGTGGAACGACGCCGGATCCGCACCCCAGAGCGCACGGCACGCGGCGATCCCGTCGGTCAGAAGCTGTCCCCGCTGCGTGAAGTCGGCACCCACCGCGGCGAATTCCTCGGGCTGCCAACCCACGCCCACACCGAGTTCCACCCGACCACCGGCGAGCTGGTCGAGTGTGGCCACGATCTTCGCGAGCAACACCGCGGGACGCAGCGGTGACACGAGCACACCCGTCGTGAGCGTGATCCGCTTCGTGACCGCGGCGACCGCAGCGAGGACGCTGAGCGGTTCCATCCACGACGCGTCTTGCGCGAAGTGGACCGGAGGATACGGGTACCGGTCGAGGCGGTTGCCGAGTACGACGTGGTCGCCGATGACGACCCCGTCGAGGCCGGCGGCTTCGGCGAGGCGGGCGAACTCGACCAGGCCGAGCCCATCGGTGCCGTGACGGCCCGCATGCGATTGCAGGCCGAGCGAAAGGCGAAGGTCGGGAGTGCGATCGGACGCCACCACTGCTCCCTTCGTGATCGGTCTCGGAGAGGGCTGTACAATAGAGCAAACTTCGTTCTGCTGCTTCACACCGTTCGCGCCACTCCCAACTCGTCGGAGCCCGTCCGTTCATGTCCACTCGTCCCGCACGGTTGACGCTCTCGCTCCCAGTGTGCGGGCCGGCTGCCGCCGGTGGTCCGAGGCCGGTGGTGGAGCTCGCGGTGCTCGCGGAGGAGCTCGGCGTTGACGCGGTGGCGGTGGCCGACCACGTGGCGATAGGTCCCGACACGAGCGGCTATCCGTTCGGGACGTTCCCGCTCCAGTCCGATGCGCCGTTCCTCGAGCCGCTCAGCCTGCTCATGGCCATGGCGACCGTGACCGATCGGGTGCGGCTCACCACCGGGATCCTCATCGCGCCGTTGCGACCTGCGCCTCTCCTCGCCAAGACGGCGGCCACGATCGACGTGATGTCGGACGGGCGACTCGAACTGGGCGTGGCCGTGGGGTGGCACGAGGCGGAGTACGACGCGTGTGGCGTCGACTTCCATCGACGCGGCACCGTGCTCGACGACGTGATCGGTGCCTGCCGCGAGCTGTGGGCGAAACCCGTTGCTTCGTACGAGTCCGACTCGGTCGCGTTCGAGTCCCTCAGCAGCGTGCCACTCCCGTTCCAGCAACCGCTCCCTGTGCTCTTCGCCGGCTCTGCTCGTGCCCGCAACCTCACGCGTCTCGCCACGGCCGGCGACGGCTGGATCACGGTGATGGGCGCGGCGCCGTCGGTTGTCGCCGACGGTCTCGACCGGATCCGAGCTGCGCGACGAGACCATGGTGGTGCCGAGTCACCGTTCGTGGTCCGCGCCGAGCTCGCTCCTCGCGTCGGGCCGGCCGGTCGCCCCGACATCGAGGCCACGCTCGACGCCGCGCCTGCGCTCGTCGCCGCAGGCGTCACCGACGTGCAGTTCCCGATGCCGTACTTCGTGTCCGATCTGTCGCGCGCCCCTCACGTTCTCCAGCGTGTGGTCGACGCGTGGCTCGGACTCGCGCTCGAGATGCCTTCCGCCACCGATCACGAGGTTGCACGCACATGACCGAGACGACCGAGGGACCTCTCGCCGGCGTGCGGGTCGTCGACCTCACCGTGAACCTGTCGGGCCCGTACTCGACGCTGATTCTCGCCCAGCAGGGCGCCGACGTGATCAAGGTCGAACGGCCGCCGATTGGCGACATCCTCCGCAAGATCGGGTCGGGGCGTGGTGGCACGTCCGCGTACTTCGTCAACACGAACTGGGGGAAGCGGTCGATCGCGCTCGACTTCGACCGCGACGAGGATCTCACCACCCTTCGCCGCCTGATCGCCACCGCGGACGTGCTCGTCGAGAACTTCCGGCCGGGTGTCATGCCCAAGCTCGGGTTCGCCGCGGATGACCTGGTGCGCGAGCACCCCGAGTTGATCTACGCCGCCATCCGCGGCTTCCCGTCGTCCTCGGAGCTGGCCGACGCACCTGCGTACGACCACGTCATCCAGGCGATGACGGGCTTCGGCGCCAACCAAGCTGATCTGAAGTCGGGCACACCGGTGCTCGTGCAGCAAGCGGTGGTCGACAAGGTGACGGGACTCACCGCAGCTCAGGCGATCACTGCCGCGCTCTTCGAACGTTCACGTACCGGACGCGGCCAGTTCGTCGAGATCCCGATGCTGCACGCGGGCCTCGCGTTCCTGTGGCCCGATGCCACCACGAACGTGACCATGCGTGGAGAGTTCGATCAGTTGCCGGCGCAGTCGCGCACGTTCCGGCTCACGCCGTGCGCCGACGGTCACCTCGCAATGGTCACCGTCACCACTCCGCAATGGGATGGGCTGCTCCGTGCGGTGGGGAAGAACGAGCTCGTCGGCCATCCCGACCTGGACGACCCTCAGAAGCGCGGCCGCAATTCGGCGCAGGTGATGAAGGAGATCGCGGCGATCCTGGCCACGCTGCCCACCGACGAGGTCGTGGCACGGCTTCAAGCCGAAGGTGTGCCGTGCGCCAAGGTCACGTCGCTCGAAGAGCTCCCCGCTGTGGTCGAGGCGACGACTCCCGGCTTCCTGCTCCACGAAGTGCATCCGCAACTCGGGGACGTGGTCCACCCACGATCGGCGGTGCGCTTCGAGCGCGAGGTTCCGCTGCGTCCGTCGCCCGCAGTGGGGGAGCACACCGACGAGGTCCTCGCCGAGCTCGACCACGCGTAGCGCACTGCCCGTCCACCGAACAAGCCCTCGAAGCCGGTGAGGAGCCCGTCAGCTCCAGGTGAGGTTCTTCACCTCGGTGAACGTCTCGAACCCGAGGTGGCCCCACTCTCGCCCAATGCCGCTTTGCTTGTAGCCGCCGAACGCTCCCGACTGGCCGACACCGACGGGGCTCGATCCCCATCCAGGCCCCTGGCCTGCTCCCGGACCGAGATCCGGCAAAGGCGACGCGCCCACGCCGCGCGCCAACATCAACCCGGCGCGTATCTGACGCGCGACATTGATCATCGCTCGGCTTCGCGTCCTTGGCGTGAGGCCGAGATCGTCATGGACCCGCTCACGCTGGCGGAAGACGCGCACCTCGCGGCTCGGGGCTTCTTCACCTCGGTGGAGGATCCCGAATGGGATCGCCGTCCGTTGGTTGGCATGCCGTGGCGATTCGCCGGCTGCGATCCGCTCGCATTGACTCCTCCGCCACGCGTGCACGTCCTCAGTGAAGCCTGAGCTCGGCGCGCGATATTCGTCAGGTGCCAATGCTCAGACTTCGGTGTTCTCGCGGATGGGGACAGCGTGCGGCTATCGAAGACCCGCGAACTGATCGATCGATCCGTCGACGAGTGCGGACCGAGCCCATGCGAGGTCATCGCCTGCAGCCATCGCACGCGCTTCTTCGACGTCGATCCCGTAGACCGCGGCCGCGTTCTGGCCGAGGATCTTCGACTTGATCGCGGGAGTGATCTTTTCGTAGCCGAACTCGTCGCACATGTCGTCGGGGATCTGGAAGACACGCAGGGCGTCGATCAGCGGTTGGGCGGATCCGTACCAGATGCTGTCTGTTCCCCACAGGATTCGATCCTCGCCGACGTTCGCGAGCAGCTTGCCGAGGAGATGTGCTGCTTCGCGCGGCCGACGGATGAGTGCGAACCACGTAGTACCTAGCTCGGCGTAGACGTTTCCGTTCTTCTCGATCCCTGACTCGTCGAGTGACCTGAGCAAACGGTTGACGCCCCAGTCTGCGGTCTCGTCGGTGTAGGGCCCCTCGCACTCTCCGCCATCTTCACGGAATTCGAATCCGGAGTGATACACGAGGAAGTCCAAGTCGGGGAACGCGCGGGCGGCAGGGCCGATGTCGTGTGGCGAACCGTTGTCGACCACGAGGCTCAAGCCCTTGTGGGTGCACACAAGGCGCGTTCCGAGCGAGCGGACCTGTTCGAGGAACGGCAGACCAGTCCGCTCGTCGTCGAGCATCCAGCCGTCGACGAAACCTTCGGGACCGAGCCGGCCCGGCGTATAGACCTTCCAGCCGATCGGGTCGTACAGCGCCTGGGTCTCGGCCATCATCTCGATCTCGCGTGGAAGGTCGGCGTGCACGACGGAGTGACTCAGGAGCCTGCGTTGCCCAGCGAGGAAGTTGATGAATTTCGCGGGTGGTAGCCATTTCGTCGTTCCAGAGCATGCGGCTCTCGTCCACGCCAGGACCGGAGGTGAGGACTGCCACCGCGGTCTCGCACTCGAGGAAGACGTTCGCGACGTATTCGGCGAGATTGCGACGAACGATGTCATCGAGTTCTGACCACCACGACGGCATCAGGTCCCGGTACACGTCGAGTCCGGGATTCACGAGCTCAGTCGTGTGCGGCGCGATGAAGTGCGTCTGCACATCGATGACGACCTCGGGGCCGTCGAAGACGGCAGCCGCGGTTTCCGCATCGACTTCCGCTTCCTTCGGAACCTCGAAGTACTGCGCACCGAATTCCTCGTTGAGCGCGCTCAGGCCGATCGCAGTTCCGACTCTGTCGCTGACGATGTGATCCGCGGGTCGTCCCACCCGCGATCCTGCGTCCTCGACTCTCTCGAGTGTGCGCGAGATCACGCGTCGGTCGCTCGTGGTGTAGGGCCGCGGCCGGTACTCATCTGTCGAGTGACGACCGAGGAACATCGGTGGCTCCGTGACCCGTCCTCGCTTCGCTCTGCTCTGTTGGTGCGGCATCGTCAACCTCGCGCTGCTCAACTCTTCACAACGGCCGACCGCTCTCCTACGGTCGACCGATGTGCCCGGTCATCCAAGTTCCGCGGGCGCCTCTGCACCCGACCGGACAAATGGCTCGTGCACCTCGGTGCGGAAGCGGGGCAACACGTCGTTCACGAATCGCTCCATGCTGCGACGCGAGCTTTCGTACGACATCGTCGATGCCTGCACCATCATGAGAAAGTTTCCGAATCCGCCGACCGCTCGGTAGAAGTCCCGAAGCTGCTCGAACACAGAATCTGCGTCGCCGACGAAGAAGAGTCCTTCGTCCACCCACGGTTCGATCGGTCCGAACCCGTAGTCCTTCGGAGAAGTTCCACCCTGCGTGAGTGCATCCGTGAAGTTGAGCCCGCGAGCCATGCCCTGCATCGCAAACGCGCGAACGGCGGGATCGACGTATCCGGGAAGGTCCTGGAACGCATCAGGGGTTCGCAGGACCTGCTGCACGAACCATTGGAGCTTCTTCGCTTCTTCGAGAGCTTCCTCGTCGGTGTCGCCGACGTACACGAATCCGCAGTACGCGAGCTTGGACAGATCCGGGAGCCCTCGACCGAGTGACCGGTAGGTGTCGCGATACGACGTGAACATCGGGCCGCAGACCGACTTGCCGTTGATCATCGTGGCGAGCGTCACGTCGCGCTCTGCGAGCTCGCGGGTCGAGGAAGGATTCAGTGTGGTGACCCAGACCGGCGGATGCGGTTGCTGGTACGGACGTGGCCAGATGTTGACCTCACGATGGTGGAAAAACTCGCCCTCCCAGCTGAATGGCCCGTCGTGGGTGGTCCACGCTTTGACGATCAGATCAGCGGCTTCCCAGAAGCGCCGCTTCATGTCGACCGGATTCGAGTTCGTCGGCGAAAGCTCCATCGGTGCGCCCCGTACGAACCCCACCTCGACACGGCCGCCAGACACCACATCAGCGAAGGCCATCTCCTCTGCAACTCGCACAGGGTCGGGCCGATTCGCGATCGGGTTGCCGAGGATCAGCAGTCGCGCGCGTTTAGTCATACCGCGCGAGGACCGCGAGGCTCAACGGCGCGACGGAATCGATGCACGTCGCAGTCGAGTGGTGCTCGTTGACCATGATGTCGAGGCCGAGCTCATCAGCGGCCTCGTAGATGTCGAAGTACTTCTTGTAGAGCGCGAAACCGGTGTCCGGGTCGAAGATTTCGTTGGGGATCGTCGTACGTACCTCACGCCGAACGTCTTCCGACGGCACGTACGGGTAGGGCATCTCGGTGAGGGCCCAACACCTAAACACTTGGCACCATCCCAGTATGTGATCCGTCCGCAGTTCGGGTGACGAAGTCGACGACCGTGCTCGCAAGGACGTCGGGCTGCTCCTCTTCCACGCGATGTCCAGCCCCAAGGACAACCTCGGGTCCGGATTGACAACCGAGGAGGTGCGAGTACTCCTCGTAGTAGCCGGGCGCGAGTGCAAAGCGATCGTCGGCACCAGCGATGACGAGCGACGGAACTCCAACCCTACGAAGGCGGTGGATCAACGTCGGATCGTGCATGTACGGCGCCCAGCAGTGCCGCGTGACTTCTTCTTCGGCGCGCGCCAGCACGAGGAGTGCCGACTCGTCGAGCGTTGCGAGCGTCGGTGCACGCGTCGTGTCGGCATAGAGCGCGTTCGCTCGTTCCGCTCGTTCGATGACGTAGAGGTCGACGAAGTCGCGCGTCTCCCGGTCACCGACCTTGATGCCGATCGGTGCGACGAGGAGCAACGCACTGATCTTCTTCGTCACAGTCGCCGCCATCTCTGCCGCGATCCAACCGCCGAGCGAGAGCCCCAACACCGCGACCGGGATTGGCATCGATTCGAGATACTCGACATAGACGTCGGCGATGTCGCGAATCGACGTGATCGAGGGAGGACGGTCGGTACCACCCCAGCCGGGGTGATCGGGCACCGTGATCTCGAAGTGCTGAGCGAGAGCATGCACCAGCGGCCCGAGGAAGAGCGTGCCGTCTTCACCATGCAACAGGAGGAGCGGAGGCCCCTCGCCCGTGTGCTGCACGTGGAGATCCACTGAGCCGATCGTGACCGTCTCGTCGTTCCAGTCGCGACGCTGTGCGTCAGTCATGATCGAACTGTCCGATGATCTCGCTGCCGAACAGCTCAATGGATTCCATGACCGCTGAATGAGGTGTGTCCCACGTGTCCATCTGGACGATGAGCTGATCGAACCCAACATCGGCGTAACGCTGCACAGTGTCCATGCACCGCTCTGGGGTGCCCGCCATCACCACGCCCTGCTCGACCATGCCTTCAGGTCCGAGGGCGCGAAGGTTCTTCTCGCCTTCCCACATCATCTCGAGCGTGTACTCGTAGGACTTCGGCGGTGCAACGCCCAGCGGCCAACGGGCGTACTGCTGCGCGCGAGTGATGTAGTGGAACGCACCCTCACCGCCAATCTTGCGGGCAACTGCATCGTCGGCACCGCAGAGTCCGACGCAGAATCCGGCAAGGCGGTCGTTCAGCACACGACCAACGCCATCGTGGCGACCGATGTTGTCGCGGTAGATGCGCACGTTCTCCACGAGATCTTCCGGCGGTATCCCGTGCGCGAAGAACAGCACGCCCATCCCCGCCTCGGCCGCACGCTGAGTCGTCGTCGGCGAAGTGCCGGCCATCCAGAGCGGCGGATGTGGCTGCTGCACGCAGCGCGGCACGACCGTCCTGGGCGGCATCTGCACATAGCGACCGTCGAGAGCAACTTCCTCCTCGGTGAGGAGTCGCACGAGTGCCTCTGTGCCCTCGAGCCACATGTCTCGGGCCTCGTCACCGTCGATGCCGAACGCGTCGAGCTCGGTCGGTGTCGACGAACGCCCAGTGCCGAGCTCGACGCGTCCCCCGCTCAGGATGTCCAGCGTCGCGATCCGCTCGGCAACGCGCGCCGGATGGTTGTAAGGAGGCGGTGTCAGGACGACGCCGTGACCGAGCCGAATGGTCGACGTCTGCAGCGCCAGCGCGCCCAACAGCACCTCGGGAGCCGAGCAATGGGACTGCTCGGTCAAGAAGTGGTGCTCGGTGAACCAGACGTACTTGAAGCCCATCTCCTCGGCGAACTTCACCTGCTCGACGACCTGGCGAAAGATGGTCGCCTCCTTGCCGGGGTCCCACGGCTTCGGTACGCAGATCTCGTAGAACAACCCGAACTCCAAGAAGTCCCCCTCCAGAACGGCAGCGCGCTGGTGCAGTGGGTGCAGGCACTGTAGTGAGTGCAGTGGCTGCAGTATCATGGGCAGGGCAAGGCTTGTCAACCCGACGCGACCGGAGAGCGAGCAACGTTGACGGATCCGATCACGACCGAGGGTGGCCGACGGCCGACGCTGCGCCAACTGCAGAAGGCGCGAACGCGGCAGTTGCTCTCTGACGTGGCACTCGAGCTCTTCGAGAAGCAGGGCTATGAGGCAACCACGGTGGAGGAGATCGCGTCTGCGGCCGGTGTCGCCGCGCGCACGTTCTCGTTGCACTTTGAGTCGAAGGCGGACGTGTTGTTTCTGTTCTCCGGCTTCGACGAACGACAGGCGTGGGCCGACAACTTCCAATCAGCGCTCTCGACCGGCTCGTTGTGGGAGGTCATGTGCGAGACGTCCGAGCTGATGATCGAGTCGATCCAGTCCAGGCGCGACTTCTATCTGCTCCGGTGTCGTCTGTGTCGAGAGTCGCCGCCGTTGCGAGCGACCGAGCTCCGACTGAACGAAGACTGGGCGAACCTCATCGCCGGGGTGATCGGAGCCGAGTTTGGATGCGACCCGGAGACGAGCCTCGCGCCGCGGCTCGTCGCGGGTATGTGGGAAACCCTCAGCCGTTCTGCGATCGAGCTCTGGGCACTCTCTCGGGGAACCGATGAGCTGCGCGGATTCGTCCGTGATGGCTTGGATCTTCTGCGTCCGTCTGTAGAAGCCCTCGAAGACGCACTCCGGGCTCCGGTGGTGAAAGCGTCGCCCCGCTGAGGCTCACCCTGCGATTCAGAGGAGCCTCACCAGTCGGCGAGCGACTTGGAGGTTGGACCAGCTCGAGGGGGACGAGCTGATACACCTCCGAGGGACGTCGAGCCGGCCCTCGCACATGTGGTCGATGACCGCGGTCTGTTGCGCGATCTGCGCCAGTTCCGCAGCGGAGGACGTACAGGTACGCGGCGAGGCGTGCCGTCTCTGTGCGCTCGGCGAGCGCGGTGAGGAACACCAGCCCGGGAACGAAGCGCTGAATCGCGGCCGACCGCCCGGCGGAACTCCCGCCGGGCGGACTGCCGGTGAATGTGTCAGCCGATGGCGGTCGAGTCGTAGGACTTCGCCCGCCACTTCTTCGACGAGCACTGGTACGGCTCGACGATGGTGTACTGAGTGCCGTCCCACTTCACCACCTCGTGGCAGGCGTTGATGCCGGCGGAGGTGAACTCGCCGGGGTACGTGTACGGACCCACGATGCCCGGCACCTCGTAGGTGAAGTTGTGCAGGACCTTCTGGACCTTCTCGCCCGTTGGGTTCTTCCCGGCCTTCTTCATGGCCTGGATGAACATCTCCGCTTGGAGCCAGCCGTACTCATTGAGCGTGTCCGGCGTGGTACCGGCCTTGTAGGCATCGAGGTCTGCCTTGATCTGCTTCATCGCGGGTGCGTTGGACTCAGGCGTGCCCGACTGCGTCTCGGCGTAGTGCGGGCCGACCGCCGCCGCCAGCTGTGGGCTGTAGATCGGGATCAGGTACATCCCCTTGAAGTCGGCTGCCTTCAACGCCTTACCCAAGCCGACGTAGTCGCCCGAGGTCCCGAGGCTGATGATGATGTCGGGGTTCGTCGCGAGGACCGACTGGACGAAAGGCGAGTAGTCACCCACCACCGCAGGCGGTGCCGGCGTAGCGGCCCGCGAGTACACGACGTCCATTCCGTTCTTCTGCGCCGCGACGGTCCAGTTGGCTTGCGTGGTCTTGCCGGCCGCGTTGTCCGGCGAGATGATCGCGGTGCGCGGCTTCGTGCCTGCCTTGACCAAGCCTTCCTTGATTGCCGCGGCCTTGATGATCCCCAGGTGGTCGTTCGCGAATTTCGGGTTCGGTGAGACCAGGCAACCCTGGAACGAGTAGATGTACCAGTTCTTCGAGCTGCCCTCGGGGCACGAGGCGGGGTCGTAGCCGAGGCTGATCACCGGTGTGTGAGTCTGGTTCGCGAGCTGACCCTGGTATTCGATGGTGGCCTCGGGCACGATCGCGAACACGCCCTCCTGTTGGATCAGGCGGCGCTCCTCGGCCACGGCTGTGGCACTGTCGGCCTTGTCGTCACCCCATGCGACCATCTGGATCTGGCGTCCGCCGGGCAGCTCCTTGTCCTTGTTCGCACGCGTGAACCGGGCCTTGGCACCGAGCCCCACGCTGTCCTCGCTGAAGAACGCTCCCGAGTCGCCCATGCCCGCGACCTTGATCGTCGTGGCGGAGATGCCCTGGGTGTTGCCACCGGACTGGGCAGCCGCGGGCGCAGCGACCGATGCGGCCGTAGCAGCGACCGCGCAAACGATGGCACCGATCACGATCTTGTGACGACCGCGTCCGCACTCTCATATGTCCCCCCATGGTCCGGCCGCTCGGCGAGAGCAGCGCCTCACTATCACAGCACAGTATGGCAGGAAATGTACAGATGTCCAGTCAGGTCTGGACGAGTGTTCGCACCGAGGCAGGTCGCGCTACCAGTCGTGGACCACGCGTCGCCCTTAACCCGTGTGCGGCGATGAATGGCGATGAATGGCGATGAATTTGGGTGCGCCTTGGCCGTCGAGGTCAGCGCCACGGGTGCTGCAGCGGTAGCGGCGACCGATGGCACATCACCGAAACCATCGGCGCAAGCTACGAACTCCGCTCCCGCAACGGAGCTCCCGAGAAGGAAGCCGAAGTTCTCGTCCGCATCATCGACACGGTCCTCATCTACCGCGACACCCAATAACACCTAGCCACACCTCGACGGCGGTGACCCCCACCTGGCGTGCCGTGCAATTCAACCGACGTTGTTCCGACCGACCTCCCCGCACGATCACAAGCCCGATCATCAGCAGGGTCCTCAGCAAGGTCGGCAGCGAGATCGTGAGCGTCGCATTTCGTCGCCGACGCTGCGAAGCAACTCGACGCACGTCAACGACTGCTCGCCCGACACTGCGTGCTCACGCAGACAATCGACAGCGATTCCGACGAGCATCTCGTCCTCTTGCTCTTCGGAGAACACCTCTAACAGGGCAGTGAGTTCTCACCTCGTGACAGCTCACCTAGTGTCACCGTGCGACAAGGGCCGGGAGCGTCCATGGCCCCCCTGCGCGCCCTCCGGCCTCGTCGCTGCGCTTGATCGGTCGCACCTTGGCGGCGTTGGCGCTAGGGGTTACGTTGGCTGCGATGCTTGGATCAGGAGAGAGCCTGGCCCGAGACCCGGACGTCGTGAGACAGATCGCGAGCCGGGTCACGCCCAACGAGCTCGAGTTGCTCGTGCGCGGCAACACGATCCGCATGCTCGACCTCGATCCGGGAGACCTGCGCCCCGACCATCTACGTACCTGAGGGGAGCGGAGCCATGAGCTTCGACACCGTCATTCGCAACGGCATCGTGGTCGACGGCACCGGCCTGGCTCCGTTCCGTGCCGACGTCAGCATCGTCGGCGGGCGAATCGCGGGGGTCGGGCGCATCAAGGAGCGCGGGGCGACGGACATCGACGCCGAAGGTCACGTCGTCACGCCGGGGTTCATCGACGCGACACGCACATGGACGCGCAGGTGTTCTGGGACGAGCTCGGCACGAACTCGTGCTGGCACGGCGTCACCACGGTCGTGATGGGGCATTGTGGCTTCACGCTCGCGCCCGACCCGCGACGACGCCCACGAGCTCGTCGTGCGCAACCTCGAGCGTGCCGAGGACATCGCGCCCGCTGCGCTCGCCGCAGGGATCGAGTGGACCTGGACCGACTTCGCCGGATACCTCGAGGCGATCGACCGGCTCCCCAAGGGCATCAACTACGCCGCCAACATCGGCCACTCCGCTCTGCGCACCTACGTCATGGGCACGCGGGCCTTCGAAGAGAAGGCCACCGGCGACGACTTGGCCGCGATGCGTGCGGAGCTCGAGCGCGCCGTGCGGGCAGGCGCGTTCGGGTTCACGACATCGCGCACGGTGCACCACCAGACCTCCGACGACAAGCCTGTCGCTTCGCGGGCTGCGTCGTGGGATGAGGTGTGTGCGCTCGTCGACGTCCTTGCCGAACTCGGCGCCGGGATCTTCCAGATGGTCAGCGACCGGGCGGTGCCCGATGGTGATCCCGACCGCATGCTCGCCGACCTTGCGCTCACAACCGGGGTCCCGGTCGCGACCACTGGGATGAACGACCAGGCGCTCGCGTTCCTCGACGACACGATCGCCAAGGGCGCTCGGATGTGGGGTGTGACCCATCCGCGCGGCATTGGCGCCTTCTCGTCGTTCCGATCGCAACTGCCCTTCGACCGCCTCCCCGAGTGGCGGGAGCTACGTACCTTGCCCGTCGAGGAGCAACGGCGCCGACTCGAAGACGCGGACGTCGTCGCCCGGCTGGTGAAGATCGCCGACGAAGGTCCGTACGCCGAGGCGTTCGGCGGGGAGGCCCGCCCGCCGGAGTTCGACCGGATGCAGGTGTTCTCCTCACCCTTGCCGCCGCACCCGACGGTCGCGGACGTCGCCGCCGAGCGGGGTGTGCACCCTGTCGAAGCGATGATCCAGCTCGCGTTCGAGACCGACATGCGCCAGCTGTTCTGGCAGACGTTGGCACCGTTCGACCACGATCGGATCAAGCGCTGCCTCGCCCACCCGCACACGGTCGTCGGCTTCTCGGACTCTGGCGCGCACGTGAGCCAGATGTCGGACGTGTCCATCGAGACGCACCTCCTCGGACACTGGGTCCGCAATTGCCAGGAGTTCAGCCTCGAGGAGGCGGTCCGCATGCTGACGCTGGAACCCGCGCGCGCCTATGGCTTCTCGGATCGGGGGCTCGTGCGCGAAGGGCTCGTGGCCGACCTCAACGTGTTCGACCCGGAGACCGTCGCCCCCGCCATGCCCGAACTCGTCCACGACCTGCCCGGCGGCGCACCTCGCCTCTCACAGCGGTCACTCGGCTTCCTTGCCACCCTGGTCGCCGGCGAGGTCCTCATCGACCAGGGCGAGCCCACCGCGGCGCTGCCCCGGACGCCTGGTACGCGGGCGACTCGCACACCAGCACTGAGGCACGGAAGGAGTTCGCCACGTCTTCGCTGCGCCTCGTGCCAACGACTATTTGCCACCCAACTTGCCACCCAAACGCATCCCTGAGGGCCGTTGCACCACGATCTGCTTTCGCGGCAAGCGTTCGTACTGCTCGATCGTGCGCGATCGTGATCCCCAGCGATTGCAACGTCCCGACCTTGCCAAGGTTCGCGCGTGGGGAAGGAGCGCACAGGATCGCGCTACCCGGCGCCCATGCACTGCTCGCCGGAACCGGTCAGTAGCACCTCGGATCCATTGCCAGCCCGCCATGGCACTTACATGCGCAGCACGATGGCACCTCCGGTGTCGAGCGGACATCAGGAGACACGCAGGCGCGACGAGCGGGGCGTCAGCCTTCGAGGATCAACTTCGCAACCGAGTTCGCCGCGTCCTCTTGCATCGACGGAAGGATGTGCGAGTAGGTGTCGAGCGTGATCATCACTGACGCATGCCCGAGTCGCTCGCTCATCACCTTCGCGGGGACGCCAGCAGCAAGTGCTGCGGTGGCGTAGCTGTGTCGCAGGTCGTGGAGGCGGATCTTCGGTAGAGCGGCGTCGCGCGCCAATTGCTCAAACCAACTGGTCATGCGTTGCGGATGGATCGTCGTGCCGTTCTCGCGTGTGAACATGAGGTCAGAGGGAAACCACGCCTCGCCCCATTGCAGGCGTTCCTCGAGTTGCTGCACTCGGTGCGCTTGCAGCGCCGCGATCGTTGACGGGTCCAAGGCGATCGATCGCCGCCCCTTTGCGGTCTTCGGCTGAACCAGTCGCACGTCGTGGTAGTTCACGACGTTCAGGCTTTGCACCACAGCGAGACGAGCGTTGACGAAGTCGACATTCTCCCAGGCGAGTCCGAGTACCTCGCCACGCCGCATCCCAGTGGTGACAAACAACAGCCACGCGGCGGCGAGGCGGTCGTTCCGTGTGAACTCGACGAAGATGCGGAGTTGCTCGGGTGACCACACCTTCATCTCCGGTCGCGCCGGCTTTGGTGGCGCCGCGAGACTGACCGGGTTGCGGGATAGATGGCCCCATCGCACAGCATCGGTGAGCGCCTTGTGCAACATCGAGTGCACATTCCGAACCGTCTTGGGGGACAGGCCACCATCGCTGGCGCGACGGCCGCTGGCGAGGAGCTCGGTGTAGTAGCCGTTTAGGCGCGCGGGAGTGATGTTCACGAGTTGGGTCCGGCCGAGCGTGGGCTTCACGTACGCCTCATACAGGTCGCCGTAGTTCCGCAGTGTCGTCGCGCGAACACTCGCTCCGATCGACGGGAACCACTCTTCCTCGAGGAACCGGTTGAGCGACAGCTTCGAAGGCTCGACGTAGGCCCCCCGGCGCACCTCGTCGCGCAGTTCAGCGAACGCGCGCTCTGCGTCCTTGCGGGTCTTGAACCCGCCGCGGGACTTCTGCCGTCGCTGCCCATCTGGACCGCGTTCGAGCTCGACCCAGTAATACCAGGACGTACCTCGCTTCTTGAAGTGGCCCTTCACGAGGCCGACTGTCTCGACTCCGTTAGCAAACCGTTAGCACCGGCCGATTCGGTGTCCGCTGAGTTCGCCTCAGTCGGCTTCGGGCTCATAAAGCTGCAGGTCAGAGGAGGTGCGAGCGGGGAGACTCGAACTCCCACGTCCTTGCGGACACCAGGACCTAAACCTGGCGCGTCTGCCGGTTCCGCCACGCTCGCGCCGGGCCAGTCTCGCATTCCCATCTGGCCCCGCCACGGAATACTTCGATACCCTAATGGTGTGGGTCTGGAACAGTGAAGGGCACGAAGCTCACGGTGGGCGCGGCGCGCGCCGTCGCCCGGTTGGCGAAGCAGGTCGAGGTGGCGCTCGGCCCCCTCGACCTCTCCCTCCCGCAGTACCGGGTGCTGGGGCTGCTCGCCGACGGGTCCACCGCGTCGTCGGTGCTGGCCCGCCAACTCGCGGTGAGCCCGCCGAGTGTCACCGCGGTGGTCGACGGCCTCGTGGCCCGCGGCCTGGTGGAGCGGCGCGCCGACCCGGAGGACCGTCGCCGGCTCACCCTCCTCCTGACGTGTGACGGGAAGCGCCTCCTCGCCGCCGCCGACGCCGCCGCCGAAGCACGCCTCGAAGAGATCGCGGCGTTCCTCGACGACGAGCGCGACGCGAGCACGGGCGCGCTGGTCCGTTGGAACGACGCCCTCGACCGGTCGCGCGAGCAACGGGTCGAGGAGACGGGACGGTGACGGCGACCCGGGAACCGACGCCGGTCAGCATGGGGGCGTTCGGCGCCGACGTGTCGTCCCCGTTCGTCCCGGTGGGGGTGACGCCGCGCTACCCGCCGCCACGGGCCCACATCAAGCCCGACCGTGGCGGTTCTTGGCTCCACCGGATGATGCCGGTGGTGCTGGCGCACAAGTGGATGTTTGGCTTCTCGTTGGTCGCGTCGTTCCTCGGCCTTGCCGTGCAGGTCCAGATACCCAACGAAGTCGGCCAGGCGATCGACGCGCTCGGGAAGACGACGGGCCCGACCCTCGAGCACTTCGCCACCATCATTGCGATCCTTGCCACGATCCGCCTCGTGCTGACGTACACGTCGCGCAACTACCTGCTGAAGACGGCGTACCGCATCGAGTACGACCTGCGGAACATCATGTACGAGCACCTGAGCCGCATGTCGTTCTCGTTCTACGACCGCGTGCAGTCCGGGCAGCTCATCTCGCGGGCCAATTCCGACATCCGCTCGGTCCAGATGTACCTCGCGTTCGCGCCCAGCATCCTCGTGCAGTGCAGCGTCGCGGTGCTCGCGTTCGCGGAGATGCTCTCGATTAACGTGCCGCTCGCGCTCGTGACGATGTCGACCATGCCGTTCGTGTACGTCGTCGGCGTCAAGATGCGCAAGCAGATGTTCCCCGTGTCGTGGCTCATCCAGTCGCGCCTCGCCGACGTCGCCACGGTGGTCGACGAGAACATCAACGGTGTGCGGGTGGTCAAGTCGTTCGCCGCCGAGGACCTGCAGGTCCAGCACCTCACCACCGCCGCCCGCCGGGCCGAGTGGGCGAACGTCAAGGACGCCGACATCCGCGCCCGGTGGTCGCCGCTGCTCGAGAACCTCCCGCGCCTCGGGCAGGCGATCGTGCTGTTCTACGGCGGCTACCTCGCCATCAACGGCCAGGCGTCGGTCGGCGACATCATCGCGTTCAACGCCTACGTCCTCATGCTGCAGCCGCCGTTCCGCCAGCTCGGGATGATCCTCATGATGGGGCAACGGGCCTCGGCCTCGGCGCAACGCATCTACGAGGTGCTCGACGAGCAGCCCGACGTCGTGGATCGCCCGGGTGCGGTCGATCTGGTCGACTGCCGGGGCGACGTGCGCTTCGACGACGTGTCGTTCGGGTACCCGAACGGCACCTCCGTGCTCGCCGGCTTCGACCTGCACCTCCGCCCAGGGGAGACCGTCGCGCTGGTCGGCCGCACCGGGAGCGGCAAGTCGACCGTGGCTCGACTCCTCGCCCGGTTCTACGACGTCACCGGCGGGGCGGTGCGGGTCGACGACCACGACGTGCGTGACGTCACGCTGCCGAGCCTGCGTCACCACATCGGGATGGTGCTCGACGAGCCGTTCCTGTTCTCGGTCTCCATCCGCGACAACCTCGCCTACGGACGACCCGACGCCACCTCCGAGGAGATCGAGGCGGCAGCCCGTGCCGCCGGCGCCGACGAGTTCGTGCGCGCGTTGCCCGAGGGTTACGACACGGTCGTGGGGGAGCGCGGCTTCACGTTGTCCGGTGGCCAGCGTCAGCGCCTCGCCATCGCCCGGACGTTGGTCGTGAACCCACCGATCCTGGTGCTCGACGACGCGACCTCGGCGATCGACGTGCAGATCGAGCAGCAGATCCACGATGCCCTGCGCGAGCTCATGACCGACCGCACGACGCTGATCATCGCCCACCGCCTGTCGACCATCAGCCTGGCCGACCGCGTCGCAGTGGTGGAGGGTGGCCGGGTCATCGCCGAGGGCACCCACGCCGAGTTGCTCGCCACCGAGCCGCGCTACGCGGAGATCCTCGCCCAGAGCGACCCCGCCGCCGCGCCCGAGTTGCACCCCGACGTCGAGATCGACGCCGGGTTCGTCGGGAGCGAAATCGAGGCCGACGTCGCGCGGTCGCGCGTGCTCGACGCCGACGTCGGCGAGCTGGGAGACGTCGACTGATGGCGTGGGGCGGCGGGACCATTACCGGGGGCGCGCCCATGGGCGGCTCGGTCGGCCGCTCGGCCGGCAACCCGGGCAACGGCCTGCCGTTCGCGGGCATCCCGTGGGAGATGCGCCAGGGCGTCGAGCAGCTGCTCGCCGACGAACCCGAGTGGGAAGCACCCGAGGGTGGCTTCGCGCACCGGATGCGACAGACCGGCGTCACCCTGCGGCGCATGCTGCAGCCGCACCGCGGGATGCTCACGCTTTCGAGCTTTTTCATCCTGATCGAAGCGCTGTGCGTGCAGGCGGGCCCGTTCCTCAGCCAGAAGGGCATCGACGACGGCATCACCCCGCACGACTGGACGACGCTCGCCATCATCGGGACGCTCGCCATCGTCATGGTGATCGCGTCGGCCGCGGCGAGCGGCGCGCGTGTCGCGACGACCGGTCGCGTCGCGTCGCGGTGATGTACGAGCTACGGGTCCGGACGTTCGCCCACCTGCAACGCCTTTCCCTGGACTACTACACCGAGGAGAAGGCGGGCGTGATCATGACCCGCATGACGAGCGACATCGAGTCGCTGCAGCAGCTCCTCCAGGACGGGCTCCCGCAGTTCGCGCTGCAGGGGCTCACCATGGTGATCGTCACCGTCGTGCTGTTTTCCTACAACGTCGAGCTCACGCTCCTCACCTTGCTCATGATCGTCCCGCTGGTGACCGGGCTGTCGCTGTGGTTCCGCTCGTCGTCGGACAAGGGCTACGAGCGCGTCCGCGACGGGATCGCCTCGGTGTTGAGCGACCTCTCCGAGAGCCTCTCGGGCGTGCGCGTGGTCACCGGCTTCAACCGGGCGCGGCACAACGTGCTGCACCACCGCAACGTGACCGGCGAGTACCGCGACGCCAACGACCACACCGCCCACCTCGCTGCGACGTACGGTGCGAGCACCGAGTTCGTCGGACTGCTGGGTCAGGCCGCGCTGCTGCTGATCGGCGGCAACATGGTGCGCGACGGCAACCTCACCGTCGGCGTGCTTGCCGCGTTCCTGCTGTACCTCAACTCCTTCTTCGGGCCCATCCAGTCGCTCGTGCAGCAGTACAACCTGTACCAGCAGGGCCAGGCGGCCCTCGCCAAGCTCAACGACCTCCTCTCGACGCACCCCACGGTGGAGGAGGGATTCGACGCCGAGCCGTTGCCGGAGATCAGCGGGGAGGTCACCTTCGACAACGTGTCGTTCGGGTACGACCGGGCCAAACCCGTGCTCCACCACGTCGACCTGCACATCGCCGAGGGCGAGACGATCGCGCTCGTGGGCCCCACCGGCGCGGGGAAGTCGACGATCGCCAAGCTGGTGACCCGCTTCTACGATCCCACGATCGGTTGCGTGGCCATCGACGGCCACGATCTGCGCACGGTCACCATCGACTCGTTGCGCCGCCAGCTCGGCGTCGTGCCCCAGGAGCCGTTCCTGTTCGCGGGCACCATGCGTGACAACATCGCGTTCGCTCGCCCCGACGCCACCGACGACGAGGTGACGGAAGCGGTGCAGCGGGTCGGGCTCACCGAGCTCATCGAGCGGCTGCCGGAGGGCGTCGAGACGCTGGTGCACGAGCGCGGCGTCTCGATGTCGTCGGGGGAACGGCAGCTCCTCGCGCTGGCCCGAGCGTTCCTCGCCGCGCCGCGTGTGCTCGTGCTCGACGAAGCGACGTCGAACCTGGACCTGAAGTCGGAGACCAAGGTCGAGGCCGGCCTCGACGCAGTGCTCGAGGGTCGCACCGCGATCATCGTGGCGCACCGCCTGTCGACCGCGATGCGGGCCGACCGCATCGCGGTTGTCGACGACGGTCGCATCCTCGAGTTGGGCTCACACACCGAGCTGGTCGCGCGCGGCGGGCGCTACGCCGAGATGTTCGAAGCCTGGACGGCACACCTCGACGGGCACGACGAGGTCGATGTCGACCAGACTGGCGACGTGGTCGCGACGGGACCGTCGGCGTGAGCGTCAGCGAGACCGGGCGAGCCGTCGCCGAACGGCACGGTCTGGAGCAGGTCGAGAGCCGCGGCGACGCGATCGTCGTGGCGCGGCGCGGTCATGCGGGCATCGTGCTGCTCGATCGGCCCGCGGTGGGGAACGCCCACAACCGGGCGATGATCGACGCCCTGGCCGAGGTGTGGCTCGAGTTCGACGAGGATCCGGGCGTGCGGTGCATGGTCATGGGCTCGACGAGCGACCGCTACTTCTGCACCGGCATCGACCTGAAGGAGGTCGCCGACAGCGGTCTGCCCGGAGGCCGGGGACTGCGTGGCAGCGGCCAGACGCACCGCGACGTGCCGGTGCTCAAACCGATGGTCACCGCGGTCGAGGGCATGGTGGTCGGGGGAGGTCTGCACTGGGTCGTCGAGGCCGACGTCGTGGTGGCGTCGGAGCAGGCGACGTTCCGCGACACCCACGTCAACGTGGGGTTCGTGGGCAACCGCGAGAACCTCGGAGTCGCGCTGAAGGCCGGCCTCGGTGCCGCGCTCTACCTCAGCCTGGTCGGCTCGTCGGCGATCCTCGACGCCCGGCGCGCGCAGGAGCTGGGCATGGTCCAGGAGGTCGTGTCGGTGGGGAGCGCCATGGGCCGCGCGCTCGAGCTGGCCGACGTGATCGGCCGGAACTCGCCGTCGGCGATGGCCAACGAGCTGCGCACGTTGTGGGCGTTCGCCCGGATGCACTACGACGACGCGGTGGGCTTCGGGAACGAGCTGATGATCAAGCAGCGCCGGCACCAGGATGCCGAGGAAGGCCCGCGTGCGTTCGCCGAGAAGCGCCCGCCGGAATGGCGGGTCGACTGATCAGGACCGCGTCGCGGCTGCGGGAGCCCGATCGATGCGGCGGCCGAGCGCTTCGAGGAACGCGCGGCGTTCCCGGGCGAACTCCTCGTCACCCACGACGTGGCCGGTGATGAGCATCGCGAACTGCGGCAGGAGCATCGGCCCGAGCACGATGCAGATCTCCGTGAGCACCAGCTGCGCGGGATCGAGATCGGCGGGGAGGTTGCCGGCCCGCTGCTCCTCCGTGACCGCCGCCACCCAGGTCTGGAAGAACTCCCGTCGGACCTCCGCGTTGGCAGGATGCGCGGGATCGGTCTCGAGCGCCTCCCACATGAGCAGTCGGGCGTACTCCTCGTCGGCGAGGAGCTGCTCCTGGCGGTCGGCGAGGCGATCGGGATCTGCCGCGCCGGCGGCCCGAAGCGTCGCCGAGCGCTCGTGCAGGCGCCGGCGGAGGATCTCGCGGAACAGCCCTTCCTTGGACCCGAAGTAGTAGTACAGCATCCGCTTGTTCACCTTGGCGCGGGCGGCGATCGCGTCGACGCGTGTGCCGGCGATGCCCTTGGCCGAGAACTCCCGACGGGCCGCCGCGAGGATGCGTGCCTTCGTCGCTTCCGGGTCTCGATTCGCCATGCGTGTCCTCCCGCCAGAGGTTGCGGTTGCACGGATCGCTGGGCTACCCTTTTTTAACCAGACAGTTAACAATATCGCGTGCTCGGTGGTCGAGGAGGGTCATCGCGTTGCTCAGCCAGGAGAAGGCCTACGAGCGTCGCTGGTACACCCTCGCGGTCCTCTGCATGTCGCTCGTGGTCATCACGATCGACAACTCGATCCTCAACGTCGCGCTCCCCACCATCGTGCGCGACCTCGGCGCGAGTGGCTCCGACCTGCAGTGGATCATCGACGCCTACATCATCGTGTTCGCGAGCCTCCTCCTCACCGCCGGCGCGCTCGGTGACAAGTTCGGGCGCAAGGGCGCGCTCACGGCCGGGCTCCTGCTGTTCGGCACGTTCTCCGGGCTGGCGTCGCTCGCGGACTCGCCGCAGATGCTGATCGCGGCGCGCGGCCTGATGGGGATCGGCGCCGCGTTCATCTTCCCGACCACGCTGTCGATCCTCACCAACACCTTCACCGGTCACGAGCGCGCCCGCGCCATCGGCGTCTGGGCCGGAGTCTCGGGCATCGGCGTCGCGGTCGGGCCGATGCTCGGAGGGATCCTGGTCGAGCACTTCTACTGGGGCGCGGTGTTCTTCGTGAACGTGCCGATCTGCGCCCTCGCGCTCGTGCTCGGATACTTCTTCATCCCGACGTCGCGCGACCCCGACAACCGCCCGCTCGATCCCTTCGGGGCACTGCTGTCGGTCCTCACCCTGGTCGCGTTGCTGTACGCGATCATCCAGGCCCCAGAGGAAGGGTGGCTCGCCCCCGACGTGCTCGTGTCGTTCGGCGTCGCCCTGGTGCTGTTGGGCGTGTTCGGGTTCTGGGAGCTGCACACCAAGGAGCCGATGATCGACCTGCGGGTGTTCCGCAACCCGCGCTTCTCCGCCGCGTCCAGCGTGCTCACGCTCATCTCGTTCGCGCTCTACGGATCGGTGTTCCTGCTGATCCAGTACTTCCAGTTCGTGCTGGGCTACTCACCGCTCGAGGCGGGCCTGCTCGCGATGCCGGTGGCGATCGGGATGATGGCCACTTCGCCCAACGCGCCCCGTCTCGTCCTGCGTTGGGGCACCAAGCGCGTGGTCGTGCTCGGGTTGCTCACCGTTGCCGGGGCGATGTTCCTCTACGGCTCCGACCTCATCATGTCGTCGTTCGTCGGTGGCTGCGCGGTGCGGCTGCTGTTCGGCATCGGTCTCGGCCTCACCTCGGCCCCGGCGACCGAGTCGATCATGGGATCGCTCCCCCCGAGCCGGGCCGGGGTGGGTTCGGCCATCAACGACACCACTCGCCAGACCGGCGGCGCGCTCGGCGTCGCGATCATCGGCAGCATCTTCCTCGCCTGGTACCACCACTTCGCCGACCACGCGGGCAAGCTCTCGGCCGCCTCGGCCGCCGCGGTCCACGACTCGGTGGGCCGGGCGCTCGAGCTGGCCCAGCGGCTTCCCGCGGCGCAGGGCGCCGAGATCGTGCGCCTCTCGCGGGAAGCCTTCGTCGACGCCATGCGCTTCACCTATCCGATCGCCGCGGCGTTCGTGTTGCTGGCCGCGGTCATCGCCTGGCGCTACCTCCCCGCCCATGCGGTCGACGAGTTCGACTCGATCGAGGCGCAAGAGGAGGCGCGCGAGATCAGCGAGTTCGAGGTGCTCGGCGCGTAGCCCATCCGACTCGCATCGCCCCCGGCACGGTCGGCGTCGGGTGACCCCTCCTCCGTTATGGTGAGCCCACCAGGCGAGTTGCGATCGGAGAGGTGATGGCGCCCGAGGATCGCCACGACATCACGGCTTCCCAGGCCGACATCGACCCCGATCTGCTGGCGCCGACACCGCGGCTCCGACGCGCGTCGCACGCACAGCCGCGCGTCCTGCTGGCGATCGCGCTCGGCGGTGTGCTCGGCACCCTCGTGCGGTACTGGATCAGCCGGGTCGTGCACGTCGCGCCCGACTCCTTCCCGTGGGCGACGTTCACCGTGAACGTCACCGGCGCCTTCGCACTCGGGCTGGTGCTGACGCTGATCGTCGAGCGGTGGCCGCCCAGTCTCTACGTTCGGCCGTTCGTCGCGATCGGCTTCCTCGGCGCGTACACCACGTTCTCGACGTTCATGGTGGAGGCCGACCTCCTCGTGAAGAACGGCGCAGTGGCGGTGGCCGTGCTGTACGTCGTCAGCAGCCTCCTGGCCGGCTTCGTCGCCGTGTACCTGGGCATCGTCGCAGGCCGCATGCGGCCCCGAGAGAGAGGACGGGCTCGATGAAGCTCGAAGGACCGGGCGAGCGTCTCACCATCTTCGTGGGCGAGACCGACCAGCACGATCACCGGCCGCTGTACACGGAGATCGTCGAGCGCGCCCAGCAAGCCGGACTCGCCGGGGCGACGGTGCTGCGCGGTATCGAGGGGTTCGGGGCCTCGAGCCACATCCACACGACCCGCATCTTGCGGTTGTCGGAAGACCTGCCGGTCGTCATCGTCATCGTCGACCTCGCCGAACGGATCGAAGCGTTCCTGCCCAGCCTCGACGAGCTCATCGCCGAGGGACTCGTGGTGCGCGAAGCCGTCGACATCGTGTCGTACCGCGGACGCGGCTCGGCCTGATGCTCGTCGTCCTCTTGATCGTCGGTGGTGCAGTCGGTGCTCCGGCCCGGTACCTCGCCGACGGCTTCGTGCAGAGCCGTTTCCGCGGGGTGTTCCCCTGGGGCACGCTCGCCGTCAACATGACCGGCTCGCTGCTGCTGGGGTTCCTCACCGGCCTGGCGATGTACCAGGGCCTCGGCCCGTTGCCGAAGGTCGCGATCGGCACCGGATACTGCGGCGCGTACACGACCTTCTCGACGTTCTCGTACGAGACCGTACGGCTCGTCGAAGAGGGCGCGGTGCTGGCCGCGTCGCTCAACGCCGCGGTCAGCGTCGTCGTCGGCCTGCTCGCCGCGGCTGCCGGGCTCGTGCTCGCGGGGATCGTCTGACACGCCGTCAGCCGACCGCGGCGTCGGCGGCGAACACGGCGCCGAGCTGGTCGGCGAGCGCGACTGCCACGACGCGTTCCTCGATCGACACCCCGACCGAGAGGTCGGGTACCAGGACCAGGCGGCCGAAGGAGCGTCCACGTCCCAGCACGGGGATCGCCGCACCCTGCTCGGGCAACGTGAATTCGCCACCGGCCCAGTGGCGGTGGCCGTCCGCGATCGCCCCGTTGCGCGCGAGCGTCGGCAGCTCCGAGCTGAACGGTGCGCTCTCGAATCGGCAGTCGCGCAACGAGAGCAGTCCGGTCAGCTCGGCCTGTACGGAGAGGAGGACGTCCTCGGCGTCCGAGTCGGAAGCGACCAGCTCGGCGACGCGGTGCAGCCGCGCGATCTCGTCTCCCCGGTGTTGCGAGGTGAGGCGGTGGCGTCGCGAGAACAACACCAGCTCACTCACGATGAGCCCGATGGCCAGCAGCAGGACCGTCGTCTGGATGTCGTTGGACCTATCGATCTTCAACGACTGGTACGGCTGGGTGAAGAAGAAATCATAGGACATCGCGGCGACGACTGCCGCGAGCACGCCACTCCAGCGGCTGCCGACCGCCGCGGCGAGCACAACGATCATCACGAAGACGAGCACGACATTGGCGCCGGCGAGGTCGCCGCGGAACGGCACCAGGATGCCCGCCACGAGAAGCGGGCCGAAGGCGGCGATGGCGAGACCGACAGCCCGGGCCGCGTCGTCGGGAATCGCGGCGCGGCGGGTCATGAGTCCGGTATACGCCGCCCTCGGGTGACCGCCTAGGGGTCTTGACGCGGTCTTGACGCGCGAGCTCGGAACCTTGACGCGGCGCGCAAGCGCGGCATCAAGGTTCGCCGGTCGCACGTGAAGACCGCGCGAAGACCCTGTCGTCCTGGGACACGGAGGAGTACCAATCCACGCATGGCGGATGTGTGCTTCGTACTGGCCCTGATCGCGTTCTTCGCAGTGTGTGCCGGCTTCGTGGGGGTGTGCGAGCGCATCATCGGTCCCGACCCCGAGGGCGTCGCGCTCTCGACCGGTCCGGAGAAGGTCGTTGAAAAGCCCCAGGAGGCGGCGGCGTGACCGGTGACGACTGGGTGGGCCTGATCCTCGCGGTCCTGCTGGCCGTCTACCTGGTCGCCGCGCTGGTGATCCCGGAGAAGCTCTGATGACCGTGGCCGGCTGGCTCCAGCTCGTCGCCCTCGTCGTCCTCCTCGCGGTGTCGGTCCCCGTCCTCGGGACCTACATGGCGAAGGTCTTCGGCGGGAAGCGGGCGCCGGGCGACCGCTTCTTCGATCCCGTCGAACGGGTGATCTATCGCCTGGGCGGCATCGATCCGGATCGCGAACAGAAGTGGACGATCTACGCGCTCGCGCTCCTCGCGTTCAGCCTGCTCTCGGTGGTCGTCCTCTTCGTGCTGCAGCGCGTGCAGGAGCACCTCCCGTTGAACCCGACACACGTCAAGGGCGTGCCGAGCTTCCTGGCCTTCAACACTGCGGTGAGCTTCGTCACCAACACGAACTGGCAGAACTACTCGCCCGAGAGCACGATCAGCCACCTCACCGAGATGGCCGGGCTCGCGGTGCAGAACTTCGTGTCGGCGGCGGTCGGCCTCTCGGTGGCAATCGCGCTGATCCGGGGCCTCACGCGTCACCGCGCGGGCACCATCGGCAACTTCTGGGTCGACTTGACCCGGGCGATCACGCGCATCCTGTTGCCGATCGCGTTCGTCGTTGCGCTGGTTCTCGTGTCTCAAGGCGTCATCCAGAACTTCCACGGCTTCACCAGCGCGACGACCGTAGAAGGCACGAGCCAGCAGGTTCCGGGCGGACCATTGGCCAGTCGGGAATCGATCAAGGAGCTCGGTACCAACGGGGGCGGCACGCTCAACGCGAACTCCGCCCACCCGTTCGAGAACCCGAGCGGCTTCACGAACTTCCTCGAGATCTACCTGCTGCTCGTGATCCCGTTTGCGCTCGCCTGGACGTTCGGGAAGATGGCCGGGAACAAGCGCCAGGGCATCGCGGTGCTGATGGCGATGCTGGCCCTCTGGCTCGCGGCCGCGGTCGGCGCCATGCTCTTCGAGACGAGCGGGAACTCCGCCCTCGACGCGGCCAAGGTGAACCAGGCCACCACGTCGAGCCAACCCGGCGGCAACATGGAGGGCAAGGAGAGCCGCTTCGGCCCGGCGGGTTGTGGGCTCTTCTCGGCCTCGACGACCGGAACGTCGACGGGTTCCGTGGACTGCGCGCACGACAGCATGACGCCGCTCGGCGGCATGGTGCCGCTGGTGAACATCATGCTCGGCGAGGTGAGCCCCGGCGGCGTCGGCGCCGGACTGTACGGCATGTTGGTCTTCGCCCTGCTCGCGGTGTTCATCGCCGGGCTCATGGTCGGGCGGACTCCGGAGTACCTCGGCAAGAAGATCCAGGCCGCGGAGATGAAGCTGGTCGTGGTCTACCTCCTGGCGGTGCCCCTGGTGGTTCTCGCGTTCGCGGGCGCGTCCGTGGTGATGAACACACCGGCGAACTCGATCCTCAACCCTGGCGCGCACGGGCTCAGCGAGGTCGTGTACGGGTTCGCGTCGACCTCCAACAACAACGGTTCGGCGTTCGGCGGGTTGAGCGGGAACACGGATTGGTACAACGTCACGTTCGGTATCTGCATGTTGATCGGGCGTTTCGTCTTGATCATCGCCGCGCTGGCGATCGCCGGCTCGTTGGCACGCAAGCAGACCGTTCCCGAGTCGTCGGGCACGTTCCCCACCGACACCCCCTTGTTCACCGGCCTGCTGGTGTCGGTGATCGTCGTGGTCGTCGGTCTCACGTACCTGCCGGTGCTGGCGCTCGGCCCCATCGTCGAGCACCTCGGGCTCTGAGGAGGAGAGTAGATGGCTGGTTCCACCACATCCGCCCGCCCCTTGTTCGAGCCGGCGATCGTCCGCCGCGCGCTGATCGACAGCCTCCGCAAGCTCGACCCGCGATGGATGATCCGCAACCCGGTGATGTTCGTGGTCGAGGTCGGCAGCGTCCTGACCACCGTCATCTTCTTCCGTGACCTGGGGAAGCACGGTTCGTCGACCGACGTGTTCACCGGTCTCGTGACCGTGTTCCTCTGGTTCACGGTGCTCTTCGCCAACTTCGCCGAGGCGATCGCCGAGGGGCGGGGCAAGGCGCAGGCCGAGACGTTACGCAAGACGCGGAGCGAGACCGTGGCGCACAAGCGCCTGCCGGACGGCTCCATCGAGGAGTGCGCCAGCACTCTGCTCACGATCGGCGACGAGTGCGTCGTCGTGGCGGGCGAGGTGATCCCGGGCGACGGCGACGTCGTGGAGGGCATCGCCAGCGTCGACGAGTCGGCGATCACCGGCGAGTCGGCTCCGGTGATCCGCGAATCGGGTGGTGACCGCTCGGCGGTGACCGGCGGCACCCGCGTCCTGTCGGACGAGATCGTCGTGCGCATCAGCGCCAAGCCGGGCGAGACCTTCCTCGACCGCATGATCGCCTTGGTCGAGGGCGCCGATCGCCAGAAGACGCCCAACGAGATCGCGCTGAGCATCCTGCTCTCGGGTCTCACCATCATCTTCCTGCTGGCGGTCGTCACGCTCGAACCGTTCGCGGTCTACTCCGGCGCCCCCCAGACGCTCGTGATCCTCACCGCCTTGTTGGTGTGCCTGATTCCCACGACCATCGGCGGCCTGCTCTCGGCCATCGGCATCGCCGGCATGGACCGGCTCGTGCAGCACAACGTGTTGGCGATGAGCGGACGGGCGGTCGAGGCGGCAGGCGACGTGAGCACGCTGCTGCTCGACAAGACCGGCACCATCACGATCGGCAACCGGGAGGCGGTGCAGTTCCTCCCGGTCGGCGATGTGACCGAACACGAGCTGGCGGAGGCAGCGTTGCTGTCGAGCCTGGCCGACGAGACGCCCGAGGGTCGTTCGATCGTGAAGCTCGCGGCCGACCACTTCGGCATGGAGCGAAGCGACCTCCACGGCGCGACGTTGGTGCCGTTCACCGCACAGACGCGCATGAGTGGTGTCGACCTCCCGGCCAACGGGGTTGCGGCGCGCTCGGTACGCAAGGGCGCGTCCGACTCGGTGAAGGCGTGGGTGCAGGAGCACGGCGGGGACGTGCCGCCCGAGCTGACGACGATCGTCGACGGCATCTCGAGCGCCGGTGGCACGCCCCTCGTCGTGGCGGAGCGCGTCGGCGACGGCGGCAGTGCCGGTGAGACGCGCGCGCTCGGTGTGGTCTACCTCAAGGACATCGTGAAGGCCGGCATGCGCGAGCGCTTCGACGAGCTGCGGGCCATGGGCATCCGTACCGTCATGATCACCGGCGACAACCCTCGCACCGCCGCGTTCATCGCCAACGAGGCCGGCGTCGACGACTTCCTCGCCGAGGCCACACCCGAGGACAAGATGGCGTTGATCAAGGAGGAGCAGGCGGGAGGCCATCTCGTCGCGATGACCGGCGACGGCACCAACGATGCACCTGCGCTCGCCCAGGCCGACGTCGGTGTGGCCATGAACACGGGCACGCAGGCGGCGAAGGAGGCCGGCAACATGGTCGACCTCGACTCCGACCCGACGAAGCTGATCGACGTCGTCGGCATCGGCAAGCAGCTCCTCATCACGCGTGGGTCGTTGACGACCTTCTCGATCGCCAACGACGTGGCGAAGTACTTCGCCATCATCCCTGCGATGTTCGCCGGCTTCGCCGGTCTCACCGCGTTGAGCGAGCTCAACGTCATGGACCTCGGTTCGCCCAACTCGGCGATTCTCTCCGCGGTCATCTTCAACGCGTTGATCATCGTGATGCTGATCCCGCTCGCGCTCCGGGGTGTGAAGTACCGACCGTCGGGGGCAGCGGCGATCCTCCGCCGCAACCTGATGATCTACGGCGCCGGAGGTCTCGTCGCTCCGTTCATCGGCATCAAGCTCATCGACATCGTGATCACGGCTCTGGGGGTGCACTGATGCGCCGACAACTCCTGCCCGCGCTCCGCATCGTGCTGGTGTTCACGGTGCTCCTGGGTCTCGCGTACCCGTTGGTCGTCACCGGGGTTGCGCAGGGCCTGTGGTCCGACCAGGCGAACGGGTCGCTGGTCAGGATCGACGGCACGGTGGTGGGCTCGAAGCTCCTCGGCCAGGCGTTCACGCAGGCGAAGTACTTCCACCCGCGGCCTTCCGCGGCCGGCGACGGCTACGACGGCGCCGCGAGCGGCCCGTCGAACCTCGGTCCGACGAATCCGGTGCTGCTCGAGAACGTGAAGAAGGCCGCGGCCGCGTACCGGAAGGAGAACGGGCTGGCGTCAGCGGCGAAGGTGCCGATCGACGCCGTCACGTCGTCGGGCTCCGGCCTCGACCCCGGCATCTCGGTGGCCAACGCGCGTCTGCAGGCGGCGAGAGTCGCCGAGGCCCGCGGGCTCTCGACGGCGCAGGTGACGCAGCTGGTCGACGAGCACACCGAGGACCGCCAGCTCGGGTTCCTGGGTGAGAAGTGGGTCAACGTGCTCGAGCTCAACCTCGCGCTCGACGAACTGCGCTAGCGGTACGGTTCGAGCATGGCCCGGGGTCTGCTGCGCATCTACCTCGGCGCCGCGCCCGGCGTCGGGAAGACCTACGCGATGCTCAACGAGGGTCGGCGGCGCGCGCAACGGGGAACCGACGTCGTCGTCGGGTTCGTCGAGACCCACGGCCGCGCGAACACGCAGGCGCAGATCGGTGACCTCGAGGTCGTCCCTCGCCACACCGTCACCTATCGGGGGACCCGGTTCGAGGAGATGGACGTCGACGCGATCGTGGCCCGCGCGCCTTCGGTCGCCCTGGTCGACGAGCTCGCGCACACGAACGTCCCCGGGTCGCGCAACGAGAAGCGCTGGCAGGACGTCGAGGAGCTACTGGCGTCGGGCATCGACGTGATCTCCACGGTGAACGTGCAGCACCTCGAGTCGATGAACGACGTGGTCGAGCAGGTCACCGGGACCAAGCAGCAGGAGACGATCCCGGATTCGGTCGTACGTGCGGCCGACCAGATCGAGATCGTCGACATGACGCCGCAGGCGCTCCGGCGGCGGATGGCGCACGGCAACATCTACCCCGCCGAACGGGTCGACGCCTCGCTCGCCAATTTCTTCCGTGAGGGGAACCTCGGCGCCCTGCGTGAGCTCGCGCTCATGTGGGTAGCCGACCGGGTCGACGAGGCGCTCGAGGACTACCGCGAGGCGCACGGCATCTCGGGAACGTGGGAGACGCGGGAACGGGTGGTCGTGGCGATCACCGGCGCGCCGGGCGGCAGCGACGTGATCCGCCGGGCCGCCCGGATGGCGGCCCGTACTCGTGGCGAGCTGCTCGGGGTGCACGTGCGGCCCGCCGACGGGCTGCGCGGTCCCCCCGCGCGGGCCCTGGTCGAGCAGCGGGCACTGCTCCAGGAGCTCGGGGGCGAGTACCACGAGCTGGCGAGTGCCGACGCCGCGACCACCCTCGTGCAGTTCGCCCGGGCCGAGAACGCGACCCAGATAGTGCTGGGCGCGAGCCGCCAGTCGCGTTGGACCCACCTTCTCCGCGGGTCGGTGATCAACACCGTCATCCGCGTGTCGGGCTCGATCGACGTCCACGTGATCTCCGCGGACCTCGACGGCCCGCGGGCGGCGAGCGAAGGGCCCCGGAGCGCGCGCCGCCGCCCTCGAGGGTTGGTGGTCTCGCGCCGCAGGCGCATGCTCGCCTGGCTCCTCGCGGTCGCCGCGCCGCCGCTGCTGACGCTCCTCCTCGCCAACGTCCGCGGGGTGCTCACACTGCCCAGCGATCTGCTGACCTTCCTGCTCGCCGTCGTCGTCGTCGCCGCGCTCGGCGGCTTCGTCCCGGCGTTCGTCTGCGCGATCAGCGGTTTCCTGCTCGCCAACTGGTACTTCACCCCTCCCTACTACGAGCTCACGATCTCGAAAGGCGAGAACCTCGTCGCGCTCGTGATCTTCCTCGTGGTCGGGGGAGTGGTGGGCCTCCTGGTCGCGGCGGCGTCCCACCGCGCCGCGGAGGCGGCCGAGGCCCGTGCCGAAGCGGAGACACTCGCCGCGTTGAGCGGGACGCTGTCGGCGTCGGAGGACCCGCTCCCGCAACTGGTCGGACAGCTCCGGCTGGCGTTCGACGCGGACGGTGTCGCGGTCCTCGGTCGTGCGCCCGACGGCGGTTCGTGGCAGGTCGTGGCGGCCGCGGGTGAGTCGGTCCCGGACGATCCCGACGACGCCGACCTCGTGGTTCCCCTCCACGGGGGCGACGTGCTCGTGCTGCGCCGCGACACCCTCGGCGACGACGACCGGGAGGTCCTGCGTGCCTTCGCGGGCCAGGTGGTGATCGCCGTCCAACAGCGGGAGTTGCGGGCCGGGGCCCAACGGGCAGCGGGGTTGGCCGAGGCGAACGAGCTGCGCACCGCGCTGCTCGCCGCGGTGTCGCACGACCTCCGCACACCGTTGTCGTCGATCAAGGCATCGGTGAGCAGTCTGCTCCAGCGCGACGTCGACTTCACGCCGAGCGCGACCCGCGAGCTGCTCGAGACCATCGACGAGGGTGCCGACCGGCTGAACCACCTGATCGGCAACCTGCTCGACATGAGCCGGCTGCAGACCGGCGCCCTGCAACTGGTCATGCGCGACATCGGATTCGAGGAGGTGCTGCCGGCCGCGATCGCCGGGCTCACGGACGCCGATCGGGTCGCGGTCGACGTCGAGGAGACCCTGCCGCGCGTGCGCGCCGACGCCGCGCTCCTCGAGCGGGCGATCGCCAACGTGGTCGAGAACGCGATCTCGTGGTCGCCGCCCGCCGTCGTCGTGCGCGTCGAGGCGGTCGCCTCACCGCGACGGGTCGATCTCCATGTCGTCGACCGCGGTCCGGGAATTCCGCGCGCGGCAGCGCGAAGACGTCTTTCGCCCGTTCCAGCGACTCGGCGATCATTCGAACGGCAGCGGGGTCGGCCTCGGTCTCGCGGTCGCGCGGGGATTCGTCGAAGCCATGGGGGGCGAGATCGTCGTCGACGACACGCCCGGCGGCGGCGTGACGATGGTCATCAGCATGCCGGCGGTGTCGTGATGACGCGGGTGCTGGTGGTCGACGACGAGCCGCAGATCCTCCGGGCGCTGGGCATCAACCTGCGGGCGCGCGGCTACGACGTCGACCTCGCGCCGGACGGCGAGCACGCACTGACGCTCGCGGCGTCGCGTCATCCTGACGTCGTCATCCTCGATCTCGGTCTCCCCGGGATCGACGGCGTGGAGGTCATCCGCGGGCTGCGAGGTTGGAGCACCGTCCCGATCGTGGTGCTGTCGGTGCGTGACGGTGAGCGGGACAAGGTGTCGGCGCTCGATGCCGGTGCCGACGACTACGTGACCAAGCCGTTCGGGATGGACGAGCTGATGGCGCGTCTGCGCGCCGCACTCCGGCGGGCGGCACCCGCCGACGAGGAACCCGTGGTCGAGACCCCGGACTTCACCATCGACCTGGGCGCGAAGCGCGTCCACCGCGCCGGTGCCGAGATGCGGCTCACGCCGACCGAGTGGCACCTGGTCGAGGTGCTCGTGCGCCACCACGGGAAGCTCGTGTCGCAGCGCCAACTGCTCCACGAGGTCTGGGGCCCCGAATACCGCGACGAGACCGCCTACCTCCGGGTGCACATGGCGAACGTGCGCCGCAAGCTCGAGCCCGAGCCCGGCAGGCCCCGTTACTTCCTCACCGAGCCGGGGATGGGCTACCGCTTCGAGCTGGCGTGAACGCACACGACGTAGTCGCCGGTGTCGGTGAACGGCGCGCGGTCCCACGTCGACCAGCGGTCGACCGGCACGAGGCCTGCGGCGGCGGCGTGGGCGTCGTAGTCCCCGAGGCTCAGGCGCCCCGAGAGCTGGAACCCTGCGATCACCAGGCCACCGGCCACGAGACGCGACGCCACGGTGGCCAGGACCCGGCGCTCGGTGCCGGGCGCGGTGAAGATCATCACGTTGCCCGCGAGCACCGCGGCGGCGAAGGGGCCCGCGGCGGCGGCGCGGGGCAGGGCCGCGAGGTCACCCTCGACCCACTCGAGGTCGGGTGCCTTGGCGCGGGCCCGGGCCAGGAGGTCCCCGTCGATGTCGACGCCGACGGTCGCGTGACCCCGGCGGGCCAGCTCGATCGCCACCCGGCCGGTCCCGCACCCGGCGTCGAGCACGCGGGCGCCGGGTGCGCCGAGCAGCTGATCGACCAGCTCGGCCTCGCCGTGCACCTCGACCCCCCGGGCGGCGAGGTGCTCCCATCGCTCGTCGTAACCCTCGGGGGACAGGGGGACCCGGCGCGGGGCGTCTTCCACGCCCGGCATTCCAGCACACGTGGCAGCGGTCACACTCCTGACGCCACGGGGTGAATTCGGTCAAGGCGGGTCCCGCTCGCGCCGTTGAAATTCTTGCAGGCGCGACCTCCGAGTCGTCGCCCCGGCCGAGGGGACCCAGATGCATCAGACGGTCTTCTCCTGTTCGATCGCCCGGCACGAGGGTGACGTCGACATCGAGGTGATCGGCGAGATCGACCGGTCGTCGGCCGGCCAGTTCCGCAACCAGCTGCTCACCCTGGCCAAAGAGCATCCGGCCTCGATCGCCATCCACATGGACGGCCTCGCCCTCATCGACTCGTCGTGTGTCGCGGTGCTGGTCGAGACGTGGCGCTTCGCCCAGGAGCACGGCATCGAGCTGACGGTCACGTCGCCCGCCGCCTCGATCCGCCAGGTGTTCGACGTGGGCGAGTCCGGCCGACTGCTCACGCTGCGCCGCTGACGATCACGCGCCGGGCGGAACTTTGCGCCGCCGCGCGACGACTACCCCTCGACATCGTCCACACGAAGGGTAGGGCAATGAGGATCAGTCGCATCGGCCGCCGCGTGCTCGTCGGGGGTCTCCTGGTCGCGTCGGTGATCGCGCTGGGCGCGTCCGCGGCGGGGGCCCACGTCGAGGTGGTGCCCGGTTCGGCGGCCAAGGGCGGTTCGGAGATCCTCAGCTTCTCGGTGCCCAACGAGGAGCTCAACGCGAACACGGTG
This sequence comes from uncultured Actinomycetes bacterium, assembly GCA_963750045.1. Classification (GTDB taxonomy): domain Bacteria; phylum Actinomycetota; class Acidimicrobiia; order IMCC26256; family DASPTH01; genus DASUAS01. The sequence continues at coordinate 343,369 of CAVVPD010000003.1, read as the reverse complement.
GGGGTGGAGATCGACCTCCCGGCCAAGCACCCGATCGCGTCCGTGGCCACGAAGCCCATGCCGGGCTGGACCGTCGCGGTCGAGAAGACCAAGCTGGCGAAGCCGGTGAAGAGCGACGACGGTGACGTCACCGAGGCGGTCACCAAGATCACCTGGACGGCCACTGCCGGCGGGCTGAACCCGGGTGAGTTCGACCTCTTCACCATCTCGGCGGGGCCGCTGCCCACGAACACGAGCCAGCTCGTCTTCAAGGCGATCCAGACCTACAGCGACGGCACCACCGTCGACTGGATCCAGCAGACGGTGAAGGGCGCGCCCGAACCCGACCACCCGGCGCCGGTGCTGAAGCTGACCAAGGCCGGCAGCGGCCACTGAGTCGCGCGACGGCCCGGGCCACCGGCCGGCAGCGCGAAACGGGCAGGGGCGTGGTAGAGATTCGCCCGATGAGCGACCACGCTGTTCCACCTCCGCCGCTACCCCTCTCCGGCCTGCGCGTCGTCGACTGCACCGTCGAACGCGGCGAGCTCGCCGGTCGTCTCCTCGGCGATCTCGGTGCGGAGGTGATCAAGGTCGAGCCGCCGGGCGGGTCACCGGCGCGGGCGGCCGCGCCGGTGCGGAGAGGCGTGTCGCTCGCCTTCGCCATCCGCAACGCCGGCAAGCTCGGCGTCGTCCTCGACCTCACGGCGGAGGCCGACGTCGAACGGTTCCACGATCTGCTCGACCGCGCCGACGTCCTCGTCACTTCCGACCTGATGCTCGCCGGGCTCGACGCCCGGGAGCTCGCGACCCGCCACCCGCACCTGGTGGTGGGGACGCTGACGCCGTTCGGGCTCGACGGGCCCTACGCCGGGTGGACGGCCACCGACGCCGCGCTCGCCGCCAGCGGCGGGTTCGCGTTCAAGGCCGGCATCCCCGAGAGATCGCCGCTCCTCCCGCCCGGTCACCTGGTCGACGACGCGGCGTCGATCACCAGCGCGTTCGGCCTGCTCTGCGCGCTCTACCAGCGCGAGCACACCGGCGCCGGCCAGCTCGTCGAGATCTCCGCCAACGAGGCGATCGCGCAGCTCTGCGACTGGTCGCTGCCGAACTCGATGGCGCGCATCGAGGCCGGGTTCCCGGCCGGTGAGGTGCGCAACGGCAACGGACCGGTGTACCCGATCTTCGCCTGCAAGGGCGGCTACGTCCGGCTCATCATCCTCAGCGTGCGTCAGTGGCACGCCATGCGCGAGTGGTTGGGTGAGCCCGAGTTCCTGCAGGACCCCGCGCTCGACGGCTTCGTGGCCCGGCGCGAGATTGCCGAGCACGTGTTGAACCCGCTGCTCGAGGCGCACTTCGCGGACCTGAGCATGGAGGAGGTCTCGCTCGAGGCGCAGAAGCGGGGCATCGTGTGCACCCCCGCGCTGACACCGGCCGACATCCTCACCAACGAGCACTTCGCGTCACGCGGGACCTTCGTCGAACTGGAGGTCGCGCCGGGGGTCACCGCTCCGATCGCCTCGGGGTACTTCGAGGTCGACGGCCTGCGGGCCGGTCCCCACGCGCCGCCGCCCGCGGTGGGCGAGCACACCGAGCAGGTCTTCGCCGCGCTCGGCGACCAGCGCGCCGCGCCCGCGGTCGCGCCGGTCGCGGGTCCGCCGCTCGCCGGTCTTCGCGTCATGGACTTCGGCCACGGCGCGGTGGGCGTGGAGGTCGGTCGTCGGTTCGCCGAGTACGGCGCCGAGGTCATGAAGGTCGAGTCCCGTACCTACACGGACTTCATGCGCCTGCAACTCGGTGGCGAGACCAACCCGTCGTTCGCATCCTCGAGCCGCTCGAAGCTCGGGTTCGGCGTCAACGCCAAGACGGCCGACGGCCGCGCCCTGCTGCACCAGCTGGCGGCGAAGTCGGATCTCGTGATCGAGAACAACTCGACCGGGACCATGGACAAGCTGGGGATCGGGTTCGACGCGCTGCACTCGGTCAACCCCGCGTTGGTCATGGTCTCGAGCCAGCTCATGGGTTCGCACGGCGTGTGGTCGTGGTGGCGGGGCTACGGCCCGAGCACCCAGCCGCCGGGTGGGCTGGTGCACCTGTGGAACTACGCCGACCGCGACGAGCCCGCCGGTTCGATGTCGATCTATCCCGACCACGTGGCCGGCTGCCTCGGTGCGGTGGCGTCACTCGCCGCGCTCGTGGGCCGCGGGCGGTACGTGAACGACGGCGTCCACATCGAGGTCGCGCAGGTGGAGACGGTCGTGGGCATGCTCGGCGACCTCATGGCGGCCGAAGGCGTCGAGCCGGGCTCGGTCGTGCCGCTGGGCAACCGCAGCGAGGCGGGGTCGCCGTGGGGCCTCTACCGCTGTGCCGGGGAGGAGGAGTGGGTGGCGATCACCTGCCGTGACGACGCCGACTGGCGGGGGCTCGTCGCCGCGATGGGCGCGCCAGCATGGGCCGACTCGTCGCTCGCGGGAGTCGAGGCCCGCCGCGAACGCGCCGACCTGGTCGACGACCGCATCCGGGAGTGGACGGCGACGCAGTCGAAGGACGCGGTGGCCCTCGCCTGCCAGCGCCACGGTGTGTCCGCCACGCCGATGCTCACCGGCGCCGAGATGACGACCGACCCGCAGTACGCGGCCCGGGCGTTCGCGGTCGAGATCGACCAGCCTGGTGTCGGCCCGCTCGTCCTCGACGGACCGGCGTTCCGCGGCGCGCTCGATGGTCGGGCCCGACATCCGCCCCGCCCCCGACCTCGGTGAGCACACCCGCGAGATCGCGCGCGACCAGTTGGGGCTCGACGACGCGCAGATCGACCGGCTCCTCGCCGCCGGCGTGCTCGAGACGACGCCGCCGGCCGTCTGAGGTCGTTTACCCGGCGGTGATGCCGCGATCGACCGAGAGGATGGCGCCGTGGATGCTTCGGCCCTCGTCGGACGCGACCAACGCGAACATCGCGGCGATGTCGTCGGCCGAGCCCATGGAGCGGAACCCGGTGTAGCGCGCCATCAACTCGAAGTCGAGGTCCTCGGGGATCTGGAAGTTCCGGCTCAGCGACGTGTCGACGCCGCCCGGCGCGATGGCGTTGACCCGCAGCGGCGTCTTGGCGTACTCCATGGCCAGGGCCTTGGTCAGCTGGACGATCGCGCCCTTGGTCATGCAGTAGGCGACGGTGTAGGCCTGCCCCATGAGACCCGCGTTCGACGCGATGTTCACGATGTTGCCCTCCGACTCGAGCAGCCGCGGGATCGCCGCCTGGGCGAGGAAGAAGCAGGCATCCATGTTGACGCCCATCATCTGGCGGTAGGACGACTCCTCGACGTCGGTGAAGTGCTCGGCGCGTGCGATGCCGGCGATGTTGCCGAGCACGTCGAGCTGGCCGAACCCGTCGACGACCGCGGCGACGGTGGCGCGGCACTCGTCGCGGCGGCTGATGTCGCCGGTGCGCGTCTCCATGGTGGCGCCGGCGTCGGCGACGAGCTTGGCGGTCTCCGCCAGGGCATCGGCGTTGATGTCGTGACCGAGGACCTGCGCGCCCTCACCGGTGAGGCGCAGCGCGACCCGCGCGCCCGATCCCCGATCCCGCGCCGGTGACGAGCGCGACCTTGCCGTCGAAGCGTGCCATGAGAGCTCTCCCCCTGATCCGGTGCCGATCCTGATCGACTCGCAGTGACCGTAGTCGGGCCGTACGGTATCGCCGTCCGGTGGTCGCCGGCCGCGAGCGGCGCGAGGGGAGAGTCGATGGAGACGCTGACCGGGTCGACGGTCGTCGTGACGGCGGGGCGGTTCTGGGTGGTGAGCCACCGCGGGATCGACGCGATGGTGGAGGACCGGTTCGGGGGCATCCTCGACGCCGCCCGCCACGGTGGCGAGATCGGCGCCCGGTGAGCGGGCCCCTGCACGGCGTGACCGTGATCGAGCTGGCCGGGCTCGGCGCGCTGCCGTTCGGCACGCTGAAGCTGGCCGACATGGGCGCCGACGTGATCCGCGTCGAACGGGCGGCCGAGGTGCCGCAGGAACCCGTCACGCGCCCCTTCAGCGAGTGGGATCGTGGCCGTCGGTCCATCGGCGTCGACCTCAAGCATCCCGAAGGCGTCGAGCTCGTGCTCCGGCTCGCCGAGCGCGCCGACGCGTTCGTCGAGTCGTTCCGGCCGGGGGTGGCCGAGCGCCTCGGCGTGGGCCCCGACGACACGATGGCCCGGAACCCCCGGCTGGTCTACGGCCGCCTCACCGGTTGGGGACAGGACGGGCCGCTCGCGCAGAGCGCCGCCCATTCGCTCAACTACGAGTCGATCACCGGTGCGATCGGGTCGATCGGGCCGGTGGGCGGCCCGCCCGTGCCCCTGCTCCAGGTGCTGGGCGACTTCGCCGGCGGCGGCCTGCACCTCGCGTACGGCGTCGTGTGCGCGCTCTTCGAGGCGCAGCGCTCGGGGCAGGGCCAGATCGTCGACGCGGCGATGGTCGACGGCGTGGCGTCGATCTTCTCGGTGTTCTACGGCATGGCGCGTTCGGGCATGCACACCGAGGAGATCGGGACCAACCTCTTCGACGGTGGGTCACCCTTCTACAACGTGTACGAGACCGCCGACCACAAGTACGTGACCTTGGCGCCGATCGAGCCGCACTTCTACGCGCAGCTCCTCGAGCAGCTCGGCATCGCCGGTGACGATCTCCCGCGTCAGTACGACCAGGTGACGTGGCCGGCGATGAAGGCGCGTATCGCCGAGGTGGTGCGCACCAAGTCGCGCGACGAATGGGAGGTGCAGCTGGGCGGGAGCGACGTCTGCTTCGCGCCGGTCTACCGCTTCGGCGAGGCGCACGAGCACCCGCACAATGTGGCGCGTGGGATGTTCGTGCCCGCGCCCGACGGTGGGCGTCAGGTGGCACCGGCGCCGCGGTTCAGCCGCACCGCCGCCGCGCCGGGGACGTCGTTCGCGTACCCGGGTGCCGACACCGACGCGGTGCTCAGCGAGCTCGGACTCGACGCCCGGGAGATCGCCCGCCTGCGGGCGTCGGGCGCGGTCGCCTGAGCGGTCCCGCCCGGAGCGGCTGGGAGGATCGCATACCTTCTACGGCGTGGACGCGAAGCAACCCGACGCCTCCGACGATGGTGGTCCCGGCACCGACGGTGGTTCCGGCTTCGCGCCCGTCCCGCTCATGGACCGCCGCAGCAGCGGCGAGCTCGTCGCGGTACACATCCGCACGCTGATCTTCAACGGCGAGCTCCGCCAGGGTGACCGTGTCCGCCAGGACGAGATCGCGGCGCGGCTCGGCGTCAGCCGCATCCCGGTGCGCGAGGCGATCATCGCCCTCGACCGCGAGGGCTGGCTGGCGATCACGCCGCACCGGGGCGCCTTCGTGCACGGTCTCGACGAGGACTCGCTCCGCGACCATTACGAGTTGCTGGGCCTGGTGTACGGCCTCGCCGCCCGTCGAGCCACCGAGCGCGGGACCCCGGCGGGCGTCGAGGAGTTGGCGCGGGCCCAGGACGAGTTCGCGGCGGCCACGACCCCCGACGAGCTCCACGAAACCAACGACGCGTTCCTGCGCACCCTGCTCGCGGTGGCCCGAGCCCCGCGACTCGGCTCGGTGATGCGCGGCATGGCGACGGTCGCGCCGGGGAACTTCTTCGAGCTCGTGCCGGGGAGCGACGTCGTGCAACAGCGAGGAACCGCCGCGATCGTGGCGGCGATCAGTGCCGGCGACCCCGAACGCGCCGCTGCCGCGTGCGTGGCGCTGCTGCAGAGTCAGGGCGAACTCGTCGTGGCGTTGCTGGCGTCCCGCGGCATGTTCGTCGCCGGCGACGCCGTCGGTCAGTAGCCGCGGAACTTGGGGTCGCGTTTCTCGAGGTAGCTGTTGACACCCTCGTCGCTGTCGAGGCTGGCGGCCATCACGTCCACCATCCACGACTCTTCCTGCGCCATCGTGCTGCGGTCGACATCCAGCGAACGGTTGAGCAGCCACTTGTTGACCGCGTGCGCGCCCGCGTCGGACCGTCGGCGAGCTTCCGTGCCATCTCGGCCACGGTCCGCTCGAGGTCCTCGGCCGGCACCACGCGGGTGACGAGGCCGATCTCGTGGGCGCGCTGCGCGTCGACGTCCTCGGCGAGGAGCACCAGCTCCTTGGCCCGCTGCAGGCCGATGAGCCTCGGGAGGAGCCAGGTGCCGAGGCCGTCGGCCGCCAGCGCTCGCCGGGCGAACACCTCGATGAACTTGGCGTCCTCCGACGCGACCACCAGATCGCACGCCAGCGCGATGTGGGCGCCGATGCCGGCGGCGGTGCCCTGGACCGCGGCGATCACGGGGACCTCGCAGTCGAGGATGGCGTTGACGGTGGTGATGGCGCCGCGCAGCATCATCCGGCGCCGCTCGCCGATCACCCGCTCGGGAGCGTCGGCGGGGCGTTCCGATTCGGTGGCGGGCGTGCCGCCGCGCAGGTCGGCGCCCGTGCAGAAGAACCGGCCGGTGGCCCGGATGACGACGCACCGGATGGCGAGGTCCTCGTCGGCCCGGGCCAGCCACTTCCCGACCTGGACCCGTTGGTCGCTGGTGAGCGCGTTCCCGGCCTCGGGCCGGTCGAAGGTGATCGTCGCGATCCCGTCGGTGACCTCGAAGCGGATGCCGTCGTAGTGCTCGGTGGTGCTCACGAGGTCTCCTGGTACGGGGTCGGGCCCGGGGTGTCCGTCCGGGGCTGCTCGGGCGGGCTCACTGTATATTCCGTATCCCCGAGGCTCGGAGGCCGCGATGACGTTGCACATGAGCGAGCTCGGCGTGGACCCCGAGCAGCTGGCCCGAATTCCGCGGATCATCGACGTCGACGCGCACATCGTGGAGCCCCCCGACGTCTGGTCGAGCCGTCTGCCGGCGAAGTACCGCGCCGTGGGCCCGCACGTCGAGTACCACCCGTTCGGCACGCCGAAGCTCGACGGCGCCCGCTACATCGAGGCGCCCGGCACCGAGGGTCCCGCCATCGCGTGGTGGATCTACGAGGACCACCAGTTCTCGCTCAAGCGGATCATCGCCGCCTCCGGGTACGCACCCGAAGAGGTGACGATGTCGGGGATCACCTTCGACGAGATGCGCCCGGGCTGCTGGAAGGTGCCCGAAGACGCCTGGCCGACATGGACCTGAACCACGTGGAGGCGCAGCTCTGCTATCCCAACTACCCGCGCTTCGCCGGCCAGATCTTCCTCTGGGGCAAGGACCGCGAGCTGGCCCGCCTGTGCGTCGAGGCCTACAACGACTGGATGGTCGAGGAGTGGTGCGGCGAGAGCGGCGGCCGGCTGATCCCGCTCGTGCCTCGTCCCCCTGTGGGACGCGGAGCTCGCCGCCGCCGAGATCCGCCGCAACGCGGCGCGCGGCGTGCGGGCGGTCGCGTTCAGCGAACTGCCCGCCTACCTCGAGCTCCCGAGCATCCATTCGGGCTACTGGGATCCCGTTCTTCGGGGCGTGCGACGAGACGGCGACGGTGCTCTGCATGCACATCGGCTCGGGTACCCAGCACTCCCCAGACCTCGTCGGATGCTCCCGAGGCGGTCCCGGCCACCATCATCTTCGGGCAACAGCGCGGCGAGCCTCACCGACTTCCTGTTCTCGGGCGTGCTGGTCCGCTACCCGCACCTCCGCCTGCTCTACGCCGAGGCCCAGATCGGCTGGATCCCCTACACTCTCGAGCGGGCCGACGACGTGTGGTCGACCCACCTGTGGGCCAACGGCCAGCGGTCGTGCCCCGAGCCCCCATCCACCTATTACTACCGCCAGGTCACGAGCTGCTTCTTCAAGGACCCGATCGGGATCAGGATGCTCGACCAGGTCGGCGTCGACAACGTGACCTTCGAGACCGACTACCCGCACCAGGACAGCACGTGGCCGCACTCGCTCGAAGCTGCGGCCAAGCAGTTCGGCTTCCTGCCCCAGGACCAGATCGACAAGATCGCGCGCGACAACGCGCTCGATCTCTTCGGGATCCCGCTGCCGCACGCCAGGAGCGCGACCGGTGTCTGACGTCGCGACGACCACCGGCACCATCACCGACGAAGGGGTCCGGCGTCTCCGAGCTCGCGTCGGTGTGCCCGAGCCGTGGACCCGCCGGCCCCACTACTCCCGGCCGAACGTCGACGCGTTCCGGATCGTCGCCGAGGCCTACGGCGACGACAACCCGCTCTACTGCGACCCGGCCTACGCCGAGGGCACGGTGTGGGGCGGCCCGATCGCCCCGCCGCCGCTGGTGGGGGGAGATTCTCTCATCGGCGAGGACGAGGTCACCGCGGTCGCCGACGAAGAGCGCGAGCTCATGAAGGGCGATCCGCTCCGCGGCGTCCACGCGTTCTACTCCGCGAGCGCGCGCGAATGGTGGGCGCCGTTGCGACCCGACCATCGGGTCTGGCGCCGCAACGCGCTGGTCGCGGTCCTCGACAAGCCCAGCGAGTTCGCCGGCCGGGCCATCCACGAGTGGAGTGCCAACGTCTTTCGCGACGACGACGGCACCATCCTCTCGGGGCAGTACCGGCTCATGATCCGCACCGAACGCACCAAGGCGCGCGAGAAGGGCAAGTACAAGGACATCGAGTTCCGTCCCTACACCGATGCCGAGATCGATGCCATCGACGCGCAGTACGCGGCGGCGCGCCGGCGCGGCGCCGAGCCACGCTTCTGGGAGGACGTCGCGGAAGGCGACACCGTCGGCCCGATGGTGAAGGGCCCGCTCACCGTCACCGACATGGTCTGCTGGCACGTCGGCATGGGCATGGGGCTCTACGACGTGAAGCCCCTCGCGCTGGGCGCGGCGCAACCGGCGCCGAATCCCGCGCTTCTTCCACCGGGACGACCTCAACGTGCCCGACGTGATGCAGCGCGTCCACTGGGACCCGGAGTTCGCACGCCGCTCGGGGAACCCGACCACGTTCGACTACGGGCGCATGCGGGAGACCTGGCTCATCCACCTCTGCACCGACTGGATGGGTGACGACGCCTGGCTCTGGAAGCTCGAGTGCGAGTTCCGGGGCTTCAACTACGTCGGCGACACCCAGTGGCTGAGCGGCACGATCGTCCGCAAGTACCTCGCCGACGGCGAGCGTCCGGCGGTCGATCTCGAGTTGCGGGCCGAGAACCAGCGCGGCGCGCGCACCACACCCGGCACCGCGACGGTCCTCCTCCCGAGCCGGGAGCGCGGGCCCGTCCGGCTGCCCGATCCCCCGGGGGCGCGCGTGACCTCGAGACCGCGTTGGTCGCGATCAGCGAAGCGTTCTCGCGCCGGTGAGCGCCTACGAATCCGTCCCGGGGCTCGACGTCGCGCTCGATGCCGGCGTGCTCACGCTGCGCCTCTCGCGACCGGAGAAGCGCAACGCCATCGACGACACGATGATGTACGCGGCGATCGACGCGGTCGATCTCGCGGGCCGTGACGAAGCGGTGCGGGCAATCCTGCTCACGGGCGAGGGCGAGCACTTCTGCTCGGGATTCGACTTCGTCGCCCGGAACGAGGAGGGGGGCAAGCCGCGCGTCGGGAGCATCCAGCGGCGCCTGCCGGCCCAGGCCCACCGGCTCGTACCGCTGCTCTGCTCGGTGCAGACGCCGGTGGTGTGCGCGGTGCGCGGGTGGGCCGCCGGTATCGGGCTCAACCTCGCGCTCGCGGCCGACTTCACCGTCGCCGCCGCCGACGCGCGCTTCTGGGCCCCGTTCGTCGACCGGGGCTTCACCCCCGACAGCGGGGCCACCTGGCTGCTCCCCCGGCGCGTCGGCGAGGTGCGGGCGCGCGAGATGATTCTGCTCGGGCGGGTCGTGGACGGTGCGGAGGCGGCCGACTGGCGGATGATCCACCGCGCGGTGCCCGCGGCCGAGCTCGACGCCACCGCGGGCGAGCTCGTCGCCGCGCTGGCGGGAGGCGCCACCGTCGCGCTCGGTCTCTCGAAGTGGCTGCTCCACACGGGGAACACCAGTGGGTTCGACGAGCACCTCCGGAACGAGGCGTTCGCGATGGAGCTCTCGTCGCGGAGCGAGGACTTCCGCGAGGGTCTGAAGGCGTTCAAGGAGAAGCGGACGCCCGACTACGGCGGGCGTTGACGTGTACGAACGGCTTCTCGTCGAACGGCGCGGGCCCGTAGGGTGGTTGATCTTCGACCGGCCCGAAGTGAGCAACGCCATGGACGCGCAGATGATGGCCGAGCTCGAACGGGCCTGGGGCGAGCTCGACGCCGATCCCACCGTCCGCGTGATCGTCAACGCGGGGAGGGGAGGAACTTCCAGACCGGTCTCGACGTCGCCGCGCTGAGCCGCGACAAGGCGGTGATGACCGAGCAGTCCCGCCGCACGCGCGACGCCGAGCTCCGGTTCACCGGGTGGCACAACCAGGTGTGGAAGCCGGTCATCGCGGCGGTGCACGGCAACTGCGTCGGCGGCGGGCTGCACTTCGTCGCCGACGCCGACATCGTGATCGCCACCAGCGACGCTCGCTTCTTCGACACCCACGTGTCGGTCGGGCAGGTGATGGCGTACGAGGGCGTCGGACTCGTCCGGAAGATGGCGTTCGAGCCCATCATGCGCATGGCGCTGACCGGTCGGCACGAGCGGATGTCGGCGGCACGCGCCTACGAGCTGGGGATGATCTCCCAGATCGTCGACCCGCCGGAGCGGCTGCGCGAGGAGGCGCAGGCGTTGGCGGAGACGATCGCCCGGAACTCGCCGGCGGCGATGCGCGCGACGCAAGCGGGCCTTGTGGGGCGCGTTGGAGCTGGGGCTCACCGACGCGTGCCTCGCCGGAGGTCAGGAGCTCATCGGCATGTGGGGTCATCCCGATCAGGAGGAAGGTCCGCTCGCGTTCGCCGAGAAGCGCGACGCACGATGGGAGACGCGGTGACGCTGTCGACGTATGACACCCTGAAGCTCGAGCGGCACGGACCGGTGGGCTGGTTGATCAACAACCGGCCCGAGCGGCTCAACGCCATGAACAGCCACATGCGCGACGAGTTCGCCGACGCGTGGCTCGAGCTCGACGCCGACCCCGCAGTCAGGGTGATCGTCCACACCGGTGAGGGGCGCGCGTTCCAGACCGGTGTCGACGTCGAGGAGATCGCCAGCGACGGCCTGGGGATGCAGCGCTACCGGGACTCGGTCGAGCACTTCGACCTGCACTTCACCGCGTGGCACCAGGGGGTCGCCAAGCCGGTCATCACCGCGGTCAACGGGATCTGCGCCGGCGGTGCGTTCCACTGGGTGGCCGACGCCGACATCGTGATCGCCGCGAGCGACGCGCAGTTCTTCGATCCCCACGTGTCGGTCGGCCAGGTGGTCGCGGTCGAGGCGATCGGCCTGCTGCGCAAGATGCCGTTCGAGGCGGTGATGCGCATGGCGCTGGTCGGCCGCTACGAGCGGATGTCGGCGGCGCGTGCCTACGAGCTGGGGATGATCTCCCAGATCGTCGATCCGCCGGAGCGGCTGCGCGAGGAGGCGCAGGCGTTGGCCGAGACCGTGGCCCGGAACTCGCCGGCGGCGATGCGCGCGACCAAGCGGGCGCTCTGGGGCGCCCTGGAGGAGGGGCTCACCGACGCCTGCCGATCCGGGGCCCAGGAGCTGGTGTCAATGTGGGGCCACCCCGACCAGGCCGAGGGCCCGCTGGCGTTCGCCGAGAAGCGTGAGCCGCAATGGCTGGAGCTCGACGGGACGACGTCGGACGCATGAACCTGGCCGACGTCCTCGAGCCGCGCGCCGACGACTCGACCACGATCGCGGTCTACACGACCACCGACGAGGTGACGCGCGCCGAGCTGCGGGCGCGGGCCGAGGCGCTCGCCGAGGTGTTGCGCGGGGCGGGGCTCCGGCCGGGCCAGGCCGTCGGCGTGATGCTGCCCAACGGGTCCGACATCGTCGCGGCGTTGTTCGGCGTGTGGTTCGCGGGCGGGGTGTACATCCCGGTGAACCCGCGACTCTCGGCCGACGAGCTGGCGTACGTCTTCGACGTCGATCGTCCGGCCGCGGTGCTCACCCGTCCCGAAGATGCGACCCGCATCGTCGACGTGCCCGTCGTGGCGGCGACCGGGAACGGCACGTGGCGCGCGACCGCCCCGGTGGACACCGCGGCGCCGGTGCTCGGCCCCGACGTCGCCGCGATCTCGTTCACCTCGGGGACGACCGGTCGTCCGAAGCCGGTGCCACTCCTCCACGCGAACGTGCTCGGGCTGATCGACGGCGTGTTGCACACGCTCCGGGGCGGCGGCGGGAGCCGCAAGGACCCGATGCCCAACCTCATCCCGACGTCGCTCTCGCTGTGGGCCGGGATCTACAACGTGATCTTCGGGTTCCGCGCCGGCGCGGCCGTCGTCATCATGGAGCGCTTCGACACGCGTGCCTTCGCCGACTTCGTCGAGCGGTTCGGGCTGCGGTCCACGGTGCTCCCCCCTGCGGCGATGACGATGCTGGTCGACGACGAGTCGATCACGTCGCTGGCGCCGTTGAAGTACGTGCGCAGCATCACCGCGCCGCTCTCGCCGCTACAGGCGCGACGGTTCCGCGACCGCTTCGGGATCGCGGTGCTCAACGGCTGGGGCCAGACCGAGATCGGTGGCGAGGTCGTGGGGTGGAGCGCGGCAGGACGCCAGGGAGTTCGGCGACAGCCACCTGGGCGCGGTGGGCCGTCCGCACGAGAACGTGCGCCTCGAGATCGGCGACGGCGGCGAGATCCTGGTGCAGACGCCGGCCATCATCGCCCGGGCGGCCGACGGCGACGACTTCGACGGCCGCCTGGTCGACGGGTGGTTCCGCACCGGTGACCTCGGACGCATCGACGAACAGGGGTTCCTCTGGATCGAGGGCCGGGTGTCGGACATGATCAACCGAGGCGGACTCAAGGTCTTCCCCGAGGAGGTCGCCGAGGTCGTGCGCCTCTCGCGCGACGTCACCGAGTGCGCGGTTGCCGGGATTCCCGACGAGCGTCTCGGCGAGGTGCCGTGGGCCTTCGTCGTGCTGCGCGACCCGGTGGTGTTCGACGCCGACGCCCTCGCCGGGCTGTGCCGTGCCCACCTCGCGCCCTACAAGGTGCCGGCCCGGTTCCTGCCGGTCGACGCCCTGCCCCGCAACGAGGTGGGCAAGGTGCTGCTGCGGGAGTTGGTGGCGCTCGCGGCGTCGTCGTAGGGCGGTAGCGTTCACGGGTGCGAGCGTGGCAGGTCCGCCGACACGGCGAACCCGCGCGACGCGCTGCGGCTCGCCGACGCCTGAGGCTCGGCGGATTCTCAGCCGGAATCGGTACGGTCGACGGTGTGCGCGGCTGGGGAGCGGTCTTGGTGCTGGCGATGACCCTCGGAGCCATGCCGGCGCGCCCGGTCGAGGCCGCGGCGACGGCGTGCACGCCCGGCCCGATCGCGGGCAGGGCGGTCGCCGATCCCACCGCCGGGATCACCCGCATCGACGTCACGTTGGCCGAACGCCGCCACGGCGACTGTCGCGTCCTCGTCACGCAGGTCCGGTTCCCGACCGGCACGACGACGCCGCTCCCGTTGCTCCTCGTGGTCCACGGCGCCGACGGCAACCCGAACCGCCTCGCGCCGCTCCTCGACGTCTGGGCGGGCGCCGGGTACGTCGTCGCCGCGCCCACGTTCCCGGGTACGAAGAAGCAGCCGAACGGGCGGGCCCTGCCGAGCGAGGTCGCGCGGCAAGCGGCGGACGCCCGCTTCGTGATCGGTGAGCTGCTCGACCGCTCCGACGCCGGCGCCGCCCCGAACCCGTTGCTGGGCATCGTCGACGACCACGAGATCGGGGTGGCGGGCATGTCGCTCGGCGGCATGACCGTGTACGGCCTGATCGCCAACACCTGTTGTCGCGACGGGCGGATCCAGGCGGCGCTGGTGATGGCCGGCGTCCACGACGACTTCCCGGACGGGAAGTACGTGCACCAGCGGACACCGGTCCTGCTGGTGCAGGGTGACGCCGACATCGGGTACCACCACAGCCGGGATGCCTACCCGCAGCTCGCGCCCCCGAAGTGGTTCATCACGCTGCACGGCCGGCCGCACTCCCCGCCGTTCGAGGTGCCACGCGGGAAGACCGCCCCCATCGTCGACACCACCACCACCGCGTTCTGGAATCGCTATCTGAAGCACCAGCGGGCGGCGGCGCAGGAGATCGTCGACATCGTGCGCGCGACGAAGGGCACGGCGACGCTCCGGCGCGACCTCAGCGTTCGATGACCGCCCGGCCGCGTTCGCGCAGCTCGAATTTCAGCACCTTGCCGCTGGCGTTGAGTGGCAGCGCGTCGACGACCTCGAGGTACCGCGGCACCTTGTAGTTGGCCATGTGCCCACGCGCCCACGCGAGCACCGCGTCGGGATCCACCTCGTGCCCCGCGGTCGGCACGACGAACGCCATCCCCACCTCGCCCATGCGCGAGTCGGGGACGCCCACGATCGCGACCTGGGCCACGTCGGGATGCTCGAGCATGAGTCCCTCGATCTCCGCGGGGTAGGCGTTGAACCCGCCGACGATGAACATGTCCTTGATGCGGTCGGTGATGGTGACGTTGTTCGCGGCATCGACGTACCCGACGTCGCCGGTGTGCAGCCAGCCGTCGGCGTCGATGGTCTCCGCGGTCGCGGCCGGGTTGTCGAAGTAGCCGATCATCACCTGGTAGCCGCGTGCGAGGATCTCACCCTGCTCGCCGGTCGGGACGGTGTTCCCGTCGACGTCGACGATCTTCATCTCGACCCCGGGGATGGGGCGACCCGAGGTGTGGGCGATGATCTCGGGATCGTCGTCGTGCCGGCACATGCTGACGATCCCGGTGGTCTCGGTGAGGCCGTAGCCGGTGACGACCGACTCGATGCCGAGCTGCTCGCGGATCTGGACGACGAGCTCGACGGGCACGACCGCCGCGCCGGTGACCGCGAGGCGCAGCGACGAGAAGTCGAACTCCGAGAGGTCGGCGTTGAGGATGGTCTGGTAGATGGCGGGCGGCCCGGGCAGCATCGTGACGTGCTCCTCCTGGATGGCCCGCATGACCGACGGCGTGTCGAACACGAGGTGCGGCAACAGGGTGGTGCCGGTGAGCAACGACGCCACGAGCCCCGACTTCAGGCCCGCGGTGTGGAAGAGCGGGTACACGAGGAGGTAGCGGTCGCCGTGGCGCAGCCCGACGACGTCGGCCCACGCCGCGAACGCACGCACGCTCGCGCCGTGCCGGAGCATCGCGCCCTTGGGTGCGCCGGTGGTGCCCGAGGTGAAGATGATGTCGGACATCGTGTCGCCCGTGAGCGCCGCTTCGCGCCGGTTGACCTCGCGGTCGATCGCGCCGGCGTCGGCGCTCGCCGCGCGTGCGAGGAAGTCGGACCAGGTCACGGTGCCCCGCGGCGCGCCGCCCTCGAGGATCACGATCTCCTCGACCAGGTCGCGTGCCCCGGCTTCTTCGAGAAGCGCCACGTAGTCGGTGTCGAGGAAGTCGGTGACCGTGAAGAGGAAGCGCGCCCCCGACGTCCGCAGCACGTGTGCGGCCTCCGTGCCCCGAAAGCGCGTGTTCAGGGGCACCAGCACGCCCCCGGCCGAGTACAGGCCGAGGGCGGCGACGATCCACTGGTGGATGTTGGGTGCCCACACCGACGCGCGGTCACCCGGTTGTAGCCCGCTGGCGACGAACGCGCGCGCCGCCTCCCTCACCTTCCGGTCGAGTGCGGCGAAGGTCAGCCGCGTGCCCCGGTCGACGATCGCCTCGTCGTCGGGCCAGCGGGCTGCGGCACGGTGCACGACTGCGGGGATCGTGTCGGGGAGTCGTTCGGCGGTCATGGTGTGTGCTCCTCGGGGGGTGTCGCTCCGGGCCGGGTCCCCCTCACGGGGAGAACATACAATCCGGCGACCTGACGCATCGTCAGAAACCCGACAACGAGCGAGAAGGACGAGGGGGAGCGGTGGGACTGCTCGACGGCAAGGTAGCGATCGTGACCGGATCCGGTCATGGCATCGGCCGGGGCCACGCCATGGAGATGGCGCGCCACGGGGCCAAGATCGTGGTCAACGACCTCGGCGGCAGCGAGCGCGGCGAGGGGAGCGGCAAGGCCGCCGACGACACCGTCGCCCTCATCGAGGCGCAGGGCGGCACCGCGGTCCCGAACTACGCCAACGTCGCCGACCACGAGCAGTGCGGCGAGCTCGTGCAGCAGGCCGTCGACACCTTCGGTCAGCTCGACGTTCTCGTGAACAATGCGGGCATCGTGCGCGACTCCGCCATCTGGAACATGTCGGTGGACGACTGGGACGCGGTGATGGCGGTGCACGTGCGGGGCACGTGGTCGATGTCGCACTTCGCGTCGCAGCACTTCCGCGACCGGGCCAAGCGGGGCGACGAGCTCCACGGCCGCATCATCAACACCACCTCCGGCGCCGGCCTCGGCGGGAACTTCGGCCAGTCCGGGTACGCCACCGCCAAGGCCGCGATCGTGGGGATGACGCTCACGGTCGCGCAGGAGCTCCACCGCTCGGGCGTCACGGTGAACTGCGTCGGCCCATCCGGGCTCACGCGCATCACCGCCACCATGCCCGGCTCGGAGGAGTCCTTCGAGCCCGACGAGGTGCCCGAGGGCGAGTGGCACTCGATGGACCCGAAGAACAGCTCCCCGTTGGTGGCGTGGTTGGCGAGCGACGAAGCCGACTACGTGACCGGCCAGGTGCTCCGGGTGATCCACGACCGCATCATCTGGATGGGCGGCTGGTACGAGCGCAAGGCGATCAGCTGCGACGGCAAGCCCTGGGACGCCGAGAAGCTCGGCATGCTCATGGCCACCGAGATCTTCGAGACCCGCCACCGCGGGATGGACTTCCGCCCCCTCTGACCCAGGAGCACTCCCCATGACGATGCCCACCGACGTCCCGATCATCGACTGCATGATCAGCTTCCCCATCAAGGACAAGAAGGAGCTCTACGCCTTCATCACCAGGCAGACGAAGGACGCGCGAGTCGAAGGACGAGTACAAGTTCCCGGTCGAGTACATGTTCAAGGACGTGCCCGACGAGCACCACTCCGACGAAGACCCGGTCGCGGTCACGCTGCGGGAGATGGACAAGCACAACATCGAGAAGGGCCTGATCGGGGTCGGGAGCGACAACTCGCAGCGCGCCCTGGAGCAGCATCCCGACCGGTTCATCGGTGCGTTGAGCGTCGACCCCAACGACATCATGGGTTCGCTCGCGGATCGTGGAAGCGCACGAGAAGTGGGACATCCGCGCCGTCGACGTCTTCCCCTGTGGGCTGTTCCCGCAGATCGCGATCAACGCCCCGCAGATGTACCCGGTCTACGCCAAGTGCTGTGAGCTCGGGATCTCGGCGTGGGTGAACGCGGGCGTGGCCGGGCCCCGGTTGAAGTTCGACGTCCAACGCGTCGACTACATCGACGACGTGATGTACGACTTCCCCGACCTCGTGTTCGTGACCCGTCACGGCTGCGAGCCCTGGACCGAGCTCGCGGTGAAGCTCATGCTCAAGTGGCCGGGCCTGCACTACTGCACCAGCGCGTTCGCGCCCAAGCACTACCCGAAGGACATCATCAACTACGCGAACACGCGGGGCGCCGACAAGATCATCTACGCCGGCTACTACCCGATGGGCCTCACCCTCGACCGGATCATGGGCGACATGGTCGATGTGCCCTTCCGGGACCACGTGTGGCCGAAGTTCCTGCGCGAGAACGCGGAACGGGTCCTGAAGCTCACGTGACCGACGGGTACACGCTGCGCTGGCACGACGACGACCGCCTCACCGACGAGCAACGCGCCGCGCTCGCCGGTCCGGGGGCGCCGTTCGAGCGGACGACCGAGCGGGTGCTCGGGGCCGACGTCGAGGTCTTCGTCCAGCGACCCCGCAGCCTCGTCGAGGTGCTCCACGATGCCGTGGTGCAGTTCGCCGACCGGCCGTATCTGCGCTTCCCCGACGAGACGGTCACCTTCGCGGAGCTGCCGGCCCGCGTCGCCGCGTTCGCTGCCGTGCTCGCCGAGGAGTACGGCGTGGCGACGGGCGACCGCGTCGCGTTCGCCAGCGTCAACAGCCTCCCGTACGCGTTGGCGCAGTGGGCGACCGTCGCCCTCGGCGGGATCATCGTCGGTCTCAACGGATGGTGGACGGGTCCGGAGCTCGCGTACGGCGTGGAGCTCACCGCACCCAAGGTGCTGTTCGGTGACGGAGCCCGGCTGGAGCGGTTGGCCGAGGTCGGCATCGACGACGACGACGTCCCGATGATCCCGTTCGCGACGCTTGTCGAGCAGGTGGGGGCGCGAGCGGGTGACGACGTCGACCTGCCCGATGTCGCCATCGACGAGGACGATCCGTTCATGATCCTCTTCACGTCCGGCACGACCGGGCGCCCGAAGGGGGCCACGCTCACCCACCGCAACCTGGTGCACATGGGATCGGCGATGGCGTTCAGCCGCACGGTCAACATGCTGCTGAACGGCGTCACCCCACCGCCCGACGCGCCGCCGCCGGCGTCCATCTGCGCCACCCCGTTCTTCCACATCTCCGGCACCGCGCCGCTGTTCATGACCGGTGCCCGGTTCGGGAGCACGTTGGTCTTCCCGCCGCCCGGCCGGTGGGACCCGGCCACCCACCTCCGGCTCACCGCGGAGCACCGGGTGTCCGCGTGGTCCGGGGTCCCGACCCAGTTCTGGCGGATGTTGGAGCACCCCGACTTCGAGTCGTTCGACCTCTCGTCGCTGGCGATGGTGTCGTCGGGCGGGGCGCCGTTCCCGCCCGAGCTGATGCGGGTGCTGAACGAGAAGATCCCGAGGGCACAGCTCTCGAACGGGTACGGGATGAGCGAGTCGATGGGCGCGGGCACGCTCCTGTCGGGCGCGCGCTGACGTGTCGCACCGGGAGTCGGTGGGCGCGCCGTATCCGACACTCGCGGTGCAGATCCGCGACGACGACCGCACCGTGCTGCCCGAGGGCGAGGTCGGCGAGATCGCGCTCCACGGCGGGGTGATCTTCAAGGGGTACTGGGACGATCCCGAAGCCACCGCGGCCGTGCTCGACGCGGAGCGCTGGTACCACACCGGCGACTACGGGCGGATCGAGGACGGGGTGCTGTGGCTCGAGAGCCGGATGCGCGACCTCATCCTGCGCGGGGGCGAGAACATCTATCCCATGGAGATCGAGCACCGGTTGGTCGAGCATCCCGACATCGCCGACGCGGCGGTGATCGGCGTGGAGCACCGCACACTGGGCCAGGAGGTCAAGGCGTACGTGGTGGTGCGCGAGGGTGCCGCCGTCACCGAGGCCGAGGTGCGTGAGTGGGCGGCGGGGTCATTGGCCGCGTTCAAGGTGCCGGCGTACGTCGAGTTCCGTGACTCCCTGCCGTACACCCAGACCGGCAAGGTCATGAAGCACGAGCTCGAGGCTCAGTCCGCCAGCTGACCCAGGACGCCGTCACGCGCGTTGGGGAGCGCCAACAATTCGGCGAAGGCCTCGTTCTCGAGCTGCCGGGCGCGGGCGATGCCCTCGCGTTCGGCGTCGAGGATCAGGCGCTTGGTGGCCATGAGCGACGGCAGCGACTTCGCCGCGATGCGCGCGGCCAGTTCGAGGGTCTCGGCGACGAGGGTCTCGGCCCCGCACTGCCGCAGCGCCAGGCCGGTGGCGACGGCCTGCTCGGCGGAGATCCAGTCCGACGTGAACAGCGAGAGTGAGGCCTGCTGGCGACCCATGCGCCGCGGCAACAGGTAGCTGCTGGCCGCCTCGGGGGCGACGCCCATCGTGGTGAAGGGGGCGAGCAGGCGGGCGCGCTCGGAGACGAGCACGAGATCGCAGTGCGCGAGCATCGTGAACCCGAGCCCGACCGCCGAGCCGTTGACCGCGGCGAGCACGGGTTTGGGGAACTCGGCGAGCGTGTCGACGAAGGCGACGAACCCGTCGCGTGCGGGCCGTGGCGCGTCGTCGCCGACGATCTCCGCCATCTCGAGGAGGTCGGTCCCGGCGCAGAAGCTCTTGCCGGCGCCGGTGAAGACGATCGCGCCGACGGTGTCGTCGGCGAGGGCGGTATGCAGCGCGCGCGCGCGGCCGCGTGGTACAGCGTCTCGTTGAACGCGTTGGCGCGGTCGGGGCGGTTGAACGTGACGAGGCGGGCGCGGTCGTGGTCTTCGGTGAGCAGGACGTCGTCGGTCATGGCGGCTCAGCCTACGGCCAGCATGAGCGACACGAACTCGACGGCCTCGTCGCCGACCGGTTGCCACTTGTGGTGGGTGCCGCGCTGCACGACCGCTTCGCCGGGGCCGAGCACGACCGGTTCGGTGTCGGGGAGCGCGAGCTCGAGCCGGCCCGAGACGACGATGTCGACGTCGATGGTGTCGGTGGTGTGCCAGCCGGCGTCGCCGGGGTCGTGACCGGCGGGGAGGCGCACCCAGCGGAAGGCGACGCCGCCACCGAGCGGTTCGAGCACCCATCCCCCGCCGGGGTCGCCACCCTGCTCCGGTGAGGCGAGCGGACCGCCCGACTGCCAGAGCTCGACCAGCGCGACGCCGTCGTCGGCGCCGGGGGAGAGCGCGCACGGGGGGACCCCATCGGCCAGCGCGTGCGACGTGCCGTCGGGTCGCGTGGCGGCGACGAGGCGCCGGGGCCGTCCCGGGCCGGTGGCGGTCGCGGCGGCCAACGCGACCGGAAGATCGGCCGTCCGGGCCGAGGGGTCGGGCCGCACCATGCAGACTGCGTACGTGCAGGGTTCGTCGCCGACCACGCGCCAGCGGTGGAGGTTGCCGCGTTGCACGACGACGTCGCCGGGCCGAAGCTCGTGCTCGCCGTCGTCGAGGCCGAGCACGATGTTCCCCTCGATCACGACCATGAAGTCCAGGGTGTCGGTGGCGTGCATTCCGGGCCGGCCGGGCTCGTCACCATCGACCCTGATCCAACCCTCGTCACGGGAGTCGCCACCGCCCGGGAAGCGGATGAGCATCACCGAGCAGCCCCCGAGCGGGGGTTCGAGCTGCCGGGGCCCGTCGGGCACGTCGCCCCCGTCGGTGAGGCTGCCGGGCGCGGCGTCGAGCCACAGCCAGTGGGCCAGGCCGAATCCTCCCGACTCGGCGCCCGGCTCGACGGTGCCGGGTGGGGGTCCGTCGGACTCGATCACGTCGCGCCCGTCGGCGTCGTGGCCGGTCACGACGCGCCGCGCGGTGAACTCCATGTGCGGACCCTACCGGGGTCGTGCCCCGGCCGCCTCCCGATCCGGAGGGAGCATCCCGACCCGCCACGCGCCGACGACGAGGGAGCGTGCGGCCGATCCCGGCGGTGCCGGTGCCGGCGGTGGCGGTGCTCGCCGCGATGGGCGAACATGGCCGGCGTGAAGGGTGACCGGGTCGAGGTCGTGGTGGAGCTGGGTGGGGGCGAGACCCGCACCTACGAGATCGCCGCGACCCGCGCCGGGCGGCGGGTCGAGACGACGACCGGGCGCGGGATCGTCGAGGTCACGGAGGTGACCCGCACCGGCGAGGTCGTCCGCACCGCCCGGTTCATGCAGGCGCGGGTGATCGCGGTGGTCGAGCACCCGTCCGACGACGAGGATCGCCGGCCCCCGAGCACCCAGCCCGCGCTCGATCTCTGACCGCTCACTCGAACTCCGCCAGCACCCCGCCGACCGGTGCCTCGCGTCGGCGTTCCTCCTGGAGCGCGTGCGCCGCCCACTTCCCGGGGAGCCAGAACGCACAGACGAACGCGGCGATCGCGAAGACCATCGCGATGATGAAGAGGTCGTTGTAGCCCGCGAGGGCGCCCGCGGTGGGCTTGCCCGCGTGGGACCCGATCGCGCCGATGCGGGACGCGAGGATCGACGCGAGGATCGCGGTACCCGAACGAAGCGGCGACCTGGCGGTTCAGGGACCGGACCGCGGAGGCCTGGGCGACGTAGCGGCCGTGGACGGAGTTCATCGCGATGACGGTGTTGGGCATCATCGCCAGGCCGACACCGAACCCGCCCATGAACAGCCACGCCGCCACGACCACCATCGACGTGTCGACCTGGAGGTGCCCGAGCGGCCAGAACGAGACCGCGGTGATCGCGAGACCGATCGTGACCGGGATCCGCGCGCCGATGCGGTCGGCGAGCCGGCCGCCGATGGGCATGGTGATCGCCACCCCGAGCGCGGAAGGCGTGAGCATGAACCCGACCGACAGCGCGCTCGCGCCGCGCAGGGTCTCGAACTCCAGCGGGATGAACACCAGACGGGCGAACTGCGAGATGGTGATGAGCCAGACGATCACCATGGTGACCGTGAACGCGGGGATGGCGAACATCCGCAATTCGATGATCGGGGCGGTGATGCGCAGGGATCGCACCACCCACGTGCCGAGCAACGCGATCCCCACGCCGATGGTCAGGATGAACGGCGCCGACGCCCATCCCCAGGTCGGTGCCTCGGAGAACGCGAGGAGCACGAGCACGAGGCCGGTGGCCGACGACACCAGCCCGACCGCGTCGAGGGGTCGGGGATCGCGCGCGCCGATGTCGCGCAACAGCATCGCCGCGGCGGGAACGCCGACGATGCCGAGGGGCAGGTTGATCACGAACAGGATCCGCCAATCCACCGACGTCACGAGGAAGCCACCGAGCACCGGTCCGATCGCGGGCGCCGCCATCGCGGCGACCCCCCAGATGCCGAGCGCCATGCCGCGATCCTGCGGTTCGAAGAGCTCGTAGACCATCGCCATCCCGAGCGGCATCAAGGCGCCGCCACCGAGGCCCTGCACGACCCGTGCCCCGACGAGCGCCGGGAGGCTCGGCGCGAGCGCGCAGAGCAACGATCCCACCGTGAAGGCCGACAGGCTCACGACGAAGACCCGCTTCTTGCCGAAGCGGTCGGCGAGCCAACCGGTCGCCATGATCGACACGCCGACCGCGAGCAGGTACGAGGTCACGATCCAATCGACCGCCGACACCGAATGGAAGTCCTCGCCGATCTGCGGCAACGCGACGTTCACGATCGACGTGTCGAGGATGACCATGAAGGTGCCGATCAGGATGACCGCCATCGCCACCCAGCGGTATCGCTGGGGGTCCATCTCGCGACGGTTCGATGTGCGTCCGGAACGGTCGAGAACCTTCACTGGCCACACAATATGACGTCCCGTTTTGGCCGGCTCATGACCCCGCGCATCGGCGGGTGGTGGGCGTCGAGGATGGTCGATACGGTTTCGGCCCATGCAGCTCGCCGACCTCGTCGACCCCGCCAGCACCGTCGTGCTCACCCAGGAATGCCAGAAGGGCGTGATCGGCGATCTCAGCCTGCTCCCGGCGCTCACCGAGTCGGCGCGGTCGACGGGGATGATCGACAACGTCGGGCGGATCGTGGCGGTGGGTCGCGCCGCCGGCTGCGGGGTCCTGCATTGCATCGCCGCGACACGCGCGCCAACCGGCGCGGCGCGAGCACGAACGCGCCGCTCTTCGCGGGTACCGCCAAGGCGCCGGTGACGCTCCTGCCCGGGAGCGAGGCCACCGAGCTGGTCGACGGCATCGTGGCCGCCGACAGCGACCTCTTCTCCACCCGCATCGGTGGGCTGTCGCCGGTGAACGGCACCGACGTGCCCACGCTCCTGCGCAACCTCGGCGCGAAGACCGTCGTGATCACCGGGGTGTCGACCAACGTCGCCATCCCCAACGCGACGTTCGACTGTGTGAACGCAGGCTTCAACGTCGTGATCGCCCGTGACGCCATCACGGGACATCCCGCCGACTACACGGACGTGATCATCAGGAACACGCTCTCGCTCGTCGCGAAGATCTGCAGCACCGACGAGCTC
Source organism: uncultured Actinomycetes bacterium (assembly GCA_963750045.1). Taxonomy (GTDB): domain Bacteria; phylum Actinomycetota; class Acidimicrobiia; order IMCC26256; family DASPTH01; genus DASUAS01. The sequence continues at coordinate 319,653 of CAVVPD010000003.1, read as the reverse complement.
GTCGGGATCTGGTCCTAGCGCGGCTCGATCAGCGGCAACGGATCACAGGGGCAGGTCGACCGGCTCGGCGATCTTCGCCAACAGCACGCACAGGCTGCGCTGCTCGGCGGGGGAGAGCGCGGTCACCGGTGGGGCGCCGGCCAGGGCCTGCTCGAAGAGCTTCTGGCGGACGCGCTCCCCCTCGGGGGTGAGGACGAGCCGCCGGACCCGGCGGTCGCTGGCGTCGACGGTCCGGACCACCAGGCCTCGCTCCTCGAGCCGGTCGACGATGTCGGTGACGTTGGACGCGTCGAAGTGGAGGCACTGCGCGAGCTCGCGTTGGGAGCGTGACTCGCCGAGGTTCTTGAGCGCGTCGAGCTGCGACAGGGTGAGGTCGAACGCGTCGGCGAGGCCGGCGACGTGCTGCTGGATCGCGTGCACGACGCCGAGAACGTGGCGCATCACGTCTCGTGACAGCTCCTCGTTCCCCCCGGAACCCTCCATGGCGATCTCCTGTGGTATTGTCGATGGTTGACGAAACCAATGGTTTGGCCCTTCATCTAGATGATAGCCCGGGGCGGCAGGAGACGCTGACGATGCTGCAACGACTTGGCGCCTGGTGCTACCGGCGCCGTCGCCGCGTGGTGGTCCTCTGGATCGTCGCCTTGCTCGCGGTGAGCGCGGTGGGGTCGAGCGTCGGCTCGACCTTCTCCCAGGGGTTCTCGCTGTCGGGGACCGAATCGCAGCGCGCCGCGGACCTCCTGGCGTCGCGGTTCCCGGCGCGGGCGGGTGACGAGGGCCAGATCGTGTTCGCACCGGCCGGCGCGGCGACGGCCGCAGGCGTGCAGGACCCGGCGGTGCAGGCGCGGATGGAGGGGTTGTTCGCCGAGGTGGCGAAGGTCCCCGGCGTGACCGCGGTGGTGAGCCCCTACAGCGCCGACGGCGCCCGCCAGGTCTCGCAGGACGGTGACGTCGCCTACGCCACGGTGCAGTTCGACCGGCCGGCTGCGAAGATCGCCGACGCCACCATCAACCGGGTCCGGGCCCTCACCGCCGACGCCGCCGGCGCCGGCCTGCAGGTCGCGCTCGGCGGACGGATGTTCCAACAGATGGGCGCCCTCGGTCCCGCCGAGCTCATCGGCATCCTGGCCGCGATCGTGATCCTCCTCGTCGCGTTCGGGTCGTTGTTGGCGATGGGGTTGCCCATCCTGATCGCGCTCTTCGGCATCGGCATCGGGCTCGGTCTCGTGAAGGTCCTCAGCCACGTGATCGCGACGCCCGACTTCGCGACCCAGATGGCGTCGATGATCGGCATCGGCGTCGGCATCGACTACGCGCTGTTCATCGTCACGCGCTACCGCCAGGGACTCGACGAGGGCTTCGAGCCCGAGCACGCCGTGGTCCGCGCCATCGACACCGCCGGGCGGGCGGTGGTGTTCGCGGGGTGCACGGTCGTGATCTCGCTGCTCGGGCTCTTCCTCATGGGCGTCGACTTCGTGAACGGGATGGCCGTCGGCACCTCGGTCACGGTGACGGTCGTGATGGTGGCGTCGATCACGTTGCTCCCGGCGATCCTGGGCTTCGCGGGCCGGAGCATCGACCGGTTCTCGATCCGGCGCAACCGCGCGCCCAAGCCCCCCGAGCAGCGCCTGTGGTTCAAGTGGAGCCGTGTCGTCCAGCGGCGGCCGTGGTCCGCGCTCGCCGGCGGGTTGCTGATCCTGGTGGTGCTCGCGGTCCCGCTGTTCTCCATGCGACTCGCCTTCCCCGACGCGGGCGGGAACCCGACCACCGACACCACCCGCCGCGCCTACGACCTCGTCGCGGGCGGCTTCGGCGCCGGGTTCAACGGCCCGCTGATCCTGGCGGCCGAGTTCCCGCCGGGGGCCGACACGGCATCGCTCGACACGCTGGTCACCCGGGTGGGCCAGAACCCCGACGTGGCCGCGGTCACCGGCCCGACGCTGAACCCTGCGGGCGACGCCGCGGTGATCCGGGTGATCCCGGCCAGCTCGCCCCAGTCGCAGCGCACGACCGACCTGGTCGCGTCGTTGCGTGACGACGTCATCCCGGGTGCCGTGGAGGGGACCGACGTACAGGTGCACGTGGGAGGCCTCACCGCGTCCAGCGTCGACGTTTCCCAGCGCCTGTCGTCGCGCCTACCGGTGTTCATCGGCGCGGTGCTGGTGTTGAGCTTCCTCCTGCTGATGGCCGTCTTCCGCAGCCTGCTCGTGCCGTTGAAGGCCGTGGTCATGAACCTCCTCTCGATCGGCGCCGCCTACGGCGTCGTGGTCGCGGTGTTCGAATGGGGGTGGCTGAGCAGCCTGTTCGGCGTCGAGAAGACCGGCCCGATCGCGCCGTTCATCCCGATGATGATGTTCGCGGTCCTCTTCGGGCTCTCCATGGACTACGAGGTGTTCCTGCTGTCGCGCATCCGCGAGGAGTACGACCGCACCCGGGACAACGCGGTTGCGGTGGCCGACGGCCTCGCGTCGACGGCCCGGGTGATCACCGCCGCCGCGCTCATCATGGTGACGGTGTTCGGGAGCTTCGTGCTCGGCGACGAGACCACGATCAAGCTCTTCGGCTTGGGGCTCGCGACCGCGATCTTCATCGACGCGACCGTGGTCCGGATGGTGCTCGTGCCCGCGACGATGGAACTGCTCGGCGACCGCAACTGGTGGTTCCCGCGCTGGCTCGACCGGATCATCCCGCGCCTCCACGTCGAGGCCGGGCCCGACGTCGACGCCGAGTTCGCCAGCCTCGCCGAGGGTTACAGTGACGCGTCCCTTTCGGAGGAGCCGAGGAGCATCCTGTGACAGAAGCCGTCATCGTCGCCGCCACCCGCACCCCGATCGGGCGGGCCCGCAAGGGGTCGCTCGTCGACGTCGACGCCTTCCGCCTCGCCGAGATCGCCGTGGGCGAGGCCGTCGCCCGCGCCGGCATCGCGGCCACCGACATCGACGACGTCGTGCTCGGCGAGTCGCTGCAGGGCGGCGGCGACATCGCCCGCAACGTGGCCGTGCGCCTCGGGCTCACCGGCGTCCCCGGCCTCGCCGACAACCGGCACTGCGCGTCGGGCCTGAGCGCGGTCCAGATCGGAGCCGGGAGCATCCGGGCCGGCATGGACCGCGTCGTCGTCGCCGGGGGGACCGAGAGCCTGAGCACGTCGCCCCGTACGTCGAAGGTGCTCCAGCCGGGCGCGGAGCCCGAGTTCTGGATGTCGCCGAGCCACCCCGAGACGCCCGACGCCCCCGCCTTCGACATGTCGATCACCGTGGGGGAGAACACGGCCCGCGAGATGGGGCTCACCCGGCGTGACGTCGACGAGTGGGCCGCCTACAGCCACGGGCAGGCCATCGCGTCCATCGACTCCGGCGCGTTCGAGGCCGAGATCATCCCGGTCGCATACGTCGACCGCGAGGGGAACGGGTGTGTGTTCAGCGTCGACGAGCACCCGCGGCGAGGCACGACGGTCGAGACCCTCGCCGAGCTGAAGCCGATCCACCCCGAGATCGAAGGGGCCACGGTCACCGCCGGGAACGCGGCCGGGCTCAACGACGCCGCCGCCGCGCTGGTGGTCACCGGCGACGACTTCGCCGCCGCGCACGGTCTGGATCCGTTGGGCCGTGTGGTGTCGTGGGCGTCGGTCGGCATCGAACCCGCCCGCACCGGCCTCGCCCCGACGCTCGCCATCCCCAAGGCACTCGACCGGGCCGGGCTCACGTTGTCCGACATCGACCTCTTCGAGATCAACGAGGCCTTCTGCTCGGTGCCGGTGGCAGCGGTCCGCAAGCTCGGCATCGACCCGACGATCGTGAACGTGAACGGGAGCGGCTGCAGCCTCGGCCACCCCATCGCGGCGACGGGCGCGCGCATGGTCGTCACCATGCTCAACGAGTTGCGCCGCCGCGGCAAGACCCATGGCGTCGTCTCGATGTGCGCCGGTGGTGGGATGGGTTCCGCGCTGGTGCTGGAGGTCGGCGCGTGAGCATCGACATCGACCTCACCGGTAAGCGGATCCTGGTGGTCGGCGGCTCGGCGGGGATCGGTCGCAGCACCGCGCTCAGCGCCGCGGCCGCAGGCGCGTCCATCGCGGTGGTCGGGCGCAGCGAGGAGAAGCTCGCCGAGGTCGTCGCCACTGCGGGATGCGGCACCGCCATCGCCGCCGACGTCACCGACCCGCAGCGCTGCGCCGGTCTCGTGACCGAGGCGGTCGACGCGATGGGTGGCCTCGACGCGGTCGTGTATTCGACCGGCGTCTCGCCGCTCGCACCGTTGGAGGAGGTCGACGCCGCGACCTGGCACCGTGTGATCGCCACCAACGCGGTCGCGCCCGCGCTCGTCACCCAGGCCGCGCTGCCGCACCTCAGCGAGCACGGCATGGTCGTGTACCTCTCCTCCATCACCGTCGGTGCCGGTCATTTCGGCCTGGGGCCGTACGCCGCGAGCAAGGCCGCGCTCGACCGGACCGTCCGGGCGTGGAGGATGGAGAACCCCGAGCGTCGCTTCGTGTGCATGGCGGTGGGGGACACCCACGGCACCGACTTCGGTCGGGACTTCGACATGGAGCGGGCGGCCGCCCTGACGCCGAAGTGGGTCGCCGCGTCGGTGATCTACCGGAACCACATGGAGGCCGACGATCTCGGTCGCACCATCGCCGAGTTCGTCGCCATGATGATGGCGCATCCCGGGCTGACGATCCCGGAGCTGACCGTCGTGCCGACCGGCGGCATGATGTCGATGGAAGACGTCCAGGAGCTGATGGAGGTGCTCGCCGAGTCGATGCCCGCTACCTGACCCGCGGCTTGGTGCGGGGCCGTGAGGCGAAGGTCTCGTCGCCCTCGCGCATCCGCTGCTTGTTCACGCCCAGGTGCAGGAACGCGTTGCCGAGCGCGGTGGCCTGGGACGGCGCCATCTCGCGCGCGGCCCAGAGGGTGCGCAGCGTCGCCATCACCGCGTCCGCGGGCTGGCGGGCGATCGCCTGGGCGGCCCAGGTCGCGGTGTCGAGGAGCTCGTCGCCGGGCACGACCTCACTGACCAGGCCGATCTCGTAGGCGCGCTTGGCGGACATGCGCTCCGACGTGCCCATGAGCGCCATGCGCATCGCCTCGCCGAACGGGATGCGGGCGAGCATCTCGATCGGCTCGAACACCGCGGGCATGGTGTAGGTGACGTGCGGGTCGAGGAAGGTGGCGTGGTCGGCGGCGATGATGAAGTCGACCTGACCGAGCAGGTAGAACGCACCGGCGGCGGCGGTGCCGTTGACGGCGGCGATCACCGGCTTCCACAACCGGTTCACGCGGGGCCCGATCGACAGGCCGGGGTCGTCGTAGGTGTAGGGGTCCCACGGCACGTCGAAGGGGATCTCGGAGCGGTCGAACCCGGTGCAGAACGCCTGCTCGCCCGCGCCGGTGAGGATCGCGACGCGCACGTCGTCGTTCCAGCGCATCGCCTCCCACGCTGCCGCGAGCTCCTCGATCATCTTCATGTTGAAGCAGTTCTGCACGTCGGGCCGGTTCATCGTCACGTAGGCGATGCCGTCGTCCTCGCGGTACAGCAGGGTCTCGAAGTCCATGTCGGTCATCAGCCTCTCCGATGTCACGCCTCGCGCGTCTCGAGCCAGTCGTCGAGCGATGCATCCTCCCAGCCGGGCGGCCCGTACACGGTACGCGGCAGCGGCGTCATGAGATGCGTGTCGCCTCCCGTCACCCAATCCGCCGAGCGGCGGTCCCACACCACGAGGCGGTCGTCGGCGTCGCCACCGTCGTCGAGGCCGCGCGCGGCGTCGCGGTTCCGGCGCAGCCGCACCTGGGCGGGGATCCCGGTCGCCCACACCATCACGACCTCGTGCTGATTGGAGGTGACCTCGTAGAGGCCGGTCGGCTCGTGGCCGTACTCCCGCATGAGCGGGACGCGCTCCTCGACGACGACGGCGAGGAAGTCGAGCTGCGCGCCCGGTCGCACGGTGAGCACCTCGTGCACGAACAGGGTGCCCCGCACCCCGGCGGCCACGAGCTGGTCGGTGGTGGGGCTGCCGGGCGCGCCGCCGCAGAGCCGGTCGAACCCGCCGGTCCGCCACTTCGCCGCCTCGTCCCACCAGTCTCCGTAGAACGCCTGGCGCCGCTTGAGGTTCATGCGGTCGACGTTGCTCGCCCACCCGGGCCAGCCCTCGGTGCCCACGTCCCAGATGTTGATCACCTGGGGCCACCGGCCGCCACCGGCCGCGCACACGTAGAAGGACCCCTGGAGCCCGAACATGTCCGGCATGCGCAGCACCGGATCCTTCCAGAGGTGCTCCATGTACTCGTACTGGCCCTGGCCGACGATGTCGACGGTCTCGTGCAGGTAGAGGCTGCGGGGCGCCATGGCGGCGCAACGTAACGTGGCCGGGTCCGAGGCACAAGCGAGGGGACCAATGGACGATCCGCATCTCCGGGTGCTGCCGGCACTCGATGTCACCAACGAGTTCTTCTGGACCTCGGGGAAGGACGGCGTGCTCCGCTTCCTCCGCTGTCCCGAGTGCGAGTTGCTCGTGCACCCGCCGGTGCCGTGTTGCGCGCGCTGCGGCGCAACACCGGCGCCCGCCGCGGTGAGCGGGCGCGCGACGGTCTACAGCTACACCGTCAACCACCAGGCGTGGGACGGCACCACCGATCCGTACGTCATCGGGCTGGTCGCGATCGACGAGCAACCCGACGTGCGGCTCACCACCAACATCGTCGGGTGCGACGCCGACGACGTCCGCATCGGCATGCCGGTGCAGGTCGTGTTCGCGAATCACGACCCGATCTATCTGCCGCTGTTCGCGCCGCTCGACGTGGCGGCCGAGCTCCGATGAGCGCGTTCGAGCGGCGGTCGGTCATCTCGGGCATCGGGCAGTCGGCCATCGGCCGCCGCCTCCGCCGGACCGGGGTGGATCTCACCATGGAGGCGGCACGCGCCGCGGTCGCCGATGCCGGGCTGACCCTCGCCGACATCGACGGGCTGGCGACGTACCCCGGTGCCGGGGCGCGGGTGGCTCCGACTTCGCCGGGCCCGGCGTCGTCGAGATGCAGGACGCCCTCCGGCTCGAGCTGAACTGGTACTCGGGCTCGAGCGAGGGCGCGGCGCAGATCCAGGCGGTGATCAACGCGGTGATGGCGGTCGGCGCCGGGCTCGCCCGCCACGTGATCGTGTACCGCACGGTCACCGAGGCCACGGGACAGGGCACCGGCGGTCGCCGACCCATCGGTGTCGGCGGCGCGGGTGCGAGCGGCCCGATCCAGTGGACGTTGCCCTTCCGTGCGTACTCGGCGGCCAACTGGTTGGCCCTCTACGCGCAGCGCCACTTCCACGAGTTCGGCACGACGCGCGAGCAGCTGGCGCAGATCGCGCTGAACGCGCGCCGCAACGCCGAGGTGAACCCGAAGGCGATCCTGCGGGAGCCGATGACGATGGACGACTACTTCGCGGCGCGCGTCATCACCACACCGTTCTGCCTGTTCGACTGCGACCTGCCGGCTGACGGTTCGACCGCCGTCGTCGTGTCGGCGGCCGAGCACGCGCCGAACGTCGACCACGCCGCACCGGTCGTGGAGGCGGTGGGCACCGGCTTCGTCGGGCGTCCGTCGTGGGACCAGTGGGCCGACCTCACCACGATGGGTGCGGTCGACGCGTCGCGGTCGATGTGGGCTCGCACCGACCTCACCGCGGCCGACGTCGACGTCGCCGAGCTCTACGACGGCTTCTCGTTCCTCGCGCTCTCGTGGCTCGAGGCGCTGGGCTTCTGCGGCCACGGTGAGGGAGGACCGTTCATCGAGGGCGGCACGCGCATCGCGCGCGACGGTGAGCTCCCGCTGAACACGAACGGCGGTCAGCTCTCGGCCGGTCGTCTCCACGGGTTCGGCTTCCTCCATGAAGCTTGCGTGCAACTGCGCGGTGAGGGCGGGGCACGCCAGGTGTCCAAGGTCCCGGGACTCCCGGCGAAGCCGGTGGAGGTCGCGGCGGTCGGCAACGGCGGCGGCCCCGTCGCCGGCTGCATGCTGCTGACGCGGGAGTGAGCTCCGCGGACGCGCCGAATGCCTAGGTGAAGACCATCGGGAACGTGTCGAGCGAGCGGATCGCCGGCGTGTACGTGAGCTCCACCCCCGGCTTCACCGAGTACTCGGGGATGCGGGTGTGCCATTCGCGCAGCGCGACCCGCAGCTCGAGCCGGGCGAGGTGCGAGCCCAGGCAGCGGTGTACGCCGCCGCCGAACGCGTGGTGCGGGTTCACCTCGCGGTCGAACCGGACGGTGTAGGCGTCGGCGAGCGCAGCTTCGTCGGTGTCGACGGAGCCGAGGCTGATGCTGACCATGTCACCCCGACTGATCGGGCAGCCGAGGATCTCGGCGTCGTCGGTCGCCACGCGGGCGATGCCCCCGACGGGGGTCTCCCACCGCAGGAGCTCCTCGACGGCCGAGGGTACGAGCGACGGGTCGGCGACGAGCTGCCGACGCTGCTCGGGATGCTCGCACAGGTAGCCGAAGAAGCAGTCGAGCGACGCGCTCACGGTGTCGAGGCCGGCGATGAGGAACAGGAAGCAGATGTCGAGGATGTCGTCGCGGGTGAGCCTGTGGCCGTCGACCTCGGCGTCGAGGAAGCGGCTCAGCAGGTCGTCGCGCCGCTCGCCCTCGCGCTCGTCGAGGACCGCGTTGAAGTAGTCGTAGATCGAGGCACCGATCTCGTCCTGGTACGCGATCGTGTCGGGGTGGTCACGGCTCTTCCCGACGATGTGGTCCGGACGGATCACGCCGTCCTTCATCTTCAGGAACGTCGCCAGGTCCGACAACGGCAGCCCGAGCAGGGTCAGGAACACCTGGGACGGCAGGGGCACCGAGAACTCGGTGGAGAAGTCGCACTCGCCGCGGTCGATGAACGCGTCGATCCGTTCGTGGACCAACGCCGCCACCGGAGCTTCGAGCTCGGCCATGCGACGCGGCGCGAACAACGGGTCGAGGATCTTGCGGTACTTCACGTGGTCGGGCGGATCGATCTGCAGCGGGATGAGCGGCCGGACCGTGCCCATCGCCAGGGTCGGCTCGGTGGCGGCGGACGAGAAGAGCTCGGGCCGGCGGAAGCACTCCTGCGCCGCCTCCCGCGTGGTGAGGATGTGGCCCATGCCCTCGACCGACAGCACCGGGGCGGCGTCGCGCATCATCCGGTACATCTGCTGGGGGTGGCGGCTGGTCTCCGCGTCCAGGTCGAAGATGTTGAAGTCGGCGTCCGCTCCGGACTCGGCGGCGGTCGTGTACGACATGGTTACTCCTGGTCGTTCGCGAAGCGGGGGAGCGACCGCCCGGTGCGGCCGTCGGTGATGCCCACAAGATAGGAGGTCAACCAGACCCCCATGCACGCGTTCGCGACCGCACCACGCCGTCCCGCCAGCTCGTCGCCCTCGGCGACGGCCCGTACGGTCACGAGCGCCGTCGCCTGCACCGTCTCGAGGAAGGCCGAGGAGATGTCGAGGAGCTGCTCGTAGGCCTCCTGCGAGAAACCCTCGACGTTCAGCATGCCGTCCCAGACGGTGCGCCCGCGGGCCACCCCGGCATCCTGGAGCGGCGCGACCCGTGCGGCCAGCTCCGCGTAGGGACCGTCGCCCCGGGCGAGTGCGATCGACACGTCGGCGAAGGCGGTGAGCGCGTGGAGCCGGCTGGTCGCGTAGGTGCACGTGAGCGGACCCTCGGCCGCGGTGGTGGGGCAGGCGACGAGACCGGGCGGCGTGGTCAGGCCCGCAGGAGGCCGCTCCACGATCTGCAGGAGGTACCCCTCGTTGTACCCGAAGCTGTCGACCAGGCCTTGGGCGTCGTCGAAGAGGCTGGTCTCGGCGTACGCCAGCAGCTCCGAACCGCCGGCCGCGGCCGCGGCGAGGGCGCGTCCGGCCCGGTCGGTCTCGTCGACGAACGCCTCCTCCGACGGGGTGACGCTGAACCCGGCGATCGCCTCGTTGTGCCCCGAGCGGGCGAGCTCGTCGCGCAGCCACACCCCGCCGAAGTAGCCCGAGAGGTGGAACACCCACAGAAAGCCGCCGCACGGCAGAGGCGCGGGATCGTCCGACGCGAAGATGCGGTCGAACAGCTCCAGCGGTGCGTCGCCGAACAGGAACCGGGTCATGGCGCGCGACGGGGCCGGGGCGCGCTCGAGGTACGCGCGCGCGAGCTCGTCGAGCAGTGCCGGGTCGGGCTCCATCACCGTGCCGGGGAAGTACGGGTGGTCGGGCAGAACGACGTGCACCGGGGCTAGAGGATCACGCCCGCGTCGCGCAGCGTGGCGATGCGGTCGGTGTCGTAGCCGAGCTCGGTGAGCACGGCATCGGTGTGCGCCCCGCACAGCGCGCTGGGCTTCACGACCGTCGACGAGCGGGAGAAGTCGACCAGCGGGGCGAGACGGGGGTGCGTGCCGATGGTGGGGTGCTCGACGTCGGCGATCCACCCGTTGGCGCGACCCATGCCGTCGTCTGCGAACAGCTGGACGTCCGGAGAACTGCTGCGCACTTCGAGACACCCGACGTCGACCGCACACAGCTCGGTCTCCCAGTCGCGCGCCGGCTGGGTGCGGAACACGCCGCTCAGGACATCGACGAGCTCGGCGTCGTGGGCGACGCGGGATTCCTCGTCGGCGAAGCGCGCGTCGGCCCCGAGGTCGGCGTAGGGCTTCAGCGCGGCGACGAGGTCGTCCCACTCCGATGCCGCGGGCGCGGCGAGGAACATCCAACCTTCGGCGGTCTCGTACAGCCGGTAGCGCGCCGAGAGCCCGTGGAGCCCGGGATCCGAAGCCGCCGTGGGGGCGCGTCCCTCGTACTCGACCATGTCCTCGACGAGCACGTGGGCCATCGAGAGCAGCATCGACGACCGCATCGCCTGGCCGGGCGCGCCCCGCTCGCGGGCGAGGAGCCCGAGGAGCAGGGCACTGGCGACACCCAGCGAGGAGAAGCCGTCGGCGTGCCCCACCCCCATCGCGGCCGAGCTGATGCGCAACGCCGCCAACTTCGTCTCCTCGACGTCGAGATCGTCGCGCTGGGGCACCGACCGCCCGATGTTGCGGAACGCGAGGCCCGAACCGGCACCGATGGTCGGTGCGAACGCAGGGCGGTGCCCGCACGGCCCGTCGACGCCGTAGCCCGGCGCGCTCAGGTACATGAGATCGGGGTTGATCGCGAGCAGCGAGTCGGGGTCGAGGCCGAGCCGCTCGACGACCCCGGCGCGGAAGGAGACGAGCAGCGCGTCGGCCCGTCGCACGAGGTCGTAGACGATCGCCCGGCCGGCGTCGGTGTGGATGTCGACCGCGACGGTCTCCTTGCCCTGGAGCACCTTCACCGCGCCGACCTCGGGAAACGGGACGATGTGGCGGATCGGATCACCGTCGAGCTGCTCGACCTTGATGACGCGAGCACCGAGATCCGTGAGCAGCGTCGCGCCGTAGGGCGCCGCGTAGTAGGTGCCGAGCTCGACGACGGTGACGCCGGCCAACGGCGGCGCGTCGTCGGCGGCCTTCGTGGGCGTGGGCGTGGGTCGTGGGCCGGCCGGGAGGCGGGCGCGGAGCTCGTCGCCGTGCTCGTCGGGCGCGGGCGCCGAGCGCTCGACCGCACCCGGAGTCGCGTCGAGCCGCACCATCGGCCCGGGCTGGAGCACCGGACCGCGCTCGGGGTCGTCCACGCTCACGACCGAGTGGTCGTGCACCATCTGCGGATGGTGCAGCAGCTCGCTGTGGTCGCGGAAGATCTCGGCCCAGACGTCCGGCTCCCGGTCGAACACCTCGTTCCACTCGGCGGCGGTCTTCGACCGCACCGCCGCGAGCAAGAGCTCGAAGTACTCGCCGCGCTGGTCGAGGTCATCGAAGTCGGGTACCGACGACCACTTCGGATCGTCGAACATCCAGTCGAGCTCGAGCACGCGCATGAACGCGGTGAACAGGCGCGGCGTGGTCTGGGAGAACTGGAGCCAGCGCCCGTCGGCCGAGAGCGCGGCGAGGAGGCGGAAGAAGAGGGAGTTGTTCGGGACCGACGAGCCTTCGTCGATCAGTGCGACCGACATGAACGCCTCGGGGTACTGCCGGGCGATGTGACCGATGAGCGCGTTCCACGTGTCGTGGGCGGCGAAGCCCTGGATCAAGGTGGTGTCGACCCGCTGGCCCACGCCGCTGCGCTCGCGCTCGTAGAGCGCGGCGAGGATGCCGTGCAGCATGGTCTGGGCGCCGCTCCACGCGCAATAGGGCGCGGCCGCGAACGCCGGCCCGGGACGGTCGATGATCACGCCCATCGAGTCGTGGCCACCGAGGCGGGCCATCACGAGCCCCTCGTATCCCTTGACGCCCGCCATCGGCCCCGTGCGCCCGAACGCGGTGGCCGACGCGTAGACGAGCGCGGCGTTGTCGGCCCGGAGATCGTCGTAGCCGAGGCCGAGCCGTTCGACGACGCCGGGACGGAAGGTCTCGACGACCACGTCGGCACCGGTCGCCAGCGCGCACGCGACGCGCAGGTCGTCGCCGTCGTGGAAGTCGAGCACGATGCTCCGCTTGCCCCGGCCCCAGAACGGATACGCGGGCTGCGTGCGGAGGGGGCTGCCTCCGGGCGGCTCGACGTGCACGACGTCGGCCCCGAAGTCGGCGAGGAAGCCGCTCACGTGCGCGCTGGTCAACGTGTTGGACAGGTCCACGACGTCGAGCCCGGACAACGGACCACTCATGTTCGACCCCCCTGACACGTGAACGTCGACGTTACCGCACGGTCCGTGGCCCGTTCGCGGGAGCCGAGGTGACGCTCAGGCGTTGACGCCCACGTTCATGAGGCCGGCGAGGTTGCCGCCCATGATCTTGGCCTGGTCCTCCGTCGACATCCCCGCGAGGTCGTCGATGTAGGTGATCGGGTCGGACATGCCCTCCGCGTGGGGGTAGTCGGAGCCGAAGCACACGTGGTCGGCGCCGACGAGGTCGACGAGGCCTTGCGGGTCCTCCTCGTGGAACGGGTGGATCCAGATGTTGCGCTTCAGGACGTCGACCGGGTGCTCCTCGAACAGTTGGGGCTGGAGGCTGTAGGCCTCGTGGAAGTGCTCGATCGTCGGACGGACCCAGTGGCTGCCGTTCTCGACCGGGAGGATCTTGATCGTGGGGAACCGCGTGGGCAGGCCGTGGCCGATCACCGCGGCGATGGTGTCCTCGATCGCCCGCTTCCCGATCGTGCTGAGCGCGGCGAACCCGGAGCCGTCCTTGAACGGCAGCATCTCGCCGCCCGGCACGCCCTCCCACTCGTTGATGTAGCGCTGGTAGCCGCTGTCCGACGCGTGCATGCCGACCAGGACGTCGGCGTCGACCACCCGCTCCCAGAACGGGTCGAACTCCGGCAACGCCATCGAGCGCGTCGCGTAGAGCGTCGTCACCGGCGCCGGCCGGATGAGGACGACGCGCGCACCGCGCTCCAGCACCCACTCGAGCTCGGCGATCGCGTTGTCGAGCAGGGCGAGGTTGATGACCGGCGTGGCGAAGATGCGGTCCTCGTAGTTGAACGACCACTGCTCGTACATCCAGCGGTTGAGGGCCCGGATGACCGCGGCCGTGGCCCACGGGTCGTCGCGGAGACGCTCCTCCACCAGGCTGGCGAGGGTCGGCCACATCATGGCGCGGTCGATCCCGAGCTCGTCCATGAGCTTGACGCGCGGTTCGGGCGCGAAGAACGCCTCGGGTGAGCGGATGGCCTTCCCGAGCACCTCTCGCCGGGACTTGCCGTCCGGGTTGCCGTTCTTGAAGTACTCCTCCTGCGCGCCCGGCGCGGCGACGACGTTGAACGTCGGGTTCGGGATGTAGTTGCTGATCTGGCCCTTGACCGTGATCTTCGTGCGGCCCTTGATGTCGATGTAGTCGATCACGCCCTTGAAGTCGTCGTCGAGGAACTTCGTGAGCGCGTCGGGGGTCTCGTACATGTGGTTGTCGGCGTCGAAGACCGGGAAGTCGAGGATTCGTGACGGCACGGGTGCCTCCTGGGCGATGGGTGCGTGGCTCTTTGAAATTAGGCTTGGTCCTATTATGGCCGGTCGGCGGTCGCGGCGCCAACGCGGCGGGCGAGCACCCCCACGTCCTCGAGGGCCCGGACCATGTCGTTGAGGTGCGTGCAGGTGGTCGCGCCCACGAAGTCGGCCCGGATCCGGCTGCGGAGGTCGTCGAGCGTCGTGCCGGGCAGGCGCCCGGCGCTCGCCGCGGCTTCGGGGCACTGACCGAAGGGCAGCACCCTCGGCGTGGCTTCCGAGCTCAGGACCCGGGTGCCGACCGGGTCCACTGTGGCGAGCAGGGTGTACTCGTGGACGATCGTTTCGACCCCGGCTTCGGTCATGTAGCTGTCGCGGAAGAACGCGTCGACCGTGAGCGGCGCCGCGGGAGACGCGCCCGGCACGATGTCGATGCGACGCAGCCGCCGCATCCCGTGGGGCCGGATCGGCCCCGGCAGCTCGTGCCAGGCCCACGGGTCCTCAGGCGTGGCGAGCGAGGGTGCATCGGGGCCGAGCTCGATGGGCGGCATCGCGCCGTCGAGGATGCTCGTCATCACGACGCCGCCGGCCTGCCAGCCGGCGCAGACGCCGGCCATCGCCTGCATCCGGTCGTCGCGCGCCGCGGCGCGTATGACCGAGCCGACGCCGACATCGCGCTGGTTGAGCTGGGGCGAGTATCCGGAGACCAGCGCGGCGCCGGGCACGTCGTCGAGCAGCTGGTAGACGGCGCGCCCGACGAGCCCCTGTTCGGCCCCGAGCCGGCTGAGCTCGCGGCGGTAGCCGCGCGACGCGCTCCGCCCGATGAACGAGTCGAGCCCGTCGACGGTCGGAGCCGCGCCGATTGCCTGGATCACCTGACCGCCCACGTAGTCGACGCGGGCGTCGAACGACGCGGTGTCGAGGACCTGCACGTCGCCGTCGAGCCGGGTGTGGACGTCGCGGGCACGCCCGGTGAGGGTCAACTCGTCCGGGATCGTCATGTCGATGCTGGTGGTCCGGCGCACCGAGCCCGGCGCCCGGGCCGGGACCGACGTGCTCGGGCCCGCGGTGTTCACAGGGCGCGGGCGAGCACGGGGACGTCTTCGAGCGCCCGCAGCGCGTCGTTGAGGTGGGTGCACGTGGTCGCGCCGAGGAACTCCCCACGGACGCGGGTGCGGAGGCCGTCGAACCCGCCGCCGACCAGGCGGGTCGCGCTCGCCGCGGCCTCCGGGCATTCGAACCAGGGGAGGACCTGCGGGGTCGCGGTCGACTCCAGGACGCGGAAGTCCGTCGGATCGACGCGCACGACCACGGTGTACTCGTGCACGATCGTCTCGAGCCCCTCGTCGTCGACGTGGCTGTCGCGGAACAGCGCGTCGACCACGAGGGGCCCGCCGTGGGCCGACGGGACGAGGTCGATGCGCCGGCGGCGGCGCATCGCGTGCGCGGGCAGGCCGCCGGGCATGTCGTGCCATGCCCACTCGTCGTCGTGCACCTCGATCGACGGTGCGACCGGACCGGTGACGACCGGAGGGAGTCCTTCGGTCATGCCTTGCATGATCGTGCCGCCCGCCTTCCACCCCGCGCACAGGTCGGCTTGCTGGAGGAGGTCGAGCCCTTCGGGCTTGCGGCGCTGCACGTTGCGGTGGGTGCCGTCGTGCCACGCGCCCGCCTTTGCCATCGCCTGTTGGGGCGCGAACCCGGAGATGAGGGTGGCGACGGGGAGGTCGTCGAGCAGCTGGTACACGGGGTGACCCACCACGTCCTGGCCGTCGACCACCGCGTTGAGCGCGGCGCGGAACCCGGTGGATGCCGAGCGGCCCACGAGCGACTCGAGTCCGTCGATCTCCGGCGTGCAGGCCAACGCGACGATCCGCTGCGCGTCCGCGTAGTCGACGGTCGCGGTGAACGTCGCCGTGTCGAGCACGGTGGCGGTCCCGGAGGCACCGGACCGGAGGTCGCGCCCGACACCCACGAGCACGAGCTCGGCGTCGATGCCGTGGGGGCGCAGCATGTCGACGCTGGTCGTGCGGCGCACCGAGCCCGGCACCCGACCCGGCGTGGCCGTGGTCGGGTCGTGGGTGCCGTGGCGGGGGTCGATCGGGATGCGGGGCACGCCGGTGAGCGTACGGTTCAGCCCGGGACGACCACCACTCGCTCCCGACCGCGCTCCGAGCTGATGTGCACTCTCTCGCTGTCGTCGAGATCCACCTGCCGTCGGCACGGGAGAGGCCGTCGGTCAGGCGCCGTGCTCCTGACGGACGCCTGCGAACAGGACCCGCACCCGGTACGCGAGGACCGGCGCCAGCTCGGGGTACGCGCCGTGGACCCACCCCTCGACCGCGGTGATCATGAGCGCGTTGAGCATGTCGGCCAGCTCGACGGGGTCGACGTCGACGGGCAGCTCGCCTCGTACTCGGGCCGACTCGAAGAGGGTGGGAAACACCTCACGGGTCACACTGTGCTCGCGACTTCTCGTGGGGTGCTTGTAGAACTCGCCGAGGGTCCGGGCGATGGCGGCACGGGGCATGCGCTCGGTGCGCCGCGCCATCTCGGCGAACGCCCGCTGGACCGTCTGGTCGATCGGGTCGCCCTCCTCGACCGCACGGTTCGCCACGGCGATCGCCGCGTCGCCGGCGGTGTTGCTCATCTCGAGCAGCACGTCTTCCTTGTGGGCGAAGTGGAAGTAGAAGGTGCCCTTGGTCACGCCCGCGGCGCGGGCGATCTCCTCGACGGTGGTGGTCTCCACCCCGGTTTCGAAGCCGCGCTCGGTCCACAGCGTGACGGCCGCGTTCACCAGGTCCTGGCGGGTACGGCGGGACCGCTCCTGCACGAGGGACGAACGACGGGGGCCGTCGGCGTTCCCGTTGTCGTTCGACTGGCTGGCACCGCGCGTCGTCGCCACCGACCCTCACCCCCTGGAGAAGGGCCCGATCCTAAGCCAGCGTCGCTACGGGTCCAGATGTGCGGGCAGCCCGAACACGGGGAACAGGGCCTCGGTGTCGAGGAAGAAGCTGAGCTCCACGAGCCGGCCGTCGGAGATGTCGAGCACCTGGAGGGCCCACGGGTCATGGCCGGAGCCGGACTCGCTCGGCTTGTACTGACCGAATGCGGGTTTGCCGTTGGCAACGGTGGGCACGAGTCGCGAGCCCCGACAGCCCGCCCCCTGGCCCGTCCAGAACGCGAGGATCTGGTCGCGGCCGCTGAGCCACATCTCGTAGGGCGGCATGGACTGGGTCGCGTCTTCGTGGATCAGTGAGGTGAGCATCTGCATGTCGTAGCGCTCGAAGGCGTCGACGTAGCGGGTGAGCAACACCTGTTGTTCCTCGTCCATCGGCATCGCGGGATCGGTGTCGGAGATGTTGCTGGCGGCGAGTGTCGAGCGTGCGCGTTGCAGCGCGCTGTTGACCGAAGCGTCGGTGGTGCCGAGCAGCTCGGCGACCTCGGTCGCCTTCCAGCGCACGACGTCGCGCAGGAGCAGCACGGCGCGTTGGCGGGGAGGGAGGTGCTGGAGCGCGGCGATGAACGCGAGCCGGATGGCTTCTCGCGCGACCGCGAGCTCTGCAGGATCGCCGTCGGTGGGGACGACCCGGGCGTCGGGCACGGGCAACACCCATGGTGCTTCCAGGTTGCGCTCGCCGACGGGGGTGTCGGCCGGCGAAGGCGACGCGAGGTCCATGGGCCGGGCTCGCCGCTGACGGCCCTTCAGCATGTCGAGGCACACGTTGGTTGCGATCCGGTAGAGCCAGGACCGGAGCGCGGCGCGCCCCTCGAAACCGTCGTAGCCGCGCCAGGCGCGCACCATGGTCTCCTGGACGGCGTCCTCCGCCTCGAACGACGAGCCGAGCATCCGGTAGCAGTGGGCGGTCAGCTCGATGCGGTGCTGCTCGAGCCGGCTATCGAGGTCGGTGCCGGTGAGACGGGGTTCGGAGGCTTCGGTGCCGATCGCGAGTTCGGGCATTCGGCGAATCTACCCGGGCCGCCCCCCGGTGGGGACCCGGTGGCTTCGGTCGGAGCCGATCAGGACGACCGGCCATCGCGGCGGCGTCGCCGGCCCAGAACACGCGGCGCGGCGGTAGTGCGCGCCGGACCGCGACACGGGCGCGCCGGCTCTGTAGCGGGCGATCGGAGGTGCCGTCTCGCCCCGAGATCTAGGCTCGAAACGAACATTGTGCCGATCGAATCCGGACCTCGGTCCAGGCGTTGCCTTCAGCGACGATCGCAGCCGTCGACCGGGGAGCCGCCCGCATTTCGGGAGGAGCGAGCGATGGCGAAGCTGGCCGAGGGTGTTCGAATCGTCGATGCCGACGCCCACATGACCGAGCGTCACGACCTCTTCACGTCGCGCGCACCGAAGGGTCTCGAGGACAAGGTGCCGCACGTCGTGAAGATCGACGGGATGGACATGTGGGTCATCGATGGTCACACGTTCGGTAAGGCCGGTTCGGGTGGCACCATCGACCGCGACGGCAAGAAGCATCCGTGGACCGACTCGCAGGGTGGGTCGTGGGGCATCGACGACGTTCACCGTTCGGCGTGGGATCCGGCGGCGCGGCTGGAGATCATGAACGAGTTCGGCATCGACTTCCAGGTGATCTATCCGAACGCGATCGGCCTCGGTGGGCAGAACCTCGTGAACACGGTGCGGGATCACACGCTCGTGCTGCTGTGCGTTCAGTTGTACAACGACGCCTTGGCCGAGACGCAGGAAGCATCGAATGGCCGCCTCCTGCCGATGCCGATCATGCCGGCGTGGAGCATCGAGGAGTGCGTCCGCGAGGCGAAGCGCTCCGCGACGATGGGGTACCGCGGTGTGAACATGACGTCGGACCCGCAGGACTCGGGATCGCCAGACCTCGGAAGCCCGGAGTGGGATCCGTTCTGGGACGTCTGCGAAGACCTCCAGCTCCCGGTGCACTTCCACATCGGTGCCAGCCAGACGTCGCTCAATTACTTCGGTACGACGTTCTGGCCAAGCCAGGACGACTACGTCAAGCCTGCGATCGGTGGCGCATCGCTGTTCCAGAACAATTCGCGGGTTCTCCTGAACAGTGCCTACTCGGGAATGTTCGACCGCCACCCCGACCTGAAGATGGTGTCGGTCGAGAGCGGGGTGGGCTGGATCCCGTTCATGCTCGAGGCGATGGACTACGAGCTCGCGGAGAACGCCCCGGAGTACGCCAAGAAGCTCGAGAAGCTGCCGTCGGAGTACTTCCGTGACAACTGGTACGCCACGCTGTGGTTCGAGAACGGCCGCGGAAGCTTGCAACAGCTCATCGAAAACGTCGGCGAGGACAACATCATGTTCGAGACCGACTGGCCACACCCCACGTGCCTGTACCCGAGTCCCCTCGCCGTGGTCGAGGAGAAGATCGCCGCGCTCCGGCCCGAGACCCAGCGCAAGGTGATGGGCGAGACGGCCATCAAGTTGTACCGGCTCGCCGACTGAACGGCTCGCACCACCGAGATCGAGTGGTGCGCGACCGCGCGTTAGCGTCCGTCCATGCCCAGGACTGAAGTCGAAGGATTGTCGATCGCGTACGAGATCGTGGGTGACGGGCGGCCGTGGGTCCTCACGCCGGGAGGTCGCTTCAGCAAGGACTATCCCGGTGTGCGCGAGCTCGCCCTCGCGCTCGCCGAACACGGCAATCGTGTCCTCATCTGGGACCGTCCGAACTGCGGCGAGTCCGAAGTGTGCTTCGGAGGCGAGTCGGAGTCAATGATGCAGGCCGATGTCCTCGCCGGGCTGCTCCGGAAGCTCGACCTGGCACCAGCGGTGATCATCGGAGGCTCGGGCGGAGCGCGGGTCTCGCTCCTCGCAGCCAACCGACATCGTGACGTAGGCCTCGCGCTTGGCATCTGGTGGATCAGTGGAGGTACCTACGGGCTGCAGTCGCTGTCCTCCTACTACTGCGCGCCGGCAGTTCCGGCTGCGTGGAACGGAGATCTGGAAGCAGTGATGTCCATCCCGAGCTGGCAAGAGGTGTTCGCGCGCCATGCACCAAACCGCGAGCGCCTGCTGGCCCAGGACCCCAAAGAGTTCGTCGCCGCGATGGAGCGATGGATGGATGCCTACTGCAGTTGCGGGGGCGAACTCGTCCCAGGTCTGCCCGACGACGAGGCGCGTGCCCTCGACATCCCGGCGCTGGTGTTCCGGAGCGGCGCCTCCGATCCCAACCATCCCCGCGAGACCTCGGAGCAAGTCGCGGGACTCCTTCCGAACGCGCAGCTCGTCGAACCGCCCTGGCCGGACACCGAGTGGCTGGATCGGGCCGCCGGTCTCTGGCAGGGCTTCGAGCGCTGGCCTCTCCTCGCACCGCAGCTGGCGAAGTGGGCGAGCACGACGCTCGGCTGACCACGAATCAGGGGCGCGGACTCAACCGACAGCTCGCGCATTTGCGCCGGTCAGTAGCTTGCGTACGCCCCCCGGGACTCGAACCCGGAACCTAATGATTAAGAGTCATTTGCTCTAGCCAGTTGAGCTAGGGGCGCTCAGACCGCGAAGCCTACCGAACGGGAGCGCGTCGACTCACAGCGTTACGGTGGGTCGACCCCTCGAAGGAGCTTCCCATGGACGTGCTCGTGACCGGATCGCACGGCCTCATCGGCACCGCGCTCATCCCCAAGCTCCGCGCCGACGGTCACCGGGTGCTGCGCCTCGTGCGGGGTGAGCCCGAAGGCGCCGACGACGTCCGGTGGGATCCCGTCGCCGGCACGATCGACGCCGCCGGCCTCGAGGGCGTCGACTCGGTCGTGCACCTCGCGGGGGCCGGCATCGGCGACAAGAAGTGGACCCCCGAGCGCAAACGGCTGATCCGCGAGAGCCGCACGAAACCGACCGACCTCCTCGCCCGGACCCTCGCCGGTCTCGCTCGCCCGCCATCGGTGCTGCTCTCGGGCTCGGCGGTGGGCTACTACGGCAGTCGGGGCGACACCGAGCTCACCGAGCAGGCCCCCCCGGGAGACGACTTTCCCGCCGAGGTGTGCGTGGCGTGGGAAGGCGCGACCGCCCCGGCTGCCGACGCCGGGATCCGGGTGGTGACGATCCGGACCGGCATCGTGCTGGCCGCCCACGGTGGGGCGCTGCAGCGGATGCTGCTCCCGTTCAAGCTCGGCCTGGGTGGGCGGATCGGCTCCGGTGGCCAGTACATGAGCTGGATCTCCCTCGACGACCACGTCGGTGCCCTGCGCCATCTCCTCCGGACGGAGTCGGTGTCGGGCCCGGTCAACCTCACCGCGCCGAACCCGGTCACCAACTCGGAGTTCACGCACGCGCTCGGCGCTGCGCTGCACCGTCCGACGGTGTTGCCGACGCCGCTGTTCCCGCTCAAGGCGATCTACGGCGGCGAGCTCGTCGAGCATCTGCTCGTCGAGGGTCAACGGGTCCTCCCGCGGGTGCTCGAGGCGAGTGGGTACGAGTTCGCGTCCCCCGAGATCGACGGCGCGCTGCGCGCGGTGCTGGGCACGCCTGCGGCGGCCTGACGCGCTCGATCGCGGCGTTCGATCGCGGGCTCGATCACGCGACGTGCGGCGGCGCAGGCACTCGCTCGACGAGTTCGTGCCTGCGCCCGCCCGGCGCTTCTCGAGAATGGGGTGACCGAGGGGTTTCGAACCCCCGACCTCCGGGATCACAACCCGGCGCTCTAGCCAACTGAGCTACGGCCACCACGTCCGGCACCGCCCTGCGTGCCGGGGCGACCACTCTACCGGCCCGTCCCCGATGCTCTGCCGTCGACCGATCGGGGCTGGTCAGCCGGGGTGTCCGCCGGGGGCGCGCCCGTCGCGGGCGCCACGCATGCGCGTGTGGGCGTGCTCGATGGCCTCGTGGCGGGCGCGGATCTCCTCGGCCCGCGAGCCGTGCGTGATCACGTACGGCTCGCCCGCGAGCATGTCACGCACGAGGTCGCTGATCGCGTCGGCCGCGGTGGTGACGACGTCGTCGCCCGACCCGGCGGTCGCGATCACGACGTCGAGGTCTTCGTCGCGCAACACGGACTCACCGAGCGCGCACGGGCGCGCCCGCGCGACTGCTGTCGAGGTGGTTCGTCATCATCCCGCTCGGGAACACGATGGTCACGCCGATGCCGTCGCCGGCAAGCTCCTGGCGGAGCACTTCGCCGTAGCCCGTCACCGCGAACTTCGTCGTGATGTACGCGCCCTGGCGCGGGCTCGGCACCAGGGCGGCCATCGACGACGTGAGCACGATGTGGCGTGGACCTTCGGCGGCCCGCAGCAACGGGAGGAACGCGTTGACCGTGTTGGCCGTCCCGACGATGTTGACCGAGAGCAGCCACTGCCAGTCCTCGGCGGTGATCTGCTCGAGGGGGCCGAACTGCATCACGCCGACGTTGGCGGCCACGAGGTTGCACGAGCCGAAGCGGTCGGCCACCGCCGCGGCGGCGACGTCGAGCGATGCCCGGTCGGCCACGTCGACCACGCGGGCCAGGGCTTCGGTGCCGCCGGCGACCAGCCGGTTCGCAACCGATTCGGCCGCTTCGCGGTTGATGTCCAGGGCGGCGATCCCCATCCCCTCGCCGGCGAAGGCGTCGGCCATGGCCTCGCCCAGCCCCGAGCCGGCCCCGGTGACGACGGCGGTTCCGCCGGCGAGCGCGCTCACCGGGCCTCGAAGGTGGCGGGCCCGCCGTCGACGACCTGGCCGATGATCCCGAGATCGACGCCGAGGCTCTCGGCGACCGCCCGGACGACGTCGATGTCCTTGCGCATGTAGTGGCCGGCGCCTTCGACCAGCTGGTCGATGGAGCCCATGAACGTGACCAGTCCCATCACGTAGCTCGCGCCGCTGGACTGCTGGATCACGTTGGCGAGCGTCGGGGTGTCGACGCCGAGCTCACCGGCGATCCGCTCCGCCTGCGCGACCAGCTGGATGTTGGCGGCGAAGAGCGCGTTGTTCACCAGCTTCACGACGAGCGCAGTGCCGAGCGCGCCGATCGGCAGGATCGGATCCGCGTACACGCTCACGACCGCGCGCACCCGTTCGACGTCGTCGGGCGCTCCGCCGAGCATCACCGTGAGCTTGTTGGCGCGGGCGTCGTCGGCACCGCCGCTGAACGGCGCGTCGACGATCGAGACGCCGCGCGCCGCCGCGTCCTCCGCGACACGCTTGACCGTGGCCGGGCTCCCGGTGGTGTGCGATGCGAGCACCGCGCCGCTGCGCCATGTTCGCGACCAGACCGTCGTCGGCCCGCGCGACCTCTTCGAACTGGGCGTCGGAGTAGACGCAGACCAGCACGATCTCGGCACCGCTCGCGGCGTCGGCCAAGGAGGCGGTCACGGTCGCGCCCGCCTGATCGAAGTGCTCGCGCACCTCGGCCCGGCGGGCGTAGACGGTGACGTCGTGGCCCGCGGCGAGAAGCCGTTCCGCCATGGGCGCGCCCATCTGGCCCGCGCCGACGAACGCGACCCGTGTCATCCGGATGTCCCGCGCTCGGCTCAGGTGAGGCCGACGGCGATGGTCTTGGTCTCGGTGTACTGCTCGAAGCCCTCGATGCCGTTCTGGCGGCCGACGCCGCTCGCCTTGTAGCCGCCGAAGGGTGCGTCGGCGCCGTAGCTGATCCCGCCGTTGATGCTGATGGTGCCGGCCCGCAGCCGGCGCCCGACCGCCAGTGCCCGTTCGACCGAACCCGACGTGACGTAGCCGCCGAGGCCGTACTGGTTGTCGTTGGCGATGCGCACCGCGTCGTCGTCATCCTCGAACGGGATGACGATGAGCACGGGCCCGAAGATCTCTTCGCGGGCGATGGTCATCGAGTTGTCGACGTCGGCGAAGAGCGTGGGCTCGACGAAGTAGCCCTTGTCGAACTGCGCGGGGCGGCCGCCACCCACGACGACACGGGCCCCCTCTTCCTTGCCCTTCTCGATGTAGCCGAGGACGCGGTCGCGCTGCTTGGCGCTGATCTGCGGACCCATGAGCATCGACGGGTCGGTGGGGTCGCCGTACGGGAAGTTGGCGAAGCCCGGTGCCGCGATCTCGATGGCCTGGTCGTAGAGCTTGCGGGGCACGAGCATGCGGGTCGGCATCACGCACCCCTGGCCGCCGTGCGTGCACACCCCGGCCGCGCTCCCCATCTTCGCCTCGAGGTCGGCGTCGTCGAGCACGATGTCGGCCGACTTCCCGCCGAGCTCGAGGAAGAGGCGCTTCATCGTCGCGCTGCCCTTCTCGAAGATGCGCTTGCCGGTGACGGTCGAGCCGGTGAAGGAGATGAGGTCGACCAGCGGGCTGACCACGAGCTCCTCTCCGACGAGGTGGTCGGACGACGAGACGACGTTGAACACCCCCGCGGGGATGTCGGTCTTCTCCGCGACGAGACGACCGATGCGCGTCGCGTTCCACGGCGTGTCCGGCGCCGGCTTCAGGATCATGGTGTTGCCGGTGGCGAGCGCCTGGCCGATCTTCTGGATCGACACCTCGAACGGGTAGTTCCACGGCACGATCGCGCCGACGACACCGGCGGCCTCCTTCACGACCTTGCGGGAGGCCCGCCCTCCGAACGCGTGACCCTCCTCGAGGTCGCGCTCCCACTGGAACGTGTCGATCGTGGCCGCCGGCCAGAGGAGGCCGTCCTCGAGGGGCGCGTCGAGCTGCGGTCCGTAGGTGAGCACGAACGGGGTGCCGACCTCGGCGACGAGCTCGGCGCGCAACGCCTCCTGCTCGCTCACGATCGCGGCGTGCAGTTGCTCGAGGCACTTCTTCCGGAACGCGCGGTCGGTGGACCAGTCGGTCTCGTCGAACGCGCGTCGCGCCGCGGCGATGGCGCGCTGCATGTCTTCGACGCCCGCGTCGGCGACCTCGCCGAGGGCCTCCTCGGTGGCGGGGTTCACGTTGTCGAAGCGCTTCCCGGAGGCGGCTTCGACGAGCTCACCGTCGATGAGCATGCGGACTTCCCCGTGGACGGTTCCGGGGCGGTCGGTTTCGATGGTGGCCATGGTGCGCTCCGTTCGTGTGCTGCGAGACCTCCACGGTAACGCGGGCTGCTCCCGGCACCCCAGGACCGCAGATACGAGGGTAATCCCCATACGGCCTTGCAGATCAGAGGTCAAATCCCGGTATGCTCCCGCTCCATGACGAGCTACCGAGTCGGGCAGGTCGCCGAGCTGCTCGGGGTGAGCCCCGACACGGTGCGCCGGTGGGCCGACGAGGGCCGCTTCGGGGCCCGGCGGCGCGGCGGGGGTGAGCGGCTCATCGAGGGGGCCGAGCTCGCCCGCTTCCTGACCGAGACGGCCCCCACCGCGGCCGAGTCGCCGGTGATCGAGTCGGCACGGAACCGGTTTCCCGGCATCGTCACCCAGGTGGACAAGGACGGGCTGGTGGCGGTGGTGCACCTCCAGGCGGGGCCGCACCGCGTCACGTCCATGATGACCCGCGAGGCGGCCGACGAGCTCGGGATCGAGCCCGGCGATCTCGCGGTGGCGGTCGTGAAGTCGACGAACGTGATCGTGGAAGTCCCGCGACCGGAATGAGCGGAGGGCAGGGATGAGCGGCGTCTCAGGAATTCGAACCCGCGTCGCGGTCGTTGCCGGTCTCGCGGCGATGACGTTCGGCGTCCAGGGAACCGGAGCGGCGTCGGCGGCGAAGGCGAAGCCGCTCGCCGGCGCGATCACGGTGTCGGCGGCGGCGTCGCTCACCGACGCGTTCACCGCGTTGGCGGCCGACTTCCAGCAGGCGAACCCCGAGGTGACGGTCACCACCAACTTCGGCGCGTCGTCTGCCCTCGTGACGCAGATCCACGGGGGTGCGCCCGCCGACGTGTTCGCGTCGGCCGACGGCACGAACATGCAGAAGGTCGTGACGGGCGGCGAGGTCACGGCGGAGCCGACCGTCTTCGCGGCGAACGAGCTCGCCATCGTGGTCAAGAAGGGCAACCCGAGGCACGTGAAGTCACTGGCCGACCTCGCCGACGTCGGGACCGTCGCGTTGTGCGCCGACGCGGTGCCGTGCGGCAAGTACGCCGCGCAGGCACTGACGCAGGCGGGGATCACGATCCCACCGGGGAAGATCACCAAGGGCGCCGACGTGAAGGCGACGCTGACCGCGGTGACGACCGGCGACGCCGACGCGGCCATCGTCTACACGACCGACGCCAAGGCTGCCGGTGCGAGCGTGCAAGCGGTGCGGATCCCGCCCTGGCTCAACGTCTACGCGATCTACCCCATCGCCCCGCTCGCGGCGTCGCAGCACCGCGAGCTGGCCGACGCGTTCGTGAAGTACACCGTGTCGCGCGCGGGCCGCAAGACGCTGGCGAGCTACGGGTTCCTCTCGCCGCCGCTCCAGTGAGCCGTCGACGACCGAGCCGTCGAGGATGAGGCGGCGGGGGCGGGGAACGCCCCTCGTCGTGGTGCTCCTGGCCGGCGTCGCGATCGCGTTCTTCGTGCTGCCCCTCGTGGGGTTGCTGATCCGCGCACCGTGGGGCGAGGTCTGGGACGACCTGGGCACCCCGGCGGCGCGGGACGCGATCCGCTTGTCGGTCGAGTGCTCCCTGTGGTCGACCGCGTGCGCGGTGGTGTTCGGCGTGCCGCTCGCGTACGTGCTGGCCCGGGCCCGGTTCCCGGGAAGGGCTCTGGTGCGCGCGCTCGTCGTGCTGCCGATGGTGTTGCCACCCGTGGTGGGTGGCATGGCGCTGCTCTTCGCGTTCCAGCGCAACGGCGGGCTCCTCGGCGGCTGGATCCACGACGTGTTCGGCTTCCAGTTCACGTTCAGCAAGTGGGGTGCGGTGCTCGCCGAGACGTTCGTCGCGATGCCGTTCCTCGTGATCACGGTCGAGGCGGGCCTTCGCTCGATGGATCGGCGCTACGAGGACGCCGCGGCCAGCCTCGGTGCGGGGCGGTGGACGGTGTTCCGCAGGGTGACGGTGCCGATGATCGCGCCCGCGCTGATCGCGGGCACCGCCCTCGCGTGGGCGCGGGCGCTGGGCGAGTTCGGCGCCACCATCACCTTCGCCGGCAACATCCAGGGCCGGACCCAGACGCTCCCCCTCGCGGTCTACGACCTGCTCGAGTCGCAGCAACCGGTGGCGATCGTGCTCAGCCTGGTGCTCCTCCTCATCTCGATCATCGTGCTGGCGTCGCTGCGCGACCACTGGTTCGGGGGTCTGCGTGACGCTGAAGGCTGATCTCGAGGTCCGGCTCGGGGCGCTCGATCTCCGGGTCGAGCTCGAAGCGGCCGACGGCGAGACCGTCGCGGTCCTGGGGCCGAACGGTGCCGGGAAGTCGACGCTGCTCCGCGCGCTGGCCGGGCTGGTGCCGATCGACGCCGGTCGCATCGTGCTCGGCGACGACCCGGTCGACGATCCGGCGAACGGCACCTTCGTGGTGCCCGAAGCCCGCGGGGTCGGCGTGGTGTTCCAGGACTACCTGCTGTTCCCGCACCTCACGGTGCTCGAGAACGTCGCGTTCGGCCTGCGTAGCCGCGGGATCCCTCGGGCGGAGGCGCGCCGGCGGGCGAGCGACTGGTTGCGCAGGGTGGGGCTGGCGGAGCGTGCGGGCACCTCGCCAACCGCGCTCTCCGGTGGCCAGCAGCAACGGGTCGCGCTCGCGCGCGCGCTGGTGACCCAGCCGCGTCTCCTGCTGCTCGACGAGCCCCTGGCCGCGCTCGACGTCGGCGCTCGCACCGAGCTGCGACGCGACCTGCGGCGCCACCTCAGCACCTTCTCGGGGGCGCGGGTGCTCGTGACCCACGAGCTCCTCGACGCGGTCGCGCTCGCCGACCGGCTGGTGGTGCTCGAGCATGGACGCGTCGCCCAGTCGGGATCGGTCCGCGAGGTGGCCGGCGCGCCGCGCTCGCGCTACGTCGCCGACCTCGTGGGGCTCAACCTGCTGCGCGGCACCGGGCACGGCCACGAGGTGCTGCTCGACAGCGGTGGCGTCGTCGTCACCGCGGACGCGGCCGAGGGCGACGTGTACGTCGCCATCCAGCCCCATTCGGTGAGCCTCCACCGGGCCCACCCCGAGGGGAGCCCGCGCAACGTCTGGCGCGGGCTCGTCGGGGGCGCGGACCTGTTGGGCGACCGGGTCCGCATCCACGTCGACGGTCCGGTACCGGTCGTGGCCGAGGTCACCGCGGCGGCGGTGGGCGAGCTCGGACTCCACGAGGGCGTCGACGTGTGGGCCACGGTGAAGGCCACCGACCTCTCGGTCTACGCGGTCTGATCCACCCGCCGGGGCGGGAACGTGTCCCAGGACCGAGTCAACGCCTTGACGTGGGCGGCGAGCGCGGGGAGCGACACCGGCGCGAGGTAGGCGTCGGCGCCGAGGTCGAGCAACGACGCCGGCGACACCGGTTGCTCGGAAGGGTGGCCCCGGTGCACGACGATGATCCGGGTTACCGGTCGTTGCTGGGTGACGAGCCGTTCGAGGTCCTCCTCGCGGGTGTCGACGACGATCGCCGCCGGGGGCTCGAGGGCACCGACGACCACCCGGTACGACGGCCCGAGCGCCTCGCCGAGGGGCTCGAGCCAGTGGGCCGCGTGGGGCGAGAGCGACACCTGCTTGGGTGGCGGCTCCGGGACCACCCGGTCCGGGCCGGTGCCCGAGCCCGGGATCAGCCGGAAGCGCCGCAGGCGGGACGGGGCGGGGCGAGTGTCGTGGACGGTGCTCATGGGGCCTCGATTCGGGGGGTTCCGTGGTGTCGAGGTCCACCGTGCGCCCCTCGTGTCAAGAGGAGGTGTGGACTGCGTGAGAACTGCGCGAGAACCGTGCCGACCCGGTCGCCCTCCGGCGACCGGTCACGTGAGCGACCGGCCGATGATCTCCTTCATGATCTCGGTGGTGCCGCCGTAGATCGTGGTGACCCGCGCATCGATGTACGCGCGCGCGATGGGGTACTCGAGCATGTAGCCGTAGCCGCCGTGCAGCTGCACGCACCGGTCGACGGTTCGCTTCTGCAACTCGGTGCACCACCACTTCGCCTCGGCGGCCTCTTCCACCGAGAGCTCGCGCTCGTTGAGCGCCCCGACGCAGCGGTCGACGAACACCTGCGACACGTCGATCTCGGTGCGCATCTCGGCCAGCGCGAAGCGCGTGTTCTGGAACGACGCGATCGGCGAGCCGAAGGCCTTGCGCTCCTGCACGTAGTCGAGGGTCCACCGCAGCGCGGCGTCGGCGGCGGCGACACCCGACACCGCGATCGACAGCCGCTCCTGCGGGAGGTTGTCGACCAGGTGTGCGAAGCCCTTGCCTTCGACGCCCAGGACGTTCTCGACCGGTACCGGCACGTCGGTGAAGAACAACTCGGCGGTGTCCTGCGCGTGCAGGCCCACCTTCTCGAGGTTGCGCCCGCGCTCGAAGCCCTCCATGCCGCGTTCGAGGACGAGCAGGCTCATCCCTGCGTGGCGCTGCGTGGGATCGGTCTTCACTGCGGTGATCACGAGGTCGGCGTTGATGCCGTTGGTGATGAACGTCTTCGCGCCGTTGACGACGTAGTGGTCGCCGTCGCGCAGCGCGGTCGTGCTCATCGACGCGAGGTCGGAGCCGATGCCGGGCTCGGTCATCCCGATGGCGGTGATCAGCTCGCCGGCGACGATGCCGGGCAACCAGCGCGCCTTCTGCTCCTCGCTGGCGAGCGACAGGAAGTACGGCAGGCAGATGTCGGTGTGGAGGGTCATGCCCAGGCCCGCCGACGCGACCCCGGCGTACTGCAGCTCCTCGCCGATCACCTGGCTGTAGCGGAAGTCGTCGACGCCGCCGCCTCCGTATGCCTCGGGAACCGCCATGCCGAGGAAGCCTGCGGCCCCTGCGGTGGCGAACAGCTCCCGCGGCACGATGCCGGCCTCGTCCCACTCGGCGTGGTGCGGCGCCATCTCCCGCTCGACGAACGTGCGGAAGCTGTCGCGGAACAGGTCGTGTTCCTCGGTAAAGTGGGTGCGTCGCATGGGGCTTGAGGTTACCGACGTGGTCAGAACGACGCAGCGACAGAACGCAGCAGTAGTTGACGACGAATGATCCGTGAGATCGGCGAACGCGTCACACCATGGCTGGAACGGCTCGGAATCGCTCCGCTCGGAGGACGTTGCGTTCCTGCCGGTTGCGACTCGGGGTGACTCTCAACGACACCGACCGTGAAAACTGCTTGGGGTCGACGTAGTAGCACGCGCCGGTGTCGGGGCAGTAGATGCAGACGACGTCAACTTCGTCCTTGTCGAGCGGCCGTACGTACGTTCCCTTCGAGTCCGACCATGAACTCTTGAACTGGACCTCGATCGTCCCGCTCGACGACAGGGTCCGATACTTCACCTGAACGCGGACGAACGCGCCGTCCCGGTAGCCGACGAGGTCGAACGGCGCGTGTTCGCAGAGCGAAGTCAGGACGACGAAACCCTGATCGACCAGATCGGCAATCGCGTGTGCGACGCCGAGGTCGCCCTTGTCCTTGGTGTGGTGGGGCCGCACAACCATCAGAATACCCGTCTGACAGTGACGGCGGCAGATATCGTTGACCTGTCGTTGCCTCCGTAGCTCAGCTGGACAGAGCAAGTCACTTCTAATGACGAGGTCGCAGGTTCGAGTCCTGCCGGGGGCGCCGACCGGTACGTGTTCCGGTAGTGAGGGCGTGGCCGTCGCGGCGCGAGCCGTGAGCGGTCCCGCGCGGGTGCGGCGCCGAACGAGTCGTCCTCATGCTCCTCGGCGTACGCAACGTCGAGTGGACGCCTGGTTGTCCTGACCGTGCGAGCGGGTGAGGAGAATCGAACTCCCGTCATCAGATTGGAAGTCTGAGGCTCTGCCATTGAGCTACACCCGCGTGTTCGCCGCCGGAGTGCGCGACCGGTGTCGGGGAGGGGGGACTTGAACCCCCGACCTCCTGCTCCCAAAGCAGGTGCGCTACCACTGCGCTACTCCCCGGCAGCAGCCCAGGTTACGGCACCGTGGTCGGCGACCCGCCGTTGTACGGTGCTGTGATGCAGGAGCAACGGCGTGGCCGCAAGATCGCGATGACCGCCGAAGAGCTCGACGAGTACCTCGCGACCGAACGCACGTGCACGGTGGCAACGGTGAGCCACGACGGCCCGCACGCCACCGCGCTGTGGTTCGTGTGGGACGGCGAATGCCTCTGGCTCTACTCCATCACCCGCAGCCAGCGCTGGACCGACCTCCAACGGGACCCGCGGGTGGCCGTGTTGGTCGAGGCGGGGCAGGAGTACACCGAACTGCGAGGCGTCGAGATCTCCGGCCGGGTCGAGGTCGTGGGCGAGGTGCCCCGCACCGGCGAGCCCGACGAAGGGCTGGCCGACGCCGAACGGCGCTTCGCGGCGAAGTACCAGGGCGGCGACACGATGTTCCACGACGGCCGTCACGCCTGGTTGAAGCTCACGCCGGCGAAGATCGCGAGCTGGGACTTCACCAAGTTGGGTCTCTGACCGAGAGAGTTGGGTCCCTGACCGAGAGGTGCCGGAACCGGGGGACCCAGGCAATAGACTGCGCAGCCCCATGTCTCTCACCACGACCGTCGAAGAGCTCGAAGGCAACAAGGTCCGCCTCCACGTCGCGATCCCGGCCGCCGACTTCGAGCAGGCGATCGACGCCGCGTTCCGCAAGCTCGCCAAGGAAGTCAAGATGCCGGGGTTCCGCCCGGGCAAGGCACCCCGGCGCCTGCTCGAGGCTCGGATGGGCACCGAGATCGCCCGCGACCAGGCCCTGCGCGACTCGCTCCCCGAGTACTACGCGGAAGCGGTCGTCGCCCGAGACGTCGACGTCATCGCGCCGCCCGAGATCGACATCACCGCGGGTGAAGACGAAGGCGACGTCGAGTTCGACGCCGTCGTCGAGGTACGTCCCCAGGTGACGGTCGAGGGTCACGACGCGCTGCGGATCGAGATCGAGAAGCCCGAGGTCGGCGAGGAGACCGTCGACCAGCAGGTCGACTCGTTGCGCGAGCGCTTCGCCGACCTCGCGGACTCGTCCGAGCCGCTCACCGACGGCGCCTTCGCCGAGATCGACATCAAGGGTTCCGTCGACGGCGAGTCGGTCGAGGGACTCACCGCCACCGATTACCTCTACGAGGTCGGTTCGGGCATCGTGGTGCCGAAGCTCGACGCGGAGCTGCACGGCAAGCGTCCCGGCGACATCCTGAAGTTCGACGACGCGCTCCCCGAGCGCTTCGGCGACCGGGCGGGCGAGGAGGTCGCCTTTCAGGTCCTGGTGAAGGACGCGAAGAAGAAGGTGCTGCCCGAGCTCACCGACGAGTGGGTGGGCGAGGTCAGCGAGTTCGAGACCGTCGACGCGTTGAAGGACGACGTCCGGACGCGGCTCGACGTCTACGCGCGGGTCCAGGCGTCGATGGCGGTGCGCGAGAAGATCTTCGAGGCCGCGGCCGAGCTCGTCGCCGACGACGTGCCCGAGACCCTGGTCAGCAGCGAGATGGAGCGTCGCCTCCACGATCTCGCGCACCGGCTCGAGGAGCAGGGCATCGGGATGACCATCCCCCAGTACCTCGCGGCCACCGGCCAGGACCAGCAGGAGTTCGTGGAGAGCATCCGTGCGGGCGCCACCGAGGCGGTCCGCGCCGACCTCGCGCTGCGGGCGGTCATCGTCCAGGAATCGATCGAGGCCACCGACGAGGAGCTCGACGCGGAGATCGAGCAGCTCGCCGAGCGGATGAGCGAGAAGCCGGCCAAGGTCCGGAAGGATCTCGAACGGCGCGGGGTTGTCGAGGCGGTACGCTCGGACATCGCACGTGGGAAGGCACTCGCGTTCCTGATCGAGCACGCCGACGTGGTCGACGCCGACGGTGAGCCCGTCGACCTCTCGCTCCCGCAACCCGCCGCATCCGAGAGTTCCGGGTCCCCGGAAGCCGAATCCCCGAACACCAGCACCGAAGACACCGCAGAGGAACCGGAAGCACAGGAACAGGAGCAAGCGCAGTGAGCGAGCCCATTCGCAACGTCTACGTCCCGAACGTCACCCAGGACACACCGCGGGGCCCCGACCGCAACGACATCTTCTCGCGGCTGCTGCAGGACCGGATCATCTTCCTCGGCACACCGATCGACGATCTCGTCGCCAACGTGGTCATCGCGCAGCTGCTCCACCTCGAGAGCGAGCAGCCCGACAAGGACATCTCCATCTACATCAACTCGCCCGGTGGCGAGATCACCGGGTTGTTCGCGATCTACGACACGATGCAGTTCATCAAGCCGGACGTCTCGACCATCTGCCTGGGCCAGGCCGCGTCGGCAGCCGCGGTCATCCTCGCCTCCGGGACGCCCGGGAAGCGCTACATCCTGCCGCACTCGCGGGTGCTCATCCACCAGCCGCACGGTGGTGCGTCGGGGCAGGCGGTCGACATCGAGATCCAGGCCAAGGAGATCGTGCGGATGCGCGAGTCGCTCGACGAGATCCTGGCGCACCACTCGGGTCAGGAAGTCGCCAAGGTCGCGCACGACACCGATCGCGACTTCATCATGGGTGCGAACGAAGCCAAGGAATACGGCATCGTCGACGAGGTGATCACCAACCGCGATCTCGCGGCCGTCGGTGTGCCGGCGGGCGTGAGCTGACCGAGCGACCGGCGTCGGTCGAATGTCGTTGATCAGGAGGGGGAATCGTGGCCAAGTTCGGTGACGGTGGCGACCTGCTGAAGTGCTCGTTCTGCGGGAAGAGCCAGAAGCAGGTCAAGAAGCTGATCGCCGGGCCCGGCGTCTACATCTGCGACGAGTGCATCGACCTGTGCAACGAGATCATCGAAGAGGAGCTCTCGCAGAGCTCCGAGGTGAAGTTCGACGAGCTCCCCAAGCCTCGTGAGATCTACGAGTACCTGAACGACTACGTGATCGGCCAGGAGCAGGCCAAGAAGATCCTCTCGGTTGCGGTCTACAACCACTACAAGCGGGTGCAGGCGGGCGCGTACGGCGACCCCGACGTCGAGCTCCAGAAGTCGAACATCCTGCTGATCGGCCCGACCGGCTGCGGCAAGACGCTGCTCGCCCAGACCCTGGCGCGGCTGCTGAAGGTGCCGTTCGCCATCGCCGACGCGACCGCGCTCACCGAGGCGGGCTACGTGGGCGAAGACGTCGAGAACATCCTGCTGAAGCTCATCCAGGCCGCCGACTACGACGTGAAGAAGGCCGAGACCGGGATCATCTACATCGACGAGATCGACAAGATCGCCCGCAAGGCCGAGAACCCGTCGATCACGCGTGACGTGTCGGGCGAGGGCGTGCAGCAGGCGTTGCTCAAGATCCTCGAGGGGACGACCGCGTCGGTGCCGCCCCAGGGTGGGCGCAAGCACCCGCACCAGGAGTTCATCCAGATCGACACCACGAACATCCTCTTCATCTGCGGCGGCGCCTTCGCCGGGATCGAGCGTCTCATCGAGACGCGCACCGGCAACCAGGGGATCGGATTCGGGGCCGACGTTCGCCGCTCGGAGGAGAAGGACGTCGGCACGATCCTGCGCTCGGTCCTGCCGGAGGACCTCCTGAAGTTCGGGCTCATCCCCGAGTTCGTCGGTCGCCTTCCGGTGATCAGCGCGGTGAACAACCTCGACAAGGACGCCCTCATCCGCATCCTCGTCGAGCCCAAGAACGCGTTGCTGAAGCAGTACCAGAAGTTCTTCCACTTCGACGACGTCGAACTGGTGTTCACCGACGACGCGCTCGACGCGGTCGGC
The DNA here is from genome assembly GCA_963750045.1 of uncultured Actinomycetes bacterium. Taxonomy (GTDB): domain Bacteria; phylum Actinomycetota; class Acidimicrobiia; order IMCC26256; family DASPTH01; genus DASUAS01. The sequence continues at coordinate 285,085 of CAVVPD010000003.1, read as the reverse complement.
GACGAAGCCCTGAAGCGGGGCACCGGTGCGCGCGGGCTGCGGGCGATCCTCGAGGGCGTGCTGCTCGAGGTGATGTACGACCTTCCCAGTCGCACCGACATCAGCCGGTGCGTGATCGACCGGGCGGTTGTGATGGACCGCGTGCACCCGACGCTCATCACGACCGACGAAGGCGAGCGCCGCTCAGCGTGAGCGAGCGTTCCGGGGCGGGGCGGCACCACGAGCGGGAGCGATGAGCCGAGCGCGCCTCCCGAGGTTCGCGCTCCGCAGCGCAGACCTCGGTCGCCGGCTCGACCTGTTCCTTGTCTGCCGCGATCGGATCCGTGCTCGGGAACCGCGTCTTCCTGATCATCACCGGGTACCCGCAGCTCGGCAACGGCACGCTGCACATCTCGCACGCGATCTGGGGCGCGCTGATGATGGCGATCGCCATCGTGTTCTCGATCGCGTTCCTCGCCCCGAACAACCGGACGTTCATCGCGTTCATCGGCGGGTGCGGGTTCGGATGGTTCATCGACGAGCTCGGGAAGTTCATCACCCGCGACGTCAACTACTTCTTCAAGCCGACCATCGCCCTCATCTACATGACGTTCATCGCCATGTACCTCGTCTTCCGGGGGATCCAGCGCCGCTCGCTCGGCCAGGACGAAGCGGTCCTCAACGGGCTGGAGGCGTTGAAGGCGGCCGCCATCGGCGAGTTGAGCGAACCGCGCCGCCGGGCCGCGCTGTCACTGCTCGACGACACTGCGGGGCCGAGCGCGTTCGGCCTCCAGGTCCGCGGGCTCCTCGCCGACGCGTCGGGGCTCCCGGACCCGAAGCCGAGCCACATGGAGCGCTCGGGGGTCGCGGTGCGCAACTGGTACCTCGGCCTGACCCGGCGGCGATGGTTCGTGCGGCTGATCACGTGGTGGTTCGTGATCATCGGTTCCGTCCAGTTGCTCACCGCGTTGCTGCTCGCCCTCGACCACAGCGGGGTGAAGGGCTTCGAGGAGTGGGCGACGGTCCTGTCGAGCGGGGTGTCGGGCGCGCTCATCGTCGTCGGCGTGGCGCGGCTCAAGCACCATCGGCTGTCGGCCTACCGATGGTTCGAGCGCGGGATGCTCGTCCAGATCTTCGTGACCCAGGTCTTCGAGTTCGCGCAGGAGCAGCTCGCGGGCGTCGCCGGCCTCGTGTTCAACATCCTCGTGTGGGTGGCGATCCGTTCGATGATCCGGGCAGAGATCGAGCGCGCGGCGGTCGCTTCGTAGACTCGGAAGCATGAGCGTCCCCGAGAAGCCGAGCCTCGACGGGCTGGAGGACAAGTGGGCGGCCCGCTGGGACGCCGACGGTACGTACGCGTTCGACCGCACCAAGGCGCGCGAGCAGGTGTACGCGATCGACACGCCACCACCAACCGTGAGCGGTTCCCTCCACGTGGGCCACGTGTTCTCCTACACCCACACCGACACCATCGCCCGCTTCCAGCGGATGCGCGGGCGCGAGGTGTTCTACCCGATGGGCTGGGACGACAACGGCGTTCCGACCGAACGGCGGGTGCAGAATTACTTCGGGGTGCGGTGCGATCCCTCGTTGCCCTACGACGCCGGGTTCGTGCCGCCCGAGAAGCCGGGCAAGCAGGAGATCCCGATCAGCCGGCAGAACTTCGTGGAGCTCTGCGACCGCCTCGTGGTCGAGGACGAGCAGAAGTTCGAGGAGCTCTGGCGCACCCTCGGCCTCTCGGTGGACTGGGCGACCACCTACACGACCATCGGCGAGCGGGCCCGGCGAGCCTCGCAACGCGCGTTCCTCCGCATGCTGGCGCGGGGCGAGGCCTACCAGTCGGAAGCGCCCACGCTCTGGGACGTCGACTTCCGCATGGCGGTGTCGCAGGCGGAGCTCGAGGACCGCGAGCTTCCCGGCGCGTACCACGGCGTCCGGTTCGGCGGGACCGACGGCGAGGCCGACATCGTGATCGAGACGACGCGACCCGAGCTGATCCCCGCGTGCGTGGCGCTGGTCGCCCATCCCGACGACGAGCGGTACTCACCCCGTTTCGACCACGAGGTCACCACCCCGCTGTTCGGGGTGCGGGTGCCGGTGCTGGCCCACCCGCTCGCCGATCCCGAGAAGGGGTCGGGCATCGCGATGATCTGCACCTTCGGTGACACCACCGACGTGGTGTGGTGGCGCGAGCTGCGGCTGCCGACGCGCACCGCAATCGGGCGAGACGGGCGCCTCCTCCCCGAGTCGCCCGACTGGGGCGCCGCCGCACCCGCGGCGGATGCGCGCTACGCGGAGCTGGCGGGTAAGACCGCCAAGCAGGCCCAGGCGCGGATCGTCGAGTTGCTGGCGGAGTCGGGCGATCTCGTCGGCGAGCCCAAGGCGATCACCCACCCGGTGAAGTTCTACGAACGCGGCGACCGGCCCCTCGAGATCGTGTCGTCGCGCCAGTGGTACATCCGCAACGGCGGCCGCGACCCCGAGCTGCGCGAGCAGTTCCTGGCGCGCGGGCGCGAGCTCGCGTGGCACCCCGCGCACATGCGTAGCCGCTACGAGAGCTGGGTCGAAGGGCTCAACTCGGACTGGTTGATCAGCCGCCAGCGCTACTTCGGGGTGCCGTTCCCGCTCTGGTACCCGCTCGACGCCGACGGCGAGGTCGACTACGGGCGCCCGCTCGCGCCCGACGAGGCGCGCCTGCCCGTCGACCCGACCAGCGACGTGCCCGCCGGCTTCACCGAGGACCAGCGGGGCAAGGCGGGCGGGTTCGTGGCCGACCCCGACGTCATGGACACGTGGGCGACGTCGTCGCTCACCCCCGAGATCGCGGCCGGGTGGGAGGACGACCCCGACCTCTTCGGGCGCGTGTTCCCGATGGACCTGCGCCCGCAGGCGTTCGAGATCATCCGCACGTGGCTGTTCTCGACCATCGTGCGCTCGCACTTCGAGTTCGGGTGCCTGCCGTGGAGTGACGCGGCCATCTCGGGCTGGGTGCTCGACCCGGACCGCAAGAAGATGTCGAAGAGCAAGGGCAACGTGGTCACCCCCATGGAGCCGATCCGCCGGTTCGGCGCCGACGCGATGCGGTACTGGGCGGCGAGCGGGCGACCGGGGGTCGACACCGCGGTCGACGAGGGCCAGATGAAGGTGGGCCGCCGGCTTGCGATCAAGATCCTCAACGCCTCGAAGTTCGCGCTCGGGGTGATGGGCGACGAGGTCCTGCCGGTCGAAGCGGCGACCGAGACGCTCGACCGTTCGATGCTCGCGAGCCTCGCGGTGCTCGTCGAACAGGCGACCGCGTCGTTCGAGACCTATGACTACGCGCGCGCGCTCGACTCGACCGAGCGCTTCTTCTGGAGCTACTGCGACGACTACCTGGAGCTGGTGAAGGGTCGCGCCTACGGCGGTTCCGGCGAAGCGGCGGCGAGCTCGGCGCGTGCCGCGCTGGCGACCGCGCTCGAGACGTTGCTGCGGTTGTTCGCGCCGCACCTGCCGTTCGTCACCGAAGAGGTGTGGTCGTGGTGGCGCGAAGGCTCGGTGCACCGCAGCGAATGGCCGCGTGCCGACGCATTCGGCACGCCGCGCGACGCCGAGCTCGCGGTGTATCCCGCGGCGGCAACGGTGCTCGGTGAGATCCGCAAGGCGAAGAGCACGGCGAAGCGTTCGATGCGTACCGACGTCACGCACCTCGTCGTGCGCGCACCGAGTGCGTTCCTCGCGTCGCTCCGCCCTGCACTGACGGACGTGCGCGACGCCGGTCGGATCGTCGGTGAGCCCGAACTGGTTGAGGCCGACGAGTTCGCGGTGGAAGTCACGCTCGTCGACCCCGAGTGATGCTCGACGCGCGCGACGCGCGGGCCTGGCTCGACGCCCACGTCAACCTCGAGACCGGCGTCGGCGTCCCCGCGCGTGGCGGCGCGGGCACACGGCTGCTGGCGGTCGAACGCGAGCGCCCGCTCATGGAGCTGCTCGGCTCCCCGGAGCTCGAGTACCCGGCGGTGCACCTGACCGGCACCAACGGCAAGACCTCGGTGGCCCGGATGACCGCCGCCCTGCTCGAGGCGGCCGGCCTCGGCACCGGCACCTACACCAGCCCCCACCTGGAACGGGTCAACGAGCGGATGGCGCGCAACGGCGAGCCGGTCGACGACGCCACCCTCGACGACCTCCTGGTGGCGGTGGCGGCGGTGGAGGACCTGCTCCCGGACGCCCCCAGCTACTTCGAGATCCTCACCGCCGCCGCGCTCCGCTGGTTCGGGGACGTGGCCGTCGACGCCGCGGTCGTGGAGGTGGGGCTCGGGGGGAGCGGCGACGCGACCAACGTCGTCGACGCCGCGGTCGCGGTCGTCACCAACGTGAGCATCGACCACGTCGAGTACATCGGCCCGACGCTCGAAGACATCGCCGCGGAGAAGGCGGGCATCGTGAAACCGGGTTCGATCCTCGTGCTCGGGGAGACCGCTCCCGAGCTGGTGCCGTTCTTCCTCGCGCGCGATGCCGCGCAGGTCGTGCGGCGCGACGTCGACTTCGGTGTGCGCTCCAACCGGCTCGCGGTCGGCGGTCGTGTGCTCGATCTGTACACGCCGCTGGCGACGTATCGCGAGGTGTTTCTCGCGTTGCACGGTGCGCACCAGGCCGACAATGCCGCGGTCGCGCTCGCGGCCGCGGAGTCGTTCCTCGGCCGCGCGCTCGATCCCCAGATCGTCACCGACGCGTTCCTGGGCGTGCGCGCCCCGGGGCGCCTCGAAGTCGTGGGTCACCAGCCGCTCGTGTTGCTCGACGGAGTGAAGAACGTCGCCGGCGCGCGCGCGTTGCGCGCCGCGCTGGCCGAGGAGTTCGCGTCCTCGCCGCGCACGTTGGTCGTGGGGTTGATGCGCGAGAAGGAGCCGCACGAGATGCTCGACGCGCTCGGCGTGCTCGATGCCGCGTGGGTGGTGTGCTGCCGGCCGCAGAGCCCCCGCGGTCACGACCCTCACGTCGTCGCCACGGCCGCGTACGAGTTGGGCGTCGACAAGACGCGCGTCGACGTGGTCGACGACGTCCTCGACGCGGTGAGGTTCGCGATCGATGCGGCGCCCGCCGACGGGGAGGTCGTGATCACCGGGTCGCTCTACGTCGTCAGCCCGGCCCGGTCGTTGCTGGTGCCGTCGTGACCTTCCGCTAGCTTGACCTGCCCATGAGCATCCGTACTCTCGTCCTCTGCAAGCCCGACGCGGTCGAGCGCGGCCTGGTCGGGGAGATCATCGGCCGGCTCGAGCGCAAGGGCCTCACCGTCGCCGCCCTCGAGTTGCGCACCATCGACGCCGAGCTCGCGGGCCGTCACTACGACGAGCACCGGGAGCGCCCGTTCTTTGCCGAACTGGTCGCGTTCATCACCCGGGGCCCGCTGGTGGCCATGGTGATCGAAGGTGGCGACGACACCTGGAAGGTCGTCCGGGGCCTGATGGGTGTCACCAACCCCCGGGACGCCGCGCCGGGAACGATCCGCGGCGACCTCGCGCTCGAAACCGGCGAGAACCTCGTCCACGGCTCCGACGGGCCCGAGTCCGCCGAGCGAGAGATCGCGCTGTTCTTCCCGGATCTCCGGTAGGAGACGAGCGGGGTCGACCGTCAAAGGAGCCCCGGCTAACCTGTCGCGAACGCGAGCCCTCCCCTTGGAGCCCCTTTCCCTGTGCCTGAGCCCTGGTTTTCCTCCGTAGTCGGCCGTGACATGGCGGTCGACCTCGGCACGGCGAACACGCTGGTCTACGTGCGCGGGAAGGGCATCGTGCTCGACGAGCCGTCGATCGTCGCGATGAACACGCGCGACGGACGTCTCCTCGCCGTCGGTGCCGAGGCGAAGCGAATGCTCGGGCGCACGCCGGGACACATCGAAGCGATCCGCCCGTTGAAGGACGGCGTCATCGCCGACTTCGACATCTGCGAGAAGATGCTCCGCTACTTCATCCAGCGGGTGCACCAGCGCAAGTGGGCCAAGCCCCGCATGGTCATCTGCATCCCCTCGGGGATCACCGGGGTCGAGCGACGCGCGGTGCAGGAGGCGGCCGAGTTCGCGGGCGCACGCAAGCCCGTCCTCGTGATCGAGGAGCCGATGGCCGCCGCGATCGGCGCCGGGCTCCCCGTGCACGAGCCTGCGGGCAACATGATCGTCGACATCGGCGGCGGCACGACCGAGGTCGCGGTGATCTCGCTCGGCGGCATCGTCGTGAGCGAGTCGAGCCGCATCGGTGGCGACGAGTTCGACGAGGCGATCATCAACTTCGTCAAGCGCGAGTACTCGCTCGCGCTCGGTGAGCGCACCGCGGAAGAAGTGAAGGTGCAGCTCGCGAGCGTGTGGCCGCTCGAGGAGGAGCTCTACGCGGAAGTGCGCGGACGCGACCTCGTCACCGGACTCCCCAAGACGATCGTGCTCTCCACCGTCGAGATCCGCGAGGCGATCGAGGAACCCACCGCGTCGATCGTCGACTCGGTCAAGGTCACCCTCGACCAGACGCCGCCCGAGCTCGCGGCCGACATCATGGAGAAGGGGATCGTCATCACCGGTGGCGGCGCGCAGCTCATCGGGCTCGAGAACGCGATCCAGGCGGAGACCGGCATGCCGGTGCACCGGGCGAAGCACCCGCTGTACTCGGTGGTGCTCGGGTCGGGTCAGTGCCTCGAGAACTTCGACGTGCTGAAGCAGGTCCTGATCGCCTCGTCCCAGGACTGACCGCCCCGCGAGGGGCGTTCGAGCACCGTGGTCGTCTATCGCCAGGATCGTCGTCGTCGCCTCACGCTCGTCCTGCTGGTCCTCACTGCCCTCGCCCTGGTGTCGCTCGACGAACGGGGGTCCGGAGTCATCAACTCGGCCCGGACCGCAGCCCAGGACGTCGTCTCCCCGCTGCAATCCCTCGCCGACGACGTGATCAACCCGGCCAGCGACTGGCTCGACGGTCTGGGGCGCGCCAGCGAGCTGCAGGACGAGAACACGCGCTTGCGCGAGCAGCTCGACGCGGCGAAGAGCGAGATCGCGGCGGCCAAGGGGTCGCTCGCCGAGCTCAACGCGCTCAAGGGGATCGTGGATCTGCCCGACATCGCCGACGCGAACGGTGTCGTCGCCGAGGTCGTCACGCAGAGCTCGGACAACTTCTCGCGCACCTTCCGGATCTCCAAGGGCAGCGACGCGGGGATCGCGCGGGGGATGCCGGTGGTCATGAACGGCACCGACGCGTCCGCCCTGGTAGGTCAGGTGTTCTCGGTATCGAAGACGAGCGCGATCGTCCGCCGCATCGACGACGCCAACTTCGGCGCCGGCGCGCAGCTCGTGCAGGACAAGGGCGTGTACGGACCGAAGGGCGCGGCGGCCGGCCAACGCGACAGTGGCCTCCTGCGGTTCTCGGTGATCGGCGAGTCCGGCACGTTCGTGACCATGAAGAAGGGCGACGTCGCCGTCACCCTCGGACGTCCCACCGAGTCGTTCCCGCAGGGCCTCGTCATCGGCACGGTCGTGCACGACGTCGGCGCGGGCGGGGCGATCGCGCGCGACGCCGAGCTGCGCCCGGTGGTCGACCTCGACGCACTGAACTTCGTGAAGGTCCTGAAGTACACGCCGGCGGCGCCGTGATCCGCCGCATCCGTCTCGGCTTCGTCGTGCTCGCCTGCGTCGTGCTCCAGACGACCCTCTTCACCCATCTGCGCGTCGACGACGTGGCCCCTCAGATCGGCCTGGTCGCCGTGCTGGCGGTCGCCTACGAAGATGGCGCCGACAGCGGCGCCATCTTCGGCTTCGTGATGGGGCTCGCCATCGACCTCTTCCTGACCACCCCGCTGGGCCTGTCGGCGCTGTCGTTCGCGATCACCGGATACGCGGTCGGGGTGTTCCAGGCCGGCGTGGTGCGCACCACCCCTTGGCTGGCGCCGGTCCTCGGCGGCGTCGGCGGCCTGTTCGGGGGGCTGGTGTTCCTCACCGCGGGCGCAGTGGTGGGCCAATCCGGCTTCCTCTCCTTCAACAGCCTGAAGATCGTGGTGATCTCGGCGCTCTTCGACGCCCTGATCGCCCCGCTGGTCTTCCCGATCGTGCGCCGGGCCGCCCGCCGCGAGGACACCGGCGCGACCTGGCGGATCCGCGGGTGATGCTCGGCCGGGCGACGCATCGGCGAAACTGGCAGGTCTTGAACGGCGGGCCGGCGTGAACGAGGGGAACAGCCACCGGCGACTGGCCGTCGTCGGCGTGGTCGTGCTCGCCCTCTTCGGCGGGCTGCTCACGCGCCTGTGGTTCCTCCAAGTGGCCGGGGGCGAGCAGCTGGCCGTCGCCGCGGAGCAGAACCGCGACCACTTCGTGCAGGTGCCGGCGATCCGCGGCACCATCTACGACAGCAAGGGCGTGGCGCTCGCGGAGACGGTCCCGGTCACGACCCTCGTCGTGGATCGTCAGAAGTTGACCCCGGCGGAGCGGGTCACCCTGGAGCAGAACCTGGGTCCGAGGCTCGGGATCGACGCCGCCGAGATCGACAAGCGCATCGACAACACGCAGTACGCGTCTGTACCTCCCCGTCCCGATCGCCGAGAACGTCGACCTCGACACCGTGCTGTACGTGATCGAGCACCGCGACGAGTTCCCGCAGATCTCGGTGAGCCGCACCGCCGAGCGGGTGTACCCGAAGGACTACCAGGCGGCCGACCTGCTCGGCTACGTCGGACAGATCAACGATGCCGAGCTGAAGCAGCACCCGGGTGACGGCTACCAGCCGACCGACACCATCGGCAAGACCGGCATCGAGCAGATGTTCGAATCCGAGCTCCGCGGCACCCCGGGGAAGAAGAAGGTCGTGCTCGACAACCAGGGTCGCGCGGTGGACGTGGTGCAGGTCAAGAAGCCCGAGGCGGGCCACGACGTGCACCTGACCGTCGACCTCGCCGCCCAGCACATCGCCGAGGAGTCGCTGCAGCAGGGCATGGACGGTGCCCGCAACCTGGTCGACCCCGACACCGGGAACTACTACGCCGCCAACGCCGGTGCGGTGGTGGTGCTCGACGCCCGCACCGGGTCGGTGGTGGCGATGGCCTCCAACCCCAGCTTCAACCCCAACGACTTCGTCGCCGGCAATGCCGACCAGTACTTCAACGACCCGGCGAACCCGTTGATCAACCGCGCGCTGACCCCGTACGCTCCCGGCTCGACGTTCAAGGCGTTCACCTCGATGGCGATGTTGCAGACCGGGCTGTACGCCGACGGTGCCAACCACGTCAACGTCGAGGACCCGCCCGGCTGCTTCGTGTTCGGCAACGACGAGAAGCGCTGCAACGCGGGTGGCGCCGTGCTCGGGTCGCGGGATCTCCCATCCGCCCTCACGGTCTCCAGCGACGTGTACTTCTACTCTGTGGGCAACGAGTTCTGGAACCGCTACCGCGACGAGGGCAAGGCCAAGGGCTTCACCGGCGATCTCTCGGGGGACAAGGTTCCCGACGCCGATCACCCCGTCGGCAACGGGATCCAGCACCTCGCTCGGACCTACGGGTTCGGCGAGCTGACCGGCATCGGCCTCGGCGACCAGGCCGGCGTCGTCCCCGACCACGAGTACCGGGTGACGCTGAACCCCGACAGCCCGGACGGCCAGATCTGGCGCCGGGGCGACAGCGCGAGCCTCGCGGTCGGCCAGGGTGACGTGCTGGTCACGCCGCTCCAACTGGCCAACGGCTACGCCGCCTTCGCCAACGGCGGCACGCTCTACACGCCGCGGCTGGTCGACCAGATCACCGCGAGCAGCGCCGGGCTCCCGCCGGGGCAGTTCGGCACCCTGCTCCACACCATCGACAAGCAGGTCAAGCGCACCACCGGGCTCACGCCCGCGGTCCGCCAACCGATCGAGGTCGGGCTCGCGGGCGCGGTGAACGACCCGAACGGGACGGCGTTCGGCGCGTTCAGCGACTATTCCGGGGTCAAGGTCATCGGCAAGACCGGGACCGCACAACGCACACCCAAGCAGGACACGTCGTGGTTCGCGGCGATCGTCAACCCGGACAACGACCCGTTGTTCGGGCAGTACGTCGTCGTGGCCATGGTCGAGCAGGGCGGCTTCGGGGCGAACGTGGCCGCGCCGATCGTGCGTCGTGTCATCGACTACCTCAACGCTCCCGGCCAGACCCCGGCCCCGGTCGTGATCGCACCACCCACCCCGGCCGAGCAGAGCAACTGATGTCGACGATCAGCCCCGGCCGCATCGCCCGCGCGCAGTCGCGCCGCGGGCTGGGCGAGCCGTCGCGCCTCGAGGCGTCGCCGCTGCGCCACTTCGACTGGTTGCTGGTCGGCGCCTCCCTCGCCATCACCGCGCTCGGCCTGCTGATGATCTACTCGACCACCCATCAGCGCATCCCGGGCGATCCCTACTACTTCGTGAAGCGCCAGGCCCTGTTCGCGGGCATCGGCATCGTGGTGATGGTGGCGGTGCTCTGCATCGACTACCGGCGCATGCGCGACTACGCGATGGTGTTCTACGGCGCCACGGTGTTCCTGCTCCTCGCGGTGCTCGCGCCGGTGGGCTCCAACATCAAGGGCCACCAGGCGTGGTTCCAGCTCCCCGGTGGGTTCACCCTGCAGCCGTCGGAGCTGGCCAAGTTCGGGATCATCGTGGCGCTCGCCGGCTACTGCAACCGGTACCGAGGCGAGCTCGACGCGTGGCGCCTCACCACGATCATCGCCCTCGCGAGTGTGCCCATCGGTCTCGTGCTGCTCCAGCCCGACCTCGGGACCGTGATGGTGCTGGCGGTGATCATCGTCGCCCTGCTCTCGGTGGCCGGCGTGAGCGGCAAGCAGCTGATCGTGCTCGCGCTCCTCGCGGCCACCGGGGTGTACGCGGTCGTCGGGCTCGGCCTGCTCAAGCAGTACCAGCTGGACCGCCTCACCACGTTCCTCGATCCCGAGAGCGGCACCAGCCAGGGCACGGCCTACAACCAGGAGCAGTCCAAGCAGGCCATCGCCCACGGGCGGACCACGGGCGAGGGACTGCTGAACGGTTCCCAGACCCAGGGCGGGTTCGTGCCCGAGCAGCACACCGACTTCATCTTCACGTCGGTGGGGGAGGAGCTGGGCTTCGTCGGCTCCGTGGTGTTGCTGGCGCTCTTCGCCATCGTGATGTGGCGCACCTGGCGAACCGCCCGGCTCTCGCGCGACTTCTTCGGCGTGCTCGTGTGCGTCGGGGTCCTGGCCATGTTCGCGTTCCAGATGTTCGAGAACATGGGCATGACCATGGGCATCATGCCGGTCACGGGCATCCCGTTGCCCTTCATGAGTTACGGCGGGTCGTCGCTGATCACGACTCTCGCCTGCGTCGGCCTCGTGGCCAACGTCTCGATGAGAAGGTTCGACTAGCAAGTAGACTTCCGTGAGATGTCAAACCTGTGGCCGAGGGTGGAGCCGCTCCTGGCCAGGGTCGAGAAGCCTGCTCGCTACATCGGGATGGAGCGGGGCAGCCTCCGGCCGGAACATCGGCCGTCCAGCACCTCCTGGCTCCTCGTCTATCCCGACACGTACGAGATCGGGTTACCCAACCAGGGGCTCCAGATCCTCTACGAGATCCTGAACGAACGCGACGACGTGTTGGCGGAACGCGCCTACGCGCCCTGGGTGGACATGAACGCGGAGATGCGGGCGGCCAGCGTGCCGTTCTTCTCCGTCGACACCCACCACGCGGCCTCCGGCTTCGACGTGCTGGCCTTCGGCCTCGCCGCCGAGCTCGTCTACACGAACGTGCTCGAGTGCCTCGACCTCGCCGGGGTCCCGGTGCGCGCCGGGCAGCGCCGGCCCGAGCACCCGCTCGTCGTGGTCGGCGGGCACTGCGCGTTCAACCCCGAGCCGATGGCCGACTTCGTCGACGCGTTCGTGATCGGCGACGGCGAAGAGGCGGTCGGCGAGATCACCGAGGTGGTCGCGGCGTGGAAGCGCTCCGGGCGCACGGCGCGTGAGGGCGTCTTGCGCGAGCTGGCGACGATCCCCGGCGTCTACGTGCCGTCGATGTACGAGGTCGACTACGACGGCCCGTTCATCGCCGAGGTGCGGCCGCGGTTTCCCGACGTGCCCGCGCGGGTCGACAAGCGCACCGTCGCCGACCTGGGTGAGTGGCCCTACCCCAAGAACCAGTTGGTGCCGCTCATCGAGGTGGTGCACGACCGCCTCAACGTCGAGGTCTTCCGGGGTTGCACGCGGGGATGCCGGTTCTGCCAGGCGGGGATGATCACCCGACCCGTGCGCGAACGACCCGAGGAGCAGGTCCGCACGATGGTGCGCGACGGCCTGCGCCGCACGGGCTACGACGAGGTCGCCCTCACGTCGCTGTCCACTGCCGACTTCTCGGGGATCGACGGGCTGGTCGCCGGCCTGGTCAACGAGCAGGAGGGCTGCGGCAACGTGGGCCTGTCCCTGCCGTCGTTGCGGGTGGACGCCTTCACGGTCGGCATCGCCAGCGAGATCCAGAAGATCCGCCGTACCGGCCTGACGTTCGCGCCGGAGGGCGGGACCTGGCGGGTGCGCCAGGTGATCAACAAGCTCATCACTGACGACGACCTGTTCGCCGCGGTCGAGGGCGCCTACTCGCAGGGCTGGCAGCGGGTGAAGCTCTACTTCCTCGTCGGGGTCCCGACCGAGATGGACGAGGACACCCTCGGCATCTCCCAGCTGGCCCGCGAGGTGGTCAAGATCGGTCGCCGGTACACCAAGAAGGCGAGCTGCACGGCGTCGGTGGGCGGGTTCGTGCCCAAGGCGCACACGCCGTTCCAGTGGTTCGGCCAGAACAGCGTGCAGGAGCTGCACCGCAAGGTGGGCATGCTCCGGGACGACCTCCGCCGCTCCGGCGCCGCCATCCGGTGGCACGATCCCGAGGCCACCTTCGCCGAGGGCATCGCCAGCCGGGGCGACCGGCGCATCGGCAGCGTGATCGAGCGGGTCTGGCGGGCGGGCGGCACGTTCCAGGAGTGGAGCGAGCGCTTCGAGCTCGGCCGCTGGACCGACGCGATGGCGGCTGAGGGTCTCGACCCCGACTGGTACGTGACCCGCCACCGCACCGACGACGAGATCCTCCCCTGGGACCACATCGCCGCCGGGCTCCACCGCGACTTCCTGTGGGACGACTGGCAGGAGGCCCTGCGCGAGCACGGGCTCCCCGACTGCCGGTGGACGCCGTGCTACGACTGCGGGGTATGCACCGACTACGCGCTCGAGCATGTCGTCGCGTCGGCGGTGCCGCCGGCGGGTGGGAGCCAGGGCACCGGCCAGGGTCTCGGCTTCGGCTCCGAGGTTCCCGTCGAGCTCGTCACCAAGGCCGGGGCGGCCGGGGTGCCGTCGTGAGAGGCGACTCGGGCTTCCCGGTGCGGATCCGGTTCGCCAAGCGGGGCAAGGTCCGGTTCATCTCGGCGCGTGACGTCGCCCGCGCCCTCGAGCGAGCGTTCCGCATCGAGCAGCTCCCGCTCGCGTTCACCGAGGGGTTCTCGCCCCGCCCGAAGGTCAGCTTCGGCCTCGCCCTCTCCGTGGGTCACGAGAGCGACGCCGAGTACCTCGACGTCGAGCTCACCGAGGCGCTCGACACCGAAGCTCTGGCCGAACGTCTCACCCCGGCATTGCCCGAAGGCATGCCCGTCACCGGCGCGGTGCGCCTCGTCGAGCGTGCGCCCGCCCTCCAGGAATCCATCACCGAAGTCCAGTACCGGGTCGAGGCCGTCGACGGCCTCGGCCGTCCCGTCCCGGATGCAGTGCTCGGTGCGGCTGCGTCGCGCGCGTTGGCGTGTGACGAGCTGCTCGTGACCCGCACCCGGAAGGGCAAGGAGAGCGTGGACGATCTCCGTCCCGCTCTCCGCGACGTCGCGGTCGGTCACGACGGCGACGTGCCCGTGCTCGAGCTCACCCTGTTGACGCAATCCCGCGGTGCCCGACCCCGTGAGGTCCTCGACGCCCTCGACTCATTCGTCGGCGTCGGCCTCACCGAGCACCGTGTGCTCCGAACATCCCAATGGATCGAGCGCGGCGGCGCGCGGCTGGAACCGCTGGCCGCCGACGCGTTCGCGCACGCCCTCGAGGCGCGCGCATCATGAGAGAAGGAACCCATGTCCGACGACACGATGCCGGAGGCGACCGTCGCCGCCGGCCCGACCGACACCGTCAGGGCCCCCGACGCACCGGCTCCCGCAACCCCTCGGACCGAATCGGCGAACGATTCGGTCCGGATCTCGTCGAATTCGAGCGAATCGGCGGACGATTCGGTCCGAGGTGACACGGGCGGGAGTCCGTCGTCGGCGGCCCGAGCCGAAGCCGGCGGGGGAGAGGCCGGAGATGGTGAGGCCGGCGACGGCGCGCCCAAGCCCAAGCGCCGACGCGGGTCCCGCGGAGGGCGCAACCGCCGCAAGCCCGGCACGGGCGGGGCGGCCGCCGCGGGTGGGGCGGGCGGGGCGCGCCCACGACCGCCGACGCCGAGGGCGACGACGACGAGATCAACCTCGGCCACGACTACAACGACGCTGCCGCCGACCGGGGCCTCACCACCGACGACGTCGCCGACGTGGCGCTGGAGGAGGCGGGCCTGACGCACAGCCTCCGGCCGCCTGCTCCCCGCCCGCACATCGGCGACACCCGGGCCGCGCCGCCGCCGCGGATCGGCGACTCCCGCCCGGCGCCCGCCGCCAACGGTGACGCGCCGGCGAACGGCGAGGCCGGGACCGCACCCAAGCGCCGCCGGCGCCGGGGCGGCCGGGGTCGCGGTCGCGGCGGTGCCGGGGCGGGCACCGGTGCCGGGAGCGAAGCCCGTTCCGGGGCGGGAGCGACGCCCGGCGGCGGGCGCGCGCCTCGTGCCCAGCAGCAGCCGAAGCGGAACGACGACGCCATCCGGGCCGATCTCGGCGTCGGCGAGAAGCCCATCGCCGCCCTCGACGACGACGTCCTCGAACGCCGGCGCGGCCGCACGCGGAAGGGAAGGCCGGCGGGCCGCTACCTCATGTGCGTGCACGTGCTGGAGGGAGGCCACACCCACATCGCGGTGCTCGAGGGGCGGAGCCTGGTCGAGCACTCGCTGGCCACGCCCACGGGCAACGAGTCGATCGACGGCAACATCTACCTCGGTCGGGTGCAGAACGTGCTCCCCGGCATGGAGGCGGCGTTCGTCGACATCGGCACGCCCAAGAACGGAGTGCTCTACCGCGGTGACGTCGCCTTCGACAAGGCCGACGTCGAGGGTGGCAACAAGCCCAAGATCGAGCGGATGCTCAAGAACGGGCAGATGATCACGGTGCAGGTCACCAAGAACCCGATCGCCCACAAGGGCGCCCGGCTCACCCAGGAGGTGAGCCTCGCCGGCCGCTTCCTCGTGATGGTGCCCGGCGAGCCCGACACCTACGGCATCTCCAAGCGCCTGCCCGACGACGAGCGCAAGCGCCTCCGCAAGGTCCTCGACGCCATCCGCCCCGACGACGCCGGCCTCATCGTCCGCACCGCGGCGGAGGGCGCGACCACCGACGAGCTCGAGCGCGACGTCCGGCGCCTGCGCCACCAGTGGGAGCAGATCTCCGCGCTGGTGGACAAGTCGAAGCAGGCCAAGCTCCTCTACCAGGAACCCGATCTCGTGATGCGACGCATCCGGGAGGAGTTCACCAAGGAGTACCGCGGCATCGTCATCGACGACCGCGCCCTCTACGAAGAGATCCGCGGCTACGTCGAGGCGATCACTCCGGAGCTCGCCGACCGCGTCGAGTTCTACGACGCCGAGGAGGAGGGTCTGCCGATCTTCGAGCGGTTCCACATCTCCGAGCAGCTCCTGAAGGCGCTCGACCGCAAGGTGTGGCTCCCCTCGGGTGGTTCGCTCATCATCGAGCGCACCGAGGCCCTCACGGTGATCGACGTGAACACCGGCAAGAACGTCGGCAAGTCCAACCTCGAGGAGACGGTCTTCCGGAACAACCTGGAGGCGGCCGAGGAGATCGCCCGGCAGCTGCGCCTCCGCGACATCGGCGGGATCATCGTGATCGACTTCGTCGACATGGAGATCAAGGCGAACCGGGACCAGACCATGCGGGTGTTCCGTGACGCCCTGGCCCGCGACAAGACCCGCACCCAGGCCTTCGAGATGTCGGAGCTGGGTCTGGTGGAGATGACGAGGAAACGGATCTCCGAGGGCCTGGTCGAGTCCTTCAGCAGCACCTGTCCGAGCTGCCACGGCCGCGGTTTCCTTCTCGACGAGACCTTGCTGGAGTCGATGGACTAGCATCACCAGGTTCCAGCGACGTTCTTCGAGGGGTTTCCCGCGCCATGTACGCAGTGATCCGCACCGGCGGCAAGCAATACAAGGTCGAAGCCGGTGAGCGGCTCGAGGTCGAGCGCCTCGGAGACGACGTCGGCAGCGACGTCGAGCTCACGCCGATCCTCCTCGTCGACGGCGAGACGGTCCTCGCGACGCCCGCCCAGCTCGAAGGCGCCGTCGTGAAGGCCCGCGTCGTCGGCGCGACCCGCGGGCCCAAGATCGACGGGTTCATCTACAAGCCCAAGAGCAACAACCGCCGCCGCTACGGCCACCGCCAGGATCTGTCCGTGGTCGAGATCACCGGCATCACCGGTGCGAAGGCGAAGAAGGGGAGCTGACCCATGTCGAAGAAGAAGGGCGCGGCATCCTCGCGCAACGGTCGTGACTCCAATGCCCAGCGGCTCGGGGTGAAGGTCTTCAGTGGCACCGAGGTCAACGCGGGCACGATCATCGTGCGCCAGCGGGGCACCCGGTTCCACCCCGGCGAGAACGTCGGCAAGGGCAGCGACGACACCCTCTTCGCGACCGCGAACGGCGTGGTGAAGTTCGGCCACCGCAAGGGTCGCAAGCTCGTCGACATCGTTCCGTCCGGCTAACTCGTCGGCGGAACTCACCGGGCGGGCGCGTCCGGTGTCCGTAGGCTGGCGTCATGTCGTCGTTCGTCGACCTGGTCCAGGTCAACCTCCGTGGTGGTGACGGCGGCGCGGGCGCGGTCTCGTTCCGGCGCGAGGCCCATGTGCCCAAGGGGGGACCCGACGGCGGCGACGGCGGGTCCGGCGGCGACGTCTACCTCGAGGCGGACCGCAACGTGGCGTCGCTGCTCTCGTTCCGCGACCATCCCCACCGCCGGGCGGAGTCGGGCAAGCACGGTTCGGGCAACAAGCGCCACGGCTCGAGCGGCTCGGACCTCGTGGTCGGGGTGCCCGAGGGCACCCAGGTGAAGACGCGCGACGGCGAGCTGCTCGCCGATCTCGTGCGCCACGGTGACCGCTACCTCGCCGCGCACGGCGGCCAGGGCGGCCGCGGCAACGCCCGTTTCCTGTCGAACGCGCGCCGGGCGCCGGCCTTCGCCGAGCAGGGCGAGTACGGCGAAGAGCACTGGCTGCGCCTCGAGGTGAAGCTGCTCGCCGACGCCGCGCTGGTCGGGTTCCCGAACGCGGGGAAGTCCACGCTCATCGCCGCGATCAGCGCGGCGAAGCCGAAGATCGCCAACTACCCGTTCACCACGCTCGAACCCAACCTCGGGGTGGTCCGGTTCCGGGACCACGAGTTCGTCGTCGCCGACATCCCCGGCCTGATCGAGGGCGCGGCCGAGGGCAAGGGACTCGGCCACGAGTTCCTCCGCCACGTCGAGCGGGCCCGGGCGCTGGTCCTGCTCCTCGACCTCGCCGCGGTCGACGGCTCCACCCCCGAGGAGCAGGAGCGCGTGCTGCTCGACGAGCTGCGGACGGTACCGGCCGGAGCTCCTCGCACGGCCCCGCCTGGTGGTGGGCACCAAGGCCGACGTGGCGACCGCGGAGCTCGACCCCACCGGCTCGCGACGCGAAGGCGCCCTCACCATCTCCGCGGTGACCCGCCAGGGGCTCGACGTGTTCCTGGGCCGGCTGGGCACGCTCATCGGCGAGGCTCGGGCCGAGGAACCGGACCCTGAGCCCTTCGTGGTGCTGCGGCCCGCGGAAGAGGGGTTCGCGGTCGTACGCGACGACGACGGCGTGTGGCGCGTGTCGGGCCGCACCGCCGAGCGGGTCGTCGCCATGGCCGACCTCACCAACGTCGAAGCGATGGAGTACGTGCAGTACCGCCTGCGCAAGATGGGCGTCGAGCGGGCGCTGGCGCGTGCCGGCGTGCGCGAGGGCGACGTCGTGCGGATCGGACCGATCGAGCTCGACTACGTCGAGGGGCTCGGCTGATGTCCAGCACGGCCGTGGTCAAGGTCGGCACCTCGTCGATCACGTCCGAGCGCGGTGAGATCGACGACCCGTCGCTGCTCAAGCTCTGCCGCGAGCTCGCAGCGGCACGGGCGGCCGGGCACGAGATCGTGCTCGTCAGCTCGGGCGCCATCGCCGCCGGCCTGCCCGCCCTGGGCATGACCACCCGCCCGACCGACATCGGCACCCTGCAGGCCGTCGCGGCCGTCGGCCAGCCCCGGCTGATGGAGCGCCTCGGCGCCATCCTGGGCCAGCACGGCCTGCTCGCCGGTCAGGTGCTGCTCACCCCGCACGACTTCGGCGTGCGCTCGCAGTACCTCCACGCCCGCGAGACCCTCCGCCGGCTGCTCGATCTCGGCGTGGTGCCGGTGGTCAACGAGAACGACACCGTGGCCGACGACGAGATCCGCTACGGCGACAACGACCGCCTCGCGGCGCTCGTGTCGCACCTGGTGGGCGCGGACGTGCTCGTGCTGCTCACCGACACGCCGGGGCTGTTCACCGCGGACCCGCGCCTCGATGCCGGAGCGTCGCTCATCGAGGAGATCGCCGAGGTCGACGCCGCGCTCGAGGCCCTCGCCGGGGGGACCGGGAGCGCGCGGGGGAGCGGGGGCATGGCCACCAAGCTCGCGGCGGCCAAGATCGCGGCGTGGTCGGGGGTCCGGGCCGTCATCGCCGCCGCCGACGCACCCGACGTGGTCGGCGACGCCATCGCGGGCCGGGTCGTGGGGACCTCCTTCCTCCCCCGGGCGCAGCGGCTCTCGAGCCGCAAGCTCTGGATCGCGTTCGCCCGGAGCGCCGCCGGGCGGATCGTGGTCGACGACGGCGCCCGCCGGGCGCTCTGTGCCGACCACCGGTCGCTGCTCCCGGCCGGGGTCCGTGCCGTCGAGGGCTCCTTCGATGCCGACGACGCGGTGGAGATCGTCGATGCGGGCGGTTCGCCCTTCGCCAAAGGGCTGGTCCGCTACCCCTCCGCGGTGCTCCGCGACGTCGCCGGTCGCCAGACGTCCGAGCTGGCCGAAGGCCTACCCCACGAGGTCGTGCACCGGGACGATCTGGTCGTGCTGCCCTGATCCCGGGCCTGTGGCGGGATGAATCTCGGCCCTGCCCTTGCGCGCGGGGACGGGTTCCGTCACACTCGTGCCTCACAAGCTCGTCGTCGACCGGCGGGGGGAGAGTCCTCTCACGAGGGCTTCGGCGGTCGACGAGGAGCGGGAGGTAGGTGAGGCCGGGTCGCCCCGGCCGCAGCGCTTCCGGGTCTCCGATCCGGCGGGCTGCGCGGCTGGCGGGCGGCGCGGCCTCACCCCTCCCGAACTTCGGCCCGGGCCGGCCGGGCGGGGCGCCCGGGGGAACGGGGGAACGGCCGGAAGCCGGTTCTCGCCCCCCGATTACACTCGCCCGCATGTCCGTGACGCCTGACGTGCCCGAGTCGGGCGTGGCCGCGTTGGGGCGTCGGGCGAAGGCCGCATCCTCCGCGCTGGGTGCGGCTTCGACCGCCGAGAAGAACGCCGCCCTGCTCGCCGGCGCCGACCTCCTCGTCGACCGCGTCGCCGAGGTGCTCGAGGCCAACCGCCTCGACGTCGAAGCCGCGACGGCCGCGGGGATGGAGCCCGGGCCGCTCGACCGGCTCCGGCTCGACGAGGGCCGGATCGTGGCCATGGCCGACGGGCTGCGGGCGGTCGCCGGGCGGGCCGATCCGATCGGCGAGGTGCTCGACGGCTGGCGGCGGCCCAACGGGCTGCGCATCGAGCGGCGACGGGTGCCGCTCGGCGTCGTGGCGATCATCTACGAGAACCGGCCCAACGTCACCAGCGACGCCGCCGGCATCTGCATGAAGTCGGGCAACGCCGTCATCCTGCGGGGCTCGGCCACCGCCCTCCGGTCCAACGTCGCGATCGCCGAGGCGTTGCGCGACGGTCTGACCAAGGCGGGGCTGCCTGCCGACGCGGTCCTGCTCGTCGACGACGTGCGCCACGAGGCTGCGGTCGAGCTCATGCAGCTCACCGACGTGGTCGACTGCCTGATCCCCCGGGGCGGACCGGCCCTGATCCAGAGCATCCGCGACCACGCCACCGTCCCCGTCATCATCGACGGTGACGGCAACTGCCATGTCTACGTCGACGCCGCGGCCGATCTCGACACCGCGCTCGACGTCGTGGTCAACGCCAAGACCCAGCGCCCGAGCGTCTGCAACGCGGCCGAGTCGCTCGTGGTCCACGAGACCGTCGCCGACGCCTTCCTCCCCCGAGTGTGCGACGCGTTCGGTGGAGCACGGTGTCGAGCTCGTCGGCGACGCCGGCGCGCGCGCCCGCGTCCCGGCCATGGGCGAGGCCACCGACGCCGACTTCGCGCCGCGAGTTCCTCGCCCTCAAGCTGAGCGTGGCGGTGGTCCCGTCGATCGAGGCTGCGATCGACCACGTCAACCGGTTCGGCTCGGGCCACACCGAGGCCATCCTCACCCGCGACCTCGCCGCCGCCGAGCGGTTCACCGACGCGGTCGACGCCGGCACCGTCGTCGTGAACGCGTCCACCCGGTTCACCGACGGTGCCGAGTTCGGTTTCGGCGCCGAGATCGGCATCTCCACCCAGAAACTGCACGCACGCGGCCCCATGGCGTTGCGAGAGCTCACGACCTACAAGTACGTCGTGTGGGGCGACGGTCAAGTGCGGCACTAGTCACGAGAGAGCAGGTCGACATACCAATGGCAGAACGCTTCGAATCGGTCGACGACGTCACGAAGAGGCTGGGGGCGGCGGACTACCTCGCCGACTCCGCCATCTCGGGGGTCGTGTTCCTCGCCGACCGGCTGGAGAAGCCGGTGCTGGTCGAGGGGCCAGCCGGCGTGGGCAAGACGGAGTTGGCCAAGGCGATCGCCGAGGTCACCGGCGCCCGCCTGATCCGGCTCCAGTGCTACGAGGGTCTCGACGAGGCCAAAGCGCTCTACGAGTGGAACTACAAGAAGCAGCTCCTGCGCATCCAGGTCGACAAGGGGCACGACTCGGAGTGGGAGGACGTCGAGTCCGACATCTTCTCCGAGCCCTTCCTCCTCACCCGCCCGCTGCTCGAGGCCATCCGCTCCGAGGAGCCCGTGGTGCTCCTCATCGACGAGGTCGACCGGGTCGAGATCGAGACCGAGGCGCTCCTCCTCGAGGTGCTCTCCGACTTCCAGGTGTCGATCCCGGAGCTCGGGACCATCGTCGGGAACCAGCAGCGCCCGATCGTGCTGCTCACGTCGAACAACACCCGTGAGCTCTCGGAGGCGCTGAAGCGCCGTTGTCTCTACCTCCACATCGACTATCCGGACATCGAGCGCGAGAAGGCGATCGTGCGGGTGCGCGTGCCCGAGGTCGACGAGCACCTCGCCGAGCAGATCGCCCGCGTCGTGCGGTCGATCCGTGCGCTCGAGCTCAAGAAGGCGCCGTCGATCTCGGAGACCATCGACTGGGCCCGCACGCTGCTCTACCTCGGGAAGTCCGACATCGACCCCGAGGTCATCGGCGAGACGCTGCACGTGCTGCTCAAGTACCAGTCCGACATCACCAAGGCCCGCAAGGAGCTGCAGGTTCCCGACGGGAGCACGGTCTGAGCACCCTCACGACACCGTCGGCGTCGCTCTCGTTGCTCGACGTCATGCAGGGCTTCGTCCACGAGCTGCGGACGGCCGGGCTCCCGGTGTCGATGACCGAGAACCTCGACGCGATGCGCGCGATCGAGTACATCCCCATCGACGACCGTGAGATGTTCAAGTCGGTGCTCAGCGCCACGTTGGTGAAGCACCACCGCCACCAACGCGCGTTCGAGACCGTCTTCGAGGTGTACTTCTCGCTGTTCAGCTCGGGCGTGCTCGGCGACAGCGACGAGCTGCGTGACACCGAAGAGGGCGCGCTGCAGGAGGGCGAGGCTGCCGGTGGCGCCGGGGGCACCCCGATGTCGCGCGAGGAGCTGGCGGCGATGTTGCTCAACGCGCTCCAGAACATGGACCGCGACGCGCTCCGCCGGCTCGCGACGATGGCGGTGCAGCAGTTCGCCGGGATGGAACCGGGCCGGCCGGTGGGCGGCACCTACTACCTCTACCGGACCCTGCGTCAGCTCGACCTCGACGACCTGCAGTCCCGCCTGGTGGAGCAGGCGCGTGAGCGTGGCGAGATCGAGGAGGGCGAGCTGGCCGACCGGCTCGCCCACGAGGAGTTCCAGCAGCGGTTGAAGGAGCTGCGCGAGCTCATCGAGGAGGAGATCCGCCGGCGCCTCGTCGCCGACCGTGGCGTCGAGGCGATGGCCCGCACGCTGCGCAAGCCCCTCCCGGAGGACATCGAGTTCATGCACGCGTCGCGCGAGGAGATGCTGGCGCTGCAGCAGGCCGTCTACCCGTTGACGCGGGCGATGGCGGCACGCCTCGCGCAACGGAGGCGGCGGCGCCACCGCGGCCACCTCGACTTCCGCAAGACCATCCGCGAGTCGTTGTCCTACGGCGGCGTGCCCGCCGATCCGAAGTTCAAGAACCCGCATCCGTCGAAGCCCGAGATCATGGTGGTGGCCGACATCTCCGGTTCGGTCGCGAGCTTCGCCCGCTTCACGCTCCAGTTCGTGTACGCGATGGCGAGCCAGTTCTCGAAGGTCCGGTCGTGGGTGTTCATCGACGGCATCGACGAGGTCACGCGCTACTTCCAGGAGGCCGACGACGTCACCGAGGCCGTGCAACGAGTGAACACCGAGGCCGACGTGGTCTGGGTCGACGGTCACTCCGACTACGGCCACGCGTTCGAGGTGTGGCACCAGCGGCACTACTCGGAGATCACGCCGAAGTCGTCGATCATCCTGCTCGGCGACGCGCGCAACAACTACCACGCGTCGGAAGCTTGGGTGGTCGACGAGATGCGCAAGCGCGGTCGGCACGTCTACTGGCTCGACCCCGAACCGCGTGGGTACTGGGACACCGGTGACTCGATCGTGTCGGAGTACGGGAAGTACTGCGACGGCGTGTTCGAGTGCCGCAACCTGCGCCAGCTCACCCAGTTCGTCGGCACCATCGCCGAGGGTTAGTCCCCTTCGGTCGGTCGGGGGTCAGGTCAGCAGGCCCCACGTGCGGTCGGCGATGCCCGACAGCGCGTTGAGCTGCGCCCGCTCACGCCGGCGGAAGGCGTGACCGTCGCGGCCGAGGAGGAGCGCGGCGTCGTGCCCGGGGAGCGAGGCCACCGCGAGGTCGTCGGGCCCGGTGGTGCCGTCGGCGACCATCGGCGACGCCGAGGTGCCGGCGACGAGCGCGCCCAGCACCGACGCGTCGGGTGTGACGTCGCCTGCCGACGCCAGCACCGATCCTTCGACGACGAGCGCGCTCCAGTCGGCGAGGAACTCGCGCAGCGTCTGCTGGACCAGGGTCTGCAGCAGCGTGTCGACGCTGGTCGCCGAGCACAGCGTCGTGGCCGACTCGAGCGCGTCGAGGCGCGGGTCGGGGAAGTGGTCGATGATCCGCACCTCCTCGACGCTCGCGCCGTCGACCTCTTCGATCTCACGCACGAGCAGGTCGAGCGCGACCGACTTCCGGAGCACCACGGCGAATTCGTCGACGGCCACGTTGTCGCCGCGCTCGAGCACGTCCATCCCCACGATGTCGCCGTCGACGGCACCGATGCGCGAGGCCACGAGGCCGAGGGCACCGGGGCGGTCGGGGAGCCACACCCGCACGAGGACGTGGGTGGCCGGCTCGGAGGCGTCGCTCACCCACCCGATGGTACGGGCGATGATGACGCGAATGTTTCGCCGGGGTGAACACACGTCACGCCCGTAGACTCCCTTGCCGATGGCCGCGAGCGTGGAGCGCCTGGGTGTGTTCGGGGGCACCTTCGATCCGGTGCACGTCGGGCACGTGGTCGTCGCGTCGGAGGTGCGGACCGCGCTCGGGCTCGACCGGATCCTGCTCGTGGTGGCGGGTGACCCGTGGCAGAAGCGTGGCAAGGTCGTGGCGTCGGCGGCGCACCGCTTGATGCTGGTGCAGGCGGCGGTCGACGGCGTCGACGGCGTCGAGGCGTCGGCGATCGAGATCGAGCGGGACGCGCCGTCGGTCACCGCCGACACGCTCGAGGCGCTGGCCGGTCCTCACCGGGACCTCTTCCTGGTGCTCGGCGCCGACGCCGTCGCCAACATGCCCACCTGGCGGCGCCTGGGCGAGACCCGCGCGCTGGCGACCGTCGTCGTGGTGGAGCGCCAGGGCGATGCCCGCGCCGAACCCCCGGGACCGGGCTGGCGGGTCGAACGGGTGTCGATCCCCCGCCTCGACATCGCGTCGACCGAGTTGCGGCACCGGCTGCGCCACGGCCGCCCGGTCGACGGGCTGGTGCCCCCCGAGGTCGTGCGGGCCATCCGATCGCACGGCCTCTACACTGATCTCGGATGACGCATCGATCGACCGCCGCTTGACTTCCACGCATCCGATCTCGGACGGCTACCGACGGGCCGGCGTCGCCGCCCATGCGGCAGCGGACAAGCACGGTGAGGACGTCACCGTGCTCGACGTCGGCGAGATCATCGCGATCACCGAGGCCTTCGTGCTCGTCAGCGCGTCGAACACCCGCCTGGTGCGCACGATCGTCGACGAGGTCGAGCTGGCGCTGAAGCTCTCCGACGGCGAGAGCCCGCGGAGCGTCGAGGGGTTGGGCGACTCGACCTGGGTGCTCATGGACTACGGGGACGTGATCGTCCACGTGTTCCTGGACGAGACCCGCGCCTTCTACGACCTCGATCGCCTCTGGGCCGACGCGCCCGGCGTCGAGTGGGAGCTCCTCACCCCGCTCGCCGAGCGCGCCTGACCCGGCTGGTCGACCGGCTCAGAGGTAGGGCCGCATCGGGACGGACCGCTGCGCGAGGCCGTCCTTGAGCTCGCGCACGCCGACGTTGCGGTCGAAGCGGGGCGAGTAGAGGATCGAGCTGATGATCGCGGCCGACGCGCCACCCGCGGTGAGGCCGTCGGCGATGTGGTCGACGGTGCCGGCGCCGCCCGACGCAATGACGGGCACGTTGACCGCGTCGGCGACGGCACGGGTGATGTCGAGGTCGTACCCCGACGCGGTGCCGTCGCGATCGATGCTGTTGACGACGATCTCTCCCGCGCCGAGATCCTCACCGCGCCGCACCCAGTCGATGGCGTCGATGCCGGTGGCGAGCCGCGCGCCGTCGATGAACACCTCGTAGCCGCTCGGGATCCCGTCGCGGATGCCCACGTGCTTGACCTGGGTGCTCAGCACCACGCACTGACGCCCGAATGCCTGCGCGCCGTCGCGGATGATCTCCGGGTTGCGCACTGCCATCGAGTCGACGCTGATCTTCTCGGCGCCGGCCTTCAGGACCTCGAACATGTCGTCGGCCGAGCGGATCCCCCCGCCGACGGTGAAAGGCACGAACACGTGGTGTGCGACGCGCCGCACGGTGTCGAGATCGATCTTGCGCTTCTCCGCGCTGGCCTTGATGTCGTAGAAGACGATCTCGTCGATCTGGTCTGCGTAGAGCTGCTGCGCGAGCTCCTCGGCCGGCGCGACGTCGATGTTGTCCTGGAACCGCTGGGCCTTGGTGACGCGCCCGTTGACGACGTCGAAGCAGGCGATGAGTCGTCTGGTCAGCACGCGGGCTCCCACGTCGAGAATTCGCGCAGCAGGGAGAGCCCGAGCTCGCCGCTCTTCTCCGCGTGGAACTGCGTGGCGAGCACGTTGTCGCGCGCGACCACGGAGCAGAACTCGACGCTGTAGTCGGTGAGCCCGAGCGCGTCGGCCGGCTCGCGCGGCGAGCAGTAGTACGAGTTGACGAAGTAGAAGTGTCCCCGCTCGGGTAGCCCCCTGGTGACGGGGTGCTCGCGGGTGAACCGCACCGCGTTCCAACCGATCTGGGGGACGCGTTCGGTGTCGGGAAAGCGCGAGACGGTGCCCGGGACCCAGCCGAGACCCGGGGTGTCACCTTCCTCGCTGTGGTCGAACAGCACCTGGAGGCCGATGCAGATCCCGAGGAACGGGATGCCGTCGCCCTGCACGCGGTCCGAGAGCGCGCCCACGAGATCCTGCTCGACGAGTGAGTCGATGGTGGCGCGCGCCGCACCGACCCCGGGCAGGATGATGCGTTCGGAGCCGGCGAGATCGGCGGGATCGCTCACGCGCCGAGCGGGGATCTCGAGGTGTTCGAGCGCGTACAGGACGCTCGGTGCGTTTCCCGCGCGGTAGTCGATGACGTCGATCATGCCGGAGCTGAGGGTACCCAACGGTCTAGGGTGAGTTCCGCTCAATACGAGCGCCGGTTCCTCCGATGACCCTCTTGATGCATCGCCGCGCCCGCCTCGTCCTGCTCCCACTGCTCGTGGTGCTGCTCGCGCTCGCCGGCTGTCTCCCGCCGAGCCCGCCGGCGCCGCCGCCGTCGGACGGATCGCCCGGTTCGGCGGGCGTCCCGGTGATGGGCCAGTCGCGCCTCACCGCGGCCCAGCTCGTCGCCTACTACCAGAAGTTCGATCCGAGCACGCTGCCCTACCGCGCGGGCGGGGCGACGCTCCAGCAGCTGGCCGACATGTTCGTCACCGAGGGCAACCGCTACAACGTGCGTGGCGACATCGCGTTCGCGCAATCGATCGTCGAGACGGCCTGGTTCTACTACCCGGACTACGGGCAGGTGCACCCGAACGACAACAACTTCGCCGGGATCGGGGCGTGCGACTCCTGCGGGACCGGTTTCGGCTTCGCGAGCGCGCTCAACGGCGTGCGCTCCCAGCTGCAGTTGCTGCGCAACTACGCCGACGCCAACTCGCGTACCACGAACATCCCCGATCCGCCGGTCCCCGAGTTGTGGGGGAGCAACCGCACGACCGCGGCGTACAACTTCGACCACTACTTCGCCAAGGGCCATGCGCCGCTGTGGAACGACATGGGCAACGGCAATTGGGCCACCGCTCCCAACTACGCGACCGTGGTGCTCGGCGTCTACAACAAGATGTTGACGTCGAGCGGTCTGCCCGGGCAGTGCCCGCCGGACGGGCTCCTGTTCGGGCCGCTCACCGCCGCCGGTCCGTGCCCCGTGAGCCTCCGCCAACCGGGTCGCGCCATCGCCGCCCTGCAGACCGGCGGGTACTACGTGCTCAACGGCAACGGCGCCGTGAGTGCCTACAACGGCGCGCCGTTCTTCGGCTCCCCGCCGCTGGCCGACTCCGACATCTTCCGCGACATCGCGGCGATGCCCGACGGCCAGGGCTACGTCGTGCTCGCGGGCAACGGCATCGTCTACAAATTCGGGTCGGCAGCCGACCCGGGCCTGCTCGGCAACGTGGGGGCGCCGTACTACCCCGGCCTGGACGCCGCGCGCTCGATCGCGGTGATGCCCGACGGCAAGGGCTACGCCATCCTCAACTGCGACGGCGCGATCACGAAGTGGGGGAGTGCGGCGTCCGGCCCGATCGCCGGGCTGGGCAACCCGTCGTGGCCCGGCAACGATCTCGGGCGGTCGATCGCGATCATGCCCGACGGCGCCGGCTACCTCGTGCTCGACACCTACGGTGGCGTGAACAAGTACGGCAGCGCGACCCAGGGCGCGGTGGGGAGCGGTTCGACCCCGTACTGGGGCACCGACCTCGGGCGGGACCTCGTCGTCGTGTCCGCCTACGGCACCGCGTTCGGCTACTACGTGGTCGACGCGTGGGGTGGGATCGCCAACACGCCGGGTCTCGCCGCCCGTAGTGACCCGGCGGCCACGCTGTTCCGCGACCGCTGGCGCGGCATCGCGATCTACGGCGGGAAACCGTTGTTGCTGCGCAACGACGGTTCGACCACGCTCTCGAAGTGAGGCGTCGACGATCCGGCGCCGAGGATCAGGCGTCGACCACGACGACCGAGCGCAGGACCTCGCCGCGGCCCATCTTGTGGAACGCCTCCTCCACCGCCTCGAGCGGGATGGTCTCGCTCACGAAGCGGTCGAGATCGAGACGGCCCGAGAGGTAGAGGTCGATCAGCATCGGGAAGTCGCGTGACGGCAGGCAGTCGCCGTACCACGAAGGCTTGAGCGCGCCGCCCCGGCCGAAGAACTCGATCATGGGCAACTCGATGGTCATCGACGGATCGGGCACGCCGACCTGTACGACCGTGCCCGCGAGGTCGCGGGCGTAGAACGCCTGCTCGAGCACCTCGGGCCGACCCACCGCTTCGATGCACACGTCGGCGCCGTTGCCCCCGGTGAGGGCGCGGATGGCTTCGACCGCGTCGGCGTCGCTCGAGTCGACCGTATGGGTGGCGCCGAACTCCTCGGCCCACGCCAGCTTCCTCGGGTCGATGTCGACCGCGATGATCGGGTGCGCCCCGGCGAGGCGCGCGCCGGCGATCGCCGCGTTCCCGACGCCGCCACAGCCGAACACCGCGACGCTGTCGCCGCGTCCGACCTCGCCGGTGTACATCGCGGCACCCAACCCGGCCATCACGCCACATCCGAGGAGCCCCGCGGTCTCGGGTCGGGCGCGCGGATCCACCTTGGTCGCCTGGCCGGCCGCGACGAGGGTCTGTTCGGCGAAGGCGCCGATCCCGAGCGCGGGGCTGAGCGGTGTGCCGTCGGTCAGTGTCATCTGCTGCGTGGCGTTGAAGGTGGCGAAGCAGTACCACGGCCGCCCCCGCTTGCACGCCCGACACGTCCCGCACACCGCCCGCCAGTTGAGGATCACGAAGTCGCCGGGCTCGAGATCGGTCACGTCGGGACCCACCGATTCGACGATCCCGGCCGCTTCGTGCCCGAGGAGGAACGGGAAGTCGTCGTTGATCGCGCCCTCGCGGTAGTGGAGGTCCGTGTGGCACACGCCGCACGCCTGCACCTGGACGCGCACCTCGCCCGGACCCGGATCGGGGACGATGATCTCGCGCACCTCGACCGGCGCGCCCTGTGCCGGCGCGACGACACCCTTGACCGTGACGGAAGCCATGGGACCTGTCTACCGCACCGGGCGGGGACAGGTGCACAACGGCTACGGCAGCCGCAGGATGGCGCGCACGCCCCGGTGGTCGGATCCGGCGGCCGGGAGCACCTCGCCGAACACGACCTCGGTGTCCGGTCGCACCAGGATGTGGTCGATCTGGCTGTGTGGGCGCCTGGCCGGCCAGGTCCGGCCGCGCACGGTGCGCTTCCAGCCCGGCAGGAAGGCCTGCACGCCCGGACCCCAGAAGTTGCAGTCGCCGGCGACGATCGCCGGCGTGCCGTGGTCGGGCAGCTGGTGGTGGAGCCGGCGGAGCTGGATGGGCGGGCCGTAGGGGAGCCGTGACGTGAGGTGGACACCCACCAGGTCGACCGCCGTGCCGGCCACGTCGAGCGTGACGTGCAGCCCGCCGCGTTCGGGAGTGGGGTCGCCGAAGACGGTGCCGACCGCCAACCCGCCCCGCAGCTGAGCGGGGACGCGGCTGATGATCGCCAGCCCGACCGCGCCCTGGCCGTTGCCGTCACGGGGGATGTGGGGCCATGGATCGAGCTTGGCTCGCCCGAACGGCAGCTCGAACAGCTCGGCGCCCGCCGCGTCGGCGACCCGCCGGACCGCCGCGGTGCCACCGTCGGGGGTCCATGACTCCTGGACCACGATCACATCGGCGTCGATGGCGAGCAACGCCGCGTCCAGGTCGTAGGGCTCGCACACTCCATCGCGTCGCGCCCGGAGGCCGGCGTGCACGTTGAAGCTGGCGATGGTCAGGTCGGGCATCAGCCGGGCGCCGCCAAGATCACGACCATAGGGGTTCAGGCGGCGGGGAGCCGTACGCGCAGGCGTGCGCCGCCGATGGGGGCATCGTCGATGGTGACGGTGCCGCCGTGCTGTTCCGCGATCGTCTTCACCATCGACAGCCCCAGCCCCAGCCCGCCGGCGTCACGGGCCCGTCCATCGTCCAGCCGGGTGAAGCGGTCGAAGACCCGCTGCCGGTCGTCGACGGGGATCCCGGGGCCGTCGTCGTCGACCGTGAGCTCGACCTCGGCGCCGTCGGTGGTGAGCCCGACCGCGACCTGCGCGTCGGCGTGTCGAGCGGCGTTGTCGAGCAGGTTGCGCACGACCCGCGTGAGCTGCTCGCGGCGGCCGTGCACGCGACCGGCGGACACGCGCGTCGTGTCGACGGGAACGCGGCGCTGCTGCACGGTGTCGTCGAGCACCAGCTCGTCGAGGTCGATCTCGGGGAGTGACCCGAGCGGGTCCGGCCCCGTCGACTCGTCGAGACGGGCGAGCTCGAGCAGCTCGCTGACCGTGTCCTCCATGCGGACGTCTTCCACGAGCGCGCGGTTGGCGACCTCGGGCCAGTCGGCCCGGTCGGAGTTGCGCAGCGCGACCTCGAGGTTGGTCCGGATCGACGCGAGCGGGCTGCGCAGCTCGTGGGACGCGTCGGACACGAACTGCCGTTGCCGTTGGGACGTCGCTTCGAGGCGGTCGAGCATCGCGTTCATCGTGCGGGCCAGCCGGCCGACCTCGTCGTCGGTGTCCGGCTCGGGGACGCGTCGGTGGATGGTGGTGCCGGTGATCTCCTCGGCCTCGAGCCGGATCGCCTCCACCGGGCGCAGCGCGTGTCCGGTGAAGTACCAGGCCGCGAGCGCGACCAGCGCGATCATCGTGGGCACCGCGATCCAGAGCACGTCGGTGACCGAGCCGACGGTGCGGTCGACTTCGTCGAGCGACTGCTGGGCGACGAGCGTGATCCGGCCGGCCTGGGTGTCGACCTCGCGCTGCGCGGCTTCGAAGCCGCTGCGGTTGGGTGGCGTGCGGAAACAGCCTTGTGGGATGCCGTTGATGTAGACGCACTGGCGTCCCGGTTGTGGGTTCAGGTCGCCGCGATTGACCTGGGCCTGGAGCTCGTCGAGCTGCTGTTGGTTGGTCTCCTGGATCCGATCCACGAGATTCGTGCGCACCAACCGCACCAAGCCGAAGGCCGCCGCGCTCAGCGTGATCGCGAACGCCGAGGGTGGCGACGATGGTCAGCCGGACGCGCACGGATTGCGGCCACCAACGGCGCCGGGTCGCGGTCTCGGCTCCGTCACTCATCGGGGACCAGCTGATAGCCGGCGCCGCGGACGGTCTTGATGGACTCGGCCCCGAACGGCGCGTCGATCTTCTTGCGCAGGTAGCCGACGTAGACCTCGACGACGTTCGGGTCGCCGGCGAAGTCGATCCCCCACACGTGGTCGAGGATCTCGGTCTTCGACGCCACGTCGCCGTCCTTGCGGATGAGGTACTCGAGCAACGCGAACTCGCGGGCGGTCAACCGGATGTCGGTGTCGCCGCGCCGGCAGCGGCGGGCGCCGGGGTCGAGCTCGAGCGTGCCGACGGTGAGCACCGCGGGGCGCGGCGGCGCACCCCGGCGGATCAGGGCGCGGATCCGGGCCAGCAGCACGACGAAGGAGAACGGCTTGGAGAGGAAGTCGTCCGCCCCGGTGTCGAGGGCCTCGGCCTCGTCGTACTCGCCGTCCTTGGCGGTGAGGATGAGGATCGGGGTCCACACCCCTTCGTCGCGCAGCGTCCGGCAGACCCGGTAGCCGTGCATGCCGGGGAGCAGCACGTCCAGGACGATGGCGTCGTAGGAGCCCTCGCGGGCCCGCCAGAGGCCGTCCGGGCCGTCGTGGGCGATGTCGACGTCGAAACCCTCGGCAGTCAGGCCGTCGGCGACGGCGGCGGCGAGGAGCTCTTCGTCTTCCACGATCAGGACGCGCATTGCCGAATTGTGCCGTTCCGGCGGGCCCGGCGTTGCACCGGCCCTCAGGTGTCTCTCAGCGGGGCCGATTCGGGGTAGAATGATCTCCGGCGAGCACCAGTCTCCGCTCGCGGGTCATACCTCATCGCTCAGAGTTGCCGTCGGCCGTCAGGCGACGGGTGCGGGAAGCCTCGAGGCTCGACCCACCGCCACCACGGATCAGGTGGCGGGCACCCACAGCCACGGACCACCGACGAAAGCGAGCAACTTCATCATGACCGCAACCTTCGCGGGACTCGGCCTCCACGCCGATCTCGTCGCCGCCCTTGCGCAGCAGGACATCACCGAGCCCTTCGCCATCCAGGAGCTCACCATCGCCGACGCCCTCGCCGGGCGTGACGTGCTCGGCAAGGCCAAGACCGGCTCGGGCAAGACCCTGGCGTTCGGCCTGCCCCTCCTCGGCCGCATCGGCAAGGCGGAGCCCCGCCATCCGCGTGGGCTCATCCTCGTCCCCACCCGTGAGCTCTGCACCCAGGTCACCGCCGCGTTGCGGTCCCTGGGCGAGGTGCGCGACCTCAAGGTGCGTGCCGTCTACGGGGGTGTCTCGATGGACCCGCAGGTCTCGGCGCTGCAGAAGGGCGTCGACGTCGTCGTCGGCACCCCGGGGCGCCTCATCGACCTCATCGAGCGCGGCGAGCTCTCGGTGGGCCACGTCGAGGTCCTCGTGGTCGACGAAGCCGACCGCATGGCCGACATGGGCTTCATGCCCCAGGTCCAGAAGATCCTCTACGGCATCAAGTCCGAGCACCAGACGATGCTCTTCTCGGCCACCCTCGACGGTGCGGTCAAGCGCCTCGTCGACCGCTACATGGTCGACCCGGTGTCGCACGAGGTCGAGGACTCCGAGCCGACCGTCGACGAGATGGACCACGTGTTCCTCGCCGTCCACCAGATGGACAAGGTGAAGGTCGCGGCGTCGATCGCCAAGCACGCGAACCGCACCCTCGTGTTCTGCCGCACCAAGCGCGGTGCCGATCGGCTGGTCCAGCAGTTGGAGCGCGAGCACGTGAAGGCCGGCGCGATCCACGGCGACCTCCGCCAGGGGGCACGCGAACGGGCGCTCGCGGAGTTCACGTCCGGCAAGGTGAAGGTCCTCGTGGCCACCGACGTCGCGGCGCGCGGCATCCACGTCGACGGTGTCGACGTCGTGGTGCACTACGACCCGCCGGAAGACGAGAAGGCGTACCTCCACCGTTCCGGTCGCACGGCCCGCGCGGGGGAGAGTGGCGTCGCCGTCACCCTCATGCTCTGGAACCAGGAGAACGAGGTGCGGGTCATCCAGCGGCGCCTCGGTCTCCAGATCCCGGTCGAGGAGGTCTTCTCCAACGACCCCCGCCTCGCCGACCTCCAGAACTGGTCGGCCGAGGGCGTCACCGTCAACGCCTGACGCCCCCGCCCCGTCTCCCACCCCGAAACAGTGGGAGGGGTCCGGCGTCGGCGTGCCACCATGGGGGCATGAGCCGCATCTCGCGCCGGGTCGGCGCGATCACCGAGTCCGCCACCCTGGCCGTCGACGCCAAGGCGAAGGCCCTCCAGGCCGCGGGGGAGGACGTGATCGGCTTCGGTGCGGGTGAGCCCGACTTCCCCACGCCGGCCCGCATCGTGGAAGCGGCGGCGGCGGCCTGCGCCGACCCCCGCAACCACAAGTACTCGCCGACGCCCGGTCTGCCCGAGCTGCGCGCCGCCATCGCGGCGAAGACGGCACGCGACTCCGGGTACGTGGTCGAACCGAGCCAGGTGCTCGTCACCAACGGCGGAAAGCAAGCGGTCTACAACGCGTTCCAGACCCTCCTCGACCCCGGTGACGAGGTCCTGCTCCCCGCGCCCTACTGGACGACCTATCCCGAGGCGGTCAAGCTCGCCGACGGCGTGCCCGTCGACGTGTTCGCCCCGGAGCGCGCCGGCTTCCGCGTGACCGTCGACCAGCTCGAGGCGGCGCGTACCCGAACGCACCAAGGCCGTGGTCTTCGTGTCGCCCAGCAACCCGACCGGCGCGGTCTACCCGCGCGACGAGGTGGAGGCCATCGGCCGCTGGGCCGTGGCGCGCCGCGTCTGGGTGCTGACCGACGAGATCTACGAGCACCTCACGTACGGCGACCACGAGTTCTCGTCGATGCCGGTGGTCGTGCCCGAGTTGGCCGACACGTGCGTCGTCCTCAACGGCGTGGCCAAGACCTACGCGATGACCGGTTGGCGCGTCGGATGGATGATCGGCCCGCTCGATGTGATCAGCGCCGCGGCCAACCTCCAGTCGCACCAGACGTCCAACGTCGCCGGCGTGAGCCAGCGGGCCGCGCTCGCGGCCGTGTCCGGCGACCTCGACGCGGTGGCCGGGATGCGCGCCGCGTTCGAGCGCCGGGGGCGCATCATGCACGACCTGCTCGCCGCCATCCCCGGCGTCACCTGCCTCGAGCCGCAGGGAGCGTTCTACTGCTTCCCGTGCTTCGAGGGGGTGCTCGGACGCGAGATCGGGGGTCGCACGCCGCGCACCACGCTCGAGCTGTGCGAGGTGATCCTCGACGAGGCCCGGGTCGCCATCGTGCCCGGTGAGGCGTTCGGCGCGCCCGGCTACGCCCGGCTCAGCTTCGCCCTCGCCGACGATGCCCTGGTCGAGGGCGTGGAACGCATCGCCAAGCTCCTCTCGCGCTGAGAGAACACCGCCGCCCGACGATCGTTTGGCGGTCGGGCGCGGTGGCGCGTCTAGCCTCGAATCGATGAAACGCGTCCTGGTCAGTGAGCGACTCGCGGCGAGCGGGCTCGAGGCCATGCGGAGCGCGGGGTTGGAAGTCGACGTCCGCCTCGGGCTTTCGCCGGACGACCTGCTCGACGCCGTCCGGGGTGCGGCCGCGCTGGTGATCCGCAGCGCGACGCAGGTCACCGCGGAGGTGCTCGAGGCGGCCGACGAGCTCGTGGTCGTCGGCCGGGCCGGGATCGGGCTCGACAACGTCGACGTCGATGCCGCCACGCGCCGCGGCGTGATGGTGGTGAACGCGCCGCAGTCCAACGTGCTGTCGGCGGCGGAGCACACGATCGCGCTGCTCCTCGCCCAGGCGCGCAACATCCCGCAGGCCGATCGCGACCTGCGGGCCGGGCAGTGGAACCGCACCCGCTGGGAAGGCGTCGAGCTGCACAACAAGACGCTCGGCATCGTGGGCCTCGGGCGGGTCGGCGTGCTGGTCGCGCAGCGCGCCAATGCCTTCGGGATGCAGCTCATGGCCTTCGACCCCTACGTGAGCGCCGAGCGGGCGCGACAACTCGGCGTCGACCTCGTCGCGACGATCCAGGAGCTCGTGCAGCGCGCCGACTTCCTCACCGTCCACCTGCCCAAGACTCCCGACACGCTCGGACTCATCTCGGCCGAGCTCCTCACCCACGCCAAGCCCGGCCTGCGCATCGTCAACACCGCGCGCGGTGGCATCGTCGACGAAGCCGCCCTGGCCGACGCGGTGCGGGAGGGGCGCATCGCCGGCGCCGCGCTCGACGTGTTCCTCGCCGAGCCCACCACCGAGTCGCCGTTGTTCGAGCTCGACCCGGTGGTCGTCACCCCACACCTGGGGGCGTCCACCGTCGAGGCGCAGGACAAGGCTGGCCAGACCATCGCCGAACAGGTCGTGCTCGCCCTGCGCGGCGAGTTCGTCCCGTTCGCGGTGAACCTCGCGGCCACCGAGGCCAACGCGACCGTCCAGCCCTTCATGCCGCTTGCCGAACGGCTCGGCCGGCTGTTCACCGCGCTGGCGGGCGGCACGGTGGACGCGCTCGAGATCTCCTACGAGGGCCAGATCGCGGACTACGACTGTCGCGTGCTCACGCTGTCGGTGCTCAAGGGAGTGCTCGGTCCGGTGGTCGACGAGCCGGTGTCGTTCGTGAACGCCCCGCAACTCGCGGAAGAACGCGGGCTCGTCGTGCGCGAGACCACGTCGTCCTCGGCGCGCGACTACGTGAACCTCATCGAGCTGCGAGGCCACACCGACGACGCCAGCACGCACGTCGCCGGCACTCTCTACGGGAAGCAGGACGCGCCGCGCATCGTGGCCATCGACGACTACATCGTCGATCTCCCACCTTCGAGCCACATGCTCGTCGTGCGGAACCAGGACACGCCGGGCATGATCGGTCGGGTGGGTACGATCCTCGGCGAGGGCGGCGTCAACATCGACGAGTTCGACCTCGGCAAGGGACCGGCGGGCGACAAGCCGCTGATGGTGCTCTCCACGTCGACCCCGGTGCCGGCTGAGGTCGTCGAGCACGTGCGCGCGACCGATGGCGTCGTCGACGCTCGCGCCATCGAGCTCGAGTAGCCGCCGGTCAGCGTCCAGCCGTCAACGCTTGGCGGCGCGCAGGCCGTCGGCCTCGGCGGCCTCGGCCGACAGATAGCAGCGATCGGCGCGGCGTGCGCGCGTAGTTCACGGCGCCGGGCAGGTGGAAGATG
Source organism: uncultured Actinomycetes bacterium (assembly GCA_963750045.1). Classification (GTDB taxonomy): domain Bacteria; phylum Actinomycetota; class Acidimicrobiia; order IMCC26256; family DASPTH01; genus DASUAS01. The sequence continues at coordinate 248,783 of CAVVPD010000003.1, read as the reverse complement.
CCACTGGCGAGCTTCGCCTTCACCGGGTGATGTGCGGGGCAGGCACCGCTGTCGGCCGCTTCGATCCAGGGTGACGTGGTGTCCACGACCTTCGGCTGCGGCGGGTAGGGGAACGGTTGCGGTTCCCAGCCGGCGTCGCCGGTCGCCGTCCGTTGCTGGAACGCCCGCCAGGCACCATACGTTGCGGCGGCGAGGACGCCGAGCCCGAGGAAACGCTTGACCGTCGTGCGCATACAGGAAGTCTCGCACGTGGTGAACGCAGTGACCGACATCGCGGAAACGCGGCGCGGTGGGCGCGGCCGGCACGGTAGCGTCGTCCTCCGTGCCTGCACCCCTGAACGCACCGCTGCCGAGCGGGGGCTCCGGACCGCTGATCCAGGGGACCCGGCTCACGAAGCGCTTCGGCAGCTTCGTTGCCGTCGACGACATCGACTTCCGCGTCGAGCCGGGCGAGGCCTTCGGGTTCCTCGGCCCCAACGGCGCGGGCAAGACGTCGACGATGCGCATGATCGGCTGCGTGTCGCGGCCGACGAGCGGCGAGCTGCGGATCCTCGGCATGGATCCCGCCGTCGACGGCCCGCGCATCCGGGCGCGCCTCGGAGTGGTCCCCCAGGACGACTCCCTCGACTCCGAGTTGACCGTCCTCGACAATCTCGTCATCTACGGCCGCTACTTCGACCTCCCGCACGTGGAGATCCGGCGGCGGGTGGAGGAGCTGCTCGAGTTCATGCAGCTGGGAGACCGGCGCGACGACCTCGTCGACCCGCTCTCGGGCGGGATGAAGCGCCGCCTCACCATCGGCCGCGCGCTCGTCAATCAGCCCGACCTGCTGCTCCTCGACGAACCGACGACCGGCCTCGATCCCCAGGCGCGCCATCTGCTCTGGGACCGCTTCTACCGGCTGAAGCGCGACGGCGTGACCATGGTGCTCACCACGCACTACATGGAGGAAGCCGAGCAGCTGTGCGACCGGCTCGTGATCATGGACGGCGGGCGCATCGTCACCGAAGGTTCGCCACGCGAGCTGGTGGCGCGGCACGCGACGCGCGACGTCGTCGAGCTGCGCTTCACGACCCCGGAGGAGCGCGACGCCGCGCTCCCGCGCCTCTCGCAGTTCGGCGAACGGGTGGAAGCGCTGACCGATCGGGTGCTGGTGTACACACAGGACGGCGACAAGATCGTCGACCTCGTCGGTGAGGACGGCCTCCACCCGGAGTCGGTGTACGCGCGACGGGGCACGTTGGAGGACGTGTTCCTGATCCTCACCGGCCGCAAGCTGGAGGAGTGACGTGACCACGCCTCCGATGCTGCGCGTCGTGGAGAAGGAGTGGCTGGCCTGGCGCCGCCTCTGGAAGGCGTCGGTGTTCCAGGCGACCGTCGCGCCGTTGCTGTTCCTCGCCGCCATGGGCCTCGGCCTCGGCGATCTGGTCGACAAGGGCTCCGGTGGGGTCGAGGGCGTGAGCTACCTCGTGTTCATCACGCCGGGGCTCATGGCCGCGACCGCCATGATGCAGGCCGCGGGCGAGTCGCTCTGGCCGGTGCTCGGGGGCGTCAAGTGGATGCGCACCTACCACGCGGCGGTCGCCACACCGCTGAGCGCGGGTGCCTTGTTCGGTGGCCACGTGGTGTGGATCTGCCTCCGGTGCCTGCTCTCGTCGACGGTCTTCCTGATCGTCGGGGCGATCCTCGGCGGGGTGCCCTCGGCATGGGGTGTGTTGGCGATCCCGGCCGCGGTGCTCGGGGCGTCGGTGTTCGCGGCCGCGCTCAACGCGTACGCGGTGACCCAGGAAAGCGACATCCCGTTCGCGGTGATCATGCGCGTGGGCCTGTTCCCGCTCTTCCTGTTCTCGGGCACGTTCTTCCCGATCAGCCGGCTGCCGGACTGGCTCGAGCCGTTGTCGTGGCTGTCGCCGCTGTGGCACGCGGTCGAGCTGTGCCGCGCGGCCACCACCGGGTCGGGACCGTCGGCCGGGACCGTGCTCGGTCACGTGACGTTCCTGGTCGTGTGCCTCGCCGCTGGGTGCTGGTGGGGAGTGCGCCGCTTCACCAGGGTGTTGACATCGTGATCGCCGCCATCGCGATCCGCGACGCCGGGCGGCGTCGCAGCGGGCGCGGCGCATGGCGGGTCGTCGAGCGCAACACGCTGGCGTACCGGCGCATGTGGCTGGCCTTCGTCACCGGGCTGTTCGAGCCGCTCCTGTACCTGTTGTCGATCGGGATCGGGGTCGGGGGCCTGGTCGGGAAGATCCCGGGACCGGGCGGCCGTCCGATCCCCTACGACGAGTTCGTGGCGCCCGGGCTCATGGCCGCGGCGGCGATGAACGGCGCGGTGCTCGACACCACGTTCAATTTCTTCTTCAAGTTCAAGTACGCGCACACCTACGACGCCATGCTCGCCACGCCGCTCGAGGTGGGCGACGTGGCGCGCGGCGAGGTCACGTGGGCGCTCATCCGCGGCGGTGTGTACTCGGGGGCCTTCCTCGTGACGATGCTGCTGCTCGGCCTCGTCGGATCGTGGTGGGCGGTGCTGGCGATCCCGGCCGCCTTGTTGATCGCGTTCGGGTTCGCCGGTGCGGGGATCGCGGCGACGACCTTCATGCGGTCGTGGACCGACTTCGACTTCGTGAACCTCGCGCTCATCCCCATGTTCCTGTTCGCGGCGACGTTCTTCCCGCTGTCGCAGTATCCGGACGCGCTCCAGGTCGTCGTACGCCTCACGCCTCTCTATCAGGGCGTTGCCATCGAGCGGGGCCTCACCACCGGGCAGCTCGAATGGTCGATGCTGCTCAACGCTGCGTACCTGGCCGCGATGGGCGCCGTCGGCCTCCGCGTGGCCACCGCCCGTCTCCGTCGACTCCTCCAACCCTGACCGTCCCCGAGCCCGAACCGGCGTCGGCTGAGGCCCTTCGGCGCGCTCTCAGGACGCAGGTTCGGCGAGTCTCCGTGCCCGGGCCATCCGGAGGTCGCTCGCCAGCTGCCGGCCACCGCGACGGAGGTCTTCGGCGGTCGCCGTGATCGGTGCCCACCCATGTCCGACGATCGCGTTGCGCCGTGCGCTGTCCCGCACGAGCGCGAGCTTGCCCGTGTGTTCCTGGTAGCTGTCGTACTCGATGGCGATCTTCTCCGCCGGATAGGCGAAGTCGGGTCGAGCAATCAGGCGTCCGTCGTCGTCGCGAATCTCGAGCTGCGCAACCGGTGCCGGGAAGCCGTGCCGCCGCAGCATGAGGAGGAGCAGTTGCTCGCGTTCGCTCTCGGTGAGCGCGAGGTCGGGAGATCGGTCCTGCAGCAGCTTCCGGAACGTCAGGGTGCCCGACCGCCCGCGTCGCCCGACCCGCCGCAGCGTTCGCTCGAGCGCGATGACATCGGTGAGATCGCGGCGGAGCGCGTTGTCGATGGCGAGATCGACCGTCGTCGACCGCGCCACTGCGCAGAGATCGAAGAGCGTGCGCTCGATGGTCGTCACCGGAATCGTGTCCACCAGCGTGATGTCGCGGGGACCCAGGGCAGACGTCTCATGGACGACGAGTCCATCGTGCCGTGCCCTCCGCCATCGGGGGCACGTGATCTCGACGAGCTCCTGCCGACGGCCCGGAATCTCCCAGAGCGCGGCGGCCGAACGGTGCGACGCGACCGCTCGTGTGCCGCCGGCCCAGCACGCGGCCAGGAGGTCGCCTTTCCACGTCGGTGGCGCGCCCGCGATCCGGTACACCCGATCGTGGACGCGTTGCCAGCGCCCGGTGTCGAGGCGGCGCTGTCCGACGCGATGGGAGACGCCCAGTTCCTGGAGATGGCTGAACGAGAAGACGCCGTGGTGCGCGGCTGCGATCTCGCCGACCAGCACGTCGATGTTCGCATCCATGGCACCACAATGAAGCGCGGGGGTGTGACGCTCACGCCACTCCCGCGTCCCGGCGTCACCCGAGTGCCCTCGAGGGGCCTTCGCCGACGCCAGTTCGGGGTGAACGGGTCTATGCGGGGACGCGGGGGGTCCAGGTGGGGCGGGTCGCCTCGAAGGTGTCGATCTCGCTCGCGTGACGGAGGGTGATGCCGATGTCGTCGAGGCCCTCGAGCAGCCGGTAGTGGTGGAAGTCGGCGAGCTCGAACGGCTCGTCGAGGTCGATCGCCGGCACCGCGACCCGGCGGTCGACGACGTCGATGACGATCTCGACGGTCGGGTCGTTCTCGATCGTCCGCATGATGCGGGTCACGACGTCGGCCGGGAGCTCGACGGGCAACAGCCCGATCTTCAGGCAGTTGTTGCGGAAGATGTCGGCGAAGCGCGCGGAGATGACGGCGCGGAACCCGTAGTCCTCGAGTGCCCACGGCGCGTGCTCGCGCGACGAGCCGGTGCCGAAGTTCGGTCCCGCCACGAGGATCTGGGCCCCGTCGAACTGCTCCTGGTTGAGCACGAAGTCGGAGCTCTCGCGCCACTCCGAGAAGAGGCCCTCTCCGAAGCCCGTGCGCTCGACCCGCTTCAGCCAGTCGCTGGGGATGATCTGGTCGGTGTCGACGTCACTGCGGTCGAGCGGGATCCCGCGCGCCACGATCTCGCGTACTGCCTGCATGGTCACCTCGGTCGGTTCGGTTCAGAGGAGGTCGTCGGGGGTGGCGAAGTGGCCGGCGACGGCGGTGGCGACCGCCACCTCGGGCGACACGAGGTGGGTGCGCCCACCCTTGCCCTGGCGACCCTCGAAGTTCCGGTTCGACGTGGACGCGCACCGCTCACCCACCGCCAGCTTGTCGGGGTTCATGGCCAGGCACATGGAGCAGCCCGCCTCGCGCCAGTCGAACCCGGCAGCGATGAACACCTCGTGCAGGCCCTCGGCTTCGGCGACGGCCTTCACGCTCATCGACCCGGGCACCACGAGCGTGCGCACCCCGTCGCGCACCTTGTGACCGCGCGCGACCGCGGCCGCGGCGCGAAGGTCTTCGATGCGCGAGTTCGTGCACGAGCCGATGAACACGGTGTCGACGGGGATGTCACGGATGGGCGTACCCGCCTTCAGACCCATGTACGCGAGCGTGCGCTTCGCGCTGTCGTGTGCGTCGGCGTCCGCGAAGGCGTCGGGGCTCGGCACGACGTCGTCGATGAAGACCGACTGTGCCGGGTTCGTGCCCCACGTGACCGAAGGCCGCAACGTCGTCGCGTCGATCACGACCTCCTGGTCGAAGCTCGCGTCGTCGTCGGTGACGAGCGAGCGCCAGTCGTCGAGCGCGCGCTCCCACGCCGCGCCCGACGGCGCGAACTGGCGACCCTCGAGGTACGCGAAGGTCGTGTCGTCGGGGGCGATGAGGCCCGCTCGTGCGCCGGCCTCGATCGACATGTTGCAGACGGTCATGCGCCCTTCCATCGAGAGCGCCCGGATGGCCGAGCCGCGGTACTCGATGACGGAGCCGATGCCGCCACCCGTACCGATGCGGTTGATGATGGCGAGCACGACGTCCTTGGCGGTGACGCCCGCCGGGAGGTCGCCGTCGACGGTGACCGCCATGGTGCCCGGCCGGGCCTGCGGCAGCGTCTGGGTGGCGAGCACGTGCTCGACCTCGCTGGTGCCGATGCCGAACGCCAGCGCCCCGAACGCGCCGTGGGTGGACGTGTGGCTGTCGCCGCACACGATGGTGAGGCCGGGCTGGGTCAGTCCCTGCTCCGGGCCGATCACGTGCACGATGCCCTGGCCCGGGGCGCCCATGGGGTAGAGGCGGATGCCGAACTCGGCGCAGTTCGTCGCCAGCACCTGCATCTGTTTGGCGGAGATCGGATCGGCGACGGGCTGGTCGATGTCGACCGTCGGCACGTTGTGGTCCATCGTGGCGACGGTGAGATCGGGACGGCGCACGGTGCGTCCGGCGAGCCGGATGCCGTCGAACGCCTGGGGCGAGGTGACCTCGTGGACGAGGTGGAGGTCGATGTAGAGGAGGTCGGGTTCGCCGTCGCCGCGGTGGACGACGTGGCGCCCCCAAACCTTCTCGCTGAGCGTTGCGGGGTCGGAGCGGGTCTGGACCATCTCCCGATTCTGCCAGGCGCGTGCTTCACTGCTCGCATGAGTTCACCCGGGCTCCGGACCGGCACCGCGGCCGGCCGGTGGGTGATCGCCGCCGCGGTCCTCGGCTCGGGGGTGTCGTTCCTCGACGGCACGGTCGTGAACGCGGCGCTCCCCGCCATCGCCCGGGATCTCCACGCCGACCTCGGCGACCTCCAGTGGGTGCTGACCGGCTACCTGCTGACGCTCGGCTCGCTCCTCGTGCTCGGTGGCTCGCTGGGCGACCGGTACGGCCGCCGCCGGATCTTCGTGATCGGGCTCGGCGCCTTCGCGGCGACGTCGCTGGTGTGCGCGATCGCGCCCGACACCGGGTCGCTCGTCGTCGCCCGCTGCGCGCAGGGCATGGCCGCCGCACTGCTCGTCCCCAACAGCCTCGCCATCGTGTCGGCGTCGTTCCACCGCGACGACCGGGGCGCGCGATCGGCGCGTGGTCGGGCCTCGGCGGCGTGGCCACGGCGCTCGGGCCGTTCCTCGGCGGATGGCTGATCGACTCGGTGTCGTGGCGGCTGGTGTTCGTCATCAACCTTCCGATCGCGGGTACGGCGATCTGGATCGCGAACCGCCACGTCCCCGAGTCGCGCGACGAGCACGCGGGTGCGCACCTCGACGTGCTCGGCAGCGCCGCGCTCACCCTGGGGCTCGCGGGCGTCGTCTACGCCCTCATCGAGGGGCCCGGCCACGCGTGGCAGACGAGGTCGGTGGTGCTCGGCGTCGTCGGCGTGCTGTCGCTCGGCGCCTTCCTGCTGCTCGAAGCCCGCCGGGCGAACCCGATGGTCCCGCTCTCGATCTTCCGCTCCCACCAGTTCTCGGGGGCCAACGCCGTGACCTTCGCGGTCTACGCCGCGTTGGGCACGGTCACGTTCCTGCTCGTCGTGCACCTGCAGACCGACCTCGGGTACTCGGCGCTGGAGGCCGGCGCGTCGCTCCTCCCGATCACCGCGTGCATGCTGCTGTTCTCCGCGCGCGCCGGCGTGCTGGCCCAGCGCATCGGGCCCCGCATCCCGATGACCATCGGCCCGCTGGTCGTCGCCGTGGGCATGGCGCTGCTCGGCCGGGTCGAACCCGGCACCACGTACTGGGCCACCGTGTTCCCGGCGTTGTTGGTGCTCGGCCTCGGGCTCTCGCTGACCGTGGCGCCCCTCACGGCGACAGTGCTCGGCGCGGTCGACGACTCACACGCGGGCATCGCGTCCGCGATCGACAATTCGGTGGCCCGCATCGCCGGGCTCCTCGCGGTCGCGGTGCTCCCCGCCGCCGCCGGTCTCACGGCCGCGCAGGGCCTCGACCTCGTCGACGGCTTCGCGCGGCGCCATGGACATCGCCGCCGCGCTGTCAGCCGCCGGGGGTGTGCTGGCCTGGCTCACGATCCGGCGCGCCGCGTTCGTGGCCCCGGTCGCCCGCGCGAACCCGGCCATCCCCTGCTACGACCCCGGGGTCCGCGTGGCAGGATGAGTGGGCATGCAACCCGGTGAGCTCCTCGACGTCGTCATCGAGATCCCACGCGGGAGCCGCAACAAGTACGAGTACGACCACGACCACCACGTGATCCGGCTCGACCGGCGGCTCTTCTCCGCCACCGTCTATCCGTCCGACTACGGCTTCGTCCCCGACACCCTCGCCCTCGACGGCGATCCGCTCGACGTGCTGGTCCTGCTGGAGGACCCCACCTTCCCCGGCTGCTGGGTCGAGGTGCGGGCCGTCGGCGTGTTCTGGATGGAGGACGAGAAGGGCCCCGACGCCAAGATCCTGTGCGTACCGTCGCACGACCCGGCCTACGACACGGTGCACGATCTCACCGACCTGCCGAAACGGCTGCTCGACGAGATCGAGCACTTCTTCGACGTCTACAAGATGCTCGAGCCGGAGAAGAACACGGTGACGCGCGGCTACGAGGGACGCGACGCCGCGTACCGCGAGATCGAGGCGTCGAGGTTGCGGTTCCAGAGCTCGGCGTAGCTCCCGCCGCGCGCGAGGAGCTCCTCGTGTGAGCCGGACTCCACGATCCGGCCCTCGTCGACGACCACGACCCGATCGGCGCCGCGCGCGGTCTGCAGCCGGTGCGCGATCAACAGCGTGGTGCGGTCACGTGAGACCAGGCCCATCGCGCGCTGCACCTTGGCCTCGGTGCTGAGATCGAGGTTGGCCGTGGCCTCGTCGAGCAGCAGGATCGCCGGGTCGACGAGCAGGGCGCGGGCCAGGCAGATGAGCTGGCGCTGCCCGGCCGACAGCGAGCGGCCCCGCTCGGTGACCGGGTGCAGGTACCCGCCGCGGAGCCCGGCCACGAACTCGTGGGCGCCGACCGCGCGCGCCGCCCGCTCTACCTCGTCGTCGGGCGCGTCGGGGCGGCCGTAGGCGATGTTGTCGCGGATGGTGCCGGAGAAGAGGAACGGCTCCTGGGGCACGTAGCCGAGGCGCCGACGGTACGCGCGCAGGTCGAGGTCGGTCACCGGGATCCCGTCGACGAGCACCTGGCCCGCGTCGGCGTCGTAGAAGCGCGCCGCCAACTTCACGAGCGTCGACTTCCCCGCGCCGGTCTCGCCGACCAGCGCCACGGTCTCGCCCGGCGCGACATCGAGGTCGATCCCGTGCAGGGTCTCGCGCCCGGTCCCGGGGTAGGAGAAATGGACGTCGTCGAAGCGGATCCCGCCGCGGAGGTGGCCGGGCGCGACCGGGGCGGGGGCGTCGGGGGTCGCGACGGTCGTCTGCATCAGCTCGTTGATCTTCGCCATCGACGCGACGGCCTGCTGCCACTGGTCGAACACCTGCGACAGCTGCTGGATGGGGGCGAAGAACTGGTCGAGGTAGAGCAGGAACGCGATCACGGTGCCGGTGGCGATGGTGCCGTCGTGGACGAGCACGCTGCCGAGGCCCAGCACGATGGCGTCTCCGCAGGTGGCGAGGAACAGGATGAAGGGGAAGTACAACGCCTGGAGCCACTGGGTCCGTATCCTCGCGTCGAGGTAGCGGCCGGCAGTGGCCTGGAACGAGCTGATGTTGTGGTCCTCGCGCACGTAGGCCTGTGTCTCGCGAACACCCGAGAGGCTCTCCTGGAACTCCGCGTTGACGGTCGAGATCGTCTCGCGCGGCGTGCGCGTAGGCGCGGGCGGACCGGCGACCGAACCACACGGTGGCGAGCAGGAGCGGCGGCACGAGGACCAGGACGCCGAGGGTCAACGGCCCGCTCAACAGGCTCAGCACCACCAACACACCCACGAAGCTCAGGATGTTGACCAGCGCGGTGATGAGCCCGGTCTGCAGGAGCTGCGCGAACGCGTCGACGTCGGTGGTCATCCGGGTCATGATCCGGCCCGACATCTCCCGGTCGTAGTAGTCCAGCGCCAGCCGCTGGAGGTGGGCGAAGATCCGGATGCGGAGCGCGAACAGGAGTCGCTCGGCGGTGCGACCCGTGTAGCGGGTGTACGCCCAGGTGACGAGCCAGTCGACCAGGGTGGCGCCGAGGAAGAGGGCCGCGGCGGTCCAGAGCGCGCCCACGGCGTGCTGCTGGACGCCCTGGTTCAGTCCCTGCTGCACGAGGTAGGGGCCGGCCAGGGTGAGCATCGTGTCGACCACGACGAGGCCGAAGCCGACGAGCAGCGGGCGGCGGTACGGGCGGAGGAACTCGCGCAGCCGGAAGTGCTCGCCGGCGGCCGCCTCGGCCTCCACGTCGACGTCGGGCTCGTCGTCGGCCGGGGGCAGCGCGGCGACCGCGGCGAGCAGCTCGGGGGTCGGGGCCAGCGCGAGACCGGCACCCATGCCGCGACCGCCGGCGCCGCTGCCGCCCATCCCGCTGCCGCGCCACCGCTGGACCGCTGGGGGCCAGGAACGCCCGTGCCGCGTCGATGTCGTCGGGGCGCTCCCAGAGCGACGGTGTGAACGCGGCGGCCGCGGAGACGTCGACGTCCTCGACGCCGTCGACGTCCTCGACGGTGTCGCCGGGGCCGGCGAGCAGGGCGCGGTAACGCGCCGACCTCGCCAGCAGTTCGTCGTGCGTGCCGCTCTCGACGGCGCGCCCGTCGTGCATGAGCACGATGCGGTCGGCGAGCCGGAGGGTCGAGCGCCGGTGCGCGATGAGCAGGGTCGTGCGCCCGGTCATGATCTCGCGCAACGTGGTGTGGATCTGCTCCTCGGTGCGGGTGTCGACCGACGACGTGGCGTCGTCCAGCACGAGTACGCGGCGGATCGGTGAGCACGGCGCGGGCGATCGAGATGCGTTGGCGTTGGCCGCCCGACAGCGTGAGGCCCCGTTCGCCGACGACGGTGTCGTAGCCGAGCGGGAGCTCTTCGATGAACCTGTGCGCGCCCGCCACGCGGCGGCGCGGACGATGTCGTCCTCGGCGGCGTCCGGCTTTCCGTACGCGATGTTGGCGCGGACGGTGTCGGAGAAGAGGAACGCGTCCTCGAACACGATGCCGATCTCGTCGCGCACCGACTGCAGCGTGGCGTCGCGCACGTCGGTGCCGTCGACGCGGATGCTGCCCTCCTGCACGTCGTAGAAGCGGGGGAGGAGCAGGCTCACCGTCGACTTCCCGGAGCCAGACGCGCCCACGAGCGCGACCGTCTCCCCGGCGGCCACGTGCAGCGAGAAGTCGCGGAGCACCGGTTCCGAACGCAGGTACCCGTACGTGACGTGGTCGAAGTCGATCCGGGCGGTCTCCACCGACAACGGTGCGGCGTCGGGTCGCTCGGTGACGAGCGGGTTGGAGTCGAGGAGCTCGAAGATCCGCTCGGTGCCGGCGCGGGCCTGCTGCCCCACCGCGACCATGCCCGCGAACATGCGGACGGGCGCCAGCAGCTGGACGAGGTAGGTGGAGAACGCGAGGAACGTCCCGATGCTGATCTCACCCTGGATCGCGAGCCACCCGCCGAGCGCGAGCACGCCGACCTGCCCGAGTGCGGGGATCGCCTGCAGCGCCGACGCGTAGCGCGCCTGGAGCCGTACCGTGCGCACCCGGGAGCGGTAGAGCCCCTGCGCTGCGTCGGTGAGGCCGGCCAGCTCCCGGTCCTCCTGGCCGAAGCCCTTCACGACCCGCACGCCGCTGACGGCTTCGTCGACCACGCCCGCGACCTCGCCGGCGCGCTGCAGCGAGTCCCATTGCGCGGGGAACATCGTCCGGCGCAGCTTCAGCGACACGAAGAGCAGCGCGGGCACCGTCGCCAGCACGATCACCGTCAACAGCGGTGAGAGCACGAGCATCACCGCGAGGGACAGGAACAACAGGACGACGTTGCCGGTCGCGAGGGGCAGGAAGCTCAGCAGCGCCTGCACGAGCGCGAGGTCGGAGCTCGCACGCGACACGATCTGGCCCGTCGGGAGCTGGTCGTGGCGGGCGAAGTCGAGGCGTTGGAGCCGCTCGAAGATCGCGGTGCGCATGTCGTGCTGCACGTCGAACGCGAAGCGACCACCCACGAAGCGCCGCACGTAGGAGAGCAAGAAGTTCACCGCTCCCAACCCGACCAACAGGGCGAGCAGCGGCCAGAGCTCCTGGCGTTGCGCGTCGATCACGTTGTCGACGACGGCCCGCTCGATCAGCGGGATCAGCACCGTGACGAGCGTCGTGCCCAGCGACACGCCGAACGCGATGAACACCTTGCGCCGGTGGCGGGCCAGGAACGGCCACAGGCGGCGGATCCACCCGCGGGGTGCCGGCTCGGTCACGCGCCCGCCCGGGCGGCGCGACGTTGCGCGCGCGGCGCTCGTCGAGCGCCGCGCGCAGCTGCGCGATCGACCGGAGGACCGCGGCCGGGTCGTCGACGCGCCCGAGCAGGTCGTCGAGCCGCTCGCGCATCGGCGCCTCGGCGAGCAGCAGGGCGGCGTGGCCGGGCGCCGTGAGCGTGAGCCGGGTGGCCCGCCGGTCGCCGTCTACCGTCTCTCGCGCCACGAGCCCGCGCTCGACCAGCGTGTCGACGGTGGCCGACACCGTCGGCTTGCTGAGCGCGAGCTGCCCGGCGAGGTGGCTGGCCCGCTCCGCGCCGTCGGCCATGGTCGCGAGGAGGCGGTACTGGGCCAGGGTCAAGCGCGCACCGGGCAGGTCGCTGCAGGCACGTTCCAGGACCCGCGCGAGGCGGGCCAGAGTGAGCACGTCGCGGTCCACGTGCCGAGGGTAGCGAATGGTTCGTGGTACGAACTATTGTGGCGCTCGCGATGCTGGCAAGCCGGCATTCACCGCGGCGTAACGGAGCCGTAACGAAGCGTCCGTACGGTGCGCAGATGACCGACGTCGTCCTCGTGCGATGGCCCGAAGAATCCGAACGCCTCGAACGACTACGCGCGGCCGGCGCCCCCCGCCTGCTCCTGGTGGGCGAGGACCTGGCCGCGCCCGAGCCGGTCGATCCGCTGGAGGACTGGATTCGCCTCCCCGCGGCCGAGGACGACCTGCGGGTGCGGGTCTCGACCCTGGCGGCACGCGCCGGCCGCAGCGCGGTCGCCCCCTCGGTGGACGAGGACGGCCTGCTGCGCTACCGCGGCCGCTGGGTGACGCTCTCGCCCGTCGAACGGGCGCTGGCCGCCGCGCTCATCGACCGGTACAACGCGGTGGTCGGGCGCGACACGCTGGTGCGACGCGCGTGGCCAGGAGGGAGCCCCACCCGCAACGCGCTCGACGTCCACATGCTGCGGCTCCGTCGCCGCATCGCCACGTTGGGGCTCGAGGTGCGGACGGTGCGGGCGCGCGGCTACCTCCTCCAGGCGCTCGAGTCCAACGGCATGACCTGATGGACGTCACCGCCGTCCTGCTCGACATCCTCATCGTCCTCGTCGCCGCCAAGCTCGCGGCCGAGCTCGCCGAACGCATCAACGTGCCCGCGGTCGTCGCGGAGATCGTCGCGGGGGCGATCATCGGACCGTCGGTCCTGAACCTCGTCGGCGGCGACGAGACGCTCAAGGTGCTGGGTGAGCTGGGTGTGATCCTCCTCCTGCTCGGCGTCGGCATGGAGATGGACCTCGCGGAGCTCGGCGCGGTGGGCCGGGCGTCGATGTCGGTGGCGGTGATCGGCGTGGCGCTGCCGATGCTCGGCGGGTACTTCGTCGCGAGCGCCCTCGGCCACACCAGCAACGAGTCGTTGTTCATCGGTGCCGCGCTCGCGGCGACCAGCGTCGGGATCACGGCTCGGGTGTTCAGCGATCTCCGCGCGCTCGCGACCGTCGAGGCGCGCACGGTGCTCGGCGCGGCCGTGGCCGACGACGTGCTCGGGCTGGTGATCCTCACCGTAGTGGTGCGTCTGGTGTCGGAAGGGTCGGTGTCGGTCGCCGACGTCGCCGTGATCGTCGCGGTGGCGCTCGGGTTTCTGGTGGTGACGTCGGTCCTCGGCTCGAAGTTCGCGCCCGGCTTCTTCCAGTTCCTCGACCGCCACGCCAAGTCCGCGGGCACGCTCGTGGCCCTCGCGCTGGCGTTTACCCTGGCGTTCGCGGAGCTGGCCGACGCGGCCAAGTTGGCGCCGATCGTCGGGGCGTTCGTCGCGGGTGTGGCGCTCTCGCGCAGCTCGGCGAAGGACCGCATCGAACGGGAGCTGGCGCCGGTCGGGCACCTCTTCATCCCGGTGTTCTTCCTCGGCATCGGCATCGAGGCCCAGGTGGAGAAGTTCGCCAACCCCGAGGTGCTGGGGATCGCCGCCGCGCTGCTCGCCGTCGCCATCGTCGGCAAGCTCGTCGCCGCGGTCGGGGTGTTCGGGTCGCCCGGCGACAAGTGGCTCATCGGGATCGGCATGATCCCCCGGGGTGAGGTCGGGCTGATCTTCGCGACCATCGGGCTGAACGAGGGAGTGCTCGGCGGCAACCTCTACGCCGCGCTCCTCCTCGTCGTCCTCGTCACCACCATCATGACGCCGCCGTTGCTGCGGTGGCGGCTGCTGCAGATGCGGAGCGAGCACAAGGGGCGTCCCGACAGTCGCGAGCCCGAACCCGAGGGCGGCTGGCTCCGGGTCGATGACGGCGTGGTCGACCTCGTCGCCGACCCGCCCGCCCGGCTCGCGCTCGACCTGGCGCTCGATGCCGCGCGCAGCATCGCCCGGGGGGCACGCCCGGGCTCCCGTCTGCTCGACTGGATCGGCGAGTGGAGCGACACGGCGTTGCGCTGGGAAGCGGACGCGACCGGGCAGCTCTTCGCGGTGCTGGTCGACGGCGACGCCCGCGCGTGGCGCTTCCTCGAGACGACCGGTGTGCTCGAACGCGCGTTGCCGGAACTGGCGGAAGCGGTCGACCGCCGCCGGAGCGACCCGTTCCTCATCGACCCCGCCCAGGTGCTGCGGTTCTCGCTGGTCGAGCGGATCAAGGAGCTCACCACCTCGGACGAGTTGGCCGCGGCCGACCACGCCAAGCTCGAACATCCGGAATGGCTGCTCCTGGCCGCGCTGATTCTCGACACCGTCGGTGAGGAGTCGTCGCCCGTGGAACTGGCGCGGCGGATCGCCCAGCGCCTCGACCTCGGCGCCGCTGCCGAGCAGCAGATCGCGCTCCTCGTCGGCGACTCCGACCTCTTGCGGGCGGCGGCCCGCAAGTTCGACGGGCTGGAGGAGGAGCGGGTGGTGCCGATCGCCATCCATCTCGACACCCGCGAACGCGCGCGGGCGCTCTACCTCCTCACTCTGGCGATGGGCGACCTCACGCCGTGGGACCGCAAGCGGCTCGACCAGCTGTTCCAGGTCGTGCTGCAGCTCCTGGACCAACCCGACGTCACCGGCCTCGACGCCCGCAACCTGGTGGAACGACGGCGCGCCGAGGCGATTCGTGGCGCGGGCGAGAACCCGCACGTAATCGACCGCATCAAGCACGCGCCACGCGCGTATCTGCTCAGCCAGAGCGCGACCGACATCGCCCGCCAGGCCGCGTTCGTGGAGCCGGTACCGGCGCGGGGCGAAGCCAGTGTTGCGGTCTTGGACATCGCGCCCCCGAGTGAGCCGCCCAACGGTCACGTCGAGACCGCCGCACGCTGGCGGATCGAGGTCGCGACCGCGCGACCGCCAGGGTCTGTTGGCGACGGTCTCCGGGGTGGTCGCCGACGCGGGCCTCGACATCCTCGACGCCGCGGTCGCCACGTGGGGAGACGGCGCTGCGCTCGACACGTTCCTCGTGCAGCGCGCCGGGCTCTCACCGGCGCGGCTGTCGGACCATGAGCTCGCCGAGCTACCGCCACCCGACCCGGTGAAGCTCGAGGCGGCGCTCGTCGCCGCGTTCGACACGCCGCTCGAGTCGCTCCCGAATCCCGACGCCGAACTGCGATTCGACGACCACGCGTCCCCCTGGTACACGATCTGCGAGGTCCGCAGCCCGGACCGCCGCGGGCTCCTCCACAGCCTCACCGCGGCGATGGCGAGCACGGGCGCGAGCGTGCACTCGGCGCGGCTCGTGACGATCGCGGGTACCGCGGTCGACCGCTTCGAGCTGACCGACCGCAACGAGCGCAAGCTCGACGGCGTCGCGAAGCGCGCCGTGCTCGATGCCGTCCGGAACGGCGTCACGCCGAAGCGCCGGTTGCTCAGCCGCCGTCACTAGCGTCGAGCCCATGGGCTCGGTCGTGAGGTTCGGCGTCGACACCGGCGGGACCTTCACCGACCTCGTCGACGACGACGGCCGGATCCTGAAGGTACCGTCGACGCCTGACGACCCGGGTCGCGCCGTTCGAGAGGCGTCCGCGGGCTTCGGCCGGCGGGCCGGCGTGCTCGCGCACGGCACGACCGTGGCCACGAACGCGCTGCTGGAGCGGAAGCTGGGGCGGGTCGCGCTGGTGACGACGCGCGGGTTCGCCGACGTCATCGAGATCGCCCGCCAGGCCCGGCCGTCGCTCTACGACGCCCGGGTCGACCGCCCGCCGGCGCTGGTGCCGCGCGAACGCAGGTTCGAGGTGGCGGGGCGGCTGGGTGCGGACGGGACGGAGCTCGAGCCGTTCGACGGCGTCGTGCCCGACCTCGGATCGGTCGACGCGGTCGCGGTGTGCCTGCTGCACGCCGACCTCGATCCGGATCACGAGCGGGCGGTCGCGGCGGTGTTGCGGGCGCGGGGGATCACCGAAGTGGTGTGCTCGCACGAGGTGTCGCCGGAGTTCCGCGAGTACGAGCGGATCGTCACCACCGTTGCCGACGCCGCGTTGCGGCCGGTCTGCGCCGAGTACCTGCGGAGCCTGGCGTCGCTGGCCGACGCGGTGCTGGTGATGACATCGGCCGGCGGGCTGGTGCCGCTCGCCGACGCGGCGGAGCATCCGGCGCACCTCCTGCTGTCGGGACCGGCCGCGGGTGTGCGGGCCGCGGCGGCGATCGCGGTGGCGTGCGGGATGCCCGATGCGGTCTCCTTCGACATGGGCGGCACGAGCACCGACGTGTGCCTCGTGCGCGGCGGGGTCCCGGCACCGACGTCGACCCGCCGGGTGGCGGGCTTCCCGGTGCGGTTGCCGGCGCTGGCGGTGCACACGATCGGCGCCGGCGGCGGCTCGATCGCCGGCCTGGACCCGGGTGGCGCGCTCGTCGTGGGCCCGGAGAGCGCAGGCGCACGGCCCGGCCCTGCGGGTTACGGCGCGGGGGGCCACGCCGCGACCGTGACCGACGCCGACCTCGTGCTCGGCCGGCTCCCCCCGACACCGTGCTGCCGGGGATCGGCCGGCTCGACGTCGCCGCGGCGCGCGCCGCGCTGGACCGGGCCGGGGTGACGGCCGCGGGGGTGGTCGCGGTCGTCGATGCGGCGATGGAACGCGCGGTGCGGGTGGTGACCGTCGAACAGGGCGTCGACCCGCGCGCTCGCGCTGGTCGCCTTCGGGGGCGCCGGACCCTTCGCACGCGTGCGCGGTCGCCGAGCAGCTCGGGATGCGCACGGTGATCGTGCCGCCCCGCGCGGGCGTGTTCTCGGCGGTGGGCCTCGTGTGCTCGCCCGAGCAGCGGGAGCTCGTCTGTAGTTGGGCGAGCCCGGGGTCCATCGACGGTTTGGTGGCGGCGCGCGCAACGCTGGCGGCTCGGGCCGGGTCGCTGGTGCCCGGCGGTGACGTGGAGAGCTGGTTGGACTGCCGGTACGTGGGGCAGAGCCATGAGCTCACCGTGCGCGAGGTTGCCGACTTCCCCGCGGAGCACGAGCGGCGAAACGGGTTCGCGCGCCCGGGTGCGGCGGTGGAGGTCGTCGCGTTGCGGGCGCGGGTGACGCGCGCCGCGCCCCTCGCCCTCGCCGAGCTCCCGCCCGTGACTCGTGCACACGTTCGCGGGCCGGCGGTGGTCGCGGAGGCGGACTGCACGATGTGGGTCCCCGATGGGTGGGTCGCCGAACCGGGCCCGACCGGCGCGTGGCTCGTGGAGCGCTCGTGAATCCCGCCGAGCTGCAGATCCTGGCGTCGCGACTGGCGTCGGTGGCCGACGAGATGGGCGCCGTCCTGCGCCGGGCGGCGTACAGCCCCAACATCAAGGAGCGGGCCGATTGCTCCGCCGCGCTGTTCACCGCCGGTGGCGAGCTGCTCGCGCAGGCCGAGCACATCCCGGTGCACCTCGGCTCGATGCCGGCGTCGGTGGCGGCGGCGATCGCGACCGGGCTGCAGGTGCCGATGGTGCTCAACGACCCGTTCGCCGGAGGCACGCACCTCAACGACATCACCGTCGTCACCCCGGTGGTCGCGCCGGTGCCGGGCCGAGGGGGCCGCGGCGGCGAGGCGCTGGTCGGTTGGGTGGCCAACCGGGCACACCACGCCGACGTCGGCGGCACCGCGCCGGGCTCGATGCCGCCCGACGCGCTGACGATCGACGACGAGGGGTTGCGCATCCCGCCCACGGCGCTCGACGATGACGTGCTCGCGCGCATCGTGGCTGCGTCGCGTACGCCCGCCGAACGGCGTGGCGACCTCGACGCGCAGCGCGGCGCGAACCAGCTCGGCGCGGCGCGCTTCGCGGAGATCCTCGGCGGGATCACCGATCTCGGGGTGTTGGACGAGATCCTCGACTACGGCGAGCGGCGTATGCGCGCCGCGCTGACCGACCTGCCCGACGGTCGTTGGACCTTCGCCGACGTGCTCGACTCCGCGGGGCCACGCCCCGAGCAACAGTCGCCCACGGCCGTCACGCTCACGTTGACCGTGGCCGGCGACACCGTGACGTTCGACTTCACCGGGAGCGGCGCGCAGCGGCCGGGCAACGTGAACGCGGTCGAGGCGGTGACGGTGAGCGCGGTGGCGTTCGCTCTGCGTGCCGTCACCGACCCCACGCTCCCGGCCAACGGCGGCGCCATGCGCCCGGTGCGGGTGGTCGCGCCCGGGGGCTCGGTGGTCGCCGCCCGCCCACCGGTGGCGGTGGGCGCCGGCAACGTCGAGGTGAGCCAGACGCGTCGCCGACGTCTGCCTGGGCGCGCTGGCGCAGGCGCTGCCGGGACGGGTGGGCGCGGCGAGCCAGGGCACCATGAACAACGTGCTCCTCGGCGGGGGAGGAGCGGGTCACGAGGTGGCCTGGGTCTACTACGAGACCGTGGGTGGCGGGCAGGGGGCGCGGCCGTGGGCGAACGGCATGAGCGGCGTGCACACCGCGATGACCAACACCCTCGACACCCCGGTGGAGGCATTCGAGCGCGCGCTGCCGGTGCGGGTGCGTCGCTACGGCCTGCGCCGGGGGAGCGGCGGTGCGGGCACCTTCGTGGGTGGCGAGGGCATCTGGCGCGAGCTCGAGGTGCTCGGGGTGGTGACCGTCTCGTTGGTGACCGAACGGCGCACGAGCGCGCCGTGGGGGCTCGCCGGCGGCGGCGACGGCGCGCGCGGCGAGAACTGGCTGCTCCCCGCGGGTGACGCGACGCGCGCCGTACGCCTCCCCGACAAGTGCATCGTCGAGCTGGACCCCGGCGACGTGCTCCGGCTGCTCACGCCGGGAGGTGGTGGCTGGGGGCCGACGCTCCCACCGCCACCCTGACCGTGTGGACCACCTCCGGCACGCGTGCGGCGATCGCGGGCTGGACCTCGACGAGCGCCTCGGCGACCACGTCGACATACTCGGCCCGCAGCTCGATGCGACGGCGACCCGCGGTCATGCGGTGCAGGCGCTCGGCCACGAACCGCGCGTCCGCGTAGCGCGCCGGCGCCAGCGACGCGCCGATCAGGTGCAGACGCTCGACCCACAAGGCGCGCGCGTCGTCGGGAGCCAGGCCGGCGAGATCGGGCGCACCGGAGCCGACCGCGTCCAGGGTGACCTGCGCCGCCGACTCCACCGCCGGGTTCGCCACCAGCCCGCCGTCGAGCAGCATCTCCACGCCGGCGTGCGAGCACGCCCGCGCCGCGCCGGAGTCGACGCCCGCACCCACGAGCGAATCCCGCAGCTCGCCGTTGGCGCGCCGGAACCACTCGGATTCGTGGAACACCGCGTCGCACGCGTGGTGGAACTCCACGCCGCGGCCGACCTCACCCTCCGGCCGCGCCAAGCGCACCCGGGCGATCGCCGCGAGATCGGGGAGCATGCACCCGACGAGGAAGGCGGTCGACGGCACGGACGAGTCGCTCTCGGGATCGAGGGCCACCGCGACGTGCCCGACGAGGTTCATCCGACGGGCCGTACGCTCACGATCTCGACCTCGAAGGTGCGCCGGGGGCCTTCGTAGCTCACCGTCTCGCCGGGGGAGTGCTCGAGCAGCGCCTGCCCCAGCGGCGACGAGGTGGACAGCACCTCGAAGTCGTCGCTGCGCTCCTCGATCGAGCCGACGAGGTAGGACGTGGTGTCGTCGTCACCCTCCATCCGGATCTCGACGACGGTCCCGGGGGCGACGACGTCACCCGCGGGGCCCTCGACGACCACGGCGGTCCGCAGGATCTGCTCGATCTGGCGGACGCGGGCCTCGTTGTGGCCCTGCTCGTTCTTCGCCGCGTCGTAGTCGGCGTTCTCCTTGATGTCGCCGTGCTCGCGGGCGCGCTCGATCCAGGCCGAGATCTCGCGCCGGCGCGGTCCCGACCGGTCGGCGAGCTCTTCCTCGAGCCGGGCGTAGGCCTCCTGCGAGAGGTGCGACGGATCCATCCGTGCAGGCTACCGGCCGGACGCCGCCGAAGACTGCCGGAAGAACCGCCTACGACGGCTGGAAGAACAGGTGCAACTCCAGCTCGCCGTGGTCTTCCACCGAAGCGACCGCCTGGGCCGTCGGGGCGCTGATCCCGTAGTCACCGAACACGATCGGCAGGCTTCCCACCACCTGGACCTGCGTGCCGTCCCAGCGCCCCTCGAGTGAGATGGTCACGCTCCGGGTGACGCCGTGGAGGGTGAAGTCGCCCGTGGCCTCGGCCTTGACCGTCTCGCCGGCGACCGGCACCTCGCCGAGCGTGATCGGCGACGTCAGGACGAACTTGGCCTCGGGGAACCGGTCGGACTCCAGGCCCTCGCTCTTGATCCGGCCGTCGCGGAAGCTGTTGTCGGACGTGAGGTCACGCAGGTCGGCGGTGACGGTGACGTCGCTCACGGTGGTGCCGTCGATCGTCATGCTCGCGGTCACCTGGTCCGTGCGGCCCGTCGCCTCGGTCTCGGAGATGTTGGCGAAGAGCTTCTCGGTGACCCGGTAGCCGACGAAGTTGTCCGCGGTCCCCGGTTTCACCGTCCAGGTGCCGTCCGGCCCGGCCGCGGCCCCGCCGTCGGTGACCACCGGCGTCTGCTCGATCGTGGCGCGGGGCTCCGGATCCGTCTTCAGGAAGAAGTACCAGCCGGCGACCCCGAGAGCGACGACCAGCACGAGGCCCAGCGCGAGCCATTTCCCGATCCGGCGCATGGTCCCTGCCCTCCCGTCGCGTCCGAACGATCGACGTCGCCCAGGGTACGGTGAACTTCACCGAAGGGATTGGACCGGATCTCAGCGCCCGCTCAGCAACGCACCGGCACGGCAACGCACCGGTTCGGCAATCCGATTGACAGTGACTCCACGAAGTGGCAACATGGCTGGTTCATGCAGCGGAACGGCACTTCCTCGCACGCACTCGTCGTCATTCTGTAGCGAACGCCGTCTCCGGCGTTCGCCTCCAACCGTCCACTTCGGCCACCACCGGAGTCGGGCGGTTTTTCGTTGCCGGGACACTTCCACCGTGAGGACCAACCAGTGAGCTACCAGATCGGCGTCATCGGCGGTGACGGCATCGGGCCCGAGGTCGTGGCCGAGGCCATGAAGTGCGTCGACGCGGCCGGCGTCGCGTACGACGCCGTGCCCTTCGACCTCGGCGGCACCCGATACCTGAAGGACGGGGTGGTTCTCGAGCAGGAGCACCTCGACGCCATCCGGGGGCTCGACGCGGTCATGCTCGGCGCGGTCGGCACCCCCGAGGTGCCACCCGGGGTGATCGAGCGCGGCCTGCTCCTCACGTTGCGCTTCGAGCTCGACCTCTACGTGAACCTGCGTCCCTTCGTCGCCGGGCCGAGCCGGTTCAACGACGGCGTCGACATGATCGTCGTGCGCGAGAACACCGAAGGCACCTACGCCGGCGAGGGGGGCTTCCTGCGCAGGGGCACGCCACACGAGGTCGCGACCCAGGGCTCCGTGAACACCCGCATGGGCGTCGAGCGGGCGGTGCGCTACGCGTTCGAGCTGGCGCAGTCGCGCGAGCGCAAACACCTCACCCTCGTCCACAAGACCAACGTGCTGACGTTCGCCGGCGAACTGTGGCAGCGGGCGTTCGACGCCGTCGCGGCGGGGTTTCCCGAGGTCACCACCGGCTACCACCACGTCGACGCCGCGTGCATCTACTTCGTCGAGGATCCCGGCCGGTACGACGTGATCGTCACCGACAACCTCTTCGGTGACATCCTCACCGACCTCGGCGGAGCGGTCTCGGGAGGCGTCGGGCGTGCCGCGTCCGGCAACCTCAACCCGGCGCGCACCGGCCCGTCGTTGTTCGAGCCGGTCCATGGTTCCGCGCCCGACATCGCCGGCACCGGGAAGGCGGATCCGCGGGCCGCCATCATCTCGGCGGCGATGATGTTGGAGTTCCTGGGTGAGGCCGACGCCGCGGCCCGAGTACAGGCCGCGGTCGACAAGTCCGACGACGTGAACGGATCGACCGCCGAGATCGGCGACGCGATCGCGGCGCGGGTCTGAGAACGAGTCTGAGAACGAGAGGATCTGACGATGCCCATCGAGAAGACCGAGAAGATCTGGATGGACGGCGAGCTGGTGCCGTGGGACGAGGCCAAGGTCCACGTGCTCACCCACAGCCTGCACTACGGCTCAGGTGTGTTCGAGGGCATCCGCACCTACGCGGCCGCCGACGGCGCCGCGGTGTTCCGCCTCACCGACCACGTCCAGCGCCTGTTCGACTCCGCCAAGCTCATCATGATGAAGATCCCGTGGACGCGCGACCAGCTCGTCGACGCGTGCAAGCTCACCGTGCGCGAGAGCGGGCTCGAATCCTGCTACGTGCGGCCGATCGCGTACCTCGGCTACGGGGAGATCGGGCTCAACCCGCTGGCGTGCGAGGTGAACGTGTCGATCGCGGTGTGGCCGTGGGGCGCCTACCTCGGCGAGGAGAGCCTCGAGGCGGGCGTGCGGATGAAGGTGTCGTCGTGGCGGCGCATGGACCCGAACATCAATCCGGTCGCAGCCAAGGGAACCGGCATCTACATCAACTCGAGCCTGGCCAAGGTCGAGGCGGTCCAGTCCGGCTACGACGAGGCGATCCTGCTGAACACGCACGGCTTCGTGGCCGAGTGCACCGGTGAGAACCTCTTCATCGTGAAGAACGGCGTGCTCGTCACGCCGCCGCTGTCGAGCGGCGCGCTCGCGGGCATCACCGCGCGATTCGATCATCACCATCGCCCGCGACCTCGGCTACACGGTCAAGGAGGAGCAGATGCTCCGCCACGACCTCTACCTCGCCGACGAGGCGTTCCTGACCGGCACGGCCGCCGAGGTGGTGCCGATCCGCTCGGTCGACGACCGCGAGATCGGCGAGCGGGGGGAGATCACCCGCAAGCTCCAGGAGACGTACTTCGCCGCGGTGCGCGGCGAGGTGGAGCAGTACAAGGACTGGTTGGAGTATGTCCGTTAACGACCTGACCCCGGTACGCGACCCGAGGTGGCCCGAGCGAGTCGAGATCTACGACACGACGCTGCGCGACGGCAGCCAGCTCGAGGGCATCTCGCTCACGGTCGACGACAAGCTGCGCATCGCCGAGCAGCTCGACTGGCTCGGCGTCGACTTCATCGAGGCGGGCTGGCCCGGCGCCAACCCGAAGGACGACGAATTCTTCCGGCGCGCGCCGTCCGACTTGGCACTGGACCATTCGATCCTGGTCGCCTTCGGCTCCACGCGTCGCGTGAAGGGAAAGGTCGATTCCGACGACACCCTGCGCAACCTGCTGGCCGCGGGCACGTCGACCGTGTGCATCGTCGGCAAGGCGTGGGACTATCACGTGCTCGAGGCGCTGGGCACCACCCTCGACGAGGGCGTGGCCATGGTCGCCGACTCGGTGGCGTTCCTGAAGGCCGACGGGCGCGACGTGTTCTACGACGCCGAGCACTTCTTCGACGGCTACCGCCGCAACTCCGAGTTCTCGATGCGGGTGCTCGAGGGTGCGGTGCAGACCGGCGCGACCCGCCTCGTGCTCTGCGACACGAACGGGGGCACGCTCCCGGACGAGGTGGAGCGCATCGTGGGCGAGGTGGTCGAATACTTCGGCACCGACGCCGGGGTCGCGGTGCACCTCCACGACGACGCCGGCACGGGCGTGGCCAACGCGCTCGCGGGCGTACGGGCGGGCGCGATCCAGGTGCAGGGCACGATCAACGGCTACGGCGAGCGGACCGGCAACTGCAACCTCACGACGATCATCCCGAACCTCACCCTCAAGATGGGGATCACCACCATCCCGGCCGACCGGCTCGAGCGGCTCACGCCCGTCGCCCACCACGTCGCCGAGCTCGTCAACATGGCGCTCAACCCGCAGGCGGCCTACGTCGGTTCGTCGGCGTTCGCGCACAAGGCGGGCCTGCACGTGAGCGCGATCGCCAAGCGGCCGGATGCCTACGAGCACGTCCACCCGGACTCCGTCGGGAACGGCACCCGCTTCGTCGTGTCGGAGCTGGCCGGCAAGAGCACGCTCACGCTCAAGGCGAAGGAGCTCGGGCTCACGCTCGATGGCCCGCAGCTGAACGAGCTGATCGACACGCTGAAGCGGATGGAGCACGAGGGCTACCACTTCGAGGTGGCCGACGCGTCGCTCGAGCTGCTCATGCGCCGCGCCGGTGGCTGGGAGCAGCCGTGGTTCGACGTCGAGTCGTTCCGGGTCATCACCGACGACGACGATCCGTTCACGACGCCGGGCGCCGTCACCACCGAGGCGACCATCAAGGTGCACGTCGGCGGTGAGCGGGTGATCGCGACCGCGGAGGGCAACGGGCCGGTGAACGCGCTCGACAGCGCGTTGCGCTCGGCGCTGGGCGACCGTCATGTCCAGCTCGGGCAGGTGCACCTCACCGACTACAAGGTGCGGGTGCTCGACACCGCGAAGGGGACCGGGGCCGTCACCCGGGTGCTGGTCGACTCCACGAACGGCGACCGGACGTGGACGACCATCGGCGTGAGCGAGAACATCATCGAGGCGTCGTGGCAGGCGCTGTACGACTCGTTGGTGTACGGCTTGCTCCAGGGTGACGCGGGGCACTAGCACTCAAGCATGCCCACGGACCCGTTCGTCTCCCCCGATCTCGAGGACCTCCCGCGTCAGGAGACCAACCTGGCCCCCGGCGTGCACATGCCCGCGGCCAAGGCCTGGCGGGCCGACCGGCCCGGTGATCTCGTCGCCGGCCAACCCTCGGGCGACCTCCTCGGGCGTCCCGGACCCAACGTGGGCTACGCGGTCACGATGGCGAACCGCCTGCGCGACAAGGTCGCGCTGTCGGGGCACGAGTCGATGGCCGACGCGCTGGCCGTCATCTCGGAGCTGGGGATGAAGCGGGCCGGGTCCTTCGGGCGCGCGCCCACCATGGCCGACGTCGAGATCGCGTCCAAGCTGCTCGGCTACCAGGGCGAGGTCGAGCCGGAGTTCGCCGAGTGGCGGACCGAGACGCTCCATGGCGCCGACCACGAGTACGACGTGCGCCGCGCCGTCGTCGACGCGGTGTCCGACGCGGTGCTGCGGAAGCCGCCGCAGGTGCCCGCGCTGGTCGACGAGTTCCGGGCGTCGCTGCGCCGTTCCCTCTCGCAGGGTTGATGGTCCGCGTCCGGTTCTCGCCCGCACCCACGGGCTCGTTGCACATCGGGAGCGCGCGCACCGCGCTCTTCAACTGGCTCTATGCCCGCCACCACGGCGGGGCGTTCGTGTTGCGGATCGAGGACACCGACATCGCCCGCAGCCGCGAGGAATGGGTCGTCGGCATCCAGGACACGCTGCGTTGGCTCGGGCTCGACTGGGACGTGGGTCCCGTCCTGCAGAGCACGCGCTTCGAGCTGTACCTCGCGGCGGCCGATCGGCTGCTGTCGCGGGGCGACGCGTACGAGTGCTACTGCACCGAGGACGAGGTGCGGGAGCGCAACGACGCCGCCGTCGCCGAGGGCCGCGCGCCCGGCTACGACGGCCGTTGCCGCGCGCTGACGCCCGACGAGCGCGTGGCCTTGGCTGCGGAGGGACGCCCGCGCACCCTCCGCTTCCGCACGCCCGACGACGGCGTGAGCTCGTTCACCGACCTGATCCGGGGCGAGGTCCGGGTCGAGTGGTCGCTCATCCACGACTTCGTGATCGTCCGCTCCGACCGCACACCGATCTTCTTCCTCGCCAACGCGGTCGACGACATGGAGATGCGGATCACCCACGTGATCCGCGGCGAGGACCTCATCGACTCGACTCACCGGGTGCTGGCGCTGCGCGCCGCCCTGGGCGCGACCGACGCACCTGAATATGCGCACCTCCCGCTCATCGTCGATGCCGAGTCGCGGGCCAAGCTGTCGAAACGCCACGGCGCGGTCGCGCTCGAGGACTTCGTCGAGGAGGGATATCTCCCGGAAGCGCTCATGAACTACCTCGCGCTGCTCGGGTGGGCGCCGGCCGAGGACGGCAACGAGGTGATGAGCGCGAGCGAGATCGCGGCCGCGTTCGATCTTGACCGCGTGACGCACGCGGCGGCGGGGTTCGACCGGGCGAAGCTCGACTGGTTGAACGGCGAATGGATTCGGAGGCTCTCGCTCGACGATCTGGTTGCCAGGGTCGAACCGATGGCCCGGGCGCGCTTCGGCGCCGCGTTCGATCAGGAGCTCGGTGCACAGGCCATTGCGATCGCGCAGCCGCGCGCCGTGACGCTCGTCCAGGTCGTCGACCAGATGGGTTTCCTGTTCGTGGACGAAGCCGACTTCCGGATCGAGCCGGAGTCGTGGGAGGTCCTCGTCGGCACCGACCGGATCGTCGAGGTGCTCGACGCGGTCATCGCCCACGTCGAGTCCTGCGAGTGGACGGTCGAGGAGCTCGCGCTCCAGGCGGTCACCGACGCGATCGGGATCAAGTTCCGAAAGGTTGCGCCCGCGGTGTACGCGGCGGTCGAAGGAGTGCACCGCGGGCTCCCGCTCTTCGACTCGATGCACCTGCTCGGCCGTGATCGCACCCTCGCCCGCCTCCGCGCCGCCCGGGAACGCTTGGCGTGACGGGGGCACCCGTCCGCTAGTCTGAGCGGACCTTCGGGGGTGGTGTAATCGGCAACACAACAGGTTCTGGTCCTGTCTTTGGGGGTTCGAGTCCTCCCCCCCGAGCTTGCAGCACATGAGGTCTGGCCCCGTCGTCTAGTGGCCCAGGACGCCGCCCTCTCAAGGCGGTAACGGCAGTTCGAATCTGCTCGGGGCTGCAGCAAGAAGCCCGGCCCACCGGCCGGGCTTCTCCGCGTCGGGGTGTACCGCGCGGCCCATCGGCTCGCGTCGAACGACCGCGCGGCGAGCGCGGCGCGACGGCGCGAGCCCACGTGTCGACGCGGTCCAGCGCGTGCGCGCGCGCGAGCGGCGCGCGCACGATCGATGGTGACGAACGCGATATCCACCACTTTGTGCGCCGTCTGTCGTACCCTCGTCACGAGTCGCGCGTCAGCGCGCGCGTGTCGCGGGCACATTGCCGAAAGCAATCTGAACTGCAATGCGGCAAGTCGAGTGCAATCGAATGCAAGACGAACGGAGAGCGAGACAGCTCGTCGACACCGCGCACCACGCGTGACGCGCGACATGGAAATGCTTGACGTATCGTCGTAAATGCGTTCAACTTCCTGGGAACACGCACACATTTCGGAGGCCAGCGTGAACAAGTCAGAGCTCGTCGACAGCATTGCGGAGGGGGCCGGGCTCAGCAAAGCCGACGCAGAGCGCGCGCTGAACGCGCTCATCGAGTCGGTGCAGGCCGCGGTCGCAAGTGACGACAAGGTCACACTTCCCGGTTTCGGTTCCTTCTCCCGGTCATCGCGCGCGGCACGCACAGGTCGCAACCCGCGGACGGGTGAGCCGGTCCAGATCGCGGCGTCAAAGGGCGTGAAATTCTCGGCAGGAGCCGCCTTCAAGTCAGCCGTGAACAAGTAGGTACTGGCTCCCGCCGGTTCCTGCGCTATGACTATCCCTAGCGAAAGGTGGTGACCGTGCCTCCCGCAAAGAGACGCACAGCACGGAAGACAGCGGCAAAGAAGACGACGGCCCGCAAGCCGGCCAAGCGTCGCGTCGCGAAGAAGACGACGGCACGGAAGCCGGCCAAGCGCACTGCGAAGAAGGCAGCTGCGAAGAAGGCAGCTGCGAAGAAGGCCCCGGCGAAGCGCCGGACTGCGAAGAAGGCGCCCGCGAAGCGCCGGACTGCGAAGAAGGCGCCCGCGAAGCGCCGGACTGCGAAGAAGGCGCCCGCGAAGCGCCGGACTGCGAAGAAGGCGCCCGCGAAGCGCCGGACTGCGAAGAAGGCGCCCGCGAAGCGCCGGACTGCAAGAAGCCGCGAGCGCCGGACTGCGAAGAAGGCAGCAGCGAAGAAGGCCCCGGCGAAGCGCCGGACTGCGAAGAAGGCGCCCGCGAAGCGCCGGACCGTGAAGAAGGCAGCAGCGAAGAAGGCGCCCGCGAAGCGCCGGACTGCGAAGAAGGCGCCCGCGAAGCGCCGGACTGCGAAGAAGGCGCCCGCGAAGCGCCGTGCCACCAAGCGCCGGTAGCACCGCTCCAGCGTCGAACGGGAAGGAGGGCCCTCCGGGGCCCTCCTTCTTTTCGTGCTCCCACACGGAGCGTACGAACGTCCGTCGCTCGTACGCCGGTCGGTCGTACCGACCGGACGCCGCGAGGGAGGAGCCGGTGCCGGAAGGCCGGTGCCAGAAGGCGGGTGCGAGGCCGGTGTTAGAGGCCGGTGAGGTGCTTGAAGGGCTCGCCGCCGGCGGTGGTGATCTCGGCTCGGACTTTGGCTGCGAACGCGTCGCGCTGCGCCGCGGCGGCGGGGCTCGCTTCGTCGATGCCCATGGTGGAGAGCCACTGGCTCCGGTGACAGAGCAGGGCATCGGTCTTCGCGGCCACCGCGTCCGCGTCGACGCCCTCGACGTGGTCGACGACCTCGGCCTCGAAGAGGAGCAGATGGTCGGGCCGGTGGGGGGTGCCCGCATCGGGGAAGAAGTGCGGATCGCGGGCTGCGACGAGGCCGTCGATCACGAGTCGTCCGGCCTGGTGGTGATCCGGGTGGAGGCGGTACTGCTTCCACGGGTCGGGTCCGAGCAGCACGTCGGCCCGCACCGTGCGGAGGAGCGCGCACACGCGCCTGCGGGTGGCGGCGTCGGCCTCGAGCTCGCCGTCGACCACGCCGAGGAAATGGACGTCGACGGCGCCGAGCATCCGGGCTGCCTCGCGCTGCTCGGCCTGACGGGCGGCCACGAGCGCGGCCAGATCGGCGTGAGGATCCCAGGTGCCCTTCGACCCGTCCGTGAGCACGGCCAACTCCACGTGGGCGCCGGCCGCGGTCCACTTCGCCAGCGTCGCGCCGCAGCCGAACTCGACGTCGTCGGGGTGGGCGCCGATCGCCAGCACGCGTGCAGGCGTGGGGAGGTCGTGGTCGATCACCGTGCCGGCGACGCCTGGAGATCGGTGGCGAGCTCCGCCAGGTCGTCGGGGACGTCGACGTCGAACCCCAGGTCACGATCGCGCACCACCCGGACCCCGAGGCCGAGGCGGCGACCTTCGGCGGCGTGACGCCGGAACGAGCCGGGGCCGTACGCGAAGCGGAACGCGACCGAGGTCGGGAGCGAGAGCACGGGAGTCCCGTCGTCGCGGTGGCACGGGACGAGCGCGATGACGGGACGCGAGCCGTCGCGGGCGAGGCGGGCGAGCGCACGCGCATGGGGGAGGTCGGCGTGAGCGATCACCGCCCGACTGCACCCGAGATCGCGCAACCGGTCGCGCCCGGCGGCGGCGGCGGCGTCGAGCGTACCGGGGTCGTCGACCACGGCCACTCCGAGGCGGGCGGCCCACCTGCCGACTCCCGGATCGGACGACACCACGAGGGTGGTCATCGGGGCGGCGGCGTGCACCACCTGCTCGGCCCAGCGTTGCCCGAGGGACGCGCGGGTGGCGGCGTCGAGGGTGTCGGCCAGGCGCGCCTTGCCGAGCGCGAACGCGCGAATCGGGATCGCGACCCCGGTCGCCGTCATCAGAGGTGCGTCATCGCGGGTGCTCGTCGCGATGCGTGCGGCGGGAGAAGGCGGGGAACATCGCTGCACGTATGCTACCGAGCGTGGAGTCCGCAGCGTCCGTGGCCGTGATCGGCGCCGGCTCGTGGGGCACCACCGTCGCCGCGATCATCAGCGAGCACGCGCCGACCACGTTGTGGGGCCGCGACCGGGAGCTGGTCCACGCCATCGCCACCCGGCACGAGAACCCCACCTATCTTCCCGGCATCGTGCTGCCGGAAGCCCTCCGCGCCAGCGCGGATCTCGCGGCGGCCTGTGCGGGCGCCCGGGTGGTGGTGATGGCGGTGCCGTCGCACGGCTACCGAGCGGTGCTCGAGGCGGCCGCGTCGCAGGTGCGCGCCGATGTGCCCGTCGTGAGCCTGGCCAAGGGCATCGAGGGCGGCACGCTGCTGCGGATGACCGAGGTCACCCTCGAGGTGCTGACCGGGCACGATCCCGACCGCGTGGCGGTGCTCACGGGGCCCAACCTCGCTCGCGAGGTCGCGGAGGGCCAGCCCGCGGCATCGGTGATCGCCTGCCGCGACGCCGAGACCGCGCGCGACCTGCAGCAGCTGTGCATGAGCCGGAGCTTCCGCGTGTACACGAACCCCGACGTGGTCGGGTGCGAGGTCGCGGGTGCGATGAAGAACGTGATCGCGATCGCGTCGGGCACCGCGGCCGGCCTCGGGTACGGCGACAACACCCAGGCGGCCCTGATCACCCGGGGGTTGGCCGAGGTCGCTCGCCTCGGTGTCGCGCTGGGGGGCGAGCCGATGACCTTCGCCGGTCTCGCCGGTCTCGGCGATCTCGTCGCCACGTGCACCAGCCCGAAGAGCCGGAACCGCAGCGTCGGCTTCGAGCTCGGGCGGGGCCGTTCGCTCGACGAGATCGTCGCGGAGTTGAACATGGTGGCCGAAGGCGTGAAGAGCACCGCGGCGCTGCTCGAGCTGGCGACCCGCGCCGGCATCGAGATGCCGATCGCCTCGATGGTGGGGGCGGTGCTCTACGGGGGGCGACGCCCCGCCGACCTCGTGCCCGAGCTCATGCTCCGCGAGGCGAAGGCCGAGCTCCACGGCCTCTCGTGAGCCGCGCGTGATGGGCGACGCCGCGACGACGGAGATCGGGGTGCTCGGCGGCGTACGTGGTGCCGCGGTCGACCGCACCGGCGTCGTCGCGCCGCACGCCGCGGGCTGGATGCTCGACTGGTGGATCGGGGCCGACGACCGGTGGCACGTGCCGGCGCGCGAGGCCGCGGTCCGCCAGCAGCTCGTCGACGGCATGCCCGTCGTACAGACGTCGATGCGCGTGCCCGGCGGCGATGCCGTGCAGCGGGCGTACGGGGTGCCGGTGCCCGACGACGGCGAGGTGGCGCTGGTCGAGATCGCCAACGAGTCGCCGGCGCCCTTCGTCGCGGCGCTGGTGGTGCGCGGCGCGAGCTCCGTCGACCTCGGCGAGACGACCGTCTACGCGGACGGTCGGAGCGCGTTGCGCACCGCTCGCCCGCCCTCGCGTTGGGCGATGGGGACCGGCGGGAACGCCGAGGAGATCGTCGCGAGCGGCGGCGCTTCCGACGCCCCGTTCGCGCCACGGCGCGACCGCGGCGCGCTGGCTGGTGGCCGCCTTCCTCTTCCCGGTCGCGCACCGCACGTCGTTGCGTGCCGCGGTCGCCCTCGGCACGCGCGCGGCCTGGGCGCGGTCGAGGTGCAGGGGCTCCCCGCCGCCGACGCGGTCGCCCGCGGGTGGCAGGCCCAGCTCGATCGGGGACTGCGGGTCGAGCTGCCCGACCCCGTGGTGCAGGCGGCGGTCGACGCCGCCCGCCCCGCGGCGGTCCTGGGCGGGCAGGCCTGGAAGGTCGACCCCGCAGTGGTGGCGGTGCTCGAGGACTGGGGCCTCGACACCGAGGCGGCCGTCGGGTGGAGCCGGCTGACCGGCCGGGAACGGCGCCGCATCGCGCGGCGGGACCCGCCGACGGGCTCGTGGGCCCGCGTGCGCGACCTGACCGCGCGCGGAGATGCCGCCGCGCTGCTCGGCTCGGTGCGTGAGGTGTTGGTGACGGACGGCGACGACACGCTCGCGCTCCTCGGCGACTGGCCGCGCGAGTGGGACGGTCTCCCGGTCGACGTGCGCGACGCGCCCACCCGTCGCGGTCCGATGTCGTACTCGGTGCGGTGGCACGGCGACCGTCCCGCGCTCCTGTGGGACGCGCCCGCGGGCACCCGGGTGACGGTGCCCGGGCTGGATCCGTCGTGGTCGTCGACCGAACCGCACGGCGAGGTGCTCCTCGCCCGTCCCGCGCGCTGACGTGCCGGTGCGCCTCAGGCGTCGACGAGCCGCACCGTGAGGATCTCCCACGGCCGGAGCGGCGCGGACCCACCGAAAATGCCCCGCACCGTCCCCGCGAGATCGACGACGCTGCCGACCACGGCTGCGCCTGCGCGCGCCACCGTGACCACCGTCGGTTCCGACGCGAGGTTCACGACGCGCAGCGTGAGCGCGCCGGTCCCGTCGCGGAGCAACGCCGAGACCTCGGCGCCCTCCACGTGCAGCCGCCGTCCGGTCGCGGGGCCGGTGGCGCCGGGCCAGCCGCCACCGCGGACGCGCTCGAGCGGTACGAGGAAGTCGTCGGCGGCGGCCGGCAGCGCGGCGGCTCGCCACGAGCCCCGGTGGGGGAGCACCGCGTAGTCGAGCGCGAGGCGCCGTTGCAGCTGCGGGCCCTCGAGCGGATGGAGGGGACCCGCGGGGTTCGGCCGCAACGACAGCTCGGACCGCGAGAGGTAGCCGGTGGCGCGGAGCAACGTGAGCGCCACCTCGGTGCCTCCGGCCACCACCTCGTATTCGAGCAGACCGTCGTGGAGCAGCGCGAGCCCGACGTCGGCGTTCGAGCAGTCGACGAACCGGCGCGACACGAACGTGGGGAGCCCGACCTCGTGGGGCCCGCCCTCGGCGGTGAGCCCGCGGTGCACCACGGCGAAGGCGCATTCGGCATCCGAGCCGTCGACCGGCGCGGGAAGGGGGAAGTGCGCGCGCAACCGATGATCGCGCACGTGGTGATCGAGCTCCACGTGCACGCGGAGGAAGCGCTCGCCGGTGCGCAGCTCCAACGTGGTGACGATCTCGGTGTCGGTGGTGTCATCGCCACGGCGCTCGCACGCGCGCTCGGTGCCGATGGCGTGGGTGGGCAGCGCGTACCGGGCGCGCACGACGAGGCGGGCCCGGGCCGGGCCGGACTCCGCCACCGCGACGGTGACCGACTCCGGACGCTCGACGATCGTGTCGACGGTGGGCGGTGAGTAGTTGTAGGTGTCGCCTCCGTCGCCGCCGTCGACGTAGCGGTTCACGCCCTCGACGCGCACGCCGCCGGACTCGACGGTGAGGGTTCCGTCGACGGGATCGACGGCCACGTGGACGTGCTCGTTGGCGAGCGTCAGGCCGTCGGCGCGCACCGCGGTGGAGGGGCCGTCGCCTTCGACCGCCCGGTAGGCGCGCCAGCCGAACCCGGGAACGGGATCGGCCGCGAACACGACCTCCCGCACCGGCGCGCGCCGCTGGCGGATCGAAATGGTCTCGCCCGCGTCGCCGAGCGCGAGCAGCGTCTCCCGGGTCGCCTCGAGGTCGAGCTCGGGCTCGCCGGGGGCGGCGTCGTGGAAGGTGAACTCCACCGTGCCGTCGGCGAGGAGCTCCTGCTCGACCCGCGTGACGCGGGCGCCGGCGAGCTCGGGGCCGCGCATCATCTCGAGCACCCAGCGGATCTTCTGCCCGACCACGACGGTCGAGATCCCGTCACCGGCGGTGGTCTCCACGACCTGGGTCGGGCACGCGGTGCCGTCGTCGACCGCCACCAGGTGCACCGGGCCCGCGCCGGGCAGCGGCACGGTCACCAGGCCACCTCGCGTGCGCGCGGCCGCGTTCACCGTGATGGTCGACGACGGTGGCGCGTCGACCTCGGTCGCGAGCCGTCGCAGCGCGTCACGCGTCAGTGCCTCGCCGACGTGGCGCGCCTCCTGGTAGCGGACGCGGACGGCCTCGACGACCTCGTCGTGGCTGCACGCGCACGACGAGTCGTGGGCGCTGTTGAGCACCAGCTCGCGCCAACCGATCCCGAGCAAGGCCTCGGGGAAGTCTTCGGCCGGCAGCAGCAGCGCGCTCAACGGCTCGGCCCGGCGTTCGAGCGCCCGCTCGGCGTGCGCGGCCGCCTGGTGCACGTCGACGCGGTTGGACGCCACGCCCATCAACACGTTCGCGCGTGCACCCGAGCGCAGCTCGCCGCACCACGTGCGGAGATCGTCGACCGGTTGGTCGCGTACGTACTCGCCGAGCGACGTGACGGAGAAGTGGTAGTCGTCCTGCAGCTCGTTGGCCGACGCGACCACGTGCCCGAGCCACGGTTGGGGGAGGAGGTGGTCGGAGCCGTTCATGAGCAGCATCCCGCCGCCGGGGAGCGCCGCGGCGCCGAGCTCGGCCTCGTAGCCGCGTGCACGTGCCACCAGCTGCGTGGGGTCGGCGGGGATGTCGCGACCGTTCGAGTACGAGCCGTAGAGGTACTCGGCGCGGACGGTCGAGCCGTCGGGGGCGCGCCACCAGAACCCGGTCCGGGTGACGGCGCCCGGCACGCCCCGCCAGACCACCGCGTGCTCGAGGCCGGCCAGGCGCAGGATCTGGGGCATCTGCGCGACGTGACCGAACATGTCGGGGAGGTAGCCGACGCGCATGGCGGCGTCGCCGCCGAGGTCGGCGGCGCGGGCCAGACCCCGCTGCAGGTTGCGCACGATGGTCTCGCCCGAGACCATGAACTCGTCCATCAGGATCATCCACGGCCCCACCTGGAGCCGTCCGGCGGCGGCGAGGGCGGCCAGGCGGGGGGCGGCCGCCGGGGCGTACCTCCAGGTAGTCGTCGATCACCGCGGTCTGGCCGTCGAGCAGGAACCGGGTGAAGGAGGGGTCGCCCTCGAGCAGGTCGAGGAGGTCGTCGACGAGGTGCACCAGCTGCACCCGGTAGGTCTGGAACGGGGCGTACCACTCCCGGTCCCAGTGGGTGTGGGGGACGATCGCGACTTCTCGCACGGCCTCAGGATACGAGCCGGGAGGCCCGAACCGCTGGCGTCATCAAGCTGTCAGGTTCGTGTTGCAGTTCGTTCACGTTCTCGCGGCAAACGGGAAACTGCGCTTCCTTACGGTTCTCTGAGCCGAGGCAGAGCGGGCAACGGCGCCTGACGTCCGGTGACCCCGTCGTCATTCAAGAGGAGGACCATGTGAAACGGATGAGACGCCGGATCGGGATCGTCGCGGCTGTTACCGCTGCGTTGGTGCTGTTGACGAACGTCGCAGCATTTGCGATCGACCCGTCCATCGATGTCAATCCGATCAAGGGCATCAGCCACACCGACCTGGGGCTCAACAACCTCTGGATCATCATCGGCGCGGTGCTCGTGATCTTCATGCAGGCCGGGTTCGCGCTGGTCGAGACCGGCTTCTGCCGGGCCAAGCACGCGGCCCATGTGGTGAGCTCGAACTTCGCGGTCTTCGGACTCGGATTCGTGGCGTTCTTCATCGTGGGCTTCCCGCTCATGTTCAGCGGGTACAGCTACTCGATCTTCGGGTATGCCACGCCCTTGAGTTCCCAGTCGCTGATCCACATCGGGAACAGCGGCAACTGGGTGTTCCTGTGGGGTAAGAGCGGTTGGGGTCTCTCGGGGGTCGCATACAGCGTGCCCGTCGCAGCCTTCTTCCTCTACATGGTGGCGTTCATGGACACCACCGCGACCATTCCGACCGGCGCCATGGCCGAGCGGTGGAAGTGGAAGGCGTTCGTGGGCTGGGGCCTGTTCTGCGGCGCCCTCTACTACCCGATCTTCGGTGGGTGGACCTGGGGCGGCGGTTGGCTGGCCAAGCTCGGCAACAGCTGGGACCTCGGCTTCGGCTACGTCGACTTCGCCGGTTCCGGCGTGGTGCACGCCATGGGTGGTATCGCCGGTCTCGCCGGCGCCATCGTCCTCGGCGCCCGCATCGGCAAGTACGGACCCGACGGCAAACCGCGCACGTTGGCGGGACACAGCATCCCGATGGCGATGCTCGGCACGTTCATCCTGCTGTTCGGGTGGTTCGGGTTCAACGCTGCCTCGACGCTGGCGGCCACCGACCTGCGCTTCACGGTGGTGGCGGTCAACACGGCCATCGCCGCCGCGTTCGGCGCCACGATCGCGATGTTCTATTGCCAGTGGCGGATGAAGAAGCCCGACCCGGGCATGATGGCGAACGGCATGCTCGCCGGCCTGGTGGCGATCACCGCCCCCTGCGCCTTCGTGCAGCCGTGGGCCGCCGCGGTCATCGGCGCGATCGCCGCGGTGATCGTCGTCGAGTCCGTGTTCTTCTTCGAGCGCAAGGGCATCGACGACCCGGTGGGTGCGATCTCGGTGCACGGTGTGTGCGGCATCTGGGGCGTCCTGACCATCGGCATCTTCTCCGACGGCCGCTACGGCGCCGGCTGGAACGGCACCACCGGATCGACCACGGCCGGCCACGGCGTCACCGGGTTCCTGTACGACACCAGCCTCGGGTTCAAGCAGCTCGGGGCCCAGGTGGTCGGTTCCCTGGTGATCATCTTCGTGATGGGCGGCATCGCCTACGCGTTCTTCAAGATCCAGAACGCGATCATGAAGGGCGGGATCCGTTCCGAAGAGGCCGACGAGATCGCCGGGCTCGACCTGCCGGAGATGGGCGTCCTCGCCTACGACAACCTCCAGCTGCGCGAGCTCGACGTCGTCGGTGTCGACCAGGACATCGTCGTGACGGGAGGTCCGTCGCAGGATCCCTCGATCGGGCGGTAACGCACGTTCCTGGGGCAGGGAGACGCGGACGGCCGGTGGGGGAGAGCCCACCGGCCGCTCCGCGCCCCGGGGATCCCGCTAACTTCGCCGGGATGACGCGCCCCGATGTCGACCTCGCGTGGGCGTCGGTGTTCCTCGACTTCGACGGCACCGTCAGCACCGCCGACGTCGGGATGCACCTGCTCGACCGGGCCGGCTCCCCGGAGTGGTGGGACCTCCACGAGCGCTACGAGCGCGGCGAGATCGGCAGCCGCGAGTGCATCGCTGAGCAGTGGGCACTGGTGCGGGGCGACGAGGCGACGCTGCGGGCGATCGCCGCCGAAGTGTCGCTGGACCCCGGTTTCGTGCCGTTGGTCGAAGCGGTGCGCGACGCGGGTGCGGAGCTCTCGGTGGTCTCCGACGGCTTCGGCTTCTACGTGCACGACGTCTGCGCACCTCTCGGCATCGCGGTGCTCACCAACCGGGTCGACTTCACGACGGGCGAGCTGCGGTTCCCGCATCGGGACCCCGACTGCGCGTGCTCGTCGTGCGGGATGTGCAAGCAGGCTCCGATCCGTGCCGCGTGGTCGCGTGGGCGCACGACGGTGTTGATCGGTGACGGGGCCAGCGACCGTCAGGCGGCGTTGCTCGCCGACGTCGTGTTCGCCAAGGGCCCGCTGGCGTCGTGGTGCGCGAGCTCCGGCGTAGTGTGCACCCCCTTCGACGCGCTCGACGACGTGCGGATCGCGCTCTGCCGATGAGGGTCGCGTTCGGTTCCGACGAGCGCACGCCGCTCGCCGATGCCGTGCGAGCCGAGCTCGAGGCGCGCGGACACTCGGTCGTCGCCGTTGGCCCGGTTGCCGACGATCCGTCGGAGCACGACCGTCAGTGGGCCGAGGTCGGGCGGGCGGTGGGGGAGCTGGTCGCGCGCGGCGACGCCGACACGGGTGTGCTGTTCTGCTGGACGGGCACCGGGGCGTCGATCGCGGCCAACAAGGTGCCGGGCGTGCGCGCCGCGCTCTGCACCGACGCCGCCACCGCGGCCGGCGCGCGGCGGTGGAACGACGCCAACGTGCTGGTGATGGGCCTGCGCCTGACCAGTGCGGAGCTGGCACGGGAGATGCTCGACGCCTGGTTCGCCACCGCCACCGATCCCGGCGAGGCAGCCAACATCGCCCGGCTCGAACCCGGACCCGGGTAGCGTCGCCGCGTGACCACCGCGCCCACCCGGACCCCGGCCCGCCGCAGCGGTCCGACGCTGCGGCTCGAGCGCAAGCTCTGGGAGGCCGGCGACCGCGTGGTGTGCGGGATCGACGAGGTCGGGCGCGGTGCCTGGGCCGGCCCGGTCACCGTGGCCGCGGTGGTGCCGGCGCCCGAGCACGTGCGCGGCGTGCGTGACTCGAAGCAGCTGACCCGCCGCGACCGCGAACGGGCGGCGGGCTCGGTACGGCGGTGGGCCGTCGCCGTGGGGGTCGGGCACGCGTCGCACGAGGAGTGCGACGAGCTCGGGATGACGGCGGCGCTGCGCGCCGCGGGGCTGCGCGCGATCGCCGAGCTCGACGCGCAGGGCTTCAGTCCCGACCGCATCGTGCTCGACGGCAACCACGACTACCTCGGTCTCGGGTCGCGCGTGACCACGGTGATCAAGGGCGACACCAAGTGCCTGGCGGTGGCGGCGGCGTCGTGCGTCGCCAAGGTGACCCGCGACCGGATGATGGTGGAGGCGGCCGAGCACTACCCGCCCTACGACTTCGAGTCCAACGTGGGCTACCCGGCGCCCGCCCACAAGACCGCGCTGGCGGGCTACGGGCCGAGCGCCATCCATCGCCGTTCGTGGATCTTCATGGACTCGCTGTGCTGGCGCGGGGTGGCCCCTGCACCGGGGCGTCTCTTCCTCTAGCG
The DNA here is from genome assembly GCA_963750045.1 of uncultured Actinomycetes bacterium. Lineage (GTDB taxonomy): Bacteria > Actinomycetota > Acidimicrobiia > IMCC26256 > DASPTH01 > DASUAS01. The sequence goes on along the minus strand of CAVVPD010000003.1, from coordinate 210,489 downwards.
TTCCGGGGGGACACGACTCCTGGAGGTGCGAACGATGAGCGTCGACCTTCCCGAGGTGCACGCCCGGGCCCTGGACCTGACCCGCCGCTCGATCGTGGGTGTCCGCGACGAGCAGTGGCAGCTCGAATCCGCCTGCGCGGGATGGACCGTGCGGGAGCTGGTGAACCACGTCGTCACCGGCAACTACTGGGCGGCCGAGCTCGGTTCGGGCCTCAGCATCGAGGCGGTGGGTGACCGGCTCGACGGCGACATCCTGGGTGCCGATCCGAGCCGCGCCTACGACGACTCTGCGCTGGTCGCGGCGGCGGTGTTCCGGGCGCCGGGAGCGATGGACGCGCCGTGCGCGGTGTCGTACGGACCCGTCCCGGGCGCGGTCTACTGCGGGCACCGGTTCCTCGACGTGCTCGTCCACGGGTGGGACGTCGCCACGTCGACCGGCCAGGACACCACGCTCGATCCCGATCTGGTGGAGGCGTGCTTCGAGGTGATCGAGCCGCAGATGGACCTGCTCGTCGGGAGCGGGATGTTCGGCACGGCGATCGAGCTGCCCGAAGGCGCCGCCCGCCAGGCCGAGCTCCTCGCGGTGCTCGGCCGCCGGGCCTGACGCCGTAGTGTCTGGGCCATGGGTCAGTTCATCACCGTGGCGGTGCGGCCGGGCGCGTCGGCGTCGGTCCGCATCTTCGACCTCAACCGTTCGCTCACCGGCATGGCGATCGAGCGCTACCCGACCGTCTCCGACGTGAAGCAGGGGCGCCCGCCCGACGTGCTGGCGCGGCGGCTCTTCGACCTCGGGGCCACCGCGGTGACGGTGTACTCGAGCGCGGTCTCGGTGACCGCGCCGGCCGAAGGCTGGAGTGAGTTGGAGCCGAAGGTCGTGGAGACCATCGAACACCTCTTCGGGTACTACGGCGACGACGCGGGCTGGTCGCCCGACTCGTTGCGGGCGATCGGCGTGGAGCCGCTGCCCACTCCCGAACCTACGGCGTAGGACCGCGCCGGGCACGCGCGCCGGCGGTTGACGACACGAACGTACGTTCGATAGAGTCGTGGGTCCATGGCGTTGGCTGCACTGCCTCTTCCCCGGCGTGACGAGCAGGCGCGTGAGGACCTCGCCACGGTGGCTCGCGACGTCCGCCCGCTGGTGTTGGCGCACGACCGGTCGGTGGCGCCGGGCGGCGCGCTGGGCGAGCTGGTGCCCGGCGGCGCGGTGGTGCGGGGGTCGGTGGTACGGGTGACGGGCGAGGCCGGTGCCGGCGCCACCACGATGGCCTACGAGCTCGTGGCCGCGTTCACCGCGTTGGGGGAGTGGGCGGCGGCCGTCGACCTCGACGGCACGCTCGGCCCGTTGGCCGCGGGTGCGGCGGGGGTCGCTCTCGAACGGTTCGCGGTGGTCCGGCGGGTTCCCCCCGCCCGCTGGGCCACCGTGGTCGCTGCGCTGCTCGAAGGGGTGAGCGTGGTGATCGCCGAGGTGCCGCGCGGGGTGGGCCTGGGCGACGCCCGGCGCCTGGTGGCCCGTGCCCGGGAGCGGGAGTCGGTGCTGGTCGTCGCCGAGGCGCGGGGAGCGTCGTGGCCGGGCGGGGCCACGTACGCGGTGCACGCGGCCGGCAGCGTGTGGGACGGTCTGGGTCGCGACGCCGGCTTCCTCGCCGGGCGCCGGCTCCGGGTGCGGGTGGAGGGTCGGGGCGCGGCGGCCCGGCCCCGGACCGGTGAGCTCGCCCGGGCCGGGTAGCGCGGTGGCCCCGGAGCGAGTGCCGGAGCCGGCGCGGACCTGCGCGTTGTGGTGCCCGGACTGGCCGGTGGTCGCGGCGCGCCGGGTCGACCCGGGCCTGGTGGGGATCCCGGTCGTGGTGGTCGACCGGGGGGCGCGCGGGCTCGTGGTCCGGAGCGCGTCGGCCGAAGCGCGCGCCGAGGGAGTGGCGGTCGGGTTGCGTCGCCGGGAGGCCGAGGCGCGGTGTGCCGGTCTGGTGGTGCTCGACGCCGACGACGCGGCCGACGCGCGCGCCTTCGAGGTCGCGGTGCGCGCGGTCGAGGAGCTGGTCCCGCGGCTGGTCCTCGAACGCCCCGGTCAGCTGTCGTTCCCGACGCGGGGCCCGTCGCGCTACTTCGGGGGCGACGACGCGTTGGCGGCGCGGATCGTCGGGTTGGTGCGAGGGCTTGGTGTTCCCGACGCGCGCGTCGGCGTGGCCGCGGGAACCTTCGCCGCCGGGCTCGCGGCGAGAGCGACCGAGGAACGCGGGCTCGAGTCCCTCGTGATCCCGCCCGGGGAGACGGCCGCGTTCCTCGCGTCGTGGCCGGTGACGGTGCTCGCGGGCTCGGTCGACGCGACGCACGGCGGTGGGAGCGAGCTCGTCGGCCTGCTCGCCCGTCTCGGCCTGCGCACACTGGGTGGGTTCGCCGCGTTGCCCGATGCCGCGGTGCTGGGCCGGTTCGGTCCGGCGGGGGCGCTCGCGCACCGGCTGGCGCGCGGTGCGCTGGCGCACGACCCGGTGGCCACCGTCCCGCCCGAGGAGTTGGCCGAGACCATCGAGCTCGATCCACCCGCGACGCGCGTCGACGAAGCCGCGTTCGCGGCGAAGGTGCTCGCCGATCGGTTGCTGGCCCACCTCGACGCGCTCGGGCTCTGCTGCACCCGCGTGATCGTGGAGGCGGAGACCGAGCACGGGGAGCGGCTCACCCGCTGCTGGCGCCACGAGGGCGCGCTCACCCCGGCGACACTGGTGTCGCGGGTGCGGTGGCAGCTCGACGCGTGGTTGGTGGCGGAGGGCCGGACCCAGGCCCGCGAGGACGCGAGCCCCGACGACGTCGTCACCGCCGGGCTCACGCTGCTGCGGCTCGCCCCCGACGACCTCGGCCCCGCCACCGGTCGCCAGCTCGGCTTCTGGGGTGGGGACCCCGGCACCGCCGACCGCGCCGGGCGGGCCCTGGTCCGGGTCCAGGGGATGCTGGGCCCCGACGCGGTCGTCACCGCGGTGGCGTCGGGGGGCCGGACCCCGGTGGAGCAGGTGTGCTGGGTTCCCTGGGGCGAGGACCGCGACGACGCCGGGGCCGGGCCGCAGCCGTGGCCGGGGGCGGTCCCGGGCCCGGCGCCGGCCCGGATCTTCGATCCCCCGGTGGCGGCGGAGCTGGTCGACGACGCCGGCATGCCGGTGACCGTCTCCGGGCGCGGGGAGCCGTCGGGCACGCCGGCCGGGTTGTGGTGCGCGGTCTTGCCGGGAGGGGGCGGCCCGCTGGTGGCGTGGAACGGACCGTGGGCCCACGACCTGCGTTGGTGGGACGCCCGGCGCCGGCGTGCGTTGTGGCAGGTGGTGGTCGCCGGTGAGACGGGGGCCGGTGGCGACGGCGTGGGTGTCGCCTGCCTCGTGGTCCTCGAACACGGCCGCGCCGCGGTCGAAGCCGTCTATGACTGACTCCCCAGACGTTGGACGTCGACCGCGACCGGGAGGGCGCGCTCGCGCCAGCTCACGAGCTCGCCGCGGTTGCGGGGTTGGTACTTCTCGAACACGAGCGTACGGGCGCGGGCGTCTTCGCCGGGGTCGACGACGACCCGGGCGGTCGCGTCGTAGGTGACGTCGCGCAGGCGGACCCGGACCGCCGGGTCGGCCCGGAGGTTGCGTACCCAGTCGGACGCCCCGCCGGCGCCGGCGAGGAGGAACAGGGTGGCGCCGTCGAGCGCGAACCAGATCTCGATCTCGTGGTCGGTGCCGGTGACCCGCCCGCGGGTGGCGAGGTAGCAGAAGTCATCGTCCCGGGCGGCGGCGAGGTGCGCGGCGGTCACCCGGGGATCGTACGACCGGTTGCGGTGTCGAACGTACGTTCGATACGGTCCTGTCATGGCGGGCTACGCCGAGCTCCACTGTCACACCAACTTCTCCTTCCTCGACGGCGCCAGCCATCCCGAGGAGCTGGCTGCCGAAGCGGCGCGTCTCGGCCTGACCGCCCTGGCCGTCACCGACCACGACGGCTTCTACGGCGCGGTCCGCTTCGCCCTCGCCGCCTGCGAGCACGCGCTGGCGACGGTGTTCGGTGCGGAGATGACCCTCGGGATCACCAGGCCCGCCGCGGGCGAGCCCGACCCCGAGGGGGAGCACCTCTTGGTGCTCGCGGAGGGTCCGGTGGGGTACGCGCGGCTGGCCCGGGCGATCAGCGAGGCGCAGATGGCGGGGGAGAAGGGCGCCCCGCGCACCACGGTCGACGCGCTGGCCGCCGCGGCGCGCGCTCCGGTGCACCTGCATCCGGCACCGAGCGCGCACAACGACGCCTGGTACGTGCTCACCGGGTGCCGGAAGGGCACGGTGCCGGCCGCGCTGGTGCGCGACGGCCCGGCCGCGGCGCGCGGCGCGCTCGAGCGCCTCGTCGCCGGCTTCGGACGCGAGCGTGTGCTCGTGGAGCTGTGGGACCACGGCGATCCGATCGACCGCCACCGCAACGACGCGTTCGGCGCGCGTGGCGGTGGCGGCGGGAGTCGACGTGATCGCCACCAACAACGTGCACTACGCGACCCCAGCGCAACGCCCGCTGGCCACCGCGCTCGCCGCGGTGCGGGCCCGTCGTTCGCTCGACGAGATCGATGGCTGGCTCCCCGCGTCTCCGTTCGCCCACCTCCGCAGCGCCGCGGAGCAGGAGCGTCGTTTCGCTCGCTGGCCGGGTGCGGTGGCGCGCACCGTCGAGATCGCGAGCGTGTGCGCGTTCGACCTGCGCCTGGCCGCGCCCGAGCTCCCCGACCACGACGTGCCGGAAGGTCACACCGAGATGACCTGGCTGCGCGAGCTCACCGCACGCGGCGCGCGGATCCGGTATCCGTCGTCCCGTGCCGACCACGAGCAGGCGTTGCGCCAGATCGCCCACGAGCTGGACGTGATCGAGCAGCTCAACTTCCCCGGCTACTTCCTGGTGCTCGTCGACATCGTCGAGTTCTGTCGCGCGCGCACGACATCTACTGCCAGGGCCGGGGAGCGCGGCCAACAGCGCGGTCTGCTACGCGCTCGGGGTCACCCAGGCCGACGCCGTCGCGCTGGACCTGCTCTTCGAGCGTTTCCTCTCGCTCGAACGCGACGGTCCCCCCGACATCGACCTCGACATCGAGCACCAGCGGCGCGAGGAGGTGATCCAGTACGTCTACGACAAGTACGGGCGTGAACGCGCCGCGCAGGTGGCCAACGTGATCACCTACCGACCCCGGTCGGCGCTGCGCGAGATGGCGAAGGTCGTCGGCCTCTCGCCCGGCCACGCCGACGCGCTCACCAAGTGGATCGATCGCTGGGGGAGGGACGGCGGGAGCTTCGACACCCTGCAGGGCGAGGGGCCACCCGTACCGAGGCTCGCGCTCGACCTCGCCGAGCAGGTGATCGACTTCCCGCGGCACCTCGGCATCCACTCAGGCGGGATGGTGATGGCCGACCGTCCGCTGATCGAGTGCTGCCCGGTGGAGTGGGCCCGCATGGAGCACCGCTCGGTGCTGCAGTGGGACAAGGACGACTGCGCGGCGGCGGGGCTGGTCAAGTTCGACCTCCTCGGCCTGGGCATGCTCACGATGCTGCACCTCGCCGTCGATCTCGTACGCGAGTACGAAGGGGTCGAGATCGTGCTCGCCACCATCCCCCAGGAGGCCGAGGTCTACGCGCTCGTTGAGCGCGGCCGACACCATCGGTGTGTTCCAGGTGGAGAGCCGAGCCCAGATGGCCACCCTGCCCCGGCTGCGTCCCGAGTGCTTCTACGACCTGGTGGTGGAGGTCGCGCTCATCCGTCCCGGACCGATCCAGGGCGGGTCGGTGCACCCCTATCTCCGGCGCCGCAACGGCGAGGAGCCTGTCACCTACCCGCACCCGCTGCTCGAGCAGTGTCTGGAGAAGACGCTGGGGGTGCCGCTGTTCCAGGAGCAGCTCATGCAGATGGCGATCGACGTCGCCGGCTTCACGCCGGGGGAGTCGGACCGTCTCCGTCAGGCGATGGGCTCCAAGCGCTCCCGGACCCGCATGGCGGTGATGCGCGAGCGGCTCCTCGCCGGGATGGCCGCGCGCGGCATCACCGGCGAGGTGGCCGACGACATCGTGCACAAGATCGAAGGCTTCGCCGACTTCGGCTTCCCCGAGAGCCACTCGGTGAGCTTCGCCTACCTCGTGTACTCCAGCGTGTGGATCAAGCTGCACTACCCGACGGAGTTCGCGTGCGCGCTGCTCAACGCACAGCCGATGGGGTTCTACTCGCCGCACACCATCGTGCGCGACGCGACCCGCCACGGGGTGGAGGTGCTCGGTCCGTGCGTGCACGCGTCGCGCCGCGACTGCACGCTGGAGCCGCGGACGGACGCGGCGGGCCCGATCGGCCGTCCGCGACCGGGATGGCAGGCCGACCCGTCGATCCACGCCATGCGGGTCGGGCTCCGGTACGTGCGCGGCCTCAGCGACGCCCTCCTCGACCGCATCGACGACGCCCGCGACGACGAGCCCTTCACCGACCTCGCCGACTTCACCCGGCGCACCGGCGCGCCCACCGACGCGCTCGAATCGCTGGCCACCGCGGGCGCGTTCGCGTGCTTCGACCGCAGCCGGCGCGCCGCGCTGTGGGCGGCGGGCGCGTTGCGCGACGCCCGTCCCGACAAGCTGCCGGGCATGGTCACCGGCGCCGACGCCCCCATGCTCCCGGGCATGACCGACGTCGAGGAGATCGCCGCCGACCTCTGGGCGACCGGCCTCTCGGCCGCCCGGCACCCCACCGAGTTCGTGCGCGCCGTGCTGGCGGCGCGCGGCATCGTCACCGCCGAAGAGCTGCGCGAGCTCCCGGACCGCACCGTGGTCGACATCGCGGGCGTGGTCACCCACCGCCAGCAGCCGTCGACCGCGAAGGGGGTCGTGTTCCTCAACCTCGAGGACGAGACCGGCCTCGTCAACGTGATCTGCACCCCCGACGTGTGGAAGCGCTTCCGCAAGGTGGCGCGCACCGCGCCGGCGCTGGAGATCCGCGGCCTGCTCGAGCGCTACCAGGGCGTCACCAACGTGCTCGCCCGCCGGATCGTCGCGCTGCCGCTCGGCCTCACCGACCGGTTGCGCTCACGGGACTTCCACTGACGAGTCGTACGCTTCCATCACGCTCGGCGCGATCGCGACGACCAAGGAGACGACCACATGATCCCGCTCGTTCTCGTCCACGGTGGCGGATTGGACCGGCGCTGTTGGGACCGGCTGGTCCCCCTGCTCGAGTCACCGGTCGCCGCGGTCGACCTCCCTGGCCGGGGCGCGCACCCGGCCGACCTCCACTCGGTGAGCTTCGAGACCTGCTCCGAGTCCGTGCGCGACGACGTCGACGCGGCCGGATTCGACGAGATCGTGCTCGCCGGTCACTCGCTCGCCGGCTGCTCCATGCCGGCGATGATCGAGCTTCTGGGTGGACGTGTTCGCCACGCCGTCTTCATCGGCTGCACGGTGCCCGAGCAGGGCCTCTCCGCATTCGACACCCTCGCCCCCGAGATCCAGGAGATGGCGCGCGCCGCCGGCCCGGACGACGAGCCCCGTCCCATGGCCGACGATCTCGCGCGGGTCGTGCTCGGCAACGATCTCGATGACGAGCAGATGGCCTTTTGTCTCGCGCACCTGGTGCCCGAGGCGCCCCGACTGAGCAACGACCCGGTGGACCTGGCGCCGCTGCACGGCAAGGTGCCGTCGACCTGGATCCGCACGATGCAGGACATCATCGTCGCTCCCGAGAAGCAGCTCCGCTTCGCGAGGAACGTCGGCCCTGACTGCGCGGTCGTTGACGTCGACGCCGGGCACATGTGCATGGTGAGCCAGCCCGCGGCCACCGCCAGCATCCTCAACTCGGTGGCGGCAGACTGAAAGATGGACCGTGACGACCTCTGTGTCGAGACTCGAGGCTCCACGTACAACGTTCGCTCTCGACTCGAGCGATGAGGAGCGCGAGAGACGCGGGATCGTGGGGCCTCGGTGTCCTCTGGTGCGTCGACCAGCGAGAGCCGACCCTCGCGCAGCTGATCGAGCGGCGTCATCGGTCCGAAAGGCGGGGTAACCTTGATCCTCGATCCAGGAGTTGAGGAAATGAACGAGCCTCCGAGTCCCAATGTCGCAGTCGTGGCTCGCCGTCTTCACGCGCTTCCGCGCGCTGTTGCGCTCAGACGCCTCGGGTGTCCGGGCGGGCTTCTACGCGCTCCTGCTCAGCTCTGGCGGTGACCTGATTGCCGGGCTGACGCTCGGCTCGATCACCGGGACCCTCGAAGCCCTTCCCGGTCTGCTCGTGCTCGTACCCGCCGCCATCGGCATGCGCGGCAACGTGTTCGGCGCGCTCGGCAGCCGGCTCGGGACCGCGGTGCACACCGGCACGTTCCGCATGTCGGGCCGCCGCGACACGCTGGTCGGTCAGAACCTGGCGGCCGCGCTCTCGATGTCGCTCTCGGTGTCGCTGGTGCTCGCGTTCCTGGCCAAGGCCATCTGCGTGGCGTTCGGGCTCGAGAACACGATCTCGGTCGTCGACTTCGTCGTGATCTCGGTGATCGGTGGCTTCCTGTCGTCGCTGGTGGTGATGGGGATCACGGTCGTGGTCGCGGTGCTCGGGGTCCGGCGCAACTGGGACCTCGACAACGTGACCGCCCCCATCGTCACCGCCGCCGGCGACATGGTCACCCTCCCCGCGCTGTTCCTGGCGACCTACCTGGTCGGGATCCCGTGGCTGACCACCATCGTGGCGATCCTCTGCGCGGCCGTGGCGCTCGTCGCCCTGTTCGCCAGCATCCGGTCCCGGTACCCGATCCTGCGTCGGATCGCCCGCGAATCGCTGCCGGTGCTCGTGCTCGCCGGCGCGGTCGACGTGGTCGCCGGGTTGACCATCGAGAAGCGCTTCTCCTCCTTCCTCGTGTATCCCGCGCTGCTGGTGCTCGTCCCCCCGTTCCTCGAGGACTCCGGCGCGCTCGGGAGCATCCTCAGCGCACGCGTGTCGACCAAGCTGCACCTCGGCATCCTCACGCCCGGGCGCGGGGGACTGCGGTCGATCGGCGAGGACTTCCTCCTCGTCTACATGTACGCGGTCCCGGTGTTCCTACTGCTCGGCGTATCGGCGGACATCGCCGCGCTGGTCGCCGGGCTGAAGAGCCCGGGGAGTCTCGAGATGATCGCGGTGTCGATGCTCGCGGGGCTGATCGCGACCACCTTCGCGGTGCTCGTCGGGTTCTACGGCGCGGTCGCGGCGTATCGCCTGGGGCTCGACCCCGACAACCACGGCATCCCGATCGTCACGTCGAGCCTCGACCTCCTCGGCGCGGTCGCGCTGATCCTCGTGATCGTGGGCCTCGGCCTCACGTGACGGTCAGCGCAGGTGCTCCCCGAAGAACGCCAGCAGGCGCGTCCACGCATCGGCGGCCGACGCTTCGTGGTAACTCGGTGAGCCGTCGCGCATGAACCCGTGTTCGGCTTCGGGGTAGACGACCACCGCGTCGCCGTGATGCCGGCGCACCTTCTCGATGTCGGCGTTCGAGATGTACTCGTCGCGCCCGCCGAAGAAGAGCAGGGTCGGGCAGCGCGTCTCGCCGAGTTCGCGGGCGATCCCCCCGCCGTAGAAGGGCGCGGCGGCGGCCACGCCGAGCGTGTCGGCCCACTTCGCCGCCCGGTAGGTGAACCATCCCCCCATGCAGAAGCCGGTGACCCCGACGGCGGTGGCGCCGCCGGCCCGGAGCTGGTCGGCGGCGGTGGCGAAGTCCCCCCGCAGGTTCTCGGGCGTGACCGAGCCGACGATCGCGGCGAAGTCCGACGGGTCGACCGCATGGGAGCGGGAGAAGAAGTCGGGGGCGATGACGCGGTAGCCCTCGCGGGCCAGGCGCTCGGAGAACCGCAGGAGCTGGGCGGACATCCCGTTGCCCTCGTGGACGACGATGACCCCGGGACCGGGGTCGGCGGCCGCGGGTGCGACGGTGAAGGCGGGGAGCGTGAGATCGGTCATCCCCGCACTCTTGCACGCGGAGCGCCGCCGGTGTCCCCGCGTGCGGTTATCCTCGATGTGCACCGATGTCTCCCGACGATCAACCCCGCAACCTGAAGGCCATGCTCTCGGAGGCGAAAGACACCTCCGAGCTCATGGTCGACCTCGCGTACGCCGCGCTGTTCTTCGGCGACGCCCAGATGGCCGACGAGGTGCACGAGCTCGAGGAGCGGCTCTCGGACCTCGCCCACGCGATGCGCGAGGTCTGCGTGCTCGCGGCGCGCTCACCGCGCGACGCGGAGGAGATGTCGAGTGTGCTTCACGTGCTCTCCGCGATCGAACGCATGGCGAACGCCGCCGTCGACATCGCCCGCATCGTCACCCACCGGCTCGGGATCCCGGCCGCGCTGGTCGCCGATCTCGCGGCGGCGGAGGAGATCTCCCACCGCGTGCGCGTGCGCGCCGACTCTCCGCTCGCGCACCGTTCGCTGGCCGACGCCTCCCTCCCCATCGAAGTGGGTATGCGCGTCGTCGCCATCCGGCGGGGCAAGGAATGGATGATCGACCCCGACGGTGACGACACGCTCCTCCCCGACGACGTGCTCATCCTCCGGGGCCCCTCCGGTGGCGTCCCCGAGCTCCGCGTCCTCGCGGGAGCACCGGAATGGCGCCCGCCCGGCACCGACGACGATCCGGCGATCCCCACCGACCTCGACCGCGCCGTCGACGTGCTGGTGGAGATGAAGAACGTGTCCGAGGTGGCCATCGGTCTCGCGTACTCGGCGCTGCTCTTCAACGACCAGGGTCTCGCCGCCGAGGTGAGCCACCTCGAGGACCGCCTCGACGAGATGCGGGAGCGTCTCGAGGTCTGGGTGCTGCGCAGCGCGTCGGAAACCCTCGAGCCGTCTCCGTTGCGGGGGCTGCTGCACCTGGGCGCGGCCGCCGAGGAGCTGGGCGACGCCGCGCAACAGATGGTGTGGCTGGTCGAGGAGAACGAGGAGATGCACCCGGTGCTCGCGATCGCCTTCGGCGACACCGACGAGGTCATCGTGCGCGTCCCCGTCTCGCCCGGCTCGTTCCTCGACGGTCGCACGCTGGCGGACGCCAATCTCGAGCTCGAGACCGGCTACTACCTCCTCGCGATCCGCCGGGCCGGTCGCTACATCTACCGGCCGCGTGGCCCCGTCGCATTGCTCGCGGGTGACGAGCTGATCGCATCCGGGCCCGACGAAGGTCGCTCGCGCCTCGCCGAGCTGGGCGGCTACCGGGTGCTCGAGGACGACGCCACCGGCGAGATCGCCCTCGTCCGCGTCGACTCCTGACCAGGACCCGATTTGGCATCAGAACGCGTCACCCGGGCCCGCCAGGCTGACGCCGTGGCGGGCAGGACGGCCGCCGCGGGGTTGACCGCCGTGGAGGTCCAGGAGCGGGTCGCGCGGGGTGTCACCAACGACGCGGGCACCCGCACGAGCCGCACGATCAGCGAGATCGTGCGGGCCAACGTGTTCACGCGGTTCAACGCCATCCTCGGCGCGATGCTCGCGGTGATCCTCGTGGTGGGCCCGATCCAGGACGCCACCTTCGGGCTCGTGCTGGTCGCCAACGCGTTCATCGGGATCTTCCAGGAGGTGAGGGCCAAGCGCACCCTCGACCAACTGGCCGTGCTCAACGCGCCTCGCCGCGGGTCGTGCGCGACGGGCACGTGGCCGACATCGCGGTCGAGGAGGTCGTGCTCGACGATCTGCTCGAGCTGCGCGCCGGCGACCAGATCCCCTGCGACGGAGAGGTCCGTTCCGCCGACGGTCTCGAGGTCGACGAGTCGCTCCTCACCGGTGAAAGCGATCCACTCAACAAGGAGGAGGGCGACGAAGTGCTCTCGGGCAGCTTCGTCGTGGCCGGCTCCGGTCGGTTCCAGGCCACCCGCGTCGGTGCCGAGGCCTACGCGGCGAAGCTCGCCACCGAGGCCCGCCGGTTCCAGCTGACCCGCTCCGAGCTGATGGACGGGATCAACACCATCCTGCGCATCGTCACCTGGGTGCTCGTCCCCACCTCGGCGCTGCTGATCTGGAGCCAGCTGAGCGACAACCCGCTCGACGAGGCGCTCCGTTCGACGGTCGCCGGTGTCGTCGGCATGGTCCCCGAAGGCCTGGTGCTCCTCACCAGCGTCGCGTTCATGGTCGCGGCCGTCACCCTGGCGCGCCGCAAGGTGCTGGTGCAGGAGCTCCCCGCGGTCGAGGGGCTCGCCCGGGTCGACGTCGTGTGCCTCGACAAGACGGGGACGCTCACCGAGGGCGAGATCGTGTTCGACGACCTCGAGGTGCTCGACGGGGCCGGCGACGTGCGCGCGGCCCTCGGCGCGCTCGCGGCGGACGAGAACCGCAATGCCACCGCGGTGGCGCTGGCCGCCGCGTTCGCGCCGCCCGCCGGGTGGAGCCGCACGGCTGGGGTGCCGTTCTCCTCGGCACGCAAGTGGAGCGCGGCGAGCTTCGACGGCCACGGCAGCTGGGTGATGGGTGCGCCCGAGATGGTGCTCACCGACGACGCGTTGCCCGCCCGGGAGCGCGCCAACGAGCTGGCTGCCGGGGGAGGGCGGGTGTTGGTGCTGGCGTACAGCCCCGCCGCGCTCGCCGGCGAGGTGTTGCCCGACGACCTGCACCCACGCGCGCTGGTGATGTTCGCCGAGAAGATCCGTCCCGACGCGGCGGAGACGCTGCGCTACTTCCACGAGCAGGGTGTGGCGCTCAAGGTGATCTCGGGCGACAACCCGCGCACGGTGGCGGCGGTCGCCCAGCGGGTCGAACTTCCCGGGGCCGGCGACACCGACGGGTACGACGCCCGGGCGCTGCCCGACGACATCGAGGGCATGGCCGAGGTGCTCGAGACGAACTCGGTGTTCGGGCGGGTCACGCCCCAGCAGAAGCGGTCGATGGTCGCGGCGCTGCAGTCGAAGGGCCACGTGGTCGCGATGACCGGCGACGGCGTGAACGACGCGCTGGCGCTCAAGGACGCGGACATCGGGATCGCCATGGGTTCGGGGGCGGCCGCGACGCGCGCGGTGGCGCAACTCGTGCTGCTCGACGGCAAGTTCGCCACCATGCCCGGGGTGGTGGCCGAAGGGCGGCGCGTCATCGCCAACATCGAGCGGTCGGCCAACCTGTTCGTCACCAAGACCGTGTACGCGACGCTCATCGCCGTCGCCATCGTGATCGCCGGTTGGCGGTATCCGTTCCTCCCGCGCCATCTCACGATCATCAGCACGTTCACGATCGGCATCCCCGGGTTCTTCCTCGCGCTCGCGCCGAACTCGCGTCGCTACATCCCGGGCTTCATCCTCCGGGTGCTCCGCTTCACGATCCCGGCCGGTCTGGTTGCCGCCGCCGCCGCGATGGTGAGCTACGGCGTCACGCGCTTCGGCCACGACCTCTCGGTCCTCGAGTCGCGCACCACCGCCACCCTCGTGCTGGTGGCGGTCGGCCTCTGGGTGCTGGTGCTGCAAGCCCGGCCGTTCAACTGGTGGAAGACGCTGCTGGTCGGGGCGATGGTCGGCTCGGTCGCCGTCATCATGGCGGTGCCGTGGCTGCGCGACTTCTACGCGCTCAAGCTTCCACCTCCCGAAGTGGTGGTGGAAGGTGCGATCATCGCCGGCGTGTCCATCGCGCTGCTCGAGGTGGGCTGGCGGTTCAGCCGGGTGATCGGGAGCCGCCGCAATTTCGACGCGATCGTCGACGACGATCCCGCCGACGAAGAAGCCCTGAGTGCCCCGCGTCCGGGCTAGAGCCAGTCGCGCTTCTTGAACATGCGGTAGAGGGCGAAGGTCGAGATCCCCATCAGGCCGAGCGCCATCACGTAGCCGTACTGCCAGTGCAGCTCGGGCATGTGCCGGAAGTTCATGCCGTAGATGCCGGCGATGAGCGTGGCCACGATGAGGATCGCGCCCCATGACGTCATCTTCTTCATCACCTGGTTGAGCTGGTTCGACGTGACCGCCAGGTTGGCCTCGAGCAGCCCGGTGAGCAGGTCACGTTGTGCCTCGACGAGATCGCCGACTCGCAACACCCGGTCGTAGACGTCGTGGAAGTGGACGATGGCGACTTCGTCGACGAAGTCGATCTCCCGGCGGATGACCGCGTTCACGACTTCGCGCATCGGTGCCGCGGCCCGCCGCAGGGTCGTCAGGTCGCTGCGCACGGTGAAGATGTTGCGCGGGATCGCCGGCGGCGGTTCGTCGCTGAACACCACCGCCTCGATCTCGTCGAGGCGGTCGTCGAAGCCGTCGGTCACCTCGAAGTACCGGTCGACGATCACGTCGAAGAGCGCCCAGAGGAGGAACCCCTGCTCGGAGGTGTGGTGCTCGACGCGTTGCAGCTCGAAGCGCCGGGCCACCTCGTCGAGGTCGACCGGCGTGCCGTCGTCGCTCGTGTGACGAACGGTGACGAGCCAGCCCGGGCCGGTGACCACGTCGATCTCCCGGCTGCTGACCGTGTTCTGCACGCACGAGCAGTCGTGGACCGCGACGTGGAAGTAGCTTCCGTAGCGCATGAGCTTCGTGCGCTCGCGGGGGTTGAGGATGGCGTCGACCACCGTGGGGCTGATCCCGAGCCGGCCGCGCAGCGCCTGCAGCTGTTCGTGGTCGGGCGTGGTGAGGTCGACCCACACGACGGCGTGTTCCGGGTCGACGGCCTGGTCGAGATGGTGCGGGTCGACGTCTTCCCGGCCGTCCCGACCGAGGACGTAGCGCCACGCGGCGGATCACGGGCTGGAGCATACGCTCACGGTGCCGAGTGGCATGCCCCGACCGCATCCCGAGGAGGACCCGGATGTCGACCGATCTGTCCGCGCTCAGCGCCGACGAGCTCGGCGCGCGTACCCGCGCGTGGTTGTCGGAGCATCTGCCTGCGGGATGGATGGAAGCGGTCGACGCCGGCGACGCCGCCACGGTCTCGGTGCTGCGGGGCCGGCTCGACTACGCCAAGTGGTGCACGGAGTTCGGCGAGTCCGGGTTCGCCACGCCGACCTGGCCCGCCGAATACGGCGCGGGCCTGTCGCTCGCGCCGGGACGCGCCCGGGCCGTCAACGAGGTGTTGAACGCCTACAAGGTGCCGCGGCCGTCGAACATCATCGGGATCGGCATGGGTGGGCCGACGGTGATCGCCTGGGGCAGCGAGGAGGTCAAGGCGCGGTTCCTCCGCGGGATCGCGACGAACGAGGAGATCTGGTGCCAGCTCTTCAGCGAACCGGGCGCCGGTTCCGACGTCGCGGGCCTGGCGACTCGCGCCGAGCGCGACGGTGACGAGTGGGTGGTCGACGGGCAGAAGGTGTGGACCTCGCTCGCACACCTGGCGCGCTACGGCATGCTGCTGGCCCGGACCGATCCCGATCAGCCCAAGCATCGGGGTCTGAGCTACTTCGTGATCGACATGCGGTCGCCCGGCGTCGAGGTGCGCCCGCTGCGCCAGATCACCGGGGACGCCGAGTTCAACGAGGTGTACTTCGACGGCGCGCGTGTGCCCGACGCCTGGCGGCTCGGCCCCGTCGGCGACGGGTGGCGCGTCGCGATCACCACGCTGATGAACGAGCGGGTGTCCCTGTCGGGACCCGGTTCGGTGAGCGGCGACACCATCGGAGGGAGCCCGATCCAGCGGATCATCGACCGTCACGGGCCGGTCGACGACCCCCGGCTCCGCCAACGGCTGGCGGCGGCGTGGATGGACCACCGGATCATCGGCCTCAACAACCAGCGGGCGGCCGACCGTCGCCGGCGGGGCGCGGAGGCCGGGCCCGAGGGCTCGATCACCAAGCTGCAGAGCGCGGAGTTCAACCAGCGGGTCCAGAAGCTGGCCGTCGATCTCGAGGGCGCGTCGGGCGTCGCCTGGGAGGGCGAGGGGCTCACCGGCGAGGCCACCCTGAGCTGGTCGCCGACCGCGCACGACGACCCGCGTACGGTCGCGCGCGGCTTCCTGCGCTCGCAGGCCAACACCATCGAGGGCGGGACGTCGGCCATCATGCGCAACATCCTCGGCGAGCGCGTGCTGGGGCTCCCCAAGGAGCCGGACGCGTCGCGCGAGGTGCCGTGGAAGGACGTGCCGCGCTCGGTGTGAGTCGTCCCGCTACGCGGGCAGCGCGTGCCGACCGCCGGGACCTTCCCCGCGATGAGGTAGGCGTCGACCGCGGCGTCGATGCACTTGCTCTTGGTGTACGCCGTGTGCTCCGTGCTCTCGAAGGTGAGCAACCGCGCACCGGTGATGCGGGCGGCGAGATCCTCGGCGCCCGCGTACGGCGTCGCGGGATCGCCTGTGGTGCCGACGACCAGGATCGGCGACGTGCCGCTGACGCGGACGTCACCGACCTCCTCGCCCGCGGCAGCGCGCGGCAGGCGGGGGTCGCACCCGAGCGGCGTGCTCCCCACGTAGCCGCCGAGGAGCGGGTACTGCGCGACCTCTCGGTGGTACTCGGCGACGAACTCGGCCAGGCTCGGTTGCGGGTCGCGGCGGTCGTCGCAGAGGATGACCCCGATCACCTCGTCGATGTTGTCGTAGGTGCCGTCGTCATGGCGGCCGTCGTAGCTGTCGGCGAGGTAGAGCAGCACCGAGCCGTCGCCGTGCCGGGCGTCGTCGAGCGCCTCGGCCAGCGCCGGCCAGCCGAACTGCTTGTCGTAGAGCGCGGAGATGAGCGCGGTGTAGAACGCGGCGACACCGGCCCGACGGTCGCTCTTCTTCCCGGTGATCGGGCTCCTGGTCGCGACGGTGAGGCCTCGCTCGAAACGGGTCTGCAAGGTGGTGAGTGCGGCGGTGGGATCGCCGTGGCTGTGGAACTTGCACGTCGACCTGGCCGCGCAGTCCGCGAGGAACTCGTCGAGCGCGTGCTCGAACCCGGCCGCGTTCGCGCGGAGCTCGTCGAGCGCCGTCGCCGAGAGGTCGACGGGGGAGTCGAGCACCAGGCGCCCCACGCGATCGGGGAACATCTGGGCGTAGACCGCGCCGATCACGGTGCCGTACGAGAACCCGAGGTACGCGAGCCGCTCGTCGCCGAGTGCGGACCGGAGCCGGTCGAGGTCGCGGGCCACGTTGCGCGTCCCGACCTGGGCCAGCCACTGGCCGTTGCGCGCGATGCATTGCGCCACGAGGTCGACCGGTTCGTTGCTCCCGTCGTAGAACGACGGCAGGTCGGCGTCGGAGTCGGGCGTGGGGTCGACCGCGTTGAGGCGATCGGCAGTGGAGTCGTCGACGCAGTCGACCGGCCGCGAACGGCCCACGCCGCGCGGATCGAAGCTCACGAGGTCGTAGCGGGCCCGGACGGCCGCGGGCACCTGCCCCGTGAACGACGGGAGCGTCGAAGCGCCGGCGTCGCCCGGGCCGCCGAAGTTGACGACCAGCGACCCGAGCCGGCGCCCGGGGCCGGTGGCGCGCACCCGGGAGACCGCGAGCTCGACCTGCTCGGCGTCCGGCTGGGCGTAGTCGACCGGGACCGGCAGGTTCGCGCACTGCACTCGCTTCCCGCACGACTTCCACGCCGACAGACCGGCGCTCGCGGGTGCGGTCGGCGCCGCGGCGGCGGTCGGGCCGACGCCCACCACGGCGACGCCGGCGATCGCGAGCGCGACGAAGCACACGAGTGGGCGCCGGGACATGGCGAGCAATGTATCGGCTGACCTTCCGCAGGTAGCTTCAGGTGCGATGACCGTTCCCGTCGACGTCGCAGGCCATCCGTTGCGGCTCGTGTCGGTGCACGCGCACCCCGACGACGAGGCCTCGAAGGGCGCGGGCACGGTCGCGCGCTACGCCGCGGAGGGCATCCGCTCGGCGCTCGTCTGCTGCACCGGCGGCGAGGAGGGCGAGATCCTCAACCCGGCGGTCGACACTCCCGAGATCCGAGCCGACCTCCGCGCGGTGCGCGAGGCCGAGCTGCGCGCCAGTGTCGATGCCATCGGCTACGCCGAGCTCTACCTCCTCGGCTACCGCGATTCCGGCATGCCCGACTCGGAGGCGAACGCCCGCGCCGACAACTTCGCCAACGCGCCGTTGGAGGAAGCGGTGGGCCGTCTCGTCGCCGTGATCCGGCGCGAGCGCCCTCAGGTGCTGGTCACCTACGGGGACGAGCAGTCCTTCTACAAGCACCCGGACCACCTCCGGGTACACGAGATCTCGGGACCCGCGTTCGACGCGGCCGGCGATCCCGCGCGGTATCCGGAGGCGGGTGCGCCATGGCGCCCGTCGAAGCTCTACTACTCGGGGTTCTCGTTCCGGCGCATCCGCGCGCTGCACGAGGTCTACGAGCGGATGGGGGAAGCGAGCCCCTACGCGGAGCGCATCGCCCAGCTCCCCGCCGATCTCGACGTCGCGCCGCCCACCACGTTCGTCGACGTGGGCGACTTCCTCGGTCACCGCCGGAACGCGCTCCTCGCGCACCGCACGCAGATCGATCCGGAGAGCCACTGGATGACGGTTCCGGACGACCTGCTGCGGGAGGCCTTCCCGTGGGAGGAGTACGTCCTGGCCAGTTCGAGGTTGCCGTCGGCGGGAGTGCACGACGGATCGGAGACCGACCTGTTCGCCGGGTTGCGGCTCGACGACGCAGCGGTGCTCGAGAGGGAGACGTGAAGTGGCAGAGCTTCTGAGCGAGGAATGGGTGGCCGGGTTCGTCGGCGCGGGCGCCTCGCCCGGTCCGACCGGCACGTTCCAGGTGGTGGTCACCGGCGCGCCCGACGGCGAGGGGAAGTGGCACGCACGCGTCGACGACGGCGTCGTGGCCGAATCGGCCCTCGGCGCCCGTCCGGCGCCCGACGCGACGTTGACGTTGAGCTACGCGCGACGCGGCGGCGATCGCGGCCGGAGAGCTGGACCCGAGCGTGGCGTTCATGCAGGGGCGGATGAAGACGGCGGGCGATCCCGGGCTGGTGCTCGACCTGCTCGCGGGTGCGGCCGGGCGGACCTGACCGGTTGCACCGGTCTCGTCAGGCGCGCTGCAGGTCGCGGAGGTCGCGCCAGCCGATCACGGTGGCCCCGGCGCGGCCCACGAGGTCACGCAGCGAGGGGTCGCGGCAGAGCGCGGCATGGTCCTCGACCCGGCCCGCCCAGTCGTCGCCGCACGCGGCTCGCAGCTCGTCGGTGTCGATGCCGGGGTGCAGGCTCAGCTCGGTGACGCCGGGGGCGAGCTCGAAGAGCAGGCGCTCGATGCGCCGGCGCGCACCCGGCGGGCAGACGACGACCCGGTCCGGGAACACGGCGCCTTCCTCGGCGGCGAGCCGGCGGAAGGGGAAGCCGGCGACGCGCTCCTCGGCGTCGGCACCGAGACGCAGCGGCAGCCCGAAGTCGACGGCCAGCTCGAGGTAGATGTCGAAGAACTCCGGTCGGGGCTGCAGGACGCCGAGGTGGTTGGCGAGGTGGCTGACGTCGAACCCCCACACGATCGCCCGCTCGATCTGCGCCCGGCACTCGCGGCGGACCTCGTCGGGATCGGCGTGGTCCCAGGCGTCTTCGACCGTGCGGGGGAACCCGCCGTCGCCGTCCAGGAGGCTCGGCGAGCTGGTGATCGGATCCCAGCGGTAGGTCTCGAGCTCGGCGTTGAGGGTGAGGTGCACGCCGACGTCTTCGCCCCGATAGGCGGCGGCGGCGTCGCGGGCCCAGGGGCACGGCACCATGAGCGACGCGCTCGAGGCGAGGCCCTCGCGGACGGCTTCGTACGTGGCGACGTTGCTGGCGTGGGTGAGACCGAGATCGTCGCAGGTGACGATGAGCAACTTGGCGTCGGGCGCGTGCCCGAGGCGTTGGGCGAGCGTGGCCATGGACGGATCAGCGTACCGCCCGGCCCCGCGGCCCCGACCGGGATCGAGGGTCGCTAGCCTCCGCCCCCGTGAGGATTCGCAGCGCGCTGCTCGCGATCGCGGTGTCGCTGCTCGCGGCCTGCCAGGGCGGAGGTGGTGGTGACGCGGCGTCGACGGCGTCCACGGCGCCGGTCACGACCATCCCGGCGCCGGGCGCCTGCGCCGGCTTCCGGGGGGCGACCACGGTGTTGCAGTCGGTGGGTCCGACGGCCCCGGCGGAGTTGATCGACGCCGAGGCGGGCGGCTTCGGTTGTCTCGACCAGGTGACCTTCAGCTTCCAATCGCTCGGCGACGGCACCCCGCCGGGCTACACGGTGCAGTACGAGGATCCGGCGCAGCACCCGTTCCTCGACGGCGACCCGCCGGTGCCGATCTCGCTCCCCGGCAGCGCGTTCCTGGTGGTGAGGATCTCACCGGCGTTGAGCGTCGACCCGTTCGCCGAGGGCGCGCCGTCGACGTATCCGGGGAACCTGTCACTCGAGTACGGCGACCATCACCACCTCCAGATCGTCCGGAAGCTGCCCGACGTCGACAAGCACCGTCGTGTGGGTGATCGGCCTCGATTCGCCCCGCCCGTTCCTCGTCGACCGCGCCGCGAACCCGACGCGCGTCACCGTCTTCATCGGGTGACGGTCACGTGAGGTCGAGCACGATGGTGCCGAACACCGCGTCGGCCGCGAGCAGGTCGTAGGCCTCGCGGGCGTCGGCGAGTGGGAACGTGCGTGCCACCACCGGCGCGACCGTGCCCGACGCGAGCAGGGGCACGACGTCGCGCGTGAACGCATCGGTGGCCGCGGCCTTCTCGTCGACCGAGCGGCCGCGCAACGTGGTGCCGAACACCCGGAGCCGCTTGAACATGAGCGCGCCGAGATCGAGCTCCGCGCGCGGCACCGGCCATCAGCCCCACGAGCACGATGCGGCCACGGGGCGCGGCGACGCCGTACGTCGGTCAACACGTAGTCGCCACCGACCAGCTCCAGGGTCACGTCGACCGGTCCCGCGGCCGCGACGATCGCGTCGGCCAGGTCCGCCGGATCGAGCGGACGGGCCGCCAGCACCGGGTGATCGAGCCCGAGCGCCGCGCACCGTTCGAGCTTCGCCGGCGTGCGGGCGGTTCCCACCACCGGGCACCCCATGGCGTGCGCGAGTTGGAGCGCGGCGGTGCCGACACCCGAACCCACCGTGTGCACCAGCACCGTTTCCCCCGATTGGAGCGCGGCCTGCGTGACCATGGCGTCGTGGGCGGTGACGAACACCTCGGGTACGCCGCCGGCGGCGACGAGGTCGAGCGACGCCGGCACCGTCGCGGACTGCACCGCGGGCACGGCGAGCAGTTCCGCCTGGCCCCCGCCGCCGGCGATGCCGAACACGGGGGTGCCGATCGCGGGCGTGGTGACGCCGGGGCCGTGCGCCACCACCTCCCCCGAGAACTCGAGCCCCGGGATGTCGGGCGGCGAACCGGCGGGCGCGGCGTAGTGGCCGGCGAGTTGCACGAGGTCGGCGCGGTTGAGGCCGGCGCCGTGGACGCGCACCAGCACCTCGCCGGCACCGGGCTCGGGATCCGGGCGCTCCTCGACGTGGAGCTGCGCGTCCTGGGTGATCACGAGGGCCTGCATGCCCCCGACGGTACTGGGCGGCCGCGGGCCGGCGGCCGGGCGCTACCGTGCGCTCGTGCCCGCTCCCGCGCTCGTGATCCTCGACGACGACGGCGAGCAGGTGGTCCTCGACACCGAAGAAGCGGCGAACCTCTTCGCGCTGACCGGTGACCTCGACGCCGCCACGGTCTCCGTGTGCCCGCGGTGCCGGAGCCGGACCGTGGCGGTCGTGGCGCTGGCCGACCTGCTCGGTGACGCCCCGCCCTTCGCGCGCGGCGGGCGAGCTCGTGCTCCTGGCCGACGAGGCGCCGACCCTGCACGTCTACGTGCGCGACCCTCGCGGTGCGCTGCGCCCACAAGGAGTGGCGGGACCCCGGCTTCGAGGAATGGTCCGACGTGATGGCCGACCTCGCGGTGCGACCGGTGGCGCGTTAGGCGCGCACCCGCTTCAACGCATCAGCGAGGGATGCGGGTGCGTTTGAACTCGTTGAGGCGTGTGAACTGCAGGAGCTCGAGCGTGCGTTCGAGGTCGTCGACGCGGCCCCGCTCCATGAAGCGGACGAACACCGCCTCGTCGCCCTCGATGTACGTGGGGACCCCGAACACCGACCATCGGTCGACCGCCTCGGTGTGCTCGGCGGCCAGCACCTTCAACGGCCGGCCGCTGTGGGCCTCTTCGGCGACCGCGTCGGGATCGAGCCCGGCCGAGGCGACGGCGTCGCGCAGCACGGCCTCGTCCTTCAGCTTGAGACCGTGGTCGTGACGCGCCGCGAAGAGCGCGAGGTGGGCGTCGAAGAAGCGGTCGGGGAAGGCGTCACGCACGGCGACGCCGTAGAGCAGGGAGAGCACCCCGGACCCCCAGTCCGACGGATCGCGTTCCCACATCGCCGGTTCGCCCTCGTCGACGTGGATCTGGTCGAGGGAGAACGGCGTGAAGGTGAAGTCGATGTCGCTGCCCGCCCGCAGCGCGGCGATGACCGCGGCGTTGCCGTTGTAGGCGAAGGGGCAGCGGTAGTCGAAGGTGACGGCGATCGAACGGCTCACGGGAAACCTCCGGTGTCGAGTGCTCGTCGGGCGCGAGCGGGGCGGGGGGTGCCTCCGACGATACCCGACCGCGGAGGTCGGTAATCGGGGCGCCGCCGGAGCGCCGGTCAGCCGACGCGCACGACGCGGCGGGCGATCGCGCCCAGTGCGAGGCCGAGGGCGGCCCCGGCGATCACGTCGGAGGCGTGGTGCATGCGCGTGTAGACGCGGCTGGCGGAGATGGTCGCGGCGAGCGCGAACCACACCGGGGCGCCCGGCGTGTCGGCGAGCAGCATCGCGGCGGTGAACGCCGACGCCGCATGACCCGAGGGGAACGAGCTCGAGATCGGGCGGTGCATGCCGTAGGGGAGCGGCCCGTCCGGGGGTCGGTCGTCGGTGGGGCGCACGCGCCGGAAACAGGCCTTGATCGGACCGTTGGTGAGCGCCGACTCGACCCCGAGGGCGGCACCGAGACGCAGCGCCACCGCCGGCTCGCCCTCGCGGGCGGCCCGGGCCGCGCCCACGAGGATCCAGAGCAGGCCGTGGTCCGCGGCGCTCGAGAGCCCGTAGAAGCAGGGGTCGAGTCGGGGACCGCGGAGGCGCTCGACGAGGGTGTCGACGCGCAGGTCGAAGGCGTGCACCCGGGAGATCGCGCTCCAGCCGCGCGGGCGCCCGGAGCGGAGCATCGTCATCGGGAGAGCGTACCGGCCGTGCGCGCGCGGGCCGATCCGCGGCGCACCGGGTCGTTCAGCCGGCCGGAACGAGAGGGAGGGGCGCGCTGATCATCGTGCCGGGGCCGCGGAGCTCGGCGGCGTCGAGTGGATCGCCGCCGTGGGCCGGGCAGTAGGGCTTGAACGTGCAGAAGTCGCAGAGGCGGCCGGGGCGGGGGCGGAAGTCGTCGCGCTCGCACGCCTGGCTGATCGCCTGGTGCATGGCGGTGGTACGGCGCTCGACGCCCCTGATCGACTGGTCGGTCGGGGTGGCGATGATCGCTTCGGGCTTGGAGAGGTAGAAGAGCTGCACGCGCGCCGGGCGCCGCCCGAGCATGCGCTCGCAGAGCAGCGCGTACATGTGCACGCCGCTGAGGCTCTTGGCCTCCCACAGCTCCGAGGGCACGGAACCGGTCTTGTAGTCGGTGACGACGAACTCGCCGTGCTCGTCGAGCTCGAGACGGTCGATGATGCCGCGCAGGCGCGTTGGCCCGAGGTGCGCCTCGAGCTTGAGCTCGAGGCCGATGGGGCGGATCGTGCGCGGGTCTTCGAGCAGGAAGTACTTCTGGACGAGGGTCTCGGCCTCGGCGTCGAACTTCGCCCACTGCTCGTCGGTGAGGTCGAGGTCGGCGAAGTCGGGGTGGGGCGCCAGCTCGACGCGCGCCCGGCCGAGGTCGGCGAGGCCGGCTTCGATCGTGCGCTCGTCGGGTGGGCGATCGAGGAGGAGCTCGAGCGCCCGGTGGACGAGGGTGCCCTTGGTGGTCCAGGGCGCGGGCGGTTCGGGGAGGCGCTCGAGGTAGGAGAAGCGGAACGCGAGCGGGCACTCCTTGAACGACGAGCAGGAGCTCGGCGAGAGGGACCAGGGGGGCGCGAAGCTCATCGATCAGAAGGTACCGCGGGGGTGTGACAGGCAAGCGGATGGCCGGCGCCGGATAGCGTCGGCAGGCGTGAACCAGGCCCCCGACGCCGAAGCCGTCCGCGACGCCAACTCGGCGTTCTACGCCGCGCTCGAGGCGTGCGACCTCGACGCGATGGCCGAGGTGTGGGAGCACTCCGACCGCATCTCGGTGACCCATCCCGGCTGGCCGTTGCTGCGCGGCTGGGCGAAGGTCGCGGGCTCGTGGGACGCGATCTTCCACAACACCGGCTACATCCAGTTCGTGCTGACCGACGAGCAGGTCGTGGTGAACGGCGACACCGCGTGGGTCACCCTGGACGAGAACATCCTGCAGTCATCGGGTACGAGCGAGCTGTCGGGCGCCCGCGCCACGGCGACCAACGTGTTCGTACGCGACCGCGAGCGGTGGATGATGGTCGTGCACCACAGCTCGCCGGTCTCGGGCGAGGACTAGAGCTCGATGAGCGTCGGTGCCCCCGCAGCTGCGGGGTCGGACGTGGTGGACATCGAGGCGTGTCTACGCGTCAGCGGCCTGCCCCGCGGACGCCATCTGGCTGATCTGGCGGGTCGCTAGTAGCCAGTGCCCGACCCTGGACTGAGAAGGAGCGCGGCAACGACCCCGGCGACAAGGATGAGCAGCACCAGGATCACGAGCCAGCGTTCACGGATCCAGCTCATCCTTCTGAGCCTCGGTCCGCCCATCAGTTTCCCCCATCGTCGTTACTGTGCGACCGCGCGCTCACCGTACTGCCAGCGTGAGCCTCCGGGCGCGGCTTCGCCGTGAACCGGAAAGGGGCGAACATGCGTTGTTGTCGGGAGCCCTGCGTGCCGCATTCTCCGTCGGCGATCTTGAGCTTCTGCGAGCTTGTCGGTGGCAACCGGGGCCAGAAGTCCCGCCTCAGGTCGAGAGGAGGGGGAACCGCGGGTTCGGTCCCGTCCCGAGAGCCGCTGCATCGGAGGGACACTGGCCCTCGTTGCCGAGAAGCGGTAGGTTTGCGGCACTCGTTGGGAGTCGACGCTGAGTCTCGAAGCCTGGTCTGGACCTCGCTCGACTTGAGCCTTCACGCCTTCCCCCCCTGTGGGAAGGAAGCGCGCGTGATCCACGAACTGTCGGGCGAACCCGATGCCATCCTCAGAATTCCGGACGATCCTCACGATGACGCCCACCCGTCGGTCGTGTCACCGAAGGCATTGGGGGTCGGATTCGCGTGGCTGATCGTCGAGCTCGCACCCGATGGGATCCTCGTGAGCGACGACGACGGCGAGATCGTCATGGCGAATCGTCAGGTCGAGGACATGTTCGGCTACGACCGTGACGTCCTCGTGGGCGCGCATGTGGAGAGCCTGCTTCCTGCCCGCTCGCGCGCTGTCCATCGAGCGCATCGCGCCAGCTATACGCAAGCGCCACGAGCGTGTGCGATGGGAACCGGTCTGGAACTGCTCGGTCTCCACGCAGACGGGATTGAGTTCCCGGTGGAGATCAGCCTCACCGCGGTCGCGGCGGATCACGGACCCGTGACGGTGGCCGTGATCCGCGATCTGCGTCGACAACGAGCGCATGAACAGGCTGCGCACGCGATGGCGGTGAATGACGAAGACGAGCGCATCAGCGTTGCCTTGAACAACCGGATCCTCAAGCATCTGTTCGGGTCCGGGCTGAGCGTCGCGGCCATCCTGAGCCTCCACCAACTCGATCCCAGCATTGCGGAACGGTTGCGCGCCGTCCTCGACGAACTCGATGTCGCAATACGAGATATCCGCAACACCGTCTTCGGCTAGCGGGACGCCCGCGGTGAGCGGCGTCGAGTGCTAGGAGCAAACGCTCAACGCCCACGACATCATCCATCAGGCAGATATGGTGCGGCTTCGGCGTGCCGGTCGGTCAGCCAGCGTCGGAGGATCGCACGCCGTCGCGTGGGCGCGTGCCGCTCGCGCCCGGTTTCGTTCCCACGATGCAGCGCGCCACGCCCGGAACCCGGACCTTGCCGTCCTTCTCGAACGCGCTCACCTTCGCAATGGCGTTCGCCCGAATCCGCTCCCGCGCCGGTTCGTCGACTTGCTGAAGCACCGCGACTGCGAGCGAGACGTGCTCGCTGATCATCTCCCAGTACTGCTCGGGCGACCGCGTCACGAGTTCGACGTCGACGTCCCACTCGGCAACGTCGCGCAGCCCCGCGCCCTCGTACAGGGCACTGACATACCCCGGGGCAGCGCACCGGAACATGTTCGGCCCGTCCGGATCGGGTGGCGACACCACGGCCTCGGTCGCGATTGCCTGCATGGCGATCGTCGTCCACGGGTTCTCCTCGGGCTTGACCCATACCGACGAGCAGAGACGTCCGCCCGGCTCGAGCACGCGCACGAACTCGGCCGTCGCCTTGCCCATATCGGGGAAGAACATGTACCCGAAACGCACCGAGACGCCATCGAATGTGGCGTCGTCGAACGGCAGATCATCGGCGCTGCACACCTGCGTCTCGACATTGGCGATCCCGTGCGCCCTGGCTCGTCGCGCGGCTACGTCCAGCATCTCAGGCACGAGGTCGGTCAGCACGACGCGTCCCTTCGGCGACAGCCTCGCGATGCTCAAACCCGGCTCACCCGTGCCTGCGGCAATGTCGAGATGCTGATGATCTTCCGCGATGTCGAGACGCTCGATCATCGCTGCGCCGACCGGGCCCAGCTGATCCATGATGACCGAGTCCCACTTCTCCCAGCCCCCAGAGAGCCCGGCCCACGTCGCTCGCTGAACGTCTCGGATCTCATCGGCGCTCGGCATCGGTTCTCCTCGAAGGCGCTCCTCGGCGGGAGTGCATCATGCCTGCGATGCGCTCACCCGGCCAACGCGATCACCGCGCCGGTTCAGGGCAGCTGCGAGGCGATCCAGCCGTCGAGCGCGGGGCCGCTCTCGAAGCTGGAGATGAGCGCGTAGCGCGCATCGGTGCCGTTGTGGCACACGACGTGCCAGAGGCGCTGCGTGTCGACCACGAACCGCGACCCGCGATGCAGCGGGACGCGAATCTCGGTCGACGGGTCGGGCAGACCGTCGGGTCCCTGCTCCATCAGCACCATGAAGCTGTCCGGGTTGTCGGTGAGCTCGATCCACGAGCGCACGACCCAGCCGTCGCTGTCGGGGTTGAAGCGGTTGTTGTCGTCGCGGTGGATCTGGCGCAGCGCGTCGTCGTAGGACTGGGGCTCGAGCTTGATCACGCGGACGCGACCGAAGTCGGCGCCGACCGCTTCCACCTCGGCCACGATCGTCGGGCACTGCTCGGCGTTGCTCGTGAACCGGCCGCCCTTGTCCGGTCGCTCGTCACCGGGCTTCCAGAACCCTCGGCAGTCGAGCTCGCCGTCGGCGGTGGCGACCGGCGCGAAGTTGGTGTCGCCGCCGCTCTTCCAGTCCATGTACTCGAGGCCGAGGTACTCGGACTCGGGAATCGGCGTGGCGAGGTCGCGCAGCGTGACGAATCCGCGCGCCGCGAGCGCGCCGACACGCGGGTGGGGGGTGTCGAGCGGGATCTCGGTGGACCAGTGCGGGGTGCTGAGCCAGTGGTCGGTGATGGCCATGGGGAGAGTGTAGGGAGCCGGCCCCGCCCGTCCGGGGACGAACCGTGAATTCGGGCCGAAGGTCCCGAAGCGGAACGGGTTGGTAGCGTGCCCGCCTCGATGTCTGTGTCTGGTGTGCGATGCGCAGCGCTCGGGGTCGTGCTCGTGGCCGCGGCGACGATGTCTCCGGCCGCGGTGGCCGCTCCCGTCACGAACCCGCCGGCGATCGGGCACGTGTTCGTGATCAACCTGGAGAACACGGGCTTCCACGCGGCGTGGGGCAAGGGGTCGCGTGCGCCCTACCTCGCGCGGACGCTCGCGCGGCGGGGCCAGGTTCTCCGCCGGTACTACGCGATCGGCCACCCGAGCCTGCCGAACTACATCGCCCAGCTGAGCGGCCAGGGCCCGAGCACGCAGACCTCGCGCGACTGCCACACCTACGACGACTTCGTGAGCACGGGCACCGGTGAGCTCGGCCAGGCGCTCGGCGACGGCTGCGTGTACCCGAGGTCGGTGAAGACGATCGCCGACCAGCTCTCTGCGGCGCAGCTCACGTGGAAGGGCTACATGGAGGACATGGCCACGCCCTGTCAGCACCCGCAGCTCGGTGCCGAGGATCCCGACGTCGTTGCCACCGCGGCGAGCGAGTACGTGACCCGCCACAACCCCTTCGTGTACTTCCACTCGCTCCTGGACTCGCGGTCGTGCCGCCTGCACGACGTGTCGCTCGACCAGCTCGAACCCGATCTCGCGTCGCCGGCGACCACGCCGAATCTCTCCTACATCACACCCGGCGTGTGCAGCGACGGCCACGATGCGAAGTGCGCCGACGGCTCCGCGGGCGGCCTCATGGCCGCCAACCGGTGGCTCGAGCGGTGGGTGCCGAAGATCCTCGCGTCCCCGGCGTTCGAGGCGGACGGGCTCCTCGTGGTGACTTTCGACGAGACCGAGGCGGGCGACGGGTCGTGTTGCAACCAGCGTGCGGCGCCGAACCTCGCGGGGCGACCCCGGTGGCCGGTGGTGGACGGGTCGGCGCGGTGCTCGTCTCGCCGTTCATCGAGGCGGGCACGATGAACGACAGGCCGTACAACCACTATTCGCTGCTGTGCAGCCTCGAGGACGTGTTCGGTCTCGCGCATCTCGGCTTCGCCGGGGCGCCGGGCCTGCCGTGCTTCGGCAGCGACGTCTACGGGCGGTAGGCGCCGGGGCCGGTGAACATCCCGCGGTGCCACCGCCCGGGCGTGAGCACGAGCGCGCGCGGGTAGTCCTCGAACATCCAGCGCGCGAAGTTCCGGCGGGTCCAGGGCGTGAGCGCGGCCGCGGCGATGGCGGCGCGCGCGCCGAGCGGCACGCGCAGGATGTGCTGGAGCAGCGCCGCGAACCTGAGGTCGGTGCCGAGGGCACGGTCCACCGAGTCACGGTAACGGCGCGCGACCGCGTCGGGATCGCCGGAGGATGCAACGATGGCCCGCACCGCGAGCGCGCCGGTCTCGAGCGCCTGGGCGATGCCCTCGCCGGTCATGGGGTCGACGACGTGGGCGGCGTCGCCTGCGAACAGCGCGCGACCGTGCGCGAGGCGTCCGCGGTCGTACGAGGCGGGGATGGGCCACGCCCGGTGGGTGCCTTCGGGGCGCGCGTTCGGCCCGAGCGCGCGCCGTACGGTCGGACGGTCGGCCAGCGTCCGCCACTGCGCCGCGAGTGCCTTTCCGTTGGGCGCGTGCCCGCCCGGT
Organism: uncultured Actinomycetes bacterium; assembly: GCA_963750045.1. Classification (GTDB taxonomy): domain Bacteria; phylum Actinomycetota; class Acidimicrobiia; order IMCC26256; family DASPTH01; genus DASUAS01. The sequence continues at coordinate 181,249 of CAVVPD010000003.1, read as the reverse complement.
GCCCGCAGCACGCCGAACCCGAGATTGGCGCGGCCCCCACCGACCGGGAACATCCAGGCGTAGCCGGGGAGGAGGTCCTCCTCGAAGAGGACCCACAGGCGCCGTTCGTCGACGCCGGTGAAGTACTGGCGGAACGCGTGCCACGTGCCGAGGTCGGCGGCGTCGGCGTCCCCGAGGAGCCGCCGTACGGGGGAGTAGTGGCCGTCGGCGGCGACGATCCACCGGGCGCGCACGGTGGACCCGTCGGCGAGCGTCGCGGTGGCCCCGTCGTCGTCGGCGTCGACGTCGGCGACGCCGGTGTGCTCGCGGACCTCGACCCCGCGGTCGCGCGCGAGCCGGACCAGCGCGGCGTCGAGCTCGACCCTGGGCACGACGCCCGCGTACGCACCGCCCTCGGGGAGGGGGATGACGACCTCGCGTCCGACCGGTGAGACGAGCACGGTCTCGGTGACCGGCGCGTACGACGGCAGCTCCCGGACGTCGAGGCCGAGGTCGTCCAGCAGGCGCAGCGCCCCGGTGGTCAGTCCATCTCCGCACGTCTTGTCCCTGGGGAACGCGGCCTTGTCGACCACCAGAGCATCGAGCCCGAGCCGGCGGGCCTCGATCCCGGCGGCGACTCCCGCGGGACCCGCACCCACCACCAGCAGGTCTCGCATCGGTTCGCCGCTCACGCGTCGACGGTACCCACGTTTCGCATTGGCGTCCCGATCGCGGCAAGAATCAGGTCATCAGGCGGCGCGACCGGTTCGTCGGCGCGCCCGGACCCGGAGAGACCGAATGAACATCGCAGTCTGCGTGAAGCAGATCCCCGACCCGGCGGTCCCCGGCACGCTCGAGGCGGACCACACGCTCGAGCGGGCCGGCAAGCTGATCCTCGACGACTCCGACTCCTACGGCGTGGAGATGGCCCTCCAGCTCGCCGACAAGGCGGGTGGTGGGGAGGTCGTGCTGATCTCCATGGCGCCCAACGGCGAGGTCTCGGGGCTGCGCACCGCGTTGGCGATGGGCGCGGCCCGGGCGGTGCTCGTGTCCGACGACGCCCTCGCCGGCTCCGACGCGCTGTCGACGGCCAAGGTGCTGGCCAAGGCGATCGAGCGGGCCGGTGGTATCGAACTGGTGCTCACCGCCACCGAGTCGACCGACGGCTACACCGGCACGATCCCGGCGCAGGTCGCCGAGCTGCTCGGCTGGCCGTCGCTGACCTTCGCCAAGCACGTCGAAGTGGGTGACGCCACGGTGAGCATCCAGCGCCAGACCGAGGCGGGCTACGACGAGGTCGAAGCGTCGCTCCCCGCGGTCGTGAGCGTGACCGCGGGTGTGGTCGAGCCCCGGTACCCCTCGTTCAAGGGGATCATGGCGGCGAAGAACAAGCCGGTCGACCAGGTGACCGTCGCCGATCTCGGCCTCTCGGCCGCCGAGGTCGGCTGGGCCGGCGCCCGCCAGAAGATCGTGTCCGTCGGTGCTGCGCCCGAGCGCGAAGCCGGCGAGAAGATCGAGGACGACGGTGAGGCCTACGCCCGCATCGTGTCGTTCCTCGAGCAGCTCAAAGTCGTCTAGCCACACGTCCTTCAGGAGGCTTGGCACACCATGGCTCTCTCCAAGATCTGGGTCTTCGCGGAAGCGGACGGCGACAAGCCGGCGAGCGCCACGCTCGAGATCCTCACCAAAGCCCGTGAGCTCGCCGAGACGGTCGAGGCGGTGTACGTCGGCGCCAACGCCGACGCCCTGGCCGCCGGCCTCGGCGAACACGGCGCGACCAAGGTGTTCGCGGTCGACCCCGGCGACGCGCTCCCGGGTGTGATCGGCGCGGCCGCACTGGCCGCGCTGGTCGGCGAGCACTCGCCCTCCGCGATCCTGTTCGCGCAGAGCTACGACGGCCGTGACGCGGTTGCCCGTCTCTCGGTGAAGCTCGACCGTCCCGCGCTCACCAACGCCACCGATCTCAAGGTGGACGGCGACAAGCTCGTCGTGGGCAACGCCATCTTCGGCGGGGTCACGCTCGTCGACACCGAGTTCGAGGCCGACGGACCGTTCCTCGGCGTCATCCGGCCGAAGTCGTTCGCGGCGGAGCCGAGCGGAGGCGCCGCGGCCGAGGTGGTCGCGGTGCCGACGCCCGACGCCGGTCGCGCCGGCGAGGCCAAGGTGCTGGAACGTCACGTCGAGGAGCGCGAAGGACCGAAGCTCGAAGAAGCCGCGGTCGTCGTCTCCGGCGGGCGCGGCATCGGCAGCGCGGAGGCCTACGGGCCGCTGGTCGACGAGCTGGCCAAGCTGCTCAACGGTGCGTCGGGCGCGTCGCGTGCGATCGTCGACGCCGGTTGGGTGCCGTACTCGAAGCAGGTCGGCCAGACCGGCAAGGTCGTGAAGCCGAAGCTCTACATCGCGCTCGGCATCTCGGGCGCCACCCAGCACATGGTGGGCATGAAGGGATCCGACAACATCATCTGCGTCAACAAGGACGGCGAGGCGCCGATCTTCGGCATCGCCGACCTCGGCGTCGTCGGTGACGTGCACAAGGTCGTGCCCAAGCTCATCGAGGCCCTCAAGGCCCTCTGATCACCCCCCACCCCCCGATCGAACATGTGTCGATCGGGGGGCACCGACGACACCACATCGACACATGCTCGGTGGTGGGGGGCGACGGTCATCCGGTCACGAACGTGCGCAGACCCTCGAGGTAGCGGCGAGTGGCGTGTCGTTGCACGCGGCGCGGCGACCGGGCCGCCGAGGCGCGTCAGCAGGTCGTGCGGCCGGGAGAACGCGGTGATCTCGAAACGTACGACCCCCTCCGCGTCGCGCGTCACGAGGAAGAGCTCCTCGCCCTCCTCGGGGTGTGCGGGCAGGGTGCCGTAGGCGAAGCCGTAGCGGTCGGGCCGGTCGACGACCGCGACGATGCGACACGCAGCGAGGACGTACACCGGTCCGAGCCGCACGAAGACCCCGACCGTCGTGCCGACCGTGATCGGCGCGTCCGGTGGCTCGATGGCGATGCCCGCAGCGGCGGGCGCCCGCCAGCGGTCGATGCCGTCGCGGGCCCGCGCCCACACCTCGTCACCCGCGCCGAGCTCGAGCGACGAGCGGTCGTAGCGGTACCCGGCGGGGAGCTCGCCGGCCAGGGTCGCGCCGACCTCCGGATACGTGAGTGGGGCCGTCCGTTGGCGGGCGAGGAAGTGGGAGACGCGCTCGGCGTCGGGTCGGCGCAGCGCGAACACGGGTCAGGCGGGTTTGGGGAACGAGAGCAGTTGGATCACCGAGAACGTGAGGATCGCCATGCCGACGCCGATGAGCCCGAAGCGGGCGAGCGGCACCGGGAAGTGGCTGCTGATGCCGATGAGGAACAGCACGGTCGCCAGGTAGACGGTGGTGCGCACGTAGTCGTCGGCGTCGGAACCCTGGTCGGAGCCCTCCTGGAAGAGCCGCTCCGCCTTGGCGTCGAGCCGCTTGGCCTCGTCGAGCTCCGGTTGCTCGTACTCGGGCATCGCCTGTGGGCCGGGCGCCGCCGCGGGATTGTTGTCGGGGTCGGTCGCCCGCCACGCCTGGAACGCGGCCTCGAGGTCGGGTCGGAACCGCTTCTCGGCGAGCTGCTCCGCCTGCTGGTCACCGGCCGCGTGCGCGCCGAACCACGCGTTGAACACCAGAGCGTCGCCGATGCGGGCGTCGAGCGCGGTGAGCTCCGCGGTGCTCGACTCGTTGCGGGCCGTCGACGCCTCGGCGACCGTGAGACGCGATTCGGTGGCCCACCTCGCGGACGCGTACCCGGACCATGCTGCGAGCAGCGCCACGATCGCCAGCAAAGCGGCCTCGACGATGCCGATCACCCGGTCGCGCCGGCTCCGAGGTTGCCCGTGCAGCCCCGAGTGCTTGGCGTGCTCGGCGATCTCCTTGCCGACCTCGGATGCCTCGAGTCCCCCCTCACCCATCGGCGCACAGTAACGGGTGCGATGATGGGCTGCGGGCGAACGAAGCCGACACTCCGGGGGGAGCAGCCGCGATGACCGACAACCTGCAATGGAAGATCGGCGACGTGACCATCACGCGCGTCGTGGAGAGCGTGGCCCACATCCCGTCGGCCGGGCTCCTGCCGAGCTCCGACGACGACGTGATCGCGAGCCATGCCTCGTGGCTCCGCCCGCACTTCGTCGACGACGACGGCAACCTGGTGCTCTCGATCCACGCCCTCGGGGTGACGGTGGGCGACCGCAGGATCGTCGTCGACACGTGCATCGGCAACGACCGCGAGATCCCCGGCATGGAGGCGCTGAACCTGCAGACGCCGTTCCTCTCCGACCTGGCGGCGGCCGGGTTCCCGCGTGAGGAGGTCGACACGGTCATCTGCACGCACCTCCACTTCGACCACGTGGGGTGGAACACCATGCTCGTCGACGGCGCGTGGGTGCCGACCTTCCCGAACGCGCGCTACCTCCTGTGCCGTGACGAGTGGGCGCACTGGTCCGAAGCCGGTGGGAAGGGGTACGCGGCGACGCTGGACGACGCGGTGCGGCCGGTCCTCGACGCCGGGCTCGCCGACCTCGTGGCGCCCGACCACCGCGTCACCGACGAGATCCGCCTCGAGCTCACGCCGGGCCACACGCCGGGCCACGTCGCGGTCCACGTCGAGTCGGGCGGTGCGCACGCGCTCATCACCGGCGACCTCGCCCACCACCCGGTCCAGTTCGCAGAGCCGGACTGGTTCGCGGATCCCGACACCGATCGCGAGCAGTCCTCGGCGACCCGCCGGCGCCTCCTCGACGAGTACGCCGGCAGCGACCTGCTCGTCATCGGCACCCACTTCGGACCGCCGTGCGCCGGGCACCTCGTCGCCGACGGGAACGGATTCCGCTTCGCCGCGGTTGCAACCAGCTGATGCCTGAACTTCCCCTCTCGGTCCTGGACCTGGCACCGGTCGGGCGCGGCTCGTCGCCGGCCGAGGCGCTGCGCAACTCGATCGACCTCGTGCAGGAGGTCGAGCGCCTCGGCTACCGGCGCCACTGGGTCGCCGAGCACCACAACATGCCGGGGATCGCCAGCTCCTCACCGCCGGTGCTGCTCGCGCACCTGGCCTCGGTGACCTCGACCATTCGGCTCGGTTCGGGTGGTCTCATGCTGCCCAACCACGCCGCGCTGGCGGTCGCCGAGCAGTTCGGCATGCTCGAAGCGCTCCATCCGGGCCGCATCGACCTGGGCATCGGCCGCGCCCCCGGGACCGACCCGGTGACCGCCAGCGCGCTCCGGCGGGGCCCGGGGACGCTCGGCGCCGACGACTTTCCCGAACAGATGACCGAGCTGCTGGGCTATTTCTCGGGTGAGATGCCCGAAGGTCATCCGTACGCGCAGATCCACGCGGTGCCGGCCCGGGGCTACCAACCCCAGCTCTGGATGCTCGGCTCGAGCACCTTCGGTGCCCGCGTCGCAGGCTTGCTCGGCATGCCGTTCTCGTTCGCGTACCACTTCGCCCCCGCGATGCTCGACGACGCGTTGGCGACCTACCGGTCGTCGTTCCGGCCGTCGGCCGAGCTCGCCGAGCCGTACGTGATGCTGGGCGTGTCGGCGGTGTGCGGCGAGACCGACGAGCACGCGCGCTGGCTGGCCGGGCCGGGAGCGCTGGCGTTCCTGCGACTGCGGTCGGGGCGGCCCGACGTGTACCCCACGCCGGAAGAGGCGGCCGAGTATGCCTTCACGCCGTTCGAACGCCAGCAGGTCGAGAACTGGACCCGCTCGCACGTGATCGGCGAGGCCGCGACGGTCAGAGCCCGCTTCGACGCCCTCGTCGAGCGGACGGGCGTCGACGAGCTGATGGTCACGACCATGGTGCACGCGCATGACGAGCGCGTGGCCTCTTACCGGCGTCTCGCGGAGACGTTCGTCTCGAGGAGTCCGGCCGGGGTGCGCGCCGACGGCTAGTGGTGCGGGTCCTGGCGGTGCCGCGCCGACCACAGCGACCAGACGGTGAAGGCGGCGGCGACGACGGCCACCCGCGCCGGCCCGATGTGTCGTGGCGACTCGTCGGCCGGCGCCGGGAGCTCCACGAGGTCGAGCGGCGCGATCTCCCGCGGGACCGCAGGCGGCGCCGGGTCGTGCCAGCGGTAGGGGCGACGCGACTCGCGGACCGCGAGGGGGAGCCAGGCCAGGAAGAAGAGGAGCAGGCCTCCGGCCATGCCCAACGCGAACGGGACCGCACTCACCTTGGTCATCAGACGCCTCGCTACCCGGATCCGGTTCTGGTCAACCCTCCCGAGGACGACGTCCCGGTGCATCGTGCGGTTGCCCACCCGAGCACCACGTCTCCTCCGAGCGTACGCCCGTGTGGCCGGAAAGGGAACCGCGAGGATCGGCCAGAGCACCGGGCGGGTGTGCTGCCGTCAGCCGGCAAACTGGACCATCTCCACCTGGATCGGCAGGCCACCGGTCAGCGTGCGGACGGTCATCTGGAGGGTGGCGCCGTTCTGGCCGTTCCACGTGCAGTACAGCGAACCCGCTGCCGGTCCGCAGTTCGAGAAGGTGTACGGGCCCTGCGCCGGGTAGGCCTGGGAGAACATCTGCGTCACCGCCTCGGCGCTGGCCACGTTGGCGGCGTCGGTCTGGTTGCCGTTCTGCCAGGCGGCGAAGAGGTATTCGGCGTAGGTCTGGGGGTCGTCGGTGATCACCGGCAGCGCGACCGTGGTCGTGGTGGGCGGGACTGTGGTGGTCGTCGTGCTGGTGCTCGTGGTCACGGCCGCGGTGGTCGAGGTCGTGGCGGCGGTCTGGTCCGAGCCGTCGTCGCGCGTGACGAGCACCACCACCAACGCGATGACGAGCACGACCACGAGGCCGCCGAGCGCCCACAGCATCCACTGTCTCGTCCCGGCCCGGCCCTGCTGGTCGTCTGCCATCACTGACCCCTGTCGTGAAAGTCGGCGATCACGGGAGCGTGATCGGACGGTTGCTTGCCCTTCCTCGCGTTCCGGTCGACGACGGCCCACGCGGTGCGCACCGCGAGCGGGGGCGTGGCGAGCACGAGATCGATGCGCATGCCGCGGTGCTCGTGGAAGTCACCCCGGCGGTAGTCCCAGTAACTGTAGAGCCGGTCATCGTCGTAGCGCGCCCGGAACACGTCGACCATGCCCCATTCGCACAACCGTGCGACGGCCGCGCGCTCGGGCTCGGTGACGTGGGTCGAGCCGGCGAAGGCCTTGGGCGACCACACGTCGCGGTCCTCGGGCGCGACGTTGAAGTCGCCGAGCACCGTGACCTCCTGCGCCGGTGTGCTCGTGGCCGCGAGCCAGTCGTGCAACGCGGCGAGCCAGACGAGCTTGCGCTCGTAGAACTCGCTGGCGACCTCGCGGCCGTTCGGCACGTAGACGCTCACCACCCGTATGCCCGCGCAGGTCGCCGAGATCACGCGGGCGTCTCCCTCGTAGGGATCGACGTGGTCGTCGTCGAAGCCGGTGGTGACGTCGTCGATCCCCACGCGCGACAGGATGGCGACGCCGTTCCACTGGCCCTGGCCGTGGTGCACGGAGTCGTAGCCGAGCGCGGAGAAGGCCAGGTGCGGGAACGCCTGGTCGGAGAGCTTGGTCTCCTGGAGGCAGAGCACGTCGGGACGTGCGTAGCCGAGCCACTCCTCGACCCGCTCCTGGCGGGCCTTCAACGAGTTGACGTTCCAGGTGGCGATCCGCACCCGAGGGACGTTATCTAGCTTTCCTCGACGCGGTGGCGTTCTCGGAGCTGTACCAGTGCCTCGCGATCGATCTGGTCGGCCGACGCCACCGCGAACGCGCACGTCGGTGGCGGCGAACAGGCTGGCCGTACGCACCCCGCCCTCGAGCCCCGCCCGCTCGCCGAGGATCACGCCGGGGCCGACGTCGGCGACCGGCTCGCCGTCGATCGTCACCCGGAGCATGCCGTCGAGGAGCAGGTACAGGCAATCGCCGGGATCGCCCTGTTCGACGAGGAACTTGCCCTTCTTGACGCTGCGGATCTCGGGTCGCTCGCCGGCCGACATGATGCTGACCGAGAGCTGGCGTTCCAGCGCGGTCTCCACCGCGGTGACCAGCGCCGACGAGTCCTGATCGCCCCACGGCGTGTGCTTGCCGAACGCGTGGCGGTACCAGTCCTTGAAGTCGGCCAGGCCGACCTTCGCCGCGATCTTGCCGTCGGCGTCGTACACCCAGTGGCGCGGGAACTTGCTGGCGCCGAGCACCTCGAAGCTCGACGTGCCGTCCGCCCGGATGGTCAGTGCGAGCGTGGTCCAGACCGTGGGCGCTCGGAACTGCACGAACGGCGGGTGCTTCACCCGGCGCGGCGCGGGCAGGCCGGTGCGCCCCCCGGTCGTCTGCACGAAGCGGACCGCGCGGTCGGAGCGCTCGGGCTCCCGGCGGAGGTCGGGCAGCGCGACCGGTTCGAAGGTGGCCCGCAGCTTCGCCAGGCGGACGGTGGTCGAGCCCATCAGCCCGCCGCCGCGGTACCCGGCGTCGACGATGCGACCGTCGTCGATCTCCACCCAGGCGGCGAGCCGGTTGGCGAACCGGAACGCACCGGCGGCCCGCCAGGCCTCGAGGTCGTCGATGGTGTCGCCCGGGGGATCGTCGTAGCTCGTGATGCCGGAGTCGAAGGTTCCCTTCAGCACCGGTCCGGAGACCGCTTCCGACGGAATCCAGGACACCGTCGTGACCGAAGACTCGATCCGCATGATCCACCTCGTCGTCGTTCGCTCGCCGGTGGGAGAGTACGCCGCGACGTCCGGGGCGGCGAGGGGGTGGGCCGACCGGCGGCCCGGGGGTCTGCACCCCCGGGGTCAGTGGGCAGGCCACCTTGAACCCACCCCCCGATGCACGTGGAATGGTGGGCCATGGGGGATGGCCGCATCACCGTGTTCCTCGCCGACGACAACGTGATCGTCCGCGAAGGGGTGCGCGGCGCTCCTCGCGCTCGAAGCCGACCTGGACGTGGTGGGCGCGGCCGACGACTACGAAGGCCTCCTCGCCGGTGCTGAGGCTGCGGCCCCCCAGGTGCTCGTGACCGACATCCGGATGCCGCCGACGTTCCAGCGGGAGGGCATCGACGCGGCCAAGGAGCTGCGCAAGCGGCACCCAGGCACCGGCGTGGTGGTGCTCTCGCAGTACGACGATCCCGATTACGCCATCGCCTTGCTCGGGGACGGGGCCGCCGGGTATGCGTACCTGCTCAAGGATCGCGTCGGCGAAGGCGACCAGCTCGCCCGGGCGGTGCGCGAGGTCGCGACCGGGTGGCTCGGTGCTCGACCCCGAGATCGTCGAGGCCCTGGTGCGACCGGTCACCGACGACGCGGGACTGACCGCCGCCGACGAGGCGCTCCTCCACGAGGTCGCCGAAGGGCGGCCGATCAAGGCCATCGCCGTGTCGCGGGGAGCACACCGCGGCCGCGGTGGCCGCGTCGGTCGAGAACCTCTTCCTCAAGCTGTCGGCAAGCGCGAGCACCGGTACGACGGGCGCGCTCAAGCGACTCCGGATGCTGCACACCGCCATCGTCGACCGGGAGGAGCAGGGAGAGCGCCTGAGCCGGCTGCTCCCCGGCGGCCTGGCCGAGAAGGTGCGCAACGAGGGCCGAGCCATCGGCGAGACCGAGGAGCTCGTCGTCACGGTGCTCATGGGCGACATCCGCGGTTACTCGGGGATCGCCGAGTGCTCCGACCCCACGCGACTGGCCGCCCAGCTGAGCGAGCACCGGGCCGAGATGAACCACGCCATCCTCGACAATGGAGGCACCGTGATGCAGTTCGTGGGCGACGCGGTGATGGCGTGCTTCGGCGCGCCGGTGCCGCTCGACGATCACGCAGACCGTGCGGTGCGCGCAGCCCGGTCGATGATCGAGCGCCAACGGGTGTTGAACGAGCGATGGCTGGCCGCGAGCCGGGCGCCCTTCGGGATCGGGATCGGCGTGTCGACCGGGCCGGTGGCGGCCGCGCTCCTCGGTTCGGTCGAACGGGTGGAGTACACGTTGGTGGGCGACACGGTGAACCTGGCGCAGCGGCTCCAGGACCTGGCGCGCCCGTCTGGACGCATCGTGATCAACGAGAGCACCCACACCGCCCTGCACTCGGACTTCGAGTGCGTGGCGCTCGACGAGACGACGGTGAAGGGTCGGCAGCACGGTCGTGCGGGCATACCGCATCGACGTGCTCGACGACATGGAGCAGGGAGTGGGAGCATGAACGGCGTGACGGTGTCCGACGGAGCCCGTGGTGGAGGCCCGCGGGCTGCGCAAGACGTTCGAATCGGACGGCGCTCCTGTGCGTGCGCTGCGGGGCGTCGACTTCGCGATGGTCCCCGGCGAGTTCGTCGCGGTGATGGGACCGTCCGGTTGCGGGAAGTCGACGCTGTTGAACATCGTGGCCGGGCTCGACACGCCGACCGACGGCGAGGTGTCGCTGGCGGGAGAGCCGCTGGTCGGCCGCAGCGAGGACGAGCTCGCGATCTTGCGTCGCCGGCACATCGGCATCGTGTTCCAGTTCTTCAACCTCCTCGAGGGCATGAGCGTGCTCGAGAACGTGACGCTTCCTGCGGTCGTCGCCGGCGCGCCCCGGAAGCGGGCGGAGACGCGCGCGCGCGACCTCCTCGACCTGCTCGGCCTCGCCGACAAGGCGAAGGACGCGCCCGGGGTCTTGTCAGGGGGCCAGCGCCAGCGGCTCGCCATCGCGCGCGCGCTCGCCAACGAACCGACGCTGGTGCTCGCCGACGAGCCCACCGGCGCGCTCGACTCCGACGGCGGCCACGAGGTGCTGCAGCTGTTCCGCCGGCTCCACGCCGGAGGCCAGACCATTCTCATGGTCACGCACGACGAAGAGGTCGCCGCCGCCGCCGATCGCATCGTGCGGATGCGCGACGGACGCATCGAGACCGAAGCGGAAGAGGCCGAGGCGGCTGCCGTGTCGACGGTCTTCTGACGACGATGTCGTCCCGGCCGCGGTCCTGAGGAGCGAGCGAGGAGTGGGCGCGATCTTCATGCTCGGGCGTTCCGGGCTCCGTCGGCGGTGGCGCAGCGTCATCGTGCTGACGCTGCTCGTGGGCTTCGTCGGGACGGTGGTGCTCGCGCTCGTCGCCGGCGCGCGGCGCACCGACAGCTCCCTCGCGCGCTTCGAGGGGTACAGCCGTTCGGCGTCGGTGGAGGTCGACGTCGGCACGGCGACCGCATCGCAGATTGCGCGCATGCGCCGTACGCCGGGTGTCGCCGCGATCGCCGAGCTCTACCAGCTCACGTTGACCGGCCCCGGGGACCGCTCCATCTCCGTGGCCGGTCAGGTGGACGCGCGGTTCGGGGACGCCGTCGACCGCGCGCGCGTGGTGCGTGGCCGCGTCGCCGACCAGGCCCGGCCCGAGGAGGTCACGATCGGCGAGGCACTGGCCGCGCAGCTCGACGTCCGGGTGGGAGACCGGTTGCGGTTCGGGTCGTACTCGCCGGCCGACGTCGAAGCCGCCCGCGTCGACAACGTGGCACCGTCGGTCTCCCACGGCCCCGAAGTGACGCTTCGGGTCGTCGGGATCGTGCGCCGACCGCTCGACCTCGGTGGGCGGGGCGCCGCCGGGGGAGTCGTCGTGCCGACCGCGGCCTTCGTGGCGAAGTACCGCGACCGGATCGGTTCCTTCGCCGGCTCGCTCCTACGGATCAGGACCGCGCCCGGAGCGGCCGACCTGCGCCAGGTCACGCGCGCGGCGAAGAAGATCTTCGGTACGTCACCCGTGTACTCGGTGCAGAGCCTGAACATCGAAGGGCAGGGGGCTCAGAACGCCATCGACGTCACCACCGTCGGGTTGTACCTCGCCGCGGCGGTCGCCGCCCTCACCGGTCTGGTCGGAACGGGGATCGCGCTCTCCCGCGAGATCGGGCTCGCCGACGCCGACCAGCCCACGTTGCGCGCGCCTGGGTGTCCGGCCCCGGGTGCGGCTGGTCGCCGCCGCGACAGTCGGTGTGCCGATCGCGCTCGTCGGCTCGTTGCTCGCACTCGGAGGAGCGGCCCTCGCGTCGCCGTTGTTCCCCCTCGGGGTGGCCGCCGACGCTGAACCCGATCCCGGGTTCCGCCTCGACGGTGTCGCGCTCGCGGCCGGCGCGGTCGCGGTGCTGTTCGTCGTGCTCGTCATCTCGGTGCTCGCGGCGACCCGCACCGTCATCGCGTCACGGGCGGTGCGCGCGCCGGGTCGTCCCGGCGTGGCCGCCCGCACCGTATCCGAGCTGGGCGCGCCCCACCCCTCGCCGCCGGGACGCGCTTCGCGCTCGACCCGGGTCGGAGCCGGCCGTCGCTTCCGGTGCGCTCGTCGCTGCTCGGCGCGACGTTCGGGGTCCTGGTCGTGGTGGCCGTGCTGGTGTTCGCGGCCAGCCTCGATCACCTGGTCTCGACGCCGGTGGCGTACGGCTGGACGTGGGACACCACTGCCGGCGATGTGGCCGTGAAGCAGCCGGCCAACGACTGCGCACCCATCAGGACCCGGCTCGTGCACCAGCAGGTGTTGGCGGCGGTCGCCTCGATCTGCGACGGCAACGTCGAGATCGAAGGCCGGCCGGTCACCGCATGGGGCTTCGGGCAGTTCCGCGGGGTGATCGAGCCCCACGTCATCGAGGGGAGAGCGCCCGCCACCGTGTCCGAGGTGGCGCTCGGCGCCGACACGTTGGCGGCAGCGGGCCGCGCGGTGGGTGACCGCGTGCGCGTCACCGGTCCCGACCGGACGTCGACCTACCGGATCGTCGGCCAGACCGTGGTGCCGAGCCTCGCGGACCCGGAACCCCTGGCGGACGCCGCCGTCTTCACCGCGGCCGGCCTCGCCCGGCTGGGCGACGCCAACGGCGGTTGGGACTTCGTCGTGCGCTTCGCGCCGGGCGTCGACCACGCGCAGGCTATGCCCGCGCTCCGGGCGATCGGCGGGACGGCCGGCACCCCGCTGACCCCGTCCGTCCCCGTCGAGATCGACCGGGTCCGCCGGATCGACGGGCTCCCGATCGCGCTGGCGGCGTTCGTCGCCGTGGTCGCGCTGGTCGCGGTCGGCTTCGCGTTGGTGACCACGGTGCGGCGTCGCCGTCGTGACCTCGCAATCCTGAAGACCCTCGGCTTCGATCGCCGGCAGGTGCGCGCGACCGTCGCCTGGCACGCGACCGTGGTCGCGGGTGTGGGGTTGGCCCTCGGCATCCCCTTGGGACTCGCGGTCGGTCGCTTCCTGTGGGCCAGGGTGGCCGACGAGCTCGGCGTGGGGACCGAGCCCACCTGGCCGCTCGTCGCGATCCTCGTGTCCATCCCCGCGGCGCTGCTCGCGGTCAACCTGATCGCAACCGTGCCTGCCCGGGCCGCCGCGCGCACGCGTCCGGCCGCCGTCTTACGATCGGAGTGACCGTGGCAACGCGCCTCGACGGCATCCAACCCCCGGAGCTCGCGAGCATCCGCGACGACGTGCGCGAGCGTCAACCGTGGTCGGCGCGCGCGACGGGCGCGATCGCGCTCGCGGCCGGCGCAGTCGTCGTCGTGGTCATCGCCGCACTCGTCGGTGACCAGGTGCCCCTCGGGCCCGGCCGCGTGCTCGGCGTCGTGCTCGTCGCCGCGTGGGCCATGGCGTCGGTGTTCGTCGCCGTGCACCGACCGCGGGAGCCGCTCGCCGCAGTGATGGCGTTTGCCGCGGTCGTCGGCGCCGCGCTCCTGCTGGGCGCGGCGCTGGCGGGACGCGACGCCGCGACCGACACCGTGCGCGACTTCGGCGCGGGCACGCGCGCGGTCGCCGTGGCGCTCCTTCCGGGTGTCGGGCTCCACCTTGCGCTGGGGCTCCCCGATGGTGGCCTGCGCACGCGGGCACGCCGGCTCTGGGTCGCCGCCGGCTACGTCGCGGGCCTGGGGCTGGGCGCGTACGAGCTCGGCGAGCGCCCGCACGTGGTCGTCTGGCCGGTGCTCGTGCTCGCGGGCGGTGCCGCGGTGATCGGGCTCGTGGGCTACGTGTCCCGGTGCGGAGCGGCCCGGAGCGTGCAGGAGCGCGCCCGGCTCCAGTGGCCGGCGTGGGCGGTGGTGGTCGCCGGCGCGATCTCGGCGACCACGTGGGTGCTGCACGAGCTGGTCTCCTGGCCCGAGCCCATCCGTGCCGTCGCCCTGAGCACGACGGTGCTGCTCCCGGTGTCGCTGGCGCTGGGAGCATCGGAGCAGATCGCGGTGCGTATCGACCGGTTGCTCGTGCACACCATCACCATGGCCGGGCTCGCGGGAATGGTCGCGGCCTCGTACCTCCTGATCGTGCTCGGCCTCGGCCGCACGCCGACCGGCCGGGAGCAGACCCTGCTCGGTCTGTCGATGCTCGCGGCCGCGGTGGCGGCGCTGTCGTGGATCCCCGTCCGCGAGCGACTCACCGAGTTCGCCACCCGTCGCGTCTACGGGGAACGCCATGCGCCCGACGAGGTGATCCGGACCTTCGGGAGCCGTCTCACCCGCGCCATCCCGCTCGACGAGCTCCTCCTGCAGCTCGCCGAGTCGTTGAAGAAGACGATGTCGCTCAGCGTCGCCGAGGTGTGGACGCGGGGGTCGGGCCGGCTGGAACGCGCGGTCTCGGTGCCCGAGCGCGGTCCGGCGAACATCGTGCTGGGCGCCGAAGAGGAGACGGTCGTCGCGCGCGCGGGGGTGTCGGGCGTCGCGTGGGCCCGGATCTGGCTGCCCGCTGTCATCAGGTCCGACGACGAGGTCCTGCGGGTCGCGCCGATCACCAACAGCGGCGAGCTTCTCGGGATGATCGTCGTGCGACGACCGGAAGGCGCGCTCGCGTTCGGCGAGGACGACGACCAGGCCCTCACCGAGCTGGCGCGCCAGGTCGGTCTCGCGTTGCACAACGTGAAGCTCGACTCGGCGCTGCAGGAGTCGCTCGACGAGGTCCGCCGCCAGGCCGACGAGCTGCGGGCGTCGCGCGCCCGCGTCGTGGAGGCGGGTGACGCGCAACGTCGTCGCATCGAGCGCGATCTGCACGACGGCGCGCAACAGCACCTCGTGGCGCTCGCCGTGAACGTGAACCTCGTGCGCCAGATCGCGGAGACCGATCCCGACACCGCGCGCGAGATGCTGGCGCAGGTCGGCACCGACCTCCAGGAGGCGGTGCAGGAGTTGCGCAACCTGGCGCACGGCATCTACCCGCCGTTGTTGATGGACCGTGGCCTGACCGAGGCGCTGTCGGCGGCGGGGGGCCGGGCCGCGCTGCCGACGGACGTCGAGGCCGACGGCGTCGGGCGTTTCCCCCAGGCGGTCGAGGCCGCGGTCTACTTCTGCTGTCTCGAAGCGCTGCAGAACGCGGCCAAGCACGCGGGCCCGGGCGCGTCGGCGACGATCACGGTGCGCGAGGACGAGGGCGCGTTGCTCTTCGAGGTGCGCGACGACGGCGCCGGGTTCGACCGATCCGGTGGCGCGGCACGAGGCCACGGCTTCGTGAACATGAGCGACCGCGTCGGCGCCATCGGCGGCTCCATCCAGGTGGATTCGGCGCCCGGCCGGGGCACCGCGATCAGGGGCCGGATCCCACTGGCAGACTGAACGCTCAGCCCGCGGCCGACCGGTCGGCGGAGCTTCCGAATCGTTCCCAGACGTCACGCACCACGGCCGGGCCGAACTCCTCCTTGTGGACGTACTCCACCGCGCCGGACGACTCCGCGTCGGACGGGAGGTCGCCGGCCTGGTAGGTCGAGAGCAGCATGACCACGGCCTCGGGATGCGCCGTGGTGATGCGGCGGGTGGCCTCGACGCCGTTGATCCCCGGCAGGTTGATGTCCATCAGGACGAGCCCCGGCGTGAGCGCGTCGGCCATGTCGACGGCCTCCTCACCGCTCTCCGCCTCGCCGACCACCTCGAACCCGGGCGTGGCGGTCACCACCGCGCGCGCGGCACGCCGGAACGGGGCTTGATCGTCGACGATCAGGACGGGGACGGTGCCGGCCACACACCCATTGTCACACCTTCGCCCCCACGGCGGCAGGGTGCGGACACCCCCGCTCGTGGGAGGGCGCCCCTCACCTGGCCGCACCGGTCGATCCGCGCCGGTCGATCGCGCCGGTCGACCGCGCCGGTCGACCCGCCAGTCGGCCATGAGGTCAGCGATCGGCGAGGTAGAGGAGCACCGCCTTCACCCGGCGATGGACGTCCGGCTCTTGGGAGAGTCCGAGCTTCGAGAAGACCGAGTTGATGTGCTTCTCCACCGCCCGTTCGGAGAGCCCGAGCGCGGCCGCCACCGACGCGTTGTTGCGGCCCTGGGCCATCTCGGCGAGGACCTCGCCCTCCCGCGGGGTGAGGTGCTGCAGCGGCGAGTCGGCCCGGCGGGAGCGGGCGTCGACGAGGGCCTCGACCACCTTCGGGTCGATCACCGATCCGCCGCTCGCGACCTCGCGGATGGCCCGCACCAGCTGGTCGACGTCGGAGACGCGCTCCTTCAGGAGGTAGGCGCGCCGCTCCGACCCGCCGTCGAGCAGCTCGAGCGCGTAGCCCGGCTCCACGAACTGGCTGAGCACCACCACGCCGATCGTGGGGTGCGACGTCCGCAACCGGGCGGCGGCGCGGACGCCTTCGTCGGTGCCGGTGGGCGGCATGCGGATGTCGGTGACCACGACCTCGGGAAGCGAGGCGGCGACGGTGGCGATCAGGCCGTCGAAGTCCTCGCAGACGCCCGCGATCTCGATGTCGGGATCCGCCTCGAGGAGGCGCGTGACCGCTTCGCGGACGAGGTAGTTGTCTTCGGCGACGACGACCCGGATGGGCATGCGCGGAGGCTACGCGACCGCTCGCGTCGTCGCCGGTAGCCTCGCTCTCGATGCACGTGCGCCGAGCTGCTGCGGTCCGCCTCGTCTGCGTCCTCGCCCTCGCCCTCGTGGTCGTGGTCGCGGGCTCGGGGCCGGCGGCGGCCGGGGTCACCGAGCAGATCACGGACTACCGCTCCGAGGTGACCATCGAGCGCGACGGGACGATCGTCGTGCACGAGGTCATCGACTACGACTTCGGCGTCGTGCCCCACCACGGCATCTACCGCGACGTGCCCGTGCGCACGAGCCAGTCGGGCACCAGCGGCTACGACCGGGTGTACCCGCTCACGGTCGAATCGGTGAAGGCATCGGCCGGGACGCCGGCGCAGTACACGGTCGAAGACGACGGCAACAACCGGCGGATCAAGATCGGCGATCCCGACACGACCGTGACCGGGGCGCACACCTACGACATCACCTACCGCGTGCGGGGTGCGCTGAACGCCTTCGCCGACCACGACGAGTTGGTGTGGAACGCCGTGGGCACGGAATGGTCGGTGCCCGTCGAGCGCGGCGAGCGCGGTCGTGCACGCACCGGCGACGATCGAACGCGTCGGGTGCGCGTCGGGCTCGTACGGCTCGACGTTGTCGTGCGGCGCTGCTGCGGCTGCGGGCTCGGACGCGGTGTTCTCGGTGGCGCAACTCGGTCCGCACGAGGGGATGACCTTCACGGTCCAGCTCCCGCAGGGCGCGGTCGTGCCCGCACCGAAGCCGATCCTGGAGGAGCGCTTCAGCGTCACCTCCGCGTTCCGGGTGACGCCGGCGACCGGCGGGCTGGCCGGTGCGATGCTGTTGGTCCTCGCGGGCATCGTGGTGTTCCTGGTGTGGAGTTTCGGCCGCGACCGTCGCTACGCGGGTTCCGCGGTCGACGCCGCGTACGGCCCCGGCGCGGGCAACGAGGCCGCCGCGCCCGAGGTCGCGGCACCGCTTCGCGAAGCCGAGACGCCGGTCGAGTTCGAGCCGCCCGACGGCCTGCGCCCGGGCCAGCTGGGCACGTTGATCGACTTCGAAGCCAATCCCCTCGACGTGACCGCCACCATCATCGACCTCGCGGTGCGCGGCTACCTGAAGATCGAGGAGATCGACAAGGAGTGGTACCAGCGCAAGCACGACTGGAAGCTGACCAAGCTCGACCACGCCGGTGAGCTCCACCGCTACGAGCGCACCCTCTACGACGGCCTGTTCGAGGACGGGGACGAGGTCCAGCTGTCGGACCTGCACGACAAGTTCGCCGCGCGCATGACGAAGGTCCGCGGGCAGCTCATGGACGACGCCATGGCCAAGGGCTGGTTCGCGCGCAAGCCGGGCACGGTGAAGGTGCTGTACGCGCTGCTCGGCATGCTGGTGCTCGGGATCGGCGTCGCCCTCACCGTCCTCCTGGCCGTGAACACCCATGCCGGGCTGCTGGGCGTCCCCGTGATCGTCGGCGGGATCCTCGTGCTCGTCGCCGCGCGGTGGATGCCGAAACGTACGGCGAAGGGCTACGCGGTGCTGCGGCACACCGAGGGGTTCAAGCGGTTCATCGACGAGTCGGAGAAGCGGCGGGCCGAGTTCGCCGAACGCAAGAACCTCTTCTCGGAGTACCTGCCCTACGCCGTCGTGTTCGGCGCCACCAAGAAGTGGGCCAAGGCGTTCGCCGGTCTCGGCGACGAAGCGCCCGACACGTCGTCGTGGTACGTGTCGCAGCACGCGTTCGACTACGCGGTCTTCGGCAGCGCCATCGACGGCTTCGCGGTGACCAGCGCGGGCACGCTCACGTCGGCCCCGTCGTCGACCGGGTCGAGCGGGTTCAGCGGCGGCGGCTTCTCCGGTGGGGGCGGCGGGGGAGGCGGGGGCGGCTCCTGGTAGTTGCCCCGACCGGGCGGGGGGCGGTTGGCGAGGCGGTGGTCGCCGGCCGGAGGTGCTCGAGGGCATACGCGACGAGGTCGTCGTAGGCCATGGCCGCCCGTGAGCGAGCGCGGCGTCGGTCGCCTCGTCGCCGAAGGTCGCCCGGATCCGTTCGAGGCTTCGTGCGCGCGGCGCTTCGACGCCGGGGAAGTTGGAGATCTCGGCGAGCGCCCCCTCGTTGAGGGCGCCGATCAGCGTCGCCGCCGCAACGAGTCGGCCGAGCTTCACCAGTGGGTTGATCGACCAGTCGAGGGCGGCGGCGAGCTGGGGACGGGAACCCTGGTCGCGGGTGATCCTGATCGCTTCGGACAGGGGATCCAGCGCGCCGGTCGGGTCTCCGAGTCGTCCGCGCAGGCCGCCCGCCGTCGCGAGCACGGTGCCGAAGCTGCCCCACAGCACCGACATCGCGCGGGGCCCTCTCGGCGGTGCTCAGGGGCGTCGGCCGCTGAGGTCGAGCAGACGGTGCTGCAGTGGTGCGCCCGCGGGCGACGTTCCACTGGGTCCGGGCCCGAACTGCCCGCTGCGGGCGAGGGTCGGCGCCTGGGGAGACATCGCGGTGAACACCCACTCGACCAGTTCCTCGTCGAGGTGCTCGTCGGCGGCGAGAGCCCGGGCGAGATCTCACGCGTGCAGCGCCAGGTCGCAGATGCGGAACCCGGGGAGCTGC
The DNA here is from genome assembly GCA_963750045.1 of uncultured Actinomycetes bacterium. Classification (GTDB taxonomy): domain Bacteria; phylum Actinomycetota; class Acidimicrobiia; order IMCC26256; family DASPTH01; genus DASUAS01. The sequence continues at coordinate 161,948 of CAVVPD010000003.1, read as the reverse complement.
GAACCCGGGATCTCGCCGACGAGGCTGTGGCACGTCGCGGCGGGCGCGCCGGGTCGGGCGAACTCGGAGGCCTGGGCGTCGGCGCTGGCGACGAACCCGTCGATCGACCGTGCCCCCAGCTGATCGCTCGCCATCATGCCGTCGCGTGCCTCCTCGACCTCGGCGCGGCTGTGACCCGTGAGTATGAGCACCGCGATGCGGTTGCCGACGACCACGTGCGTGAGGAGATCTCGAACCGTCCATCCCTCGCACGGCGTGACCCGTTCGAGCGCGGCACGATCGAGGGGGATGCGGCGCTCGAGCTCACCGCGGGCTCGATCGAGCATGAGGAGCGGGTCCACCGACCGAGTCTGGCACGCGCCCGCCGGCGGGGATCGTCCGGGTCGAAACCGGACGATGAGCGTCATACCCCCGTGTTTGGATGGGTGCATGTTCGACGTTGCGGAGCATCTCGACGAGCTGCGGTGCTGGCCGACAGATCGGTTGGTCGCGGAGCGGGAATCGGTGGTGCGGGAGCAGCGGCGGCTGCGGGTCCGGGAGCTCGCGCTGGTGCGAGTGCTCGACGAGCGTGGCCGTATCGACGAGTCGGTGGCGGGGCGTGACGGGGTGTCGGCACGCTCGGTGCGCGAGACCGTCGAGACCGCCCGGGCGTTGGAGTCGCTACCCGCGGTCGCCGCGGCCGCCTATGCGGGTGATCTGAGCTCAGAGCAGTTGGGCCCGGTGGTCGCGCTGGCCGACGAGAGCACGGATGTCGAGTGGGCCCGGCGGGCACCGAACGTCGCGCCGGCGGACCTGGCGCGCCTGGCCCGCACGAAGTCGATGGCCACGGTCGAAGACGCGCGGGCCAGGCGCGAGGCGCGCGGTCTGCGGATGTGGTGGCAGCACGACACCGGCATGTTGCACCTGCGCGGCGCACTCCCCGACGTCGACGGCGCCCGCTTCGAGGTCACCGTCAACCGCATGATCGACCGGATGCGACCGCCCAAGGGCCAGCCGTGGGACAGCCGGGAGCATCGCAGCGCGGATGCGCTCGTCGACCTCTGCGACCTCTACGAAACCGTCGAACCGCCCGCGGCGGCGGCGAAGCCGTTGCTGGTCGTCGAGGTCCCGATGACCGGGCCCGCCGAGGTCGCGGGGATCCCGCTGCCCGACGCGATGGTCGAGCAACTGCGGGCCGGCGCGCGGATCGAACCGGTCCTGGTCGACGGTGAGGGTGTCGCGGCCGCGGTCGGTGCACGGTCGACGGCGTTGTCCCCCAGGATCGTCCGAGCGGTGCTGCTCCGCGACGGCCACTGCCGCATCCCCGGCTGCGAGATCCGCCACGGCCTCGACGTCCACCACCTCCGACCCGATCCTGCGGCGGCACCGACGACATCTCCAACCTCGCCGCCGTGTGCCGCACCGGCGGCCTCCACCTCGTACCCGTCGACCACCTCCCGCCGAACACGCCGAACAACTCGGCCGACCACCCCCACGCGCCAAACCTGCGCTCGAGCGCGAGCCGACGACGCGGCTACCTACGACTCGGTAGGTCGCGCGGCGCGCGCGGAGGTGGCATTGTGCGGGCGGCATCGTCACCGACAAGGGGAAGCACGTGGGCCCGCTGCACGGAGTGAAGGTCGTCGAGCTCGTGGGCATCGGCCCGGGACCGTTCGCGGGAACGTTGCTGTCGGACATGGGCGCGGAGGTCGTGCGCGTCGAGCGGGCCGAGCTCGTGGGCCGGCCGACCCCGAGCGGGTTCATCGTCGACGCGCGTGGTCGACGCGACGTCGGCATCGACCTCAAGCACCGGGATGGCGTGGAGTGCGTGCTGCGGCTGGTCGAACGGGCCGACGCGCTCATCGAGGGCTTCCGGCCGGGCGTCACCGAGCGGCTCGGGCTCGGGCCGGACGTGTGCCTGGCCCGTAACCCCCGAATCGTCTACGGGCGGATGACGGGCTGGGGCCAGGAAGGCCCGCTCGCCCACGCCGCCGGTCACGACATCAACTACATCTCGCTCGCCGGCGCGCTCGCGCACTTCGGGCGGTTCGGCGCGCCGCCCACCGCGCCGCTCAACATGGTGGGCGACTACGGCGGCGGCGGGATGTTCCTCGCGTTCGGCGTGGTGTGCGGGATCCTCGAGGCACGGACCTCGGGGCAGGGCCAGGTCGTCGACGCGGCCATGGTCGACGGCACCGCCTTCCTCATGGGCCCGATGTGGGGGTTGCGGGCAATGGGTTCGTTCACGGAGGAGCGCGGCACCAACCTCCTCGACTCCGGTGCACCGTTCTACGACGTGTACGAGACCGCCGACGGCGGGTGGGTGTCGATCGGCTCGATCGAGCCGCAGTTCTACGCCGAGCTGCTGGAGCGCACCGGGGTGCGCCACGATGATCTCCCCGCGCAGATGGATCGCTCGGGCTGGCCGGTATTGCGTGAGCGCCTCACCGCGGTGTTCAAGACCAAGACGCGCGCCGAGTGGACGGCCCTGCTCGAGGGGACCGACGTGTGCTTCGCCCCGGTGCTCCCGATGAGCGAGGCCGTCGCCCACCCGCACGTCGTGTCCCGCGGCATCGTTGTCGAGCACGACGGCATCGACCAGCCGGCCCCCGCGCCGCGGTTCTCCCGCACCGCGCCCGAGATCCAGGGGCCGGCCCCCGTCCCCGGGCAGGATTCCGAGGCCGTGCTCGCCGACTGGGGCTTCGCGGCCGACGAGATCGCCGCCCTCGTCGCCGCCGGCGCGGTCAGGCAGGCGGGCTGAGCCGCGTGCCCAGCTCGACCAGGCGGGCGGTGAGCTCGTCGTCGTCGGGCGCGGTGAGCGTGACGTGGCCGAGCTTGCGTCCCGGACGCGGCACCTTGCCGTAGTCGTGGAGGTGGGTGCCCGCCACCGCGAGGACCGCGTCACGATCGGGCATCTCGCCGATGCAGTTCACCATCGCGCTCGGGCCGCGCGCCGCGGTCGACCCGAGCGGGAGCCCGAGGACGGCACGAAGGTGGTTCTCGAACTGGCTGGTGTCCGCGCCCTCGATGGTCCAGTGGCCCGAGTTGTGCACGCGGGGAGCGAGCTCGTTGGCGAGCAGCTCGCCGTCGAGCTCGAACAGCTCGACCGCGAGCACGCCCACGTGGTCGAGGTCGGCCAGCAGGCGGTTCGCGAGATCCTCGGCGCGCGGTTGGAGCGCGGGTGCGAGGCCGCGCGCCGGAGCCCGTGAGACGCGCAGGATTCCCTGTTCGTGGTGGTTCTCGACGACGGGCCAGCACGCGACCGCGCCGCCCGCGGCGCGTACCGCCAGCACCGACAGCTCACGGTCGAACGGCACCAGCGCCTCGAGGATCAGCGGGACGCCGCCGAGCTGCGCCCAGGCCGCCTCGAGATCCCCGCTGCCCCGGAGGACCCGCTGGCCCTTGCCGTCGTAACCGCCCCGGCGCGTCTTCAACACCGCGGGCAGGCCCCCGACCTCGCCGACCGCGTGCTCGAGCTCGGCTCGCGTCGACACCCGCGCGAACGCGGGCGTCGCGATACCGAGCCGGCGGAAGGTCTCCTTCTCGGTGACGCGGTCCTGCGCGACCTCGAGCGAGCGGGCCCCGGGATGCACGGGGTGGCGTTCGGCGAGGAAGCGCGCCGCGGCGCCGGGCACGCCCTCCCATTCGTAGGTGACCACGGTCGCGCCGGTCGCGACGTCGAGGAGGGCCGCCTCGTCACCGAGGTCGCCGACCACGAGGTCGCCCACCGCGCCCGCCGGTGCGCCCGCGACCGGATCGAGGAAGCGGAACCGCAGCCCGAGCGGGATCCCCGCCAGCCCGAGCATGCGGCCGAGCTGGCCGCCTCCGAGCACCGCGACCAGTTCGCCGGACATCGCGCCTTGTCTAGCTCACCCGGGCTCTGGGTCCCCTGAATGCGGCGCCACCGGCTACTCTGGCTCGACCGCAGCCGGGCCAATGTCGTCCCATCTGCGTCCACCGGTCAGAGGTTTCGAGGGCCCGTGCACGATCCGTGCAGGCTCCCCAGTGTGGATGTGAGATGACGAAGTCCCAGCATTCGAACGCGGCCAGAACGCCGCACAGCGCCGTCCCCGAGCCGTTCGGGCTCTACGACCCGCGCTTCGAGCACGACGCCTGCGGCGTCTCGTTCGTCTGCCACATCAAGGGCCACCGCAGCCGTTCGATCGTGGCCGACGCCCTCGACGCGCTCTGCAACCTCGACCACCGCGGTGCCTCGGGCGCCGAGATCAACACCGGTGACGGTGCCGGGATCCTGATACAGGTGCCCGACCGCTTCCTGCGGGCGGTCGTCGACTTCCCACTGCCCCCCGCAGGTGCCTACGGCGTCGGCCTCGCGTTCCTGCCGCTCGACCCCGAAGCCGCGGAGAAGACCATGGCCCGGGTCAACGCGGTCGTCGAGGAGGAGGGCCTGCGGGTCGTGGGGTGGCGCGCGGTGCCGGTCGACTCCTCGATGATCGGCCCCACCGCGCTCGGCGTGGTGCCCAGCTTCCAGCAGCTCTTCGTCGACGACCCCGCCGGCGCGACCGGTGTCGAGCTCGACCGCACGCTGTTCGTCGTGCGGAAGCGCTGCGAGCACGAGCTGGCGACGGCCGAGGGTGAAGACGCGTACTTCCCCTCCCTGTCGTGCCGCACCCTCGTCTACAAGGGGATGCTCACCACGCCGCAGCTGCCCGAGTTCTTCCTCGACCTCGCCGACGAGCGGGTCGAGTCCGCGCTGGCGCTGGTGCACAGCCGCTTCTCCACCAACACCTTCCCGTCATGGCCGCTGGCACATCCCTACCGCTACCTCGCGCACAACGGCGAGATCAACACCGTCCAGGGCAACCGCAACTGGATGCGCGCCCGCGAGGCGCTCATGGCGACGCCCCACATCCCCGGGCTCGAGCGCGCGTTCCCGATCGTCACGCCCGGCGCGTCCGACACGGCCAGCTTCGACGAGTGCCTCGAGCTCCTTCACCTGGCGGGGCGCCCGATCTGGCACGCCGCGCTGATGATGATCCCCGAAGCGTGGGAGAACCACGCCACGATGGGCGCCGACGAGCGGGCCTTCTACCGCTTCCACGCGTCGCTCATGGAGCCGTGGGACGGCCCCGCGTCGATCACGTTCACGGACGGCACGGTGGTGGGCGCGGTGCTCGACCGCAACGGCCTCCGCCCGAGCCGCTACTGGGTCACCGACGACGACCGCGTCATCATGGCCAGCGAGGCAGGGGTCGTGGAGGTAGACCCCGCCCGGGTCGTCCGCAAGGGTCGCCTGCAACCGGGTCGCATGTTCCTCGTCGACACCGCCAAGGGCCGGATCGTCGACAACGAGGAGATCAAGCACGAGCTGTCGAGCGCGCAGCCGTACGCCGAGTGGCTCGAGCGGGGCCTCGTGCACCTGCACGCGCTGCCCGATCGGGTGCACGTGGTGCCCAGTCACGAGTCGGTGCTGCGGCGCCAGGAGGCGTTCGGCTACACCCACGAGGAGCTCAAGCTGCTCGTGGCCCCGATGGCGCGGACCGGCGGTGAGGCCCTCGGCTCCATGGGCACCGACACACCGATCGCGGTGCTGTCGGCGCGCCCGCGCCTGCTGTTCGACTACTTCCAGCAGCTGTTCGCGCAGGTGACCAACCCGCCGCTCGATGCCATCCGCGAGGAGCTGGTCACCTCGCTGTCGGCCACGATCGGCACCGAGGCCAACCTGCTCGATCCGGGCCCGCAGTCGTGCGTGCAGGTGGAGCTGCCGTTCCCCGTCATCGACAACGACGAGCTGGCCAAGCTCATCCACATCGACCGCGACGGCGACCGGCCCGAGTTCGCCGCGGCCGTGATCTCCGGGCTCTTTCACGTGTCCGGCGGTCGCCGGGCGTTGCGCGCGGCGCTCGACCGCGTGCGTCGTGAGGCGTCGTCGGCGATCGCGGAGGGCAAGCGGATCCTCGTGCTGTCGGACCGCGACTCCAACGCGGACTGGGCGCCCATCCCGTCGCTCCTGCTCACCTCGGCGGTGCACCACCACCTCATCCGCGAGAAGACCCGCACCCAGGTCGGTCTCGTCGTCGAGGCCGGCGACGCCCGCGAGGTGCATCACATGGCGCTGCTGGTGGGCTACGGCGCCGGCGCGATCAACCCGTACCTCGCGTTCGAGTCGATCGAGGACCTCATCATCGCCGATCTCCACGGCCTCGGCGGCATGGACCCGAAGGCCGCGATCAAGAACTACATCAAGGCCGCCGGTAAGGGCGTGTTGAAGGTGATGTCGAAGATGGGCATCTCCACCGTCGCGTCCTACTGCGGGGCCCAGGTGTTCGAGGCGATCGGGCTCAGCCAGGAGCTGGTCGACGAGTACTTCACCGGCACGGTGTCGCGTCTCGGCGGCATCGGGCTCGGCGAGATCGCGGAAGAGGTGGCGCTCCGGCACGCGATCGCATACGCCGAACGACCGGACGAACGCGCCCACCGGGATCTCGACCTCGGTGGCGAGTACCAGTGGCGCCGCGAGGGTGAATACCACCTGTTCAATCCGGAGACGGTGTTCAAGCTCCAGCACTCGACGCGCGCCAAGCGCTACGACGTCTACAAGGAGTACACGAGCCTGGTCGACTCGCAGTCGACGCGCCTCGCCACGTTGCGCGGACTGTTCGAGCTGCGCGAGGCGCGCGCGAGCCGGTGCCGCTCGACGAGGTGGAACCGATCGGTGAGATCGTCAAGCGCTTCGCCACCGGCGCCATGTCGTACGGTTCGATCTCGGCCGAGGCGCACGAGAACCTCGCCATCGCGATGAACCGCATCGGCGGCAAGTCGAACACCGGTGAGGGCGGCGAGGACTCCGACCGCTTCACCGCCGACGCCAACGGCGATCTCCGCCGTTCGGCGATCAAGCAGGTGGCGTCGGGGCGCTTCGGCGTCACGTCGGAGTACCTCGTGAACGCCGACGACCTGCAGATCAAGATGGCGCAGGGGGCCAAGCCCGGCGAGGGCGGACAGCTCCCGGGGGCGAAGGTCTACCCGTGGATCGCCAAGACCCGGCACTCCACGCCGGGGGTGGGGCTCATCAGCCCGCCGCCGCACCACGACATCTACTCGATCGAAGATATCAAGCAGCTCATCCACGACCTCAAGAACGGCAACCCGCAGGCGCGCGTCCACGTGAAGCTGGTGGCGCAGGTCGGCGTCGGCACGGTCGCGGCCGGGGTGGCCAAGGCGCACTCCGACGTCGTGCTCATCTCCGGGCACGACGGCGGCACCGGCGCGGCGCCGCTGACGTCGCTCAAGCACGCGGGCGCGCCCTGGGAGCTCGGGATCGCCGAGACCCAGCAGACGCTCGTGCGCAACGGTCTCCGTGACCGCATCGTCGTGCAGTGCGACGGGCAGCTCAAGACCGGTCGCGACGTCGTGATCGCGGCGCTGCTCGGGGCCGAGGAGTTCGGGTTCGCCACCGCTCCGCTCGTGGTGAGCGGCTGCGTGATGATGCGGGTCTGCCACCTCGACACCTGCCCGGTGGGCATCGCCACCCAGAACCCGGAGCTGCGCAAGCGCTTCTCGGGCAAGCCGGAGTTCGTGGTGAACTTCTTCGAGTTCATCGCCGAGGAGGTGCGTGAGTACCTCGCCGCGCTGGGCTTCCGTTCGATCGCGGAGGCCGTCGGCCACGCCGAGGTCCTCGACACCCGCAAGGCGATCGACCACTGGAAGGCGCACGGCCTCGACCTCACGCCCATCCTCACCGTCGCCGAGAACCCCTACGAGGGCCAGGATCTCCTCTGCACCAAGTCGCAGGACCACGGGCTCGACCTCGCGCTCGACCAGCAGCTCATCGCGCAGGCGGCACCTGCGCTCGAGCGGGGAGAGCGCGTCACCATCGACGTGCCCGTGCGCAACGTCAACCGCACCGTCGGCACGATGCTCGGCTCCGCGCTCACGCGCAAGTGGGGTGGCGCCGGCCTGCCCGACGACACCATCACCGTCAACCTGCGTGGTTCGGCCGGCCAGAGCTTCGGCGCGTTCGTGCCGCGCGGCATCACGTTGCGGCTCGAAGGTGATGCCAACGACTACACGGCCAAGGGTCTCTCCGGCGGGCGGGTCATGTGCTTCCCCGATCGTGAGGCGCAGTTCCCGGCCGAGGACAACATCATCGCCGGCAACGTCGCGCTCTACGGCGCGACGAGCGGCGAGGCGTACTTCCGGGGCGTGGTGGGTGAGCGGTTCTGCGTGCGCAACTCGGGCGCGACCGCGGTCGTCGAAGGTGTCGGTGATCACGGTTGCGAGTACATGACCGGTGGCCGGGTCGTGGTGCTCGGATCCACCGGGCGCAACTTCGCGGCCGGGATGTCGGGTGGCATCGCGTTCGTCTACGACCCCACCGACTCGTTCCCCGCGTTGGTGAACTACGAGATGGTCGAGCTCGAGCCGCTCGACGACGGCGACCGCGAATGGCTGCGGGCCACCGTCGAGTCCCACCGTGTCGAGACGGGTTCGAAAGTCGCCGAGCGGTTGCTCGACTCGTGGGAGAGCGAGGTCGACGCGTTCCGCAAGGTGATGCCGAAGGACTACCGCCGTGTCCTCGCCGTGATGCGCGAGGCGGAGCGCCTCGGGTTGTCACAGGAGCAGACCGACCACAAGGTGATGGAGTCGTCGCGTGGGTGAGACCACCGGGTTCCTGCAGTGGTCGCGCGAGACGCCCACCCGCCGTCCGGTGCCGGTGCGCCTGCGCGACTGGCGCGAGGTCTACGAGCCGTTCGCGGCCGAGACGCTCGCGCTCCAGGCCGGGCGGTGCATGGATTGCGGCATCCCCTTCTGCAACAACGGGTGCCCGTTGGGAAACCTGATCCCCGACTGGAACGACCTCGTGTACCGCGACCACTGGCGCGACGCCATCGAGCGTCTGCACGCGACCGACAATTTCCCCGAGTTCACCGGCCGGCTCTGCCCGGCGCCGTGCGAGGCGGCATGCGTCCTCGGCATCAACCAGGACCCGGTGACCATCAAGCAGGTCGAGGTCGAGATCGTCGAGCGGGCGTGGTCCGAGGGTTGGATCAAGCCCGTCGTCCCCTCGGTCGCCACCGGCCGCAAGGTCGGCGGTCGTCGGTTCGGGTCCGGCCGGGCTCGCGGCGGCGCAGCAACTCGACCCGCGCCGGTCACGTCGTCGTCGTGTTCGAGCGGGCCGACCGCGTCGGGGGCTTGCTGCGCTACGGCATCCCCGAGTTCAAGATGGAGAAGCGCCACCTCGATCGTCGTCTCGCGCAGATGCGCGCCGAAGGCACCGAGTTCCGGGTGAACGTGAATGTCGGGGTCGACGTCACCGTGGCCCAACTCCGTGCAGGAGTTCGATGCGATCGTGCTCGCGGGGGGCTCCACCGCGTGGCGCGACCTGCCGATCCCCGGCCGCGAGCACGGCGGGATCCACCAGGCCATGGAGTTCCTGCCCTGGGGCAACCGGGTGCAGCAGGGCGATCTCGAAGAGGCGCCCGTCACCGCCGAAGGCAAGCGAGTGGTCATCATCGGTGGCGGTGACACCGGCGCCGACTGCCTCGGCACCTCCCACCGGCAGGGCGCGGTGTCGGTGCACCAGTTCGAGATCCTGCCCCGGCCGCCCGACACCCGGGCGCCCACGAACCCGTGGCCTACGTGGTCGAACGTCTTCCGGGTGTCGTCGGCGCACGAGGAAGGTGGGGAGCGCGTCTACAGCGTCAACACCGAGTGCTTCCTCGCCGACGACGACGGCAACGTTCGTGCGCTGCGGGCACACGAGGTCGAGATGGTCGACGGCAAGTTCGAGAAGATCGAAGGCTCCGACTTCGAATTGCCGTGCGAACTGGTCCTGCTGGCGATGGGCTTCCTCGGCCCGCAGCGTGAAGGCCTGCTCGAGCAGCTGAGCGTGGATCTCGACGCACGCGGCAACGTCGAGCGTGACGCCGCGTTCATGACCAGCGTGCCGGGCGTGTTCGCGTGCGGCGACATGGGCCGGGGGCAGAGTCTCATCGTGTGGGCGATCGCCGAAGGGCGCTCGTGCGCAGCCGGCGTCGACACGTGGCTGATGGGCGAGACGCTCCTCCCCGCGCCGATCGCCCCGACCACGCGGCAGCTCCTGTAGCTGCCCACACTGTCCGACCCGAGCGCGACAACGACGTCGCACTTGGGTCGGTCATCCCGCCTGTGTCAGACGCCGCCGCCGAGCACCAGGAGCGGACGGGCGTCGTCGCCGAGGACCCGGGCGACGGGGCGCTGCAGGGTGCCGGTGCGCTCGTCCTCGTAGGCGCGCACGGCGCGGTTGTAGGCGATGACGAGGGTGGCGTCGGGCCGGGTGCCCGCGAACTTGGCGAGCGCACCGGTCACCGACGGGTCGGCCTTGAGGCGGTCGGAGCGCAGGGCGTTGGCGATGAGCCGGGTCGCCTGGGCCTCGACCACGTTGGCGGCCTCGGCCTGGGTGCCGGCGTCGCCGCCCTGCAGGGCGCGGCTCCAGTCGCGGAGCGCCGACTGGAGGTCCTTGCTGACCGCGCGGTCCGCTCCGCCCGCGGCGTCGAACGCGCTCAGCGCACCCTCGAGGGTCTGGTAGCGCAGCACGAGTTGATCTGCTGCGCGCAGGGGCTTCCACCTGACGTCGACCGCGGTCCGGGCCTCGTCGAGCTTCGGCCGTTCGACCAGCACCAGGGCCACACCACCGGCCACGACGACCATGATCAGGGCGAGCAGGATCCACCGGGTGCGTCGCGACATGGCCCGGCCACGTTACCGGCGGGACTTCCCGCGGCTGTCGATCCTGGCTGCCGCGCGCCACCCGAGCCGCGCCGGACGGCTGCGGGCAGGCGCCCGGCGCGTGACCCCCGGGCCGAGCGGTCGTCCTCTCGACGGTGCGAACGTCACTCCGGCGAACGTCGAGCCTATGGCTCGCGGTCCTGGCGGCGGCCTCGGTGCTCGGGTGGTGGTTCGGTGAGCAGCGGCGTGCCGCGGGCCAGGAATACCGCGTCGTGCAGGTGCTCGACGGTGACACGATCATCGTGCAACGCGGCTCCTCCCGCGACACGATCCGCCTCCTCGGGGTCGACACGCCGGAAACGCACCATCCCACCAAGCCGGTGCAGTGCTACGGGCCGGAGGCGTCGGCGTACACGACGAAGCGGCTGTTCGGGCAGGTCGTGCGGCTGGAGGACGACGTCGAGCGCCACGACATCTACGGCCGCCGACTCGCGTACGTGTATCTCCACGGGGAGAACTTCGAGGAGGAGCTGCTGCGCAAGGGCTACGCGCGCCTCCTCGTGATCGAGCCCAACCATGCACACGCGCGCGAGATGCTCGACGAGGAGCTCGACGCGCGCGCGAGAGGCGTCGGGTTGTGGGGCGAGTGCGGCGACGGTCCGTGAGGACGAGCGCACCGACGTGCCGTTCTGGCGCGCTCTGCCCGGTTGGAGTTGACCGGTGTCGTGAACGTTCGGGGCGCGCGTTCTGTGCTCGGACCGCGTGCGCGAGATCGAGATGGCAGATATGGCGTTGCGGGTGTCTAGGCGGACGCAGAGAGTCGGAGGCTGGCGCTGGTGCCGCGTCGCGCCAATCGAATCTCCCAGCAACCCGGCTCGCTGAATGCAAAGCCCGTGCCCCACTCTCGTCCGGGACGTTGGAAGCTGCTCCCCGAGTGGGGCTCGGGACCAAATGCGAGCGGCTTCGTATGCCCGTGGGGATCGATGAACGAGACGCGCAAGGGCCCGGCACCTGTCACGCGCCACACGATCTTGACCTCGTCACCCACTTGAAGTGGTACCTGCCCTGGTCCGAGCCAGAGCCCCCACACCTCGCCTTTGCTGCTTGCGATGTGTGCGACGTTGGTGCCATCGAACGCCGTCGATGACCCGCACGAAGCGTGACCGGCAGTACGCAGGGTCGGGGCACTCGCACTTCCCCCGTTTCCCTCGGAGCAGCTCGTGATGAAGAGCCCGAGGGCAACGACACCAAGGCACATCCCGCGAGTTCTCAACACGACGACATGATGCCCGGGTCCGGGCGCATCGCTGCGAGCGCCGAGCGGCAGTTGTGGGCGTGTCAGAGGTTGGTCGAAACGATCTGCTCGACGCGTTGCCGGAACGTGCGCCAGCGTCGTTCATTGTCGTGGACCAGTCCTGCCGAATCGCTCAGGAGATCGGCTGCCCTGTCGATCAGTTCTGTGGCGGAATACAAGAGGCCAGGGGTCACGGGCCCGTTCGCGAGATCGTGGCGAAGAGCATCAGGGGTGAATTGTCGGTGACCGATGATGTCGAGGGCGCGCAGCAGTAGCCGACCGGCGAGAAGGCTCATGTTGGCGGCTTGCCAGTCGTTCGCGATGATGCGGTGCCGTTCCCCGAGGAGATCAGCAAGCTGCGGGTAGTCGAAAAGGGCCGTCGCTGCTGCCCACGTCGTCTCCATTGCGGACGCAAGCCATTCCCCGGTCTCGATGCTCTGGTGCGCGACGCCACGAAGTTCTTCCTTCATCCTCTGAAGCTCGACCGGCTCGCCCGCGCCTTCCATGAAGAGCACTCCGTCGAGTTGTAGAGCCACGGAATCGTTGAGGTCTTCGCTTCCCGCGAAGGGCACCTGGGCTTGGGCGTGGCTGCCCCCGTTGCGCATCCATCGGTCAGCGAGGGCCTTCAAGGTCCGCGAATGACGCTGGAGGCTGACCGCTTGTTCGCGTGGATGTTCGGCGTAGAACTTTTCGTGGTCCCGGTGATATCGCGACAGGTTCAAGACCGCCGCGAGCAACGGGTCATCGGCGCTCATGTTCCCAACAGCCTCCAGGTCCTCGGCGATTATCGCGCCTCGGTGCGCACTGTTCGCCAAGCGGCCCAGGTGATCCTGAGGATCAGGACCGTGATCGCGAGTCCGATGAGGGGATCAGCTCGCGGGAAGCCGAGCGCGACAACAACGGCGCTCGCAACTACACCGAGAGACACGAACCCATCGACACGAGCATGAGCCCCGTCCGCGAGAAGTGCGGCACTGTCGAGCCGTTGGCCCGCGGCCAAGCGGATGCGAGCGGCGATCTCATTGCCGACGAAACCGATCACACCAGCCGCCGCCATCGCCCACAGATAATGGAGATGTTCCGGATGGATCAACCGATCGATTGACTCGTATGCCGCGACGGACGCCGAAACGAAGATCGCAAAGACGACGAAGTAGCCCGCCCAACGTTCCCCACGCCTGCTCCCGAGGAAGAACGCGACGCCAAGCGGGATTGCGGTGAGTGCATCGCCGCCGTTGTGGATCAGGTCCGCGAGCAGCGCCACTGATCCAGAAAACGCGAACACGACCGCCTCAAGCACCGCTGTGATCCCAAGCACACCGAAGCTCAACGCGACCGCCTTGACGCCGGCTTGAGAGCGCAATATCGATGGATCGATCAGGCCGTGGGAATGTCCACCATGCGGATGCCCATGCCCATGATCGTCCGCGTGGTGATGGTGCGGGGGGCCCTCAACCGGCCGAGAGAGCCTCAACGCCGAAACGTGCCGGTGGCTACCCGAAGACGGATGGCTATGGGTCTTCTTGCCGTGGCGGTGCGACGTGCCGTTCATCGCCGCGCCGCCGCCACTCGCGAGCCGTCCGTCACGCATACAGAATGCCCTGAATGAGGATCTGGTGCAGACGCGCGGGTGTTGCTCGTAGCGTCTCGAGGTCCGGTGGGTGGTCTTCAGAATGCCCTGCCACCGTTGGTTGGCTTCCGAGCGAAGCGACCACCTGCCGGGTCTCGGCTGCGGCGTGGCTCGAAACAGGACCGAGCATTCGATCTCTTCAGGATTGCCCGCCAATGCCCTGGGGTGCACTCCGCCACCGTCGACGGCGCACAGATCCGCGTCACGCGTCGGCGTCAGCTCCGCGCGCGCGAGATGTGCTGTCATGCGCTCCCCACCGAGGCGGTCCGGCGAATGTTCGGTGCGTCGTTCTGTGCTCGGAGGGGGGTGCGCGATCCATCAGGCAGTTCGGTGCTTGTGACGCGTCGCGCTCAGGCGCTCGTTGCTCGCGAACTCGAGCGTCCCGTACCGACGCGCCCCGGGCATCTCCGATTGCCGGATCTGGGGCCGCTCGTCTGGGCGCAGGGAAGTGCTCGTCGGTTCGCCTCACCGTGGGCAGTGCGCGGATCGATGAGTAGGTATGGCGCAGGTGCGGATCCTGGCGGGGCCGTAACGTAGCGGTCCATGCCTGCCGGTCCTCCGCTTCCCGAGCACCCTGAGTTGCGCGCTATCGCCGAGGCGCTCGAGACGGCCGGGATCTCGGGTGAGATCCTCGATGCGAAATGGTGCTTGGTGTTCATCTCGAGCGAGGAGGCGCGCATCGTCGGCGTCGAGCCCGCGGAGGCCGACCGCTTCTACGGCAAGGGCCTCCCGCGCCGCCAACTCGAGGACGGCGAGTACTGGGTGACGAGTGACGACAGCAGTCGCGACTGGTGGAAGCTCAACGTGCCGATGATGCGCGCCTACCTCGAGCCTGACGACGACGCGTTCGAGGCCGTGTTCGGTCCGCTTGCCAAGGCGGCTGCTGGCGTCGAGCCGGGCGAGCCGATCCGCGCCTGGTCCTCGATCCATTCGTTCCCGGACCTCGAAATCTTGCGAACCTCGTGGCTGGGTGACACGGCGTTTCTTGACATGCGAATCAACGACGACGCGGGCGAGTTCATCGGCGTACTCCGCCTCGCGTCGGCCGACGCTCCCGACAGCTTGCTCGCGCGCATGGCGCGCGGCGACCGGGCAATGCACGAACGGATGAATGCGGTGAGGCTCCCGGCGCGGCGACCGGCGAGCATCTTGTTCGCCGACCTCGAAGCGTCCGGCGAACTGTCGCGGCGACTGTCGTCCCGTGGGTATTTCGAACTCGTGGGGAACCTGACAGACCTCATCGACTCGCAGGTCATCAAACAGGGTGGCATCGTAGGCAAGCACGCTGGCGACGGGGCTTCCGCGCTCTTCTTGGTCGAACAGCTCGGTAACTCGGAATCGGAGGCGGCGTCCGCAGCAGTACGAGCGGCGCGTGCGATCCGGGACGAAGCGTCGTACCTCGGTCCCGACGATGTCGGCGTTCGCGTGAATGTGGGGGTCCATTGGGGAGGGACACTCATGGTCGGACAGGTCGCGACGGGTGGCCGGCTCGAGGTCACCGCGCTCGGCGACGAGATGAACGAGGCCGCACGCATCGAAAGCGCGGCCAAAGGTGGCGTCGCACTCGCCTCGAAACTCCTGGTCGAAAGGCTCGGACGCGCTCATGCCGCCGATCTCGGCTTGGATCCCGACGAGATGACCTACGTGACGATCGGCGAGCTCGACGGGTCGAGCGAGAAGGCCGCGCGAGACGCGGGCTCGATCTCGGTCACCACTATCTAAGCGAGCCCGGCACGGCGTTCCATAACAACGCGCCAGTATCTCGCAACCCCGGGGCATCCCTGATCGCCGGGTGAGAGGCGCGCTCTCCATATGAAGACACGAAAGCGCGCTTGCTGTCGTAAACCCGTCCAGATTGCCCTTCGTTCGGCGCTCGCTTCGCCACCGTTGACGACGCACAGATCCGCGATGCGCCGGTCCGCTGGCGCACATCCGCGTGATGTGCCGATCGGTGCGGCACACCGATGCGCTCGCGTGAACGTTCGGTGCGCGCGTTTTGCGCTCGGCCCGTGAGCGCATCACGGCCGCTGTTATGGCGTCTCTGGCCGACTCGCGGTGGCGAGGGAAGACCGCGGGTCGGGACCGAACGCGTTCGGACTGAACAGTGCTCGCACAATCTTCCCTGACGGACATGCGACGAGGACCTTCGAGCTACCCGACACGTACTTGTGACCCTTCATCGCCGGACCGTCACCTCGGGCTTTCCACGCAACCTCCAGCGACACGGCTTCACCTGTCCATGCACCCTCACCACTCTGAAGGTTCGAGCGGCTCGCCGTCGTCGAACCCTGGGCAAACGCGGCGAAGATCGGGGCAAGTTCCAACCCGTCGCGTCCGGGCGCCGGTCGCGCTATGAGAGCACGCACTCGGGACTTTCCCTGACGAGAAGCCAGCGAGCAGTGACGCAACCTGCTACGTACCGCCGTCCACAGTGCACTCGAACTCAGCCGCTTGTCCTGAAGCTCTGGCCGCCGCAGCCGGCACGAGCAGCAACGCGGCGAGCAGTAGTCCAAGAGCAAGCACCTTCATCAACGACATGACTCGCACAGTCTGCACATGGTTGCCTCGCCAAGGCGACGCTTGTACAGACGCCAGTGCGCCAGTCATGCGTCGGGAGGGAACTTCTCGAACTGTTCTGCGCCCGGCACCGCGTCGTCATTCGGCGCCTGGTGACCGCGCCGGCACCCCATCTGATTACGTCCCGGAACGGCGGGCCGCCGCCGAGGCCGGGCCCCCACTCGTCGTCCGTGCCTGAGCCCGGTACCGTGGGAGCGCATCGGGCTGACGAGTTGACGGGGAGCCACCATGCACAGGATCTTGTCCACCGCACCGATCGGGTCGATCGACGGTCACGTCGACCTCGACTTCGCCGAGCGGAGCGCCTGGTCGGAGAGCATGGGGGCGATGCTGCTCCCGATCATGATCGGCGACGACCACTGCGGTCCCTTCGTGGCGCTCAGCTACGTCGAACCCACGGCCGAGCAGATGCCGCTGTCGTTCGCCCATGCTCACGCGAGCGACAACTGGCGCATCTCGGTGCGGGGCACGACCAACATGGGCCATGACACCTACGAGCAGGGTCAGTTCCGGTTCCACGAGGGCGGCGTGCCGTATGCGAGCGACAACTTCGCCTGGGGCCCGACGGGGGGGTACGGGATCATCATGTTCGCGGACCGAAGGGGCTTCGCAATCCGACCGGTGAAGGCCGAGATCGCCGAGCGGGTGGTGCCGGAACAAGAGGTCGCGGGCGCATCCCTGGGTATCGACATGCAGGATCCGTGTCCGGGTGCGCCGGCGATCGTCACGACCATGGGTCCGACGGCACGAGCGCACCTCGACGGTGGCTTCGACACCTCCGGACAGTGGGATGCGATCGCCCCCGGTGTGCGCATGGCCGCCGGGCTCGCCGGCGAACCGACGTGCGGACCGGTGGTCGTGTTCCTCGACTGCGCCGCCGGCGCCGAGGCCGTCCCGGTCCGATCCATCGGTTCGGAAACGATCGTGGCCCCGGTCTGCGGGTCGATCGACGTTGCCGGCGCCACCATGGCCCAAGGCGACGTGCGCGTGGAGGAGGCCGACGTCGAACATCCCGCCCTCATCGCCGGCCCCGACGGCGCGCAGCTCGTGGTCATCTTCGCCGACCGGCGTGCTCTGCGCTCGGCGCTCGACGACGGGACGACGGGTGGGACGCTGGGCGCCGCGTTGTCGATCGTGCTCGCCGATCTCCAAAGCCAGTTGCCCGTCACGGACTCGACCTCCTGACCACATCTGCCGCGTGTGGAGACCGTGGTCGGCAAGGGCGCACCGAGGGTGACCGCGATGTGGCGCGAGCCCCGCTGAGCACGTCGCTCCTGGTGAGGTCGGGTCGAACCAGCCGGTAATCCCGCCGCCGTCGAATCGGCGCGCCAGAACTGCCATCCGCGCACCCCACAGATTCGCGGTTCCGAACAGAACGTGCGCGCAGGAGTGGGCGATGTTGGAGTGGTTCGACACCCCCGAGACGCATCACCCCACCAAGCCGGTGCAGCGCTTCGGGCCGGAGGCCTCCGGCCCGAGTCCCCGAGGGCCGCATGGCCGGGCCGCGACTCGTCACCCGCTCCGGGTGTCGGCCGTCGAGGCGCGCGCGCGCCGGGGAGCGAGGATGCGCACCAGGGTCAGGTAGAGGACCACCGCGGCCGCAAGCAGGCACGGGCCCAGCAAGAGGGCGTTGTGACGGTCGGTGCCGACGAGGATGCCGTGGAGAGTCGCGAGGGGGAAGAGGACGTAGCTCGAGAGATGGATCCCGTGCCAGACGCGACGCGACATGCGCTTCATCAGGAGCGACGAGATCTCGACGGCCGCGAGCAGGTACATGGCGACGACGCCGAGCGCCACTGCGGTCCTCTGGTACGGAGCGGCGAAGGGCACGAGGATGTCGGCCGGGCCGAATCCGACGTAGGTGTCGACGACGAGCCCGAGGAGGTGCACGCCCAGGAATGCGACCGCGAGCCCGGCGAGGAACCGGTGCACGTCCAGCACCCAGGCCGGTGCCGGGCGCCGGACGAGCCGGGTCGAGAGTTGCAGGCCCATGATCACCGCGAGGGTGAGCAGCGCCCACGACACGATCCCGCCTGCGCGCGCCGTATACCACCACGTCTGAGAACGCACCGCGTGAGTCTACGGGGCTGCCTCAGCTCGCGCGGGTGGTCGTGTGCGCGACCGGCGCGCGGTGCGTCGACGACGTGGCATTCGCCGCGGTCGGCGTGGCGGACGGCGTGGAAGCCGTGGTGCTCGCCGGCGCCGCGCTGGTCCCGGCAACCGTAGCAACGGTCGGGGTGGTCTGGGAGACCGTCGCCGCGTTGTTCTGTGCCAGCATCACGCTGCCACCGATCGTGAAGAAGGAGGCGACGCTCAAGCCGGCCAGCAGGATCCGGGTCGCGGCCGCGGGATGGCGACGGCGCCGCTTCCCGGTCTTGGGCAGCCGGCCGAGGGGCCGCGGCACGGGTCGAGGCGCGTGCTGTCGTCGCGTTGCTCGCGGCCCGAACGACCTGAGTCCGTCCGGACGCGGCCCGGCGCTCCTGCAGGCGTCGGATCCGCTCGGCCTGCTCGTTGGTGTCCATGGGTTCAGTCATTGCTCTCACCTCGTGGTGCGTTCGCGGTCGGGCTCGACCGCGACCGGCGCGTGCTCGGTGCGACCTTCGGACTCCTGCTCGTGGGTCGTCGTCTTCGCGGCAGCCGGCACCGGTGCGGGTGTCGACGACGGGGTCGAGGACGCCGCCGCAGGCTGGACGACCGGTTGTGGCGCCGGGGCGGCCTGGTTGCCGATGGCACCCGATCCGACCCCGACCGCGAAGAACGCCGAGAGGGCCGTCATCGTGACCGCCGCTGCGGTGGCGAGTGCTCTGCGTCGCTCCATGTGCCGTTCCCCCTGCATCTGGGCGCCACCAGGGCGACGCCGTTCGGTCTCTGCCATTGCAGACAACAGGACCGGGATGAAGGACCGGCGAGCGCGCGGATGAAGCTTGCGTGAAGCAGCCGATCCGGAGTCGGAACTACCGTCTCGGCTGTGCCCGCTCCGACGAAGCCCTGCGTCCTCGTCGCCGACGACGAGGCACGCATCCGCGACATCCTGGCGGGCTACCTGGAGGCGGACGGGTTCGAGGTGGTGCTCGCCGGCGACGGCGAGGAGGCGCTCCGGCGGGCGCGGGAGCGCAAGCCGGACGTGGTGGTGCTCGACGTGATGATGCCCGGCCTCGACGGCGTCGAAGTCCTCCGCCGTCTCCGTACGGAGTCCGACGTCTACGTGATCCTGCTCACCGCGAAGTCCGACGAGGTCGACAAGCTCGTCGGACTCTCCATGGGAGCCGATGACTACGTCACGAAGCCGTTCAGCCCCGCGAGCTGGTGGCCCGCGTGCGTGCCGTGCTCCGCCGCACTCGGATCGCCGAGCCCGCGGCCGCGGGTGAGCGCCTCGAGTTCGAAGGCCTCACCATCGACGTCCCGCGCCGGGAGGTGACGAGACGTGGCGCGACGGTCGCCCTGAGCGCGCTCGAGTTCGATCTTCTCGTCGCGCTCGCCGCGCGCCCGGTCGGGTGTTGACGAGGAACCAGCTCCTCCAGCAAGTCTGGGGGTGGGACTTCTACGGCGACGAACGAGTCGTCGACGTGCACATACGAAGCATCCGACGCGCACTCGGTGACCGCGCCGACTCGCCGGAGCTCGTGGGCACCGTACGCGGGGTCGGCTACAAGTTCCTCGCGGGCACGCGATGAGCCGTCTCCGCCGTCTGGACGTCCGGCTCTTCGCCTCGTACGCCGTCGTCGTCGTCGTCGTCGTGGTGGCGCTGGGCGTGACCATCGGGCTACGCGCCACGTCGTCGTTCGACGAGCAGATCCAGGGTGCCGGGGAACAGGGAAAGACGGAGGCCGAATCCCACAACGCCTTCGTGGACGCGTTGTGGGGGACGTTGCCGATCGCGCTGATCGTGAGCGCAGGAGCCGCGGGCCTGGCCGCGGTCTTCGTCGCGCGGAAGATCCTTCGTCCCATCAACGACGTGCGGGGGACGACGCGACGGCTCGCCGCCGGCCACTACGACGAGCGGGTCTCCCTCCCCGCCGAGCTCGAGCTCGCCGGGCTGGCGGCGGACGTCAATCTCCTCGCCGACGCGCTCGAAGGCACGGAACGGCGGCGGGCGCAGCTGATCTCGGAGGTCGCGCACGAGATGCGTACCCCGCTCACCACGATCCGAGGCTACGTCGAAGGTGTCCTGGACGGCGTGTTCGCGTCCGACGAGGAACTGCTGACTGCCGTCGTCGAGGAGACCGCGCGGCTCGAACGCCTCGCCTCGGATCTGGCGCTGCTCTCGCGCGCCGAGGAGAACGCACTCCCACTGCGGATCACCCGCGAAGATCTCGGTGAGCTCGCCGGCTTCGCAGCGACACGGCTCCAACCTCAGTTCGACGACAAGGAGGTGACCCTGGCCGTCCGGCCCGGCCCACCGCTCCCCGTCGCCGTCGACCGCGACCGGATCCTGCAGGTGGCCACGAACCTCCTCGGCAACGCGCTGGTCTACACGCCCGCGGGTGGCCGAGTCGTCGCGAGTCCCGGGCTTCGAGAGGGCCACGCCGCGCTCGCCGTCACCGACACGGGAGTCGGCATCGCCCCGGAGGATCTCGGGCTGGTCTTCGAACGCTTCTACCGGGTGGCCGGGTTGACCCGCCCGCCCGGCGGCAGCGGCATCGGGCTCACCATCGCGCGCGGCATCGCACGGGCTCACGGCGGCGACGTCACGGCGGCGTCCGAGGGTCTGGGCGCGGGCGCGACCTTCACGCTCGAGCTCCCGCTGACGGCCGACGCAGACCGGCTGTCTGCCCGTTGAGCGGTCGCCACCATGCCACCGGCTCCCGCGGAGACCCGGGTCCGGTCAACGGCCGATGCGGAGCACCTTGTCGCGTGAGTGGTGACCCGACTCGATCGTGACGCGCCGCGCCGGGACGCCGAGGTGGTCGGCGATCTGCTTGCACACGGCGACGTTGGCCTGCTCGTCGACCGGTGACGCAGTCGTTCGTACGATCAGACGGCCGGCGCGTTCACCGCCCACCTCGTTGCGCCGCGCCCGGGGAATGACCCGGACCGCGAGCCCGCGTCGATCCGTCGGAGCTCGACATCGGACCGAGCGTACGACTCCGGCCGGCTTCGTCGCCTCCGGGATACCGGTCCCGGCCCGAGCGCGACTCCCGGGGTGCCCCGGACCGTCCGGGTGGGCCACAATGGGGCGTGGTCATCGTGTGCCCGAGCTGTGGCAAGAAGAATCGCGTCCCCGCGTCCGCGACCGGCCGGCCCCGCTGCCGCGCAGTGTCGTGAGGATCTGCCCTGGATCGCGGAAGCGGGTGACCGCGACTTCGCCGCGGTCGTGGAGCAGGCGCCGCTGCCGGTGGTGGTGGACCTCTGGGCTCCGTGGTGCGGGCCGTGTCGGATGATCTCACCGGCGCTCGAAGAGGTGGCCCGGCGGCTGCGGGGCCGGATGAAGCTCGTCAAGGTGAACGTCGACGAGAGCCCGTCGACCGCTGGCCGCTTCGAGGTGCAGGGGATACCGACGCTGTTGATGTTCCGTCGCGGCGAACTGATCGATCGCAGCGTCGGAGCGCAGGGCGCGGACCAGCTGCAGACCTGGGTCGAGTCGTTGCTGACCGACGCGACGTGACCGAGGACGAGGCTCGCATGCGCGTCACCCACGATGTGCCGATCGAGTGGTACGGGAAGGGGACACCGTGAACGACCGCGTACCGGCCGGACCCGGAGCCGGTCCACCTGAGGGCGGCGGGATCCCGTGGATCGACCCGAGCATCCAACAGCGGATCGAATGGCGCGACGGTGACGTGGTCGTCTCGGTGCCGGCGAAGAGCGGCACCACCTGGACGATGAACATCGTGCACCAGCTCCGCTCGGGCGGTGATCCCGACTTCTCCGACGTCTACGCCGAGGTTCCCTGGCTGGAGTTCGTCTCCCGCCCCGACGCCGCGCGCGACGACCTCGTCGCCGCGTTCGACCAGATGGGTGACGACCGCCGCCGGGCGTTCAAGACCCACTCCGGCCCCGGCGATCTGCCGTACCAGGAGCCCGGTCACGGTCCCGACGTGAGGTACGTCGTCGTGGTGCGCAACCCGGACGAGGCGATCGCGTCGATGCGTCCGTTCATCCAGGCACACTCCGACTCCTGGTTCGAGCTCTGGCAGGTCCCGAAGGAGGCGATCGTCGGACCGGACTTCGCGACGTTCGTCGGCGAGACGGCCGGCCCCATCGTGGAGTCCATCTTCGGGTTCGTGGCGGCGTGGTGGCCCTTGCGTCACCGCGCGAACGTGTTGCTCGTGCACTTCTCCGACCTCAAGCGCGACCACGAGGGATCGGTGCGCCGCATCGCCGAATTCCTCGGCTTCGACGTCACCGACGCGGACTGGCCGGCGATCCTCGAGTACACCTCGTTCTCCTGGATGAAGGCGCACGAGGACAAGTTCGAGCTCCGCAGCGTCTCCGACGTCCCGATCCTCGACCCCGGCGCCATGATCCGCCGGGGCCAGATCGGTGCCAGCGCCGACGACGGCGTCACTCCCGAGATCTCGGCCGCGATCGCACACACCGGCCGACCGATCCTCGAGGATCGGCAGGCGTTCGCATGGTGCTACCGCGGCGGTGCCCTGCCGACGTAGGGAGCGAACCCTCTCGCCGGTGGGTGAACGGCGTCACTGCACCGTGACGTTGAGCCTCATGCCGCTCTTGTAGTGACCGGGCAGGTTGCACACCGCGACGTAGTGCCCAGGAGTGAGCGACGTGGTGGAGAAGCTCTTGGTACCGCCGGCGCGCAGCGAGGCACCGCTGTCACCCACGTTCGTCAGGAGCGGCGACTCCTCCTCGACCTCGCCGTTGGCGTCGGTGGGGAGACCGTTGGCGGGGAGATCGGTCTTGAAGAGCACCAACTCGTGGCCGATGGTGCCGTCGTTGGTGAGGCCGATCGTGTGCTTCCCGGGCTTGAGCACGGTCGGCATCGTGATCTTGAACTCCACGGTCGTCGCCTGGATGTCGCCCGCGGGACCATCCGGGGACTTGACCGCGTAGGCGATCCCGACGGCCGCGGCCGCCACCACGAGGAACCCACCCACCAGCAGGAGCATTGGGCGGAGGTCACGCCAACCGGGGCGCGGACTGTTCGGGATCATGTTCGAGGAGCTCCTTCGGAGGCGGGGTGGCGGCGGGTGCTCGACGTCGGCGCGCCCGGACGGGTCGGGGATCTCAGGTTCCGTGCCGCTGCCACTCCCGCAACGCCTGCAGCGACGCACCCCAGTCGATCGGCGTGGTGCACGTGGGGCAGTCGGCGTCGTCGTCGGTCACGATCGAACCACAGTAGGCACACCTGAGGGTCGGCGTCGGCCCGGCCTGGAAGACGACCGCCGCGCGGCCTTCGGGCGACATCGTCGGGGTCTCGTCCATGCAGTGTGCTGCCTCTCGTGCGCGGCGACCGTGGCGTCGAACGATGCACCGTGTCGAGGCGCCGCGCACGGGCCGGAAGTCCCGATTTGAGCCGCGACCGACGAGTGCACGGCGCGCGCCGATCGCTAGGCTCGCCCGCTTATGGCGGGATTGCAGGTGGGAATCGTCGGTGCCGGTGGGGTGGGGATCGCCACCGCGGGCGCGCTGATCATGAACGGCTTGGCCGGACGCGTCACGCTGTACGACCGCACCGGCATCCGGGCGCGGGGCGAGGCGCTCGACTATCTCCACGCGCTGCCCTTGTTGCCCCGCACCGAGATCCGCGGACGCAGCTACGACGAGTTCGAGCCCGAAGACGTGATGATCGTCACCGTCGGTCACCACATCCAACCCGGTGAGACCCGCCTCGATGTCCTCGGCGCGAACGTCGAGATCCTCGCGCAGACCGCGACCGCGATGGAGGCGGGAGGGCTCCCGCGCGTCGTGATCGTCGTCACCAACCCGCTCGACGTCCTCACCGAGTACCTGGTCCGTCGCTGGGACGGCCGGTCGGTCTCGGTGATGGGCTCGGGCACCTCCCTCGACACGCTCCGCTTCGGCGAACGACTCGCCGAGGTGTGCGGCGTGCACCCGCGCAGCATCCACGCGTGGGTCATCGGCGAGCACGGGGACTCCTCGGTGTTCCTGTTCAGCAGCGCGACCATCGGCGCGCTGCCGTTGCGGGACTATGCGGCACAGCGCGGCATCGACCTCGCCCCCGACTGGTTCGCCCGCATCGAGGAGGACGTGAGAACCGCGGCCTATCGCGTGCGCGAGCTGAAGGGGTCGCCGCGCCACGGCATCGGCCTGGCCGTGAGCGGCCTGGTGCGCTGCATCGGCCGGGAGCACGGGACGATCATCCCGGTGTCGGTGCCGGTCGCCGACGGCGTGTGCGCCAGCCTTCCGTGCGTGCTCGGGCCCGACGGTGCCGAGCGCGCCGCTGTGGCCGGTGATGGACGCCGGCGAACGCGAAGGGTGGGAGTGCTCGCTCGACGTCCTGCGCGACGCCGGTCGGGCGCTCCCGGTCACGGCGTGAGGAGCCGCCGACGCAACTTGTCGAGCGCGCAGCCGAGCACCGCTCGCGCTTCGGAGTGGTTGCAGCCCAACTCGACCGCCAGGTCCTTCATCGAATGCGGCGAGCCGGCGAGGCCGTAGCGCCACGACACCGCGAAGTACTCGAGCTCGGTGAGATCCGCGTAGACGTGCGGATCGGCGCGCAACTCGAGGACGTCGAGATCGAGGTCGTCGTCGGCCGCGGGTTCGCGCCCGAGCAGCTCCAGAGCCGCACCGTCCGGGCCTGCACCGTCCAGAGCTGCACCGTCCGGATCTGCACCGTCCGTGCCTCCACCGTCCGGGTAGGGCCAGCCGTCGTCAGTCGGGAACAGCGGAAGGCGCGGCACTTCCTCATCGTGGACCCGCGGGTCGGGCCCGTCAACCCTCGACCAGGGCCGTTCACGCCGATTCGCCGCTCCCGTGCTCGGCCACCAGGGCCAGCACCGCCTCGCCGTAGCGCTCGGCTTTCACCGGCCCGATGCCGGGCACGTCGAGCAGCGCCCGCGCGGTACGCGGACGGGCGGAGGCGATGGCCGCGAGGGTGGTGTTCGGGAAGATCACGTAGGCGGGCGCGCTCGGCGGCGCGGGACTGGTGCAGCCGCCACTCGACCAGCGCGCTGTAGAGCGGGGCGTCGGCGGGTGCGACGTCGGTGGGTTCCTTGGTGCGGGTGGAGCTCCCGCTGCCGCGGCGCGGACGCGGTCGCGTGCCTCGGCGATGCTCCGGCGGGCGTCGCTCGGGGTGCTCGCCGCCGCGGGATCGAGTGCGGTGACCGCGTCCTCGACGCGGGCCAGCCAACTGCTCGGCGTGCGGCGCGCGGTGCGCATGCCGACGGCCCGTTCGCGCGCCCAGCTGAGGTGCAACACGCGTTCGGCGGCGACTCAACGCGACGTAGAGCAGCCGCTGTTCCTCGTCGAGCGCCTCCGTGGTCTTGGCGTGGGAGATCGGGACGAGCCCCTTTTCCAGCCCGGTGACGAACAGGGTGTCGAACTCCAACCCCTTGGCGCGGTGGAAGGTGAGCAGCTCCACGGCGTCGTCGCGATGGTCGCCGGCGTCGTCACCGCGCAGCGACGCCTGGAGGAACGCGAGGAACCCGTCGACGGTGCCGGTACCGCCCTCCGCCTCGAGGTACTCGCGCCCGAGCCGCACGAGCGCGTCGGCGTGCTCGCGCCGTTCCTCGGCGAGGTCTTCGGCGTCGGTGGCGAAGTCGGTGAGGTGCTCGTTGAACGAGCGCGTGGGCGCAGCCCGCGCCGACGCGCGGAGCTGGTCGAGCGCGACTTTCACCTCGGGACGGTCGAGGAAGCGACCGCCCCCGCGAACGCGGAACGGTACGCCCTCGCGTGCCAACGCCTCTTCGAACAGGGCCGACTGCGCGTTCACGCGGTAGAGGACGGCCATCCGTGAGTAGCGGAGCTGCGCGCTCTCGGTGGCGCGCAGAGCTCGGGCGACGCCCCTGGCCTCGTCCTCGGCAGTGTCGTACTCGGTGAAGTCGGGGAGCGGGCCGTCGGCCGCGGCCGCCTCGATGACCGGACGTCGTCGACCGGGCGGCCCGAGCACCGCGCCGGCAGCCGCCACCACCTGGGGCGAGGACCGGTAGTTGCTGCCGAGCCGGACCATGCCGACGTCAGGGAACTGCTCCGCGGGGAACCACCGGCCGAAGCCCGCGAGGTACGAGGCGTCGGCCCCCGCGAACCCGTAGATCGCCTGGTCGGGATCGCCGACCACACAGAGATCGCCGCGATCGCCCAGCCACGATCGCAGCAACCGGTACTGCGCGGCGCTCGCGTCCTGGAACTCGTCGACGAAGAGGTGGCGGAACCGCCAGCGTTGCGCGGCGGCGAACTCGGGGTCGCGCTCGAGCACGTCGGCACACCCCGAGATGAGATCGTCGAAGTCGACGAGCCCGCGCTTGCGCTTCTCGCGCTCGTAGCTGCGGAAGATCGCGGCCACCTCGGCCGGTGGGCGCGGCGTCGCCCGTCCCGCGAGGATGACCGCGTGTTCGTAGCCGTCGGGCTTCACGAGCCGGGCCTTGGCCCATTCGATCTCGGAGGCGATCTCGGCCGCGGCGAGCGCGGCCTCCCTGCCGCGGGCGGGGAGGAGCGGCACCAGGATGCGGACCTTGCGCTCGAGCAGCGTGGGCATGGCGCGGCCCTGCTCCTCGCTGCGGCGCCGGAGTTGGGCCAGCGCGATGGCGTGGAAGGTGCCTGCGGTGACCGACTGGCGCACGCCGAGGCGGGCGAGGCGCGCGCGCAGCTCGCCGGCGGCCTTGCGGGTGAAGGTCAGCGCCAGCACGTGGCCGGCGTCGATGACCTGCTCCGCGCGACTGCCACGCGATCCGACGGGTGAGCACGCGGGTCTTGCCCGAGCCGGCGCCGGCGAGGATCGCCAGGGGCGCGGCGCGGCTGGTGACGGCATCGCGTTGGGTGGGGTCGAGACCCTGGAGCAGCGCGTCCACCGCGGCACGGTACCGCCCGGGTACGACGCTGATGCGCAGAACGGTGTCCCGACACAGCAGCCCACACAGCAGAAGGCCCCGAGTAGTCTCCGCTGCGTCGCAGCTCGGATCTCCTCGGGGCCGTTCCTGCCGACCGCCTCCGAACCTTCGCCTCCCGGGGTCTCCCCCGAGTGCTCGGCCTCGGTGACGATCTCCGGCTCCCTCACCTCCCGGGGGTGGTCCCGTTCGGTTCGGTCACCGCACCGGATCCGTTCCAGCCCGTCTTCCGGATGCGGCCCCACCCTCCCCACGGAGATCGCTCTCCGAAGCTCGAGCCGAGCGCTCCCGGCACCAGACTGTTCTTCACCGGCCTCCGCATCGTAGAGACGGGCGCGGCGCGAAATCAAGGGAAATTTCGCGCACCGCGGAAGATCGCCGGCCGGTCGGGTACCGTCGGCAGCGGTGGTCCCGGAAGCGCGATTCGAACAGATGGTGGCGGACGCGCTCGACGAGATCCCACCCGAGCTCGGCCGCGAGATGGAGAACGTGGCCGTGGTCGTCGAGGACTGGCCGACGCCGCGGCAGCTCGCGAGCGTCGGGGCCGGCGGCACGCTGCTCGGGCTCTACGAGGGCATCCCGATCACCAAGCGTGGCCCGCTGAGCTACGCGGGTGTCGCGCCCGATCGCATCACGATCTTCCGGGGGCCGTTGTCGCGCCTGGCGCGCGACGACGCCGACCTCGCGCACCGCGTACGGGTGACGGTGCTGCACGAGGTCGGGCACTACTTCGGGATGAGCGACGACCGGCTCCGCGAGATGGGCTGGGCCTGAGCGCGGGCCTGCACGACGGGGACGTCGGAGTGCCGTAATCTCACGACATGGCGTACCCCGACAATCTGATCCAGGAAGGCGAGACGCTGGCGCTGGATCTCCGGCCGCACTGGTGGTACTTCTCGCGCAACATCCTCACCGGCATCCCGCTGGCGATCGTCCTGATCGTCGTGCTCGGCAGCGACACCGACTGGATCAAGAAGTACGGCGGAATCCTCGTCGGCTTGGTCACCCTCGCGTGGGCGGTCTGGTTGGTGTTGAAGTACTTCCAGTGGCGGATGACGTACTTCGTGGTCACCAGCCGCCGCGTCATCTACCGCACCGGGGTGATCTCGAAGCACGGGGTCGAGATCCCGCTCGAGCGGGTGAACAACATCAACTTCCACCAGCGGATCATCGACCGCATCATCGGTGCGGGCGACCTCGACATCGAGTCCGCGGGGAAGGACGGCCAGTCGCACTTCGACTTCATCCGCCATCCCGACGGCGTGCAGCACGAGATCTACCGGCAGATGGAAGCCCGCAACATGCCCGTCACGATGGTGCAACATGCGCCCGCGGTCGTCTCGCCGCCCCAGCCGAGCGCCGCGGTGCCCGACCAGATCGAGGCGCTGGCCAAGCTGCGCGACCAGGGCCACATCACCGACGCCGAGTTCGAGGCGAAGAAGGCCGAGTTGCTCGGCCGCATGTAGCCGCGCGCGGCGTCGCCCGGAGTGCCGAGGCCGACTGCCGAGGAGGGGTCGGGGTGGGGCTCAACGCGATGAGGTGGTACGAGCGGTCGAGGGAATGGGCTCGTCACCAGCCGGCGTTGGCGGCCGGCTACGCGGCCCTGATCCTGTTGGGAGTGGTGGGAAGCGCGATCGGAGGCGTCCGCGCCGTCACGGACCTGTTCTCGCACGAGGAGCGACGTCCGACGACGGTGGTGACGGTGCCGTCCAGGCTGATCGCTCGAGACGGAAACCCTCGCTTCGGCTTCTGGTTCTCGTATCCGCAGACGTGGGACCGCACCGATTCGCCGAACGGGGATGGCAACGTGTTCAACCCTCCGGACGACGCCGGGGTCGAGCTGAGAGTCTGGGGCGCGAACCTCGCGAACCTCCCGGTGGTCGGTGGTCAGCCGGACTCGTTGCCGGCCCTCGTGCAGCGGAACCGAGACTCGATTCGCAGCGCGGGAGGAGCGGTGTTGGAGAGCCGGCCCTACGGCTTGCACCGGGAAGGCGAGGTGGACGGTCACGCCTCGAGCGAACAGATCTCGGGATGGCGTCTTCGATTCCGACGCCCGGGCGAAGGGGCGCAGCCGGCATCCACGGCCCTGTGGGTGTTCACCGTCCTCGACGGGCGCCAAGCCGACATCCAGTGCCAGGCGCCGACGAGTCGGTATCCCGCGTACGAGGACCTCTGCAACGAACTGGTCTCCACCTTGCGACTGACCGCGCTCGAGGCGCCGGTGCCAAGCACGTCCGAGCGAAGCGGAGAATCCGGCCCGAGATGATCGGCCGACGAGAGTCGCGCGGTCCCCATACGTCCCGGTGGTGCATCGATTCGCGACTGCGCACGCGATCCGGAAGCGCTTCTCGGGTGTGCTCAGGCCGTCTGTCGCGCGCCGTCGACGGCACGCGCGACGAAGGCGAGGGGCTCGGTGCCGGTGGCGGCGCGGTAGCGCAGGACCGCCTTGGCCAGGACGTCGTCGGCGTGGTTGCGCTGTGCGAGCGCGACGACACAACCACCGAAGCCCGCGCCGGTCAGGCGTGCGCCGGCCGCGCCGCATTCGACCAGGAGCTCGACGAGCAGGTCGAGCTCGGGGATCGACACCTCGTAGTCGTCGCGCAGGCTGGCGTGGCTGGCGAGCAGGAGGGGACCGAGCACCGACAGGTCGCCGTCGGGCAGTGCCGCAGCGGTCGCGAGCACCCGCGCGTTCTCGGAGACGACGTGGCGGGCGCGCGGTTGGTCGCGCACCTGCGCAGGGCTTGCGTCTCGCAGCGTCGCGAGCCCGAGCCGTGACGCGATCGCCTCGCACTCGGCCCGGCGCGCCGCGTACGCGGTGCCCGCCAGGGTGCGCGGCACGCCGGAATGGACGACCAACACGGCGATGCGGGACGAGATCGCCACCGGCGCCACCTCGTCGGTGCGGCAGTCGACGAGCAGCGCGTGCCCGGCCCGCCCGTACAACGAGGCGAGCTGGTCCATGATGCCGCCCGGCACGCCCGTCGCCGCCACCTCGGCCTCCAGCGCCCAGCGCGCCAGCTCGAGCCGATCCCGGTCGGCGCCGGCGAGCGCGAGGGTCGAACGCGACGGTGAGCGCCGAGCTGGACGAGAGCCCCGACCCCGGGGGCACCGTCGACGTCACGGAGAGGTCGGTGCCGGTCAGGTCGATCCCGTGCTTGGTGACGACGCGCGCGACACCCGCGACGAAACGTCCCCACACCGGCTCGACCGTCGCCGGATCGTCGCGCCCGTCGGCGGCGACGGTGACCGAGCCGGGCACCTCGCGGGATCGGGCGGTCACCCTGGCCCCGTCGATCGGCGTGGTCGCCACCGTGGCGGCCCGGTCGATGGCGACCGGGAGGACGAACCCGGAGTTGTAATCGGTGTGGTCGCCCATGAGGTTGACCCGCCCGGGTGCGACGAACCGTGCCATCTCGGCGCAGCCTAGGAAGTCTGACTACATTCGCGTCTCCCCATGGCCGATACTGGGCGTCTATGAATCGTTTCCAGACCTCGTGGGCCATCGCCAAGCGCTCGTGGGCGGTGCTCCAGTCCGACAAGTCGCTCGCCTGGTTCCCGGTGCTCTCGGCGATCGGATCGCTGATCGTGATCGGTGTGCTCGGCGGGCTGATCGCGCTCATGGGCATCGACAGCTCGTCGACCGGCGATTCGCTGCAGCCGATCGGTTGGGTGCTGATCGTCGTCGCCTACCTCGCGCTGGCGATGGTGCAGACCTACTTCCTCGCCGCGCTCGTCGCCGGCGCCGACATGCGGTTGCGCGGCAACGACTCCACCGTGCGCTCGGCGCTCGACATCGCCAACTCGCGCCTGCACCGGCTGTTGCCCTGGGCCATCGTCACCGCCACCGTCACGATGATCCTGCAGGCGATCGAGGAGCGCTTCGGGATCGTCGGGCGGATCGTCGCCGGGCTCGTGGGCCTGGCCTGGAACCTCGTCACGTTCCTCGTGGTGCCGATCCTCGTGCTCGAGGACCTCGCCGTGCGTCCGGCGCTGACCCGTTCGAAGGACCTGTTCAAGAAGACGTGGGGGGAGAACGTGATCGGCCAGGGTGGCCTCGGGCTGGTCGGGATGCTGGCCGCGATCCCCGGGGTGCTGCTCGTTCTCGCCGGCGTCGCCATCGGCACCGTCGGGCTCGTGGTGCTGGGCGCGGTCGGTGTGGTGTGGATCCTCCTGGCCTCGGTCGTGGTCTCCGCGCTGAGCGGCATCTACCGCACCGCGCTCTACCACTTCGCCGCGCACGGCCAGGTTCCCGGCGACTTCTCCGACATCGACTTCCACGACGCGTTCCGCCCCCGCAAGAGCACCGGTGGTGGCAGCGGGTTCGGCGGTTTCGCGGGGCCGTCCGGCAACTGACCTGCCGGCAACTGAGCTGCCGGCACTACGAGAGCTGTGGGAGCACCTCCGCGGCGAAGCGCTCGAGGCCGTCGACGTCGAAGGGCGCGCGCACCGCGAGGTTGACCTGGTCGGCGCCGGCGTCGGCGTAGCTGCCGATCAGGTCGACGATCCGTTGCGGGCTGCCGGTGAGCACCGAGCCGCGCAGGTAGCCGACCATCTGCCCGAACTGGGCGGCGAGGTCCTCGTCGCTCCAGGCGAGCGCGAGGTTGAGCGACTTGGTGATCCCCGCGGGATCGCGTCCGGCGTCGGCGCAGTGCGCCTCGAGGACGTCCACCTTGTGGCGGAACGTCTCGGGGCTCACGAACGTGACGTTCCAGCCGTCGGCGTGGCGGGCGACGAGCTTCAGCGTGACCTTCTCGCCGTGGCCCCCGAGCCAGATCGGGAGCCGGGCCTGCTTCGGCTTGGGCTCGCAGCGGGCGTCGCGCAGCTGGAAGAACTCGCCGTCGAAGTCGACGGACGCCTCGGTGAGCAGGGCGCGGATGCACTGCAGCGTCTCTTCGAGCTGTCGCAGCCGGACCGGCGCGGGCGGGAACGGGATGCCGTACGCGTCGAACTCGCCCTGGTGCCATCCCACGCCCAGGCCGAGCGTGACCCGACCGCCCGAGAAGTTGTCGATGGTGGCGATCGACTTCGCCAGCACCGCCGGGTGGCGGTAGCCCGCGCAGTACACGAGGCTCCCGCAGCGCACCCTCGACGTGGCCATGGCGAGGGCAGCGTGGGCGGTCAAGCCCTCCAGGCACTCGTACCCCGGATCCGGATCGGTGACGTCGGCGGCGTAGAAGTGATCCCATACCGAGATCCACTCGAAGCCGAGCGTCTCGATCCGAGCCCAGAGCGCCCGGATGGTGTCGGTCGACGTGTACTGGAGGCCCGCGTGCACGCCGACGATCACGACGGGTGACCCTACGCGACGGCCCCTAAGGTTGGGAAGATGATCGAGATCGACGCGCTCCCGCAGCTGCGAGACCCGCTGCTCGTCGTCGCGCTCTCGGGTTGGGTCGACGCCGGTCTCGCGGGTGCCGGCACCGTCGCGGTGCTGCAGGAGCAGCTCGAATCCGTGCGGACGTTCGCCCGTCTCGACCTCTCCGACCTCATGGATCTGCAGCAGACCCGCCCGACCGTCCACCTGGTCAACGGTGTGTCACGCGAGATCGTGTGGCCCCAGATCACCTTCACCGCCGGCCACCTCGGGCGCGACGTGGTGTTGTGCAGCGGCCCGGAACCGTCGTTGCGGTGGCGCGCGGTGCTCGGTGAGCTCGTGGACCAGGCCGTGGAGCTCGGCGTGACGGCCGCGTTCACCGTCGGTGGCATCCCGAGCATGGCGTCGCACCGCCGGCCGGTGAGCGTGCTCGCCACGGGCACCGACGCCGACCTCGTCGCCGCCGCGGGTGCTTCGCGCCAGGACTACACCGGACCCACCGGCGCGCAGAGCGTGCTGCAGGTGATGCTCGGCGATGCGGGCATCCCCACGCTCGCGCTCTGGGCGCAGGTGCCGCACTACGTCGCCGGCGGCGCGTCGCCGCCCGCGATCCGGGCGCTGCTCGCCAAGCTCCGCGACCTCGGCGGGGTGACCGTCGAGCTCGACGCCCTCGACGAGCAGGCCCGTGCCTACGTGGCGCGGGTGGAAGAGGGGCTCACCGAACGTCCCGACGTGGTCGAGGTGATCCGCGCCATCGAGGCGGGAGAAGCCGACGACGAGGAGCTCCCCAGCGGCGACGAGCTCGCCTCCGAGATCGAGCGCTACCTCCGGGACCAGAGCTAGGCGGAAAGGCTGGGAAAATCTCCCGGTCTGGTGAACACTGGACGGGCATGGTGGGTCGGCCGGGCCGACCCTGCCCCGGCCCGCCGGCCCGCCACCTGGTCGAGTCGCGCCGCGGCGGCGCCAGGCAGTAGAACGGTTCCGACCCGAGCACGTTCCCGAGCACGAGCAGGAGCCCCCATGAGTGTCGTCAAGATCAATGCGATCACGGTGCCCAAGGAGCGGGCCGACGAGCTGGTGGCGCGCTTCGCGGCGCGCGCCGGCGAGGTGTCGGGCTCGCCGGGCTTCGAGGCGTTCGAGCTGCTGCGCCCAGCCGACGACCGCGACACGTTCCTCGTGTACACGCGGTGGGCGTCGGAAGCGGACTTCCTGGCGTGGATGAACAGCGCTGCCTTCCAGCACGGGCACAAGGCACACGGCGAGCAGGGCCCGGTGAGCACGGGCAGCGAGCTGTGGCAGTTCGACGTCGTCCAGCACGAGGACGCTCCGGCCACCTAGCCCGCTCTCGCGTCACTCGCCGTGCAGACACTGCTCGACTTCCACAAGGTCTGGGGCTACGTCGCGATCGCGATGAACGCGATCGCGGGCCTGATCGCGCTCGTCGCATGGCGCTGGCGCAAGGCGCGCGGCACCTACGTGTGGATCGCGACGATCATCGCCGAGTCCACGCTCATGCTGCAGGTGCTGGTGGGGTCGATCCTGGTCGCGAGCAAGGACTACGTCGCGCCCCGGTTCCACATGTTCTACGGGTTCGTCGCGTTCCTCACGGTCGGGCTCGCGTACCAGTACCGTCGGCAGATGCGGGGACGCACCGAGATGTTCTACGGGCTCGTCGGGCTGTTCCTCATGGGGCTCGGCATCCGCGCCGTGCTCCAGGCCTCGTGATGGCCCGCAGACCGCGCGTGTTGCTGCTGTATGGCGGTCGCTCGGCAGAGCACGACGTGTCGCGCGTCACCGCGGTCGCCGTCGCTCGCGCGCTCGACCCCGCTCGGTACGAGGTGGTGCCCGTCGCCATCACCACCGAGGGCAGGTGGCTGCTCGCGGATTCGGCGCGCGCGGCGATCGAGGCGGGGCCGACGGCGTTGCCGAGCGCGTTCGCGATCGACGGCGAGGTCGCGCCCGCCGTCGGCGCGCTCGACGTCGACGTCGTGTTCCCGCTGTTGCACGGGCCCTACGGCGAGGACGGCACGATACAGGGACTCCTCGAGCTGGCCGACCTCCCCTACGTCGGATCGGGGGTGGTGGGATCGGCGGTGGCCATGGACAAGGTGATGATGAAGCGCGCCTTCGCGGCCGAGGGCCTGCCCTACGCGCGTTCCCTCGTGTTCCGCGAGGGTCACGATCGTGCTGCGTTCGCCGCGCAGGCGGAGGCCGGGCTCGGATACCCCTGCTTCGTCAAGCCGGCCAACCTCGGGTCGTCGGTCGGGGTGTCGAAGGCTCTGGACCGCACCGGCTTCGACGCCGCGTGTGACCTCGCCCTCGCCTACGACGAGTGGATCGTGGTCGAGGAGGCGATCACCGGGCGCGAGATCGAGCTCGGGGTGCTGGGCGACGATCCGCCGACCGTCTCGGTGCCGGGCGAGATCGTGCCCGGCGACGACTTCTACTCCTACGCCGACAAGTACGAGGCGGACGACGCCGAGCTGCTCGTCCCCGCGGCGCTCACCGACGAGCAGGTGATGCTGGCGCAGGCGCTGGCCTGCCGGGCGTTCGAGGCGTGCCGCTGCGAGGCCATGGCGCGCGTCGACCTCTTCCTCGAGGAGGCCGGGCCGGGGTCGCGTGGTCCGGGGCGAGGCTTCCTGGTGAACGAGGTGAACACCATCCCCGGCTTCACACCGATCTCGATGTACCCGCGCCTGTGGGAGTCGAGCGGCGTGCCCTACGGCGAGCTGCTCGACCGCCTCATCGAGCTCGCAGTCGAACGCCATGCCCGCCGCGCCACGCGTGCGGGCCGCCAGCGGAGCTAGAGGTTGACGATGGGGCAGGTGAACGTGCGGGTGATGCCGTCGACCTTCTGGATCTCGGAGACCACCAGCTTGCCCAGCTCGTCGAGGGAGTCCGACTCGGCCTTGACGATGACGTCGTAGGGTCCGGCCACGTTGTCGGCGTCGACGACGCCGGCGATCGATCGAGCGGCCTTGGCGACCTTCTCCGCCCGCCCGACCTCGGTCTGGATCAGCACGTACGCGGTGACGTTCATCAATACCCCCGGGTTCGACGGACGGGACCCTCGGTCGCCGGGCCGAGCGTACCGCCCCTCAGCCCAGGCGTGCCTCGAGCGCGTCGAGCTGCTCGCCGAGCTCGCGGGGCAGGCGGTCGCCGAACTCCGCGAAGTAGGCCCGGATCCCGGGCAGCTCGCGCTTCCACGCCTCGGTGTCGACGGCCAGCGCGGCGGCCACGTCGTCGTGGGCGACGTCGAGGCCGTCGAGGGTGAGGTCCTCGGGACCGGGGACGACGCCGATGGGGGTGTCGGCGCCCGCCGCGTCGCCGTCGAGGCGGCGGCAGATCCACTCGAGCACCCGGGAGTTCTCGCCGAAGCCCGGCCACAGGAACCGGCCGCCGTCGCTCTTGCGGAACCAGTTCACGCCGTAGATGGCGGGGAGCGAGGCCTCGTCGGTTCTCTGCGCCATGCCCAGCCAGTGGGCGAAGTAGTCGCCCATGTTGTAGCCGCAGAACGGGAGCATCGCGAACGGGTCGCGGCGCAGGTCGCCGACGCCACCGGTGGCGGCGGCGGTCTTCTCCGACCCCATCGTCGCGGCCACCAGCACACCGTGCTGCCAGCTGTGCGATTCGTAGACGAGCGGCACCGTGGTGGCGCGCCGGCCTCCGAACAGGAACGCCGAGATCGGCACCCCCTTCGGGTCCTCCCACTCGGGCGCGATCGACGGGCACTGCGCCGCGGGGACGCAGAAGCGCGAGTTCGGGTGCGCCGCGGGGGCGTCCTCGGCGGGCGTCCACGACCGACCCTTCCAGTCGGTGAGGTGTGCCGGCGGGTCGTCGGTGAGGTCCTCCCACCACACGTCGCGGTCGTCGGTGAGCGCGGTGTTGGTGAACACGGTGTTGGTGTCCATGGTGTGGAGAGCGTTGGGGTTCGAGCGCTCGTTGGTGCCCGGCGCCACGCCGAAGAACCCGAACTCGGGGTTGATGGCGTGCAGGCGGCCTTCGTCGCCGAACTTCATCCAGGCGATGTCGTCACCGATGGTCTCGACCGTCCAGCCGGGAACCGTCGGGATCAGCATGGCGAGGTTGGTCTTGCCGCACGCGGAGGGGAACGCGGCGCCGATGTACTTCACCCGGCCCTCGGGGCTGGTGATCTTGAGGATGAGCATGTGCTCGGCCAGCCAACCCTCGTCGCGCGCGATCACCGACGCGATCCGCAGCGCGAAGCACTTCTTGCCGAGGAGCGCGTTGCCGCCGTAACCGGACCCGAACGACCAGATCTCGCGTGTCTCGGGGAAGTGGACGATCCACTTCTCCTCCGCGTTGCACGGCCAGGCGACGTCTTCCTCGCCCGGTGCCAGCGGGGCGCCCACCGAGTGGATGCAGGGCACGAAGTCGCCGTCGGCGCCGAGGACGTCGAGCGCGGCCTGTCCGGCACGGGTCATGGTGCGCATGCTGACGGCGACGTACGGGGAGTCGGTGACCTCGACACCGATGTACGACAACGGCGAGCCGAGCGGGCCCATGCTGAAGGGCACCACGTACATGGTGCGGCCCCTCATGCAGCCCCGGAACAGCTCCGTGAGCTTGGTCCGCATCTCGTCGGGAGCCTTCCAGTTGTTGGTCGGGCCGGCGTCGACCTCGCGCTCGGAGCAGATGAAGGTGCGGTCCTCGACCCGGGCGACGTCGCTGGGGTCGGAATGGGCCCAGTAGGAACCGGGGCGCTTGTCGGGATCGAGGGCGACGAAGGTGCCGGTCTCGACCAGCTGCTTGCAGAGCAACTCGTGCTCGGCGTCGGAGCCGTCGAACCAGTGGACGTCGTCGGGCTCACACAGCTCGACGATGCTCTGCACCCAGTCGAGCAGCCGGTGATTCGAGGTAGGGGCCTGCACGAGCGTCACGTCACGCTCCTCCGGAAGGCGAAAAGGGGTGTGAAAAAGTCTACCGAGGGTGGCGGGGCGATCCCGAAAGGACCGTGCGGCCCCGTCGTCGGTTCCGGCACCGGACGCAGGATCGCCTGACGCTCGGTCCGGCCGGTTGAGACCTGGCCGGTTGAGACCTGGGCGGATCAGACCTGGGCGGATCAGACCTGGGCGGTGGGCAGGCCCATGTCGACCTCGGAGCCGATGCGCACGTTGTGGGCGCGGCCGTCGGCATCGAGCTCGAAGTTGATGCGCTGGCCCTGGCGCAGCATGCGGAAGAGGGAGTGCTCGAGCGCGTCGGCCGCGAACGCGAACTCGACGCGGTCGGTGTCGTTGACGACGAGCCCTTCACCCGAGAGCGGGTCGAACATGCGGACGACGCCCTGCACGTTGCTGGCCCTACGGCTTCTGCACCTTGCCTGCCTTGAGGCAGGAGGTGCACACGTGCAGGCGCTTCGGGCTGCCGTTGACGACGGCGCGGACCTTCTGCACGTTGGGGTTCCAACGGCGCTTGGTGCGGCGGTGCGAGTGGCTGACGCGCATGCCGAACTGCGGCTTCTTGCCGCACAACTCGCAGACGGACGCCATGACGCAACCTTCATTTCCGACGACGACGGGAACGATCGAACGGCGAAGGATAGCAGCGGGCGCAGTACCATCCCAGCCGTGACGGTCCTGCAGAAGCTGGCGCCGGGGGACCTGCGGCGGATCGTGTCGACCTACCGCGACACCCTCCGCGCGCACCAGGAGGAGCTCAACGCCCTCAACGTCTACCCCGTCCCCGACGGGGACACCGGCACGAACATGGCGCTCACGCTGGAATCCGTCGTCGGCGAGCTCGACGCGGGCGCGACGCCCGCCATGGAACAGGTCTGCGAGGCGATCCGGCACGGCTCGCTGATGGGGGCCCGGGGCAACTCGGGCGTGATCCTCTCCCAGATCCTCCGCGGCCTGGCCGACACGTTCTCGGCGCTCGACGCGATCTCGGGGCCCGACGTCGCGACCGGGCTGCGCCGCGCGACCGACGCCGCCTACCAGGCGGTGCTGCGCCCGGTCGAGGGCACGATCCTCACCGTCGTGCGCTCGGCGACGGAATCGGTCGAACGGGCCGTCGTCGAGGGTGAGACCGCGCTGGGCGCGATCCTGGAGCGTGCCGCCGACGCCGCCCGCGCCGCCGTCGCCGCCACGCCCGACCTGCTCCCGGTGTTGCGGGAGGCGGGCGTGGTCGACGCAGGCGGGCGTGGGCTCGAGCTGTTGTTCTCCGCGTGCCTCAACGTCGTCGACGAGCGTCCCGTCCCGCTCCCCGAGGCCGTGCACAGCGCGATCGCCGTCGGGCAGCACGTCGACGAGGGCACGAACGCCTCCGACCTGCGCTACGAGGTCATGTACTTCCTGCACGCCGGCGACGACCGCATCGACGGGTTCAAGGCGGCCTGGGGCGCGCTGGGCGATTCGATCGTGGTGGTGGGCGGCGACGGCGTCTGGAACTGCCACGTCCACACCGACGACATCGGGGCGGCCATCGAGGCGGGCATCGAGGCCGGCCGTCCCCGCGACATCCGGGTCACCGATCTCGTCGAGCAGGTCGAAGGGCGCGAAGAAGCGGAGTGGGTGCGCGAGCAGGCCATCGCCGGACGGACCGGGCCGACCCTCGAGCGCGTCACCACCGGCGTCGTCGCGGTGGCGGTGGGCGAGGGCCTGCGCACCCTGCTGCGCGGCCTCGGCGTCCAGCAGGTGGTGGCGGGCGGCCAGTCGATGAACCCCTCGACGGCGCAGATCCTCGAAGCGGTCGACGCGTGCGTCGCCGACGGCGTCATCGTGCTGCCCAACAACAAGAACATCGTGGCCGTTGCGGAGCAGGTGCCCGGCCTCACGGACCGGCCGGTGGCGGTGGTGCCCACCGCCGCGGTGGTGGAGGCGCTGGGTGCGCTGCTCGCCTACGACCCCGACGCGTCGCTCGACGACAACCGGGTCGCCATGGCGGAGGCGGCCGCGCGCGTGCGTGCCGGTGAGATCACCCAGGCGGTGCGCGACAGCGTCGCCGAGTCTGGACCGATCGTGATGGGTGACTGGATCGCGATCACACGCGACGGCGTGAAGGCGTCGGTGAAGTCGGTGACCGATGCCGCGGCGGCGCTGGTCGACGCGCTCATCGACGACGATGCTGAGCTCGTGACCGTCATCGTGGGGGCGGATGCCGACGCACTCGACACCGAGCGCATCAGCGAGCACCTGGCGAGCGCGCATCCCGACGTCGAGGTCGAGATCCACCACGGTGACCAGCCGCTCTACCCGTACCTCATCGGCGTCGAGTAGCCCGACGACCGTGGCCGCCGGCCTCACGCTGCGCGAGCTCGCGTCGCATGGTGTCACCGAGCTGAAGGCGGTGGGGGACAAGCTGCGTTCGGGGCTGGCCGAGATGGGCATCGAAACCGTGCTCGACCTCCTCGAGCACTACCCGCGCCGTTACGTCGACCGCACCGAGCGCGCCGAGATCCACGAGCTCGAGATCGGCCAGGAGGCGACCGTCGACGCCGAGGTGCGGTCCTGCCACGCGCGCCGTACGCGGGACCGCAAGCGCACGATCGTGAACGCGACGGTCTACGACGGCACCGGGCTCCTCGAGATCGTGTTCTTCAACCAGGCTTGGCGGGAGCGCCAGCTCCGGCCCGGCACCCAGGTGTCGCTGTTCGGCAAGGTCGAGAGCTACCGCGGCAAGCGCCAGATGACGAACCCGGTCGTCGACGTGCTCGCCGATCCCGACGCGGGCTCGGACGTCACCGGCACGATCGTGCCGGTGTATCCCCAGTCCGGGAAGGCCGAGGTCCTCACCTGGCAGTTGCGGCGGGCGGTGGCGTCGTGTCTGGAACGGACCAAGGCGCGCGGGTTCGCCGACCCGCTCGGCGGCGACCTGCGCAGCGCGCACGATCTCGTCGACCGGGGGAGCGCGTACCGCGGCATCCACCGGCCCGAGTCGATGGGGGAGCGTCACGCCGCCGCGCAGCGTCTGAAGTTCGACGAGTTCCTCCGCATGCAGCTCGCGCTCGTCGCGGCGCAAGCGCGCGCTCGCGGCGCAAGCGTCCGGGATCGTGCACGAGGTCGACGGCCCGCTGGTTCCCGAGTTCCACGCCGCGCTCCCGTTCCCGCTCACGGCCGACCAGCTCCGGGCCATCGCGCAGATCCGAGCCGACATGGCGTTGCCCGCGCCGATGCACCGTCTCCTGCAGGGCGAGGTCGGTTCGGGGAAGACGGTCGTCGCGCTCACCGCGTTGCTGATGGCGGTGCAGGGCGGGTACCAGGGCGCGTTCATGGCGCCGACCGAGGTGCTCGCGGAGCAACACGAGCTGACCATGCGCGCGCTGCTCGGCACGCTGACCGTGCCCGCCGAGGGTTCGCTGCTCGGCGAGCGTCCGGTGCGCGCCGCGCTGCTCACCAACCGCACGCCCGCCGCCGAGCGGCGCCGGATCGCCGCCGGGCTGCTCGCGGGCGAGGTCGACGTCCTCGTCGGCACCCACGCGCTCATCTACGGGGGGGTCGAGTTCGCCAACCTCGGCGTGGCCGTGATCGACGAGCAGCACCGCTTCGGCGTCGAGCAGCGCGACCTGCTGCGGGCCAAAGGCGACTCGCCCGACGTGCTGGTGATGACGGCGACGCCGATCCCGCGCACCGCCGCCATGCTCATCTACGGCGACCTCGACAAGACCGAGCTGCGCGAGCTCCCCGCCGGCCGGTCGCCGATCGAGACGACCGTGGTGGGGCCGGGACCGCTCGAACGGGTGGCGGTCTACGAACACGTGCGCGCCGAGGTGGCCGCGGGGCGCCAGGCCTACGTGGTCTGCCCGCTGGTCGAGGGCTCGGACAAGCTGGAGGCCCGGGCGGCGACCGAGGAGCTGGATCGGCTGCGGGAGGAGGAGCTGGCCGACCTCCGCCTCGGGTTGTTGCACGGCCAGATGCCGGCGGCCGACAAGGAGGCCGCGATGCGCGCGTTCCGGGCCGGCGAGATCGACGTGCTCGTGGCCACGACCGTGATCGAAGTGGGCGTCGACGTGCCCAACGCGACGGTGATGGTGATCGAGGACGCCGACCACTTCGGGCTCCTCCAGCTGCACCAGCTGCGCGGCCGGATCGGGCGCGGCGAACACCGTTCCCACTGCTACCTGCTCGCGGCACCGACGACCCCGCAGGGCGAGGCGCGGATGCAGGCGATGGTAGAGTCGGGTGACGGCTTCGAGCTCGCGGAGCGCGATCTCGCCATCCGGGGCGCGGGCGAGGTGTTCGGTGAACGCCAGGCCGGATGGACCGATCTGAAGCTCGGCCGGCTGCCCCAGGACGAGCCCATCGTGATGGAGGCGCGCACCGTCGCCGAGGCGATCCTCGACGGCGACCCCGATCTCGAAGGGCACTGGCAGCTCCGCGAAGAGGTGCAGGACCTCCTCGGCGAGTCCGTCGACTTCCTGTTCAAGAGCTGAGCGCACCCTCGAGAGGCCGTTGCGCTGTAAGGGGTTCTAGCCGTTCTCGAGGCCGCATCAGTCCGCGAAGAGTCCGCGGATCGCGAACGCTGTCGTCGAGGACCCCCGCGGGCCACGTCGTCGTCGTCGGCCATGAGGTGCGCGTACGTCGCCGAGCGTGACGGTGGGGGAGGCGTGCCCGAGCCAGGTCGCCACGGCCTTGATGGAGACCCCCCGCGAGAGCAGCGTCGCAGGCGTAGGTGTGGCGCAGGTCGTGGTACCGGAGCCCCGGTCGGGCGCCGGCCCTCTCGACCGCCTTGCGCCACTCGTGGCCGAAGCGCCCTGACGCCACCGGGAGGCCCTCAGGGTCGAGGAGGACCAGGTCGCCCGGCTCACGCGGGAAGCGTGCGAGGTGAGCGCTCAGGGCGTCCACGACGAAGCCGGCGAGCGGCACCGTGCGGTTGCTGCTCGCCGTCTTGGGTGGGGCGAGAATCGGCTCCTCGACGTTGCGGTCGGTGAGCTGACGGTCGACGCGCAGAGTCCGGCGCAGGAGGTGCAGCCGGTCGACGCTCAGGCCGGACGCCTCGCCCTGGCGTAAGCCGACACCGACGCCGAGCGGGACCGCGACCCTGAGCCAGTCCGGGCAGCGCGCCGTGGATGCGCTCCACGACCTCGAGCGGTACCGGCTGGGCCTTGGTCGCCTCACGGCGCGGGAGACGAGCCCCCAGCGCGGGATTCTTGGCGATGAGTCCGTCCTCGACCGCCGCGCCGAGGGCCTGGCCGAGGTGCTGGCGCACGATGCTCACCGTCGACGGCGCGAGGTCGAGGGACGCGCAGAGCGCCTCGATGTCGGCACGCTTGATGCTGACGAGCGGACGGTCGCCGAGGACCGGCAGGACGTGCTTGGCCATCGTGTTCGTCACCGCCGCGTCCGTCGCCGGTCGCCAGCTCGGCCGCATCCGCGCTAGCCACGTCTCCGCAGTAGGTCGCGCAACGTCTGGCGTCCGGCCCTCGGGTCGACCCAGTCGCCGCGGACGAGCGCCGCGGTCTGGCCGTCAAGCCACCGCTGCGCCTCCGCCTTCGTGCGCGTCTGCTTCGCGTGCTCCCTGCCGTCGTCGCTCCGGAACCTCGCCCGGTAGCCGTCGCCGCGCTTCTTGATGCTTGCCATCTACTTCTTCCCCTTCTTCACCCGCGTTCGTGCCGGCTCCATACCCGCTACCAGCGACCACGACTGCGATGAGGGCCACAATGACCTCGAGCGACAGCCCGGCGTCGACCGCGTTCGCCACCGTCGGAGAGCACCGGCTGATGTCGACGCCCTCCGCGCCCTTCCGCATCTCCTCGACCGTCACAAGGTCGTGGCCGTACAGCAGCGCCTCCGGTGTGGTGCTGAGCGCGGCAGCCAGCACGCGGCCAGGTCGTCGGCGTCGCACGCGCACGTTCGGCCCGCTCAAGCTTCAGGAGCCCCGACGGCCAGGATCGGTCGGCCGAGCACCACCGAGACGCTGGGAGAGCTCCCGCAGAGAGAGCCCCTGGCGCTGGCGGTTCTCCTCTGCACGCTCTCGGCCCACCGCGCTTGCCCGTCGGGACCGACCTTCGGTGTTCGCATAAGTACGAACTTACCGTAGGCCTTGTTGCGAACGGTCAAGGACCGCCGTACTCTGTTCGCAGAAACCAACGGAACGGACCGAAAGCCG
Organism: uncultured Actinomycetes bacterium; assembly: GCA_963750045.1. GTDB lineage: Bacteria > Actinomycetota > Acidimicrobiia > IMCC26256 > DASPTH01 > DASUAS01. The sequence continues at coordinate 118,449 of CAVVPD010000003.1, read as the reverse complement.
ACCATGGCGAGACGTGAACTGCTGAACACCCGAGAGGCCGCCGAGCGGGCGCACAAGCCCGAGAGCGACGATGAGGTACTACAGGCACGTCGGGGTCGGTCCGCGCTCGGTGCGCATCGGCCGGACCGTCTACTACGAGCGCCGACGAGCTCGAGGCGTGGATCGAGAGCTACTTCGCCGAGCGGGACGGCGGCCAGTGAAGCGCGCGGACCTACGTGCGGCTCGACAAGTACGCCGTGATTCGAGCTCCCGGCGCGACCACATCCTCAAGCCCTCGGCGGGTTCGCGCTCTTCGCGCTCGTCCTCCGCGCAGAATGGATCACCGCCCGCTCGACTGGCGAGCTCCGAGAGCTCCAGCGAGACGACGGTGCTTCACGCAACGCCGTCGCGAAGTCGCTGCGAAGGCGTGAGCAGCTCGAGACTTGAAGACGTGCTGGTCGACTTCGCCGCCATCGAGGTCTGCATCTTCGTTGCCGCGTACGACACGTCGTACAACCGGGACGAGGGTCTCACCTCATCACGTCCGGCCCGACGAGCAGCACCGCTCTCGTCCTCCGCTCGCGCAGATCTGCGCGAGCGCTCCGCGGACCTCGCCAAGCACTCGCCAACCACTCGCACAACCGACGCACAATCTTCGCGACACGCATGCTCTGACATGCGACGAGCGACACGCGCTATGAAGAGATGGCAGTGATGGCGGAAGCAGACTCGCCGCGCGACAACTACGGCGTGGTGACGCTGAGATGCTCGGTAGAGGCTGCGAAGAGCCGGGAGCAGGGGAGAACGACGAACGCTGAGCCCGACTGCGAACGCGTCGTGCAAAGACGCACTCTTCGCACGACTTCCGCAACGATCTTCACGCCAGACTGTCGAGGAGGTTCACCCGGTGAACGCCGCCCATGCGCTCGGAGCCGTCGTCTCCGGGCTCTGCTCCCTCGCCGCCGAACGCTGGGCGAACGACGACATCGACAGCGCCGAACGCCTCCTCAACGCAGCACTCCGCGTCATCGGCGACGACACCTACCAAGAGACCGACAACACGAGCGACCAACGATGAAGGGGGCGCACACCTTCCCGAGCGCCTCTTCCTCGACTCGCCCGAACGATGCGCGCGTGAGGACTTCACGGCAAAGTGCTACCGAAGCCCCGCGACCGTTGGCGCGTCAGGGCTCTGGCGGTGCGCGTCGTCCTGAGGTCCGCGAGGAGTCCGCGGCTCGGTTCTGTCCACAGGGCGCGAGGTTGACCATGGGAACCCCGGCACGCGGCAAGTGGCGGGACGCATGGCCGGGCAACGACCTGGCGATGACGCACGGAGGCCGCTCCGAGCGGAAGTTGCGGCCGGTCGCCGGAGGCCCTCGCTGCCGAGCTGGTGGAGGTCGCACCGTGGACGGCAGCCCCGGCGTTCCAGCCTGCGGTGCAGCGGTGGGCGTGGGCCGAGGCGGCCTGCCAGCGGTACCGGGCGTGGTTCGCCGAGCATGGGCTCCACACCGACGACGGCGCCGACCGTCCCGGCACTGAGCGGTGGCAGCGATTCGAGGCGACGGCAGCGAAGGCTGCGGACGCGCTCGGACTCAGCCCGCAGAGCATGGCGAAGCTGCTCGGCTCCCTGGCGTCGACCGCGGTGGCGACCGGCGACGACGGTGCCCTCGAGGCGCTGCGGCGTGAAGGTGCCGCGATCCTCGAGCGGCGTGCCTTGTCGGTGGTACCGGACCCGGAGGACGCAGCGTGAGCGAGGCGGCACTCACCTTGGCGGCGTCGCTGGTGTCGGACCGTGGGCCGCGTCTCGGCGACTTGTGGACCGACTGGCAGCACGTGAACGCCCAGGCGGTGCTCGACCCGAAGGTGGGCGAGCCGACGCAGCACTGGTTCGGGCTGCCCGAAGGGTTCGGCGAAGACGAGCGATACCGGGGCGTACGGGCTGCGCGTGGCTGGTCGAGGACGCGGAGCCGTTGGCCGAAGTGGCTTCGTGATCGCCGAGGACGAGGACCAGGGAAACCGACTGCTCGACCGTGCGCGGGGGTACGTGCGCCGTTCAGGTCTCGGGTCCGTGGTACGGGTCGAGGCGACGAGCATCGTGAACACGCGGCAACGGGGCGCGGCTGTGGGCTCTGCCGTCGGATGCGCCGAGCGCCGAGGGCTTGCTGACGCCGTTGATCATCCTGGAGGAGCTGCCGAACTGGTCGGATGTCCCGTCGTCGCGGGCGATGCTCACGGTCGCGTTGTCGTCGCTCCCGAAATGGCCCGGCATGACGTTCCTCGTGATCGGCCACGCGGGCGTCGCCGACGCACTTCTCGTACCGGACGCTGAAGCACGCCCGACGTTCGGATTCCTGGCACGTCGTGGAACGCCCGGGACCGACCGAGTGGTGGACCCGACGCCGACATCGAAGAGCAACGCGCGCTGCTGCTCCCCAGCGAGTTCGAGCGCCGCGTGATGAACGTGTGGTGTGAGGGTGAGGACTCGCTCGCGAGCCTCGAGGACGTGCGCGCGCTCGTCGGCCACGACGGACCCCTCGAACCCGACCCCCGGTACCGGGGGAAGTACGTGGTCGGTCTCGACGTCGGCATCGTGTCGGACAGGACCGCCGCATGCGTCGCCCATCCCGAGCAGCGCGACGGGCAACGGGTCGTAGTCGTCGATCGGGTCGCCGTGTGGTCGGGTTCCCGCCGTCATCCCGTCGACCTCGGCGCGGTCGAAGGGTGGCTCGCGTCAGGCATGCAAGGACTACGGCGCCCGCAGTCGTCAGCCGACCCCTACCAAGCCGTCGCCCTGCTGCAGAACCTCTCCCGGCGTGGCATCCGGGTCACGCAGTACAACTTCTCCCAGAGCGCAGATCGGCAGGCTCGCGCTCACCATGTTCCCGCGCGCGTGCACGACCGGCAGCTCGACCTCCCCGCCGATGAGGCACTCGTCGACGAGCTCGCCGCCGCGAAGCTGATCGAACGCAGCCCTGGCGTCTACCGCTTCGACCACGCAGCCGGTGCCCACGATGACCGGGTCGTGGCCACCGCGCTGGCGGTGCAGGCGATCCTCGAGCGGCCACCCGCGGGCCCAACGTCGAGCAGCGCCAGCGCAGCTCACTCGGGCGACCAGCTCCCCACCGGGCCGCCGAGCAGCGCCGTCGGCCGCGTCTACCACTCGCTGCGAGAGCACCGCCAGGATTCGAGCGAATCGCCGGCCGACCGACGAAGGGTGGATCCAATGAGAGTGAACGCAGAGCCCGTACCGCGATGGCCGCGCCGTGGGGCGAGAGGACGAACGCACCGCCCGGATCGAGAGCTAATCGCACGCGTCCGACTCGTCGCGAGGAGGTGGCGTCGAAGTTGGTCGGGGTCTGCGGACGCCACAGCCCGCGAGCGTCCGCGCACGGCCGCCGACGCCTCGACCTCTCCCGCGACCGAGCCCGAGCAGAGCATCGCGGGATGACCGATAACGTCACAGCCCGGGCGTAGAATGGCCACAGGACTCCTGGAGCGCACGCAGGCGCACCGAGCGCCGCGTTAGGCCTAGCCAGCGCCCCCTCGAGGCCCAGTGTGTGAGGCGCGTAGCGCCATCGAGAGCCGGTACAGACGCCGTTCGGACACAACGCGAGGAGACCATCGTGCGCACCATCCAGAACTGCTCGCTCGACCTGTCTACCGTCCGCCGACGACGAGCTCGAAGCCCTGCGCCGATGTCGCCGACCTCTTCGCCTCCGTCAGAGCCGGACCAGGCAACCGTCGCCGCCGACGACCTGGCGACCCTCTCCGCCTCCGTGACCCCACCCGAGCCGTCCGGGCCGAGTCGAGCGCCGCCTCGAAGCCGACGAGCCCGAAGCCGAGACGGTAGCGGCCGCGGTGCCGCGGTACGTAAGCCGACACTGGCCGAGATGGCCGCCCGTCGACCAGCCGAGGCGCCCCGCGTCGAGGCCCTACGCCGCGCTGGGAGAACGGTACGGCACGCTGCTCGACGACACACCGCTCGCCGAACGTCTCGCCGAGGCCCGCGTCGAGCTCAGCCACGGCTCCAGCGCGATGCAGGTGAAGGTCGCGACCATCCACGCCGAACGTCCCGCCGAGCTCACCCTCGACGACGACGCCGCGTCGAAACGACCTCAAGATCGAAGCCCTCGTCGCGAGCGGCGGGTGGTGCGCCCCGCCCGAGCCCGACTACTCGGTCCGATCCGTGATCAGCGTCGAGTGCACGTCCGTTCCGCGATGCGCTGCCGATCGCTGGGCGCGACCCGCGGGACGGTCTATCTTCAGCCGTACGCCGACCGCTCTGAGCACGATCCTCGTCAACCAGTCCGGCGGCGCGGTGACGACCTGGGAAAACGCGACCGACGCAGTCCCGGGCGAATCGACGAAAACGCGGCAGATGCTCTCCTGCCCGGAGCTCATCACGCTCGAGCTGGGAGCGGTCGTCGCCCGCGTCGACGCCGGGATCTTCCGGCCCGAGCATGGCCCGAGGAGATCCAGGGCCAGCTGGACACCCTGTTCTCTGCGCATGCCCGTACCGCCGAAGTGCGGCTCTTGGACGCGTTGATCGCCGACATCGGCGTCGACGTGACCGAGGCCGCCCTGCTCGGTTCCGGCCGCGATTTGAAGGTGATGCTCGCCCAAGCCGACGCGCAGATCCGTTCGGTGGAACGTGCGTCGGACGCGCAGGTGATCCGGGCGTTCGTCCCCCGCGAGGCCCTGTCGATGGTCGTCGTTGACCTCGCCCGCCAGCAAGCGTCGGGCAACATCGACGCGATGCTCGTCGACAGGGCCCAGGCGGCGCGGATCCTCGCGTCGTCGGGCGTGACGATCACCTACCTGGCCGACGCGCCAACCGGCGCGGATAGCTTCGTCACGAACAGCGATTCGCAGAACCTCGCGGATTTCCCCGACACCATGGAGATCCCGATCATCCCCGACGGCGCGGGCTTCTTCGCCGATGGCGGCGAGTTGTCACTCGGCTGGATCAACGACTCGGTGATGAACGCGACGAACGATCAGGAGCTCTTCGCCGAAAGCTTCGAGGCTGTCGGGTGGCGAGGACCGTTCGGGTTGACGGCCACGCTGACGTCCTGCCCGAACGGATACAGCCAGGCGGCCTCCGACGAGACCGGCAGCGTCTGCTCCGGGAGCTGAGAGAACGCGGTTCCGGGTCGGGGTGGTTGCGACAGCCTCCGGTGGTCCCCCGACCCGGACCGCTACACGAACCCCCGTACGCGGCGGCAGCGTCGATGTCCTCGTCGGTGAAGGCCTGGTGCTCAGCCATCTGCCGGAACTGGTGGCGCTCGTCCTTTGTCAATGTTTCGTCCGCGGTCGAAACGTTCGGCGCGGCGGACATTTCCTCGGCAGATGGCCGACCCGCCTTCGCTGGTCCGAGTAGTTCCCCGATGCGGACCTCGACGTACCGCTGCGCTCGCCGCACGCGGTCCTGCCCGTTGTCGACGGCCTCCGCGAGCAGCCGTTGCGACTTGACGCTTCACACGAACGCCTGTACGCCCCGAACACCAGTTCCGGGTACCCGAGTGCCGGGCGGCGGCCCGCGGCGCTCACAGCGCACCTGTACGGGCTCTCGTGGCACTCGGGGTCACCGACCCTGGGGCAGATCTGCCCCAGGTTTCGACCCGGGAGCCCGATGTGGCAGATCTGCCACATCGGACAGTACCGAGGGTGGTCGGTCCGCGAAAAGTCCGCGAAAAGTCCGCGGAATCTCCGCAAAGCTGCCAACGCGAGCCAACGCGTGCCAACGGTAGAAGTGCAGGTCACGGCTACAATCCGCCGCGATGGTGCAGGTCAGAGAATCGCCGCCCGACTTCCTGTTCAAGAGCTGATGAGCCTGCGGGTGATCGCGGGGACGGCGGGCGGGCGGCGCCTGGTCGCGCCGAAGGGCTCGGCGCGGCCGACCACCGACCGGGTACGGGAAGCGTTGTTCGCGTCGCTGGGCCACCACCGCATCCACGACGCGACCGTGCTCGACCTCTACGCGGGAAGTGGCGCGCTGGCCGTCGAGGCGTTGTCGCGTGGCGCCGCGCGCGCGGTCCTCGTCGACCGAGACCGCGCCGCCGAGGTCGCGATCCTCGCCAATCTCGACACCGTCGGCTTCGCCGACGTGGCGCGCTTCCAGCGGTCGACCGCGGCCGGTTTCCTGGCCGCGCCGGTGCCCGAGGCACCCTTCGACCTCGTGTTCCTCGACCCCCCGTACGACACCCCCACGCCGGAGGTGACTGCCACGCTCGCCGGCCTGGTGACGGGTGGTGTGGTGGCCCCTGGCGCCACCGTGGTGGTGGAACGCCCCAAGGGGGAGGAGTCGCCGGCGTTGCCCGCCGGGTGGAGGATCGAGAAGGAGCGGGCCTACGGCGATACGCTCCTGGTGGTCGCGATCTCCTGAAGGTCCGGCCCGCCGTCCTCTCACAGGAGCAGCTGCTGCGTGGCCACCGCCCTCTGCCCGGGCTCGTTCGATCCCGTCACCAACGGTCATCTCGACATCATCGAGCGGACCGCGCGCCATTTCGACGACGTGATCGTCGCGGTGATCCGCAACCCGCAGAAGACCGCGTCGCTGTTCACGCTCGAGGAGCGTCAGGCGATGCTGTCCGAGGAGATCGCCCACCTCACCAACGTGCGGATCGAGTTCTTCAAGGGCCTCCTCGTGGAGTTCGCCAAGGATCACGGCGCGGAGTCGATCGTCAAGGGCCTGCGTGCGGTGTCGGATTTCGACTACGAGCTCCAGATGGCCCAGATGAACCAGCAGCTGTCGGGGATCGACACGTTCTTCATCTCCACCAGCCCCCAGTACTCGTTCCTGTCGTCGAGCCTCGTGCGGGAGGTCGCTCGCTTCGGGGGCGACGTTTCGGGGCTGGTCCCGCCCAAGGTGGCCATCCGGCTCCAGGAGCGGTTCGCCGAGCGGGCCGGGGGTGGTGCCAAGGATGAGTGACCAGCAGGCCTACGACCTCGAGACGTTGCTGCGGGAGCTGCGCGAGGTCATCGACGCCGCCCGCACGATGCCGATGTCGGCATCGGTGCTCGTGAACCGGGAAGAGGCGCTCGAGCTGATCGACGACGCGCTCGCGGCGATGCCCGAGGAGCTGCGCCACGCCCGGTGGTTGCTGAAGGAACGCGACGAGTACCTCACCCAGGCTCGTCGCGGACGCGGAGGACATCGTCGAGGCGGGACGGGTGCAGGCCGAGCGCATGGTCGAGCGCACCGAGGTGGCGCGCGAGGCGCGCCGGGTCGCCCAGCAGGTCGTGGCCCACGCCGAGGCCGACAGTCGCCGGCTGCGCCACGAGGCCGAGGACTACATCGACCAGAAGCTCGCCGCGTTCGAGGTCGTGCTCGAGCGGACGATGGCCACCGTGCAGAAGGGGCGCGAGCAGCTGCAGGCGGTGGTGGAACCCCTGCACAGCGAGCTGCCCGACCACCACACCGGCCTCGAGGCGATGTACGACGAGGATGACAACGCGGTCTACGACCAGGACGACCGGTAAGGGCGGAATCGGGCGTATTATCGGTCCGTCCGTGCAATTGGGGTGGCTGCTATCCTGGCTGTCCGGCCCGCGGGCATTTCCTGACCTCGATCAGGTCTGCGCCGGCCCGGTCCCGTCACCACCGGGTGACCCGACCGATTCACCGTTCTCCACCCGTGCCCTCCAACCGGTTCCAGGCCGCACCAGCATGAGCACACTCCGCATCGACGTCGCCGACCTCCTGCACCACCCCGGCGCGCGCCGACCGGTGCACCTCGAGGCCGCGGTCGCGGGGCTGGGCACCGCGGTGGCCAGCATCCACGATCCGGTCCGGCTCGAACTCGTGCTCGAGCGGGTTCCCGACGGCATCGTCGCCCGCGGGACGGTCCACGCCCGCTGGGACGGCGAGTGCAGCACGTGCCTGCGCGACGTCGCCGCCGATCTCGACGTTGGTGTCGCCGAGCTCTACGAGACGAGTCCCGTCGACGGTGAGACGTACCCCATCGAGGGCCACGAGCTCGACCTCGAACAGCTGGTGCGCGACGCGTTGCTCCTCGACCTCCCCTTGGCGCCCGTGTGCGAGCGTGACGACTCGCGCGCCCGTGGAGGTGCCCGGGGTGCTCATCGGCGCCCGCGACGTCATCGCCACCGAGCGCGAGCCCCGTGACACCGCGCCCGCCGATCCCCGATGGGCCGTGCTCTCCGAGCTCGAGCTCTGACCGCACCCGTCTTCGCAGTCCCGTTCTCTCTTCCGGCACAGGAGCACCACGATGGCAGTCCCCAAGCGCAAGACCCCCCGAGCCAAGACGCGTCAGCGGCGCGCCTCCAACTGGCGCCTCGCCGCGCCCGCCCGCTCGACCTGCCCCAACTGCGGCGCGGTCAAGCAGCCTCACATCGTGTGCGGCAACTGCGGGTGGTACGGCGGCCGCCAGGTGATCGACGTCGAGTAGCGCTTCCGTGTCCGTCACCGTTGCCGTCGACGCCATGGGGGGTGACCGCGCCCCGGCAGAGATCGTCGCGGGCGCGATCCAGGCGGCAGACGAGCTCGGCGTCCGCGTGCTGCTGGTGGGTCTCGAGCAGGCGGTGGCGCCGCTCCTCCCCGGAGGAACGACCGGCGTGGAGCTGGTGCCGACCACCGAGGTGGTCGAGATGTTCGACCCGCCGGCGTCGGTGCGCACGAAGAAGGACTCGTCGATCGTCGTGTCGGCCGAGCTGGTGCGCGACGGTAAGGCCGACGCCATGGTCGAGCGCGGGCAACACCGGCGCGGCGATGGCCGCTGCGCTCCTGCGCATGGGTCGCATCCGCGGGGTGGCCCGCCCCGCCATCGCGGTCCCGGTCCCCGTGCCCGGCCGGCTGCCGCAGATCCTGGTCGACGGTGGTGCCACGGTCGACTGCACCGCAGAGTGGCTCCGTCAGTTCGCGATCATGGGCCGCGAGTACGCGCGCATCCGCCTGGGGGTCGACGAGCCCCGCATCGGATTGCTCTCCAACGGTGAGGAAGCCGGCAAGGGCGACGACCTGCGCAAGAGCGTCTACCCCCTCCTCGAGGCCTTGCCGGGATTCATCGGCAACGTCGAAGGTCGCGACTTCATGCACGACACCGTCGACGTCGTCGTCACCGACGGCTTCACCGGGAACGTGGCGCTGAAGACGGTCGAGGGCGCGATCCGCGGCACGGCCAAGTTGGTGTTCGACACCCTCGAATCCACCCCCGAGGTGAAGGCGGCAGCCGAGGGCGTGATGCCCGCACTGCTCGCGGCCGCGCAGGAGCTCGACCCCGACTACATCGGCGGGTGCACTCTCCTCGGCGTCGACGGCGTGTGCGTCATCTCGCACGGGTCGTCGAACGCGCTGGCGATGAAGAGCTCGGTGCACCGGGCGGTCGAATGTGTCGAGGCCCATGTGGTCGACCGGATGAAAGAGGCGGTGGCCGATGCCGGCTGAGACCCACGTGGAGCGCAGCCCGATCGGGCCCGACGACGTGCTCCGGATGATCAAGGAACGACTCGCCGAGATCCTCGAGATCGACGAGAGCCGCATCACCCTCGACTCCGACTTCGCCGGCGACCTCGATGCCGACTCGCTCGCGCTCATCGAGCTCGTCGAGGCGCTCGAGGAGGAGCTCGGGGAGCGCACCGTGGGCTTCAGCATCGACGACGAGGACCTCGGCGATCTCCACACCGTCCGCGACGCGGTCGACTACGTCATGCACAGATTGAGTACGGGAACATAGTGGTGGGCGCCCGGGGGGGCGGTGCCGTCGACCCGGCACTCGATGCACGCCTGCAACTGGCGCTGGGGTGGGACTTCGTCGACCACGACCTCCTCGACCGCGCGCTCACACACCGCTCATACTGCTCCGAGCACGGGGTCGAGGAGTCGAACGAGCGGCTCGAGTTCCTCGGTGACTCCGTCCTCGGGTTCGTCGTGACCCGGTTCGTGTACGAGGAGTACCCGCGCATGCCCGAGGGCGAGCTCGCCAAGCTGCGCGCCGCGGTCGTGAGCGCGGACGCACTCGCCGAGATCGCCCAGGAGCTGGATCTCGGGGCCTCGCTGCGCCTCGGCAAGGGTGAGGACGCGTCGGGGGGTCGGGCGAAGCCGTCGATCCTCTCCGACGCGATGGAGGCCGTCATCGCCGCGGTCTATCTCGACGGCGGGCTGGAGCCGGCGACGCGATTCGTGCTCGCGGTGCTCGAGAGCCGCATCCGGGAGCAGGCCGTCGGCCCGGGCGGGCAGGACTACAAGACGAGGCTGCAGGAGCTCGCGGCCCAGCGTTGCGACCAACTCCCGAAGTACCAGGTGCGCCACGAAGGACCGGACCATTCGAAACGGTTCTTCGCCGCGGTGTTCCTGCGCAACGAGGAGTACGGCGCCGGCGAGGGACGGTCGAAGAAGTCGGCCGAGCAGGCGGCGGCACAGGTCGCGTGGAAACGGTTGCAGGGCGAGGCGATCGGCGCCTCCTCCGACCGGGGGGACCGTATTGGGGTGGGAGATGCCTGAGCTTCCCGAGGTCGAGGTCGTGCGCCGCGATCTCGACCGAGAGGTCGTGGGCAAGAAGATCAAGGCGGTCGACGTCGACGCCATGCGCGCCGTTCGCCGCCACCACAACCGCAAGCAGTTCACCAGCCGGCTGATCGATCGCAAGATCACCGCGGTGGAGCGGCGGGGCAAGTACCTGCTGTGCCGCCTCGACAACGACGACGTGCTGGTGATCCATCTGGGCATGTCGGGGCAGCTGCGCCGCACCAAGAGCTCGCGCGACGCGGTGGCCAAGCACACCCATGTCGTCATCACGTTCACGCAGGGTGGGCAGCTGCGCTTCGTCGATCCGCGCACGTTCGGGGAGATGTTCGTGACCGAGCTCGACAACGTCGAGAAGCAGGTGACGGAGCTCGCGCACCTCGGCATCGATCCGCTCGAGACCGCGATGTCGTGGGAGCACTTCGGCTTCATGGTGGCGCAGCGTCACGCCAAGCTCAAGCCGCTGCTCATGGACCAGAAGTTCATCGCGGGCATCGGCAACATCTACAGCGACGAGATCCTGTGGGGCGCGGGCCTGCGATGGGACCGCATGAGCGACTCGCTCACCGGAGAAGAGGTCCGACGCCTGTACCGGTCCATGATGGAAACGCTCCAGGAAGCGGTGAAGCACCGCGGTTCGTCGCTGGCCGACGAGCAGTACGTCGATCTGTTCGGGCGTCCCGGCGAGTACCAGCACTTCCACAACGTGTACGCGCGCGAGGGACTCTCGTGCCCGCGGTGCCGACACGAGGTGGTGCGGGAGCGCGTTCTCGGGGCGGTCGACGTTCTTCTGCTCCGCGTGTCAGGTCTGACCACCACGCCCGCGGTCACCAGCGACGGCTCCCCGGTCGGGGCCGATTCCGCCGAGCGATCGGCGACGTCGTCGACCCCGTCGCTGTCGTACCGCGCGTTGCCTTCCCTCGCGGTGGTCGGCGTCGTCGCGATGCTGGCGTGCCTCTACCTCACGCGCCAGGCGCCGGGCCTGGCGCCCGACTCCGTCGTCTACCTCGGCACCGCGCACAACCTGGCGACCGGCCACGGGCTCACGACCCCCTTCAACCTGATGTTCAACCCGTACCCGCCGGCGCGCGCGGTGTCGTTCGGGGGCGACTTCCCGCTCACCCAGTACCCCCCGCTCTTCCCCATCGTGCTGGGCGCGCTCGGCTGGATGGGCGCCGGCCTGGTCGACGCCGCCGCCGCGGTGAACGCGGTTCTGTTCGGGGTCAACGTGGTGCTGATCGGGCTGCTACTCGGGCGGATCACCCGTTCGCGTCTCCTTGCCGTGCTCGGCGCCGTGGCGTTCGCGATGTCGGCCAACGTGCTCATCAACCATGGCCTCGTGATGTCGGAGCCGCTCATGCTCACCGCGCTCCTCGGCGGGATGCTCCTCCTGCCGTGGTTGCTGCGGGATCCACGCCCGGCTTCGCTGCTCGCCGTCGGTGCGTGCGCGGGCGCCGCATCCCTGATTCGGCTCGCAGGCGTGTCGTTCACGCTCGCGGCGATCGTGGCGGTGCTGCTCTGGATGGTGGGCTCGTGGGCCACCCGCGCGCGGTTCGCCGCCGGGCTGCTCGCGCTGGGCGTCGGGCCGGTCGCGTCGTGGGCGATCATCACGCGGCTCGTGTCCCCGTCGGGAGACGTGCGCCCGATCGGGTTCCACCCGCCGGGTTGGCGCCAGTTCGACACCGCGGTCGACACCGCGTCGGGCTGGCTCGTCGGGCTCGACACGGACCGCGGGATCCGGGTGGCGGTGCTGTCCGCTCTCGTCGTCGTCTCGGTGGTGCTCGCGGTGATGATCGTGCGCGAGCGGCCGGCGCGCCACGCCCGAGAGGACGCGCGCGAGCACGACACGGAGATCAAGCAGCTGCTCGGGATCCTCGCGCTGTTCGTGGCGGGCTACCTGCTCATGGTGTTCGTCACCAACGTGTTCCTCGATGCGTCGACGTCGCTCGACGGGCGACTCCTCGTTCCCGTGCAGATCGCGGGAGGAATCCTCGTGCTGGGCCTGGTGCACCGCGCCCTGGTCTACCGGGCGGGCGCGACCGCGGCGGCGGTGGTGGTCATCGTGGTGATGGTCTGGTGCGCCTGGCCGGCGTGGGCGATCATCCGCCCGTTCGGCAGCGAGTCGACGCTCTCGGCGCTCGACCACAGCTTCCCCGCACGGGCGCGGTCACCGCTCGCCGACGCGACCGCCGAGCTGCCGGCCGGCACCCTGCTGGCGTCGAACGTCCCCGCCAGCCTGTTCTTCGACACCGGCCGCGACTCGATCTTCCTGCCCCCGAAGCAGTATCTCGTCGCCGGGACGCGCAACCCCGACTTCGCCGCTCAGGCGGGCGAGCTCGGTCGCATCTTCGCGGCCCGCCACGGCTACATCGTGCTGTACGACGACGCGAGCCCCGCACTGGCGCAGGCGGCGGACCTGGCCCAGCACATGACGCTGGTGGAGACCGGTCGCTTCCGTGACGGGGTGCTCTATCGAGTGGGGGCCACGGCGACCGCGAAGTAGTCGACGAGCACGTCACGACGGCGGGCCCGGCGCCTCCGCCCGTGCCCGCCGGGCATGCCGCGATGGGCAGGACCGGCCTCGCTACGATCCGGCGGGAGACCACCGCACCACGTCCAGTCGCACCACCTCCCGTCGCACCACGACCTCCCCGCCATTCCGAGCGCTCCGGAGCCGCCCACGTGTTCCTCAAGTCCCTGACCCTGCGAGGGTTCAAGTCCTTCGCGGACAAGACGATCCTCGAGTTCGAGCCGGGCGTGACGGTGGTGGTCGGCCCGAACGGCTCCGGCAAGTCGAACCTGGTCGACGCGGTGGCGTGGGTGCTCGGCGCCCAGGGCCCGCGCACCCTGCGCGGCGGCAAGATGGACGACGTCATCTTCGCCGGCACTCCCGACCGTCCCGCCCTGGGGCGGGCCGAGGTGTCGCTCTGCATCGACAACAGCGCCGGTGCGCTCCCGATCGAGTTCAGCGAGGTCACGATCACCCGGACCCTGTTCCGGGCGGGCGATTCCGAGTACCAGATCAACGGCGCCCCCTGCCGGCTCCTGGACATCCAGGAGCTGCTCTCCGACTCCGGCATCGGGCGCCAGCAGCACGTCATCGTGGGGCAGGGCCAGCTCGACGCGGTGCTGAACGCGCGCCCGGAGGACCGTCGCGCCATCGTCGAGGAGGCCGCGGGGATCCTGAAGTTCCGCAAGCGGCGCGAACGGGCCGAGCGGCGCCTCGAGGCCACCGAGGGCAACCTGCTGCGGCTCAACGACCTGCTGCGGGAGGTGCGCCGCCAGCTCACGCCCCTCCAGCGCCAAGCCGATGCCGCCCGCCGCCACGGTGGGCTGGTCGAAGAGCTGCGGGCGATCCGCGTCCACCTCGCCGGCCACGAGATCGCCGGGCTCCAAGCGTGTGGCGAACGCCTGCGTGACCGCGGTGGCGAGCTCACGCGCGCCGAGGAGTCGGTGCGGGCCCGTCTCCGGGATCTCGACGTCGCCGTCCTCGACGCCGAGACCGCGCTCACCACCGCCGGGCACGGCGACCTGGCCGATGCGCTCACCCGCGTCGAGGCGCTGAAGGCCCGGGCGTCGGGGTTCTCGGCGCTGCTCGACGAGAAGGCCCGCGGATTGCAGCGGGAGCTCGCGGCCGTCGCCGACGAAGGTGTGTTCGAGACGCTGGTGGCCGACGCCGCGGAGGTGCGCCGCCAACTCGAGGACCTGAGCGCGAGCACGTCGGCGTTGGCCGAGGAGCGTGGCGCCGTCGAACGCGCCGAGTACGACCTCGCGGCCGCACAGCGCGCGTTCGCGGAGGCCGCGGTGCCCGAAGCGGGCGACGACGACGTGCGCACGGTGCGCCGCGAGCTCGATCGCGACGCGAAGCGCTGGCCCGGATCGACGCCGAGCTCACCCGGGTCGCCACCCGCCTCGAGCAGGCGTCGGCGCGCGTCGAGGCGCTCGGGCGCGAGCACGTCGACCTCGAAGCCGCACGCGAGCGTGCTTCGGCGTCCCTTCCGGCGGTGCGATCGGCGTCGTCCGACGCGCGCGCGCCGCTCGTGAACGTGCCGCGGCGGCACACGCCGCGGCCGACGAACGCGCTCGCACCGCCGCCGCCGACGTGACCCGGTGGCAGGCGCGGGCCGACGCGCTGGCGATGGCGCTCGACGCGGCCCGTGACGCGTCCGGGGTCGCCGCGCTCGACGGCCTGCCCGGCGTCGTGGGTCCGCTCGTCGATCACCTCGAGATCGAACCGGGCGCCGAAGCCGCGGTGAGCGCCGTGCTCGGTGAAGCGCTCCGCGCCGTGGTCGTCGACGGGCCTGCCTCCGCCGCGCCGGGCGCTCACGCGACTCGCGGCGGGCGACGCGGCGCGCGATGGTCGTGGTTGCCGGGGCGGCGGCCGGCGTGCCGCGCCGTCGCGACGCCGCCGGCGGGTACGCGACTCCTCGCCGACTGCGTGAGCAGTCGGGTCCCCGGGCTCGCCGACGCGGTGACCCGGATGCTCGACGGGGCGCTGCTCACCGACGAGGAATGGTCGGTGGCGCTGGAGCTGGTGTTGGCCGATCCGGCGCTCACGGTGGTGACCGCGACCGGTGACCGCTTCGGCGGGAGCGGATCGTGGCGCCTCGGCGGTGACGCCCTCGCCGCGTCGCGGGCCGCGCTCGACGAAGCGCGCCAACGCGCGGTCGATGCCTTGGTCGAGCGGGACGCATCGGAGGCCGCGCTCGACGGCCACGCTCGCGGACCTCGACGCGCTCCGGGCCTCGGAGGCCGAGGAGGCCGAGGCGGAACGGCGCGTCGCCCGTGAGCTCGACGAGGTCGAGCGGGCCCGGGCGCGGCTCGACGCCGAACGCCGTCAGCGCGAAGTGGAGATGGCCGCGACCCGCGCCGAGGAGGTTGCACTGCACGAGCAGCGCGCCACCGACGTCGAAGGCGTCGCCGCGCTGGAGGTCCGGCTTCCCGCGCTCGAGGCCGAAGCCGCCGAGGCGCAGTCGTTGTTCGAGTCGCGTGCGTTGGTCCAGCTCGAGCTGGACGAACGTGCTGCCACTGTCGGCGCCCAACGGCGCGAGCTCGACCTCCGCGCCGCCCAGGTCGCCGAGCGTCGCCAGGTGCTCGAGCACCGGCTCGGAGAGGTCGACGACCGGCTCGCGCGCGACCCGGAGCGGCGGGCCGAAGCCGAGCGGCATCGCCGGGCGTTGGAACGCCGGGGCAGCGGGTACGCCGCGATCGACGCGCGGCTCGACGCAGCTCGCGCGTCCGCGTGGACGAGCTGCTCGAACGTTGGCGCGCGGCCCGGCGCATGGAAGCCGAGCGGGCCGCCGAAGCGAGCGGGCAGCTGCAACAGATCCGCCGGACGCGCGCAGAGGCCGAGCACGAGCTCGTCGAGATCCGCGAGCACCTCCAGCGCCGCGACGTCGACGACGCCGAGACGCGCCTGCGCCTCGAGACCGCGATCGAGCGGCTCCGGACCGACTACGACGTGGAGCCCGCGGTCGCGCTCGATGCTCCGGCGCCGGAGGTGCCCGAGGGCACCACCCTCGCCGGCCGAGCCCGCGACCTCGACCGCGAGCTCCGGCTCATGGGGCCGATCAACCCGCTGGCGCTCGAGGAGCACGACGCGCTCCTCGAGCGCCACGAGTTCCTCCAGGCGCAGCTCGAGGACGTGAAGGCCAGCCGCCGGGAGCTCAACCGGGTGATCCGCGCGGTCGACCAGGAGATCGTCACGGTGTTCAGCGGCGCGTTCGACGACGTGAGCCGGCACTTCACCGACCTCTTCTCGACGTTGTTCCCCGGTGGTGGCGGGCAAGCTCGTGCTCACCGATCCCGACGACCTGCTGAACACCGGCATCGAGATGGAGGCGCGGCCGTCGGGCAAGAACGTGCGCCGCCTGTCGCTGCTGTCCGGTGGTGAGCGCTCGCTCACCGCGCTGGCGTTCCTGTTCGGCGTGTTCCGCGCCCGGCCGTCGCCCTTCTACCTGATGGACGAGGTGGAGGCCGCGCTCGACGACGTCAACCTCCACCGGTTCCTCGACCTCGTCCACGAGTTCCGCAACGAGGCGCAGCTGCTCATCGTGTCGCACCAGAAGCGCACCATGGAGGCGGCCGACTGCCTCTACGGCGTGTCGATGCCCCCGGGCGGTTCGAGCCGCGTCGTGAGCCAGCGCGTGAACGACGACCTGCCGGTGGCCTGACCGAGTGACGCGTCGATGATCCCGGCGTGGTGCTGGCGCTGTCGGCCACCGACCCCGGACTGGTCGACGCCTGCGGCCCGAAGGGTCAACAGTCGTGGCTCTGCTCGACGGTCTACCGCGATCACCGGCGACTCGGGCGCGGCCGACGTCGCCGACGCGCTGGCCAAGCCCCATCCGCATCCTGGCCGTCCTCCTGCTCGTCGCGTGGATCCTCGTGCGGGTCACGCGCGGTGCTCACCGCGCGGTTCGTGAGGCACCTGAGCGGCGGGGTGGAGAAGTTGACGTCGCTCCGGGCGCGGGCGTGTCGTTCGTCGACACCGGCCCGATGTCGCAGGCGCGCGCCGGATCGCAGCGCGCCGAGACGATCGGCGCCGTGGTGCGCAGCATCGTCACCATCATGATCTGGTCGATCGCGGTGGTCACGATGCTCGAGGCGCTCGGGATCAACCTGGCGCCGCTGCATCGCCGGCGCCGGCATCGTCGGCGTCGCGCTCGGGTTCGGCGCGCAGTCGCTGGTGAAGGACTTCCTCTCGGGCATGTTCATGCTGATGGAAGACCAGTTCGGCGTGGGCGACGTCGTCGACGCCGGTGTCGCGAGCGGCACCGTCGAGGGCGTGAGCCTGCGCACGACCCGGCTGCGCGACGTCGACGGCGTGGTGTGGCACGTGCCGAACGGCACGATCCTGCGCGTCGGGAACAAGTCGCAGCAGTGGTCGCGCGCGGTCGTCGACGTGCCCGTCACCTCCCAGGCGGACGCCGCGCGCGGCGACCGACGTGATCCGCGACGTCGCCGCCACGCTCTGGCACGATCCCGAGCTCGCGTCGGTCGATCCTGGCCGAGCCGACCGTGCTCGGCGTCGAGTCGCTCGAGCCCGGGCGGGTGGTGATCCGGGTGGTCGTGCGCACCCAGCCCGCAGCAGCAGTGGCGGGTCGAGCGGGAGCTGCGCAGGCGCATCAAGGCCGCGCTCGACAGCGCCGGGATCGCGCTGCCCTCCGCGTAGGATCACGGGCCACCCGTCGGGCTCGGGCTCGACCGACACACGCCTCACAGGAGCGCAGGACCCCGCGATGGACGCCACCGCTCGGCTTCATCCTCATCTTCGTGCTCGCGGTCGCGCTGTCGCCCTCGGCCTCGGTCTGCTCCCGCCGCTCGCAGCGCACGGGACCGCATGTCCCCGGCGAGATCGCAGCCCGACGCTCGAGCCGGTGCTCCCGCCCGGCCCATCGCAGAGACACGAGTCGGAGACGCGCCCAAAGGCGCGGAGAGCGCGGCGGACGCGGGCACAGTGCAGCCGGAGGCGGAACCCGGGCGAGCAGGTCCGCCTCCGCGACCGCCTCGGCAAGACGCGCGGCGCGTTCGCGCGGCTGCGTGGCGCGGCGCATCGACGACGAGACCTGGGACGACCTCGAGGACACGCTGCTCCTCGCCGACGTCGGCGTGCCGACCACCGAACGCATCCTGGGCGACGTGCGGGAGCGGGCCCGGGCGGAGAGGACCTCCGACACCGACGCGTTGATGGGGCTGCTGCACGCGGAGCTGGTGGCGCTGCTCGAGGACGGTGACAAGACCCGCACCCTCGCGGCGACCGACGGCGAGCCGAACGTCTGGATGTTCGTGGGCGTGAACGGCGTCGGCAAGACGACGACGATCGCCAAGGTCGCGCAGCGCGAGACCGAGGCGGACGGCGCATCGTGCTCGCCGCGGGCGACACGTTCCGTGCCGCGGCCGCCGAGCAGCTCACGCACTGGGCGGAGGTGACCGGCGCGGGCATCGTGCGCGGTCAGGAAGGCGCCGATCCCGGATCGGTCGTGTTCGACGCCATGACCTCGGCCGCCAGCCGTGACGCCGACCTCGTGCTGGTCGACACGGCCGGCCGGCTGCACACCAAGGTGAACCTGATGTCGGAGCTGGAGAAGCTCCGGCGGATCGTCGAGCGCACCCCCGGCGCGTTGAAGGAGGTGTTGCTCGTGCTCGATGCCACCACCGGTCAGAACGGGCTCACGCAGGCCCGCCAGTTCGCCGAGGCCGTCGACGTGACCGGGGTGGTGCTCACCAAGCTCGACGGGACCGCCAAGGGCGGGATCGTGCTGGCGATCGAGGCCGAGCTCGGGATCCCGGTGAAGCTGATCGGCGTGGGGGAGTCGGCCGACGCCCTCCTGGCGTTCGAGCCCGAGGCCTTCGTCGCCGCGCTGCTCGACGCGTAACCTCGTCGCGACATGTTCGACACGCTCGCCGACCGTTTCGACGGCATCTTCCACAAGCTCCGCAGCCGCGGGAGGCTCACCGACAAGGAGATCGACGAGGTCTGTCGCGAGCTGCGGGTCGCGCTGCTGGAAGCCGACGTCAACGTCGTCGTCGCGCGGAACTTCATCCGGCGGGTGAAGGAGCGTGCACAGGGCGCCGACGTGGCGAAGAGCCTGAGCCCCGCGCAACAGGTCATCAAGATCGTCAACGAGGAGCTGGTCCAGACCCTCGGTGGCACCACCGGCAAGCTCACGACGTCGTCGAAGCCTCCGAGCGTCGTGATGATGGCGGGCCTGCAGGGTTCCGGGAAGACGACGGCGTCGGCGAAGCTGGCCAGGCTGCTGAAGGGCCAGAGCCGCCGACCGTTGCTCGTCGGGGCCGACCTCCAGCGCCCGGCCGCCGTCGAGCAGTTGCGGGTGCTCGGTGAGCGCATCGGCGTGCCGGTGTACTCGGAGCCCACCGACCCGGTGTCGGTGGCGAAGGGCGCGATCGAGGAGGCCGCGCGCCTCGGCCGCGACGTCGTGATCGTCGACACCGCGGGTCGGCTGCAGATCGACGCCGACCTGATGGACGAGCTGCGTCACGTGCGCGACGCGGTGCATCCCGACGACACGCTGCTCGTCGTCGACGCGATGACCGGTCAGGAGGCGGTGAACGTCGCCGCCGAGTTCGACGACGCGGTCGGTCTGACCGGCGTGATCCTCACCAAGATCGACGGCGACGCCCGCGGCGGCGCCGCGCTGTCGGTGAAGGAAGTGGTCGGCAAGCCCATCCTGTTCGCGGGGACGGGCGAGAAGCTCGACGAGTTCGAGCCGTTCCATCCCGACCGCATGGCCAGCCGCATCCTGGGCATGGGCGACGTGCTCACCCTGATCGAGAAGGCCGAGGCCACCTTCGACCAGGAGGAGATGGAGGCCACGGAGCAGAAGCTCCGCAAGGGTCAGCTCACCCTCGAGGACTTCCTCGACCAGATGCGCCAGGTGCGCAAGATGGGCCCGCTCCAGAACGTCCTCGCGATGCTCCCGGGGGTGCCCAAGGAGATCAAGAACGCGGAGATCGACGACCGGGAGATCAACCGCATCGAGGCGATCATCTGCTCGATGACCCCGGCGGAACGCCGCGACCCGTCGGTCATCAACGGCTCGCGGCGGGTGCGCATCGCCGCCGGGAGCGGTGTGACCCCCGCCGACGTCAACGGTCTGCTGAAGCAGTTCAAGATGGTGCAGCAGATGATGAAGTCGGCCGGGAAGGGCAAGATGCCGAAGTTCCCGATGGGCGAGCTGCCCGGCGCCTAGCCGTCGTCACCCGCCGCGTGCTGGCGCGGTCGGAGCCCGCGTTCCATCATGGCCTGGCGGACGGCCTGCGCGTCGCTGGTGTGGGCGGTGACGGCCATCACGTCGGTGGACATCTGCAGGTGCATGCGCATGCCCATGAGCTCCCAGGCTCGGGAGACGAGCTGCTTCGTTGCCATGAGCGTCGACAGCGGCGCGCGCGCGATGTGCGCGGCGAGCTCCTCGACCGTGGATTCGAGATCCTCGCGCGGCACGACGCGGTTCACCATGCCGATCTCGAGCGCCTCGGGCGCGGTGATCGTCTGCGCGGTGTAGAGGTACTCGTAGGTGCGCTTCCAGTTCATGAACACCCACGGCTCGATCATCGTCTCGCCCCCCGGGAAGCCGAGCCCCTGCACGAGCGGCATCTGGAAGTACGCGTCGTCGGAGGCGATGGTGATGTCGGGGAGCAGGGCCCAGTAGGTACCGCCGCCGAGCGCGTACCCGTGCACCTGGGCGATCGTCGGCTTGCGGAACTCCCACAGGCGCAGCGTGGGCCACAGGAACAGGTCGGCCTGGGCCTTCCACACGGAGTCCCACTGCTCCATGTTCTCGGCGAACTCCGGGTACTGGTAGCCGCCGCCCGCCGCATGACCGGCGCAGAAGCCCTTGCCGGTGGCCTTGATCACCACGACCTTCACGTCGTAGTCGCGATCGGCGAGGGTCAGGGCGTCGTCGAACGCGTGGACCATCTCCGACGTCTGGCTGTTGGCCCGGCGCGGGTCGTCGAGCACGATGCGGGCGATCGGGCCGTCGACCTCGTAGGCGAGCGGACCGAGATCCTGGCGTTCCATGCGTTCCCCTGTCCTCGTGGTTGCGTGCCAGTATCTCCCGCACGGGCTGCGCTCGCCCCGTCCCGGACGGGTCGGGTACGCTTGCCCCTCGCACGAGTTGCGGGCGTGCGTTGGCGCGCCCTCACGATCCCCGAACAGAAGGAACCCCCCTCCGTGGCCGTGAAGATCCGCCTGATGCGGGTAGGGAAGAAGAAGCAGCCGACGTACCGCGTCGTGGTCGCCGACGGCCGTTCGCCCCGCGACGGGCGGTTCATCGAGATCATCGGGCAGTACGCGCCGCGCCAGGACCCGTCGTTCTGCGAGATCGACGCCGAGTCGGCACTGGGCTGGTTGCGCAAGGGCGCCCAGCCCACCGAGCAGGTGCAGAAGCTCCTGACCGCGCAGGGGGTGTGGGCCCAGTACGAAGCCGAGCGGGGCAAGCCGGCCGACACCAAGCTCTCGCGGCGGGGATACGCCACCGGCAAGGTGAAGCCACCGGAGAAGACAGGCGAAGCCCGAGAGCCCGGCGCCGGCCGCGCGAGGTCGCGCCCGCCGAAGCCGCACCGCCGGACGAAGCGCCGGCCGAAGACGTGCCCGCGGACGAGGCACCGGCCGAGGAGGCCTCCGAATGACGGAAGAATTCGACGACACCTACGAGGACGACGACTTCGAAGACGAGATCGGCGCCGAGGGCAACCGCATCGTCGGTGCCCGCCCGCTCGCGGTCACGGAGTACGTCACCAAGAACCTGGCCGACGACCCCGACGCGATCGAGGTCGACGTCGAGGAGCGGAGCGGCGAGGTGGCGCTGATGGTGCACGCGAACCCCAACGACATGGGTCGCCTCATCGGCAAGCGTGGTCGTGTCATCCAGGCGCTGCGCCAGCTGGTGCGGGCCGCCGGCACCGCCGATGGCGTGAAGGCCAACGTCGACATCGTCGAGTAGTCGCGGTCGGCGCCCGACCCGGGCGAGCGACTCGTCGTCGGACGGATCGGCCGGGCGCACGGTCTGCGCGGCGAGCTCGCGGTCACGTTCACCACGAATCGCCCGGAGCGCTCGGCGCCCGGCGCGGTCCTCTACGCCGACGACCGCGAGCTGGTGATCACGGCGTCACGTCCGCACCAGGGCCGCATGCTCGTGCAGTTCGCCGGCGTCGACGATCGCACCGAGGCCGAACGACTGCTCGGCGTCGTGCTGCATGCCGCCGCGCTCGCGGACAGCGGCGAGCTCACCGAGGGCGAGTTCTGGGTGCACGAGTTGGTGGGTTCCGCCGTCGTCGACCGCGCCGGTGTGCGGCGCGGCACGGTGGAGGCGGTCGAGGCGAACCCCGCCCACGACCTGCTCGTGCTCGACGACGGCGCGCTGGTCCCCATGGTGTTCGTGGTCGAGCAGCGCGACGGCGAGGTGGTCATCGATCCGCCCGACGGACTCTTCGACCTGTAGCCGCCGCATGCGGATCGACGTCTTCTCCATCTTCCCCGAATGGTTCTCCGGCCCGCTCGATGCCTCGCTGCTCGGGCGGGCGCGCGCCGACGGTCGTCTCGACGTCCGGGTCCACGACCCGCGCCGGCTCACCACCGACCGGCACCGCAGCGTCGACGACGCCCCCTACGGGGGGGGGCGGGGATGGTCATGGCTCCGGGGCCGTTCTTCGACGCGGTCGAGGCCGTCGATCCGCCGCGGCCGCTGCTCCTCCTGTCGGCGGCGGGGCGCCCGTTCGACCAGGCCTTCGCCGCCGACCTGGCGACGGGGGCCGGCTTCTCCCTGTGTGCGGCCGCTACGAGGGCGTCGACCAGCGGGTGGCCGACCACCTCTGCGACGGCGAGGTGTCGATCGGCGACTACGTGCTCGCCGGGGGCGAGGTCGCCGCCGCGGTGGTGATCGACGCGGTCAGCGCGCCTGCTGCCCGGGCGTCATGGGCAACGAGGAATCGGCGGGCGAGGAGTCGTTCGCCTCCGGCCTGCTCGAGTACCCGCAGTTCACCCGGCCCCCCGAGTTCCGGGGCCACGCCGTTCCCGACGGTGCTCCGTTCGGGCGACCATGCCCGGATCGCCCGGTGGCGGCGGGCCCAGTCGCTGCACCGCACGCTGGCCCGCCGGCCCGACCTGCTCGAGGGCCGTGCGCTCACCGTCGCGGAGGAGGCGCTCCTGCGCGAGTTCCCCGCGAATTCCCGCCGCCCGGGCCCGCCCACTAACATCGCGGGTTCCTCGATCCCGGAGCTCTCCCGATGAACGCCACCGACCTCGTCGACCGCACACAACTGCGTGACGACATCCCCGAGTTCGCGCCCGGCGACACCCTGAAGGTGCACGTCCGCGTGGTGGAGGGGAACCGCGAGCGGGTCCAGGTCTTCCAGGGGATCGTGATCCGGCGCAAGGGCAGCGGCAGCCGCGAGACCTTCACCGTCCGCAAGGTGAGCTTCGGCGTCGGGGTCGAGCGCACGTTCCCGGTGCACTCGCCCATCCTCGCGAAGATCGAGCGGATCACCCGCGGCGACGTCCGCCGGGCGAAGCTCTACTACCTGCGTGACCGGGTCGGGAAGGCCGCCAAGGTCAAGGAAAAGCGCGACTGAGGTGACGTGAGCTGGGCTCCACTCGATGAAACGGCAAGTGTCCGATGCGGACCTGACGCTGCATCTTCTCGTCGTGTCATTCCGTTGCACTCATTCGCGGGCATGAGTAGCTCCACAGGTTCGACACGAGACCGCGTCGGGTGAGTCGAGCGCTGCGCCGCAGTTCTGGCACCATCCGGGCCGCTCGTGCCACCCGTGCTCGGGAGGTACCTGGCGGGGAGTGGCGTGTCCTTCCGTTGTTCCGATCTCTCGGATGACGGGAGAGGCTGATCCCATAGCCGCCCTTCCAGAGATCGAAGACGCCCCATACGAAGATCGGAACCAACAGGGCAAGGCGGTGGGGGTAACAGGGCAAGGCTTTGGGGGCGCTGCTCCACCGAGGTGACCCTCCCAGCGTCATCGGATCCGCTCCACGAGCACCTGGCATGTCCGCGCCGACTTGTCGGATGAGGTCGATCAGGCCTATCGCCTCGTCGATGACGAACACCATTCGCGTCGGAGCGGTCGGGACCGAGCACGAGGTGCTGCGAGTGCCCTCGCGGACGACGCGGCCGGGGCGATACGAGGCCCCGCTGAGTCCGGCGAGGAGGGCGCCGTCATCAGGCGGGTCTCGAGGTGTCGACATGACGGTGAGACACGATCCTCCGCGACCGGGCGAAATGCCCTCCTCCGTTGTTACAGTCAGCGAAAACGGTTGGGACGTGTCCGGGTGAGCGCTGAGGATCTCGAACGGTACGAGACGGAGATCGAGCTCCAGCTCTACAAGGAGTATCGGGACGTCCTGCCGATGTTCTCCTACGTCGTGGAGACCGAGCGGCGCTTCTACCTGACCAACCAGGTCAAGCTCGACGCCCGGAACGAGCAGGGGCAGGTCTACTTCGAGCTCGAGCTGCAGGACGCCTGGGTGTGGGACATGTACCGCCCGGCGCGCTTCGTGGCCAACGTCCGCGTCGTGACGTTCAAGGACGTCAACATCGAGGAACTCGCCAAGGACGCGTGAGCGTGGCGATCGACGGCCGTCGTGCGCTGGGCGCGGCGGGAGAAGCCGCGGTCGCCGACTGGTACACCGCCGCCGGCTACCGCGTGCTCGACCGCAACTGGCGTTGCCGCGAGGGTGAGCTCGATCTGGTGCTCGCCGCGCCCGGGCGGGTCGTGTTCTGCGAGGTGAAGACCCGCCGGGGCAGCGCCTTCGGTTCGCCCGCGGAGGCCGTGACGGTCGCGAAGCGACGGCGGCTGCGCGCGCTCGCGGCGCGGTGGCTGGCCGAGCATCCGAGCGCGCGGGCGCGGGAGCTGCGCTTCGACGTCGCCGCGGTCGTGGCGCTCCGGGGTGAGGCGCCCGTGATCGACGTGATCGAGGGCGCGTTCTAGCGTCGACGGCTGGCGCGGTGCCAGCACGAGGTGTGCCAGTGCCGCCGTTCGTCGGGCGCGTCGGAGGGCACGACGACCTCGTGACCGAGCCCGGCCGGGATCTCGTGGTCGCACCCGGGGCAGCGGTAGACCTTCACCGCCTGGTACGGCTGCACGTGACGGACCTCGATCGGACCGTCGGGCAGGCTCGGGGTCCGCACGTCGTCGCCGTCAGCCGAAGACGGCCCACAGCACCAGCGCCGCGATCACGACGAGCGCCACCGCGACGATCACGACGTCGCTGCTGCGCTTGGCTTGGGAGCGGAACGGGTTGAGGCCCACGCCGCTACGGTAGCGGCCGATGCCGGACCTCCTCGTTGACCGTACCGACGGCGTGGTGACGCTCACGCTCAACCGCCCGGAGAAGATGAACGCCATCACCCGTGACATGTGGGGTGGCCTGCGCGAGGTCTACGACGAGGTCACGCGCACCAAGGAAGACCGCGTGCTCGTGATCACCGGCGCGGGGCGCGGCTTCTGCGCCGGCGCCGATCTCGTCGACGCGGGCATGCCCCAGAGCGCGGGATCCCGGCTCGAGCACATGCGCGGCGTCGGCCGGAGCGCCGCCGCCCTGCGCGGGATCCCCAAGCCCACGATCGCCAAGGTGAACGGCGCGGCCGCCGGGGCGGGCCTGAACCTGGCGCTCGGCTGCGACCTCGTGATCGCGTCGGACGCGGCGCGCTTCAGCGAGATCTTCGTGAAGCGGGGGTTGAGCATCGACTACGGAGGGTCGTGGCTCCTGCCGCGGCTCGTGGGGATCCACAAGGCCAAGGAGCTTGCGTTCCTCGCGGACGTGATCTCCGCCGCCGAAGCGGAGCGCGTGGGGATCGTGAACCGCGTGGTCCCGGCCCTGGAGCTGGACCGTACGGTCGACGAGCTCGTCGCGCAGCTGCTGCAGATGGCGCCGGTCGCGCTCTCGCAGACCAAGCACCTGCTCGACCAGGCGTTCTCGCACTCCTTCGCCGAGGCGGTGGAGGCCGAAGCGGCCGCCCAGGTGGTGAACCTCGGCACCTCCGACGTGACCGAGGCGGTGCGCGCCTTCATGGAGAAGCGGCCCGCCGAGTTCACCGGCGAGTGACCGCCCGGGTTCAGCCCCCGTCGACGGTCTGCAGCGCGCCGCCCGTGGCCGCCGACGCCCGCATGGCGTCCATGCACCGCATCACCCCGAGACCGTCCGCGAACGTCGGTAGCGGCACGGGCGACGCGATCGGGTGGCCCTCGATGGCGGCGCGGAACGCAGCCCCCAGCTGCTCGTAGTGACGCAGCTCCCACCCGCCGAGCACGTCGAGATCGTCGCCGTCGACGCGCTCGTCGCCCACCGGGGCCGAACCAGCCGGCGCCTCGAGCTGACGAGTGCCGGCGGCGTCGGCGATCCAGGCCCGCCCGTCGTCGATCCCGATCGTCCCCCGGGTTCCCGTCACGGCGACGAAGCTGCGTGCGGTCCAGGCCGCGCCGACCTGCTGGAGCACGGCCTCGACCCCCGAGCCCATCTCGAAGCGGGCCGAGTAGGCGTCCTCGACGCGTCGGTCGCCCTCCGACGCCACGAGCAGGGCCGCGCTGACCGACCGGTACGGGCCGAGCCAGAGTCGCAATTGGTCGAGGGTGTGCGAGCCGTTCGCGCCGAGCCATCCCCCGATGCCGGGCTCCTCGAACCAGCTCGGCATCGCCATCGCGGAGTCGGTGCTGCGGAGGAAGGGCGTGTACTCGACGATCGTCGCTACGCGCGGGTCGCCGATGGCGCCGGCATCGATCGCGGCGCCGACGGCGGCCCGGGCCGGGTTCCAGCGGAACTCGTGACCGAGCGCACCCACGACGCCGGCGCGCTCGATCGCGGTCACCAGCGCAGCGGCCTGCCCGGCATCGACGGTGAACGGCTTCTCGCACAGGACGTGGCGCCCGGCCTCGACCGCTTCGAGGGCCAACGCGAAGTGCGTGTCGGGTGGTGTGGCGATCGCCACCGCGTCGACTCCGGGGAGTGCGAGCGCCTCGGCCACGGAGCCGCACGGGTTCGGGATGCCGAGCCGGGTGGCCTTGTACGCGGTCCGCTCCCGGTCGCGCCCGACGAGCGCGACCACATCGAACCCGGCTTCGCGCAGCGCCGGGACCTGGACGCGGGTGCCGAACCTTCGCCCGACCACCGCGATCCCCAACGTCCCCATGCGGCACCTCCGTCGTCGTCCGCGGAACACTACGGCGCTCAACGTGGCCAGCACAGGCCGCGGGCGCGTTCCATCCAGCCGCCGCGCTCGAGCTCCCGGACCGACGCGACCATCACCGCGGGCGTGAGCCCCGCGTGGCTGGCGAGCTGGTCGAGCGTGGCCGGCTCGCCGCCGCACGCCCGGAGGACGCGCGCCGCGTCGCCGGACGGTGGCACGCGTGGATCGGTCGGGCGCGGGTCCGGGGCGAGCGACAGTGCGACGAGCACGTCGGAGGGTTCGAGCACCACGTGCGCGCCGTCGTAGATCAACGCGTTGGTCCCGGCCGCGGCCGGGTTGCGAAGCGAACCCGGCATCGCCATGACGGTGCGGCCGTAGTCGATCGCACGCTCGGCGGTGATGCGGGCACCACCCTTGAGGGTGGCCTCGACGACCACGACCGCCTCGACCAGCCCGGCGATGATGCGGTTGCGGACCGGGAACGCCTCGCGACGCGGCGCCACGCCGTACCCCAGCTCGCTGACGAGCAGCCCGGCCCGGCGCACCCGGTCGAACAGCGCGCGGTGGCGACGCGGGTACACGACGTCGAGGCCGGTACCGACGACCCCGACCACGGCACCGCCGGCCGCGAGCGCCCCCTCGTGCGCGGCGGCGTCGATCCCGATGGCGAGCCCGCTCACCACCGTGATGCCTGCCCGGGCGAGCGCCGCGCCGAGCTCGTGGGCGTCGGCCAGGCCGTGCGGGGTGGCGGCGCGCGTACCCACGATCGCGACGCG
This sequence comes from uncultured Actinomycetes bacterium, assembly GCA_963750045.1. Classification (GTDB taxonomy): domain Bacteria; phylum Actinomycetota; class Acidimicrobiia; order IMCC26256; family DASPTH01; genus DASUAS01. The sequence continues at coordinate 90,553 of CAVVPD010000003.1, read as the reverse complement.
GCGTCGGCGCAGCGCGTCGGGGACGGCGCCTTCCGCGAGGAGCACGGCGGGTCGGTCGGCCACGTCGTCGATCGGGTACCCCGCACGTCCCTCGACGTACACGTGAGTCCGGCGCTCGGCGAGCAGGCGCGGCACCAGGTCGGCTCTCGCCGCCTCCTGCCAGACCCGGGCGAGTGCTACGCGGCCGGGGAGGTCCTCGGCCGAGGCCCGCTGGCACAGCACCGCCGCCGCGAGTCCGCGTTCGAGGCCCGCGAGCGCGCCGAGCGGACCACCGCCGCGCTCGAACAGCGCGCGCAGGCGCTTCGGCGTCATGCTGGGGAGGCAGGCCAGGCTCGCCGCCGCGACCTCCTCGGGATCGAGTGGCGCCGACCCGGGGCGTGCGGCGTCGTGGGTGGCGCTCACGGGACGTCCCCTCGGAGCAGCGCGGCGCGATCGAGATGGGCGGTGGTGACGCCGGCCGAGTCGTCGAGATCGGCGAGGGTGCGCGCGACTCTCCGGATGCGCGTGGCGCCGCGGCCGGTGAGGAGGCGATCCGCGATGAGCTCGCGCCACGCTTCCTCGGCTTCGGGGCTCAGTGGTAACAGGAGCGGGACCGCACCCGCGGCAACGTGCGCGTTCTGCGACCACGGCCAGTCGGCGTACCGCGCCCGTTGGCGTTCGTGCGCCGCGGCGACGCGGGCGGCGACGTCCGACGAGCTCTCGCCCGCGACGTCGTTCGGCTCCGGCGCGTCGACGCGCACCCGGAGATCGAACCGGTCCAGGAGCGGCGCGCTCGAGCCGACGTCGGTAGCGCTCCCGCTGCGCGTCGCTGCACCGGCATCCCTGCGTGGCGGCGCCGCACGGGCACGGGTTCGAGCAGGCGACCAGCTGGAACCCGGCGGGAAAGGTGAGCGAGACCGGCTGGCGCGAGATCCGGACCGTGCGCTCCTCGAGCGGCTGGCGCAGCGCGTCGAGCGCGCTCGGCGCGAACTCGCCGAGCTCGTCGAGGAAGAGGACGCCCCGGTGCGCGAGGGTGATCTCGCCCGGTCGGGCGCGACCGCTCCCGCCGCCGACCAGCGCGGCGGTCGAGGCGGTGTGGTGGGGCGCGCGGAACGGGCGCTCGGTGACGAGGCGCCCGCCCACGGGCTCGCCTGCTGCGGAATGGATGCGGGTGACCTCGAGCGCTTCCACGTGCGAGAGGGGTGGGAGGACCGTGCCGAGGCGCCGCGCCAGCATGGTCTTGCCGGTACCGGGTGGTCCGCACAGGAGCAGGTGGTGACCGCCGGCGGCCGCGACCTCGAGCGCCGTGCGCCCGAAAGGGAGGCCGCGGACGTCGGCGAGGTCCACGAGCTCGTCGTCCAGGCCGGGCGACGAGCCGAGTCCGTCGGTGGCGTTACGAGGGGGGTCCCAGCCCGGCCAGGGCTCCTCGCCCTTCAGGCACGCCCGGAGCTCGGCGAGCGATCGCGCCGCGCGCACCCTGACGCCGCCCACGAGGTCGGCCTCGGCCGCGTTGGCGAGCGGGACCACGACGGACGCGGCTCCGGCGCGAGCGAGCGCGTCGACGAGCGCGAGGGTGCCGGGCACGGGGCGGACCGAGCCGTCGAGGCCGAGCTCGCCGAGCACCGCCACGCCGTCGAGCACTCCCGCCGGGAGCGCGTCGTTGGCGCCGAGCACGCCCAGGGCGACGGCGAGCTCGAGCCCGGAGCCCGACTTGCGCACGCCTCCCGGGGCGAGGTTGACGGTGATGCGCCGCATCGGCCACTCGAGCCCCGATGACAGGACCGCGGCGCGGACGCGCTCGCGTGACTCGCGTACGGCGGCGTCGGGGAGTCCGACGACCTGGTACGCGGGCAGCCCGGACGAGACGTGGACCTCGACGGTGACGGGTTGCCCGTCGACCCCGATGAGCGTGGCGCTGCTGACCGCGGCGAGCACGGCGACCTCCCTGGTTCCTCGCGGCCGGGGCGCGCGAGATGCGGATGGGAGGGCCGGGACCGCGGCGACCTCGACGGTGTCCGGAGAGCCTCGCGCCGAGGTGTGACGGTTACGCGGTGGGCAGCACCGGTCGCGTCGGCCACGGCATCGCGAGCTCGAGCTGCGCGGCGAGCCGCACGAGGAGCGACTCGTCTCCGGTGCGGCCCGCGAAGTGGACGCCGACCGGCACGCCGTTGGCGTCGAGTCCGGCCGGAACGCTCATCGCCGGTTGCCCCGTCGTGTTGCAGATGCCGGTGAACGCGCTGAACGCTGCCGCGCGCGCCATCGTCTCCGGTCGCGTCGTGTCGGCCCAACCGAGCTCCGGGACCTCGATCGGCAACGTGGGGGAGAGGAGCACGTCGTGCTCGTCGAAGAACGGCGCGACCTCGATGCCGATCCGTTCGACGACGTGGAGCGCCTCGACCACCTCGGTGCCGGTCATGGCCCGGCCGCGCTCGGAGAGAAGGTGGGTGAACGGTTCGACGTCGTCGTCCCGCAGGTCGCGGCCGAGCTCGGCGAGGCGGCCGTCGACCGCGTGCGCGACGTTGACCGCCATCACCGCCGCGAGGGCCTGGTTCGCGGCCTCGACGTCGTAGGCGAACGTCGCCTCGGTCACGTGGTGTCCGAGACCCTCGCAGACGGCCACAGTGCGTTCCACCGCGGTGACGCACGCATCGTCGGCGCGCTGGCCGCGCGCCGTCGTCACCGTCACCCCGATCCGGAGGCGACCGGGATCGGTGCCCACGTCCTCGAGGAACGGGTGCCCCGGGAGCGCCGTCGGGTAGGGGCCGCCCGGTGCCGCCCCGGCCACGGCGTCGAGGAGCGCAGCGCTGTCGCGCACGGTCCGAGTGAGGGCGTGGGTACAAGCGACGGGGTACGCGAAGCCGTCGAGCAGAGGCGCGTGCGGGACCCGACCCCGTGACGGCTTCAACCCGAACAGGCCACACGCCGACGCGGGGATGCGGATCGAGCCGCCACCGTCGTTGCCGTGCGCGATCGGCACCATGCCCGACGCCACCGCCGCGGCCGACCCACCGCTGGAACCGCCGGCCGACCGGCGTGTGTCGTACGGGTTGCGGGTCGGGCCGTGCAGCGCCGGCTCGGTGGTGCCGTTCTTGCCCAGCTCGGGCGTGTTGGTCATCCCGAGCACGACCGCCCCGGCGGCGCGGGCGCGCGCCACGGCGAGGCTGTCGGCGGTGGCGATCGCACCGGCGAAGAGGCGGGAACCCCGTGACGTCGGGAGCCCGGCGACGTCGGCGCCGAGGCTCTTCACGAGGTAGGGCACGCCCGTGAACGGGCCCGCGGGCAACGATCGGGCGGCGGCCTCGGCCCGCGCCTCGTCGAAGCGGGTCGCGACCACCGCGTTGACCGCGGGATCCCGGTCCTCGATTCGGCGGATCGCGGAGTCGACCGCCTCCGCCGCCGTCACGTCACCGGCCCGGATCGCCGCCGCGAGCCCGAGGCCGTCGAGCTCGTCGAACCAGGAGTCGTCCATGACCGGACCCTATCCAGAGCAGGGGTAACGTTCCTGGAGCGGTAGGGCCCGAGATCTGGAAAGGGCGACCATGCGCGTGCCGGAAGGCCGAGCGCCGGCCACCGGGCCGGCCGGGTGGCGATCCGATGACTTCGCGGCCTCCCTGGTCGCGCTCAGCCCGCACACCCGCGAGGCGTACGAGCACGACGTCGTCGAGTTCGTGACCTGGGCCGAGCGCGGCGGTTGCGCCGGACCGGGCGCGCTCGACCACCGGTGCCTCAGGCGGTACCTCGCCTACCTCGACACCCGCGGCTTCGCCCGTTCGTCGATCGCCCGCAAGGCCGCGGCGCTGCGGGCCTACCTCCGGTACCTCAAGCGCCACGGCGTCGTCGACCACGACGTGGGCCGCAGCCTCCGGGCCCCGAAGGGCGCCAACCGGCTCCCCCGGGTGATCCGGTCCGACGAGGCCAACGACCTGCTCGATGCCGCGCAGGGCTCCCGCGACCGGCGCGACGCCGCCACCGCGGCGCCCGGAGGCGTCGACGACCCGGTGGCGACCGCAGTGGTGCTGCGGGACCTCGCGGTGCTCGAGGTCCTCTACGGTGCCGGCCTCCGGGTGGCGGAGTGCTGTGGTCTGCGCGTCGCCGACTGCGACCTGGCACGGGGCCTGGTGACGGTCCTCGGCAAGGGGTCCAAGGTCCGCCGCGTCCCCGTCGGCGCCCCGGCGCTCGAGGCGGTCGCCGACTGGCTGGCTCGGGGGCGTCCCACGCTCGTCACGGCCGACTCGCCGCCCGACGCGGTCTTCCTGAACCGTCGGGGCCGGTCGCTCACGCCCCGTGACGCGCGGCGGGTGCTGGAGCGCCATCCGCTCCCGGACGGACGCGCCCTCCACCCCCATGCGCTCCGCCACGCGTACGCTACGCACCTGCTCGAAGGCGGCGCCGACCTCCGGGCAGTCCAAGAATTGCTCGGCCACGCGGATCTCGCGACCACCCAGATCTACACCCACGTGACCCACGACCGACTCCGAGCCGTCTACGAGGCGACCCATCCCCGTGCCTGACGATCCCACCGAAGCGCTCAACGAGCTCTGGACCGATTACAAGGCCAACGGTACGGGCGACGCGCGCGAGCGGTTGATCCTCCACTACGCGCCGCTCGTGAAGTTCGTCGCCGGGCGCGTGGCGGCCGGGCTCCCCCAGAACATCGAGCAGGCGGACCTCGTCAGCTACGGGATCTTCGGCCTCATCGACGCCATCGACAAGTTCGACCCCGGTCGCGGGTTCAAGTTCGAGACCTACGCCATCTCCCGGATCAAGGGCGCCATCATCGACGAGCTCCGCTCGATCGACTGGGTCCCCCGCTCGGTGCGGGCGAAGGCGCGGGCGATCGAGCGGGCGATCTCCAAGCTCGAGAACGAGCTGCGCCGAAGCCCCGAGGACGCCGAGGTCGCGGCGGAGCTCGAGTGGACCGAGGGGGAGCTCGCCCACACGCTCTCGCAGATCTCCTTCACCGGACTGGTCGCGCTCGACGACCTCCTCTCGGCCAGCGCCGGCGACCACGGTGGCTCGGCGACGGTGATGGACACCGTGACCGACGGGAAGCACGATCCGGTCGAGGCCTACGAGGTCGACGAGATGAAGCACCTCCTCGCCGACGCCATCAACCGCATGCCCGACCGCGAGCGGCTCGTGCTCACGCTCTACTACTACGAGGGGCTCACGCTCGCCGAGATCGGCGGGCTGCTCAACGTCACCGAGAGCCGGGTCTGCCAGATCCACACGAAGTCGATCCTGCAGCTGCGCGGCCGGCTGGCCGAACCCGATCGCGAGCCGGGTCCCGTCCGCTACTGACGCCGGCACGCGCGCTGCTCGCGTTTGCCTCTTGGCAGGCGCGTGCTCCGCCGGTATCTTCGGCAGGACTTCCTCCTGCCATTTCCCCGTCGTCGTGTCGTCCACCGACCACGGGGTTGGCCACATGAGTTCTGCGCCGGAGTTCCTGCGATGCGCGCCGTGGCGACGCGCGCCGATCGTCGTCCTGCTCACAATCGTGGTCGCGCTCGGCGTGACCGCCCGGCCCGCGCACTCGGCGTCCGACGCCGCGGGCTGGCGACGACCGGTCGACGGTCCGGTTATGGCGCCCTTCGAGCAGCCGTCCTCGGTGTACGGCGCCGGTCACCGCGGCGTCGACTTCGCCGTGCCCGCGGGCACCGAGGTACGCGCCGCCAACGACGGTGTCGTGAGCTTCGCCGGGGCCGTCGCCGGCACGCTCCACGTCACCGTCGCCCACCCGGGTGACCTGCGGACCTCGTACTCCTTCCTGTCGTCGGTCGTGGTGCGGGCCGGTCAGCGGGTGGCGCGCGGCGACGTCGTCGGGCTGAGCGGCGGGACGGGCGCCGACCACGACGGCACCGTGGTGCACCTCGGTCTGCGGATCGGCGACCGCTACGTCGACCCGATGGCGCTGTTCCGGCCCGGAGACCTCACGAAGCTCGTCCGGCTGGTCCCCGCCGACGAGCCCGACGAGACCTCGTGGTCGGTGGTGCACGAGCGGCGTGACCTCCGGGCGTCCCTGCGGCTCCCGGTCCCCGCCGGGGCGGACGCTACGTCGGCGCCGGACGGCGGCGACTGCGGCGACGGCGTGCCCCTCGTCGGAGCCGCGATCGACGCGGTGTGCGATGTCGGCGGCTGGTTGGGCGACCGCGCCGCGGACGCCGTCGATGCCGGCGTCGACCACCTCGACGCGATCACCGGTCTCGCGGCATCCGCGCTCGACGGCCTCCGTGCCGCGGTGCACGCGTCGGTCGAGAGCATGCGCGCCCTCTCGGCCGAGCTTGCGAGCGCGCTGGCGCGCACGCCGACCGGTCAGCTGGCCCTCGACGTCGTGGAGATCGGCCGCCGCTTCGCCCGCACGACCACGGCCGACTGTACCGACGATTCGCCTCCCGCCGACGGCACCGGCGGCTCCACCCACCGCGTGATGGTGGTGGCCGGGATCAACAGCTCCGGAGCGGCGGGCGACCGCGGTCCGACGGTGGCGCTCGACGTGGACGCCCTCGGCTACCGGCGCGAAGAGGGCGAGGTCCGGTACTTCTCGTACGCGGCCGACGGTGGTCGCTACTCCGCCGCCGACACCCACGGACCGATCGAGGTCGCGGCGGCGCGCCTCGGTGAGCAGCTGCGGGCGATGCAGCGCGAGCAACCGGGGCGCGAGGTCGACCTGATCGCGCACTCGCAGGGCGGCGTGGTGGTGGACTGGTTCCTGGGCCACGACTATCGGGCCGGTGATCGCACCCTGCCGCCCCTCGGCAACGTGGTCACGTTGTCGTCTCCACACGTTGGTGCACCCCTCGCCACCGCCGGTCGCCAGATCCGGACGTCGCCCGCCGGTCGGGCCGCGCTCGACGCAGCCGAGGGCGTGTCGTCGATTCCGCCGCCGAGCAGCCCGGCGGTGCAGGAGCTCGCGGAGGGCTCCGCGCTCGTCGACCGCCTGTGGGAGCGGGGGGTCCCCGAGCACTTCGACGTCACCACGATCGGCGCCACCGAGGATCTCGTGGTCCCGGCCACTCAGATCTCGGTGCCCGGGGCGACGGAGACCGTCGCCGCGGTCGACAGCTTCAACGAGCACAGCGCGATCGTGCGCGCCCCGGACGCGCTGCAGGCGGTGCGCGCCGCGCTCGAAGGGCGACCACCACCCTGCGTCGGGCTCGTCACCGCGCTGCGCAGCGCGGTCGCACCGGTCGTCATCAGCAGGCTCGAGCACTCCGTGGGCGCCGGAGCCGCCGCGGCACTGGGCGGAGGGGTCGGATGAGCCCGCGGCGCCGACCACGAGCTCTGGCCGTGGCCATGGCCGTGCTCGTGACGACGGGCATCGGCGCCGGCGCCGCGGGCCCGTCGCGCCCGGTCTGGAGCCACCCGACGCGTGGGGGGCCGTGGGGGCTCGCGGCCGACCGGGCCGGTGTGGTGGTGGTCACCGACGCTGCGGCGGTGCTCGCGCTCGATCGCGCCGGACACGTCCGCTGGCGCGCGGACGTCGACTCGGTCGTGGAGGCGAAGCCCGCGGTGGGCGGCGGCCGCGTGCTCGTCGGCGGCCGGGGGGTCGTCACGGAGCTCTCGCGCGCGACCGGCGCCCGCGCCTGGCAGCAGCCCATGGGCGGCAAGGTCACCTCGGTCGCCCTCACGGGCGACCTCGCGTTGGCCGGGGACCACGCCGGCTCCCTGGTCGCGTTCGACGCCCGGACCGGTGACCGGCGGTGGTCGGCGCGCTTCGACGGCCGGCCGTGGTCCGCGCCGCAGATCGACCGCGGCGAGCGGCTCGGCGGTGTCGGCATGGCACGGCGACGCGGTCACGTCGATCGTCCGCGCGTTCGATCTCGCCACCGGCACGGTGCGGTGGGAGACCGCGATCGGCGCCTGCCGCGGGGGCACCGCTCGTGCAGCGCGGCGCGGTCCTGCTCCTGATGGGGGACTGTCACCACCACGCGCGGGTCGAAGCGAGAGACCTCGCCTCGGGCGCTGTGCGTTGGCGCGCGCCGGTGCCGGCTTCGTTCGAGGAGGCGATCCGATCGGCGGCCGACGACCGCGACGTCGTGGTCGTCGACCACTTCGGCGTCGTCACCCTCCTCGACCTCGAGACGGGCGAGCTGCGGTGGCGCCACGACACCGGGTACGCGCTGTTGGAGACCCGGATGTCCCTGACCCGCCGACGGGTGGTGTTCCGGTCGTTCTCGGGTGACCTCTTCGTCCTCGCCCGGGCCGACGGGCGGGTCGTGGCTCGGATCGGCCCCCGCCGACTCGGTGGGTACCCGGTCGAGGCGCTGGTCCCGCCGTGGCCCGGCCCGGAGCGGCTCCTCGTCGCGCTGCGGCTCGAGTCCCACCGGGTCGACCTCCGCGAACTGCCGTGACGCACATGTGCCCGGGGAGCGGTCGAGGTGGCCCGCTACACTGATCGGCGACCCGAGCTCCGGCCCGGGATCACGCACGCCCGCATTCCGAGGTCGTCCGGGTTCGTCCCGGTCGCCGGCGGGCGGAGGAACAACCGAGGAGCAGATCGACCGGAGCACCGGGAGCCGTCGCGGCTCGCAACGGGATTCGGCCGGCTGCGTGAACGAAGGGACGAACCGTGGCAGAAGCAACGGCCGTCGTGACCATGAAGCAGCTGCTGGAAGCCGGAGTCCACTTCGGCCACCAGACCCGGCGCTGGAACCCCAAGATGAAGCGGTTCATCTTCGGGGAGCGCAACGGGATCTACATCATCGACCTGCAGCAGACCCTCGAGCGCATCGACACGGCCTACCGGTTCGTGCGCCACACCGTGGAGAACGGTGGGACGGTCCTGTTCGTGGGCACCAAGAAGCAGGCGCAGGAACCCATCCAGAAGCAGGCGGAGCGCGCCAACTCGCCTTACGTCAACTACCGGTGGCTCGGCGGCATGCTCACCAACTTCCAGACCGTCCACGGACGCGTCTCGAAGATGCACGAGCTCGAGCGTCTCGTCGCCACCGGCGAGACCGAGCAGATGATCAAGAAGGAAGGCCTCAAGGTCAAGCGTGAGGTCGCCAAGCTGGAACGGAACCTGGGCGGCATCCGCACGCTGGAGCGCGCTCCCGACGCGGTGTTCGTGATCGACACCAAGAAGGAGCACATCGCGGTCACCGAGGCCAACCGGCTCGGCATCCCCGTGATCGCCGTCGTCGACACCAACTGCGATCCCGACGTCATCGACTTCGTGATCCCCGGCAACGACGACGCCATCCGCTCCGCCAACCTGATGAGCCGCATCGTCGCCGACGCGGTCATCGAGGGACAGTGGCTGCGCCAGCGCAAGCACGCCAAGGCGGGCGTCAAGGCCGATTCGGCTCCGGCCAAGCCGGTACCGCCCGCGCCGAAGCAGCTCACCCCCGAGGAGCAGGCGGCGAAGGCGGCGGAGCAGCAGAAGGCCCGTGACGTTGCCGCCGCCGCCCAGCGCGAGCGTGAGGCGAAACTGGCGGAGACCAAGGCCGCGGCCGCACGACAGCAGACCGACGAGCCCGCGTCACCCGCCGTCGAGGTGGCCGACCCGGGCCGCACCGAGATCCAGGAGAGCGATACGAATGGCTGAGTACTCGGCCCAGGACATCGCCGCGCTGCGCAAGGCGACGGGCGCGGGGATGATGGACTGCAAGAACGCGCTCGAGGAGGCCGAGGGTGATCGCGAGCGCGCGCTCGACGTCCTCCGGGCGAAGGGCCTCGCGAAGGCCGGCAAGCTGCAGGACCGCGAGGCGACCGAGGGCGCGGTCGACGTCGTCGTCGACGGCAACGTCGGCGCGATCGTCGAGTTGAACTGCAACACCGATTTCGTGGCCAAAGGCAGCGAATTCACCTCGGTCGTCACCGAGCTCACCAAGCTCGTCGCGGCGAACGGCGCCGGCGACGTCGGTGCGCTGGCGTTCGACGGAGCGACGGTGGCGGACGCGCTCACGCACCTCGCGGGCAAGCTGGGCGAGAACGTCGTGCTCGGCCGCGTGGTGCGGTTCGAGTCCGACGGTCTGCTCGACGCCTACCGGCACAACCAGAACGAGCGTGGCACGATCGCGGTGCTCGTCGAGCTCACCGGCGTCGACCCTGCGGACGACAGGGCGCGCGAGGTCGCGCACGAGATCGCCCTACACATCTCGTTCGCCGCACCCGGCTATCTCACGCGTGACGAGGTGCCGGCCGACGTGCTCCAGCGCGAGCAGGCCGTCATCGAGGAGAAGAGCCGCAACGAGGGAGTGCCCGAGGCCAAGCTCGAAGGCGCGGTCAAGGGTCGCCTCAACGTGTTCTACAAGGACTCGGTGCTGCTGGAGCAGCCGTCGGTCAAGGACCCGAAGGTCAGCATCGGGAAGCTGGTCGAGCAGCTCGGCGGGGACGCCAAGCTGTCGAGGTTCGCACGCGTCAAGGTGGGCGAGGACTAGCGTCCGCCTCCTATGGCCGAGAGCCAGTTCCGCCGCGTCGTCCTCAAGTTGTCGGGTGAGGCGTTCGCCGATCCCACCACCCACTACGGCATCGACGCCGCGGTGGTCCAGCGGATCGCCGAAGAGGTGGCCGAGGCGCGCGTCGAGCTCAACGTCGAGCTGGCGATCGTGGTGGGCGGCGGCAACATCTGGCGCGGCATGTCGGGCGCGACCCGGGGGATGGACCGGGCGCGGGCGGACTACATGGGCATGCTCGCGACCGTGATCAACGCCCTGGCCTTGCAGGACTCGCTCGAGGCCGTCGGCCAACCGACCCGGGTGCAGACCGCGATCTCGATGGCGCAGGTGGCGGAGCCGTTCATTCCCCGCCGCGCCATCCGCCACCTGGAGAAGGGGAGGGTCGTGGTCTTCGCGGCCGGCACCGGCAACCCCTACTTCACCACCGACACCACCGCCGCGTTGCGGTCGGCGGAGATCGGTGCGGAGGCGATCCTGAAGGGGACGCACTCCGGGGTCGACGGCGTGTACAGCGCCGACCCGCGGCTCGATCCCACCGCGGTGAAGCTCGCGGAGGTGACCCATTTCGAGATCCTCAACAAGGGTCTCAAGGTGATGGACTCGACCGCCATCACGTTCTGCATGGACAACGAGTTGCCGATCATCGTGTTCGACGTCACCGCGCCGGGGAACATCCACCGCGCGCTCGTCGGCGAGCGCATCGGCACCCTGGTCAGCTCAGGAGTTCTCCCTTCATGAAGGCTTCGAGATGAGTGGCGACGGCGAGGAGATGCAGGCACTCGTCATCGACGACTGCCACGACAAGATGCGCAAGGCGATCACGCACCTCCAGTCGGAGTTCTCCGCGGTGCGCACCGGGCGTGCGTCGTCGGCGCTGGTCGAGAAGCTGAAGGTCGACGTGTACGGCAGCGAGGTGCCGCTGCAACAGATCGCCGGCTTCGGGGTGCCCGAACCCCGGGTGTTGACCATCTCGCCCTACGACAAGGGCACGATCAAGGCGATCGAGAAGGCGATCCAACAGAGCGACCTCGGGGTCAACCCCTCGAACGACGGCCAGATCATCCGGCTGACGTTCCCCGAGCTCACCGAGGATCGGCGCAAGGACCTCGTGAAGGTGGTGCGGAACCGGGCCGAGGAGGGCAGGGTGGCCGTGCGCAACGCCCGTCGCCACGCCCGGCACGAGCTCGAGAGCCTCGAGAAGGACGGCGAGATCAGCAAGGACGATCTCGACCGGGCCGAGAAGGAGCTCGAGAAGCACACCCACGAGGTCGTGGCCGAGATCGACGAGGTGCTCAAGCACAAGGAGCAGGAGCTGCTCTCCATATGAGTTCCAGGGTCGGCGAGGCGGAGCGGCGGATGCGACCCATGGGGCAGGAGCAGGAGCTGCTCTCCATATGAGTTCCAGGGTCGGCGAGGCGGAGCGGCGGATGCGACCCATGGGGCAGGAGCAGGAGCTGCTCTCCATATGAGTTCCAGGGTCGGCGAGGCGGAGCGGCGGATGCGACCCATGGGGCAGGAGCAGGAGCTGCTCTCCATATGAGTTCCAGGGTCGGCGAGGCGGAGCGGCGGATGCGACCCATGGGGCAGGAGCAGGAGCTGCTCTCCATATGACTTCCACGTGACGTGCGAGCGGTGAGGCCGGTCGCGGCGGGGCCGCCGCCACCGAGGGCGTCGCGTCTAGCCTGGTGGAGCGACATTTCCGGAGGATCGTGTGCCCGACTTCGATGACGAGCGTCCCGAGCCACCGCCCGCCGAGGGCGTGCGGATTCTCGGTGCAGAAGAGGCCCAGGCCGCCGTGGACGGCGGTCCCGATCGGGCGCGCCCGCCAGAGCCTCCCCGCCGACGCCGTCGCAGCGCGCCCCCCGAGGACGTCCAGCCCGCGGCCCGGTTCCCGCTGCCCGCCGACCGCCTCCCCGGAGACGCCGCGGGACCGTTACCGCGTCCCGCGCCCGCTCCTTCGCCGGCACCCGTGGCCGGCGCTCCGGCAGGTGAACCGTCGGGATCGATGCCGTTGCCGCACTGGACCGAACCCGCGACCGGAGAGGTGCCGATGATCGCCGACGAACCGGGCGACGAAGAGGTCTGGGCGGCGGCCGGGAACCAGCCCCGTTTCCGATCCGACGCGGGCGAGTGGGGTGACGGCGACTTCAGCCTCGGTGACGAGTCGCTCCACGACGACACCACCGCGATGGGCGCGCTCGTCGACGTCCCCGACATCGACGACGACGAAGAGTTCGCGGCGCAGGTGGCGGCGCGCCGGGCGCCGGCACGCAAGGCGCCGGCACGCAAGGCGCGGACCAAGGGCGCGCGCCCGAGCCGTGCCCGGGGTGCGACCGCCGCCGCGGTGCCTTCGCCCTACCCGTCGATCGACGACGACGGCGCGTCGTCGCGGGTCACGCCCACGCGCGACGACCTTCCGGCCCGGTTGATCACCGGGGCGATCCTCGCCGCGGTCGCGCTGTTGGCGTTCGTGGTCGGACGTGCCGGCACCGCGGTGCTGGTCACCGTGATCGTCGCCGCGGCCGCGTTCGAGCTGTTCGAGGGCTTCCGCCGTGCCGGCTTCCAGCCCGCGACGCTCCTCGGCCTGCTGGGCTCGTTGTCGCTGGTGGGGATCGCGTACAACCACGGCGAGCGGGCGTTCCCTCTCGTCAGTGCGGTCGTGATCGGGTTCACGCTGCTCTGGTACCTCGCCAAGGTGGTGCACGCGCGCCCGATGGTGAACGCCGCGGTCACCGTCTTCGGCTTCGCCTACGTCGGCATCCTCGGTGGCTTCGCCGGGCTCCTGCTCGTGTTCCCCGACGGGGTGGGCATGATCATCGGCTTGGCGCTCTGCGCGGTCAGCTACGACGTCGCCGGCTACTTCGTCGGGTCGCGGATGGGCCACCGCCCCCTCCTGCCGGACGTCTCGCCCAACAAGACCGTCGAGGGCCTCGTGGGCGGCATGGCGGCGTCGGTGGTCATGGGACTGCTCATCGGCATCGTCGGCCTGCACCCGTGGAACTCGCTCGGTCACGGGCTGCTGCTCGGCGTCGTCGTCGCGATCTTCGCCCCGCTCGGCGATCTCGTCGAGTCGATGCTCAAGCGCGACCTCGGGCTCAAGGACTTCGGCACGCTGCTCCCGGGTCACGGGGGTGTGCTCGACCGCTTCGACGCGATGCTGTTCTGCCTGCCCGCGGTCTACTACCTGGTGGTCGCGCTCGGGCTCACCTGATGGGAATGGCCTGATGCGCCGGGTCGCCGTCCTCGGTTCGACGGGATCCATCGGCACGCAGGCGCTCGACGTCGTCCGGAACCACCGCGACGAGTACCAGGTCGTCGCGCTCGCGGCGGCCCGCAACCGTGAGCTGCTCGACGCCCAGGCCGCGGAGTTCGGCGTCCCCCTCTCGTCGGCCCGCCTGTGTGCCGATGCACCTGAGGTGCTGGCCGAGCTCGCGTCCCGTCCCGAGGTCGACGTCGTCCTCAACGCGGTCGTCGGCTTCGCCGGCCTCCCGGCCACGCTGGCCGCGCTGGAGCACGGCAAGCGGCTGGCGCTGGCCAACAAGGAGAGCCTGATCGCCGGGGGGCCGGTGGTGGCCGCGGTGCGGGAACGGGGGAGCGGCGAGATCGTTCCCGTCGACAGCGAGCACTCCGCGCTCTACCAATGCCTGCGGTCCGGGCGACCGTCCGAGGTGCGCCGGCTCGTCCTCACCGCCAGCGGCGGCCCGTTCCGGGGCTTCACGAGCGAGCAGCTCGAGGCGGTCACGGTCACCGACGCGCTCCGGCACCCCACGTGGGACATGGGCGCCAAGATCACCATCGACTCCTCGACCTTGATGAACAAGGGGCTGGAGGTCATCGAGGCGCACGAGCTGTTCGGCGTCACGTTCGACCAGATCGACGTGGTGGTGCACCCGCAGTCGATCGTCCACAGCATGGTGGAGTTCGTCGACGGCGCGACGATCGCTCAGCTGTCGATGCCCGACATGCGCCTCCCCATCGGGCTCGCGCTGGGCGCGCCCGACCGTCTGCCCGAGGCGTTCGGCGCCATCGACTGGGCCCAGGTCACGCAGCTCACCTTCGAGACCCCCGACCTCGCGGCGTTCCCGTGCCTGGGACTGGCGTTCGAGGCCGGACGCGCCGGCGGGGGTGCACCCGCGGTGCTGAGCGGTGCCAACGAGGTCGCGGTCGCCGCCTTCCTCGACGGCCGCATCCCGTGGACGGCCATCGCCGCGGTGGCCGCCGAGGCGCTCGAAGCCGGCACCGGGAACGTTCACGACGTCGCCGACGTTCTGGAGGCAGACCGCGTGGCGCGTGAGCCGCGCCACGAACTCCGTCGACCGCTGGAGCCGAGCCGCGTGAGGCACTCGTGAAGGACCCGCTGGAAGACGCAGGCGTCGAGGTCACGAGCCGCAGCGCGACCGGGATCCTGCTGGCGTTCATCGGCGGGATGATCGCGCTGGCGGTCTTCGCGCCCGGCAGCCGCACCCCGCTCATCCTCATCGTCGGGATCATCCTGATGGTGATGCTCCACGAGTTCGGCCACTACTACACGGCCAAGCGCTCCGGCATGAAGGTCACCGAGTTCTTCGTCGGCTTCGGCCCCCGGCTGTGGTCGTTCACCCGGGGCGAGACGGAGTACGGCGTCAAGGCGATCCCCGCCGGTGGCTACGTGCGGATCATCGGCATGACCAACATGGAAGAGGTCGATCCCGCCGACGAGCCCCGCACCTTCCGCCAGGGCACACCGGGCAAGCGGCTCACGGTCATCCTCGCCGGGGTCACGGTGAACCTCGTCATCGCCTTCTTGCTCTTCTTCGTGGTGATCGCGGGTCAGGGCCGCGTCTACGGCGGGCCGAACACCACCATCGAACGCGTCACCGCGGACAGCGCCGCGCAGAAGGCGGGGCTCGAGACCGGCGACAAGATCGTGGCGGTCGACGGCGTCGCGATCTCCGGCTGGGACCAGCTCAAGTCGGCGATCGAGCAGAACGGCGGCAAGCAGATCGACATCGTGGTGCAGCGCCACGGAGCCCAGATCGATCTCGTGGCGACGCCGAAGATCCAGTCCGGTCAGGGCTTCCTCGGCGTCGGCCCCGGCACGATCGTCCGCGACGTCGGGGTGCTCGGGGCGGTGCCCGAGTCGTTCAAGTCGATGGGCACGGTGTTCAACGGCTTCACGAACATCCTCGGTGACCGGCTCTCGCCGTCGGGTGTGAGCACGTCGGCGCAACAGAGCTTCGTGGCGCCGGTGCCGAAGGCGACCTCGCAGGAGAACCTCAACCGGCCGATGTCGCTCATCGGCATCGTCGACGCCGGGAGCGACCTGGTCGGCGGCAACCTCTGGCTGATCGCCCTGCTGCTCGCCCAGATCAGCTTCATCCTGGCGGTGTTCAACCTGCTGCCGATCCTGCCGTTCGACGGCGGCCACGCCGTGGTGGTGCTCTACGAATGGGTGGCGTCGAAGGTGCGGCACCACCGCGTCTACGCCGACTACCGCAAGCTGATCCCGGTGAGCGTCGTGCTGCTGATCCCGATCCTGTTCCTCGGCGTGTCGTCGATGGTCCTCGACATCCGCCAGCTGGGCCAGTAGCGGCGTGGCGGGTTCGATGGAGCGCCGGATGACCCGCCGCATCCACGTGGGCGGCGTCGCGGTGGGCGGTGGGTCGCCGGTGACCGTGCAGTCGATGACGACCACCAAGACCGCCGACGTCGACGGCACGCTGGCACAGATCTACTCGCTCGCCGCCACCGGTTGCGACATCGTGCGCTGCACGTGCAACGAGGAAGCCGCGGCCGAGGGCCTGGCCCAGATCGTGCCGCGGTCGCCGGTGCCGATCATCGCCGACATCCACTTCCAGCACAAACTCGCGCTGGCGGCGATGGAGGCCGGGGTGCAGGGCCTGCGGCTCAACCCCGGCAACATCCGCAAGCCCGAGCACATCAAGGTCGTGGCCCGCGAGGCCAAGGACCGGGGCCTGCCGATCCGCATCGGCGTCAACGCGGGGTCACTCGACCCCGACATCGCCGAGCGGCACGGGGGAGCGACCCCCGAGGCGCTGGTCGCGTCGGCGCAGCGTGAGCTCGCGTACTTCGCCGAGGTGGACTTCGACGACGTGAAGATCTCGGTGAAGTCGTCGAACGTGCCGGTCATGATCGACTCGTACCGCCTGCTGTCCGAGACGGTCGACTTCCCGTTGCACCTCGGCGTCACCGAGGCCGGCCCGCTCCCGGGTGGGCTCGTGAAATCGACCGCGGGGATCGCCACGCTCCTCGCCGAGGGCATCGGCGACACCATCCGCTTCTCGCTCACCGCCGACCCGGTCGAAGAGGCGAAGGCCGGTCGCCAGCTCCTCGAGGCCATGGGCCTGCGCGAGCGCAAGGGCCTCGATCTCATCGCGTGCCCGTCGTGCGGTCGCGCCGAGGTCGATGTCATCAAGGTCGCACGCGACGCGATGGACGCGCTCGAGGAGCGCAAGATCCCGCTCCAGGTCGCGGTGATGGGATGCGTGGTGAACGGCCCCGGTGAGGCACGTGACGCCGACCTCGGGATCGCGGCCGGACGCGGCAAGGGCCACCTGTTCGTGCGGGGCAAGGTCGTGCGCGTCGTGCCCGAGGCGGAGATGGTGGCCGCATTGGTCCAGGAGGCGGAAGCGATCGTGGCCGAGGGCATCGAGGCCCGGTTGGCGGCGGCCGACGAGAACGCGGAGGCGATCGCGGCGGCGACCCGCGAGGAGCTCATCCAGATCCAGGGCCTCGACGTGAACCACAGCGACGAGAAGGTCGAGCGCATCCGCGAGATCGCGGACTGACGCGTCGCCCGGCCCCGTCGGGTCGGCTCAGCCGGTCGTGTTCGAACGCGCGTCGGTGTTCACATCCGGGTCGGGCGCCGGAGCAGCACCGCGACGCCGATCACGACGCACCCCACACCGATCACCGCCCAGACCGCCTCACCGGTCATGAACGATCCCTCCACGACTCCGATGCCCTGGAAGAACCAGAGACCGCCCACGAGCACCAACGCGATGGCGATCGCCCGCCGGATCCACATGGCGCCGAGCGTACGTCCTGCCCACTCACGCCGCGTTCGGCCCGGCCCGTCGTGGCGGGAGCCCGAGTTGTTCGGCCTGTTCGCCCGTGAGGTCGTCGAGGTGGACGAGTTGGAGGCCGTCGGGCCGGTTGGGGTTGCCGAAAAGGGCCCACGGACCGGTGGGGACGAGCATGCCGTGGTGGCCGCCGGATCGACAGACTGCGGCGAGGTCCGACAGTTCGTCGGTGCCGCCCCAGCTCGCGCGGCCGGAGGTGGTGGATCTCGAGGCCGTGGCGGATCTCACAGCCGGGGATCCGGCAGTGCCCGTCGCGCAGCAGGATGGCTCGCGCGAGCTTGGGGGACAGCGCGGTGGTGCGCGTTCCCGACGGTGGCCGGTACGCCGTCGTCGTCGACGAGGACCGGTTCGATCCGGGCGCTGGCCCGGAGCTGTTCGACCATCGCGTCGGGCAAGGGGATCCCGACGATCTCCGCGGGACCCGACAGCGGTACCTCGACGACCAGCAACGGCTTCGCGGCCGCCGCCGGCGGCTCGACGTTCTCGTACAGGTCGCAGAGATCGACGAGCGCGTCGGCGCTGCGATGCTCCCGTGAATCCCACGGCTGGCCCTTCGGGGGCTTCGTGCGGTCGGTCATCCGGTTGATCGTCGCCTCGAACCGGGCGCCGTCGATGTCGGCCAACTCGGCGCGAACGTGCAGCATCCCGGTGTCGCGCTGCCACCACATCCGCAGCGAGCGCGCCGCCCGGCGTGCCCGACCATCCTCCACGGTCGGCTTCGACTTCGTCCGCGCCAGGCGCGCCAGATCCGCCGGCGCCACGTTCGGCGCCCGCTGAGCCCACTCGGCATCCGTCGACTCGTCGGCCAGCCTCACGACCGAGCTCAATTGGTCGTCGCTCAACCTTCCTGCGTGCGCCGCGGCGGCGATCGTCGGCAGTGACTCCAGCGCCCGGGCGGTCTCGAGCTTCTCCCGCACCGCCCGTGCCGACTCGCCGTCACGACCGACCGTCGCATCGATCTGGCCGCGCTCGTCGAGCACCCGCATCACGTCGAGGTCCTCGAGCTGCAGCCGGCGCTGCTCGCGTACCAAGTGCTCGTGATGCCGCGACCAGCCGCGCCGTCGGCCAACTCCGCAGCTCGTCGAGATGATCGGCGACGTCGAACATGCACCCATCCAAACACGGGGGTATGACACTCATCGCCGAGTCGGTGACGATGGTCGCGTTTGTCTGGTTGACTTGCCGCCACGGTGTCGCTGAGCGGAAGGGGTCGGGGTGGTCGAGTTGCCGTCGGGGACGGTCACGTTCCTGTTCACCGACCTCGAGGGTTCGACGCGCCTGTGGGAGGAGCATCCCGACCTGATGCACGACGCGCTGGCCCGCCACGACGAGCTGGTGCGAGCCGCGATCGAGGGCCAAAACGGGTCGGTGGTCGAGACGACGGGCGACGGCTTCCACGCTGCGTTCGGCACGGCTGAAGCGGGAGTCGCCGCGGCGGTCGCGGCGCAGCACGGGCTCGATTCCGAGGCCTGGACGCTGCCAATGCCACTGCGGGTGCGCATGGGCGTGCACACCTGCGAGGCCGAGCTGCGCGACGGCGACTACTACGCCATGGCGTCAATCGCGTGGCACGGCTGATGAGCGTGGCCCACGGTGGTCAGGTCGTCGTGTCGTTGGCCACCAGCGAGCTCGTGCGCGACACCGACATCGAGCTGGTCGACCTCGGGGAGCACCGGCTGCGCGACCTCGCGGCTGCGGAGCGCGTGTTCCAGGTGCAGGCGTCGGGCCTGGAATCCGAGTTCCCGCCGCTGCGCTCGCTCGACGAGCTCCCGGGCAACCTGCCGGTGCAGCGGACGAGCTTCGTGGGACGGGCCGACGAGCTGAAGGAGCTGACCGCCCTCGTCGCCCGCGAGTGCCTGGTGACCCTCACCGGCCCCGGTGGTGTCGGCAAGTCGCGCCTTGCGTTGCGGTGGCGGCCGAGCTCGGTGCCGCGTTCACGGACGGGGTGTGGTTCGCGTCGCTCGCCGCGCTCGAGGAAGGCGCACTGACCGCGGCGACCGTCCTCGAAGCGCTGGGCGTGCCGACGCGGCAGGTGAATCGGCGACCGAGACCCTGTGCGCGTGGGGGAAGACCCGTGAAGCGCTGCTGGTGATCGACAAACTGCGAGCACCTGCCCGTCGAGGTGGCGGAGCTGGTCGATCGGCTGCTGGAGGCGTCGACCACGGTCTCGGTGGTGGCGACGAGCCAGTCGCCCCTCGGTGTCCGCGGCGAGCACGTGTGGGCGGTGGCTCCGCTGTCGGGCCCGCACGGTGTTGCACGCGACAGCGTGGCGCTGTTCGCTGATCGGGCGCGCATGGTGCGCGCCGACTTCGCCATCACCGACGAGAACGAAGCTGCCATCGTCGACATCTGTGAGCAGCTCGATCACGTGCCGCTGGCGATCGAGTTGGCGGCAGCGCGGGTGCGGGGGATGACACCGGCCGACATCGCCCGGCGTCTCGACCAGCGGCTCCGGTTGTTGGCGTCGAGTGACCGGCTCGCACCCGGCCGTCACCGCACGCTCGATGCCGCGGCGCGCTGGTCCTACGACCTGCTCGACGAGACCCAGCAGCGGGTGTTCGATCGCCTCTCCGTGTTCGCCGGGCCCTTCACGATCGAGGCGGCGGAAGCAGTGGTCGCCGGCGACGGCGTCGACGAGTGGGAGGTGCTCGACGGGGTCCTCGGCCTGGTCGACAAGTCGCTCGTCGTGGCCGACGAACGCGCCGACGACACGCGCTACCGGCTGCTCGAGACCATGCGCCACTTCGGTCAGGCCAACCTCGCGACCGTGGACACGTTGGCGTCCTATCGCGAGCGGCACGTGGACTACTACGCCGAGTACGTGTTGCTCCGGAGGCCGCGGCTCTACGGCTCCTTCGATTTCGCCGCCCTCGACGAGATCGAGGACGAGCTCGAGAACATCCGCGTGGCCCTCCGCCACGCGGCCGACGACCATTCCTCGGCGCGGTTCGAGCATGTCTACGCGTCGCTGCATGCGGTCTGGAAGCGGAGCCGGCACGTCGAAGGCGCGTCGTGGGCGATCGAGCTCCGGAGCCGGCCCGAGACCGATCCGGTGGAACGGATCGACGCGCTCGGAGTCGCGGCCGACATGGCGCTGATGATCGATGTCGCGGGGCGGCGGAGCTCGGAGAAGCCGCCCGAGGAGCTCGCGGCTTCGACCTCCGGAAAGTTGGCGCTCTTGGCGCTCGGGGTGAGCGCCTTCGTCGAGCTCTTGCAAGGGCGGACGGAGGAGGCGATTGCGCGGGCGGAGAGCATCGTCTCCGTGAGCGTCGAGGAACCGGACCTGTTCGTGCGCGGCCTCGGATTGGCGTGGTGCTGTTCGATCTTCGACACCGGCGCGCGCGGACGACCGAGCGGTCGAGGTCGAGCGCGAGTGGTGCAACTGGCCGAGACGCTCGACAACCAGTTCCTCCTGGCGAACGTCTGCAGCTCCCGTATGAGCGGCATCCACCTGACCGAGCCCGATGGCGGCGGCGCGTACCTGGAGCGTGCCCACGCCACCTACGACGACCTCGGGATGCATGCGAGCAACGCCACCGTCGACATGTTCCTCGCGCTGTACGAGCTTCGCGCCGGCGACCGGCCGGCGGCGGCGAGGTGGGCGATCCTGTCCGTGCAGCACACCGTCGACTACACGACGACGTTCCTCGGACTGGTGACCAACGCCGTGATCGCGGTCGTCAGCCGTCCCGCGCCGGGCCCGGCGGCGGAGCTCCTCGGTGCGTTGCGTGCGTATCGCGCCAGGTCGCAGCAGCACGGTACGAGCCCGGAAACCGAGGCCGAGGCCCACTACGAGGCCTCGCTCCGCCGCCGGCTCGGCGACGAGTTCGACGTCCACTACACCCGGGGCCTCGCGCTTGACGATGCCGCCATGGTCGAGCTCGCCCTCACCCAACTCGCGGTGATTGCCGACCCCGCGTCCGCGTCGACGACTTCGACGCCTTCGAGCTGCTCGCGTCGCTCGTCGCCGAGTCGCTGGTGGAACGGAGCGAACGCGACGGCACGACGCGCTATCGCCTCCTCGAGATGATCCGCCAGTACGCGGCCGAGCGGCTGGACCCGGACGCCGCCGGGGGTGCCCGTGACGACCACGCGCGGTACTACCTCGCGCTGACCACTGCGCTGTTCGCGGCGACTGCCACGCCCTCGGGCTGGGAAGCCCTCGACCAACTCGTGACGGACACGCCGAACCTCGTGGCCGCCGGCCGCTGGCTGCTCGACGAAGCGCGATTCGGAGAAGTGCTGGCGTTCTTCGCCGAGCTCCCGTTCCTCGATCCGTTCGGCGTGGCCGCCCACGACCATCGACGAGCTCGGCGCGATCGCGGGAGCGGCGGTCGACCAGGTCGACTTCGCGGACCCCGTTGGATTGCAGCGCCGCGTGCTACGTCGCGGGATGTCGTGCCTTCTTCACCGGAGAGATCGACGAGACCCGCCGCTTCACCGAGATCGCGCACGAAGCGTCGTCCGACGAACCGGTCGCGAGGATCCTCAATCTGATGGCGACGGTGGCGCTCTTCGCCGGCGACGTCGAGCGCGCCCTGCCCGCGCGCGCACGCTGCCATCGAGCGCGCGCGGTGCGAGGGCGACGCCTCGCAGCTCGCGTGGATGCTGGCCTACGTCGGCCCGATCATGAGCATCGGCGACGACGAGGAGGCGCTTGGATTCGCCGACGAGGCGCTGCGCATCGCGCGGGCGAGCGGGAGCACGATCGCGTTGCTCTATCCGCTGTTGGCGCTCATGAGCGCGACGGGTGACTCCGACCCGTCACGCCGCGCTCGCCGTCGCCGAGGATGCCATGCGCGTCGACCGCACCCGCCGATCGACGTACCTGAACCTCGGCCGGGGACGAGCCGCGATGATCCACCTCGGCCGGGGTGAGATGACC
This sequence comes from uncultured Actinomycetes bacterium, assembly GCA_963750045.1. Lineage (GTDB taxonomy): Bacteria > Actinomycetota > Acidimicrobiia > IMCC26256 > DASPTH01 > DASUAS01. Next base: position 68,207 of record CAVVPD010000003.1, on the reverse strand, counting down.
GAAGGGCTCTCCCTCTGGCAGGAGATCCTCCGTTCCTACGCCGACAGCGGAGAACGCAGCGTCTTCTCCATCAACCTCGCGTCGCTGGCGGATGCACTCGCGCCGCACGACGCGAGCACGGCGATCGAGCTCGCCGTGCTCGCCGAGAGCGATGCCATCACCCCATTCGCGTCGTTCACGACGCAACGCGGGCTCGCCGGCTACGTCGGGAGCCACGCTGACGAAATCGAGGCGGCGCGGAGGCGATTCGACGCCTTCGGGTACGACGAAGCGGTCGCGTTCGTGGCCGACGCGTTGCAGCGCCTCATGGCAGAGCACGCGTCGCGCGGGGACGCCGGGGTCCGGCCGGACCGTGGCGATCGGTGACGAGCCGGCTCGCGCTCGGTCCACACGCGATGATGTCGGCATGGCGGCACCGAGCTCCAGCCTCACGACGCAGCGCCTCGAAGCGCTCAGCGACGGTGTGATCGCGATCGCCTCGACGCTCCTCGTGCTCGAGATCGGTCGGGTGGAGGTGCACGGCGACGGCGGCCTGTTCCGTGCGATCGTCCAGCGCTGGCCCTCGTTCCTGGCGTACATCGTGTCGTTCACCGTCATCGGGCTGATCTGGGTCGCGCACCACTCGATGTTCGAGCGCATCAGCTCGGTCGACCGACCCCTGCTGTTCCTGAACCTCGCCCTGCTCCTCGGGATCGGCTTCATCCCGTGGCCCACGTCCGTGCTGGCCGACTACATCCGCGACGGTGGCATCAACGCGTCGGTCGCGACCGCGCTGTACAGCTTCACGATGACCATGATCGGGATCGTGTTCGTGGGGATGTGGTTGCACCTCGTCCGCCATCCCGAGCACACGACCGAGGCGGTCACCGAGGTCCAGCTCCGGCGCTCGCTGCGCCTCGCGTTCGTGAGCCCGATCGTGTACGGGGTCACCATCGGCCTGGCCTTCGTGAGCCCCTACATCTGCCTCGCCGTCTACGTGATGCTCGCGCTCTACTTCGCGCGTGGGCCGTCGACCCGAGCGCTCCTGACCGCACAGGATCCGGTGGCCGAATCGGACGACGCACCCGGGTCGTGACGGTCAACCCCGGGCGGTGACGCGCCGTTCGGCCTCGGCGGCGGCGCGGCGCGTGTACCCGAGGACCGTGCGGCGCAGGACCTCAGCGAGCAGCGCCCCGGTGCCCGGGATCGTCGGCTCGAACGCGCCCGACCAGGAGATCGTCGTGCCGCCGTCGTCGTCGGGGTGGAGGTCCACGTCGGCGTGGTAGCCGTGCACGGGAATCCCCGAGAGGATGGTGTACGCCATGTGGCCCGGCGGGTCGTACTCGACGATCTGTTCGCGGCCGAACACCGGCCAGCGGCCGAGGCGACGGATCGCGCCGACACCTCCGGGCGCGGGCTCGCCTTCTCGTTCCCACCTCGAGGTGTCGACCGAGAAACCGGCCCACTCGTGCCATTGGGTCGCGTCGGCGAGGACGTCGAACACGGCGTGCGGCGGCGCCGCCGATCGGACGGTGAGCTCGTAGGTGGCCATCGACACGGTCAGATCCTCTCGGTCCAGTACGCGTCGACACGGTAGGGCAGCGCCAGCACGTCTCGACCCGCGGTGGCAGGATCGTCGCGCAGCAGGGTGCGCACCTCGTCGAGCACGGCGGCCCGGCGCTCGGGGGGCAGGACGGCGACGTGGCTCACGCTCCGCACGCGCTCCACGACGTCGGCAGGGCTCAGCACCTGCTCGTGGTGGAACGTCGCCTCCGTGAGCGGGGCGAACCAGGGTGTGTCGACGAACGCCGACTCCCGCCATTCGTCGTGCGCGCGCCACGGCGCGCGCTTCTCGACCCGGTCCATGATCGACCAGATCTCGTCGACCCACGGGACCGATCGGTCGCGGGCGTTCCACACCAGGGCCAGTCGCCCGCCGGGGCGCAGGACCCGGTGGAACTCGCCCAGCGCGGCGCGGGCGTCGAACCAGTGGAAGGCCTGGGCCACGGTGATGCCGTCGAGCGCGCCCGTGCCGAGCGGGAGGGCTTCGGCGGTGGCGGCGGCGACGGGTACGTCGGGCAGCGAACGGGCCAGGAGCCGCCGCATGCCCTCGACCGGCTCGATCGCCGAGAGCGCGGCGCCGTCGAGGTGCGGGACGAGCAACCGCGTGAGCTTGCCGGTGCCGGCCGCGAGGTCGCAGATCCGCGCGCCGGCGTGCATGGGCAGCGCCTCCGCCAGCCAGGCGACCGCGTCCGCCGGGTACGACGGCCGGGCGCGTTCGTACGCGTCGGCTTCGGCGCCGAAGCCCGACGACGCGACCTCGTGGACCGACCCTCCGCTCACCCACGCGAACGCCCGGCTTCAGGCCGGCGAGGCCGACGGCGTCCAGCCGTGCAGCCCGCACTCGAGCTTGCCGCTGCTCGACCAACGCCCGGCGCGGGGGTCGTCGCCGTCCTTGACCGGGTTCGTGCACGGCCAGCACCCGATCGACGGGTAGCCCTTGTCGCGCAGGGGGTGGGTGGGCAGGCCCCGGTCGGCGATGTAGCCCTCGATGTCGCCGTGGTTCCAGCCGGCGATCGGATTGACCTTGACGATCCCGCGGCCGGGGTCGAAGCCCACGATCGGCGCGTTGGCGCGTGTCGGCGCCTCGTCGCGACGGAGCCCCGTGAGCCACGCCGACCTGCCCTCGAGCGCGCGGGCCAACGGCTCGACCTTGCGCATCGCGCAGCACTCGTCGGAGTCGATCTGCCAGAGGTCGTCGGGATCGATCCGGGGCGTGACCACGCGCAGGTTGAGGTCGTAGCGCTCCCGCACCTGCTCGACGTACCAGAGCGTCTCGGCGAAGTGGTACTGGGTGTCGAGGAACACGATCTCGAGGTCGGGGGCCACGTGGCTGGCGACGTCGATGAGCACGCAGTCCTGGAACGACGCCGCGAGCACCGCGCCATCGCCGAACGCCTCCCACGCCCACTTCACCGCCGACGACGCCGGTTCCTGCTCGAGCTCGGCGGAGATCCGGGCCAGGTCGGCCAGGTCGGGGAGCTCGGGGCGGTCGTGGGTATCGTCCAGCTCCTCCGAGACGGCCAGGCTGGTCATGTCGCGCACTCCGAGTCGCCGACCTCGGCCACATAGGGCCCGGTCTCGTCGAAGTCGACGTAGTAGTCGGGCGCTTCCTCGGGTGTCGGGAACTCGTCGAGGTCGGTGAGCGTGCGCCCGACCGCCTCGGCGCCACCGGCCCGCTCGAGCCAGGAGGAGAAGGTCTCACCGGCGTCGCGTTCGCCGGCGAACTGCTCGACCACCCGCACGACGGCTTCGGACGCCCGCTTGGCCGGGAGCTTCGTCGCCCGCTTGCCGAACGCGATCGACATGTTGGTCACGTGCCCGCCGAGCTCCATCTGGTATCCCGGCGCGGCGCGACCGTGGGCCCGGCGCTCGAGGCCGAGGAAGCCGATGTCGGCGATGTGGTGCTGCCCGCAGGAGTTGGTGCAGCCCGAGATGTTGATGCGGACGCCGCCCACCTCGGCGAGGCCGGCCTTCTCGAGCGCGTCGCCGATGTCGGCGGCGAGACCCCGCGACTGGGTGACCGCGAGGTTGCAGGTGTCGGCGCCCGGGCACGACACGACGTCGCGGGCGAGCTCGGCGCCGGCCTCGGCCATGCCGTGCTCGGCCAGGCGCTCGTGGAGCGCGGGGAGCTGCTCCTCGGTCAACCCGCGGAGGGCGAAGTTCTGGCGGTTGGTGATGCGGATCTCCACGTCGAAGTCGCGTTGTATCTGCGCCAGCGCCCGGAACTGCGCGGTGGTGATGTCCCCGAGCCGGCAGTACGCGTACGCGCTCACCGTGCCGTTGGCGCGCCCGCGCACGACGTTGGCGGTGTCCCACTGCTGCAACGGGGTGAGCCCGGAGAACTGCACCGGGGTGGCACCGGAGCCGATGAGGCCGCCGTCGGCGCTGACTGCGGTGCCCATGCCGGCGGGGGCGTCACCGTGCTCCTGCACGACCGCGGGGACGCCGCCCGGGTAGGTGGCCGACGCGGGGAGGAACCTGCGCTCCTTGAAGATCCGCTCGCGCAGCTCGTCGATCCCCATGGTGTCGACCAGCCACTTCATGCGGGCGCGCAGCTTGTTGTCACGGTTTCCGTGGTGGTCCTGCACCCGCAGCATCGCTTCGATGGTGGGGAGCAGGTCCTCGCGGGAGGTGAACTCCTCGAGGGCCTGCGCCGGGTGGGGGTTCGCGCCGAGGCCGCCGGCCATGAAGACCCGGAACCCGGGCTCGAGCGTTCCGTCGGGCCGGGGCCGGTTCACCGCGATGATGCCGGCGTCGTTGAACATCGCCTGGCCGCAGTCGGTGGCGCACCCGGAGAAGTTGATCTTGAACTTGCGGGGGAGGCGCTGGGCGATGGGGTTGCGCAGGAACAGCTCCTTGGTGGCCTCGGCCCACGGGCTGATGTCGAGCACCTCGTAGGGGCACGCGCCGGCGAGGTGGCAGCCCGACACGTTGCGCACCGTGTCGCCGCAGGCCTCGCGGCTGGTGAGGCCCACCGACGCCAGGAGCCGCAGCACCTCGGGGGTCTGCTCGAGCTGGACGAAGTGGAACTGCGCGTTCTGCCGGGTGGTCAGGTGGCCCCAGCCCCGCGAGTACTGCTCGGCGACGTAGCCGAGCATCTCGAGCTGGTCCGGTTCGACCTTCCCGTACGGGATCTTCACCCGCACCATCTGGTTGTGGCCGCCCTGGCGCTGCCCGTAGATGCCCTGGTTGAGGCGGAAGACCCGGAAGGCGTCGTCGTCGATCTCGCCGGCGACGTACCGGCGTACGCCGTCCTCGAAGGTCTGCATCTCCGCTTCGATCTCGGGGTCGAGGGGTCGGGAGCGGAGGTCTCGCACGTCGATCGCCATAGCTGACGAATCTACAAGGGTTTCGAGGGAAATACCAGCGGAGAGGTCGGAAATTAATTGTGACGTGATCGTGAGGATTTCGGTCGGGCCGAGCGCCCCGCCACGCAAGGGTTGCATGGGTACCCTGCCCGGATGGCGAAGGCTCCCGTCCTCACCCCGCGCGCCGACGACTTCCCCCGCTGGTACCAGGACGTGCTGCAGAAGGCGCAGTTGGCCGAGAACGGGCCGGTGCGGGGAACGATGGTGATCCGCCCCTACGGCTACTCGCTCTGGGAACGCATGCAGGCGGAGGTCGATGCCCGCATCAAGGCGTGCGGCGCCGAGAACGCGTACTTCCCCTTGTTCATCCCCGAGTCGTACCTCCAGCGCGAGGCCGAGCACGTCGAGGGCTTCAGCCCCGAGCTCGCGGTCGTCACCGTCGCGGGCGGGAAGGTGTTGGAGGAGCCGGTCGTCGTGCGGCCGACGAGCGAGACGGTCATCGGCGAGTTCATGGCCAAGTGGATCCAGAGCTACCGCGACCTTCCGCTCCTCCTCAACCAGTGGGCCAACGTCGTCCGCTGGGAGCTGCGGCCCCGGTTGTTCCTCCGGACGAGCGAGTTCCTCTGGCAGGAGGGCCACACCGCGCACGCGACGCACGACGACGCCCGCGACTACACGGTGCGCATCCTGCGCGAGGTCTACGAGGACTTCATGGTCAACGTGCTCGCGATGCCGGTGGTCGTGGGGCTGAAGACGGCGCGCGAGCGATTCGCCGGCGCGCGCAACACGTTCACCTGTGAGGCGATGATGGGCGACGGCAAGGCGCTCCAGATGGGCACGAGCCACGAGCTGGGCCAGAACTTCGCGCGGGCGTTCGGGATCGAGTTCCTCGACGACACCGGCGTGCAGCAGACGGCGTGGACCACCTCGTGGGGTGTCTCGACCCGCATGGTCGGCGGTCTGATCATGGCCCATGGCGACGACGACGGCCTGCGCGTCCCGCCGCGCCTCGCGCCCGTCCAGGTGGTCGTGCTCGCCGTGCGCGACGAAGGCGAGGTCGTGGCCCGTTGCGGCGTGCTGGCCGACGAGCTGCGCGCGGCTGGAGTGCGCGTGCACCTCGACGTGCGGGCCGACGTCTCGATGGGCCGGCGCGCCACCGACTGGGAATTGAAGGGCGTGCCGGTACGACTCGAGGTCGGTCCCCGCGACCTCGCCGAGGGTGTGGCGACGATGGTCAGGCGCGTCGTCGGCGACCACGATCGCAAGCTGCCCGTCGCGCTCGGCGGCGTCCTGCCCGCGGTGGCCGCCGAGCTCGACCGTCAACAGGGCTCGCTGCTCGAGGAGGCGGTGGCGCGGCGCGAAGCGCGCACCGCCACGGTGGGATCGATCGACGAGGCACGCGAGGCCACGGTCTCCGGGTGGGCGCGCATCCCCTGGGCCGCCGTCGGCACCGACGGCGAAGCCGAGTTGGCCCAGGGCGGTGTGACCGTCCGGTGCCTGGTGCGGGCCGACGGCACCCTGCCCGAGTCCGACGGAGAGCCCGACCTGGTGGCGATCGTCGCCCGGTCGTACTGATGTTCCCGATCGCACCCCCGGTGTCGCCGATGCTGGCGAAGCTGGCGCGCGAGCTGCCGACCAGCGGCGCCAAGGCCGGCGACTTCCTGTTCGAGCCCAAGTGGGACGGGTTCCGCGCCATCGTGTTCCGCGACGGTGACGACGTCGAGATCGGCAGCCGGAACGAGAAGCCGCTCACCCGGTACTTCCCCGACCTGCTGGACCCGTTGCGCGCGCACCTCCCCGAGCGGTGCGTGGTCGACGGCGAGATCGTCATCGCCACCGCCGGTGGTCTCGACTTCGACCGGCTCTCGCTGCGCATCCATCCGGCCGCGTCACGGGTCGCGATGCTCGCGGAGGAGACGCCGGCGTCGTTCGTCGCCTTCGACCTGCTCGCCGAAGGTGACGACGACCTCCGGTCGACCCCGTTCCGCCGGCGCCGCGCGGCTCGAACGTGCGCTGCAGGACGCGCACCCACCCGTCCTGCTCACCCCCGCGACGATCGACCGCGCGCTCGCCGGGGAATGGTTCGAGCGCTTCGAGGGCGCCGGCCTCGACGGGGTCGTGGCCAAGCCGCTCGACGGGACCTACGAGGAGGGCAAGCGCACGATGCAGAAGGTGAAGCACCAGCGCACCGCCGACTGCGTCGTGGGCGGCTACCGGGTCCACAAGGACGGGGGAGTGGGGTCCCTCCTGCTGGGTCTCTTCGACGCCGACGCGGTGCTCCACCACGTGGGTGTGGCCAGCAGCTTCGCCGCACCGTTGCGCGCGCAGCTCCTCGACGAGCTCGCGCCCTACCGGGACGGCGCGCTCGACGACCACCCCTGGCGGGGCTGGGCGGAAGCCGACGCGTCCGCCTCCGGGCAGCGTCGGCCCGGCGGTCAGAGCCGCTGGACGGGCGGGAAGGACCTGAGCTGGGAACCGCTCCGCATCGAGCTCGTCGCCGAAGTGGCCTACGAGCACCTCCAGGGCGACCGCTTCCGCCACACCGCGCGGTTCGGGCGCTGGCGTCCCGACCGTGAACCGGGGTCCTGCACGTACGCGCAGCTCGATGTCCCCGTGCCCATGGAGCTCCAGGAGATCTTCGGCGTCTGATGTTCCGAGAGGTCTGGACCACGCTCACCGGTGACCCCGAGCCGGCGGCGCGCATCGAGATCAGCGGACCGAGCGAGGTGCTCGCGTCGGTGTTCCCCGTCACCCAGCTCGCGACCGTGTCGGTCGTGAGCTCGCTCGCGGCGGCGGCCGACGACGACGCCGAGCTGACCGTGGACACCCGCCATGTCGGCGCGGCGTTCCGCAGCGAGCGCCACCTGCGGGTCGACGGCGAGCCGGCGGGTGATCCGTTCGACCCGCTCTCGCGGTTCTTCCGCGCCGCCGACGGCTGGATCCGCCTCCACGCCAACTACCCCTGGCACCGCGAGCGCCTGCTGGGGGTCCTCGGCGTCGCCGACGACCACGCCGCGGTCGCCGGCGCCGTGGCGCGCTGGCCCGCGCTCGTGCTGGAGGACGCGATCGCGGGCGCCGGGGGATGCGCGGCGGCGGTACGGACGCCGGCCGAATGGCACGCGCATCCGCAGGGCAAGCTCGTGGCCCGGATGCCGCTCCTGGAGCTCGACCGGGCCGGCGACGCGCCCCCGCGCGTGTCGGGGCGCGCGCCACGGGTCCTCGATCTCACCCGCGTCATCGCCGGGCCGGTGTGCACGCGCACGCTCGCCGCGCACGGCGCCGACGTGCTGCGCATCGACAGCCCGGCGATGCCCGAACCCGAGTTCCTCGCCGACGACGCGCTGGTCGGCAAGCGCAGCGCGTTCCTCGATCTGCGCGCCGCGGAGGATCGCGCCCAGCTCGATGCGCTCGTCGCCGAGGCCGACGTGGTGGTGCAGGGCTATCGCCCGGGCGCGCTCGACCCCTTCGGCCTCGACGCGACGGCCCTGCTCGCACGGCATCCCGGGCTCGTGGTGCTCTCGCTCTCGGCGTGGGGGCACGACGGCCCGTGGTCGGGACGACGCGGGTTCGACAGTCTGGTGCAGGCGGCGACGGGCATCGCGGTGCTCGAGCGGACGACGGGTCACGACACGCCCGGCGTGCTGCCCGCGCAGGTCCTCGACCACGCGACCGGCTACCTCGCGGCGGCGGCGGTGCTGGTCGCGCTCGGTCGCCAGCGGCGTGACGGCGGTTCCTGGCGCGCCCGGGTCTCGCTGGCCCAGACCGCGGCGTGGCTCCTGCGCCAGCCGAGGCGTGCGGTGCCGGCCGTCGACGACTTCGACGTGGCGCCCGTGCTCGTTCGCCTCGAGCGCGGCGACCACACGCTCACCGTGGTCACTCCCCCCGGCCGGATCGACGGCCGCCCGCTGGTCTGGCCGGGCGCGCCGCCCCGACTCGGCGCGGACGTGCCATCGTGGTGAACCGTTCCCACCGGGAAGAGCCTTCTCCATGACCACACCGTCCGTTGCCACGCTCGCGGGCCAGCTCGGCTATCTGTTCGAGGACGATCCCTCGGCCCGGCAGCGCGTCCGTGGACGAGCTCGCCGCCCGGCTCAACCGAGAGGACCGCCTGGCTCGGGCGATCGCCCGGTACCCGAACCACTCCGACGCCGAGATCCGGGACCATCTCGACGAGTTCGAGGACCGCATCCCGACGGCCGACGTCGCCGCGGCACTCCAGCAGGCCCGGTCACGCGCCGAAGACAAGGCGTGATCGAGCGATCCCGGAGAGACATACTGCGAGCGTTCAGCGTCGCGGCAGGCGCGTGCGCTGCCGCGTCGATTGCGCCGGCGTCGATTGCGCCGGTCGACGCCTTCGCGGCGTCACCGTCGGCGACGCCCCTCACGCCCGAGCAGGCGATCGCCCGGCTCGCGGCCGGCAACCGTCGCTTCGTCAACGATCGGCTTCGTCATCCGCGTCGCGACACCGTGCGCCGCGCCGCCCTCGCGGAAGGCCAGGCACCCTTCGCAGTGGTGCTCGGGTGCGCCGACTCGCGCGTCGCTCCCGAGGTGATCTACGACGAGGGCCTCGGCAACCTCTTCGTGGCGCGGGTCGCCGGCAACACGACGTCGGATGCCCTCGTCGCCGGGAGCATCGAGTACTCGATCACCCAGCTCGGCAGCGTCGCAATCGTCGTGCTCGGGCACGAGCAGTGCGGAGCGGTGAAGGCCGCGATCGACGTCGCGACCAAGGGGACGACGCTTCCCGGCGACTTGCCCGCGGTGGTTGCGCCCATCGTGCCGATCGTCGAACAGGCCGTGGACGCCGGCACGCCCGCCGACCGGCTGCTCGACGTGGTCACGAAGGAGAACATCCGTCAGGCGGTCGCGACCCTGCAGGCGACCTCGTTGCTCGCCGACTCCGTGGCGCAGGGCACGCTCGCCGTCGTCGGGCGCGAGTACCTGCTGAAGAGCGGTCGCGTGGTCGCGGTCTGAGCCCCTGTCCGATTCGCGGGGATTGGGCACCGGAGATCCGGGGCGCCATCGGGTATACTCACTTGGTTCGGTTGGAAGACGAGACCCCACCGGTCCCCATCGGTCCGTAGGAGACGTGGGCGCAAGCCCACGTTTTTTCTTGCCCACTCGGGGCGGGCTCGTCGCGACAAGAGGAGCGAGGTGAGACGGATGGCGAACGTGGACTCGATCGTGCAGGCACTTGCGCCCGTCGTCGGCGCGCTCGGCCTCGAGCTCTACGACGTCGAGACCACCGGCACCGGCCGAGCGCGGCGTCGTGCGCGTGCTCGTCGACCGGCCCGGAGGCATCGACCTCGAGGCCATCGCCGCGGCCACCGAGGAGATCTCTCCCGTGCTCGATGCGCCGCCGATCGACGCCATGCTGAGCGGTCCCTACGCGCTCGAGGTGAGCAGCCCGGGTCTCGAGCGTCCTGTCCGCACGGCGGCACACTTCGCCCGGGCGGTGGGAGAGACCATCTCCGTGAAGACGCGCGCCGCTGAGCTGCCGGCCCGCCGCGTCCGCGGGGTGGTGCACGCGGTCGACGACACCGGATTCGATCTCGTGCTGGACGACGGCACCAGCGAGCACTTCGGGTACGACGCCGTCGTCCAGGCCCGCACGGTGTTCGAGTGGGGACCGCAGCCGAAGCGCGGCGAAGTCGTGCGCCGACGCGCGGCAGGTCAAGTCCCGCACAGCCAGCTCTTCGAGAGCATCTTCGAAAGAAGTGGTACGGCCATGAACTCCGACATGATGGAGGCGCTCGAGAACATCGAGCGCGAGAAGGGCATCTCGACCGAGATCATGCTCGAGGCGCTCGCGAACGCGCTGCTCACCGCCTACAAGCGGATGCCCGATGCGGCCGAAGAGGCGCTGGTCGAGATCGACATGGAGACCGGCGCGATCAAGGTGATCGCCCAGGAGCTCGACGAAGAGGGCAACGTCACGCGCGAGTGGGACGACACGCCGACCGACTTCGGTCGTATCGCGGCCCAGACCGCCAAGCAGGTGATCTTCCAGCGCATCCGCGAGGCGGAGCGCGAGATGAAGTACGAGGAGTACGCCGGGCGCGAGGGGGACATCGTCACCGGCATCATCCAGCAGACCGACGCGCGGTACACCCTGCTCGACCTCGGCAAGGTCGAGGCGCTCCTCCCGCAGGCCGAGCAGGTGCAGAACGAGCACTACGACCACGGCAGCCGGCTCAAGGCCTACATCGTCGAGGTGCGCAAGACCGCCAAGGGTCCCCAGATCGTCGTGTCGCGCACGCACCCCGGTCTCGTGAAGCGGCTCTTCGAGCTCGAGGTCCCCGAGATCGTCGACGGGGTCGTCGAGCTCAAGGCCATCGCCCGCGAGCCCGGTCACCGCACCAAGCTGGCGGTGGCGTCGAACGACAACAACGTCGATCCCGTGGGCGCGTGCGTCGGCGCGCGCGGCTCGCGGGTACGCATGGTCGTCAACGAGCTGCGTGGCGAGAAGGTGGACATCGTCCCGTACAGCGACGACGCGTCGGAGTTCGTGATGAAGGCGCTCGCTCCCGCTCGGGTCCGCGAGGTGCGCATCCACCCCGACACCGGCACTGCCGAGGTCATCGTCCCGGACTTCCAGCTGTCGCTCGCCATCGGCAAGGAAGGCCAGAACGCCCGCCTCGCGGCGCGGCTCAGCGGGTGGAGAGTCGACATCAAGAGCGAGTCGCAGCTGGCGGAAGAGGAGTCGGGCGGCGGCGTCGAGTACGCCGAGGGTGAGTGGGTCACGAGCGACACCGGGGAACTGGTGTGGCAGCCCGCGGAGGGCGGCGAGGCGATCTCGGCGGCCGAGGCGGGCTACGCGGCTCCCGTGCCGCCGGTGGCCGACGGCGAGAACCCCGACGCTCCCGCCGACGGGGCGCCCGATGCTCCGGCCGCGGAAGCTGCTCCGGCGGCGGAAGCTGCTCCGGCCGCGGAGGCCCCGGGTGAGCCGGAGCCGGCGGTCGCGGTGGAATCGACGGAGGGGGCTGACGGCTAGGGCGCGGGCGGCAGTCCCCGTTCGCACCTGCGTCGGGTGCCGGCGGGTCGCTGGCGTCACGGAGCTGGTGCGCGTCCACCGTTCGCCGTCCGGGTTGGAGCCCGGTCACGGCACGGGGAGGGGCGCCTGGCTCTGCCGGGAGCACCCGGTGGCGTGTCTCGACGAGGCGGTGCGGAAGCGGGCGTTGGCCCGGGCACTGCGCATCACCGTCGAGAATGTCGAGATCGAGCAACTACGCGCGAGACTGTACGCCGGCTGATCCTCGGGGACGAAGCCAGCAGTCGAGGAAGCCAGAAGTCGAGGAAGCCAGAAGTCGAGGAAGCCAGAAGTCGAGGAAGCCAGAAGTCGAGGAAGCCAGAAGTCGAGGAAGCCAGAAGTCGAGGAAGAAGGCAGCAAGCTTGGCTACGAAGAAGATCCGGGTCTACGAGCTGGCGAGAGAGCTCGGCGTCGAGAACCAGGTGGTGCTCGATCTCGCCGAGCGACTCAAGATCGGCGTCAAGAGCCACTCGTCGAGCATCGACGATCCCTCCGCGGACCGCGTCCGCCGTCTGGCCGACTCGGAGGGGCTCCGTCGCGAGCCGATCGTCGAGGAGCCGGAGCCCGAGCCGGCGCCGAAGAAGACCGCGGCCAAGGCCGAGCCCGTCGAGGTCGCGCCGCGCCCGTCGAGCGAAGCGCCCGCGTCCCCGGCCCCGCCTGGCGAGGTTCCGGTCCCCGCCGGCGACGAGACCATCGCCGAGCCGGCCCCCGCGCCGCATCGCGTGGTCCGCTCGACCGGTGTGATCCCCGACGTCGGCGCGCCGGCGCCGGCACCCCGGCCCGCCCCGTTGGTGACACCCGCGCCCGCTCCGTCACCCGCACCCGCGCCGCCACCCGCACCGGCACCGACGTCCCCGCCCGCACCCGCGCCGGCCGAGCGCCCCGCGGCCGCGGCGGCCGCAGCTGCGCCCGACACTGCGACCGCGGCTCCCGCGAGCGAGGAGCCGGGGGCGCCGGCGGCCCCGCCGCGCAGCGCCACCGGTCGCCCGATCCCGCCGCCCCCCGGCGGTGGCCGGCGCATTCCCCCGCCCCCCGGTCCCCGGGTGGTACCGGGCAGTGGGGGCTCGGGCGGTCCCGGTGGACCTCGAGGCGGTGGCGGTGGCTTCCAGCGTCCTGCCGGTGGTGGTGGAGGCGGCGGTGGCGGTGGCTTCCAGCGTCCTGCCGGTGGTGGCGGTGGCGGTGGCTTCCAGCGTCCCGGCGGCGGACCGGGAGGTCCCGGCGGTGGCCGTGGCGGTCCCGGTGGTGGCCCGGGAGGCGGTCCCGGTGGTGGCCGTGGTCGTCCCGGTCCGCAGGGCCAGCGGCCCCGGCGCAAGAAGCGGCGGCGTCGCGACTTCGAGGATCTCGGTCCGGCGTCGATGCCGCAGCTCACGCCGGCCGACGCGCCCGTCCCCGAAGGCGAGATCGTCGTCGAGCGGGGCAGCACGATCCAGGAGCTCGCGCCCAAGCTGAACCGGACGACGGCCGACCTCGTGCGCCTCCTGTTCGACGCGGGCGAGATGGTCACCGGCACCCAGTCGTTGGCCGACGAGATGGTCGAGCTGATCGCCGAGGCGCTCGGCGCCGAGGTGCTGCTCGTCGAGCCCGGCCAGGAGGCCGAGCTCGAGCTGCAGGCCCTCCTCGGAGAAGACGACGACGAAGAGGACGCGAACCTCGAGCCGCGCGCACCGATCGTGACCGTGCTCGGCCACGTCGACCACGGCAAGACCACGCTGCTCGACTCGATCCGTCACGCCAACGTGGTGGCGGGCGAGGCCGGTGGCATCACGCAGCACATCGGTGCCTACACGACCGCGCACAACGGTCACCCGATCACGTTCATCGACACCCCGGGCCACGAGGCGTTCACCGCGATGCGGGCCCGCGGTGCGAACGCGACCGACATCGCGATCCTCGTGGTGGCAGCCGACGACGGCGTGATGCCCCAGACCATCGAGGCGATCAACCACGCACGTGCGGCCGAGGTGCCGATCCTCGTGGCGGTCACCAAGGTCGACCGCGAGGACTCCGACCCCACCCGGGTGCGCCAGCAGCTCGTCGAGCGCGAGCTCGTGCCCGAGGCGTGGGGTGGCGACACGATCGTGGTCGACGTCGCCCCACCCGCGGGGATCGGGGTCGAGGAGCTGCTCGAGTCGATCCTGCTGGTGGCCGAAGTCGAAGAGCTCGCTGCCAACCCGAAGGTGCCGGCGCGCGCGCTGGTGCTGGAGTCGAACCTCGACCAGGGCCGAGGTCCGGTGGTCACCGCGCTGGTCGAGCGCGGCACCCTGCGCGTCGGCGACCCGATCGTGGCCGGTGGGGCGTGGGGCAAGGTCCGGGCCATGTTCGACGAGAACGGCCAGCAGGTGGCCGAGGCCGGCCCGTCCACCCCGGTGGAGGTGCTCGGTCTCGACGACGTCCCCCTCGCGGGCGACGAGCTGCGCGCCGCGCCGGACGAGAAGACGGCCCGCATCGTGGCCGAGGCCCGCGGCTACCGCCGCCGGACCGCCAACCTCAAGCACCCGATGAGCCTGGCCGGCGGTGCCCGGCTCGAGGACATCTTCGCCATGGTGCAGCGGGGCGAGGTCGCCACGCTCAACCTCGTGGTCAAGGCCGACGTCCAGGGTTCGCTGGAAGCGCTCACCGACTCCCTCCGCAAGCTCGACCAGGAGCACGAGGAGGTGCGGCTGTCGTTCGTGCACCGCGCCGTCGGCGGGATCAACGAGTCCGACATCAACCTGGCCGCGGTGTCGAACGCCACCGTCATCGGCTTCAACGTGCGTCCCGACCGCAAGGCGCGGGAGATCGCGGCGACCGAAGGCGTGGAGATGCGCCTCTACGAGGTCATCTACCAGGTGCTCGAAGACGTCCAGTCCGCGCTGCTCGGCATGCTCAAGCCCGAGTTCGAGGAAGTCGTCACGGGCGACGCCGAGGTGCGCGAGGTGTTCTCGGTCCCGCGCGTCGGCAAGGTCGCCGGTTGCTTCGTGCTCAACGGCACGATCACCCGCGGTTCGAAGGTGCGCTTCCTGCGCGAGGGCGTCGTGATCTGGAACGGTGCGATCGCATCGCTACGCCGGTTCAAGGAAGACGTGCGCGAAGTGCAGTCCGGGTTCGAGTGCGGTATCGGGCTCGAGAACTACCAGGACCTCAAGCCGGGCGACGTCATCGAGACCTACGACCTCGAGGAGATCGCGCGGACGTAGCGCGATCGCGGGCCCCGACAACCTGAGAGGCTCCTCAGCGCCCGCGGCCGGTGCGGCGCGGGCGGCCGGTAGCCTGCGCGCGCCACGGTCCCCGACCCGATCCCCAGTGAAAGCAGCCGTTGTGCGCCGCCTCGTCGTGATCCTCCTCGCCGTCAGCTCCGCGTTCGCCGCGTCGATCGGAGTCGCCGCCGCGACCACGTCGCGCGCCGCCGCCTCACTCGCGCCGATCACCGTCAGCGGCGACGTCACCGCCAAGCCGACCCTGACGTTCAAGAAGCCGTTCGCCCTGAAGAAGACGGCGCACACGGTGGTCACACCGGGCACCGGTGCCGCGCTCGCCAAGGGCCAGACCATCAGCTTCGACTACTTGCTCGTCAACGCCCGCACCGGCAAGGAGCTCGAGACGTCGTGGGGGAGCTCGCCGGGCTCGATGACGCTCGACAAGACGAAGACCGCGACGCAACTCGTGAGCAGTCTGGTCGGGACCAACCTGGGCGGTCGGGTGGTCGTCGCCATCGCGCCGAAGGACGGCCTGGCCAAGCGGCTGAAGGGCGCCAAGGTGAAGAAGAGCGACACGCTGCTCTTCGTGATCGATGCGAAGAGCGTGCGCACGCCGCTGGCGAAGGCGACGGGAGACCCGGTCGCGCCGGTGGCGGGGCTCCCCACCGTGGCCCTCGCCGCCGACGGCAAGCCGACCATCACCGTTCCCCAGGACGTGACCGCGCCCACCACGCTCGTGTCACAGGTGCTCATCAAGGGCACGGGTCCCGTCGTCGCCGCCGGCCAGACCATCACCGTCCATTACACCGGCGTGATCTGGGCGAGCGGCAAGCAGTTCGACTCGTCGTGGGACCGCGGCCAGACGGTCGACTTCCAGATCGGCGCCGGCAAGGTGATCGCGGGCTGGGACGAAGGCCTGGTCGGCCAGACCGTCGGGTCGCAGATTCTGCTCGTCGTCCCGCCCGACAAGGGCTACGGCAGCGCCGGTCAGTCGAGCGCCGGTATCTCGGGCACCGACACCCTCGTCTTCGTGGTCGACATCCTCGACGCCTACTGAGCGCTGCCGGCTCGATCCAGAGCCGGCTCGGGAAACCTCGGGAAATCGTAACGAAGTCCCCTGATCCGCCCGATAGCTGTCACGCCCCCATGACTTGACCATGGGGTGTTCGATGCTGGCGGTCGTGCGAGTGCTCGACGAGCGCGGCAGGATCGATCCCGCCCAGGCCGAGCGGGAAGGCGTCTCGGCCCGCACGGTACGAGACACCATCGAGACCGCCCGTGCGCTGGAGTCGCTTCCCGCGGTCGCCGCCGCCGCGTACGCGGGAGCAGTGAGCAGCTCGGCTCGGTGGCCGCCCTGGCCGATGAATTCACCGATTCCGAGTGGGCGCAGCGCGCGCCGAACATCGCGCCGGCCGACCTCGCCCGGCTCGCCCGCACGAAGACCAGGCCGGCTGCGGAGGAAGGTCGCGCTCGCCACGCGGCGCGCAGCCTCGGGATGTGGTGGCAGAAGGACACCGGCATGCTGTCGATCCGGGGTGAGCTCCCGGAACGTGGAGCCGGTGCTGGTCGACGCTGAAGGTGTCACGGTCGAGATCGGCAAGCGCTCGAGCGCGGTGTCGCCGAAGGTGGCGCGCGCGATCCTGCTCCGCGACGGGCGCTGTCGCTGCGGGAACTGCGAAGTCCGCCACGGGCTGCAGATCCGCCACCTCCGCCCGCGGAGTCGGGCGCGAGCGACGATCCGTCGAACGTCGCGGGGGTCTGCCCGCTCGACGGCCACCATCGGATGCTGATCCCCAACGGTCCCTGGGCGCTCGTCGGCAACCCGAACCGACCCGACGGCCTGCGGCTCGTGCACGTCGACGACGTCACTGCGGAAGAAGGCGCGCAGCTGGGCCTCCCGCCGCCACGGGCCTGGCCGCAGGAGGAGGCCTGATCCGCACGGATCGGCGCCCAGCGACGACAATGGAGCCGTGCACGCCGCGGCGATGAGGTTCGACCTCCACATCCCGGAGAGTCGGTCGTTGAAGGCGAAGCGCGCCGCCATCCGCCCGATCGTCGACGGCCTGCGTCACCGCTTCCGGATCTCCGTCGCCGAGGTGGAGCACCAGGACCAGTGGCAGCGCGCCGCCATCGCCGTGGCGATCGTGGCCGAGAGCAATGGTCGCGTGCAGGCGCTGCTCGACGCGGTGGAGCGGTTCGTGGCCGCAGCACCCGACGTCGAGCTGCTCGGCACGGGGACGGCATGGCTCGAGGAGGAGCGCACCCTCGGTGCGCCCGGGGACGCACCGGGAGTGTGGGCATGAGCCAGAAGGGCGCGCCGCGTCGCTATCCGCGCATGGCGCGGGTGAACGAGGTCGTCCGCGAGACCCTCGGTGACGAGCTCGAGAAGCTCAACGACCCGCGGCTCGGGCTGGTGACCATCACCGGCGTCGACGTGAGCGCCGACCTCCGAGAGGCGACGGTCTACTATTCCGCGCTCGGACGGGCGGGGAAACGGGGGACGGGGGTCGTGCCGGAACTTGCGCCGGAGCAACGGCTGGCCACGGGCGCGGCGTTGAAGGCCGCAGCGTCGCATCTGCGCGCCGAGCTGGGCCGTCAGGTGCGCCTGAAGTACACGCCGTTCCTCACGTTCTGCGAGGACCCGGCGATCGAGGCCGGCAACCGCATCGAGCAGATCATCCGCGACCTGCACGGTGACGGCGGCCCCGGTGACGGCAGCTCGGGCGACGGGAGCGGCGGATGACCGCCCTCGCGGAGGTCGACGACGCGCTCGCTGCCGCTGCCAGCAGCGTGGCCGGGGCCGATCAGGTCGCGCTCGCCTGCCACGTGAACCCCGACGGTGACGCCCTCGGGTCGATGCTCGGTCTCTTCCATGTGCTGCGTGCCGCCGGCGTCGACGTGATCGCGTCGTTCCCGCGCCCCTTCGTCATCGCCCCGCACTACCGCGAGCTCCCGGGTCTCGACCTCCTCAGCCATCCCGACGAGTTCCCCGGCGAGCCCGATGTCATGGTCACCTTCGACTGCGGCTCGCTCGGGCGCCTGGGCGAGCTCGAGACCTCGGCCAAGGCCGCTCACGAGCTGATCGTGCTCGACCACCACGTGTCGAACACGCGCTACGGATCGATCAACGTGATCGACCCCACGGCCGCGGCCAGCGGCGTGCTCGTGCGCCGGTTGGTGCTCGAGCTCGGCCTGCCGCTCACCAACGACGCCGCGGTCGCGCTCTACGCCGCGCTGGTGTGCGACACCGGCCGATTCCAGTACGACACCACCACGGCCAGCGTGTTCGAGCTCGCCGGCGAGCTGGTCGCATTCGACATACCGGTCTCGCGCCTGTCGCGCCAGCTGTTCGAGGAGCACCGGTTCGCGTACCTCAAGTTGCTGGGGGAGGCGTTGGCGGGCGCCGAGCTCGACGGGGACCGTCGCTTCGTGTGGACGGCCGTCACCCAGGACATGCTGGCGCGCCACGACGTCACCCTCGAAGAGGTCGAGGGCCTCATCGACATCGTGCGCCGCACCGCCGAGGCCGAGGTCACGTGCGTGCTGAAGGAAGAAGCCGACGGCTCGGTGCGGGTAAGCCTGCGATCGCTCGGCGATGTCGACGTCCGCGCCATCGCGGCCGACAACGGCGGGGGAGGCCACCGCTTCGCGGCCGGCTTCGAGTCGACCCTCGACATCGCCGCGGTGGTCGCGAACATCCGCGGCGCGCTCTGACCGTCCCCATGCGTGACGGTCCGATGCATGACGGCCTGGTCGTCGTGGACAAGCCGGCGGGCTGCACGTCGCACGACGTGGTCGCCAAGATGCGCAAGATCTACGGCCAGCGGCGCGTCGGACATGCAGGGACCCTCGATCCCGACGCGACGGGCGTACTCCTCGTGGGCCTCGGGCGTGCCACCCGGCTGCTGCGCTACCTGTCGGAAGCGGGCAAGGCCTACCGCGGTCGGGTGGTGTTCGGAGTCGCGACGAGCACGCTCGACGCCGGGGGTGAGATCCTCGACCAGCGGCCGATGCCCTTCACTCGCGACGAGGTGGAGCGCGCGCTGCCCGCGTTTCGTCGGCGACATCGAGCAACTGCCGCCGATGGTGTCGGCGGTGAAGATCGGCGGCCGCCGGCTCCACGAGCTCGCGCGCGCAGGTGAAGAGGTGGACCGCGCGCCACGCCCCGTGCACGTCGACCGGTTCGAGATCGAGGGCTTCGAGCCCGGGGCGTATCCGGAGGCGACCGTGGTCGTGGAGTGCGGGAGCGGCACCTACATCCGCTCGCTCGCGGCCGACCTCGGCGCCGCGCTCGGCGGATGCGCGCACCTCGCGGACCTCCGGCGCGTGCGCGTCGGCTCGTTCACGCTCGACGAGGCCCGCCCACTCGCCGAGATCGCAGCCGCGCCCGGCGACGCCGTCCTGCCGCTCACCACCGCGATGCGCGATCTCGAACGGGTCGACATCGACGCCGAGCAGGAGCGCGCGGTGACGCACGGGGTGGCGTTCGCGTGCGGCGCGCTGCCGGTCCGGGGGCCCGGGCCGTACGCCCTGGTGGGTTCCGAGGGCGGGTTGCTCGCGGTCTACGAGGCGAGCGGTGCGGCGGTCAAAGCCGCGGTCGTCGTCGCCGCGGGGGCCTGAGGCGCGGATGCGGATCGTCCACGACCTCGAGGAGCTGGCGGGCGCGCTCGACGCCGGTGACCGCCCCGGCACCGTCGAGCGCGGTGCGGTGGTGACCATCGGTGTGTACGACGGTGTGCATCTCGGTCACCACGCGGTGCTGCGGTTGGTGCGTGAGCTCGCCGACGCGCGTGATCTCGCTGCGGTGTGCGTCACCTTCGACCGTCATCCCGCCGAGGTGGTGCGCCCGGCGTCGGCGCCCAAGCTCATCACGACACCCGAGCAGAAGCTCGAGCTGCTCGACGCCACCGGCTATCTCGACCTGTGCTTCGTGCTGCACTTCGACGAGGCCCGCAGCCGCGAACCTGCCGAGGACTTCGTCCGCGAGGTGCTGGTCGACGCGGCGCGAGCGCGGCTCGTCGTCGTCGGTGCCGACTTCCACTTCGGCAAGGGCCGAGGCGGTGACGTCGCGCTGCTCCAGCGGATGGGTGCCGAGCTCGGGTTCGAGGTGATCGGGGTCGGGCTCGAGGCCGCGGCCGGGGGCACCATCTACTCGTCCACCCGCATCCGGGAGCTCCTGGCGGAAGGTGACGTCACGGCCGCGGCCGCGTTGCTCGGCCGCCCGCACGCGGTGCGGGGCCGCGTCGTCGAGGGCGACCGGCGCGGCCGCGAGCTCGGGTACCCGACGGCCAACGTCGCGGTGCCCGGTCGGTGCTGCCTCCCGGCCGACGGGATCTACGCGGGCTTCTTCGTCGACGCCGACGGCGCCGAGCGCATGGCCGCCATCTCCCTGGGTCGCCGCCCGACCTTTTACGAGGGGGCCGACACGTCGCTGCTCGAGGCGCACGTGCTCGACTTCGACGGCGATCTCTACGGCCAGGCGGTCGAGGTGCGGTTCGTGGCCCGCCTGCGCGGCGAGGTCAAGTTCGACTCCGTGGAGGCCCTCGTCGCCCAGATCGAACGCGACGTCGACGACACCCGAGGGATGCTCGCGTGACCGCTCCTCACCACCACCGGCCGGCGACCGGACCCGTGACGTCGGCCTCGGCCGCCCTCTGGTAGCATCGTCCGCTGGTCCGCGAAGAAAGAAAGTTCACCTCAGCGCATGCCCGACACCACCGCCACGATCACCGAGAACCGCCTCCACGAGTCCGACACGGGCTCGACGGAGGTGCAGGTGGCCCTGCTCACCGCACGGATCAACCACCTGACCGAGCACCTCAAGGTCCACAAGAAGGACCATCACTCACGTCGCGGCCTGCTGATGCTCGTGGGACGGCGGCGTCGGCTGCTCGACTACCTGCGGCGCAACGACGTCGAGCGGTACCGCGCGCTGATCGCCAAGCTCGGCCTGCGCCGCTAGCGGAACCCCCACAACCGAGAAGTCTTCATTCCGAAGAAGTGCGAGCGCGACGACGGTTGTCAGTCGCCACCGCCCGGGAACCTCCTCCTTCGAGGGCCATCCGGACGGCGACAACTGGGAATCGCCACGCTCTCGCCAGATCGCCCGCACCGGGCGAGAGAGGACGCGTTCCCAATGGACGCAATTCGAGTCTCAGGTCCCATCAATGCCGGCGGCCTCCAGATGACCTTGGAGACGGGCAAGCTCGCTCCCCAGGCCGACGGCGCCGTGCTCGTGCGGGTGGGCGACACCACCATCCTCAGCACGGTCGTCACCAGCAAGCCCCGTGAGGGCATCGACTTCTTCCCGTTGACGGTGGACGTCGAAGAGCGCATGTACGCGGCCGGCAAGATCCCCGGCGGCGTGTTCCGGCGTGAGGGTCGCCCCGGCGAGCCCGCCATCCTCACCTGCCGTCTCACCGACCGGCCGCTGCGGCCGAGCTTCCCCGAGGGCTTCCGCAACGAGGTCCAGGTCGTCGCGACGATCATGGGCGCCGACCTGATCAATCCCCACGACGTCCTGTCGATCAACGGCGCGTCGGCCGCCCTCACCGTGTCGGGCATCCCGTTCGACGGCCCGATCGGCGCGGTGCGCCTGTCGCGCCAGGGAAGCGACTGGGTCGCGCACCCGACGTTCGAGGAGAGCTCCGAGTCCACCTTCGAGCTCGTGGTCGCCGGTCGCATGATCGACAGTGGCGACATCGCCATCATGATGGTCGAGGCGGGCGGCACCGAGGCCACCTGGCGCCTCTACGAAGCGGGCGCCCCGAAGGTGACCGAAGAGGTCATCGCGGACGGTCTCGAAGAGGCCAAGCAGTGGATCAAGGCGTCGATCGAGCTCCAGAAGAAGCTCCGCACGGAGGTCATCTCCCAACGCGGCCCGATCGCCGACGTGCCGTACGAGATCCACACGGACTACGACCCCGACGTCTTCGAGACGGTCGCGGAGCAGGCCACTACCAGCACCGCGGAGGCGATGGCCATCGCGGACAAGACCGAGCGCAACAACCGGCTCGACGAGATCCTCGAGGGTCTCCTGCTCGCGATGTGCGGCACCCCCGACGAGCCGGAGCCCTTCGCGACGCGTTCCAGGCAGATCAAGCCCGCGTTCCGGGCGCTCCAGAAGAAGGTCGTGCGGAGCCGGATCGTCAACGACGGCCTGCGCATCGACGGCCGGGGCACCGCCGACATCCGTCCGCTCAGTGCCGAGGTCGAGATCCTGCCGACCGCCCACGGTTCCGGGCTCTTCCAGCGCGGCGAGACCCAGGTGCTGAGCGTGCTGACCCTCGGCATGCCCCGCATGGAGCAGTTCATCGGCCTCGACGAGCTGCGCGGCACCACCAAGCGCTACATCCACCACTACAACTTCCCGCCGTACTCCACCGGCGAGACCGGCCGGGTGGGCTCGCCCAAGCGCCGCGAGATCGGCCACGGCGCGCTCGCCGAACGGGCGCTCCTGCCGGTCGTCCCGTCGGTCGAGGAATGGCCCTACGTCCTGCGCATCGTCTCCGACGTGCTCAGCTCGAACGGTTCCACCTCGATGGCGTCGGTCTGCGGATCCACCCTCTCGATGCTCGACGGTGGCGTGCCGCTGAAGGCTTCGGTCGCCGGCATCGCGATGGGTCTGGTCTACGCCGAGGGCAAGTACACGACCCTCACCGACATCCTCGGCACCGAGGATGCGTTCGGCGACATGGACTTCAAGGTCGCGGGTACCCGCGACTTCGTGACCGCCCTGCAGCTCGACACCAAGATCGACGGTCTGCCCGCCGACGTGCTGCGCCAGGCGCTGCTCCAGGCGCGTGACGCCCGCCTGAAGATCCTCGACGTGATGGACGCCGAGATCTCCACGCACCGTGACGACGTCAAGACCACGGCGCCGAAGATCATCAGCTTCGAGATCCCGATGGACAAGATCGGCGAGGTGATCGGGCCCAAGGGCAAGGTCATCAACACCATCACCCAGGAGACGGGCGCCGACGTGTCGGTCAGCGACGACGGCGTCGTCGGGACGGTGAGCATCGGCTCCAAGGACGGTGCCGCGGTCGAGGAGGCGCAGCGTCGGATCGAGCTCATCCTCGACCCGCCCACCGCCGAGCTCGGCGCCGAGTACACGGGGAAGGTGGTGAACGTCACCAAGTTCGGTGCGTTCGTCAACATCCTGCCCGGGCGCGACGGCCTCCTGCACATCTCGAAGCTCGGACGCGGCAAGCGCATCGACCGGGTCGAAGACGTGCTGAACCTCGGCGACGATGTGACCGTACGCGTCGACGACATCGACAACGCCGGCAAGCTCTCGCTGTCGCTCGCGGGCGACGAGCCCGAAGCAGACACCGACGCCGCGCCCAGCGGTTCCGGTAACGGCGACCGTCCCGAGCGTGCGCCGCGCGAGTCCGCCCCGCGTGACGGCGGTTCCCGCGCGAGCGCCGACACCGACGTCGAGGTGGCGTCGTTCGACGAGGCGTGGGACTCCCAGGCCCGCAGCGAGTTCGGCGACCTCGGTCCGGCCGAGGTCGGTCGACCCGGTGGCGACCGCGGCGGCGAGCGCCGCCCCGGCGGTCGTCGGCGCGGCGGCGGCGGGGGCGGGCGTCGGTAGGTCCCGACAGCCCGGATCGCGAGATCGGGTCAAGCTGTGGTGATCGTGCGTCGATGACCGGTGCAATGGTCGACGAGGCATCCGGCATCCGCCGCACGCAGCTCGACTCCGGGTTGCGCGTCGTCAGCGAACATCTCCCCGGCCTCCGCTCGGCGGCGGTCGGGTTCTGGGTGGGTACGGGGTCACGCGACGAGCCGGAGTCGATCGCGGGCGCCAGTCACTTCCTGGAACACCTGTTGTTCAAGGGCAGCGAGTCGCGCCACGCACAGGAGATCGCCGAGGCGGTCGAGTCGTGCGGTGGCGACATGAACGCGTTCACCGGCCAGGAGGTCACCTCCTACTACGTGCGGGTTCCCGACCGGCACCTCCCGCTCGCGCTCGACATCCTCTCCGACATCGTGTGGTCGCCGGCGCTACGGGTCGACGAGGTCGACTCGGAACGTCAGGTGATCCTCGAAGAGATCCGCATGCGCGACGACACGCCCGACGACCTCGTGCACGAGGTGTTCGCCGGTGCCCTGTTCCCTGACCATCCGCTCGGTCGTGAGGTGGCGGGTACGCAGGCGACCATCACCGCCATGACGCGTGACGCGATCGCGCGAATACCACGCGGCGCACTATCAGCCGTCGAACGTCGTCGTCGCCGTCGCCGGCAACGTCGACCACGACGCGGTCGTCGCGGAGGTCGAGGCTGCGCAGCCGAAGGCACCGCGCGCGACCGGCCGGCGCGCCTCAATGGCGCCGACGTCGCCGTGCCCGAGCGGCTCGTGGTGTTGGAGCGCCCGCTGGAGCAGACCCATGTGGTGCTCGGCGCCCGCGCGCTGCGCCGCGACGATCCCGACCGGTTCGCGCTGGCGGTGGTCGACCAGGTGCTCGGTGGAGGGATGAGCTCGCGTCTCTTCCAGGAGGTGCGGGAGAAGCGCGGTCTCGCGTACTCGGTGTTCTCGTACCGCAGCGCGTTCCAGGAGACGGGTTCGCTCGCGGTCTACTACGGCACCGCGCCCGAGCGGGCCGACGAGGTGCTCGAGGTGGTGCGGGGCGAGCTCGACCGCCTCGTCGCCGACGGTGGGATCTCCGAGCGCGAGCTCACGAGCGCCAAGGGCCACCTCACCGGCTCGCTGGCGTTGTCCTTGGAGAGCTCGTCGAGCCGCATGCACCGGATCGGCCGCAGCGAGCTCACGATGGGGGAGATCCCCAGCCTCGACTGGGTGGTCGAGCAGGTCGACGCGGTGGCCCCGGCTGACGTCGCCCGGGTCATCGACCACGTGCTGGGCTCCGGCGACCGCACGTTGGCGGTGGTGGGGCCGGTGGAATCCGGCGCCATCGCCTGAGCCACCCCGTTATCCTCCAGCCGATGATCAGGATCGGCGTGTTCGGGGCCGGCGGGAGGATGGGCGTGACGGTGTGTCGCGCCGTGCTCGCCGATCCCGAGCTCGAGCTGGTGGCCGCGGTCGACCCGCTGCACGCGGGCATCGACCTTCGCCAGCTCGGGGTCGACGCCCCCAACCTGCACGTCGCCCGCAGCGCCGACGCGCTGGCCGACGCCGGCGCCGAGGTCGTGGTCGACTTCACCGTGGTCGACGCCGCCCGCGACAACCTCGCGTGGTGTGCCGACCACGGCATCCACGCCGTCGTCGGCACCACCGGCTTCACGCCCGCCGACTTCGACGAGTTCCGGCGCCGCTTCGAGGCGTCGACGGCCAACGCGGTGATCGCGCCCAACTTCGCGATCGGCGCGGTGTCTGATGATCCGCTTCGCCGAGCTCGCCGCGCCCGTACTTCGAGACCGCCGAGATCGTCGAGCTCCACCACGACCAGAAGATCGACGCGCCGTCGGGTACCGCCATGCTCACCGCCGAGCGGATCGCGGCGGCCTCGGGGGACTGGGCTCCCGAGCCGACGACCAAGACCGTCGTCGCCGGCGCCCGCGGCGGGCTCACCGAAGGCGGGATCCACGTGCATTCGTTGCGGTTGCGCGGGCTCGTGGCCCACGAAGAGGTGCTGTTCGGCACCACCGGGCAGTCGCTGACCATCCGTCACGACTCCTACGACCGCACCTCGTTCATGCCCGGCGTGCTCCTCGCGGTGCGTGCGGTGCGCGAGCGCGCCGGCCTCACGATCGGGCTCGATCCGCTCCTCGGTCTCTGACCGGTGCCCGACGAGGTGGTGGCCGACGCCCGGGGCCGGGTGGTGCGCGGGGCGTACGAGTGCATCGCGCGGGCGGGCATGGCCAAGACCACGGTCGACGACGTGGCCGCCGCCTCGGGAGTCTCGCGCGCCACGATCTACCGGCTCTTCCCCGGCGGGAAGGACGAAGTGCTGCGGGAGACCGTCGGGTGGGAGATGGATCGCTTCTTCCTGCACCTCGGCGAGGAGCTCGGCGACGCCGCCGACTTCCCGACCTTCCTCGAACGCGCGCTGCCGCTCGCCCGGGCCGAGTTGCTGGAGCACGCGGTGCTCCAGAAGGTGCTCGAGACCGAACCCGACCGGCTGAACGCGTTGATCACCGTG
The DNA here is from genome assembly GCA_963750045.1 of uncultured Actinomycetes bacterium. Lineage (GTDB taxonomy): Bacteria > Actinomycetota > Acidimicrobiia > IMCC26256 > DASPTH01 > DASUAS01. The sequence continues at coordinate 42,044 of CAVVPD010000003.1, read as the reverse complement.
CAGCAGCACCGTGTCATCACGGCCATCGCCGCCTACTTCCTGCCCCTGCTCGAGCGTGACCGAGCCGCCGGCCGGATCGTGGGCGACGCGGATCTCGGCGGCTGCGCCGAGTACGTGGCCCGGATGTCGCTCTCCCTGATCTCGTCGCCGGGTCGCCACGACCTCGCCGACCCGGACGAGGTCCGCCGCCTGGTCCGCAACGAGCTCCTCGGCGGCGTGCTGACCCGATAAGACAAAATCTGGTGTATCGTCTCAGTGATGAGCGTCGCCACCGCTCCCGTGCTGCTCGAACCCACGCCCGGCGTCGAACCACGCGCGATCCGCGCGTTGCTGGCCTGCATCGCACGCTTCGGCCTGGCCAAGACCACGCTCGACGACGTCGCCCGGGAGGCGCACTGCTCGTGTGCGACGCTGTACCGCTACTTCGACGGCAAGCCCGAGCTGGTCCGGCGGACCGTCGAGGACGAGCACGCCCGCATCACCGGACTCGTCGTCGACGCCGGTCGCGCCGAGGAATGCCTGGCCGACGCCGTGGTCGCCGTCGCCACGGCCGCCGCACGCGAGCTGGTCGCTCACGAGGCGTTGCAGTTCCTGCTCGCCCACGAGCCCGAGGCGATTCTCGGCCACCTCGCGTTCGGCGCCGGCGATCGCGTGCTCGTCGCCGTCGGCGACGCCGTCGCCCCGGCCTTCGACCGCTGGCTCGCGCCGGCGGACGCCGCACGCGCCGGCGACTGGCTGGTTCGCGTGCTCCGGTCCTACGTCCTCATGCCCCAACCCCCGATCGACTTCACCGACCCCGCCACCGCCCGGCCGTTCCTCGAACGATTCGTGATCCCCGGTGTCACCCCGGCACCCAACGGAAGTAGGTAGCCCATGGCATCCAACGCCGAGCTCCTCGGACGCGACGACGTCAACGACCTCGACGCCATCCTCGCCGTGACCAACACCGACGTCGACGAGGTGCAGCACGCGGTCCGCGCCGACGCCGACGCCATCTTCACGTGGAACTACGAGCGCAGCCGGCCCGCGCTCGTGAAGCTCTACGAGAAGGCCAAGACGTCGATGTGGAACGCCAACGACCTGCCCTGGGACACCGAGGTCGACCAGGAGAAGGTCGCGAAGGACAACCAGAACCAGAACGGCATCGGCCAGCAGATGGATCTCGCGGGCACGCCGTTCGAGAAGTGGGGCGACAAGGAGTGGCTCGAATTCGGCGTCGAGTCGCAGAACTGGACGCTCTCACAGTTCATGCACGGTGAGCAGGGCGCATTGATCTGCACCGCGCAGATCGTCGAGACCGTGCCCTGGATGGACGCCAAGTACTACGCGGCGACGCAGGTGATGGACGAGGCCCGTCACGTAGAGGTGTTCTCCCGCTACCTCAACACCAAGCTGTCGGGGCACTACCCGATCAACGCCCACCTGAAGATGCTGCTCGACGACATCGTCGCCGACAACCGGTGGGACATGACGTACCTCGGCATGCAGATCATGGTCGAGGGGCTCGCCCTCGCCGCCTTCGGGTTCCTGCACCAGATGACCACCGAGCCGTTGCTCAAGCAGCTGCTCCGCTACGTGATGAGCGACGAGGCGCGCCACGTCGCGTTCGGGGTGCTCTCGTTGCAGGAGTACTACGCGGGTCTCGGCGCCGCCGAGATCAAGGAGCGTCAGGAGTTCGCCTTCGAGGCGGCCGTCCGCATGCGCGACCGGTTCCTGCAGCAGGAGACGTGGGAGCGGATGGGCGTCGACGTGAAGGAGGCGGTCAAGGCGATGCAGAACGCGCCCGACCGCCCGATCTTCCAGGGCCTGCTCTTCTCCAAGATCGTGCCGAACTGCAAGAAGCTCGGACTGCTCGACGCCGGCGACGGTTGGCTGCGCGACCGCTTCACCGAGCTCGGCGTGATCCAGTTCGAGGACTGGGCGGACACCGGCGAGGAGTACTCGAAGCTGGACGAGGTCGCCAAGGACCGCGAGGCGGCCGCCGCGCGGTAGCACCGATCAGAGGTTGGGCCCGGCCTCGTTGTTCCACCAGTCGATGAAGGCCGCGGTGTCCATGTCGCCGACCTGCGCGTAGGCGTACGCGACCACCCGGTCTCTGTCGAGGGTCCAGAGCAGGTACGAGTCGTCGACGTCGATCGTGCAGGCGTACCGGCCGCGTACGGCTCCTTTCACCTTCCAGGTGCCCGAGTCGGGGCAGGCGTCGTTGGTCTCGTCCTGGCGGAGCGCGAGGAAGCGGTCCTCGTCGTAGGCCGCGTGCAGGCCCGCGTCGTCCAGGTAGGACGTGTAGCGCACCAGCCATACCCCCGGCGACGGGTGCTCGCACTCGATCTGGGCGCCGACGTACGGATTCGTGAACGAGTTGCGGTTCGGCTTGCAACGGGGCCGGATCCCGGCCGGGATCTTGGCCCGCAATGCCTTGTACGCGGCCAGGCCCTGCTCGTCGGTGAGCAGCTTGGGGATGCTCGCGGGGTCCGCGTTCGGCCCGGCCTCGTCGTTCCAGTACGTCTCGAGGCTGGCGGCGTCGGAGTCGATGCCGTCGTCGAAGTAGTCGGTGAGCGTCGCCAACACGTCGAGCGGCTCGTAGGTGTAGACGATCGTGTTCGACGTCGACGACGGGATGCAGACGGAGGACCCGGTGTGCGCGTCGCGGACGGTGTACCCGTCGTCCTCGCGGCAACCGTCGGGCCGCGCGACCTCGAGGGGTTCGGCGGCGATCGAGTCGTAGTCGGCCTGCATGGCATCGAGGGAGTCGTACTGGGCGTAGTCGAGCGTGTAGTTGCCGTCGCTGCTCGGCACCCTGCAACTGATCGACGCGACCACGTGCGGATCGCCTCCCGGCGCGTGCAGGTCGTCCATGGTGCACGACGGCCGGACGGCTGCGGGTACGTGGGCGATGAGCGCCCGCGCGGTCCGGATGTCCCTCAGGCTCCAGGTCGCGTCGCTCGAGCCGGCCGGAGCGGCGGCGACCGCCGCCGCGCTCAGCGCAACCGACGCGGTCGCGAGCGCGAGCAACAACGCCGGGGCGACGCCCCAGGCTCGAGTGCGTGCGCGCATCCTGCCCTCCGAGACCGTGCTGCCGGGCCCATCCTACGCACCACTAGCCTGAGCGCGATGAGGTCTGATCCCGCATGAGCGCGTCGCCGGTCAAGATCGTCTTCCTCGGCGGGCTCGGTGAGATCGGGCGGAATTGCTTCTGTCTCGAGGTCGAGGACCGCATCCTGATCGTGGACTGCGGGATCATGTTCCCCGAGGCCGAGATGCCGGGGATCGACCTCGTCCTCCCCGACTTCACCTACCTCCGGGAGAACGCCGACCGGGTCGAGGCCGCGTTCCTCACCCACGCCCACGAGGACCACGCCGGCGGGCTCGCCTTCCTCCTGCGCGACATCTCGTTCCCGGTCTACGGGTCGCCGCTCTCGCTCGGCCTCGCCCGGAACCGCATCGAGGAGGCGGGGATGCTCGGGCGCACCGAGCTGATCCCGGTGCACGACGGCGAACGCCGGACGATCGGCCCGTTCGACTGCGAGTTCATCCCCGTCACGCACTCGGTGCCCCACGCGTTCGCCACCGCCTACCACACGCCGGTGGGCACGATCCTGCACAGCGGCGACTTCAAACTCGATCCCACGCCGGTCGACGGCCGCAAGACCGACCTGTCGCTGATGGGCGCGATCGCCGAGCGCGAGGGCGGGGTGAAGCTCCTGCTCTCGGACTCCACCAACGCGTGCCGGCCCGGGTTCACACCGTCGGAATCCACCGTGGGCGAGGCGCTGCGATCCGTCTTTCGCGACTACCCCGAGCGGCGGATGATCGTCGCCAGCTTCGCGTCGCACCTGCACCGGGTGCGTCAGGTCGCCGAGGCCGCGGTCACCGCCGGTCGCAAGGTCGTGTTCCTCGGGCGCTCGATGGTCAACAATGTGGCGCTCGGCCGTGAGATGGGGATGCTCGACATCCCGTCGAGCAGCGTGATCGACATCGAGGAGGTCCCGCGGTACCGGCCCGGTGAGGTCTGCATCATCTGCACCGGCTCGCAGGGCGAGCCGATGAGCGCGCTGTCGCTCATGGCCGCGCACGAGCACAAGCACGTCAAGATCAGCAGCGACGACGTCGTCGTGATCTCGGCCCACGCGATCCCCGGCAACGAGACCAACGTGACCCGGATCATGGACTCGTTGCACCGCGCCGGCGCGGAGGTGCTGCACGGCGGCAGCTCGCCGGTGCACGTTTCGGGCCACGCGTCGCAGGAGGAGCTCAAGATGCTCCTCAACATCGTGCAGCCGGAGTGGTTCGTGCCCGTGCACGGCGAGTACACCCACATGGTCCACCACGCGCGGCTGGCCGAGGCGGTCGGGGTGCCGAAGGACCACGTGCACGTGTGTGAAGACGGCGATGCGCTCACCCTGGAGCTGACCGCCGGTGGTGCGGTCGCCCTCGAGGTCCAGCGACGCGCGGTGCCGTCCGGGTTCCTCTACGTGGACGGCATCGTCGGCGACGTGGGCCAGGGTGTGCTGCGCGACCGCCGCAACCTCGCCGAGGAGGGGCTGGTGGTGGTCGTCGTCACCGTGGACTCGAAGACGGGGGAGGTCGTCACCGGGCCCGAGATCGTCACGCGGGGTTGGGTCTACGCCCCCGAGGCCGAGGAGCTGCTCGAGGAGGCCAAGGCCGCCGTCCTCGCCTCGCTGCAGGAGGCGGCCGACGAGGGCGCCACGGACTTCGACACCCTCCGGCGCCACTGCCGCCGGTCGCTGGGCAAGTTCATCAACGAGCGCACCAAGCGCCGGCCGGCCGTCATCCCCGTGGTGATGGAGGTCTAGGGCCGTCACCGTCGCGCCGCCGGGCTCGGTGCGGGTCCCGAGATGCCATTGGGGCTGGTGTTGGCGGTGTTAGCGTTCGGGGATGCCCGCGACCAAGACGCGGCGACGCCGTCGCGCGGCGTCCCGCTCCAAGACCACGCGCCGGAACGGCGGCGGACGCGCCGGAACGCGGCGCGCCGGAACCCGGCCAAGAAGCAGTCGCCCGGCCGGGCCCGGTCCACCCGGGCCGAGCCGGGGATGGTCGCCCGCGGTCGCGAGGCGGTCGGGCGCCAGCTCGGTGACCACCGGTCCGACGTCCTCGCGGTCGCGCTCTTCGTCGCGGGGGCCATCTTCGCCCTCGGGCTCTGGACCGACCTCGCGGGTCCGGTCGGCGCCGCGCTCGCCGACGGCACCGGCGCGGTCCTGGGCCGGGCGCGCGTCGCGGTGCCCGTCGCCTGCTTCGCCTTCGGCGTGCTGCTGCTGTGGCCCCGTCGCGCCGCCGACCCCGACACCGAGGAGCTGGACCCCGACGTGGACGTCGAGGTCGACGCCCCGGAGCGACCGACCGTCCGCATCGCCGTCGGCGCGCTCCTCCTCTTCGTCGCCGACGTCGGGATCCTCCACCTCGCGTACGGCCGCCCCTCGCTCGACGGCGCGGTCGACGACCTGCGCTCCGCCGGCGGGTTCCTCGGGGCGCTGGTGGCCGCGCCGCTCGTCGCCGCCACCGGGGTCGTCGGCACGTCGGTGATCCTCGGGGGCGTCGCCGTCGTCGGGCTGCTCCTCGCGCTCGGTCTCTCGATCGGGTTCGTGGTCTCGGCCGCCACCCGCGGCGCGCGCGGCCTGGCCACCAAGACCCGCAGCGCGATCTCGGTCGCGCCCATCGGCGAGGGCGTCGACCTCGATGCCGGCCACGAGCACGTGACACCCGCGCCCTTCGACTACGAAGCGCAGGAGCAGGAGCCGGAGCCGGAGCCGGAGCCGGAACCCGAGCCGGTCCCGCTCCCGCTCGACACGCAGGCGGCGATCGAGATCCCCACGAGCGAGGACCCGAGCGGTCAGCTGGTGATCGAGCTCGGCGACGCCGCCACGAAGCACAGCTCGTGGAAGCTGCCGCCGGCCAACCTGCTGAAGCGGGGAACCGGCAGGGAGGCGGACCGGCGCCTCATCGACGAAGGCGGGCGGATCCTCGAGGCCACCCTCGCCCACCACGGCGTGGAGGCGCGCCTCGTCGGCACGACCATCGGCCCGACCGTCACCCGCTACGAGCTCGAGCTCGGCCCCGGCGTGAAGGTCAACCGCGTCACCGGCCTGAGCAACGACATCCAGTACGCGATGGCGTCGCTCGACGTGCGCATCCTCGCGCCCATCCCGGGTCGCAGCGCGGTCGGTGTCGAGGTGCCGAACAAGGAGCGCATCATCGTCACGCTGGGTGACGTGCTGGCGGCGCCCGAAGTGGCGAGGAGCAAGACCGCGCTCGGCGTCGGCCTCGGCCGCGACATCTCGGGGAAGTCGGTGATGCTCGACGTCACCACGCTGCCGCACGTCCTCATCGCCGGGGCCACCGGCGCGGGGAAGAGCAGCTGCATCAACTCGATCGTCACGTCGTTGTTGATGCGCTACACGCCCGATCAGGTGCGGCTCATCCTCGTCGACCCCAAGCGCGTCGAGCTCGGCGCCTACAACAACCTGCCGCATCTCCTCACCGAGGTCGTCACCAACCCGAAGAAGGCGGCGAACGCCCTCGACTGGGCCGTGCGGGAGATGGACATGCGCTACGAGATGCTCGCCGAGGTCGGCGTCCGCGACATCACCGGCTACAACGCGATGTTCGACCGCGGAGAGCTGCCCACCAAGGACGACCCCGACCCCACCACCGGCAAGGGGTACGAGCGGTTGCCCTTCATCGTGATCGTGGTCGACGAGCTCAACGACCTCATGATGGTGGCGGCCCGCGACGTCGAGGCGAGCATCTGTCGCATCGCGCAGATGGCGCGCGCCGTCGGCCTGCACCTCATGATCGCGACCCAGCGGCCGTCGGTCGACGTGATCACCGGGGTCATCAAGGCCAACGTGCCCAGCCGGATGGCCTTCTCGGTCAGCAGCCTGGCGGACTCCCGCGTGATCCTCGACCAGCAGGGCGCCGAGAAGCTGATCGGCCAGGGCGACATGCTGCTGCTCGCCGCCGGTTCCGGCCGCGCCCAGCGCGTCCAGGGCGCCTGGGTCGACGAGGACTGCGTCCGCAAGGTCGTCGCCCACTGGCGGCGCCAGTCGGCCGCGCCGAGCTACGTGGAGGGCATCGCGGGCGACGACGCCGCCGCGGGCGGTGCCGGCGGGTCGGCCGACGACGACGGCGACGAGCTGCTGGCCGAGGCCATGGAGCTGGTCGTCCGCAGCGGTCTCGGCTCCACGAGCATGCTCCAGCGCAAGCTGCGGGTCGGTTTCGCCCGGGCCGGGCGCCTCATGGACCTCCTCGAGCGCCGTGGCATCGTCGGCCCGTCGGAGGGCTCCAAGGCCCGTGCGGTGCTGATGACGGTCGACGAGCTCGAAGCGCTCGCCGACCGGGTCTGAACCCGTACAACTCGCTTCTTTCCCCGCTCTTGGCTCAAGGGGCGCCGCGCCATTGCCGACACGGCTGACTGAGGTGTGGCGCGTGCCCGAGGGAGACCACCCGCGCACACCCGGCCGGTGGGAGGACACGGGATGGGAGCGCACAGGTGCTGTCGAGGCTGAGCTTCCGAGCCAAGCTGCTGCTCGTCCTGTTCGTGCCGTTCCTCGCCCTCGTCGTCGTGGCGGCCGCCGGGCTCAGCGACCGGTTCACCGCGCTCCACGCCCAGGAGCAGTACGGCGACCTGTCGGCGCCCCTGCACTCGCTGGACGACGCGAGTCGCGCGATCCAGAACGAGAGCGTCGTGTCGTCGTGGTACGTCGCCGGGAGCGGCGACCCTTCGGGTGAGCTGCAGGCGGCGCGGACGCGCACCGACGCCGCGGTCCGCGAGTTCCGCGCCAACGAACCGGCCTTCGTCAACGCCGGGTTGAGCGCGGCGGCCGGGGTGTCGCTCGACGCCACCAACCGGGGCCTCGACGACATCCCCGAGATGCGGGGCCAGGTCGACGCCCTGAGCGTCGACGCCGCGACAACCCGCGACTTCTACCTCGGTGTCGACGGTCACCTCCTGGACTTCGGCGAGCGCGTCGCGCGCGACCTCGCCAGCTCCGACGTGTCGGCCAGCCTCACCCGGGTGTTCGCGCTCGAGCGCGCCCAGCACGAGCTGACGCGCGAGGCGAGCGTCTACATCGCGGTCCTGGCGAGCGGTGCGCCGCAGGACTTCAGCGAGTGGGTCGGGGCGCAGACGTCGGTGGCGCGCTACGAGCAGCTGTTCACCAACACCGCGACCCCCGACGAGCTGCTCGTGTACCAGGGGGTCATGGGCACCAAGCCCGCGCCGGCGGCGTTGCCGTCCGCGTTCCCCGCGGCAACGCTGACCCCCGCCGCGTACTACGCCCAGTACCAGGAGCAGGCCCGCCAGCTCGACCAGGCCGTCAACGCGGTCGACCACGTCGTGAACGACGCCGCCAGCGCGCAGGCCGGCGCGGCGCTGCGCGAGACCCGCATCTACGGCGGCGCCGCGGTGTTCGCGATGCTGCTCACGCTCATGCTGATCTGGTTCGTCTCGCGTGCCGTGGTCGGGCCGGTTCGCCGCCTCACCGTCGCGGCTCGTGAGATGTCGCAGCGGCAGTTGCCCGCGCTGGTCGAGTCGCTGCGCACCGGTGGCGACATCGGCGACGTGCAGCCGACGCACATCGAGGTCACCTCGGAAGACGAGATCGGTGAGCTCGCGCAGGCGTTCAACGACGTCGAAGCCGTCACCATCGAGGTCGCGCACGAGCAGTCGCGCCTCCTGCGCAAGGGGATGGCCGACCTGTTCGTGAACCTCGCCCGGCGCAACCAGAGCCTCCTCGAGCGCCAGCTCGAGCTGCTCGACGAGCTCGAACGCAACGAACACGACCCCGCGGCACTCGACGCGCTGTTCAAGCTCGACCACATGGCCACGCGCATGCGGCGCAACGCCGAGAGCCTCCTCGTGCTCTCGGGTGCGGAGCAGCCCCGCCAGTGGCAGCAGCCCATCGCGCTGCTCGACGTGGTCCGTGCCGCCGCCGCCGAGATCGCCGACTTCCCCCGCGTCGAGCTGGTGGGCGTCGACGACGACCTCGCCGTCTCGGGCCGCGCCGTGTCCGACGTCGCCCACCTCGTCGCCGAGCTGCTCGAGAACGCGACCTCGTTCTCGCCGCCCGACTCGGCCGTCGTCGTGTCGGGCGCGGTGACGGCGAGCGGGTTCGTGCTCGCGGTCACCGACCAGGGCATCGGCATGCCGTCCGACCGCATCGTCGAGGCCAACCGGCTGCTGGCGGACCCGCCGCTCGTGGGCCTCGCGCTGTCGCGGGCGCTCGGGCTCCACGTCGTCGGTTCGCTCGCCGCCCGCCACGACATCACCGTCGAGCTGCGTCCGGGTGCGCCCCTCGGCCTGGTGGCGCTGGTGGCCCTGCCGACCAGCGTGCTCGAGCCCCGGGCCGCGCCCGCGCCGCCGGCCCCGCCCACGACCCCGGTCTACGTGCCCGAGGTCGACGGCGACGGGGAGCCCGCACCGCTGGGCGCCCGACGCGTCGCGTGGCGGCCGGCCGACGAGCCGCCGGTCGAGGAGTGGCGCCGTGAGGGCCTCGCCGAGGCGGCGGGCGGATCCGACGCGCCCGCCGGTCCGGCGATCGAGGTCGATCCGCTCCCGGGCCCGGCTGAGGCCGCCGCCGCGGCCGCGGCCGAGGCGCCGCCCCAGTTCGACGCGCCCCCGTTCGTCGCGCCCCCGTTCGACGCGCCGGGCGACGAGCCACCCGACCCGCCGGGTCTCGACGACCAGATCCCGCTGCCGACCCGCGTGCCCGGCCAGCACCTGAGCCACCAGCCCGCGCCCGCTCGCGAGGTCGACGTGAGTGGTGCCGACCCCATGCGCCCGTACCGCGTGCACGAACTGCTGACCCGCCACGCGCAGGGCAAGCGCCGCGGTCGCGCCGGGCAGGGCGACGACGCCGGAGATCCCGAAACGCCGGAGGAATTCGGTCACGTCCAGGAGGACGGGAGATGATGCAACTCAGCGCCGAGGCGCGCAACATGAACTGGCTGGTCTCGAACTTCGTCGAGCGGGTGCCGGGTGTCAAGGAAGCCACGGTCGTGTCGTCCGACGGTCTGCTCATCGCGATCTCCGACGGGCTCGACCGCAGCTCGGGTGACCGCCTCGCCGCGGTGTCGGCCGGGTTGCTGAGCATCGCCAAGGGCGGCTCGGCGCCGATCGGCGGCGGACGGGTCCACGAGGTCATCGTCGAGATGGACATGGCGATGCTGTTCGTCATGCGGGTGAGCGACACGTCGGTGCTCGCGGTGACGACCGCGCGGCCCTGCGACGTCGGTCTCGTGGGCTACGAGATGGCGGTGCTCGTGGAGAAGTGCGCGAGCGCGCTGACGCCCGGTCTCATCTCCGAGCTGCAGACGTCACTCCCACGGTCGGCGATCCGATGAGCGCGGGCCATTCAGGCGGCCATTCAGGCGACGACCCCGGCGCCGGAGACCCGCGCGTCGACCTCCCGCGTCGGACCGTCGTCCGTCCCTACATGCTCACCCGCGGGCGCACGAGCTCGTCGCTCGGGGTCTTCGAGCTCCACGCACCCGTGCTCGCGTTGATCGCGTCGGAGCAGCTCGGTCGCAGCGCCATCCCGGAAGACCGGCGCATCGTCGAGCTGTGCCAGACGCCCATGTCGGTCGCCGAGCTCTCGGCGCGACTCGGCACGCCGGTCGGGGTGCTGCGGGTGCTCGTCGGCGATCTCGTCGACGCCAGCATGGTCCAGGTCCGTCAGGTTCGAGACGGCAGCGAGCACCGCGACGTGCGCCTGCTCGAACGGTTGCTGGAGGGTATCCGTGCACTCTGACTTCGATCCCCCGCACCCCACGCCGACGGCCACCGGGCTGCCGGTGTCGATGAAGATCGTCGTCGCCGGCGGCTATGCCGTCGGCAAGACCACGTTCGTCGGCACGATCTCCGAGATCGAACCGCTCATGACCGAGGCCGACATCACCGTCGAGAGCCTCGGGATCGACTTCGCCGGGGCTGCGAGCACGAAGACCGGCACCACGGTCGCGATGGACTTCGGTCGCCTCACCCTCGGCCCCGACATGGTCCTCTACATGTTCGGCACTCCCGGCCAGGACCGCTTCCTCTTCCTCTGGGACGAGCTGGTGCGGGGCGCGGTCGGGGGCATCGTGCTGGTCGACACCCGGCGCATCGAGGACTGCTTCCCGGCCGTCGACTACTTCGAGCACCTCGGGATCCCGTTCGTCGTGGCCGTCAACCTCTTCAACGGGGTGTACCGCCACCACCCGCGTGAGGTGCGCGAAGCGCTGTCGGTACCCGCGAACGTGCCCGTGGTGTTGTGCGACGCCCGGAACCGCCTCCACGTGAAGGAGACGCTGGTGCTGCTCGTGGAGGGCGCGCTGCGCAAGGCCCAGATGGCGGGCGCGGTCGTAGGGCGAGCCCGAGGTCCCGGGCACGGCGAGGGCGACGGCAGCCGGCGAACGTCCGGGTCGCAAGTATCCTGCGACCCAGTGCGTGACCCATCGAGCCCGTCGGATCCACAGCAGTTCTTCGTCGAGACCCTCGGCTGCCCCAAGAACGCCGTCGATTCCGACAAGGTCGTCGCGAGCCTCCTCGCCGACGGCCTGGTGCCCGCCGCCGTCGCCGAGGACGCCGATCTCGTCGTCGTCAACACCTGTGCGTTCATCGAGGCCGCCCGCCAGGAGTCGATCGACACGGTCCTGGCCCTCGGCGACGCCCGCAAGACCGGCGCCAAGCTCGTCGTCACCGGCTGCATGGCCGAGCGCTACGGCGACGAGCTGGCCGCCGCGCTGCCCGAGGTCGACGCCGTGGTCGGCTTCGAGGGCGAGGGGTCGCTCGGCACCTCCGTCGCGGTCGGGATGCCCACGCGCCGGCAGACCGGCTCCGTGCCGGAACGGCAGACCGGCTCCGTGCCGGAACGGCCAACGGGCGTCCGAGACCTGCTCGAGCTGCCGCGGGCCGCGCCGAGCGTTCCGTGGGCCTACCTGAAGGTGGCGGAGGGCTGCGATCGCGCCTGCGCGTTCTGTGCCATCCCGTCGTTCCGGGGCAAGCAGCGCTCCCGGACCCCGGAGTCGATCGAGGCCGAGGCCCGCTCCTTGGTCGAGGGCGGCGTCGCCGAGCTGGTGCTGGTCGCGCAGGACCTCGCCTGGTACGGGCGCGACGCCGGCGAGCCCGGGTCGCTCGCGCCGTTGCTGCGCCGCCTCGACACGCTCGCGGCGAGCGGTCTCGCACGCGTGCGCCTCCTCTATCTCTACCCGAGCGAGGTGCGCGACCCGCTCGTGTCGACCATGCTCGAGCTGCCGACGGTGGTGCCCTACTTCGACCTGTCGCTCCAGCACGCCGACCGCGCGCCTCCTCCGGCGGATGAAGCGGTGGGGGAGCGGTGACCGCTTCCTCACCATGATCGACGACATCCGGGCCGGGGAACCCGACGCCGCGTTCCGCTCGTCGTTCATCGTCGGGTTCCCCGGCGAGCGCGAACGCGACCACGACGCGCTCCTCGCGTTCCTCGAGGCCGCCGCGCTCGACTGGGCCGGATTCTTCCCGTTCTCGCCCGAAGACGGTACGCCCGCGGCCACGTTGCCCGACGCCGTCGAGGAGCACGTCATGCTCGAGCGCCTGCGCGAGTGCGAAGCGGTGCAGGAGCCCGTCACCCGCGGCGCGCGGGACGCGATGGTCGGCCGCGAGGTCGAGGTGCTGGTCGATCGCGTCGACGGCGACGCGTTCGTGGGCCGCACCCATCGCGAGGCACCCGAGATCGACGGCATCGTGCGCCTCCACGCCGACTTCGCCCGCCCCGGCGCGCGGGTGCGCGCCCACGTCACCGAGGCGATCGGCCCGGATCTCGTCGCCAAGGCGGCAGCGTCGGTGAGCGCGCCGTCCGCCCGGGTGCGACGCTTCGGCGACGAGGCGATCGCGACACCGGCGAACTTCATCACGGTGGCGCGCCTGGTCCTCGCCGTGCCCACGCTCCTGCTGATCGTCGACGAGGGTTCCACCTGGCTGACGTTCGCGCTCTGGTTCCTGCTCACCACCACCGACGGGCTCGACGGCTGGCTCGCCCGCCGCGACGGCACCACCCGCTCGGGTGCGTTCCTCGACCCGCTCGCCGACAAGTTCCTCGTGCTCGGCGGGTTCTTCGCCCTCGGCATCAACGGCGACTTCTCGTGGGCCGCGGTCGTCATCGTGACCGTGCGCGAGGTCGGCGTGTCCATGTACCGCTCGTTCGCGGCGAAGCGCGGCATCTCGCTGCCGGCCCGGCGCCTCGGCAAGTGGAAGGCGTTCTTCCAGTTCATCGCGGTCGGCTTCGTGTTGCTCCCGCCCACCTACGAATGGGCGACGTTCCACGACGTGCTGCTCTGGTTCGCGGTCGGCCTCTCGGTGGTCTCGGGCCTCGACATCGTGATCAGCGGCTACCGGCAGTCCCAGCAGGGGAAGCCCAAGAGGAAGAAGCAGGCCAACCATGCGGTGTGACGTCCTCGCCATCGGCACCGAGCTGTTGCTCGGCCAGATCGTCGACACGAACAGCTCCTGGATCGGCGAGCAGCTCGCCGCGGTGGGGATCGACACCTGCGAGCACCGCAAGGTCGGCGACAACCTCGGGCGCATGGTGCAGTGCCTCCGGGAGCTGCTCGACCGGGCCGACGCGGTGATCGTGTGCGGTGGCCTGGGCCCCACCCCGGACGACGTGACCCGCGAGGCGATCGCCGAGGTGATGGGCGTCGAGCTGGAGCGGCGTGAGGAGCTCATCGACCACATCCGGGCGATCTTCGGCGGTCGCGGGCGACCGTTCCCGGAGAACAACCTGCGCCAGGCCGACGTGCCGAAGGGGGGTGATGCCATCCCCAACCCGATCGGCACCGCGCCGGGGCTGCGCTGCGCCGTCCCCATCGAAGGAGGCGGCGACAAGATCGTCTACGCGGTGCCGGGCGTCCCCTACGAGATGACCGACATGATCACCCAGCACGTGCTGCCCGACCTCCTCGAGCGCTCGGGGCAGCGGGCGGTCATCGTGTCGCGCTCGCTGAAGACGTGGGGCACCTCGGAGTCCGGCCTCGCCGAGATGATCGAGTCGCGCGTCGACCAGCAGACCAACCCCACGATCGCGTTCCTCGCCCGGGGCATCGAGGGCATCTACGTGCGGATGACGGCCAAGGCGCCGACCGAGGACGAGGCGCGCGCGCTGCTCGACGCCGAAGACGCCGAACTGCGCACGGTGCTCGGCGAGCTCGTGTTCGCGGTCGACGACGACACGATGGAGTCCGAGGTGCTGCGCCTCTGCGAGGAGCGGGGCTGGTCGCTCGGCGTGGCCGAGTCGTTGACCGGCGGCTTCGTCGGTGCCCGCATCGCCAACGTCCCGGGGGCCAGCCGTACCTTCCGGGGCTCGATCGCGTCCTATGCCACCGAGGTGAAGCGCGACGTGCTCGGTGTCACCGCCGAGGGCGTGGTGAGCGAGGAGGCGGTCAAGCAGATGGCCGAGGGCGCCCAGCGGGTGCTCGGCGCCGACGTCGCGATCTCGATCACCGGCGTCGCCGGGCCCGACGAGATGGAGGGCCAGCCGGTCGGCACGGTCTGGTACGGCATCGCCATCCCCGGGCACGAGACCGAGGCGGTCACCGCCCGGCTGCCGTTCGACCGCGAGCGCATCCGTCAGTTCTCCACCATCTCGGTGCTCAACCTCCTGCGGATGCGGCTGCTCGCCCTTCCGTGACCGCGCTCGGACGGGCGTTCCTCGCGGTGGCGCCGCCACCTGCGGTGCTCCGTTGGACCGAATCGGTCGCCGAATCGGCGCGTCGAATCGACGACGGGCTCCGCTGGTGCGCCCCGGGGCAGCAGCACCTCACCCTGCAGTTCCTGGGCCGGGTCGACGACGTCGAGTCGCTCGCCGAATCGGTCGTCGAATCGGTCCGAGGGATCGCCCCCTTCGCCCTCGCGCTCGGGGGCGCGGGCGCGTTCCCGTCACCGCCACGGGCATCGGTCGTGTGGCTCGCGGTGTCGACCGGTGCCGCGGAGCTCGGTGCGCTCGCGGGTGCGATCGGGGCGGCCACCGCGCGGCTCGGGTTCGCCGCCGCCGATCGCCCGTTCCGCCCGCACCTCACCCTCGCGCGCGCCAACGCGGCACACGACGCACGCGACGTGGTGGAGCGTCTGTGCGCAGGACCCGCGGGACCGCGCTTCACCGTCGACCGGGTCGTGCTGTTCGACAGCGACACCCGTCCCGACGGTGCGGTCCACACCGAGCGGAGACGGTTCGTCCTCCTCGGCGCGTGACCGGCGTGCTCACGGGAGGCCGGGGAAGCGCTCCTTGCTGCGGCGGTGCGCGTCGAGGACCTCGCCGTAGCGGCGCTCGACGCCGACCGACTGCCCGGGGCCCATCACGATGTAGTCCCAGCCCTCGCGCACGCCGACGAGGGTCACGTCGGCGACCACGTCGGGCTCGATCATCTCGAGCGACGTCGGGTCGAGTGCGCCGGTGAGCACCGTGAAGTCGTCGGCGACGGTGTCGGCATCGGTCGCCGAGGGCCGGACCATCGCGTCGCCGATGTTGGTGTTCACGCCCGCGGGGACGAGCACGCTCACACCGACGCCCGTGCCGTCGAGCTCGTAGCGCAGCGCCTCGGAGAGCCCGACGATCGCGTGCTTGGTCGCGCCGTAGGGGCCGAGGCGTGGGGTCGACACGAAGCTTGCGCCCGAGCCGGTGTTGACGACGTGGCCCTCACCCTGCTCGATCATGCGGGGCACGAAGCTGCGGATGCCGTTGGCCACGCCGCGCACGTTGACGCCGAGCAGGCGGACCCACTCGTCGTCGGTGAAGTCCCACACGCGCCCGATCGGGGAGATGCCGGCGTTGTTGCACAGGAGGTGCACCGCGCCGAAGGTGTCGAACGCGAAGTCGGCGAGCGCCTCGACGGCCGCGGCGTCCGACACGTCGACGGCCCGGGCGACCGCGGTCCCGTCCGGGAGCTCGGCGGCCACCGCCGTCGCCCGGTCCTCGTCGACGTCGACCACCACCACCCGCATCTTCTCGGCCGCGCAGGCCCGGGCCAGCGAGGCGCCGATCCCGCTGCCGCCGCCGGTGATGACCGCGACCTTGCCGTCGAGCTCCTGCAGCATCTCGTCCCCCTCGGGCATCGTGAGCCCGCAGTCTGCCCGTGCCGTTGTCGGGATGCTTGACCCCGAACGGGTGTTCGGCTAACTTCACGGGTGTAGTTCGCCGGGCACCCGGCACAGGTATCCGGCATGACTGTCACACCCCGGTCGTACGTTCCTCACGACGACTTCCCCCAACAGATCGCACACACCCACAGGAGGGTTCCACCGTGGAACGAGACCAGGCCCTCGAGATGGCGCTCGGCCAGATCGAGAAGCAGTACGGCAAGGGTGCCATCATGCGCCTCGGCGAGCACGGCAACGTCGGGGTGGCCGCCATCCCCACCGGCGCGCTGGCGCTCGACATCGCGCTCGGCATCGGGGGCCTGCCCCGCGGCCGGGTCGTCGAGATCTACGGCCCCGAGTCGTCGGGCAAGTCCACCCTCGCCATGCACGTGGTGGCCGAGGCCCAGCGCAACGGTGGCGTCTGCGCCTACATCGACGCCGAGCACGCCATGGACCCGGTCTACGCCTCCGCGATCGGCGTCAACGTCGACGATCTCCTGATCTCCCAGCCCGACACGGGTGAGCAGGCGCTCGAGATCACCGACATGCTGATCCGCTCGGGCGCGCTCGACGTCGTCGTGATCGACTCGGTCGCCGCCCTGGTGCCCCGGGCGGAGATCGAGGGCGAGATGGGCGACACCCACGTCGGCCTCCAGGCCCGGCTGATGAGCCAGGCGCTGCGCAAGCTCACCGCCAACCTCAACCGGTCGAACACCATCTGCGTGTTCATCAACCAGTTGCGGGAGAAGATCGGCGTGATGTTCGGCTCGCCCGAGACCACGCCCGGCGGTCGGGCGCTGAAGTTCTACTCCTCGGTGCGCCTCGACATCCGCCGGATCGAGTCCATCAAGGACGGCGCCGAGATCACCGGCAACCGCACCCGGGTCAAGGTGGTCAAGAACAAGGTGGCCCCGCCCTTCAAGCAGGCCGAATTCGACATCATGTACGGCAAGGGCATCAGCCGCGAGGGCTCGCTGCTCGACGTCGGCGTGGAGCTCGGCCTGGTGAAGAAGTCGGGTGCCTGGTTCACCTACGAGGGCGAGCAGCTGGGCCAGGGCCGGGAGAACGCCAAGACCTTCCTCTCCGAGAACGTCGACATGATGGTGGAGATCAGCGAGAAGATCCGCCAGGAGGTCGGCATCGAGCCGGTCGACGAGTCGGAGATCGACGTCACCACCGACGACGAATCGGTCGACATCGACGGCTGATCATCGTCGCTGCCGCGTGTCCGTGGGGGCGGGGCCGTGAGGCTCCGCTCCTACACTGACCGGTCGTGACCCAGCCCGAACCGGCGGCCGGCCCGCCGCGCCGCTTCTACGTGCGCACCTACGGGTGCCAGATGAACGAGCACGATTCCGAGCGCATCGCCGGGTTGCTCGCGGCCGAGGGCATGGAGGCGACCGACGAGTTGGAGTCGGCCGACGTGGTCGTGCTCAACACGTGCTGCATCCGCGAGAACGCGGACAACAAGCTCTACGGCCACCTCGGGCGACTGAAGGCGCTGAAGGCGCAGCGGCCCGGCCTCCAGATCGCGGTCGGTGGGTGCCTGGCCCAGAAGGACCGTGAGCTCATCGTCGAGCGCGCCGGTCACGTCGACGTGGTGTTCGGCACCCACAACCTCGGCCACGCCGTGGCCTTGCTCGAGCGGGCCCGCTTCGAGGGTCCCATGGTCGAGATCCTCGAGGAGCACGAGAGGTGGGCGGGCGGGGCAGCGCCGACCCTGCCGGCGCGGCGCGACCAGCACCACTCGGCGTGGGTCACGATCCAGGTGGGCTGCGACAACTCGTGCACCTTCTGCATCGTGCCCATCGTGCGCGGCCCCGAGATCAGCCGCCGGATGGGCGACATCGTGCGTGAGGTCGAGCAGCTCGCGGCCGACGGCGTGCGCGAGATCACCGTGCTCGGCCAGAACGTCAACTCCTACGGTCGCGACCTCGGCGCCGGGCAGTACCGCCCGCAGTTCGCCGACCTGCTGCGTGCGCTCGACGCGGTGGACGGCATCGAGCGCATCCGCTTCACGTCGCCGCACCCGAAGGACCTGCGGCCCGAGACCATCGCCGCCATGGCCGAATGTCCGTCGGTGTGCGAGCACCTGCACCTGCCGTTGCAGTCGGGGAGCGACCGCACCCTCGCCCGTATGCACCGTGGCTACACCGCCGCGCGCTACCTGCAGCGCCTCGGCGACGCCCGGGCCGCGATCCCCGACCTCGCGGTCACCACCGACATCATCGTCGGATTCCCCGGCGAGACCGACGACGACTTCGCCGACACGCTCGAGGTCGTCGACACCGCGGGCTACGACGCGGCCTACACGTTCGTGTTCTCGCCCCGCCCGGGCACGCCGGCCGCCGACATGCACGCCGACTTCGTGGCGCCCGACGTGGCGCAGGAGCGCATGCGCCTGCTCGCCGAGCTGGTGGAGCGCCACGCCCTGGCCAAGCACGAGGCGCGTGTCGGTCGCACGGAGTCCGTGTTGGTCGAGGGCCCATCGAAGAACGACACCACGATGTGGTCGGGCCGCACCCGCCAGAACAAGCTCGTGCACTTCTCTCCGGAAGCAGGCGCTCCGGAAGCAGGCGCTCCGGGAGCAGGTGCTCCGGGCGACGAGTCGGCGGCGGTCGGCGGCACGGCCGACGTGCGCGTGACCTACGCCGCGCCCCACTGGCTCCGCGGCGACCTCGTCGCGGTGCACACCCCGCCGCGTGCGGCCCGCATCCGCATTCCCGTCACCGCCGCACCTGCGTGACCCGTCCGCACCTCGCGATCGTCGGCCCCACCGCCTCCGGGAAGTCGGCGCTCGCCCTCGGGGTGGCCCGCGCCTTCGGCGACGTCGAGATCGTGTCGGTCGACTCGATGCAGGTGTACCGCGGCCTCGACATCGGGACCGCCAAGGCGACACCTGCGGAACGGGCCGAGGTGCCCCACCACCTGATCGACGTGGTCGACCCGGGCGAGGAATGGTCGGTGGCGCGCTTCCAGCTCGAGGCGCGCGCTGCGGTCGCCGACATCGAGCGGCGCGGCAGGCGGGCGCTGCTCGTCGGCGGCACCGGCCTCTACGTGCAGGCCGTGGTCGACCCGCTCACGTTCCCACCCGAGGACCGCGTCACCCGCGCGGAGATCCTCGCCGAAGCCGCGACCCCCGCCGGGCTCGCCGCGGCCTACGAGGAGCTGGTCCGTCTCGACCCGGTCGCTGCCGCCGGCATCGAGCCGGGCAACGTACGCCGGATCGCGCGCGCCCTGGAGGTGATCCGCGCCACCGGCCGCCCGTTCTCCTCGTTCGGCAACGGGGTCCAGGAGTTCGGCCCGACGGTGTTCCCGGTGCGCGTCGCCGGGGTGTGGCTGGCGCGCCCCGTGCTCGCGACCCGCATCGAGCAGCGGTTCGCCCGCATGCGCCACGACGGCCTGGTCGACGAGGTCCTGGCCCTCGCCGGGGCCGGCACGCTCTCACGCACCGCCCGGCAGGCGATCGGCTACCAGGAGGTGCTGGCGCACCTGAGCGGCGAGGAGCCGTCGCTCGAGGCCGCCCTCGACGCCGCCGTGGCCCGCACCCGCAGGTTCGCCCGGCGACAGCGCATGTGGTTCCGGCGTGACCCGCGGATCCGGTGGTTCGGGGCCACCGGCAATCCGTGCTCGGTGCTCCCGGCGCTCCTGGCAAGCTGGAGCGCATGACTGCCGTCCGCCTCTCGAAGCTGCACGCCACCGGGAACGACTTCCTCGTCTGGTCGTGGCTCGGGGACGACGCGCGCGAATGTTCGATCCACTCGGAGCAGGCCCGCGAGCTGTGCGACCGCCACCGCGGCATCGGCGCCGACGGTCTCATCGTCGTGCAACCCGGTCGGAACGGTGCCGACGCGGAGATGCTCCTCTTCAACGCCGACGGCGGGATGGCGGAGATGAGCGGCAACGGGATGCGCGCGCTGGCCTGGGCCGCCGCACGCGACGGCCTGGGGGCGGACGGCACCCTCGCCGTCGACACCGGCGGCGGTCGTCGCCGCGTGGAGGTCACGCGTGACGCGGCGACGAACGAGGTCGTCGCCGCGACCGTCGACATGGGCCCCGTCACCTTCGATCCCGCGCACATCCCGCTGGCGCTCGACTCGCCGTTCGGGATCACCGCCGAGTACCACGGCACGCACTACGAGGGGGACGCCGCGGGCATGGGCAACCCGCATCTCGTGCTGTTCGTCGACGACCCCGCGACCGCCCGCGTCACGCAGCACGGCCCACACCTCGAGCACGACGACCGCTTCCCCCGTCGCACCAACGTCGAGTTCGTGCGCGCCACCCCCGGCGGCGCCGACGAGCTCGACATGCGGGTGTGGGAGCGTGGCGTGGGGGAGACCCTGAGCTGCGGGACCGGTGCGTGCGCGGCCGCCGCGGTCGCGCAGCGCCGGGGGTTCGTCGGCGAACGCGCGGTCGTGCACGTGCCCGGTGGCGACCTCGTGGTCGAGTTGGGCGACACCATCCGCCTCGGCGGCCCGGTCGTGCACGTGTTCGACGTAGAAGTCGAGCTGTGAGTCGCCGGCGCCTCACCGCCACCGAGGTCGACCTCGGGGTCGTCCGCCAGCGCGCGCTCCTGGTCGGCACGGGCATCGGCACGCGCGACGCGGAAGCCGCGCAGGCGTCGCTCGAGGAGCTCGCGCTGCTGGCCGACACCGCCGGCGCCGAACCCGTCGAGCTGATCCTGCAACGACGGGACACCCCCGACCCGGCGACCTACATCGGCTCGGGCAAGGCCAAGGAGCTCCAGGAGCTCGCGGAGACCCTCGACATCGATCTCGTGGTGTTCGACGACGAGCTCACTCCCGCGCAGCAACGGAACCTGGAGAAGCTGTTCCAGGTCGACGTCGTGGACCGGGTCGCGCTGATCCTCGACATCTTCGCCCAGCACGCCACCAGCCAGGAGGGCATGGTGCAGGTGGAGCTGGCGCAGTTGCGCTACCGCCTGCCGCGTCTGCGCGGACGCGGGAACCAGCTCAGCCAGCAGGGCGCGGGCATCGGGACCCGTGGCCCCGGCGAGACCCAGCTCGAGGTCGATCGGCGGCGCATCCTCTCGCGGGTGGCGAAGCTCGAGCGCGACCTCGAACGGCTGGCCAAGAACCGCGCCACCCAGCGCAAGGCCCGTCGGCGCAGCGGGGTGTCGACCCTCGCGTTGGTGGGCTACACCAACGCGGGGAAGTCGACGCTCCTCAACCGCCTCACCGCCGCGCACGCCCTCGTCGAGGACCAGCTCTTCTCGACCCTCGACCCGACCACCCGCCGCTTGCGGCTCCCCGGCGGCGAGACCGTGCTCGTGTCCGACACCGTGGGTTTCGTCCGGCGCCTGCCCCACCAGCTGGTCGAGGCGTTCCGCTCGACGCTGGAGGAGGTGGTCGACGCCGACCTGCTCGTCCACGTGGTCGACGCGAGCTCCGCCGACGCCTCCGAGCAGATCCAGGCGGTACGCAAGGTCCTGCGCGAGATCGGCGCCGACGAGGTGCCCGAGCTCGTGGTCCTCAACAAGGCCGACCGCGCGGCACCGGAAGACCTGAAGGCGTTGCTGGCGGCCGAGCCCGGGGCGGCCATCGCGTCGGCGGTCACGGGCGCAGGCCTCGTCGGAGTGGTGGACACGGTCGCGGCACAATTGCGAGCCCTCGCCCCTATCGTGGAGTTCGTCGTTCCGTACGAGCGGGGTGACGTCGTCGCCGCGCTGCACCGGGAGGGCGAAGTGCTGGTAGAGGTGCACGCGGAGGGAGGCACCCGGCTGCGGGCGCGGCTTCCGGCGCGCGATCTCACGCGCTTCGGCGATTTCGTCGTGGTCCGCGACGCCTGACGTGTCCGCCACCGAGCCCGCCGTCACCCACGAGCAGCTCCTCGACGCGCTCGACATCGCGGTCGTGGCATTCGACCGCAAGGGGCGCGTCCTCGTTTCGAACCGGCGGGCCCGCGACGCGTTCGGAATGTTGACTGCTTCGGTGTCGGAGGCCGATCTGTTCCACACGCGCCTCGACTTCGTCGACGAACGCGGTGACCTGCTGGTGCCGGACGAGATCCCGTCGATGCGAACCCTGCGCACCGGCGAGGTGCTGCGCGACTTCCTGATGGGGGTCCGGATCCCGAATGGGGAGATCTACTGGACGCTGGTCGGCACGTCGCCGGTGCGCGATCCGGTCCAGGGTTCGATCACGGGGGTGATCTGCACGTTCGTGGAGGTCACCGAGCAGCGTCGCGCCGAGGTCGCGCTGCGGGCGTCCGAGGAGCGATTCCGGCTGTTGTCGGAGAACGCCGCCGACCTGATGTACCGGATCCACATCGGACCGTCACCGTCGTTCGAATACCTGAACCCCGCGGTCGAGGCCGTCATCGGGTACACGCCGGCGGAGCTGTACGCCGACCTGGACCTCCTCTTCGGGATCACCCACGAAGACGACGTCGAGGCGGTCCGCGAGCTCGTGACGCGCGGCGTCGAAGACGTCAGCTCGATCCAGATTCGGATGATCCGTCGCGACGGGACGCTGATCTGGACCGACCATCGCGTCGTGCCGTTGCGCGGCCCGCTCGGCAACGTCACCGCGATCGAAGGGATCGCGCGCGACGTGACGGAGTCGAAGCTCAACGAGGCGTCGCTCAGCCACCGTGTGCTCCACGATTCGCTCACCGGCCTCCCGAACCGGGTGCTCCTGCTCGATCGGATCGAGCACGAGCTCGCGCGGATCCGCCGGCACGAGTCGTTCCTCGCCGTCCTCTACCTCGATCTCGACCGCTTCAAGACCGTGAACGACAACCTCGGCCACGAAGTCGGCGACCGCCTGCTCCAGAAGGTCGCCCGCCGTCTGCTCGACACCGTGCGCCCGTCCGACAGCGTGGCGCGCCTCGGCGGCGACGAGTTCGCCGCCGTCCTGCCCGACCTCCACGACCCGCAGGAGGCCGAGCAGATCGCCGAGCGGTTGCTCGTGGCCGTGGCGGAGCCGGTCGACCTCGGCGAGGGCGACCTCGTGACGACCGTGAGCATCGGCATCGCCAGCGCGGGCGACGGCAGGTCGAGCGCGGCGGAGCTGCTGCGCCGGGCCGACTTCGCGATGTACGCGGCCAAGGATCATGGCCGCGCGCGGCTCGAGAGCTACGAGTCGCTCACCCCGACGGACCGACCCGCCCACGGGGATGGGGAGCCGGGCGCCAGTTAACCTCCGGCGATGGCCTTCGTCCCGCCGCCGTACCCTCACGACCGCCTCGGCCCCGTGCGCGCCGTCGCAGCCGCGGTGGCGGGTGGCATGATCGACGCGTCCGTGGGCACGCCGGTCGACCCGATGCCCGACGTCGCGGTGCGCCGCGCTCGTCGACGCCGCGTCGGGCGCCACCGGCTATCCCGCCACCATCGGGAGCCCCGGGCTGCGCGACGCGGCCGCGGGCTGGATCGGCCGCCGGTTCGGGTGTCGGGTCACGGCCGACGAGGTGGTCGCGTGCATCGGCACCAAGGAGCTCGTGGCGTCGTTGCCCCGGGTCCTGTCGCTGCGGGACCCGTCGCGCGACACCGTCCTCTACCCGGCCGCCGCGTATCCCACCTACGAGATGGGCGCGTTGCTCGCGGGCCTGCGGCCGGTGCGCGTGCCGGTCGACGACGGTTGGCACCTCGACCTCGCGCGTGTCGATCCCGCCGACGCCGAGCGGGCCCTCGTGCTGTGGTGCAACGAGCCGAGCAACCCGACGGGGGTGGCGGCCTCGCCCGAGCAGATGATCGCGGCCGTCGAATGGGCGCGGGCGCGCGGGATCGTCGTGGCCAGCGACGAGTGCTACGCCGAGTTCACCTACGACGAGACCGGCGCGCCGGCCGCGCCCGTCACCGCGCTGCAGGCCGACAACCGGGGAGTGCTCGCGGTGCACTCGCTGTCGAAGCGCTCGAACATGGCGGGGTTGCGTGCCGGGTTCGTGGCCGGCGACCGGGATCTGGTCCGGTACCTCGGCGAGGTGCGCAAGCACGGTGGGTTGATGACCCCGGCCCCGGTGCAGGCCGCGGCGGCCGCCGCGCTCGGCGACGACGAGCACGTCCGCGTGCAGCAGCTGCGCTACGCGGCGCGGCGCACGGTGGTTCTGCCCGCGCTCGAAGCCCGCGGCCTGGTGCACGACGGCGGTCCGCACACCTTCTACCTCTGGCTGCGCGACGCTCGCGGCCGCGCGCGGCGGCTGGGCGATCGCCGAGGAGCTCGCCACCACCGGTCTGGTGGTCGCGCCGGGAGACTTCTACGGCCCCGCCGGGCAACGTCACGTCCGGGTCGCGTTGACCCTCACCGACGAGCAGGTGGCGCTGGTGGCCGAGCGGGCGACGGCCGGAATCGGCACCTGACCGGGACGCCGCGGCCTCTAGCCTGAGCCCATGCCTGCGTCGACGGAAGCGCTCGAGAAGACGATCACCACGCTGTGGGAGGGCCGTGACGACCTCGCGGCCGTGCTCCCGGAGGCCGACGCGCGGGCCGCGGTGCTCCAGGCCGTCGAGCTGCTCGACTCAGGCGAGGCACGGGTCGCGGAGCTGGTCGGCGGCGAGGTCGTCGTGCACGAATGGCTGAAGTTCGCGGTGCTCCTGTTGTTCCGCCTCTCGCAGATGGAGACCATCGAGCTGGCGCCGTTCGAGTACGCCGACAAGATCCCGCTCAAGCGCCACTTCGAGCGCGACGGCGTACGAGTGGTGCCCGGCGCGTCCGCGCGCTGGGGCTCGTACCTCGCACCGGGCGCGGTGATGATGCCGAGCTACGTCAACATCGGCGCGCGCGTCGGGGCCGACACCATGGTCGACACGTGGGCGACGGTCGGGTCGTGCGCGCAGATCGGTGCACGCGTCCACCTCTCCGGCGGCGTGGGCATCGGCGGCGTGCTCGAGCCGCCGCAGGCCGCGCCGGTGTTCGTGGGCGACGACTCGATGATCGGCTCGCGCTGCATCGTCGCCGAGGGCGCGCGCGTGGGTACCGGCGTGGTGCTCGGTGCCGGCGCCATCCTCACCGGGTCCATCCCGGTGATCGACGCCGAGACCGGTGCCGAGCTGAGCCGCGGCATCGTCCCGGACTGGTGCGTGGCCATCTCCGCGACGCGCGCCCGCACGTACCCGGGCGGCGAGTTCGGCCTGCCGTGCGTGCTCGTGGTGAAGCGCCTCAACGAGGGCGAGCGTCACGACAAGGCGAAGCTCAACGACATCCTGCGTGACCACGGCGCGGCCACGTGACGACGTCGTCCGTGCAGGCGCCCGTGCTGGCGGCCGACGCGGCCGACCTCCTCGGGCTCACCACCGCGCTGGTCGCGGTGCGTTCGGAGAGTCACCACGAAGCCGAGCTGGCCGATCTGGTCGAGGCGCGCCTGCGCGCCCGGGCGCCGTCGCTGACGTTGAGTCGGGTGGGCGAGAACGTGATCGCCCGCACCGAGCTCGGTCGGGGGCAGCGGGTGGTGCTCGGCGGCCACCTCGACACCGTGCCGGCCAACGCCGGGAACGAGGTGCCCCGGGTCGAGGGCGACGTGCTCCGCGGCCTCGGCTCGGCCGACATGAAGAGCGGCCTCGCCGTGCTGCTGCGCCTCGCCGAGGAGCTCCATGCCGACGCCTCACGCGCGCACCACGACGTCACCCTCGCGTTCTACGAGTGCGAGGAGGTGGCCGACGAGTTCAACGGCCTGGGCACGGTGTTCGCCGCGCTGCCGGAGCTGCTGGCCGCCGACTTCGCGGTCCTGCTCGAACCCACCGACGGCTGGGTCGAGGCTGGCTGCCAGGGCGTGCTCGTGGCCCGCGCCGGGTTCGACGGCGAGCGGGCCCACGCGGCGCGCCCGTGGATGGGTCGCAACGCCATCCACCGCGCGTCGGAGGTGCTCGCCGGGCTCGCCGCGCACGAGGCCGACACCGTCGACGTGGACGGGTTGGCGTTCCGCGAGTCGTTGCAGGTGGTGGGGATCGAGGGTGGCATCGCGAACAAGCACAACGTGGTGCCCGACCGCTGCACGATCACCGTGAACCGTCGGTTCGCGCCCCGCTACTCGCCCGAGGAGGCCGAAGCGCAGGTGCGCGCGCTGCTGAGCGGCGCCGACGACGTCGAGATCCTCCAGGCCCAGGCCGCGGCGGCGCCGAACCTCACCGACCCGTTGGTCGACGCATTCGTCAACGGCCTGTCGCTGCCGGTGCGGCCCAAGCTGGGCTGGACCGACGTCGCCCGCTTCGCGTCGCGCGGCGTCCCCGCGGTCAACTTCGGTCCCGGTGATCCGGCCATCGCCCACACCCAGGGTGAGTTCGTCACGCGCGACTCGGTCGAGCACGCGTACGCGGTCCTGGCCCGCTTCGCCGGCGTCGCGTGACGGAGATCGCGCCGGTCGTCCGCTCCAAGGCCGAGGCGCGGTCGACCTACGACCGTCGCAGCCGGGGGTACGAACGGTTCGAAGGTCGCTTCGAGCGCGCCGCCCGCGTCACCGGCGAGCGGATGCTGTCGGTGGGGCCCGCGGAGCGGGTCCTGGAGATCGGGTCGGGACCCGGCGCCAGCCTGGCCGCGTTCGCCGCGGCCACCGGCCCCGACGGACACGTCGTCGGCGTCGACCTGGCGCCAGGCATGCACCGGGCGGCGGCCGAAAAGCTCCGGGCCGGGCGGCTCGGGGCACGCGTCTCGCTGGTCGTCGCCGACGGTGCCGATGTGCCGCTGGCGGCGGGATCGGTCGACGCCGCCTTCGCGTGCTTCACGCTCGAGCTCTTCGACACCCCCGAGCTCCTCACCGTCGTCGGCGAGCTCCGGCGCGTGCTCACGGGAAACGGTCGCCTGGCGCTCGTGTCGCTCACGAGCACCCAGCCACCCGCGGTCATGGAACGTGCGTACCTCGCGGCGCACCGGCTCATGCCGCGTCTCGCGGACTGTCGCCCGATCCCGCTCGCCGCGCTGGTCGCCGAGGTCGGGTTCCACATCACCGACGAGCGCCGCTGCGACATCTTCGGCATCCCCGTCGCCGCGCTGGTCGCCACGTCGGCGGCGTGAGCGGCGGCGTGCGGGAATCCCGCATGGCGCTACCCTTCGCGACCAGCGGCGGTTGCGGCGACGTGCCGTACGCCGATGGGGGAGGGGGAGTCATGGCGATCATGCTCAAGATCCGCTGGGACATGAAGGACGGCGCCGAGTCCGACTTCAAGGCGAACCAGGAGAAGCTCTGCGCGGTCATGCTCGAGCATCCGGGTGTGATCGTCTACCACGCCGAGTACCCCGCGCCGGGTGTGAGCGAATGGACCGAGATCTACGCGAACGACGCGGCGTTCAAGGCCCACCTCGGCAACGACAAGGGCAAGGCGCCGCTCGGTGCGATCATCGAGGCCTGCGAGCAGATCACCTGCCGATGCTTCGGTGACCCCGACGACGAGTCCAAGGGGATCCTGGCGGGCTTCGGTGCGACCTATGAGGAGACTGCGCCGAACGCATTCGTCCTCAACCCGCGCGTGGACAAGGACTCGCGGGTCTGACCTCGCGGTCAGTGCAAACGTCAGGGGTCGGTCCATGATCTTCATCGTCGTCAAGTTCACCACCAAGCCGGAATGGTCGGACCGGTGGCTGGACCTGGTCCACGACTTCACCGAAGCCACCCGTGCCGAGCCGGGCAACTTGTGGTTCGAGTGGTCGCGGAGTGTCGAGGCCCCGACGGAGTTCGTGCTGGTCGAGGCGTTCCGGGACGGGGCCGCCGAGGCCCACGTCACCAGCGAACATTTCCAGCGGGCCATGAACGAGATGCCCGCGGCGCTCGCCCGGACGCCGCGCATCGTCAACACCACCATCGAGGGTGCACAGGACTGGTCGCTGATGGGAGAGCTGACCGTCGACTGAGGTCGGGCGCCGCAGTGCGCCACCTTGCGCCGGGCACCGGTGACAGGGGTCGGTCGCCGGAGCCCTACTGGGCCCCGGCGGTCATCTGCGCCAGCATCTGCTCGAGCGCCGCCTGGTCGGGGCCCACGAACGGCTGCGCGGTCGGCGCGGCCTCCAACGACCCGAGCAACTGCTCCAGCATCGTCCCGGGCGCCGCCGGCAGGTGGCTGCTCAACACCATCGTGGGCGCCATCCGGCGGATGCCGTCGAGCTCGTGGCGGAACGCGTCGGTGTCGACCTTGTGCAGCCAGGGGAGTCGACCGTCGCCCAGAGGCACTGGCCGCTGCGCAGGTCGTCGCCGGAGAAGTCGGCGGCGTTCCGGGGCACGTCGGCGAAGAGACCGCCGAAGCAGTCGGAGCTGAAGAACGTGCCCGACGTGTCGTCGAGGAAGCCCGTCGTGCAGGGGTTGTCGAAGACGGGCGGCTTGATCGCGGTGAGGGTGCGGTCGCCCACCGTGAGCTTCTGGCCGGGGTTGACGAGGTGGAGCCGGTCCATCGGCAGCGGCGCGGAGAGGCTCATGATGCCCACGCCGAGGAACGTCGTGACCACCCGGAGCTTCGGGTTCTCGGCGAGCAACTGGTGCAGCGAGCCGATGTGGTCGAAGTCGGTGTGGGTGAGCCAGATCCACCGCAGCTCGGCCGGGTCGATGACCGACCGCAGCGCGGCCATGAACTCCTCGCTCTCCATCACCGTGCCGGTGTCGACCAGCAGGGGTTCGGAGCCGTGGAGGACGAACGCGTTGACCGGCACCAGGCCGAAGGCGGGGATCGGGACGTTCGAGGTCAGGACGTCGATGTCGGGGGCGGCTCGGTAGGTGTCGACCATGATGGTGCTCCTCGGGTTCGGGCTGGCGGTCCGGATGGTGCCGGCCGGGATCGGGTCGGTCAGAAGGGGACGACGGTGGTGAGCAGGCCGGCAGCGGGCGTGCGCCCGGCCAGCGTGCGGCAGAACTCGACCGCGTCGATCGAGAGGTGCTCGGCACCGGGCTGCTCCGCGTCGTGCGCGTACGCCCCGCCGGCCGGGCCGGTGAGCTCGAGCGACGAAGGGCCGGCCGTGGCGGCGTGCCCACTCGCCGACCACGTCGGCGACGATGCGGCCGTCGTGCTCCGAGCTGAGCTCGAGCGGCCGGCCGAGCGCGTGGCCGGTGTCGACGCGGTGCATCCACAGGTCGCGGAGGTAGATGGTGTCGGTGAGGTAGCCGAGCTTCCACGTCTCGAACACGGGTCCGTCGATCTTCAGCTTGGCGTGGTTGCGGACGACGCCGGGGGTGCGGGCACGGCCTCGCACGGTCTTGGGTGCGACGGTGGTGAGCCGCTCGACGATCTGGGCACCGTCGAGGTCGGCGCGCTCGCGTACCTGGAGGCCCGACAGCGCCGCTTCGAGCGGCCCACCGTGGCGTTTGCGGTCCTTCCGGGCGACGCGCAGCTGGTGGACGTTCTCGCGCATGGAGGCGCCCGCTTCGCACGCGCCCACCACGTGTTGATACATCGCGCGGACGTCCCAGTCCGGGCAGTCCGTCCGGGTGCTCCACGCGGCGTCGTCGAGCGAGCGGAGCAGCGCGAGCGTACGGTCCAGCTCCTGGGCCTGGAGGCGCATCGCTTCGTCGTGGGTGAACGGTTCGATGGTGGTGGCGTCGACGGTTGTCATCATCGCGATCGGGTTCCTTTCGGGCGGGACACTTTGGACTTCGGCGGGCGCGACGTGCGGGACGGCGCGCAGTGGGCGAGGAACATGGCCATCGACTCGTCGATGAGTCGCGTCCAACGGTCCCCTCCGGGATCGTTGGAGATCTGCTGGTCGACCAGGCCGATGGTCAGGGCGGTCCAGAGGTCGACATGACGTGCCTCGGTGATCCCGTTGCGCGCAGCCACCCGCGGACCTCCTCGAGGGCCCGCACCGCCGGCGCGTACGACTCCGCCGACGGCTCGAAGTCGGGAAGCGTGCGTTGGAACAGCAGTTGGTAGCGGGCGGTGTCGCTCGTGCAGAAGTCGACGAAGCGGTGGACGCTGGCCACGAGCACCTCGGGAGGGTCGTCCCCGTCGAACGGCTCGGCCATGGCGTCGGCGAAGCGGGTGGCGGCCTGGCCGAACATCGCGTCGTAGATCGCGTACTTCGAATCGAAGTAGGCGTACACGGTGGGCGTGGTGATCCCCGCCCGGCGGGCCAGGTCCCGCAGCGACCATCCCGCCAGGCCCTCTTCGCCCGCGAGGGCCCAGGCGGCGTCGACGATCGCATCCCGCGCCGACTGGCGACGGTCCTCGCGCCAATCGGGTGTCTAGAAAGGCTACTCATCGCTCGGTATACTTGCACAGCGTTAAAGCCGTGTCAAGGGTCAGCGCAGGCGCACGTGCAAGCGGTCGAGGGAGCACACGACGGTGACGAGCACGCCGGGGGTGGACCACACCGGCTCGGCGGTGATCTCCCAGTCCGCGAAGCGGCCCACGAGGCCCTCGAACATCACCCGCAGCTCCCGCCGGGCCAGGGCCGCGCCGAGACAGAAGTCCGCGCCCCCGCCCCCGAACGCGACGTGGTCGTTCGGGGAACGGCCGACGTCGAACGCGAACGGGTCGGCGAACACCTCATGGTCGCGGTTGGCCGACGGGTGCCAGAAGGTGACGACGTCGCCCTCGCGGATCTGCTCGCCCCGGAGTTCGACGTCACGCGTGGCGGTGCGCCGGAAGTAGGAGACCGGAGAGCTCCAGCGCAGGATCTCCTCGACCGCGGTGTCGATGAGCTCGGGATCCTGCCGCAGCCGGGCGAGCTGCTCGGGATGCCCGACCAGCGCGAGCAGGCCGCTCGAGATCGCGTTGCGGGTCGTCTCCGAGCCCGCCGCGGCGAGGAGGAAGAAGAAGAGGTCGAGCTCGTGGTCGGTGAGCCGGGTGGGCGTGCCGTCGTCGTCGACCACCTCGGCCTGCACCAGCACCGACCAGATGTCGTCGGCCGGCCGCTCGCGCTTGGCCGTGTTGAACGAGCTGGCGTACTCGAACAGGCGTCGTTCGGTGGCGAGGCGCTCCTCCAGCCCCACGCCACCGTTGGGGTCGAACGCCCGCAGGATGGTGTTCGTCCCCTCGAACACCGGCTCCCGCTCGGGCTCGGGGATCCCGATGATGTCGGCGATCACGTGCAGGGGCAGCTGCTCGGCGACGTCCCGCACGAAGTCGACCTCGCCGCCCGTGACCACGACGTCGTCCAGGATGCGGTCGGTGCGCCACCGGAGGTGGCCCTCGAGGGTGTCGAGCATGCGCGGCGTGAACCCGCGCGACACCAGGCGGCGCAACCGCGTGTGCGGGGGACCGTCCATCGAGATGAGCATCTTGCCCTTGCGGTTCTCGGCGGTGTCACGGATCTGCGCGCCGTCGTAGGCCGTGAACGTCTCGGTGTCGCGGTTGACCGCACGCAGGTCGTCGTGGCGCGACAGCACCCAGAACGGCCCCGCGTCGCCGCCGCGCAGGACGTCGGTGTCGGGGTGGCGCCACACCGGTGCCTCGCGCCGCAGCGTGGTGAACACGTCGTGGGGGAAGCCATGGCGGTAGAGCGCGTAGTCACTGAGGTCGATCGCGTCGAGCGCGGTCCGGGGCATGCGCTCATCCTGGCATCTGGGTGCGATCGCCGGGAGCGACGTACGCTCCCGCCGTGCCCACCATTCACGCCAACGGCATCGACATCTCCTACGAGCAGCGGGGCGCGGTCCCCGCCTCGTCTTCCTGCAGGATCCGGCCGCGATCCCCGACGCGATGGAGTTCCTCGCCGCGGAGTGACTGCCATGGAACCGACGCTCCTGCTCGTCCACGGCATCGGCTCGACCCGCGCGTTCTGGGATCCGATCGTGCCGCTGCTCGACGGCTTCACCTGCGTGGCGGTCGACGTGCCCGGATTCGGCGACGCACCCGCGCTCGCCGAGCCGATGACGGTGCCCGGGCTCGCCGCCGCGCTCGACCGTCGGCTCGTCGACGACGGGCTCGATGCGGTCGTGGTGATGGGCCACTCGCTCGGCGGCATGATCGCCCAGGAGCTCGCCCTCGCCGATCCGGCTCGGGTGCGCGGCCTCGTGCTGTGCAACACCATCCCCGGCGCCACCGACGGGGCGCGCGAGTTCAACCCGGTCCTGGCGGGCCTGACCGAGATTGACGGCCCCGCGGCCGTGGCCGAGGCGTTGCTGCCCGCGATGCTCGGACCCGCACCGCTCGAGGGCACGGACCGCGCGCGGGAGCGCTTCCTCGCCGACTTGGCGTCGGCCGATCCGGCGTCGCTCGCCGCCGCGTTCCGATCGGTGGTGTCCTTCGACGCGCGCGACCGGTTGCCGTCGCTGCGCGCCGCGGGCCTGCCCACGCTGGTGATCGCCGGCCAGCACGAAGGCAACGACGACGACCACCAGGAGCTCGCCGACCTACTCGGCGCGCGGTGCGTGTTCCTCCCCGGGACCAGCCACCTCGCACCGACGGAGGCACCGACCGCGTTCGCGGCCGAGGTCGTGCCGTTCCTGACCAGCATGCGTGAAGGGGAAGGATGGCGATGAAGTTCGGCACCTATCACACGTATCAGGTCCCGCCCTGGACGACGACTGATCGGGTCTACGCCGAGGAGCTCGAACGCGTGCACCTCGCCGAGGCGCTCGGCTACGACAGCGTGTGGGTTCCCGAGCAGCACTTCTTCGACTACTCCGCGTGCCCCGACGCCCTCGACATGGTCGCCTTCCTCCTCGGCCAGACGTCGAGTGTGCGCGTGGGCGCGGCGGTCGTGAACCTGTCGCTCACCCACCCGCTGCGCTTCGCCGAGCGGGCGGCGATGCTCGACCGCCTCGGCAACGGCCGCGTCGACCTCTGCGTGGGGCGCGGCTACCAGTGGCCCCAGAACGTGGTGTTCGGCGTGCCGGAAGACGTCACCAAGCCCCGGCTCGACGAGGGCCTCGACCTCGTGCTGTCGGCCTGGACCGGCCGTCCGTTCGCGGGGGAGGGGGAGCACTTCCGCTTCCCCGCGATCCGCACCTGGCCCGAACCGGTGCGCCCCGCGGGTGAGGTGCTGCTGATGAGCGTGGGCGGCTCCACCCCGATCGAGCAGACGATCGAGCGGGGGCTGCCGCTCGCGTACGCGTCGCCGTTCGCGCCGGTCGAGGCCACGGGCACGATGTTCCGTCGGTACGTCGAGCTGGTCGAGGCGTCGCCGCTCGACACCGACCTGATGCTCGACCGCGCGGTCGTGCTGCTCTACACGTTGCTCGCGCCGACGCGCGCCGAGGCGCATGCCATCGCCCGCGAGCCGTACGAGTGGCACATGTCGCGCCTCGCGGCGTTGAGCGCGCCGCCGCGACCCGACGAGTGGGAGACGCTGATCCCCACCGCGCCGCCGCCCGCGATCCCCGACGACAGCTGGGAGCAGCAGCTCGCCACCAACCTGCTCTTCGACGACCCTGACGGCTTCAGCGCCAAGCTGGAGATCCTGCGGGACGCGGGCGTGCGCAACGTCGTGTGCTGGATGGGGGTGGGCGGGGTCGCGCAGGAACACGTGCTGCGATCGATGCAGCTCTTCGCCGACGAGGTGCGGCCGCGGTTCACGGAGTGACGGGCGTCAGCTGACCGGTTCGGTGCGCGGGCCGGCGAGCACGACGACGTAGCCGTCGGGACCGCGCAGCCACACCTCGCGCTGGCGGGCGCCCGCGTTGAGGAACGGGCCCTCGAGGATCTCGGCGGCGGCGGCTGTCACCCGTGCCATCGCGGTGTCGAAGTCGTCGACCGCGAACCACAGCAGCACGCCGTTGCCGCGCGACGGATCGCGCTCGTCGCCGATGAACTGGTGGCCCGGCTCGTCGGTGTGCGCGTCCCAGTGGTGGAGCTGGGCGACGAGCGTGTCGCCGTCCATCAGCATCTCGTAGTGCGGCCCGCCGTGGCCGGCGGTGACGCCGAGCACCGCGCAGAACCAGCGCGACCCCGCTTCGACGTCGCCGAGCGTGACCAGCGGTTGCGCACTGATCACAGCCGACGCAGGAGCGAGACGACCTTCCCGTAGATCGTGACGTCGCTCGGGTCGAAGACCATCTCCTCCATGGAGGAGTTCTCCGGCCGCAGCACGATCTTGTTGCGGCGGCGCAGGAAGGTCTTGACCGTGGCCTCCTCGCCGGGGATGCCGGCGATGACCGTGTCTCCGGGCTGGGCGTCGGGCTGCTGGCGCACGACGACGTAGTCGCCGTCGAAGATGCCGGCCTCGATCATGGAGTCCCCCCGTACGTGCAGCATGAAGAGCACGCCGTCGCCGGTGAAGTCCTCCGGGACCGGAAGGGTCTCCTCGATGTTCTCGGCCGCGAGCACGCCGGTGCCGGCCGCGACGTCGCCCACGAGGGGCACGTGCCGCACGGGCCGGCGCTCGATCGGCGCGCCCGACTCGATGTCGAGGTGCACCTCGAGGGCGCGGGGCTTGGTGGGGTCGCGGGTGAGGTAGCCCTTGTCCTGCAACGCCGCCAGGTGCGCGTGCACGGTCGAGCTCGACGACAGCCCCACCGCCTCGCCGATCTCGCGCACGCTGGGCGGGTAGCCGCGGTGGCGGACCTCCGCGTCGATGAACTCGAGGACCTGCCGCTGACGGGGGGTCAAATCGGTCATGGCGGCGACGGTACCACGATCGTGCGTTCGGGGCAAACACCTGTTCGGGATTTCTCGAGGGAACCCCTTGACCCGAACGGGCGTTCGTGCGACGCTACGAACGTCCGTTCGACCCAGGTGAGTGGGCGTGGTCGAGACGGAGAGCGGGATAACTGTCACACCCCCGTGGTTCGCTCTCCTGGCGGGCCGCACCACAGGAGCAGAGGCAAGTGACCACAGCACTCATGGATCGAGGAATCGACCGAGGAATCGATCGAGGAGCCGTCATCACGATCACGACCCGGGCCACGGCTCGGCAGCGACCCACGACGCTGCCGCCCCGTCCCGCCGTTGCCGCCGGCGGGTCCCGGGTCGTCAGCCGCGCCACCTTCTGGCGTCGACGCGTCGTCGTCGCCGTCCTCGTGGTCGTGCTGGTGCTCGTGATGGCGCAGGCGGGTGCCGCGCTCGGGGGTTCCACCCCCGCTTCCCCCGAGCGCCGCCCAGCCGCCGCCGACACGAGCGCTCGGAGCACCGACGCTCGTAGCACCGTGGTGCGGCCCGGCGATTCGCTGTGGTCGGTCGCCTCCCGCCTGGCGCCGGGCACGGATCCCCGCCCGGTGGTCGACGCGCTGGCCGCGGCCCGCCACGGCACCGTGCTGGTGCCCGGGGAGACCATCGAGTGGAGCGGGTAGCGGCCCCTGTGCGCCATCACCGTCGCCCACGGCGGCTCTGGCACCCGTTGCCACGGGAGGCCGGGCCGCCGTGGCTGCGCGTGCCGGCGCCGACCGTGCGCGATGCGCCGGAACCGGGGCGGATACCGTGGCGCGGTGCGCTGTCCCTTCTGCTCGGCCGACGACGACAAGGTCGTCGACTCGCGCCCGGCCGACGACCTCGCGGCCGTCCGCCGGCGTCGGGAGTGCCTGGCCTGTGGCCGTCGCTTCACCACCTACGAGCGGGTGGAGGAGCTGCCCCTGGTCGTCGTCAAGCGCTCCGGGGGATCCAGCTGACCGCTTGGCGCAATGGGTTGATGGAGTGGCCCTCCTCCTTCTCGCCTGACGGAACCGGCTTGGCTGCCACCAGGCGGCGCGGCAAAAGGGCGAGCGAAGCGGTGGTGCTCGGGCTTGCGAACGGTGGAACAACTGTCTTGTCCAAGGATGCGCTGGAACCCGTCTACTCACACGACGGGACCGAACTCGCCCTGCTTCGCGGGCGCCCACGCACGGTTACAACTGGCCATGGCACGACCACCGCCACCCTCACCGACCTCTTTGTCATGCACGCGGACGGCTCGGATCAACGTCGCCTGACGCACACGCCCAAGCAGATCGAGCTCGCGCCGAGCTGGGACCCGTCGGGTGGCCGGCTTGTCTATACCCGCTTCGGCAATCCCTTCACCGAAGCGGGCTTCTTCGGCTTCGGTGACGCCGTGATCGAGGTCAACTCGGACGGCTCGTGCCCAACCAAGATCCTCCAGACCCGCCAGGTCTCCTACTTCGGAGCTTCTTGGCGCCCTGGGCCCGGCCGCGCGACCGAGCCGCTCGTCTGTTAGCGCAAAGCTTCGAGCACGGTGGCGCTGAGCCGGCCGTGAAGTCGAGCATTGCCGTCGCGCGCGACCTTAACCTCGATCAGACCCGTACCGGAGGCGAGCGCATCTTGCAGTTGCGCGAGCCCGTCGATTCTTTGATGCCGAAGTTCAAAGAGCGTCGCGGCCTTGGCGACGCCAACGCCGCGCGGCGTGCCTAGGAGGGACTCGAACTCCTCGCTGGCGAGTGCCTCAGCCTGGGGCAAGAAGCCGAAGATGCCGCCGCCGTCGTTGTCGATGACGACGACGCGGACCGGGGTCGAGACGTCGCGGAGCGCCGCCAGGCCACCGAGGTCGTGGAGGAGCCCCAGATCGCCGGTGACGATCGTGGTCGGGCGGCCAGTGGCGTGGGCCGCGCCGATGCCGGAGGAGATCAGGCCGTCGATGCCGTTGGCGCCGCGGTTGCAGAGGAAGAGGGCATCGGTCTCGTTTGGCGGAAGGAACGCCTCCTGGTCGCGAATCGGCATGCTCGAGGCGGTGTAGACAAGGTCGCCGTCGCGGTGGACGAGACCGAGGGCGTGGTGGAGGGCAGGCTCGGAGATCTGAGCATCGGTCAGGGCCGATTCGAGCGTTCCGCGCGCGGCGCGCTCGGCGTCGAGCCAGCGCTGTGGCGCCGGGCGCTCTTCCTTCTCCAGGCGCGTCGCCCAGCCCGCCGCGAGCTCGGTCGGGTCGGCGCGCAGGATCGCCGCGGCGCGGTTGGTCGGCTCGTTCCAGCCGCCATAGGGGTCGATCACGATCTGGTCGGCGCCACTTGCCGAGAGCCAGGAGCGCAGCGGCTTGCTCGTCGGCATCTCGCCGAAACGGAGGACCAGGTCGGGCACGACCGAGCGAGCGAAGTGCTCGTCGCGCAGCAGCAGGTCATAGGTCGAGATGACGTGGGAGCGGTCGTGGGGGCCGCAGCGGAGCTGGGAAGTGGGCTCGGCGAGGATCGGAAAGCCCGAGGCGCGGGCGAGGTGGGCGAGCGGCTCGCGCAGCTCCGGGTCGAGTTGGCGACCGGCGACGATCACCCCGGCGATCGCGTCGCCGATGTGGCCGGCCATCTCGTCGAGCAGGAAGGCCGAGGGCTCGAGGTCGATCGACGTCACTGCCGTCAGGGGCCGGCCGTCGCGTCCCTCCAGAGCAAGTGGGTCGGTAGCGGTTACGGCGCCCTCGACCGGCAGCGGCGCCAGCGGCTCGCGCCAGGGCAGGTTGAGATGGACGGGGCCGGGACGAGCTCGCCACGCGCGGCGGCCAGCGCCCGGCAGGCGACCGAGCGGTAGTGCAACAAGCCGTCGTCGTCGGCCTCGTGGGTGCCGACTTCGCAGAACCAGCGCACCGATTCGCCGTAGAGCTTGACCTGATCGATTGTCTGACCGGCGCCGATCCCGCGCAGCTCCGGTGGCCGATCGGCGGTGAGGACGACCAGTGGCACGGCCGATTCGTCGGCCTCGCAGATCGCGGGGTGGTAGTTGGCGGCGGCCGTCCCCGAGGTGCAGAGGAGGACAACCGGCGCTCGCGTCGCCTGCGCGGCCCCGAGCGCGAAGAACGCCGCCGAGCGCTCGTCGACGATCACGCTGCTCTCGATCTCGGCCTGGCGCCAGAGCGCTACCGCGAGCGGTGTCGAGCGCGAGCCGGGGGAGATCACCGCGTGTCGCACGCCCCCGCGTGCGAGCTCCTCGACGAAGGCCGAGGCGAGGGCGGTGTTGCGATTCGTGGAATCCATCCCGAGGAGCCTATGGCGCTTTATTCCCCTACGTGGGAGTAAAGCGCCACGCGGCTAGAGGCGGCGAGCCTGCAGGGCCTCCTCGTCGATCACTACGCCGTGACCCGGCCCTTCTGGGGAGTGCAGCATGCCGTCACGCAGCTCGCACTCGACCGAGGCGATGGTTGAGGCGAAAAGGCGCTGCGTAGCGAGGCCATGGGCAAAGTGGTGAACGCCGAGTGTCGCTTGGTCCAAGGTCTGGGCGACCTGGGCGGCGGCGGCGATGCCGACCGGCCCGTCGAGCGCGCTGGAGACGAACGAGGGCAGCAGCTCCGCGATCGCGATCGCTTCCTCCGGTCCCCCAACCTTGGACAGCTTCAGCCCGGCCAGCTTGCAGGCGCCCAGCTTCACCGCTCGCACCGCGTCGCCGCGGCTCTCGATGCTCTCATCGCCGGCAAGCGGGATCGAGGTCGACTCCGACACCTCGCCGCCTCCTCGAGCGTGACGACCGGCTGCTCGGCGAGCTCGACATCGAATGGCTCGATCTCCCGCAAAGTGCGCCGCGCGGTCTCGACATCCCAGGCGGCATTTGCATCGACCCGGATCCGCGCATCCGGTCCCAGCGCCTCGCGCACGGCCCGTACCTGGCCGACGTCGTCGCCGACCCCCAGCTTCAGCTTGAAGGTCGTGAAGCCCTCACTCGCCCAGCGTTCGGCCCCCGCCGCCACCGCGGCGGGCTCGCCGGCAACCAAGGTCGCGTTGCACTCGACTGGCTCCGGCCTCGGCTCCGCAAGCGCGACATCACCAGCCGCCCGTCGCCCCCGCAGGTCGAGCAGGGCCGTGAGCGCGGCGCAGCGCGCCGGCGCCGAGAGTGCAAGGGCGCCGCTCCCCAACGTCTCCTCGTCCACCTCGTCGCGCCCTGCCAGTCCCTCCAGCTCGGCGACGACCTGGGCTGTCGTCGCGCCGCCCCGCAGCGAGAGCGGCACCGCTTCGCCGAGGCCGAGGAGGCCGTCATCGGAGCGCAGTCGCAGCAGCACCATCTCGCGCTGCTCGAGCCGACCGCGCGCGGTGACGTACGGGTCCTTGAAGGGCAGTGCGTAGGGGATGACCTCGACCGAGGCGAGGCGCATCAAGCTACGCCAGCAAAAGGCCGACCGCGACCAGCAGGCTGAACACGCCGAGGAGCGCTCCTGTGCCCGCCAGGGCGCCGTTCAGCGCCGGTCCGTCGGTGCGATTGGTCATCGCCCGCATCGGTTTCACCGTCATCGGCAGTGCCAGCAGGCCGATCAGCGGCAGCCAGCTGCCACCGCCGGCAAGCAGCGCCAGTGGCAGCACGACGAAGGCGCCTAGCACCAGCATCCGCGTAGAGGACAACCGCGTTGTGGCGACCCATCCGCACCGCCGAGGGTCATCTTCCCGGCGCGTCGGTCGGTCTCCAGGTCGCGCACGTTGTTGACGACGAGGATCGCGGTGGCGATGAAGCCGACCGCGATCGAGAGCCCCAGCGGCAGCGCATCGAGCTGCTCGAGCTGCACGTAGTAGGAGCCGTTGACGGCGACCAGGCCGAAGAAGAGGAAGACGAAGACCTCGCCGAGACCGGCGTAGCCGTAGGGGCGCGGGCCGCCGGTGTAGAGCACGCCGGCAGCGATCGAGAGCGCTCCGACCAGGATGATCACGATGCCGGCGACCGCCGCCAGGTAGATGCCGCAAGCGACGGCGACGCCGAAGGCGATCCAGGTCGCGTTGAGCACGCGCCGGGGGGTCACCAGCCCGGCCGAGGTGACCCGTACAGGCCCGAGCCGGTCGGCGGTGTCGGCGCCGCGCCGCGCGTCGGAATAGTCGTTCGCAAGGTTGGTTCCGATCTGGATGAAGATCGAGCCGATCAGGGCAGCGAGGAATGCGCCGAGCCGCGGTAGTCGTCCCGCCGCTTTCGACTGCGGCCGCGGTCCCGACCAGCACCGGCGCGATCGCCGCCGGCAGCGTCCGCGGCCGCGCCGCCATGAGCCAGATCCTCATGGCCTTCTGGGGAACCGGGCGAAGTCGGGCGGGCGCTTCTGCTTGAACGCCTCACGGCCCTCGGCCGCCTCCTCGCTGCCGTAGAAGAGCAGGTTGGCGTCGTGGGCGAGCTGCTGGATGCCGGCGTAGCCGTCCTCGTGGGCGTTGAAGCTGGCCTTGACCAGGCGCAGGGCGAAGGGGGAGAGGGCGAGCATCTCGCGGCAGCGGGCGACTGTCTCGCCTCGAGCTCCGCCAGCGGCACGACCTCGTTGACCAGGCCCATCTCGAGCGCCTCCTCGGCGTCGTACTGGCGGCAGAGCAGCCAGAACTCCTTCGCCTTCTTGGTCCCGACCAGATCGCGCAGCAGCGAGGCCCCGAAGCCGCCGTCCCACGACCCGACCCGGGGCCCGGTCTGCCCGAACCAGGCGTTGTCGGCGGCGATCGTCATGTCGCAGCAGACGTGGAGGACGTGGCCGCCGCCGATCGCGTAGCCAGCCACCATCGCCACCACCGGCTTCGGCAACCGCCGCATCTGCACCTGCAGGTCGGTGACGTGGAAGCGACCGAGCGAGCCGCCCTCGGAGACGTAGCCGCTGTCGCCGCGCACCCGCTGGTCGCCACCCGAGCAAAACGCCTTCTCTCCCTTCCCGGTGAGGACGATCGCGCCGACCCCGGTGTCCTCGCGGGCCAGCTCCAGCGCCGCCGAGATCTCGACCAGGGTCTGCGGGCGGAAGGCGTTCAGCACCTCCGGCCGGTCGATCGCGATCCTCGCGATCCCCTCGGCCTTCTCGAAGCGGATGTCGTCGTACTCGCCTACGGCCCGCCACTCGATCGGCGCGTAGAGCTGCTCCTCCGGGGGAGCTCCCTTATGGCGTTTCGGCATGATGGGCACGATATCCGGCGCCCGATGAAACTCGACGACTGGCTCGCCCAGAGATCCCAGAGCTGCCCCGACCGCCTTGCCCTGATCGCGGACGGGGCCGCGGTGACCTACGCCGAGCTCGAGGCCGAGGCGACCTGGGTCGCGCGGCGGCTGAGGCACACGGCGTGCGGCGTGGCTCGGTCGCCGCGCTGACGATGCAGCCGCGCCGCGAGCAGGTCGTCCTGGTCCACGCGCTGATGAAGGTCGGGGCGTGCTGCTGCCGCTCAGCCCGCGGCTCAGCGCCGCCGAGCGAGCAGCGGCGATCGCCGCCGAGAAGCCGGCGGTCGACCTCAGCGATCCCGGCGAGCTGACCCAGACCGAGGCCGACCTGCCGCTGCTCGGCGAGCACGACATGGATGCGCCCGGCTGCCAGATGATGACCAGTGGCAGCACCGGCGTGCCCGAGCCGGTCGGGCTGACCTACGGCAACTTCCTCTGGAGCGCCGTCGGCTCGGCCTTCAACATCGGCGTCGAGCCCGGACCGCTGGCTCTGCTGCCTGCCGCTTAGCCACGTCGCCGGCCTCAGCATCGTCATGCGCTCGGTGATCTACGGCACCGCCGCGGTGCTCCACGATGGCTTCGACGTCGACCGCGTCGCCGCCTCGCTCGAGCCGAGCGAATCAGCGTCGTCTCGCTGGTGGCGACGCAGCTCGCCCGCCTGCTCGATGCCGGCGCCGACCTCTCCGGCCCGCGGGCGCTGCTGATCGGCGGCGGCCCGGTGCCGGAGGAGGCGCTCGAGGAGGCGCTCGGCGCGCGGCGCCACGGTCGTCCAGACCTACGGCCTCACCGAGACCTGCTCGCCGGTGACGACACTGGCCCCGGCCGACGCCCGCCGCAAGCTCGGCTCCGCCGGCCGGCCGCTGCTGAGCGCCCACCTGCGCATCCCGGACGGCGAGATCCTCGTCCAGGGACCGACGGTCGCCCCGGGCCGGGCCGACGCGGACGGCTGGCTGCACACCGGCGACCTCGGCCGCATCGACGAGGAAGGCTTCCTCTACGTCGAGGATCGCATGGACGACCTGATCGTCACACGGGGGCGAGAACGTCGTGCCGGCCGAAGTCGAGAAGGTCCTGCTGCGCCACCCCGAGGTGGCGGACGCCGCCGTGGTCGGCCGCGAGGACCCGGAGTGGCAGCAGGCCGTCACGGCAATCGTGGTCCTTGCGCGACGGCTCCGAGGTCAGCCCCGCACGAGCTGCGTCGCCACTGCGCCGAGTCGCTCGCCGGCTGCAAGGTGCCGAAGCGGGTCGAGCTGGCGGCGGCGCTGCCGCGCACGCCCTCGGGCAAGCTGATGCGCAGGGCGCTCCGATAGCCTGCTTCGACCATACTCTCCAAGACATCTTTTACGA
>CAVVPD010000002.1:0-514631 GCA_963750045.1 uncultured Actinomycetes bacterium | reverse complement strand
GCATCGGCGCGTCATTCTGCAGGAACGCGAGGGTTTGAGAGCTGTCTCATCAGGTCCAGCCACCCATCACCTCCACCCGCGTCTTCGCAGGTCAGTGTGCATCGGCCGACAAGGGTGCGACGCCTCGTCGGACGCGCCAGAATGCCGTCCTATGCGCCTTCCCCACCTCCGCCGTGCGAGCCGGACGACACTCGTCCTCGGGATCGTCGTCGCGTCCTTCGCGGTCGTTCCCGGATTGCCGGCGAGCGCCCAAGACGCACCTGACGGCAGTCGCAGCACGATCACGCAACAGCTCGTCGACCGCGAGCCGTTGCCGGGAGGCGGTTGGCGGCTCACGATCGAGGCGACCCTCGACTCGAACGCGGTGTGCCACGTCGGGCTGTTCCAGTGTGTCGTCGAGCCCGAGCTCTCACCGGCGAACCTGACGCTCGAGAGCGTCGAGTGCCTCTCGGCCGACTGGCACCGAATCGAGATCACGCTCCCGATCGTGGGCACGGTCGTCGACGTGTGCGCCCGGTTCGACGCGGAAAGCGCCGGTCGCGACCAGCGCT
This sequence comes from uncultured Actinomycetes bacterium, assembly GCA_963750045.1. Classification (GTDB taxonomy): domain Bacteria; phylum Actinomycetota; class Acidimicrobiia; order IMCC26256; family DASPTH01; genus DASUAS01. The sequence goes on along the minus strand of CAVVPD010000002.1, from coordinate 514,080 downwards.
TCCGGTTCACCTACGTCACGGCGCTCGACGTGGGGACGGTCAGCGAGAAGGTGCGCTTCTTCCGGTTCCCCGAGGAGTTCTTCTTCACGCGGGCGCAGAACACCATCACGGTCGACCTCTCGGCGGAGGCCGACGTGAGCGAGGTGTGCCCCGACCGGGCCGCAATCGGTCAACCAGTGGACTGCACGGTGCGTGTCGAGGCGCTGTCGAACGTTCCCGACGCGAGCGTGGTCAGAACGCCACCCGCGCAGTTCGCGAACGCCACGCTCGTGCCCGACGTCGCCCCCGGCGACTGGGACTGCAGCGCGCTCGTCACGTGCGACTACACCGCGAACGGCGGAACGCTGCCGATCGGCGTCTACACGTTCACGGCCGGCGCCGACGTCGTCGCGCCGCCGGCCGACGTGCAGGATTGTGAGGCCGTCGCGACCGCGGGCACGACCGTCGATGCGACGTGCGCCGACGTGCGGGTGTTCGAGGACGACACCGACACCGACGTCGATATCGAGATGACGTCGTCGACGACCGAGGCCGTGCCCGGTGAGGCATTGACGTTCCCGATTGTCGTCACGAACATGGGCTCCAACGTCGCCGACGGTGTGCGGGTGTTCGAGACGCCTCCCGCCCTGCTCGAGAACACGACGATCTCGTTCGTGGGCGGTGCCGGCACGTGGATATGTTCCACTGGGGCCACCCTCGAGTGCACTGCACCGACGCTCCCCGTCGGCGCCACCGCTACGTTCCTCGAGTCGGGAACCGTGAGCGCGAGCGCGCAGAGTGGGGACGCGATCGTGAACGAGATCGCTGCGGAGTGGGTCAACGACCCGTTCGGCCCGGACGTCCCGGTGCGTGACGGCGTCCTCGTGCGCGTCGTCGCCGCGGTACCCATGGTCATCGTCCCGCGCTTCACCGGCTGACTCACCGATCGGTTCGCGACGCCTTTCGCTCCGACGGCAGCCCGGAGCGCCGAAAGCGTTCAGCTATCGAGCGTGCGGGTCGTCGGCCATCGCCCGCTCGCGGTCGGACACGTCGGCCACATCGCGGCGCACACCTTCCACCAGCAGGGTCAGCTCGGTCTCGATGCTGGCTCGGCGTTCGGGTGGCGCCACGGTGAGCAGATCTTCGAGCATCCTCCTCAGTCGAACGTCGACCTGGATGGCGGAGGCTCCCACCGTGCGGATCTCGTCGAGGGCGAGATGCACGAGCTCGTCCCACGAGGGCACACAGAGCACGACGCGCACGCGCCCGTCGGTGCCGGGGTATCGACCCGTCGGCCAGGGCCGCGTCGCGAGGGTGCGCAGCACGTCGTGCAGTTGATCGATCACTTGCACCGCGGTGGTCGGATCGTTCACCGCGGGCGACAACGCCCGCTCCGCGATGTCGACGAGCTGACGAAACCCGAAGCGGACATCCTGGACCATGGTCCGCTCGAGGCCGAGGTGGGTGGTGGATGCGAGCTCGTGCGCCGCGACCTCGGCGTCGCCTCGCACCGCGAACATCGGCGCGCCATGCGGGACGAAGTCACCCAACCTCGGGACGATCTCGACGACGACGTCGTGGCGACGGGCGATCTCGGTCAGACGGGCGATGTCGACCGAACACAGCACTCCACCTTTGTCGGTCGAGGGTGCGACCCGGGTGGCGCCCTCGAGCGGCTCGGTCGCCGACCCAGGTGCCGGGGTAACGGGAAACTCGCGGTCGATCATTCGCCGCGTCTCGTCGCCGATCTTGCCGATCACCGACACGACCCGCAGTCCCCGCGCCGTGTGGCTCACGTAGAGGACGAACATGGCCAGGCTCACCATCACCCAGACGAATGCCATCGAGACCGAGAGTCGGGGAACGAAGGCGTCGACGCCCGGTTCGACCGTCTTCACCGATCGAAGGACCGTCATCGAGTAGGCGAACGTCGCGGTGAAGACGCCGAGGGCGGCCTGGCTGTACCAGTCCCGCAAGAAGGTGCGCAACACCCGCGGCGAGAATTGGCTGGACGCCAACTGCAGGGCAACGATCGTGATGGAGAAGACCAGCACGGTGAGCGTGAGGGTCGAACCCGCGATCATCGAGAGCACGACCCGTGCGCCGTCAGGTCCTCCCTGGAAGAAGAAGGTGCTCACACCGCTCTTCCCGGCTCGCTCTTCGAGCACGGGCAGTATCAGTCCCTGGGCGATCGCGGCGGTGACGAACAGCGCCGGGAGGAACCACAGGGATGAACGAATTCGTTCGACGAGGGCGCGGCCGCGCATCCCGAGCACGGTACTGCTCCGACCACGATGGGCGAAGAGGCGCGCTCCTCCCGAGAATTCCAGAGATCGCGCCACCGAGCGTCTCTCGGGGCGGCGACGCTACGCCAGCCGCCGGGCGCGCAGGAGGAGCAGGCGAGGGATCGTCGCGGCTTCCGGGTAGCCCCAGGTGTCGGCGACGAGCCGTGGTGGCGGGGGCGGTTCGTGCATGTCCTCGACCAGCAGACCGGCTGCGCCCATCGCTCGGACGTAGCGGCTGAGGGGGCGATGGATGAACCGCAGCGCGACTCCGGGTGCGACCTCGTCGATGACGACGTCGTCCCGGAGGTACTCGCCGATGCGCCAGTATCGTTCGCCGGCGATCCGGTCGTCGATCCACCCACTACGCGGGGCCTGGAGCAGTGGGTGGCACAGGACCAGCACGAATCGGCCGCCGCGCTCGAGCGTCCGCGCCACCTCCCGGATCGCTTCCTCGAACGCGTCGACGTGCTCGAGCGCCAGGCACAGCACCACGTGGTCGAACGCCTCGTCGCGACAGGGAAGGGCGTCGGCACGAGCCCTCGCGTAGCGCGGCCCCCCGGCGCGGGCACGAGCGAGGCCGATCTGGGCCGCGGTGGGATCGACGCCGACGACCTCGACCCGGGGACCCGCAACGTGGCGGGCGACCTGGCCTTCGCCGCAGCCGATGTCGAGGACGCGGCGGGCCTCTCGGAGCTCGTGGGCGACCATCGGGAGGATCTGGTCCTCGTACTCGCTGTCTGCGCCCGCGGTGAACTCCTGTTGCCACCACCCGGCGTGGCGTTCCCAGAGGACCTCGTTGTCGGAGGCGTCCCTGTGCGGTCCTCGACGAGACGTCATGGTCGCGCCCACTGCACGCGACGTGCCCACCGCCATGTATCGTCCACCCTGCACCGAGAAGCACGGGGCCCTCCGGCGGACGGAGGGCGCAACGGAGGAGCGAGGAACATGGACATCGGACCGGTCGAGATCCTGGTGGTCGCGTTCCCCGGGAACCAGTTCACCGGCGAGGTTGCGCCGGCGCTCGCAGAGCTCGTGCAGAGCGGGCTGGTCCGGGTGATCGACCTGGTCTTCGTCACCAAGGACGCCGACGGCGCGGTCGTCGGCGTCGAGCTCTCCGAGCTCGACGACGCGACGGGCGCGGCGTTCGGTCTGCACGTCGAGGAGCCGAGCGGGCTGATCTCGGACCAGGACATCGAGGACCTCGCCGCGGAGCTGGAACCGAATTCGTCGGCCGCGATCCTCCTGGTCGAGCACCTCTGGGCGACGAAGTTCCGTGATGCCGTGGTCGGTTCGGGCGGCGAGCTGGTCGCCTCGATCCGGATCCCCAAGGAAGTGGTCGACGAGGTGGTCGGCGCGAGCTGACCGGCTCCGGGTACGGATCTGACGACACGAACCAACGAGAGGAGACGGGCATGATTCGACGAGGAAGGCCGTTGCTGCGCACCGCGGCAGTCGTCGGCACCGCAAGCGTGGTGGCGGGCTCGGTCCAGCACAAACAGCAGCAGAAGTACGCGGCGCAGGACGCACAGGCACAACAGCAGGCCGCGGCGGCAGCCGCGCCGGCTCCGATGGCGCAGTCCGAGACCGACCTGAACGCGGAGCTGACGCAGCTCGCTCAGCTCCACACGCAGGGCATCCTGACCGACGAGGAGTTCTCGGCCAAGAAGGCCCAGATCCTGGGCATCTGAGCCCGGGAGCCGTTCGTTCCGCTGCGTGACGCGGTCACCGGCGAGCCCTCGCCACCACGTCACCAGGGGTGTCGGGTGCGGCGCCGGTGCTCGTCGGGGCGACCCGGTTCAGCAGTGACATCCCGCCGTCGGTCACCAGCGACGCGCCGGTGATGAAGGATGCCTCGTCAGAGAGCAGGAACGCGATGGCGGCTGCCTGCTCGCGGGGCGACGAGAGGTAACCGAGCGCGACGCCGCGCTCGAGGTCCTCGAGGGTGAGCCCCTGGTTGCCCGCGACCGACGCCAGCCATTCGTCGAGCATGGCGGTGCGGGTGGTCCCGGGGACCACCGCGTTCACCCGGATGCCGGCGGCCGCGTATTCGTAGGCGGCCGAAGTCGTGAGCGAGGACACCGCCGCCTTGCTCGCGCCATAGAGCGAGTTGCCGAGCACGGGGACGATCGCGGCGATGGAGCTCACGTTCACGATGGACCCGCGGCCCGTGTCGCACATCGCGGCGATCTCGTGCTTCAGACACCGCCACAGGCCCGCGGTGTTCACGGCGAACAGCTGCTCGTAGTCCTGCTCGGTGAGCTCCGTCAGCGGGGCCGAGATGTCGATGCCGGCGACGTTGGCGGCCATGGTGAGTGGACCGTGCTCGTCGACGGCCGCCCGAACGGCGTGACGGACCTGTGCATCGTCGACGACGTCGGCGTGGACGAAGACCGCGCGGGCGCGGGCGGCTCGACACTGCCGGGCGATCTCCTCGCCGGCGGCGGCTTCGCGCCCGACGACGGTCACCGACGCGCCCCGCTCGGCCAGCAGGAGCGCGGTGGCGGCGCCGATGCCGCTGGTCCCACCGAACACCAGTGCCGCATGGCCCGCGTAGGGATGGGCAGGATGCGTACCCGAGGCGTCGGTCACGCCGAGAGTGTCACACACGGGGCGCCAGAGCCCCGGCCCGTAGGCTCCCGGTCCATGCCTCACGACCAGCCGAGTCGCCGCACCTTCCTGCGGGGAGCCGGCACGATCGTCGGAGCGAGCGCCATCGCGGGACGGTTCCTGCTCTCGGGCGCACCCGACCCTGCGTTCGGGTCGGTACCCGCGGCCTCGGCCGGGTTGGCCGACGTCGACCACGTCGTCGTGCTGATGATGGAGAACCGGTCCTTCGACAACGTCGTCGGTTGGCTCTACGACTCGGGGAGCGTGCCGGGTGGTCAGCCCTTCGACGGGCTCTCGGGCAAGGTCCTGTCGAATCCCGTCCCGGGTGGCGGTACCGCCAGCCCGGGGCCCGAGACGGTGCTCTACTTTCCGAACCCCGACCCGGGCGAGCTCTTCGACGACGTCTACGCGTCCCTCTTCAACACGACGGATCCGCCGATCCCCAACCGAGCTGACGTGCCGGGAATGCAGGGATTCGTCAACAACTACGCGGCGGTCATCGCCGACTACAACGGCAAGCACCCGTCCGATCCGATCAACACCGATCCGCGCATCATCATGAACGGCTACGAGCCGGCCACGCTCCCCGTGCTCAACGGGCTCGCGAGCGGCTACGCCGTCTGCGACCACTGGTTCTCGTCCATTCCGACCCAGACGTTCTGCAACCGTTCCTTCGTGCACGCGGGAACGTCGTCGGGCTATGTCAACAACAAGTGGTCGACTGGCCCGAACCCATGGGACGTCGGGATCTTCTCGAACGCGACCCCCACGATCTTCAACCTGCTCGAGGCCGCCGGCGTCACCTGGAAGCTCTACTACGGCGGCTCACTCGCGTTCTGCAACGCGTTCCTCACCCAGCAGGCGATCGTCCGCTACGCGACGAACGACTCCGCCACGAATCGACTGTCCCCGATGCCGGACTTCTACGCGGACGTCGCCGGCAACCTCCCGAGCTACTCGTTCATCGAGCCCCACTTCCTCAGCAGCTCGAAGTACGGGCCGGAGAACGACGGGCATCCGCCGTACAACCCGTTCGAGATCGACGGTCCTTCGAACCTCTTGCGGGCGGAAGAGCTCGTCTCCAACGTGTACTCCGCACTTCGCGACAGCCCGAACTGGGAGCGCACGCTGCTCGTCATCACGTGCGACGAGCACGGTGGATGTTACGACCACGTCCCGCCGCCTCAGACCGTCTCGCCCGACGGAAAGGTCGTCCCCACGTCTGAGCCCGGCGGCAGCGGTTTCGACTTCACCCGGCTCGGTGTGCGGGTTCCCGCCATCCTCGTGTCTCCCTTCATCGCCGCCGGGACCGTCGTCAACACCCCGGTCGACCACACGTCGATCATCAAGACGGTGATCAATTCCTTCGGCGTGCGGGACGGCACCGGACAGCCCGCCACGTTGCTCGCGCGCGAAGTCCGCGGCGAACGATCTGGGGGAGGCGCTGACGCTGTCTTCACCACGGACCGACACCGTGTCGTTCCCGCTCACCGCGCTGTCGCCGTTCGACGCGACCATCGAGCGACCACTCTCGGATTTCCAGTCCGATCTCGTCGCGGCGGCGGCGGCACTGCTCGCGCGCTACGGCGCCCCCTGCCGTACAACTGGACGGAGCTCGCGACGACCGAGGAGGCCACCCAGGAGCTCGAAGGGAGGATCGAGGCGCTCCGCGCCCTCAACACCCGAACGCCGGCGCCACCGCCGGTGCCCGTGACGCCCAAGTTCACGGGCTGAGGATCCCGCGCTGGACTAGGAGAACCTCACCCGCAACACGGCCGCTTCGGAGACAGTGCCGTCCTTCGCCGACAGGATGAGCAGCACGAGCGCCCCCGAGGGAGCCGAGGGTGGGCTGAACGCGAGCGTCCCGTCGAAGGGTCCCATGGTCCCGTTGCCTCCACCCATGACCGTGCCGGAACCGATGGGCTGGGCGTTTCCGTCCTCGCGGACCTGCGTGTTCACCGTGCCCTCGAACGCGGTGCTCGTTCCCTGCAGACGCACGGGTGACGTGATCGACGCCAGCGCCTTCGGCGAGGTCAGCCGGATGTCGGCGGTCGCCGCGCCGATCACCCACCACGTGTCGCCGAGTTGGCGGACGAGCACCGTGGTCTCGGGACCCGACGGGTCGGGTTGCACGGGCACCTCGCCCGATCGCGAGTCGCCCTGGCGGAATTCGCCGACGATCGGGTTCGTGAAGCCGACGAAGTCGGTCGCGAACCCGCGGGCCGCAGCGACCGGATCTGCGTACCGGGTGGTCGCCGAGGCATACGGCCAGACCGCGGTGGCAGTGACCACCGGCGCCGTCACCGGCACGGTGCTCGGGGGCGCGGAGGTGGAGGTGGACGGGGAGGTGTTGGTCGCGCTCGTCGTCGTGGCCGACGCGGTGCGGGTCGCGTTCCCGTCATCCCGGGTCACCAGGTAGATCACGAGCGCGAGGCCGACGACGGTCACGAGGGCACCGATCCCGAGGAGGAGCCGGCGTCGGCGCCTGTCGGGCGCTGCACCGGGTTGGTCGGTCGGGTCGGTCATCTCTCCACCTCCTGGGTCTCGGTCCGAGTCTGGACTCGCCGACCGTGCCCGGACAGGGCCAAAAGACCGGTTCGACGCGAGACTGCGACGATGGGCGCCACGCCAGTCGACGATGAAGAGGGCAAGCTCCGGCGCCGTGCGCTGCGCCTCGAATGGGGAACCAATGCCTGGAACCTCATGGAGGTCGTCGTGACCGTGACCCTCGGTGCGATGGCGGGCTCCCTCGCGGTCGATCGCGTTCGGCCTCGACTCGCTCGTGGAGGTGTTCGCCTCGACCGTGGTGATCGTGCAACTCCGGGACACCGACCCCGATCCGGGTGATCAACGAACCCATCGCGCGTTGCGGCTCATCGCGGTCGCGTTCACCGTTTTGAGCCTCTATCTGCTCGTCGCCAGCACGCGGAGCCTGGTCGTGGGCAGTCGCCCCGACAGCTCTCCCTTCGGGATCGCCTATCTCGCGGTGACCGCGCTGGTGATGTTCGGACTCGCGCGCTTCAAGCTCGATGTCTCACGGCGATTGGGGAGTGAGCCGCTCGGACGCGAAGCGGCGATGACGTTCCTCGACGGCTGTCTCGCGATGGGCATCCTGACCGCGCTCGTCCTGAGCTGGTGGCTCGGGTGGTGGTGGGCGGACGCGGTTGCCGCCGGCATCATCGGCGTGTACGCCGCGCGCGTGGGTTTCCAGAGCTGGCGTCAGGGCGAACCGCACGACCGCGTGCGCTGATCGGGCGGTCGACGTCGCTTCAGGAGCGGGACGCGCCCGAGTCGCTCGGGACGACGACCACCGGACACGGCGTGTGCTCGGCGCACCGCTGGCTGACCGAGCCGAGGAGCAGGCCGGCGAAACCGCCGCGCCCGTGGGTTCCCACGACCAGGAGGTCGGCGTGCCGGGCGATCTCGACCAGCACAGCCGCAGGCTCACCTTCGACCACGAGCCCGTGGACGGTCACCGACGATGGTTCGGACAGGGTCTCGGCGATGATCCGGTGAAGCTCGTGTTGTGCCTTCTCGGTCGCGTTCTGCATCCACGTGCCCTGGTAGTCGGACCCGACGTCGATCCAGGCCAACTCGAAGCTGAACGCGAGGACCACGGTGACCTCCGCGTGGCTCTCCTTCGCCTGGTTGACCGCCCACGTCAGAGCCGTGCGGCTGCCCGGCGAACCGTCGACGCCCACCACGAACTTCTTCATCGCCGACTCCTTGCTCGGGCCCTCACTGGCGCAGCAGCGAGAGGAGACGCAACTCCTCGATGTACAGCCACACCAGCGTGACCATGATGCCGAACGCGGACACCGAGAGCGCGAGCGTCGCGAAGACTACGCCGACGGTCGCCAGCCCGAAGGCGCCCAAGAGGCAGATCCACCCCCCCCACCTGCTCGAATCGATTCTCGTTCAGCGCCGGGTTCGCCATTCCCTCGTCTCCGTCTCGCGGTGCCGGCGATCAGGCTAGGAGCTTCGCGGCGTAGGTTTCCGCCATGGATCCGAGACGAGTCGTGCAGTGGACGACGGGCAACGTCGGGCGTCGATCGGTGATCGCGACCCTGGCGAATCCCGACCTCGAGCTGGTGGGGGGCTACGCGTGGTCGGCCGACAAGGTGGGTCGCGACCTCGGTGAGCTCTGCGGCATCGAACCGATCGGGATCACCGCCACCGACGACGTCGCCGCGCTCCTCGCCCTGCACCCCGATTGCGTGCTGTACAACCCGAAATGGCCCGACGTCGATGAGCTCGTACGCATCCTCGAGGCAGGGGTGAACGTCGTGACCACGGCGGCGTTCATCACCGGCCACGCGCTCGGCGACGACCGCGGACGGATCCTCGACGCGTGCGAACGTGGGCAGAGCTCGATCTTCGGGTCGGGGATGAACCCCGGCCTCGCCAACCTCCTGGGACTGGTGTCCGCCGGACTGTGTGACCGGATCGAGTCGATCTCGGTGCTCGAGTCCGTCGACTCCACCGGCTACGACTCGCCGGACACGGAACTGCTGGTCGGGTTCGCGCTGTCCGATCGACGATCCGGAGCTGCCGGCGATGACCGCACACGGAACCGCGGTCTTCGGCGACGCCGTGCGGCTGATGGCGGACGCGCTCGGGCTCGAACTCGAGCATGTGCGTTGCGACGCCGAGTACGCGGAGACGACCGAGGATCTCGACCTCGGGTCGTGGTCGATCGCCGCCGGCTGTGTGGCGGGAGTGGCGGTGAGCTGGCTCGGCATCCACGACGGTCGAGAGGTGGTGCGACTGGACGTGCGCTGGCGCAAGGGTCGACACCTCGATCCCGACTGGCCGATCGAGCACGGCTACATCGTGGAGGTCAAAGGACAGCCGTGCGTGCGGACGAAGCTCGAGGTTTCACCTCCCGCCGACTTCCAGGCGTCGTCGTTCCAGGACTTCATGGTGCTCGGGATGATCATGACCGCGCTCCCGGCGGTGAACGCGATCCGGCACGTGTGCGCGGCGCGCCCCGGTATCGTCACGTACGTCGATCTGCCGTTGGTGGTGCCCCGCGGGTGGGTACCGTCTTCCTGAGCGACGGCGCCGCGTGATCGGTAGTGTCTCGGCGCACCGGCACACGGAGGAACAGGTCGATGGAAGACCGCGAGACCCCAGTCCTCTACCTCGAGATGACCGAGGCGACGCCCGCCGAGTACGCGAGCACGCGCGCCGACGAGGTCCTTGCGCTCCCGGGCGTCGAGCGGGCGACGTGGTGGCGCAACGTCTACCGCGATCGGCCCGACCTTCCGCGCGAGCTCCCCGAATTCGACACGCTCGGCGTGTACGAGTGCTCGCCGTCGTTCGTCGCACCCACGACACCTGACGGTGTCACCGGTCATCACTTCGTGCGTACGCCGCGCCCGGGGCAGGGACGCCTCACCGGAGAACCGACGGTCTCGTTGTCGCTCGTCCTCATCAGCCCGACGGCGCCCGCCGACGCGCAGGCCCTGCGCGACTGGGGCGACTTCGTGCACATCAACTACATCGTCGAGGCGGGCGTCCCGGGCTTCACCATGATCACGCCGTACGAGAACGTCACGCAGGGCGATCCCCGATACCTGCACTTCTACGAGTTCGACGATCCCGAAGCCGAAGTCACGTTCAAGCGGATGCGGCCGATGCTGGAGGCGCGGCTCGGTCCCTGGGGCACGCCCGAATGCGAGGCGTGGGCCGTCCACCCGGCGTTGCGCATCATGTACGTGAATTTGTTCGCCCTCGAGGGTGAACGCGGGAGCTGATCACTGCGGACCGGCGTATGCTCACCGCCCTATGGGCGACAGCATCGCGATCGCACGAGGGCTCTTGGGGGTCGCGCAGGTCGGTGACGGTCCGACCGCCGAGCAGACCGCGCTGGTGCAGCACCTGCTCCACGGGTATTTCGGTGTCGATGCCGACGCCTCGATGCTCGAGCCCGCGTCGGCTGCCGAGCTGGCGGCCGCGGTGGGCGCGGCCGACCGCAAGCGGGTGGTCGACCTCTTGGTGGTGGTGGAGTTCTGCCGGCATTCCGACGTGGAGGCGCAGGCGCAGCGAGCCGACGCGTACGCCGCTGCCCTCGGTGTCGACGAGCCCTTGCTCCTGGTCGCGCGCGACGCGCTGACCGAGGGTCGCGAGCGGGTCATGGCGGACTGGGCGCGCTTCCGGGAGCCACTGGCGGTGGAGCCCGGGCTCCCCGACACTGACGCTGAGCTCGCGGCGCGACTCCGCGCGCTCGGCGAGTGCCCGGCGGGGAGCCTCGGGCGGGCGTACTTCGACTTCTACGACGAGCACGGCATCGCGTTTCCAGGAGAGGCCGGCGGCGGCGACGCGTCGCTGGTCGTCCACGACTTCAGCCACGTGCTCGCGGGTTACGACACCGATGCGCCGGGTGAGGTGGCGCTCCAGGCCATGCTCACCGCGGCGACCGACTTCGAACACCACTTCTCGGGCCTGATCGCCTCGTTGGCGCTCTACGAGTCGGGGAAGTTCGACATCCTCGACATCGTGGCGCGCGTCGGTGCGCTCGACCGTCCGGGCGCGAGCGCCGAGCTGGCCGAGGCGTTCCGCCGCGGTGGCTCGTGCTCGCGCGACTTCTCGGCCATCGACCACCTCGGGCGGGCCGACGACCCCATCGCAGCGGTGCGGACCGACTGCGGGATCCCGCCACGCGGCGCATGACCGATTTGTCGACGGCTGGTCCGGCTATGCCGAACGTGGTGCTGATCATGGCCGACCAGCACCGCGCCGACCTCCTGGGCTGTGCCGGGCAACCCGCGGTGCAGACCCCGAACCTCGATCGCCTGGCCGCGGAAGGGGTGCGCTTCACGCGCACGACGTGCCAGGGCCCGTTGTGCATGCCCGCACGCGCGTCGTTCGTGAGCGAGCGCTACGTACGCGACCACGGTGTCTACACGAACTGGGCGGAGCTCTCGCCCGACACGCCCACGTACCTCCACGCATTGCGTGCGGTCGGCTATCACACCGTGCAGCTCGGGAAGGCGCATCTCTACCGCGACAGCATGCATCCCGAGCTGCACGTCGACGACCTCGCACCGCGCCTCGAACAGCTGGGGTTCACCGAGGTGCACGAGACCGGCGACAAGTTCGACCTCGCGCAGCCGAACCGCTACACCGATCATCTGCGCGATCGCGGAATCCTCGACGCGTACACGAGCTACATCACCGACCGGAGCTACCAGGGTGAGCAGGAGAGCGGTCGGGGAGCGACGAAGCGCATCCCGATGTGGGACGCGACGCCGTCGCCGTTACCGCCGGACTCCTACATCGATGCGTGGCACGGCGAGCTCGCGGTCCGCTGGATCGAGGAGCACGACGCCGATCAGCCGTTCTTCGCATTCGTGGGGTTTCCCGGACCCCACGATCCGTGGGACGCGCCGCAACTCGCGGTCGACCGCTACCACGGCGCCCACGTGCCGATGCCCCGTTCGACGCAACGCCCGTCGCTCGAGCGCGACGACAACTACACCAAGTTGCTGCGGGCGTTTCTCCACCTCGCCGACACCGACACCATGACCGACGACGCCATCGCCGGTATGCGTCGGGCGTACTGCGCCAACGTGTCGGTGATCGACGACGCGGTGGGCCGCATCGTCGAGGCGCTCGCCGTTCGCGACCTGCTGGCCGACACCTGGTTGATCTACACGAGCGACCACGGAGAGATGGCCGGCGACCACGGTCTCATGTCGAAGTGCGTGCTCTACGAGCCTTCGGTCCGGGTACCCCTGATCATCCGGCCTCCGGGCGGGTGCACCACGCGGGTGGTCGACGACCTGGTCGAGCACGTCGACGTGCCGGCCACCGTGCGGGCCGTCGCCGGTGCGCCCGACGTCCCGGACAGTGAAGGCCGCTCGCTGCTCGGCTACCTGGCCGGCGAGGACCCGGTCGGCCGTACGGTGGCGGTGAGCGAGAACTGGGGTTTCGCCGCGTTCGAGACCGAGCGGTACCGCCTCGTCGTCGACGAGGACTCGTCGACACCGTGTCGCCTCTTCGACCTGCAGCACGACCCGGCCGAAGACTACGACCTCGTCGGCGAGGCGCAGCATGCCCCGGTCCTCGAAGAGCTGATGGACACGATCGTGCGCCCGTTCCTCGCGGTGCGACCCGCTCGTCCCCACGCCAGCCCGTTCACCGGCTGACCGCGACCGTCACGCCAGTGGCGCTCAGGTCGACGCTCGCGTTGTCGTCGCGGTACCGCCTGCCCTGCACGTTGAGCAGGCGGACGCTCCTCGCGTCACCGAGCGGGAACGGCCCCCAGTGCCAGGTGCCCCGGTGCAGCACCAGGGTCTGGCCCGGCGCCACGGTGAACGCGCGGATCGCTTCGAGGTCCGCGGGGCCCCCGAAGCTCGCGCCCGCCGGTGCCACCGCGATCACCGCGTCCGCGTCCAGTGGCGTGAGCACCTGCGTGTGGGTGTCGTGGCGGTACAAGACCGTGCAGTGGAATCCGGTATCGGTCGACTCGATCTCGTCGGTGCGGTGTTCGATCGTGTTGAGGTGCGCGTCGGACCATGCGAAGTCCAGTGTGTGCTCACCGTCGGCCGGGTCGGTGTCGGGGAGTGGCAACCACCCGAACGGAGCCCACGCGGCTGCGGTGAGCGGCTCCGGGGAGATCGTGAGCGTCGGAGTGTCAGCCATCGTCTTTCCTCCGAGTCGAGCGGCCCTCTACGCTGGCGCGATGGACGTGCGCTCGATCGAAGAAGTCGCGCCGGTTGTCGAGCACAACGGGACGGTACCCGTCTGGTGGTTGGTCTCGCCTCGGGAGATGCAGGAGATCACCGTCGGCGGGCACTTGGAGCTCGTCAGCGAGTTCGAGGTCGCCGGTGGCGGCTTCGTCGACCCGCACTCGCATCCCACCCACGAGTTCTATTACGTGACCGCGGGCCGCGGGCTCATGACGATCGCCGACGAGACCCGTGAGATCGGCCAAGGTGACCTCGTGCACATCCCGCCGGACGCTCTGCACAGCCTCCGGCCGGTCTCCGATCACGCTCCGATCCACTGCTTCTGCTTCGCGGTCGCAGTGGCCGACGCGCCACCGATCGACTACACCACGCACTGACGCGCCCGGTCATTCGCTCCCGACGACCGGCCACGGATCAAGCTCGAGGAGCTCTACCGTCGTCGCGCCGGCGCGGAGCGCGGCGAAGAGCTCGGCTTCGCGATCGGCACGGGCGCGGCCCGCGGCCAGCACGGCGTCGACCTCCCCTCCCGGGATCACGACGACGCCGTCGGTGTCTCCGACGACCCAGTCGCCGAGCGCGACCTCGGCGTCGCCCACCATCACCGGTTCGGTGAGGGAGCCCGCGAGGGTCTTGCTCGCCCCGGTCAGCGCGACGCCGGTCGCGAACACCGGGAACCCGTGGGTTTCGAGGGCGTCGCAGTCGCGGACGCACCCGTCGATGACCAGGGCGACGAGCCCGCGGGCTTGCGCGCCGGTCGTGAGGACCTCGCCCCAGTAGCCGAAGTCGCGCGCGCCACCCATGTCGGCGACGAGCACGCTGCCCGCCGGCGCGCGCGCGACACCGACATGGATGCCGAGGTTGTCGCCCGGCGTGCACCGTACGGGGAATGCCGGCGCGGCGAACCGCGCGCCCCGCCACACCGGCTTGATCCGCGGCTGCATCCGGCGCGCACCGGTCTCGCCGAGCGTTGCCGTCCCCAGCGCGAGCGCGGCGCGAGTCGTCTGACTCGGGTTGTCGGTCACCTGATCTCCTCCATCGGCGCAGGGCGCGAGTGTGGCCTGGTCGTTCGGGCTCCGCCACCCGGATCCGTGTGTGGGGTCCGGGTCGGTCTCGCCCGCACCGCGGCGGCGGAACGCCGATACGATCCCGCCATGCGTCGAACCGTGGGCGTCCTGGTTGCCTGCTCGTTCGGGACGTTCGGATCACTCGGCCTCGTGCCGCAGACCGCGTTCGCCGCCAACGGGTGCCCGAAGGCCGCGTTCGCCGGAACGATCGAACGCGACGTCGATGCCGCCAACGGTCAGGACGCGGTCGCGATCGACGGATCCGACGTGCGTCGCGCGCTGGCCGTCAACTTCGGCACTGCACGAAACACGACGGTGTACCTGTCGGACGCCAAGATCGACGTCGCCCACATCGGCGGCACGATCGCCGCAACCCCCGGGAACACGATCGCCACGATCTTCCTCCGCCCGAAGGCCGGGGATCTCGAACCCGGCGAGAAGGTCGAGCTGCCCCGGGACCAGATCTCCGTGGTCGTGGACACCGGAGGTGGCGCCCGCGCCACGACTTCGGGGGCCGAGGCCACGGCCAAGGTCCTGGCATTCACGAACCGCCAGGTCTGCTTCTCGATCGACTACCGGGACGATCTCCAACGCGTCAAGGGAAAGGTGCGCGCCAAGCTCGTCTCTCCGTCGTGACGGTCAGCCGACCTTGCGCAACGTGTTGTGGTCGGTGTGGGCGAACGGCTCCGGGAACTCGTCCATCTTGAGCATCGTGGTCTCGGCGTACGACCAGCTGCCGTCGTCGTTGACGGTGATGGTGACGTCGTAGCTCAACGTCGACGCGTGTTCGGCCAGGTACTTGTTCTCGCCGATCGAGTACGTGGGGTGCCCGGGCCGTGCCATCAGCGTGAATGACTTCGCGTCAGCGGTCGCGGTGCCGCCCGCGAGCACGGTGATGCCGCGCGGGACCACGAAGCCCCGCATGACCTCACCGGTGGCGCCGTCCCACAGCCAGTAACCGACCTCGGTGTGGAAGGGATTCTCCTCGTCGCCGCGCCACATCGCCGACTTGTAGTCGAGCCCGTAGAGGTGCTGGTTGCCGTTGTCGACCGGGCCGAACGGCTTCAGGGTCAGCTTCTCGAGGTAGGGCGAGTCGAGCACTGCACCCGCGGCGTGAGAGAACGCCGAGTCGAGTCCACCCCGGTCCGATTCCCACTCGCCGATCAACGCCCCGAGAGGACCCCATTCACCTGCCATCGTTCAACCTCTCGTGGTCCTGGCCGTCGGACGACGGCGTGCACCGGAATCCTACCGAGTGCCTTCCGCCATCTTCGTCTTCCGGGCCCGATGGAATTCGAGACCGCCGTTGATCGCGGCAAAGAACGAGTCGTTGTCGCTCGAGATCTTCTCGTGCACCCACTTCTCGAGCCCGATCCGGCGCATCCAGGGGTTGAACGTCTCGTACGACTCGATGAAGTGCACCCGCGTGCGACCGTTCCCGAGATCGGCGAGGCTGATGTGGCCTTCGGCGCGTGACCAGAGCGGCTTGCCGACCGCGTCGTACTTCCACGACT
Organism: uncultured Actinomycetes bacterium; assembly: GCA_963750045.1. Classification (GTDB taxonomy): domain Bacteria; phylum Actinomycetota; class Acidimicrobiia; order IMCC26256; family DASPTH01; genus DASUAS01. The sequence goes on along the minus strand of CAVVPD010000002.1, from coordinate 497,935 downwards.
CGTAGGGCTTGACCTGGGTGACCCACTCCCACGACTTCCCCACGCCTCCCGATCCGAGCACCTTGGGAACGGGGAACGTGCAATGACGCACGAGTCCCTCGCCGAACTCGTTGCCCGGGTGGAGGATCTCGATGGTCACCAGCTTCGGCTTCGGCTTGTCGGGGCCCCTGTACCAGAAGACCTCCCACACCTCTTCCGGCGTGGCGTCGAGCTCGATCTCGTAGTGGTGTTCCTGCACGGGGGCAGCGTAGGCCGGATCGCCACCGCGCTACCGAGAGGCGCCGGCCCGAGTCCGCAGCTCGCCGCGATGGCCGTTCACCAACCGCGTTGCCCACCGGGGGAGCCGCGTCTGGACGCGATCGGCGGGGGGCCGGTCGCGGCGGTGGCGCCCGTCGCCGACCGGAACCGGCGGCGTCGACGCTGGATCGAGAGCATGAAGACGAGGCGCACGAGGGCGAGGCCGCCGATGACGGCGCCGAGAAGGTAGTTCGCGTCGGCGATCAGCAGGGCCCCGGCGAGGAGGCCGAACCCGAGGATCACCCAGCGGAGCGCGCGGAGCGAGGTGAGCTTCATGCCCCCGATGGTGGGTCGCCGGCCTTCGGTTCCCGTCAAGGGAATGTCAGGGAACAGTGATGCCGGGCGTGAGCACGCGGCGGCGGTACTCGCCCGGGTGCTCGCCGGTCAGGCGCAGGAACGCGCGATTGAAGCCGCTGAGGCTGTCGAACCCGACTGCGGTGGCGGCATCGAGGACGCTGCGGTCTCCCTCGGCCAGGATCGCCATCGCCCGCAGAATCCTGCTCGTCGTCCGGTACTGCTGCCAGCTCATGCCGGTCGTGAGCGGGAACCGTCGGCGAAGCGAGCGCTCGGACAACCCGGTCGCGTCACTGACGCCGCGTGCCGTGACCTCCGCGAGGTGCTCCTGCGTGTACGCCATCACGGCCCGGATCACGGGCACGCTGCTCACGGGGAGCCGGAGCGGCGCTTCCGCCGCGTCGAGCCACTCCGTCGCGAGGAGCGCGAGGGCGGCGAAGAACGCGTCAGCCGTGGGATCGCTCGTCGTGCGGTTGATCCCCCAGCGCATCGCGTACACGATCATCTCGCGCACCGGGGCGGCGGCCGCGAGCACGCGCACGCGGTCGCCGTGCTCGGTCACCATCGTGGGCTCGAAGAAGACCGCGACCGACCGGACCTTCCGCAACGTGGTCTGGTGGGGGAGCCCAGCCGGGATCCACGCGGCCTGTTGCGGGGGAAGCAGGTGATGCGCCTCCGTGGTCTCGACCTCGGCGACTCCCTCGAACGCGTAGAGCAGCTGGTGCAGCTCGTGGATGTGCCAGGGGGTCACGAGGTCGTCGGCGTCCTCGGGCCACGAACCCGCGCGCACCGGTGAACCCGCCCGCATCGCGACCGGTACGGCCTCAACCTTGGCCGGTGACGCCAGGACGCCCACGGTCGCGGACTGTAACAGTTGGGTCATGACCTCCCACGACGACGTCGTGCGTGATTCCTTCACACGACAGGTCGGGCTCTTCGCGGGTCCCGACTCTCCGTTCGTGCGACGTCCCGCCGGCACCGTGGACCAGGTGGGGCCGCTCGCGGCCGACATGTCCGTGCTGGACGTCGCGTGCGGTGCCGCGCACGCGGCGGAAGTCGTGGCGCCCATGGTGCGCCAGGTGGTCGGGATCGACCTGACCGCCGAGCTCCTCGAGTTGGGCGCGACGCGGCTGCGCGCAGCCGGGATCGACAACGTGCTGCTGCAGGAGGGGGATGCCCGGCGGTTGCCGTTCGTCGACGCCTCGTTCGACCTCGTGTATTGCCTCAACTCGTTGCACCACGTCGGCGATCCGGCTCGGGCCGTGGCCGAGATGGTCCGTACCTGCCGCGCCGAGGGACGGGTCGTGCTGTCCGACCTCGTCGTGCCGTCCCCGGGTGACCGGGATGCATTCGACGCGCTCCATCGTCGAATCGACCCGTCCCATCGTCGAGCGTTCCTGGAGCCCGAGCTCGTCGAGCTGCTCCCGGCAGATTGCGTCCTCGCGTACGGCGCCACCACGAAGTCGCGTTTCCCCGTCGAGATCGCGTTCACGGAACAGTCCGAGCAGGAAGGCGTGCTCGACGCGTTGCGCGCCGAGCTCGACGGAGGGGTCCCTACCGGCTTCGAGCCGACGGAAGAGGACGGTGTGCTCGTCGTGTCGTTCTGGACGTCGACCGTGCACGCGTCGTGGCCGACCGGCTGAACCCGCTGGCGCGATCTACCGACGGAGCCACGCCGGGAAGATCGTGCCCCGTGGCGCCGGTCAACTAGTTCCGCAGCGTCTCGTTCCAGGGCACGCCGCGGTCCACCGACGGCTCGCGCGGCAGGCCGAGCACGCGGTCGCCGACGATGTTGCGCTGGATCTGGTCGGTTCCCCCGGCGATGGCGGTGGCGGGGCTGGCGACGAACGCGCGCTGCGCGGCGAACGGCGCGTCGGGCCCGGAGCCCTGGCTTCCCATCGCGTCGTAGCCGTCGAAGAGGGTCGCGTCGGGGCCGAGCAGGGCGAGCACGAACTCACCGAGCCGGCGACCGGTGACCGAGGTCGAAAGCTTCCCGAGCGATCCTTCGGGCCCGCTCCCACCGGCCATCCGCAGCGCGGTGGCGCGGGCCTGCAGCAGGCGCAGGACCTCGGCGTCGACCCAGTGCCGCAGGAGCTGGTCCTTGAGCGCGAGGGCGGCCGGCGAGGTCTTGTCCCTCGCCTGTTCCCATGCGTGCAGTGCGATCGCGATCTGCCCTTCCCCGCGACCGGGGACGCGCGGCATGTTGTAGCGCTCCAGCACGAGGGTCTGGTGCGCGACCGCCCAGCCCGCGCCGACGTCACCGAGTCGTTCTGCATCGGGGATGCGGGCGCCGCTCAGGAACACCTCGCTGAACTCGGCGCCGCCGTTCATCTGGCGCAGTGGCCGGACCTCGACCCCGGGGCGGTGCAGGTCGATGGCGAAGGCCGTGAGCCCGGCGTGCTTCTCCGCGGCGGGATCGGTGCGCGCGAGCAACAACGCGTGCCGGGCCAGGTGCGCGCCGCTCGTCCACACCTTCTGGCCGTCGACGACCCACTCGTCGCCGTCGAGGGTGGCGCGCGTGGCCAACGACGCGAGGTCGGAGCCGCTCCCCGGCTCGCTGAAGAGCTGGCACCACGGTTCTTCGCCCGTGAACAGCGCGGGGAGGTACTGGTGCTTCTGCTCGTCGCTGCCGTAGTGGAGCACCGTCGCCGCGCACTGGCCGGTGCCGATCCGATTGGTGAGGCGGCCACTCGGGGGCGCTCCGGCGGCCGCCAGTAGATCGTCGACCATCGGTTGCTGCTCGATCGACGCGTCGAGGCCCCCGAAACCGGGCGGGTAGTGGAGCCACGCGAGTCCGGCGTCGTACTGTGCGCGGAGGAACGCGACCGCGGCGGTCGAGGCCGCAGGGTGCTCGGCGAGCAGCCGCTCGACGCGAGCTCTGAGGTCGGCATCACCCACTGCCATGGGGCGAACCTATCCCGGATGCGTGCCGTCATCGAATGTGCCAAGCTCGCTCGGAGATGCCTGCAGCCGACCGGATTGATCGCCGCACGTGGCTCGCGCTGATCGCGATGGCGCTCGGGGTGTTCGTGATCGCCAACGACTTCACCGCGTTGAGCGTCGCGATCCCCAACATCGAGAGCGACCTCTCGACGACGCTCGCCCGGGCGCAGTGGGTGATCAACGGCTACGCCCTCGTGTTCGGCGTGCTGATCGTCACGGGCGGGCGGCTCGCGGACATGCTCGGCCGCAAGCGCATGTTCATGCTCGGCGCGACGATCTTCGCGTCGTTCTCGGCCGCCGCCGGGCTCGTGCCCGGGGTCGTCCTCCTCATCGCGTGTCGCATGCTCATGGGGGTCGGAGGTGCGTTGATGTGGCCCGCGGTGCTGGGCATGACGTACGCCCTGCTCCCCGACGACAAGGCGGGCTTGGCGGGTGGCCTGATCCTCGGGGTGGCCGGATTGGGCAACGCCATCGGACCGATGCTCGGCGGTCTCCTCACCGACGAGCTCAGCTGGCGTTGGGTGTTCTTCGTCAACGTCCCGATCGCGGCGTTCGCGATGTTCGTCACGGCCCGCGAGGTTCCCGAGTCGACGGTGGACGGATCGGAGCGCCACATCGACTACGGGGGCGTCGCGCTCCTGTCGGGCGGCATTGTCGCGCTCCTCGTCGCCCTCGACACCGGCACCGAGAAGGGCTTCGGCGATCCGATGATCCTGGGCCTCTTCGTCGCGGGGGCGTTGCTCTTCGGAGCCTTCCTGCTGTTCGAGCGCCGTGAGGGTGACGGAGCGCTCGTGCCAGGCGACGTCCTGCGCAACCGGGTGTTCGCGGCCGCCTGCGTGTCGGTCCTCCTGATGTCGGCGATCTTCTTCGCCGTCCTCCTCTACCTGCCCCAGTTCTTCCAGAAGGTGTTGCACTACTCGGCGCTCGGTTCGGGCGCGGGTCTGCTCCCGATGATGGGGGTCTTCGCGGTGACCTCCTTCGTGGCAGGGTCGCTCTACGACCGGCTCGGAGCCCGGCTGGTGCTCGCGTCCGGCGCGCTGTGCCTCGGCCTCGGGATGTTCGTCCTCTCGTTCCTCGACTCCGACTCTGGCTACTGGTCGCTCGTCCCCGGCATGGTCGTGCTCGGCGTGGGCGTCGGGCTCTTCTACTCGGCCATCACGACGACGGCGGTGACGGCGCTCGACCCGTCGCGCTCCAGCCTCGCCGGCGGCATCGTCTACATGTGCCAGATCGCGGGCGGAGCGGTGGGACTCGGCCTGAACACCGCGATCGTGGCGACCGCGTCGAGCCTCGTCGACGGGATCGCGCTGGCGTTCAAGATCGACGCGGTGCTGGCGGCCGTCGGACTCGCCGTCGTCCTCACCTCCATCCGACCGGTCACGACCACGTCTGCAGGCACCGAAGTCCCCCGCCCGCATCCCCGGGCGCTGCGCTCGCGGCACCGTGCGCACGCCTGAGCCGCCGGAGCGAGCATTCGGCAAAGCTGCGAGGCTGGTGTCGATCCGGTCTGTTCCCGTTCGTCGGTGGGGTGAACCGACCCGAACGGCCCCGCACGAACGGGTCCGCACGAACGAGGAGGCGCCATGCGTTACGCATTGTTGATCTGTACGGAAGAGAAGGCTCAGGCCGAGGCGACGGCCGCCGAGGCGCAGGCGATGACGGCGGAGTACCTGGCCTTCGGCGAAGCCATGGGCGCGCAGGGGGTGCTCCGGGGCGGCGAGCGTCTCCACCCGACGGCCGACGCCACCACCGTGCGCGTCCGCGACGGTGAGGTCCTCACGTCCGACGGCCCGTTCGCCGAGACGAAGGAGCAGATCGGCGGGTTCTACCTCGTCGACTGCAAGGACCTCGACGAGGCGATCGCGGTCGCGGCGAAGATCCCCGGCGCCCGGATCGGGTCGGTCGAGGTGAGGCCGATCTGGGAGATGTGACGGCCGCTGCCGACGAGGCAGTCGCTCGCGCGTTCCGGGACGAGTGGGGTCGAGTCGTGGCCACGCTCATCCGGATCACGGGCGACTGGGATCTCGCCGAGGAGTGCGCGCAGGATGCCTTCGCCCGGGCGTTGGAACGCTGGCCCCGCGACGGCATCCCGCGCGTACCTGGCGCGTGGCTCACCACCACCGCCCGCAACCGCGCGCTCGATCGGTTGCGGCGGGCGCAGTCCGGTGCCGCGAAGCAACGCGAGGCCATGATGTTGTCGCCCCCAGACCCGGAACGCGTTGCGGCGGTCGGCGACGGCGACGGCGGCGTCGCCGACGACCGGCTGCGGCTGATCTTCACGTGCTGCCACCCCGCCCTCTCGATGGACGCGCAGGTCGCGCTCACGCTCCGCACGCTGGCCGGGCTCACCACCGCCGAGATCGCACGCGCCTTCCTCGTTTCCGAAGCGACCATGGCGCAACGCTTGGTCAGGGCGAAGCGCAAGATCCGCAACGCCGGCATCCCGTACCGGGTTCCTCCGGCCCACCTCCTCCCCGAGCGCACGGTCGCGGTGCTCGCGGTGGTGTACCTGCTGTTCAACGAGGGCTACGCCGCGTCGGCCGGCGGCGACCTCCTGCGCGCCGACCTCTCGACCGAGGCTGTCCGTCTCGGTTCGACGCTCGTCGACCTCATGCCCGACGAGCCCGAAGCGCTGGGACTGCTGGCGTTGATGTTGCTGCACGATGCCCGTCGCGCCGGTCGGATCGACGCGGCGGGCGATCTGGTGCCGCTCGAGGAGCAGGACCGCGCCCGCTGGGACCAGGCGGGCATCCGAGAAGGCACGGAGGTGCTCGGCCGCGCGTTGCGGAGAGGCCAGCCCGGGCCGTATCAGGTCCAGGCGGCCATCGCCGCCTGCCACGGCGCGGCACGCACCGCGTCCGACACGGACTGGCCCGAGATCGCCGCGCTCTACGGCGAGCTGGCGCGCATGACACGGTCACCAGTGGTGGAGCTCAACCGGGCGGTCGCGGTGGCGATGGCCGACGGGCCCGACGCCGGGCTGGAGCTGGTGGAAGCGCTCGACGCGACGGGCGCGCTCGCCGCCTACCCTTACCTGTACGCGACGCGTGGCGACCTCCTCCGCCGCCTCGACCGGCGCGACGAGGCCGCCGGCGCCTACCTCGTGGCGCGGGACCTCGCCACGACCACGGCAGAACGCCGATACCTCGAGCGCCGCCTCGCCGAGGTCGGTTCCCCGCAAGGCTGAGGCCGACCGTAAATCGTCGGACCGGTTCAGGTCGTCGCCACGCGCACCACTTCGCGGTCGATGTCGGCGACGACGTCGCCGCTCGCATCGACGTCGTAGTACTCGATTCCCCCGGTCACCTCCGGCGCGTCCCCACCGAGCGCGACCGCGATCTTGTTGGCGGCGTTGCGGACGACATCGAGCACGATCTCGGTGACCTCCGCCGGCGAGAGGTGCGCGTGCGCACGCGAACTGAGCCTGCCGTCGATCGTCATCGGCTGCGTGATGACCGCATCCGTGAGATCGAGCGCGACCTGCTCGCGCTCCGAGCGGGCACCGCCGTCGTCGGTGTCCCCGAAGATCGCGGCGTCGCCCGCCGCGTCGAGCGCCCTGACGCTGAGACGCGACTGGCACACGCGGCACTGATGGGCCCGAGCGCCGCGGAGGCGCACCAGCTCGGTCGTCACGGGGTCGAGCGCGTCGGCGCGGGCCACGACGCGCATGAACTCCTGAAGCGTCGCCCAGAGGTCACCCGTCTCGGGCACGCGCGCGGGCCAGTACTCGGTGTCGAAGAGGCGAGCGAGCGCGATCCGGCCCCGCTGGAAGGAGTCGACCACGTACAGCGCCTGTGCGAAGACGAAGGTGTCGGCGCCGAGCGCATCCCCGAGCGAAGCCCGCAGCCCGTCGGTGACGCCCGAGACATCGACCACGAACTGCTGTGCGAACCGGACGCAGACCGCGGCGTGGGGATCGGCGGTGTCGGCCGTGCGCGCGACCGGTGTGCGGTCGGCCTCCTCCGGGTGCATCAGGGCGCCGGCCACGGCGATGCGCACCGGGCCGAGCAGCGCCGGATCCACCGCCCCCGCGGCGAGCGCCTCGGCCCGGTCGAAGAGCTCGAACGCTTCGGGCGCGTGCTGCGCCCACGGGGATCCGGTCATCCGGATGGACAGTAGTCCCGAACGCATACCGTGGCCCCGTGTCCGATCCACTCGTGCGCGAGACGGTAGCCCTCACCGGCAACCCGTGGCCGACCATCGACCCGTTCCTGTTCTGCGTGCACCACCTCGACGCGTATCCGGCCGGGAACGAGGACCTCGGTCCCGCGGCGTCACTCGCCGGTCACGAGCTCGGAGCAGACTTCGCCGGCGCCGATGGCTGGCGCATGTACCACGGGCTCGAGGTCCCCGGTTTCCCCCAGCACCCTCATCGCGGCTTCGAGACCGTCACCTACGTTCGGGAGGGTCTGATCGACCACGCCGACTCGCTCGGGGCGGCGGCGCGCTTCGGCGGCGGCGACACGCAATGGCTCACGGCCGGCCGCGGCATCGTGCACTCCGAGATGTTCCCGCTGCTGGATCGCTCGTCCCCGAATCCACTGGAGCTCTTCCAGATCTGGCTCAACCTTCCCGCGGAGTCGAAGCTCGCCGATCCTCACTTCGCGATGTTGTGGGCCCGCGACGTTCCTGTCGTCGTCGTGCCTGACGCCCACGAACGCCTGACCGAGATCACGGTTGTCGCAGGGGAGCTCGATGGTCACCGCCCGCCGTCCCCTCCGCCCGACTCGTGGGCTTCACGTCCCGACGCCGACGTCGGCATCTGGCACCTCCGGCTCGAGCCGGGCGCGGAGTGGGTCGTGCCCCCGGCGAACGAGCAGACCGCCCGGGTGCTCTACGTCTACGCCGGCGCCCTGTCGATCGGTGGTCAGCGAGTCGCCGCGCCGACGGGTGTCGTCGTGCGAGCGGACGGGCCCGCGCCGGTGACCGCCGCGGGCGAAGCCGCCGAGGTCCTCCTGCTCCAGGGTCGACCCATCGGCGAACCGGTGACACAGCACGGACCCTTCGTGATGAACCGGGAGTCGGAGATCGCCGAGGCCTTCGCCGACTACCGGCGTACCGGATTCGGCGGCTGGCCCTGGTCGCGCGACGACCCCGTGCACGCCGGCGAGCCCGGCCGGTTCGCCCGTCACGCCGACGGCCGCGAGGAACGCGTCGCGACGCCGGTGTCCCCGTAGCGACGAGCGCCGGCGCCGCTAGGTTGACCGCGATCTTCGGGCAGGAGCGGCGAGGGACTCCCATGCGTCGGACGGCAGCGGTCTTCGGTGTGCTTGCGGTGAGCCTGGGCACGCTCGTCGCGGTCGGCAGTGGCGCCGGCGCCGCGGGTCCACGCAGCGGGAACGGGAGCGCGGGCGCGCCGCGCTCGGGCGCAGATCCCGACGTCGTTGCGGCCGCCCTTCCCGGCGCGGTCGCCACCAGCGTCGCGCTCTCGAGCTACAGCGCGTGCACATCGCCCACCGGTCTCGACCTCGGCCTCGAGAGCGGCTCCGCGGTCGACCGCGAGGCGGGGACCGCCACCGACGCGACAGGTCATGTGTTGATCGACTTCGAGCAGAGCAGTGCTCTCGCCGACTTCTCCGGCGTCTTCAGCGGGTTCAACTACGCCAGTCCGCCGTTCAGCGAACCGAGCGGGACGATCATCGGGCTCTACGCGTGGGTCGGTCAGAACAGTGCGGGTCCCGGTTCGCCGCCCGACCCCGCGACCTCGGCCGAGTGGTTCGCGCTCTACCGGTGCAGTGACGGCGCGCCGGGGACCGGCGTGCTCGGTACGTGCTTCGGCCCGATCGGGTCGTGTCCCACCACGGCGCGCGAGGCCCTGGGTGACGAGACCAGCGTGACCTTCGACGAGCCGGGCTCCACCGAATGGGTGGTGCCGGCCGACGTCTGCTCCGTCACCATCGACGCGTCGGGCGCGCAGGGCGGTGCGGCGGCTGACGACGGTCGGTCGCACGACGCCCCCGGTGGGCTCGGTGGGCACGTGCTGGGCACGATCACGGTCACCCCGGGCGAGGCCCTCCAGGTCAACGTCGGGGGTGCGGGTGGTCAGGGCGGCATCGCTCCGGCCGGTGGGGTGACGGCCGGCGGCACCGGCGGCATCAACTGGGGCGGCGTCGGAGGCGCGGCCCACAGCGGCGGTCGATCGGGTGGTGGCGGCGGTGGCGCCTCCGACGTCCGGTCCGGAACGGGCGGCACGGGGTGCGCACCGTGTCCGTCGGTGCCCGCGAGCTCCTTCGGTCCCGACGATCGGGTCGCGGTCGCGGGCGGTGGCGGTGGCGCCGGTGGATGGTCGGGGATCGCCGGCACGCTCGACCTCGGGTATCCGGGGGGCGCAGGTGGTGGCGACAGCGGCGGCTCGCCCGACGGTGACGGCGCCAACGGTGGCTTCGTTTCCGCGTCCCTCCCGCAGGGCGGCTTGGGGGGGCAGGCCGCGAGTGCCGGCGGGACGGGCGGTGCGGGTTCGGTGAACACCGTCGGGGGGAACGGCGCGTCCGGGCCGCCCGGGATCCAGGGAGGTGCCGGCGGCACCAACCAGAACCCCGACGCCTTCGTCGACGACGGTGGGGGTGGTGGCGGTGGAGGTGGCTACGTCGGCGCCGGAGGTGGGGGCGCGGTCGCCGGTTCCGAGGACGGAACGGGCGGCGCGGGCGGAGGCGGCAACAATTTCGTGACCGCGTCAGCGGCCGGTGTCGTCGCCGAGGCCGGCACCCACGCCGGCGATGGTCGTGTGGTGATCAGCTACCGCACGACCGTCATCGGCGCCTGTTCGCGCACCGCTCCGACGGTCGTGCTGCAACCCAAGTTCACCGGGTGACCGGCTCGTTCAGGGAAACAGCTCGAGGCGACCGTGCTTGATCACCGTCGCGCCCGCGCACGTCGCCTCGAACGCGAACGTCAGCGGATCGACTTCGAACACGTCGACAGTGAGATCCTCGTCGAGTCGCGTGGGTGACGCGAAGCGCACCGCGATCCGCCGGACGCGTGCCGGGTCGCCGCCGGCGACCTCGGCGATCACGGCCTGCGTGCACATCGCCATCGTGCAGAGGCCGTGCGCGAACAGGTAGTCGAACCCCGACGCGCGCGCGGCTTCGAGCTCGAAGTGGTGAGGTGACCAATCGTCGGAGACCTTGGCGTAGCGGGTTGGCTGGTCGGCATCCACGTGCCGCCTGACCGAGGAGACCGGGCGCGCCCGCGCCACCTCGGGAAAGGTGTGGTCGGGCGGTTCGGGCCCCGCGTCGGCGAGCACGTCGCTCCCGGCGAAGAAGATCGTCCACCACTGTTCCACGACCAGCGCACCCCCGCCGTCGAACTGCTCCATGTGGAGCACGACCCGGGTACCGGCCCGCGTGTTGCGCACCGCCCATGGCTCCGACCAGGTCTCGAGCGACTCACCGGGCACCAACGGGCGGTGCAGCATGATGTCGTGCTCACCGTGCACACCGCTGCGGCCCGACTCGTACACGGCGCGCGGGACCGCGCGGTTGGCCCGGTTCTGCGCCTCGAAGACGAGGATCACCGGGTAGGTGGGTGGCACTGCTGCTCCCGCGAGGAGCGTCGGGTCGGCCTCGCCGATGGCGGCGGCGTACTCGGCGATCGTCGCGGGATCGAGGGTCCCGACGAAGGGTCCGTGCCGCGATCCGAGATCCACCTGGAGGTCGCCCACGGGCGGGCAGCCTACGGTGCCGCGGCTCCCTCGCGCGATCCCGCCGCACCCGTGCGGCCCTCGGGCACGGCGCCGCTCCGTCTCGTAGTGTCCCGTCCATGCAGGTCGGCATCCACCTCCCGCAATTCGGGCGCGCCGCCGGCGCAGGCTCCATCCGCCGCGCCGCGCGTGCGGCCGAGGATCTCGGCTTCGCGGACGTCTGGGTGAGCGACCACGTCGCCGTCCCCGCAGCGCAGGACTACCCGTCGCCGTATCTGTACGACCCGTTGCTGTCGCTCGCCTGGGCGGCGGCGGCCACCGAACGGGTCGGGCTGGGCACCAGCGTGCTCGTCCTCCCGCAGCACAACGCGCTCGCGATGGCCAACTCGCTGGCGAGCCTCGACGCGCTCTCGGACGGTCGCCTCACCGTGGGCGTGGGGGTGGGATGGTCGGAAGCGGAGTTCGTCGCCCTCGGGCAGTCGTTCCACGACCGCGGCCGGCGCACCGACGAGATGATCGACGCCTTGCGCGCGTGCTGGGGCCCCGACCCCGTGACCTTCGACGGCGACCACGTCCACCTCGACGAGATGAAGGTGCTGCCGAAGCCCGCTCACCACATCCCGATCTGGATCGGTGGGAGCAGTGAGGTCTCGTACCTGCGTGCCGCGTCGCGCGGCGACGGCTTCCACGCGATCGGGCTCGATCCCGCGAGCGCGACCACCGTCGTCGAGCGACTCCGCCGCGACCATCCCGACCCGTCGTTCACGATCTCGCTGCGGACGGGCTGGGATCCGCAAGGGATGGACGCCGACCTGATCCGCCGCGAGCGCGACGGTTTCGAGGTCGCCGGGATCCAGCACATCGTGAGCGCGCCGTGGCGCAACGACATCGACAGCTGGTTGCGGTCGATGGAGATGCTCGCCGAGCTCGTGATCGACCCCTCGAGCTGAGGCCGAGGGGAACGGTCAGACGCGGGCGGTTCCGGCTCGTGGTCGAGTGCGAGCTGCGGCTCGAGTGTGTGGACGTCGAGGAATGAACTGAACGTTCAGTCACGACGGGGGTCCTGTGCTCGGAGTTCGGGGATCCCCGCGGCGCACCGGTGCTCGACTCTAGGGGTCGGCCGCCACGCGAAACCCCGCGTGCCCCGTGGAGCTCGCCGGCTCGCTCCCGAATCGGGCCGACACCCGGTAGCGACGGCAGTACGAGAGGTGGCACAGGTACGAGCCGCCCCGTTGGACCCGCAACGTACCGGCCATGGGCCCCCCGGGGTTCCGTGGGGGGCTCGACGCGTAGTACGCGAGGTCGAGCCAATCCTGGCACCACTCCCACACGTTGCCGGTGACGTTGTGGAGGCCGAACCCGTTCGGCGGGAACGCGTCGGCCGGAGCAGTGGCGAGATAGCCGTCGGCCCCGGTGTTGGTTCCGGGGAACTGCCCCTGGAACACGTTCATGCGGTGTTCGCCGCCGGGCTCGAGATCGTCGCCCCAGGGGAACGCCGCGCCTGCCCGCCCACCCCGGGCGGCTCGTTCCCATTCGGCCTCGGTCGGGAGGCGGGTGCCGGTCCAGCGGCAGTATGCCTGGGCGTCGTTCCACGACACGTGCACCACCGGGTGGTCGCCGCGTCCGTCGAGGTCGGAGTGTGGTCCTTCGGGTCGGCGCCAGTCGGCGTCGTAGACCTGTCGCCACCATTCGGCACCCACGACCGCGCGCGTATCGGGGAAGTCCGCGGGAAGCAGGCCGCCGAACACGAACGACCATCCGAAGCTCTCGGCGTCTGTTCGCCACCCGGTCGCGTCGACGAACGCCGCGAACGCGTCGTTGGTGAGCGCGAACCGATCGATGCGGAAGGCGTCCAGCTCGACCTCGTGCACCGGGCCCTCGCCGTCGCCCGGGTAGGCCCACACGGAGTCGTCGCCCATCCGGAACGTCGAGGCGGGGATGTCGACGAGTGAAGACGGCATCGGACCTTCGCCCGCCACGATGGTCGTCAGGTGGGCGACCGGATGTTCGTCGTCGTCGCGGCCCGGGCCGCAGCACGCTTCGGGCATCTTCGTGAGGTTACCGAGCGAGCGTGGGCTCATACTGCCTGTCTCGCGGCGCTTCGCCTGGTTGCCGGTGCGGCTCGCGACCCTCGGATCCGGGACCGCGCCTACGCGTAGCCCTTGGCCCGCAGCCAGCGCAGGGTGAAGAACCCGAAGAACGGCGGGATCACGAAGGTGATGGCGCGGAACACGAGCACGGTCGCCAGCGCGGGGGTGGCGGGGATGCCGAACGCGGTGAGACCGGCGGTCAGTGCCGCCTCCTGGACGCCGATCCCGCCGGGGACCGGTGCCACGTTGCCCACCATGCCCGCACCGACCTGCACGACCACGAGCTGTGCGAAGTCGAGATGTTGGTGGAACGCCAGCAGGCAGAGCCCCAGCAGCGCGGGGTAGATGAGGTTGCCGGCGAGGTCGCCGCCGAAGAGCTGCATCGCCTTGCGCGGGTTGCGGAGCACCGCCCAGATGTCGGAAGCGGCGCGCTTCACCGCGGGCACGACCTTCCCGCGGATCTTCGGTACCGCGAGGACGATGCCGACGACCACCGCGACGATCACGATCACCCACAGCGTGGTGGTGCCTGAACCCGACGACGAGCTGCTGCCGGTGTCGACCGCGGTCGCGGTGATTGCGGCCGCGATCAGGAAGAGTGCCATCTGGATCGCGCCGCCCACGCCGGTGCTCAGCACCATGGCGCTCCCGCCCGAAGCCACCGGGACACCCTGCTTGTGCAGGTAGTCGAGCTGCAGGGCGGTACCACCGATGCCGTTCGGCGTGATCAGGTTGAGGAACGTGCAGGCGAGCTGCGTCAACACCGTGGGCACGAACGGCAGGTCCTGGTTGACACAGCCGAGCAACGCGGTGGCCCAGGCGGTCGGCACCAACGGGTAGAGCACCAGGGCCAGCACGGCCCAACCCCAGACCGCATTCTCGAACTCGCTCTGGACCGATGCCCAGTTGACTCCCTCCAGGCTGGGAATCGCGATGGCGAGGGCGAACAGGATGCCGGCGAGCATCCCGATGTTGACCAGGGTCAGGCGCTTGATCTTCAGCGGTGGGACGTCGTCGACGCCGCATGCGGTGGCCAGGGTGGCGCGCAACTCCTTGAGCGCCTTGCCCTGGTGCTTCACTCCCTTGGTCAGGCCGGCGGGGAGCGCGGCCGGCTGCACCACCGGGATCACCTCGGCGATGCGTTCGGTGCCGAGCGCGTCGACCGCCTCCGCGACGGCGTGTTCGTCGCCCACGAGCTGCGCGGTCAACACGAGGAGCGCGGCGTCGTCGCGGTCGTACCGGTATTGGTCGCCGGTCGCGTCCGCGCTGGTGAAGTCGTCGAACGCGACGCGACCGTCGTCGCCGACGAGCACGCGGGTCCGGTCGAGGTTGCCGTGCGCGATCCCGGTCGTGTGCAGCCGATCGATCTGCGCCCACGCGTCGGCAAGCACGGTCGCGGTGATCTGTTCCACCGCCAGCGTGCCGATCGGCGTGCCCGGTGGCGGGGTGGTGACGAGCACCGCGGCGTCCGCTCCGCCGACCCCGGTCCGCACCAGCCGTGCGGCGTCGACCGCGCCGCGCTCGGCGAGCATGAGCGTGTACGCGATGTGCTCGACCTGCTGGATCCGGCTCCCGAACACGGGCAGCCCGGGATCGTGGTACATCAACGAGTGCCACGCCTTCGCCGCCACCCGCGTGTCGCGCTGGTCCCGTCCGAACGCGTCGACGCGCACGTGCTCGCCGGTGGAGAACACGACGTCCATCACCGATGCTCGTGGCACCTGCTCGACGGCGTCATCGATCCGGGTGACCTCGTAGCCCATGTCGGTGAGTGCCGCCGTCACCTCCGCGATCGACGGCCGCCCGCCCGGCGAGCCGAATACCACGCGCACGAGCGCGGCCACCGCGAATCCCAGCACGAGGCCACCGAGCACGTCGGCGGGGAAGCCGGCCCCGAGATACATGGCCGCCACCGACACGAGCAGGATGACGAGCGCGAAGACGCGCCGCAGAGGCCGTACCAGGTACGGGGCCAGCGCGAACGCGAGCCCGGTGACGGCGGCGACGTTCGCGACCGGGAAGCTCGGGCCGTCGCCGATCCGCACGTGAACACCGAGGCCGCTCGTCGAGTGGGTCCCCAGGATCTCGTTGAGCAGCAGCGCGATGGCCCACGCCCCCGCGCCCCCGAGCACGCCGTGCCACGCGGTGCGGGTCTGGCGTAGGAGGAGCAACACGACCGTGACCGCGAGCACCGCCCAGATCGAACCCAGCGTGTACACCGACTTGGCCAGCCCGACGAGGTTGTCGGACAGGTCGTTGAAGGTGTGGAACAGGTTCGCGTCGACGGTGGAGCGGGTCTGGGCCCACATCCCGGCCAGGAGCGTTGCGACGGCCGCGAACACGAGCAATCCGATGTCGGTCGGGCGTCGCTCGGCCCGCTCGTTCGTGTCGCGAATCCACCCCACCACGGCGGAACCCTAACTGAATACGCGCTCGTGCGAGATCACCCGGATGGGGCGATCGCGGTGTCTTCGGCGTGGTACTCGTCGAGGAGCTCCAGCTCGCCGTCGTGCGACGGGAACAGGAAGAACACCAGGGCGGCGCCCAGGAGGATGGCGATGATGCCCGCGGCATAGGCCCAGTTCGCCCCGTCGACGAACGAGGTCTTCGCCGCGTCGGTGATCTGCTTGGCGTACTGCGGGTACTGGGAGGCGGTGTTGGCCGCGCTGGAGAACGACTTCGTGAGCTGCGCCTCGACGCTGGTGCTCACGTTGCTCGCGTTCGGTGACGCGGCGATCTGCTTGGAGAACGCGGTCGCGTAGCCCGCGGCGAGCAGCGCCCCGAGGATCGACTGCATGATCGCTCCGCCGAGGTCACGCTGGAGATCGGCGGTGGCCGACGCCATGCCCGCCCGTCGGACCGGGACGGACCCGGTGAGCGAGTGGGAGGCGGGAGTGCCGGCCAGGCCGACTCCGAGGCCCACCAACGCGTAGGCGAGCCCGACCTGCCAGTAGGGGCTGTGGTCCGTCCAGAGGATCAGCATGGTGAGGAAGCCGAGGAGGCAGAAGAAATACCCGGCGAGGAGGGTGACGCGGGAACCGTGGGTCTCGATGAGCTTCGCGGAGCGGGGCGCGGCCACCACCATGAGCAGGACCGCGGGCAGGATCGACGCGCCCGCCTCGAGCGGTGAGTAGCCGAGCACGTTCTGCAGGAATTGCTGGCCGACGAACATCGCGCCCATCAGGGAACCGAACACGATGATGCCCGCGGCCGCGGCGACCCAGAAGATCCGCCGGCGCGCGACGGCGAGGTCGTAGAGCGGGAACCGCGCCGACCGTTCGCGCAAGCCGAAGGCGATCAGGGCGGCGACCGCGATCGCCCCGAGACCGAGCGCCAGCGTGCCCTTGTCGGGGACCGGGGCGAAGTTGATGGCCAGCACCAGTCCGGCGACCATCACGACCGACAGGATGCCGCCCAGGTTGTCGACCGGGTCCGTCGCCTCGTTCACGTGGCCGGGGACGAACCGCAGGGCCATGAACAGCGCGACCGCGGCGAGTGGGAGCGTCACGAGGAAGACCGAACCCCACCAGAAATGGCCGAGCAGCCACCCGGCGGTGAGGGGGCCGAGTGCCGAGATCGCCCCTCCGAGCGCGGACCACAGGGCGATGGAGCGCGTCCGTGGCTGGCCCGACCACAACGCGGTGATGAGCGCGAGCGTGGTCGGGTAGGCCATGCCGGCCGAGAGCCCGCCGATCAACCGGGCGACGACCAGGATCCCGTCGGTCGGGGCCCAGGCGGCGAGCATGCACGCGGGGATCGACAGCCCGGTGCCGAGGATCAGCATCATCTTGCGGCCGTGGCGATCGCCGAGCGCGCCCAGGTAGAGCACCGATGCCGCCAGCCCGAGTGAGTAGGCGACCGCGACCATGTCGAGCGTCGTCTGCGACGAGTCGAACGCCTTCCCGATGTCGGGAAGCGCGACGTTGGCGACCGCCAGGTTCAGGTTCGCCACCGCCGCCACGAGGATGAGCGCGATCAGGACGAGCGGTGCTCGATCCGGTGCGCTGTCGGGCTCGCCCCTGGGGTCCCTCGCCGCCTCCGCCACGGGGCGGAACGATACCCGTACGCG
Organism: uncultured Actinomycetes bacterium; assembly: GCA_963750045.1. GTDB lineage: Bacteria > Actinomycetota > Acidimicrobiia > IMCC26256 > DASPTH01 > DASUAS01. Next base: position 480,603 of record CAVVPD010000002.1, on the reverse strand, counting down.
AGCGCCCGTGTTCCACTCCACCCACTCGCTACGGTGGGTCGCCCGCGAATCCGTGTCCCGATCCGAGGTCCGATGCCCGTGTCCGCACCTGAAGCCACGTCCGGCTCGACCACGCCGGTCGTCCACCTCGACCCCGCCCAGCGGGCGGCGATCGGTCGCGCGGCGCGCACGGCGGTGCCCCGTTCGGCGCACACCGGGTGGGAACCGGCTCCGAACCGACCGGATCCTGCCGACCTGCTGCTGAAGCAGGAGACGACCAGGGTCCCAGACCTCGTGCCGTTGCGTCACGAGCGGATGCTGGTGTCGCCGTTCACCTTCTACCGCGGCGCGGCGGTCGTCATGGCCGCCGATCTCGGCGCAACTCCCGACACGGGCCTGCGGGTCCAGGCCTGCGGCGACGCCCACCTGTCCAACTTCGGTGGCTTCGCCTCACCCGAACGCGCCCTGGTGTTCGACATCAACGACTTCGACGAGAGCCACCCGGGCCCATTCGAGTGGGACGTCAAGCGTCTGGGCGCGAGCTTCGAGATCGCGGCGCGCTGCGAGCGAGTTCACGGGGAAGGAGACCCGCGGCGTCGTCCGACGCGCGGCGTGTGCCTACCGTGAGGCGATGGCGTCGTTCGCGGCCGCCACCAACCTCGACGTGTGGTACGCCCGCCTCGACGTCGCCGGCTTCGTGGAGCGATTCCGAGCGGGCGCGAGCCCGGCCGACGTCAAGCGCTTCGACCGCAACGTGGCGAAGGCGCAGTCGAAAGACAACATGAAGGCCTTCAACAAGCTCACGGAGCTCGTCGACGGTGAGTACCGGATCAAGGCGGACCCGCCCGTCGTGGTCCCGATCATCGACCTCATGTCCGACGACGACGCCCGGGAGTTGCGAGCGTGGTTGGAGGACCGGTTCCGCGTCTACCGCCGCACCCTGCAGCCCGACCGTCGGCGCCTCCTCGAGAGTTACCGGCTGGTGGACTTCGCCAGGAAGGTGGTCGGGGTGGGGAGCGTCGGGACCCGGTGCTGGATCGCGCTGTTCCTCGGGCGCGACGACGCCGATCCACTCTTCCTGCAGATCAAGGAGGCGGAGGCTTCGGTGCTCGAAGCCCACGCGGGCCGCAGCGGCTTCGCCAACCACGGTCAACGCGTCGTCGAGGGCCAGCGGCTCCTGCAGGCGTCGAGCGACATCCTGCTCGGGTGGATCCGCACGAAGGGCGTCGACGACGTCGAACGTGACTTCTACGTCCGCCAGCTGTGGGACTGGAAGCTCTCCGCCGACATCGAGGCGATGTCACCCGCGATCCTGGGGATCTATGCGGAGATGTGCGGCTGGACGTTGGCGCGGGGCCACGCCCGGTCGGGCGACCGGATTGCCATCGCCTCGTACCTGGGTGCGGGCGACGCGTTCGATCGTGCGATCGCCGAGTTCAGCCGCGCCTACGCGGACCAGAACGATCTCGACTACCGGCACGTCGCTTGGGCCCTCCAGGCACGCGAGCCCGAGCCGAGTGCGCGAAGCTGACGGCGTGACCGAATTCCGGCGCTGAACCGGACGGATCGCGCGGCCCCGGGAGGACCTTCGTGTACATCGGCATCGGCATCTTCTTCTTCGTAGCGATCCTCTGCGTCGTCGCCTACTTCGGCGCGCAGAAGCAACGGCGCCGGTACGAAGAGACGGGAAGACTCGACGGCGACGACGAGTAGGAGGGCACCGGTCCCGTGCACGCGCTCACGACGCTGCTGGCAGTGAACCCGGTTCCGTGGGCGCGCTCGCAGATGGCGTTCACGCTCGCCTTCCACATCGTCCTCGTGCCGCTGGGGGTCGCTTGGGGCGCGATCACCCTGATCGCGAACTACCGGGCGATCAAGCACGACGACGCCGATGCGCTGGCTCTGGCCCAGCGGTGGTCGAAGTACATGGCGGTCACGTTCGCGGTGGGCGCGGTCACCGGCACGGTGCTCACGTTCGAGTTCGGGCTCCTCTGGCCGCGGTTCATGGGTCGCTTCGGCGACGCCTTCGGCATCCCGTTCGCGGTCGAAGGGCTCTTCTTCTTCCTCGAGGCCATCTTCATCGCGATCTACATCTACGGCTGGAAGCGGCTCAAGCCCTGGCCGCACTTCTGGACCGGGGTCCCGGTGGTCGTCGCGGGGATCGGCGGCACCGTCTCGGTGGTCGCCGCGAACGTGTGGATGAACGAGCCTGCCGGTTTCACCTTGAACTCGGCGGGCAAGATCGTCGACGTCGACCCGTGGGGGGTGATCTTCAACAAGGCGATGCCGCTCCAGGCGCTGCACATGCTCATCGCCGCGTATCTCGTCGGCGGCTTCCTGGTGGCGTCGGTGTACGCGGTGGGCATGTTGCGCGGACGCCGGGATCGCTACCACCGCCTCGGCCTCGTCATCCCGTTCACGGTGGCGGCGATCGCCATGCCCTTCCAGATGCTCGTGGGCGACGAGATCGCGCGGTGGGTCTACAACAACGAGCCGGTGAAGTTCGCGGCCATCGAGATGGTGCCCCAGACGTCGAGCGACGTGCCGGAGACCATCCTCGGACACCTCGACTCGAACGGCGAGGTCGTCGGTGGGATCCCGATTCCCGGGCTCGCGTCGTGGCTCTCCGACCCGACCACCGGCACCAGCACCGTCGTGCAGGGTCTCGACACCGTGCCCGCGAGCCAGCGACCCACCAACGGCGAGGTCAACGTGGTGCATCTCGCGTGGGACGTGATGGTGGGTCTGGCCACGCTGCTGTTCCTGTTGGCCGGATGGTACGGCGCAACGTGGCTGTTCAAGCGCCGGATGCCGCGGAGCAAGCTCTTCCTCTGGATCGCGGCGGCGGCCGGTGCCCTCTCGGTGGTGACGCTCGAAGCCGGGTGGGTGGTCACCGAGGTCGGGCGCCAACCGTGGATCGTGCGCAACTACATGAAGGTGGAGCAGGCCGCCACCGGCAACACGGGCGTTTGGATCACCTTCCTCGTGGTGCTCGGCATCTACGCCGGTGTTGGGGTGACCCTCGTGCTGATCCTGCGCACGATGAGCCGCCGTTGGCGGGAGGGTGGAGAAGAGATCGAGGGTGGCGGCCCGTACGAGCCGCGGCGAGGCGCGGACGCGATCGGTCACGACGAACGCGAAGAGGTGGCGGTCCCGTGAGCGACGTGGTCGCGGTCATCCTCATGATCGGCATCGCGGCGTACGCGCTCTTCGGCGGCGCGGACTTCGGCGCCGGGTTCTGGGATCTCGTGGCCGGTAGGGCGCGGCGGGGAGCCGAGCCGCGGACCGTGATCAGCCATTCTATCGGTCCGGTGTGGGAGGCAAACCACGTGTGGTTGATCTTCTGCCTCGTCGTCCTGTGGACTGCATTCCCCGAGGCCTTCGCGTCGATCACCCTCACGCTCTTCGTTCCCTTGTCGCTCGCCGCGCTCGGCATCGTCCTCCGGGGTTCGAGCTTCGCCTTCCGCAAGGAGGTGACCCGTACCTCGAGCCAGCGCAACTTCGGTGCGGCCTTCGCCGCGTCGTCGGTCCTGGTGCCGTTCTGCATGGGGGCAGTCGCCGGTGCCATCGCGTCTGGGCACGTTCCCGCGGGCGGGAAGGCGGGCGATCCGTGGTCGAGCTGGATCAACCCGACATCGGTCCTCGGCGGGGTGCTCGCGGTGATCGCCTGTGCGTATCTCGCCGCCGTCTACATGGTGTGGGACGCGCGCCGCCTCGGACGCGACGACATGGTCGAGTACTTCCGGCGGCGCGCGGTGGGCTCCGCGATCGTCGCCGGCTTCGTGCTCTTCGTCGGATTCTTCGTCCTCCACGACTACGCCCGGTACGTCTTCGACGGCCTGACGTCGCGCGCGCTCGCGCTGGTGATCCTCTCCGCCATCTGCGGGATCGGATCGCTGGTCCTGCTGGTCCGTGACAACCACAACGGAGCGCGCGCGTTGGCGATGGGTGCGGTGGCGACCGTGGTGTTCGGTTGGGGCGTGGCCCAGTGGCCGTACCTCCTCCCCACCAGCCTCAAGGTGTCGGCCGCGGCCGCGCCCGACCCGACGCTGTGGTCGGTCGTGATCGTGTTCCTGGCCGCGGCGGTGATCATCCTGCCGTCGCTCGGACTGCTCTACTACCTCGACCAGAAGGATCTGCTGGAAGGGACGTCCGACTCCGAGGACGAGCAGGCCGGGCTGTTCTCGCAGGAGGCGTGAGGCCTACGGAGTTGCGTCCGTCGCCTCGACGGGGCTCTCGGAGGCCTCCGCCGGGGTGTGGGAACGTTCGCCCAACCGGCTCACCAGCACGGCAATGATGGTCACGAGGTAGAGCTGCCCGGTCAGCGCCTCGAGCACCGAGAGGGCGCGACCGAGATCGCCCCTCGCGGTGAAGTCGCCGTAGCCGACCGTCGTCTGGGTGATGAAGCTGAAGTAGAGGAAGTCGGGCGTGGTGGCATGGCTCGTCTGCACGAAGAAGTCGCCGCTGCTCAGGCCGTTCATCGCCGCGTACACGAACGCGTACATCATGCCGAGCAGGACGTAGATGCACACCGCACCGAGCACGGTCTGGACGTCGACGATCGCGCGCTGCCACAGCGCTCGGGCGATCACGACGGGGACGGTCGCGACGAGCAGGAGATTGAGGAGGAAGAAGACGCTCGACGGGTCGGGCGAAGAGCTCACGATCACCGACGTCACGGACGTCAACAGCGAGAGCAGCGCCACGATCGCCGCGATCCGGAAGAGCCGGCGGCTGACCCGTGACGCCAGCAGGGCGGCGAGGAGGGTGAGTCCCTGGAGGAACACGGTGAGGACCCGGGTCCAAGCGTCCGGCGGTCCCGCCGCCATCACCACGAACGTCGCGGCCAGCAGCACCAACACCGAGCCGTAGCGGTACCCGGGGAAACGCTGCTCGAGCCACGACTCGACGCTGCTCGGCTTGGTTCGGTCTCCGTAGGCCACGATTCCTCCGGTTCGATCACGTGCCGGCCTCATCCTCGCCGCGCGGAGCCCGGAGTGTCGAACGTCGCCCGGGCGCGGTGCCGGACGAAGCCGCTCCGGGCAGTTCCCGTCGAGCGGTGGGCGGGGGATGACGAGCCTGCTAGACATCCCGAGTCATGGACTTCGGCCCGCTCCGCGCCGAGCGGTCCGCAGGGATCGCGGAAGTGGTCATCGACCACCCGCCCACCAACCTCGTCGACGGCGCGTTCATCGCGGGGCTCGCCGCGCTCCTCGACGCCCTGGAACACGACGACGCTGCGCGCGTCGTCCTGTTCTCGAGCGCCGATCCCGACTTCTTCCTGATGCACGGCGACGTGCAGGGCATCCTCGCCATCTCGGCGGGTCCGTACACGCCGGTCGACACCCCGAATGTCGCGGCCGCGCTGTTCGAGCGCATGCAGCGCAGCGCCCTCGTCACCATCGGACTGGTCGACGGCGCGGCGCGCGGCGGCGGCGCCGAGTTCCTCGCAGCGCTCGATCTGCGGTACGGCAGCGAGCGGGTGGTCCTGGGCCAACCGGAGGTGGGGATGGGCATCCTGCCGGGCGCGGGTGGGACCGCGCGCCTGCCCCATCTGCTCGGGCGAAGCCGGGCCCTCGACGTGATCCTCACCGGCCGCGACGTCGGTGCCGATGAGGCGCTGCGGATCGGCTGGCTCGATGCGGTCGTGCCCCACGCCGAACTCCACGAGACCGGGCGCCGGGTCGCCCGGCGCATCGCTTCGATGCCCCCCGCCTCGGTTGCCGCGGTCAAGCGGGTGGTCGACGCCTCGCTGGGATCGTGCACGACCGCCCTGGTCGAGGAGACCAACGCGTTCGGCGCGCTCACCGCGGGCGGACACCACACCGACCGGATGCGGCGATTCCTCGACGCGGGAGGTCAGACCCGCGAGGGCGAGACGGCGCGGTGGGACGAGATCGACCGCGCGATGTCGGGTGACGAGTGATCCGGGACGCGGGCTACTGACGGGTGGCCGGATGCTCGCGTCGCGCGATCCCGTCCGCCAGCGTGCGGGAGAGGCCCATCAGGGCGTCGATCCGGGCCACTTCCGACGCGGTGAACCGGAGGGATCCCGGCCGCGCCAGGAACGCGATGCTGCGAGTGTGCGGCTGCCCGTCGGGGACCGCCAGCAACCACATGGGCGACGCCGGTCTTCCGCCGAGCGGTGCGGGGAGATCGTGGGAGCGTTGGACCAACGGCGCGCCGCGGGCCAGCGCGAGACGACCGACCGGCACCTCGCGTGCGTCGTCGATGGGGGCGACCCACACCTTGGACGAGTGACACGCCGACGCCAGGACCCGCCCGAGGGTTCCGCCGTCGGGGGTCTCGGCGATCTCCCGGGCCCATCCGAGGGCGTCGAGCACGGGCTCGCGTCTCGCCGCGGCGGGTGCGCAGGAGAGCAACGCGCCGGCGCCGGCCTCCAGCAGCGCAGCCGCGAGCACGCGGCCGTCGAGCTCTGTCAGGACCTCCACGACCAGCTCGTCGACGGCCCGATGGCCGTCGAGCTCGTGGATGTCGACCGACACCAGGTCGCCGTCGAGCTCGGAGATCACGGTGGCGACCTTGGCCAGCGCGCCGGGCAGATCCGGGAGCTCCACCCGCAACCGGTACCTGCTCATGCCTGCTCCCCACTCGCGGGCCGGGTTCCGTTCATGCTCGAACCTTGACCGACGGCCGTTTCCGGTTCGTTTCGGGGTGGCGAACGTGGGGAGAACCGGCCTTTCGAGAGGCCAGGTCGAGGGGCCCCCAGCAGACGACCACCGAACGCGATCGAGCAGAGCGCGAACCACGCCCAGCCCAGCGCCAGTCCGCCGAGCACGTCGGTGAGCCAGTGGACGCCGAGCAGCACGCGTGACGCGGCGACCGCACCGGCCAGGAAGACCGCGGCGCCGGCGAGCGCCGCCTGCGTGTCGCGCAACCGGCCGCGTCCGAGCACCAGCGCGAACGCGGCGTAGCACGCCGCCGCGCCCGTGGTGTGACCACTGGGGAACGCGGGCCCGAGGGTGTGCGCGAGCGGATTGATGGTGGGCCGGACGCGGTCGACCAGCGACTTGATCTCGCCGCTCAACAGGGTCTGACCGATCGCGACCGTGGCGAGGAACACCGGGAGCCAGCGGCTCGGTCGTCGGAGCATCTCGAACACCAACACGCCCAGCGTCGTACCGAAGATGATCATCGTTCCACCGAGCGAGGTGACGAGGTCGACCGCCCATCGGGAGAAGTTCGTCATGTGCTGCTCGCCCCATGGCGCGATCGACCGGTCGACGCGGAGCAAGCTCGAGTTCGACCGCACCAGCAGCCCGAGGGTGCCGAGCACCGCGCCGCCGACCACCACCACGCTCAGCGCGAGCGTGAGGAGGAGGCCGGTGTCGGTCGCGGGACCGAACTTCGCCAGGAAGCGCGCACCTCGCGTCGCCTCGGCCGAGTGCTTCTCGCCGCGGGCGTGCCGTGCGGACGCCCGGTCGATGCCGGGGTGCCGGCGGACCAGCACCCCGAGCCACGCGCCGAGCAGCAGGGCCGGCACGAGCAGCACGAACGTGACGAGCAGGAGAACCTCCGAAGGTTCGTGACGCTTCTCGAGCCATGTCTACCTCGTGGCGGGACGGGCCGGCGTGCAGGCGCGCCCGCGGAAGTGCGGGTCACTCGAGCAGCGCGAGCAGCTCCTCGACCGCGGGCCGCGGGTCAGGTCCGACGAGGATGCCGTGCATGCCGAGCGCCCGCGCCGCGGCGATGTTGCCGCCGAAGTCGTCGAGGAACACCGCCCGTCCGGGATCGGAGACCGCGAGGCGTTCGAGCGCGGTGTGGAAGATCACGGGGTCGGGCTTGCGCACGCCCTCTTCGCACGAGTCGACGACGAGATCGAACAGCTCGTCGATGTTCAGCCGGGCGCGCCAGGCGTCGCCGTACTCGCGGATGTTGTTGGTCACGATGGCGGTCCGCAACCCGCGACCGCGGACGAGACGCACTGCGTCGATCACCACCTCGCGGTCGACGTCGTCGGCCACCATGCCGCTGAACATCTCGCCGGTGTCGAAGCGGAAGCCGGCGGCATCGGCGTCGGCCGAGATGCGCGTGCAGCGCGTCGACGAAGGTGAGCTCACCGCGTTCGAGCTGGTGCCATGCATGGTCGGTGTCGGCGTCGTAGGCGCCGAACACGATCCGCACCATCACGTCGGGGTCGACGCCCTGCGCGCGCGCGTACGCGTGCGCAGCGCCGAAGGGCGATGGTGTGAACACGCCGCCGTAGTCCCACAGGACCGCTTCGAACGCGCTCACGACGTGGAGCGGCCCGCCACGCGTGCATAGGCCGCGGCGACATCGGGACCGAGGTGGTCGGAGGAGTAACGCACCTCGTCCATCATGTCCGACGGGATCTCCCAACCTTCGACGCTGAGCAGCTCGTCGACCCGGTCGGCGAATCCCTCCGGGGTGCCGTCGCCCAGGACCCCCGGGCACTCGGCGAGGAAGACGCGCGCGGCGCGGTCGGCGCCCACCGAGAAGGTCTCGCCGGTGATGATGTTGCTCTCGTGGGCGAGGAACACGACGAACGGGGCCACCTTCTCGGGGGGGAAGTACGTCTCGAGGAACGTGCGGAACCCGTCCTCGTCGGGCAGTTGCGCGGTCATGCGGGTGAAGGCGGCGGGCATCACCGCGTTGACGCCGATCCCGGAGAAGGCGCCCTCGGCGGCGAGGGCCCGGGTGAGCCCGAAGATCCCGGCCTTGCTCGACACGTAGTGGCTCGTGAAGGGCGTGCCGAACACCGACGCGGACGACATGTTCACGATCCGGCCCGCGCCGGCGGCCTTCAGGTGGGGCCACGCGGCCCGGCTCACCCGTACCGCGCCGCCGTAGTGCGTGTCGACGAGCCGGTCGAAATCGGCGACGGGCATCTCGTCGAACGCGCCGCCGCCGGAGATGCCCGCGTTGTTGACGACGACGTCGATGCGGCCGAACTCTTCGCACGCGTGGCCGGCGATGGCGTCGGCCCCGTCGATCACGCTGTTGCGGTCGGCGACGGCTGCGCCCCCCGCGGCCACGATCTCCGCCACGACCTCGTCGGCGGCACCCTCGCTCTGTGGCTGCCCGTTGGTGGTGACGCCGGGATCGTTGACCACGACCTGACATCCCCGCGCCGCGAGGAGCCGGGCGTAGGCCCGCCCGAGTCCACGTCCAGCCCCGGTGACGATCGCCACCTTGCCGTCGAATCGCAGGTCCGCCACGGTCATCCCCCAGAGTTCAAACAGTGTTTGAACTCTGGCACGAAGCGCCGGTAGGGTGCAACCCGTGGCCGGGGGGACGAGGACGTCGAGCACGAAGGCCCGCCTGCTCGACGTGGCCGAGCACCTGTTCCTCCGGGAAGGGCTCGGGGTGTCGGTCCGGGACATCACCGATGCCGCCGGGCAGAACGGCGCCGCGATCCACTACTACTTCGGCTCACGCGACGGCCTGATCGGCGAGGTGATCGCCCGCCGGTGGACCGACCTCTCGCGGCGCCGCAAGGAGGCGCTCGACGCGCTGCGCTCGGCGCCGGCGCCGCCGAGCGTGCGCGACGTGGTCGAGTCGCTGGTGTTCGCGAACGTCGCGCTCGTCGAGGCCGACGGCCCCGACGCGCAGCGCTGGCTCGACCTGATGCATGCGTTGTGGCTCGCCCGGTCGCCGGCCCTCGACTTCATGGCGAAATTCGCAGACGACGAGCGTGACTGGGAACGACTCGCGCGGAACTCGTTGCCCGCGCTCCCCGAGGCGGTGTTCGCAGCGCGGTTCGCGTTCGCGATCGAGATGGTGATCGTCGGGTTGCGCACCCCCGCGCCCACGCCGGGGGCCCGGGTCGTCACGCTCCCCGACGAGTTGCGCGTCCGGGCAGGGATGCTCGTCGACTTCGTGGTCGCCGGGCTGGAGGGAGGAACCTGATGTCACTGGTGATCACCGAGGAGCTCGAGCCGGGAATCCTCCTCGTCACGCTCAACCGGGCCGAACGTCTGAACGCGCTGAGCCAGGGACTCATCGCGGACTTGCACGCGACGTTCGACCGCATCAACACCGATCGAGGAGTGCGCGTCGTCATCCTCACCGGTGCCGGTCGCGGCTTCTGCTCCGGCGACGACCTGAAGGGGGTGGAGGGCGAGCACGGCGCACCGGGCACCGAGGGCATGGGCCAGATCCCGCTCATCCTGCTCACCCAGGAGCACCTCGCGTCGCTCCACGAGAAGATCCACCGACTCCGCCAGCCGGTGATCGCGGCGGTGAACGGCGCCGCGGTCGGGGGCGGCTTCGCGCTCGCGCTGTCGTGCGACGTCCGTGTCGCGTCGGAGTCGGCCCGCTTCGGTTCGGTGTTCGTGACCCTCGGGGTCTCGTCGTGTGACATGGGCACGAGCTACCTGCTCCCGCGCCTGGTGGGCGCGTCCCGGTCGGCCGAGCTCATGCTCACGGGTCGGATCTTCGACGCCACCGAGGCCCGCGAGATGGACCTCGTCCTCGACGTCGTGCCCGACGGTCACGTCGTAGAGCGCGCGCTCGAGACCGCCCGTCTCGTCGCCGCGAACGCGCCGCTCGCGGTGTGGATGACAAAGGAGACCATGTGGCAGACGATCGACTCGCCGAGCTTCCGTCACGCCCTCGACATGGAGAACCGCACCCAGGTCATGTGCACGCAGACCGGTGAGCTCTCCGATGCCGCCGCCGCGTTCCGTGAGGGACGTACCCCTGAATGGAGACCCCTGTGAACCGCGAGCAGTATTCGAAGCTCTTCGACCTCACCGACCGCGTCGCCATCGTCACCGGCGGCACGCGCGGGATCGGTCGATCCCTTGCCGAAGGGCTGGTGTGCGCAGGGGCCAAGGTGGTCGTCGCCAGCCGCAAGGCCGACGCATGCGCCGAGACCGAGGCGCACCTCGTCGGCATGGGCGGCGAGGCACTCGGCATTCCCACGCACATGGGCGACCTCGACGGCCTCTCGGCTCTCGTCGACGCGACGGTCGACCGCTTCGGGTGTCTCGACATCGTGATCAACAACGCGGCCACCAGCCTGGCGTTCCCACTCGGCGAGTTCACTGTCGACGGGTGGAACAAGTCCTACGACGTCAACCTCCGGGGCCCGGTGTTCCTCGTGCAGTACGCGTTGCCGCACCTCGTCGCCAGCCAGCACGCCGCGGTGGTCAACGTGATCTCGGCCGGCGCGTTCCTCGCGTCACCGCAGGTGTCGATGTACTCCGGCGCCAAAGCCGCGCTGATGGCGTTCACGCGGGCGATGGCCAAGGAGTGGGCGCCGCTCGGGATCCGCGTCAACGCACTCGCGCCCGGAACGATCGACACCGACATGGTGCGCAACAACCCACCGGAGGCGCAGGCCCGCATGGCGGCGGCGAGCCCGATGAACCGCGCCGCGCATCCCGACGAGATGATCGGTCCGGTCATGTTCCTCGTGTCCGACGCCGGCAGCTTCATGACCGGCCAGGTGGTGCTGGCCGACGGCGGGATGGTGCCGCACTAGCGGGACGGATCAGGTGCCCCCGGCCTTGCCGGAACGGAAGTCGGCGGGTCGTTTCTCGAGGAATGACGCCACCGCCTCCCGGTGGTCGCGGGTCTCGATGCTGATCGCCTCGAACGCGACCGACAGGTCATAGAGCTGAGCGACGCGCGTCTCGAGGTCCTTGTTCACGAGACGCTTGTTGAAACGGATGGCGACCGCAGGCCCGCGCGCGAGGCGCTGCGCCATCGCCATCGCCTGGTCCATGAGCTGCTCGGCCGGGACCAGGTGGTTCACGAGCCCGAGCCGGTCGGCCTCGGCCGCGGGGACGAGGTCACCGGTCATGAGGTATTCCTTGGCCCGGTTCGGCCCCATGAGGATCGGCCACAGCACCGCACCTCCGTCGCCGCACACCATGCCCGCGCGCACGTGCGGGTCGCCGATGCGTGCATGGTCGGCCATGTACACGACGTCGCAGAACAGCGCGATGGTCGCGCCGATGCCGATGGCGTCACCGTTGATGGCGGCGATCATGGGCGGGCGTACCGCGAGGATGTTGCGCGCCATGCCGACCGACTCGGTGAGCAGGCCGGGGTGTCCGTCGGGATATCCGGTGTTCTCGTCCATCACCCCGAAGTCGGCGCCGACCGAGAAGTACTTCCCGGCGCCCGTGAGCACGATGGCATTCAGCTCCTCGTCGGCGACGATCCTCTCGTAGAGCACCTTGAGCTCGAGATGCATCACCGTGTCGAGGGCGTTGCCCTTGTCGGGCCGGTTGAGGGTCACGACGAGCACACCGTCGTCCTGCAGCTCGGTGGCGATGGTCGTGAGTCCGTAGCGATCGGTCATCGGCTGTCACCCGCTCCCTTCCCGAGATTTGCATAACGTATACGAGCCTGGCCACCGCGACCGGCGTGAGTGGCCACGCTCGGAGGGCCGCGCAACCCGCGCCGCCCCCCGAGCGTCGTACGATCATCGTGGTGGAGGAGGATCGGGCCGAGGAGGGCGTACCGGGGGCTCCGGCTCCGCCGAACCCCCGCGAGCTCGCAGCGCAGCGCCGGCAACGGCGCCGGCGATGGCGTCGGGGGATCGGGCTGCTGGTGTTCGTCGCCGCGGGTGTCGGCGTGTTCGCGGCCGCCTATCTCTCGGTCGCGGGGTCCGATAGATCGAAGGAAGGCACCACCGCCCGCCGGGCGCCGCGCAGCACCACGACGACCGCGCCGAGGCCGTCGGGTCCGTACCGGGTCACCACCGGTCTCAACGTTCGGGAGGGGCCGGGGACGAATTACCGCGATCGTCGGCACCGTCGAGACCGGCCACGAGGTGTTCGTCGCCTGCGTGATCGACGGTGAGTCGGTCGCCGGCCCGGCCGGGCCCACCACCAAGTGGGTCCGCCTCGCCGGCTTCGGGCCCCAGGGGTACGTCACCGTGGTGTACGTGACCATGGGCTCCGACCTGGACGTCCCTGGCAAGATCCCGGTCTGTGGCTCGATCTGACGAGAAGGGGTTGCCGTGACGACTCAGGGGGGAGCGGGTGTCGTCGTGGGCGGCGCCTCGGGGATTGGCGCCGCCGTGGTCGAGCACTACCGGCGCTCTGGCCGCGAGACGGTCACGTGGGACGTCCACGAGAGCGCGGACATCGTGTGCGACGTCACTGACGCCTCGCAGATCGACGATGCGCTCACCGCGACGCTCGGCCGGTGTCGCGCGATCCCGACGGAGATCACGGTCACCGCGGGCATCGGGCACTCGGGGCTGCTCGCCGATCTCGACCGGGCCGACTGGGACCGGGTGCTCGCGGTGAACACGACCGGACCCTGGTTGGTGATGCGGGCGTGGGCGCGCCGCTACGCCGAACACGAGCTGAGCGCGTCGATCGTCGCCACCTCGAGTGTGAGCGCGCGCATCGTGGACCGGAACATGGGCGCCTACTGCGCGTCGAAGGCCGCGTTGAGCATGGTGGTGAAGGTCGCCGCGGCCGAGTGGGCACCGGCAGTCAGGGTCAACGCCGTGGCACCGGGAGTGACGGCCACACCCATGCTGGGAGGCGCGCCCGTCGACGAGGGGTGGCTCCGACACGTGGCGGAGCGGACCTCGTTGGGGCGCCTCGGCTCGGCCGATGACATCGCCGAGGCGATCCTCGCGCTGCACGCACTGCCGTGGGTGACCGGCCAGGTCCTGGAGGTCGACGGGGGGCTGTCGCTCCACAGCCCGATCGACGCCTGGGGTGAGGGGCGGTCGGGGCGGTGATGCGTCGCCTCCGCTGCTCGGGGGCTACTCGCGCGGGATGCAGTAGCGCTCGGTGTAGCCGGCGAAGCGCTCGCGGAGCTCGTTCGCGTCGAGGCCGAACTCGGTGACGTCGTACTGGTGCGCGCCGAACTGGCCCTTCGGGTGCGCGTCGACGTAGGAGGCGATCGCGGCGCCGCCGACGTGGTCGAGCGTGTCACCGCACGCCTCGTAGATCGCTGCCACGGCGGCCGCCGGATCCTGCACGAGGTCCTTGTACTGCACGTCGACGATCGGGTGCTCGGGGTGCGCGTCGCGGAACGCGTCGATGCGCCGCACCGATTCCTCCAGCATCGCCGGCCAGTGTTCGCCGATGTAGGCGCGGTGGTCGGTGTCGCTGAACGTCGACGAGAGCGTGTTGATCAGGCTGCAGACCGACGCGGTGAGCACCACCGGGTCACGGTGGAGCAGCACGAGCCGGGCGTCCGGATAGACCGCGGTGAGCTGGTCGAGCGCGATCGCGTGGTGCGGGCTCTTGAGCGTCCACCGGCCTCGTACCCCGCCGCTCTGCAGCACCTGGAGCACCTTGCGGTGGTACTCGTATGCAGAGCGCTGGTCGGTGCCCAGCAACCACCGGCTGTAGGCAGGCACGTTGGTGATCGCTTCGTACGTGAGGCTCCTGAAGTCCTGACTCATCACCGTGATGCACTCGGTCGCCTCGTCTGCCTGCTCGTGGTGCACGACGTCGACCATCGGGTTCAGCTGGATCAGCATCTCGTTGGCGGCGTGCACCGCGTCGACCCGGGGCCCCGACCGGTGGTTCTCCGGTGTCGGCGGGGGCACGCTGTCACCCGCTTCCCACATGAGCAGGCCGCGGTTGCGCGGATCCTGGTCGAACAGTCGACTCAGGAGCGTCGTCCCGGCACGGAACATGCCGATCACCACGATGGGGGCGTCGATACGCTCCGCCGCCACGTCCGGGTGGCCCGCGATCCAGTCGACCACCCGCAACCGGTTGGCAAGCGATCCGGCGAGCATCCGCGGGACCGCGGCGTCGCCGAGCTCGCTCAGCTGCGCCTCGTGGTTCAGCGAATCGCAGAGCACGTCGAGCCCTTCGCGGAAGGTGCCCGGGCCGAAGTCGTCGAGGCCGGTCGCGGCGCGGGCGTCGGCGATCAGCGACTCCGGCCGGAGGTCGGTCATCGTCGCTAGCTCTGAGACTGCACGTTCACGACAGTGCGGCCACTCGTCTTCCGCTGCTCGTGGTCGTCGAGCGCGGACGCGACCTCGTCCATCGTGATCACCCGGCCGATCACCGGTCGGATCGCGCCGGCGCTCACGAGCGCGCACAGCGCCGCGTGCACTTCCTCTCCCGTCGAGCGCGGAAACGTGTTGAGACCGAAGCGCCGGAACTCGATCGGCATCTCGTTGTAGCCGAGCATCACGCCCATGATCGTGATGTTGCCCATCGAGACCTTGCGAAGCGGGCGCCCCGTGAGCCCGGACTCCGGGTCGTCGTTGAACCCGACCGGCACGTACCGCCCTTCCCGGGCCATGCACGTCCAGATGGTCTCGGTGCCCTCGCCGCCGATCATGTCGACCGCGACGTCGGCGCCGTGGCCCTCGGTGAGGGCCATCACCCGGTCGAACACGTCTTCGGTGAGGTGGTCGATCGGCTCGGCGCCGAGGTCGCGACAGATCGTTCCCTTGTCGGGCCCGCCGGCGATGGCGATGACCTTCGCGCCGGCGGCGACGCCGAGTTGGATCATGGCGGTGCCGACCGCGCTCGCGCCGCCGACGACGAGCAGCGTCTCGCCCGCCTGGAGTCGCGCCCGCTTCTGGATGGCGAGGTACCCGGTGTGGAACGGCAGGGTGAACGCGGCGGCCTCGAGATCGTCGAGCTCGGCTGGTGCGTCGAACACCGCGCCGACCGTTGCCAGCGCGTAGTCGGCGACACCACCGAACGACTGGTTCGTCATCGCGACCACGCGGCGACCGATCCACTCCTCGGCCCCCTCGCCGGCCGCCTCCACCACTCCGCACACGTCCATCCCTATGGTGAAGGGGACCTGGCCCATCACGCTGGCGACCGTACCGCGGCAACGGGCGATGTCGCCGAAGTTCAGCGACGCCCCGGCGACCGCGATCAACACCTCGCCGGGACCGGGCTCGGGAACGGGGATGTCCTGCAGCTCGAGCGCGTCCTTCGGCGCGGCGTGTTGCACGACTCGTACTGCTCGCATCGGTGCCCCCTCGGTCTCCCGGCGGCCGCCGGGGCTACGGACGGTATGAACTCGCTCCGCTCGCTGTCAAGGAGCTGCGTGGGGGAGCACGATGGTCGAGAGCCGACCGGGTTGGTGGTAGACGGCCTGGTCGGCGACGCGCGTCTCGGTCGCGGTGGCCGCGGGCTCGCCGGTGCCGAGGTTCCGCGCGTACACCGGATGGCAACCGCTCGACACCTGGACCCGGACTCGGTGACCCTCCGCGAACCGGTGCCCGATGGGCCAGACCGCGATGGCGGCGACGAACGTGCCGTCATCCGCGCGCGCGATGGAGTCCGGCGTGAACCGTTGCAGTCCATCGCACACGTTGCGCGACGTCCCGTCCGGGTGCACGTCGCACACGCGCACGAAGAAGTCGACGTGGTCGAGGCTCGACGTCACGTGCAGCTCGGCCGACACCGGACCGATGAGCTCGAGCGGCTCGGGGAGCGCGTCGCTCGTGTACACGAGCACGTCAGGGCGTGCCTCGAGTGGTCGGTTGTCGGCGGCTCCACCGGTCAGCATGCCGATCCCGCCGAGAGACGGCGTGGGGTCGGCGGGGTCGTAGCGATAGCGGTCGGGGTCGGAACCTGCGGTGGGCGCGTCGGTCGCGAGGCGACCGCCGGGGTGTAGGTACCAGGTGGTGGGGGTCGCCGGCGGCGGCCAGTCGGCGAAGTCGCGCCAGGTACTGCCGTCGCCCTGCACGTGGACGGACACCGGCCGATCGGACAACAGCCCGGGCTCGTCCCGGAGGTACGTGTCGAACCAGTCCAGGGGCGCGTCGGTCATACCCCCTTCACCACCGCCCCCGAGGTGTCCGCCGGCACCGATGCGGAGGTGCACGGGCGCGGCGGAATCCCGCAGGATCGCGTAGTCGTCGAGCACCCCGGGCAGTGGATAGTCGTGCCAACCGTCGACGAGCAGGGTCGGCACCGTCCACTCGGCGAGACCGCCCCGGAAGTCGACCGCGGCCCAGAACGGATCGTCGCGACCGCCGTGGGCGAGCTGGTCCTGGAAGAGGGGCAGGTCCTCGCCGGTGAGGTGGCGGATCACGTCGCCGAGCGGGAGGTGGTCGAAAGCGGCCCGGAGCTCCTCCATGCGGCGCTCGACCGCCTCGGGAGTGACGTCGTCGACGATCGCCGTGGTCTGCGGCTTGTTGAACATCACCGCGCCGAGATCCCAGGGGATGATCACCTCGAGTGCGAGCGAGTCGCCGGGGTACCAGGAGAACTGGCGCACCGAGGTCGACAGCGCCACGGCCATGGCCTGGAGGTACGGCGGCCGGGTCGACGCCAGCGCCCACTGCGTGAACCCCATGTAGCTCGCGCCGTAGCTGCCGAGCCTGCCGTCGAACCACCGTTGCTCGGCGATCCAGTCGGCCGTGGCGCGACCATCGGGCGCTTCGGCGAAGTAGCTGTGCGAACCGCCGGAGCCGTCGGTGCCCCGACACGCTTGCAGCACGTACCGGTAGCCCCGGGCGGCGAACTCCGGGCCTGCACCGGAACTGATGCCCGCCCGCCCGTAGGGGGTGCGCTCGAGCAGGGTCGGCGCATCGTCGATGCCGATGGGGTGGTAGACGTCGGCGAGCAGGGCGACTCCGTCCGGCATCTCCACCTTGACGTCGCGCTCGATCTCGACATCGTTCGTCCGCTTCCTCATGGAGGGAGTGTGTCGCGGCGACCGCGACGCGTCCAGCGGGCCACGTCGAGCGACCCTGACCCTGGGAGGCTGCCGTGATCGACGGCCCTGGACCCCTTGCTCGCCGGACGCGTCGCGGCCATCACCGGAGGTGGTGGCGGGCATCGGTGCCGCTGGTCGGCTTCGCAACGGCGGGCCTTCGCCAACGACCAGCTGAACCTGCTCGCGGTCGACGGTCCGAACAACGCGCGCCGGGGCGACGGCGACACCGCGACGCGTGCTCACCCGCTGTCCCGAGCAGCGCGTCCCGAGCGGGTCGTACGCTGACCGGGTGGATTCCGAGCCGTACTACCGGCACGATCTGGCCCTCGTCCACCACCGGGGCTTCGGATTCCATGCCGACATGTGCGCGCCCGGGCTCCTCGCACTCCTCGAGCCGGTGCGGGAGCGCGGGGGGCTGGTGCTGGAGGTCGGGTGCGGTAGTGGGTTGCTGACGCGTCACCTCCTCGACCACGGCCACCGCGTGCTCGCGACCGACGCATCGCCGGCGATGCTCGAGTTGGCGCGGGCGACCGTGCCCGACGCGGAAGGAATCGAGCGGCTCACCCTGCCCGACGATCCGGTGCCACAGGTCGACGCCGTGGTGTCGGTCGGGCACGTGCTGAGCTACCTGCCCACCGCCGGAGCCATCGAGCACGCGCTGGTGGCGCTCGCTCGCGCGCTCGCGCCAGACGGCGTCTTCGCAATCGACCTGTGCGATCTGGAGTGGGCGGCGACGCGGGTCGACGCGCCGACGCACGCCCGCGTGGGCGACGACTGGGCGATCATCACCGAGTACGCGGTACCCACGCCCGACCGCTTCGTGCGGGACATGACGACGTTCCTCCGGAATGACGACGGTTCGTGGCGTCGTGACGACGAGCGCCACGACAACGTGATGATCGACACTACGCGCGTGCCTGCGTTGCTCGCGGCCGAAGGAGCCGAAGTGCGTGTCCTCCGCGCGTTCGGTGAGGAAGTCCTCCCGACTGGGCTCCGCGCACTCGTCGGCCGTCGTCCGGGGTGAGCTCGACCTCGGATCCCATCACCGAGGCGCACGACCGCGCGGTTGCGGCGGGCGAGCCGGGTTACGCCGATCCGGTCTCGGGCTTCTTCGTCTTCACCGCGGCGGAGCTGGCCGCCCGCGGCGAGTGTTGCCGGTCGGGGTGCCGTCACTGCCCGTATCCCACGCCCGAGAAAGCGTGAGCTCCCCACGGTGGGCGGGGTGGACCGCCGGTTCTTCGTGCCTTGGTGTCCGCCGTTCCGTTCCTTGCGTCTAGTTTGGTGCTCGTGAGCATCGCAGTGTCGCTGGACGAATTGCAGGGGCGGATCGACGAGTTCGGCACCGACGCCTACCTGCTCACGGTCCGCGACGACGGCCGGCCGCACAGTGTCGCGGTCCCCATCCGGTGGGTCGGCGATCTCGTCGTCGTCCCCGCGGGGAACACGACCGCGGCGAACGCCGCGGCCCGACGGCAGGTCGCGCTGCTCTGGCCGCCGGCCGCGCGTGGTGGCTTCAGCCTCATCGTCGACGCGACGGTCACAAAGGTGGCGCCGGTCGAGGGCGGCCACGAAGTGACGCTCGAGCCGACGAACGCGGTGTTGCACCGACCCGCGCCGTCAGGTGGGGGCAACGAATGCGTGCCGCTGCTGCGCTCAGCCGGCGAAGGGGTCTGAGCCCACTTCCGCCCAGAACCGGGCCCAGGACTCGAACGCCTCGGGGAGCTGGGCGGTGGTCAGCGAGTCGTGATCGGCGCCGACACCGGCCCCGTGATACGGACGCTCGAGCGCGTCGACCATGTACCAGCGGAGGAACTTGCGCCGCTGGAAGCACCACTCGCCGTCGACGCGCGCGTAGGTGTCCCAGTACTGGAGCATGCCGTAGTCCCACGTGCCGTCGGGTCGTGAGAGCTCGTCGCGGCAGTACACGATCCCGCGCGCGTGGTCGGCGTCGTCGAAGTCGATGACGTGGTTGGCGACGAGATGCACCGACATCTTCGGTTTCGAGAGTGTGTCGACGAACCACGCGCGCAGCGCGGCGCGCCCGGTCTGATCGCGACCGACCCGGACGTCGCGCACGAAGAGCGCCACCAGGTCGTCCATGTTCCGGGAGTCGACCGCGACGGCGTAACGCATCGGCAGTTGGCGGATCGCGGCCAACGATTCCATGCGGTCGAGACGTTCGTCGGCGTCAGTAGGTTGCCAGGGTCCGAGACGAGACATGACGGCGACGCTACTGCGGCAATCGATGACCGTCACGCGCCGGAGTAGCGTCACCGATCGTGCTCTCGGGTGAGAAGGTCCTCGTCACCGGTCCGGCCGGGCAGATCGCGTTCCCGTTGGCTCGGTACCTCGCGCGAGACAACGAGGTGTGGGGCATCGCGCGATTCGGTGACGTCGAGACACGCGCCCGAGTCGATGCTCTCGGTGTGACCACCCGCGTCTGCGACATCGCCGCGGGGGACTTCACCGACGTGCCCGACGACTTCACGTACGTGGTGCATCTCGCTGCGTTCCAGGGCCCCGGTGTCGACTTCGACCACGCCATCCGCGTCAACGCGGAGGGAACGGGTCTGCTGCTCGCGCACTGCCGCCGGGCGAAGGCCGCGCTGGTCATGTCGACACATTCCGTCTACCGGCCCCAGGACGATCCGCTGCACGTCTTCCACGAGACGGATCCGCTCGGCGAGGTGAACTCGTCGCTGTCGCCCCCGTACTCGATGTCGAAGATCGCCCAAGAGGCCGTGGCCCGCACCTGCGCGCGCCAGTACGACCTGCCGGTGGTGATCGCACGGATGAACGCGTCGTACGGCCCCAACGGCGGTCTGCCGGTCTACCACCTCGATGCCGCGGTCGCGGGCGAGCCGGTGACCACGCGCTGGGACCCTTGTCCGTACAGCCCGATCCACGAAGACGACATCAACGAGCAGACCGGCTCCCTGCTCCAGGCGGCCACGGTCCCGGCCCGCATCGTCAACTGGGGCGGCGACGAGGCGGTGAGCGTGCAGGAGTGGTGCGCGTACTTCGCCGAGCTGATTGGGCACGCAGTCCCCGTGAACGTGGTCCAGACGCCGGGCACGTTGCGCGGGTCGATCGCCGATCCGACCCTCCGAGCGAGCATCACGGGCCGGTGCAAGGTCGGATGGCGCGACGGTTTGCGAGCGGCCTTCGCGTCCCGCTACCCCGGTTGAACGGGAGCCGTTGATGAGCACTGTGGCGCATCGGCGCTCGGTCGCTAGCCGAGGTCGATGAGCAGGTGGAGTGAGAGGTCGCCGATCTGGTCGATGCCCATGTGGCGACGGCTGAAGCGCCACGAACCGTCGACCTTCTCGAACTCGTCGCGATAGTGGCCGGTGATGATCGGCCGCAAGGGAGCGTCTCCCGCCTTCTGCAAGACGGTGTAGTACGAGCGGCAGGTACCCGACAGCCCGTCGTCGGCGACGTCGACGATCGGGTTGGTGATCACGTGCTTGGTCAAGGGGGTGCCGTTCTCGTACTTCCGGGTGGTCGCGTGGTACATCGCCGCGACCGTGTCCGCACCGCGTGTCTGATGGTCTGAGCCGTCCGTGGTGATCACCGTGTGCGCGAGATGCGCGCCGACACCCTCGTAGTCGCCGGCGTCGATGAGCTCCGCGTAGCGGTAGAGCAGGTTGGTGATGGCGATGGCGTCGGGCACGTTGCTCATGGTTCCCCGCTCTCGCTCATGGTTGCTCCCTTCCGAGGAGCAGCACGTCGGTGAAGAGCGCACCTGCGCCACCTCCGCTGCACAGCGCGACCTCGGCGTCCTCGACCTGCATCGTGGGGCAGCCGCCCCGGAGCTGTTGGACTCCCCGGATCACCCGCTGCAGCAGCTGCACGGTGGCACCACCGTGGCTGAAGGACATCAGGCCGCCGTCGGTGGTGATCGGGTGGCGCCCTCCCGGCTCGATGGTGCCGCTCATCACGTAGTCGCCGCCCTCGCCCTCGGCGCAGAAGCCGAACGCCTCGAACTGGCGGATGATCTCGAACGAGAACGGGTCGTAGAGCTCGCACACGTCGACGTCGGCAGGGCCGAGGCCCGACATGCGGAACGCGTCCTCCGCGGCCCGGCGCCCGACGGTCCCGGCCACCAGGTCGGTGCGCCGGTGGCCGCCCATGTCCCACGCCGGGGGGTGCTGGTACGAGGGCCCGAAGTGGTCGGTGTTGCCACCGAGCACGAAGACCGCGTCCTGGGCCATGTCGCGAGCGAGGTCGGCGCGGGCGAGCACGAGCGCGCAGCCCCCCTCGGCGGTCATCGAGCAGTCGAGGAGGTGGAACGGGTCCGCGACCATGCGGCTGTCGAGGACGTCCTGGGGGGTGAACGGGCCGCGACCGAAGTAGCAGGCTTCCGGGTTCACGTGGCCGTTGTTGCGGATGGTGGCGGCGACGGTGGCGAGCGCCTCCGGGGTCGTGCCGTACCTGTGCATGTGCCGCCGGGCGATGAGTGCGAACTCGGCCGCGGTGAACATCCCGAAGGGGGCGACGAACTCGTGGGTCGGCCGGGTCCAAGGCGCGGTCGAGGCGCGGTCGGTGTAGATGCCCGCTGATCCCGCGCTGATGAGCACGATCGACGCGAGACCGTTGGCGATCGCGCCGGCCGCCTCGAGCACCGCGGGGATCCCCAGCCCCGAGTGCGACCGCCAGACCGGACCACTGCGGCTCTGGTAGAGGATGTCAGAGCTGGCCATGCCGACCAGGCCGTCGATGTCACGCGGCGTGAGCCCGGCGTCGCCGATCGCGCCCATCCCCGCTGCGAACGTGATCGACCGTGAGTCGTGTCCCTCGAGCACACGCGCCTGTTTCGTGTTGTGCACGCCGACGATGGCGACCTCGTGGAACGGATGCTTCGCCACTGCGCGTCAGTCGAGCACGAGGTCTCGCACGACCTTGAGCTGCTCGTTGTCGCGGCCGGCGATCATGAGCGTGGTCACCGGGCTGTCGCGCCAGGCCGCCAGTCGTTCCCTGATCGCGCGACGGCGGGCCCACGATGGAGATCTCGTCGGCGAAGTCGTCGGGCACGGCCATGATCGCTTCGTCGCGCTTGCCCGCGAAGAAGAGGTCCTGGATCTTCAGCGCCTCTTCCTCGAAGCCCATCCGTTGCATGAGCTTGGTGTGGTAGTTCTGCCCCTTCGCGCCCATGCCGCCGATGTAGAAGCCGAGCATGCCCTTCACCGGGAGCAGCGCGGCGGCGACGTCGTCGGTGACGGTGACGTTGGCCATGGCGTTGATCTCGAAGCCGGGCTTCGCGTCCTTCAGCTGGTCGGCGTAGACCTCTTGACGGAACGGCGAGTAGTAGAGCGGGAGCCAACCGTCGGCGATCTCCGCGGTCTGGGTCACGTTCTTGGGGCCCTCGGCGCCGAGGAAGATCGGGATGTCGGCCCGCAGCGGGTGGGTCATGATCTTCAACGGCTTGCCCAGGCCCTGGCTGCCCTCACCGCGATAGGGGAGCGGGTAGAACTCGCCGTCGCTCTCGAGCGGACCCTCGCGCCGCAGCGCGCGCCGGATGATGTCGACGTACTCACGTGTGCGCGCCAAGGGGCGGTTGGACGGTTGCCCGTACCAACCCTCGACCACCTGGGGGCCGGACACACCGAGGCCGAGGATGAGGCGACCACCCGAGAGGTGGTCGAGGGTGACCGCGGCCATCGTGGTCGCGGTCGGAGTGCGCGCCGCCATCTGCACGATGCCGGTGCCGATCTTGATGGTCGAGGTGTTCGCGGCGATGTACGCCGCGTACGTGAACGCGTCGTTCCCCCACGATTCCGCCACCCAGACCGAGTCGAAGCCGAGGCGCTCGGCCTCGCGTGCCTCCTCGACGAAGCCGACGCGCGGTCCCGCCCCCCAGTACCCGAACACGACACCCAGTTTCATGGCGTTCCTCCAGCGTGGGAGCGTACCCTCCTCGCCGTGGACCTCTCGATGACGCTGCCGACCATGCTGTCGCACACCCGGCAGCAGACGATCGCCTGGTGTCGGGAGGTCGATGCCGGGCCGTGGCCCAGCCTCGCCGTACCCGAGCGCGTCACCTTCACCAGTCACGACTGCACGGTCGACCTCGCGGCCGCGGCCGCACTGACCGAGCGGGTGCGGCTCTGGACGACGATCGTGATCCTCCCCGCGCACGACGAGGTCGCGGTGGCGAAGCAGATGGCGTCGGTCGACGTCCTCAGCGAGGGCCGTCTCACCGTCGGCGTCGGGGTCGGGGGGCGGGAGCACGACTACCGCGCCATCGGCGGCTCGTTCGGGCGGCGGTGGCAGCGCATGGACGACCAGGTCGCGCGCATGCGGCGGATCTGGGCGGGGCAGCCGCCCTTCGAAGGTGCCGATCCGGTGGGTCCGATGCCGGTGCAGCCGGGTGGCCCGCCGGTGATCGCCGGCGTCATGGGCCCCAAGGCGATCGCGCGCGCGCCGCGCACTGGGCGGACGGCGTCGACGGCGCGTTCACGATGGACGGCGATCGTGACCAGATGGCAACTGCGTTCACGCAGATCCGCGCCGCGTGGGAGGCCGCCGGCCGCGCCGAGGCCCCGCACCTCTCGTCGAGCATCTGGTATGCGCTCGGCGACGACGCCGAGGCGCGCCTGCGCGAGTACGCCTACGCCTACATGCGGGTCATGGGCGAGGAGATCGGGAAGTGGGCGTCGACCGCGGTCACGTGCTGCTCACCCGATGCGCTCCGCCGGGCCGTCGACAACGCACGCGACGCGGGCGCCGACGAGTACTTCCTGGTGCCGACCACCTCGGACCCCGACGAGCTGGCGCGTACGCGCGACGCGTTGGGCATCTGAGCGGGTCATGAGTGACGTCGATCGGATCCTGGAGGAGGTCGTCGCGGAGGTCGGCCTCGACGACTTCGGCGCCCCGTCGTTCCGCGACGGGCTCGACGCGCTCTGGGCGTCGGCGATCGGGGAGGCAGACCTCAACGAGATCGGCATGCTGGCCGTCGACGCGCAGGTGCGCGGCAACCTGACGAACCGGCTTCGGGTGCACGAGTGGCACCGCTCGCACCCCGGCCTCGCGGCGACGCCGATCGAGGCGCCGCTGATCCTGGTAGGCATGCCCCGCAGCGGCACGACCGCGCTCAGCCATCTCCTCTCGGCGGATCCCGACAACCGCTCGCTGCTCGCGTGGGAGGCGAACGAGTCGATCCCGCCCCCGACGACGGCGACGTACCAGGACGACCCGCGCTTCGTGGCCGCGCGCGCCGCGCCGAGCGCGGTCGACCTGATCAACCCCGGGTTCAAGGCCATCCACCACGACGAACCCGACGACGCGATGGAGTGCACGCTGCTCCACGCGCAGCACTTCCAGAGCCTCATCTACTCGACCACGTTCAATCTTCCCGGCTACGACGAGTGGTTGCTCGCCTCGGACTGGGACGACGCCGCGGGCTACCACCGGCTCGTGCTCCAGGTCCTGCAATCGGAGTGCCCGGGGCGGTGGCAGCTCAAGTCGCCCCAGTACGGGCTGCTGCTCGACTCCGTGTTCGCCACGTACCCGGACGCCCGCATGATCGTGACCCACCGGGATCCGGTGAAGATCGCGGCGTCGACGTTCAGCCTGCTGCGCTCGCTCACCGGCACGTTCACCGACGTCGACCACACCGACTACATCGTCGAGCACTGGCCGGTCACGCTCTCGGCGCTCACCGACCGCGCCATGGACGCGCGTGACCGCATCGGCGACGACTCGTTCTTCGACGTCGCGTACGCCGACATCGTGCGCGACCCGGTGGCGGTGGTCGGCAGCATCTACGAGCGCTTCGGCATCGAATGGAACGCCGACAAGGAGGCGTACTTCCGGCGCTTCCACGCCGCCAATCCGCAGCACAAGTACGGGACGCACGTCTACTCGCTGGCCGAGGTCGGGGTCGACCGGGCACCGCTCGACGCCCGCTTCGAGCGGTACTACGAGCGCTACGACGTTCCCCGGGAGGACACATGAGTGAGCTCGAGATCGACGTGTTGATGGGCACGAGCCTCGACGACCTCGAGGGGCAGTGCCGGGCACGGATGGCGACGGGCGTCGACGGCCTGTTCACCTTCGAGGGCCAGCACGACCCGTTCCTGCCGCTGGCCGTCGCGGCCAGCACGGTCGAGGCCGACCTCATGACCAACGTGGCGATCGCGTTCCCGCGCAGCCCGATGCAGTTGGCGAACGTCGCCTACGACCTGCAGGTGCTGTCGCGCGGACGGTTCCGTCTCGGTCTGGGCTCGCAGGTGAAGCCCGCGATCGAGAAGCGCTTCGGTGCGCAGTGGTCGCGGCCGGTGCCGCGCATGCGTGAGTGGGTCCTGGCGACGAAGGCGATCTTCGCCGCCTGGGAGGGCACGGCCAAGCTCGACTTCCGGGGAGAGTTCACGACCCACACGTTGATGACGCCCAACTTCAACCCGGGTCCGAACCCCTACGGACCGCCACCGGTGCTGATCGGAGCCCTCGGTCCGCGCATGACCGAGGTTGCGGCCGAGGTGGCCGACGGCGTGCTCGTGATGCCGTTCAACAGCACTCGCCACCTCGCCGAACGCACGCTGCCGGCGATCAAGCGCGGCATGGCGACGGGCGGGCGCGCGCCGGGTGAGGTCGAGGTGATCTGCGAGGCGATCGTCTGCGCGGGGCGGACCGACGAGGAGATCGCCGTGGCGACGCGGGGCGTGAAGGGCCTGCTCTCCTTCTACGGCTCGACGCCGTCATACCGGCCGGTGCTCGACGTCGAGGGGTGGGGTGATCTGCAACCCGAGCTGAACCGGCTGTCCAAGCAGGGGGAGTGGGCGACGATGAGCACGCTCATCGACGACGACGTGCTGCGCACCATCGGCGTGTTCGGCACGCCCGAGGAGTGCGGGCAGGAGATCGTCGCGCGCTTCGGCGGCATCGCATCGCGTGTCAGCTGCTACTTCCCGGGGTACGAGATCCCGCCTTCCGACCTCTCGGCGCTGGTCGACACCGTGCGCACGGCATGAGCACGTCTGGGTACGGGGACGTCAAGTTCGAGGTCCGCGACCAGGTTGCGACGATCACGCTGCACCGGCCGGACGCCCGCAACGCGTTCGGTGGTTCGATGCGCACCGAGCTCGAGGACGCGTACCGGCGGTGTGACACCGACGACGGGATCCGGGCCGTCGTGCTCACGGGCACCCCGCCGGCCTTCTGCGCGGGGGCTGACATCTCCGGCGGTGGCGACACCTTCGGCGCGCCTGATGCGTCGACCTTCTCCGCTGCCGCGATCGATCCGCCGGCCTGGGAGATCCGCAAGCCGGTCATCGCCGCGGTCAACGGGCACGCCATCGGGCTCGGGCTCACGCTCGCCATCCAGTGCGACCTCCGGTTCATGGCCGCCGACGCCAAGTACGGCGTGGTCCAGGTACGGCGGGGCGTGATGGGCGACGCCTACGTGCATTGGGCGCTGCCGCGCATCGTGGGCATGGCCAACGCGGCCGAGGTCCTGTTGACGGGCGCCACCTTCGACGGTCACGACATGCGGCGCCTCGGGATCGCGAGCCGCTGCCTGCCCAACGACGAGGTGCTGCCGGCGGCATGGGCGATGGCACGTGACATCGCGGTCAACACCGCACCGATGTCGGTCGCGTTCAGCAAGCGCCTGCTGTGGCAGAGCTTCGAGCTCGACCGTTCCGAGGTCGGCCGGCTCGAGACCGAGTTGCACCACCACCTGATGGGGAGCGACGACGCGCGTGAGGGTGTGATGGCGTTCCTCGAACGGCGCGATCCGGAGTGGCGTCGACGCGTGGCCGAGGACTGGCCCGAGTGGCCGGAAGGGGACGGATCATGAGCTTCGAGACGACGACCGAGGAGGTCCTCGAGGGGGTCGACCTGGACGGCAAGGTCGCGGTGGTCACCGGGGCGTCGACCGGGCTCGGGCTCGAGACCGCACGCGCGACTCGCGTCCGTCGGCGCGCACGTGGTGCTCGCCGGTCGCGACGCGGCGCGCATCGACGCCGCGGTCGACGCGATCCGGTCGCAGGTCCCGGACGCGTCGCTGGAGCCGGGCGCGCTCGACCTGACGTCACTCGACGCGGTGCGCGCCTTCGCCGACTGGTACCTGGGCACCCACGACCGCCTGCACCTCCTGGTCAACAACGCGGGGGTCATGTACACGCCGCTCGAGCGCACCGCCGAGGGTTTCGAGATGCAGTTCGGCACCAACCACGTCGGGCACTTCCTCCTGACGTGCCTGCTCGTGCCCGCGCTCCTCGCCGATCCTCCGGCCCGGGTCGTCAACCTGAGCTCGGGTGGCCACATGGGCTCCGACATCGTGTGGGACGACCCGAACTTCGAGCGCCGCGAGTACGACAAGTTCTCCGCGTACGGGCAGTCGAAGACGGCCAACATCCTGTTCTCGGTCGAGCTCGAGCGTCGCCTCGGCGACCGTGGGGTGCATGCGTACGCAGTGCACCCGGGGATGATCTCCACCGAGTTGGGTCGCTACATGACCGAGGACGACTTCGCCGCGCTGATGGAACGGGCCAAGGCCGCGCCGTCGGGCGGGATGCCGCCGCGCAAGACCGTCGCGCAGGGTGCGGCGACCTCGGTGTGGGCGGCGACCGCGCCCGAGCTCGTCGACCGTGGCGGCACCTACCTCGCCGACTGCGAGGTCACCGATCAGCACGCCCCCTGGGCCCGCGACCCCGACTCCGCCGAGCGCCTCTGGGCCCTCACCGAGGACCTCGTCCACCAGGAGTTCCCCCTTCTCCCCTGACCCCAACGAACTTGCGTCACCCGCCGCGCGAAACCCCAGGTCAGCCATCCACAGATGACGCAGGTTCGGGTGTGGGGGTCGAGCGTGTTAGTTGCTAGAGCCAAACAACTAATGTAGGGTCAAGCTGGTGGACGCGAACCTGGCCCGGACGCAGCGGGCGCTCGAGCAGCTGGACCGGCTGCGGGCGAGCCGCAACGGGCACGCCGGCCTGTCGGCCGCGGCCGGGGTCGACCTCTCCCGTCCCGCCTACGCGCTGCTGCGCAGGATCGACGAGCACGGCCCGGTCACCCTCGGGGAGCTCGCCCGCTCGGCCGGCATGGACGCGGCGTCGACCGGCCGCCAGGTCCGCAAGCTCGAGGACCTCGGCTTCGTCGACCGCGTGCCGAGCGCGGGCGACGCCCGGGTCGTCGTGGTCGGTATCACCGACGCCGGCCGCGACGCGCGTCGGCGCATCGCCGACGTGCTCGATGCCCACCTGCGCGACGTCCTCGACCATTGGTCGCCCGACGACCGTCGCCTGCTCGGCGTCCTGCTGCAGCGTCTGGTCGACGACTTCCGTGAAGTCCAGTTCCGCAACGTGAGGAGCGCACCATGACCATGCCCACCGACATCGGCGCCATCGATCTCATGATCAGCTTCCCGAAGGCGAACGCGTCGAAGACGTACGACTACCTGCGGCAGACCACGCGTGCGGAGGATGCCAGTACCGCCGAGTTCCCTGCGGGGTACATGTTCAAGGACGTGCCCAACAAGCTCGACGAGGAGCAGGACGGCGTCGCGGTCACGATCGCGGAGATGGACAAGTGGGGTGTCGACATCGGCATGTGCGGGATCGGCTCGGAGGCGACCGAGCGCGCATTGCGCGACCACCCGGACCGGTTCATCGCCAGCACCGAGATCGATCCCAACGACATCACCGGCGCGGTGCGCAAGATCCGTGCGGCCAAGGAGCAACACGACATCAAAGCCGTGACGACGTTCCCCGCCGGCTGCAACCCGCAGGTGCCGGTGAACGACCGTCGCTACTACCCGATCTACCAGACCTGCATCGACCTGGACATCCCGATCGTGTCCAACGCCGGGATCGCGGGCCCGCGCTTCCCGTCGGGGTGTCAGGACGTGATGTTCTTCGACGAGGTCTGCTACGACTTCCCGGAGCTGCGCATCGTGATGCGTCATGGCGCCGAGCCGTGGGAAGCGCTGGCGGTGAAGCTCATGCTGAAGTGGCCGAACCTCTTCTACATGCCGAGTGCCTTCGCGCCCAAGCACTACCCGCAGGCGATCATCGACTTCGCCAACACGCGTGGGGCCGACAAGATCATGTACGCGGGCTACTACCCGATGGGCCTGACCCTCGAGCGCATCTTCATCGAGATGCCAAACGTGCCGTTCCGCGACCACGTGTGGCCCAAGTTCCTGCGCGAGAACGCGGTCCGGGTGTTCAAGCTGGAGGAGATGACGTGAGAACTGACCAGCGCCGGATCGAATACGCCGGCAGCGTGCACGGAGAAGAGGAGATCGAGGCCGTCGTCGAGGTGCTGCGCGCTGGACCGTCGGCGTTGCGGATCAGCAAGAACGTCAAGGCGTTCGAGCAGGGCGTCGCCGAGTACTTCGGAAAGCGGCGCGGGATCATGTGCAACTCCGGATCGTCGGCGCTCTACCTGGCCGTCGAGCTGCTCGGGTGCGAGCACGGCGACGAAGTCATCACGTCGGCGGTCACGTTCTCGACCGACATCGCGCCACTCGTGCGCGCCGGGATCGTCCCCGCGTTCGTCGACGTCGAGCCGGACACCTACAACATCGACGTCGGCGCCATCGAGGCCATGATCTCGCCCCGCACCAAGGCGATCCTCGCCCCCAACCTCATCGGCAACGCTCCCGACTGGGACCGCATCCGCGCCATCGCCGACGCGCACGGCCTCCTGGTGATCGAGGACTCGTGCGACGCACTCGGGGCGAAGCTCCGCGGCACGCCGACGGGCACGCGCTCCGACATCAGCGTGACGAGCTTCGCCCTCGCCCACATCATCACCGCCGCGGCGACCGGCGGCATGGTGCTCCTCGACGACGACGAGCTGATCGACCGGTGTCTCCTGCTCCGCCGGTGGGGCCGCCGGTCCGAGCCGCAGTTCTTCGGCACCAGGAAAGGCGACCGCGAGTTCTTCACCGAGGTCGACGGCATCGAGTACGACAACCTCTTCATCTTCGACGAGGTCGGCTGGAACTTCGAGCCGTGCGAGATCAGTGCCGCGTTCGGCAACGTGCAGCTGAAGAAGCTCCCGGTCAACCTCGCCCGCCGCCAGCGAAACTTCGACCTCCTCTCCGCGTTCTTCGGCATCTACCCGGACGTGTTCACGTTGCCCCGGCAGCTCCCCGAACTCGAGACCGGCTGGCACATGTTTCCGATCATGCTGCGGCCCGAGTCGGGCATCCGCCGGGCGGAGTTCCAGCAGTACATGGAGGCCCACGGGATCGACACCCGCATGGTGTGGACCGGCAACGTGACCCGCCAGCCTGCGTTCGCCACGGTGCCGCACCGGGCGCCCGCGGCCGGTCTGCCGAACGCGGACCGCGTGATGGAACAGGGCCTGATCCTGCCGCTGAACCACGGCCTCGACGACGACGACATCGAATACCTCTGCGTCGCCGCCGGCCGCTTCCTGCAGGAGCACGGGTTCACCAATCGCCGCGAGGTGTCGGCATGAGCGGGCGGTTCGCCGGACGGCGCGCCATCGTCACCGGCGCGAGCCGGGGCATCGGCGCCGGCATCGCCGAGCGGCTCGCGGCGGAGGGCGCGGCGGTGGCGATCGTCGCCCGCACGCTCGACGCCCACGCGACGCTGTCGGGGAGCCTCACCGAGACGGCCGAGCTGATGCGGGCGCACGGCGGCACTGCCGCCGTGATCGCCGCCGACCTCACCGACGGCGACGACCGGGCCCGTATCGTCCCCGAGGCGGTCGCGCAGCTCGGCGGCCCGATCGACATCCTGGTGAACAATGCGGCGGCGGCGATGTACGCGCTCCCGTCGGAGATGCCGCTGAAGCGGCGACGTGTCACCTTCGAGGTCAACGTGCACGCGCCGCTCGACCTCGCGCAGGCGGTGCTGCCGGCGATGCTCGAACGCGGCGAGGGTTGGATCGTCAACGTGTCGAGCGCGACCGCGTCGCACTCGCCCGGTCCTCCGTTCCGCGTGGAGGGCCTCGCCAGCACGACCGGCATGTACGGCGCCTCCAAGGCCGCGCTCAACCGCGAAACCAACGCGCTCGCGCACGAGCTGTGGGGCCGGGGCATCCGGGTCAACACCGTCGAGCCACGGGCCGCGGTGATGAGTGAGGGCGCGGAGGCCCTCGCCGGCCACGTCATCCGGGACGACCAGAAGGAGTCGATGGAGGAGATGGTCGAGGGGACCGTCTACCTCTGCGACTGTGACGAGTCGACCACCGGCGCGGTGCACGTGAGCCTCGACCTGATCGCCGAGCGGGCGCTCACGGTGATGACCCTCGACGGGTCCGGTCCGTGGGTGAAGCCTTGACGGGTCCGGCGTAGCATCGCCCCATGACCAGCGCCGACGCTCGCGTGATCGACCTCCTCGACGGTGACCTGTACGCCGGCCACCCGTCACCCACGTACGCGTGGCTGCGCGAGAACGCGCCTGTGTACTGGGACGACCTCAACGAGCTGTGGGGGATCTCGCGGTACGACGACATCCTCGAGATCGAGAAGGCGAAGGACGTCTTCATCAATTCCGACATCGAGAAGGGCGGGTACCGACCCAACCTGCCGGCCGACCCCTCGATCATCGGTCTCGACGACCCGATGCACACCAAGCGCCGACTCCTCGTGAACCGGGGCTTCACGCCCAAGACGGTGATGCGGTGGGAGGAGCACGTGAAGGGTGTGGTGGCGGGACTGCTCGACGCCGCCGCGACCAAGGACCGGGTCGAGATCATCGACGACCTCGCGGCGCCACTGCCGGCGCAGATGATCGGTCTCCTCCTCGGGTACCCGCACGAGATGTGGCCGAAGCTCAAGGAGTGGTCGGAGCGGACCATCGTGGGCGGCGGTGGCCCGCGCGCCGCCACCGACGACGTCATCTTCGCCGCCATCGAGTTCGCCGGCGCGTGCCAGGAGCTCTACGAGGAGAAGCAGCGCTGCCCGGCCGACGACATCATGACGGTCTGGACGAAGGCCGAGATCAACGGTGAGTCCATCGGGCTCGACCCGGTCATCAGCGACTGCCTGCTGTTGCTCGACGGCGGGGCGGAGACCACGCGCACCGTGATCGCCCGCACGATCCTGGAGCTCTCGGCGCGGCCCGACCAGTACCAGCTGCTGCGCGACGGCGCGGACATGACCGTCGCCACCGAGGAGTTCATCCGCTACGTCACCCCCATCCTGAACATGTGCCGGGTGGCGAACCGCGACTACGAGATGCACGGAACCACGATCCGCAAGGGTCAACAGGTGGTGTTGATGTACCCGTCGGCCAATCGCGATCCCGCGCACTTCGACGACCCCGAGACGCTCGACGTGACCCGCACCGACAACCAGCACCTCGCGTTCGGGTTCGGCACCCACTTCTGCCTGGGTGCCGCGCTCGCCCGGCTCGAGATCCGCCTCTTCTTCGAGGAGTTCGTGCGCCGGGTGCGCGAGATCCGGGTCGTCCCCGGCTCGATCGACTTCCTGCCCAACGCCTTCGTGAATGGCGTCAACCGCGCCGAGGTCGAGCTCGTGCTGGACCCCGCCTGACCGCGAGAAGGACACGACATGTACGACGTCAAGATCAGCAATGGCACGATCGTCGACGGCACGGGCGAGGCTCGGTTCGTCGGCGACGTCGCGCTGCGCGACGGCGCGATCGTCGCGGTCTCCCACGGTCCGCTCGATGGCGGGGCGGCGGAGACCATCGACGCCACGGGCATGGTCGTCACGCCGGGGTTCGTGGACATCCACACGCACTACGACGGCCAGGCCACGTGGGACCCGCTGCTCGAGCCGTCGTCGGGGCACGGTGTCACCACCGTCGTCGCCGGCAACTGCGGGGTGGGGTTCGCCCCGGTCCGCCCGGGCGACGAGAAGTGGCTCATCAGCCTCATGGAGGGCGTGGAGGACATCCCCGGCACCGCGCTCACCGAGGGGATGGACTGGAGCTGGGAGTCGTTCCCGGAGTACCTCGACGCGCTCGACGCGCGCGAGTTCGCGGTCGACATCGGGGTGCAGGTTTCGCACGGTGCGGTGCGCGCGGTACGCGATGGGGGAGCGAGGCGCGGCCAACGAGCCGGCCACGCCCGACGAGATCGCGGCCATGGCCGCGATCGTGCAGGAGGCGGTCGAGGCCGGCGCGCTGGGGTTCTCCACCTCGCGGACGCTCGGTCACCGGGCGATGGACGGCCGGCCGGTGCCGGGCACGTTCGCGGCGGAGGACGAGCTCTTCGCCCTCGGTCACGCGATGAAGCGCGGCGGTCGCGCAGTGTTCGAGCTCGCGCCGCTCGGCGCGGCGGGGGAAGATCTCCTCGCGCCCGAGCAGGAGATGGGGTGGATGCGTCGACTGTCCGAGGATCTCGATCTGCCGGTGTCGTTCACGCTCGTGCAGATCGACGCCGCCCCCGACGCGTGGCGCGGGCTCATGGACGAGTCGCTGCGCGCCTACGAAGCCGGCGCGCAGGTGGTGCCGCAGGTTGCCGCGCGCCCGTTCGGCATGTTGCTCGGGTTCCCGACGCGTCACGGGTTCAGCGGCCGGCCCACCTACCGCGAGCTGGCGGCGCGCCTGTCGCCCGATGAGTTGCTCGAAGAGCTCGCCCGGCCGGAGGTGCGGGCGCGGATCCTCACCGAGGACGACGTCGCCCCCGATCCGTCGGTCCTGTTCGACGGCATGTTCCTCCTCGTGCAGGCATCGCTCGACCGCTTGTACTCGCTCGGCGACCCACCGGTCTACGAGCCCACGCCCGATCGCACGATCGCAGCCATGGCCGAGGCCGCCGGCGTCGATCCGATGGCGATGCTCTACGACGTGATGCTCGAGCACGGTGCGCGTCACCTCCTCATGCTCCCGTTCTTCAACTACGCGGAGCGCAATCACGAGGCCATCCGCGAGATGTTGTTGCACCCGGGTGGGGTCTCCGGGCTGTCCGACGGCGGCGCGCACTGCGGGTTGATCTGTGACGCGTCGATCCCGACGTTCATGCTCACCCACTGGGCGCGCGACCGAACGCGGGGGGAGAAGCTTCCGCTCGAGTACCTGGTCAAGAAGCAAACGTCCGACACCGCGTCACTGTTCGGGCTCGGTGACCGCGGCGTACTCGAGCCCGGCAAGAAGGCCGACGTCAACGTCATCGACTTGGACCGTCTGTCGCTCGGAATGCCCCGTCTGGCGCACGACCTCCCTGCCGGCGGTGGTCGCCTGCTCCAGGAGGCGGACGGCTACGTCGCCACCCTGGTCGGCGGGGCGGTCACGCGCCGTCGCGGCGTCGACACCGGCGCCCGCCCCGGCAAGCTTCTCCGCGGCGCCCGATGAGCGCGCCGCAACCCGAACGTGCGTCGTACGTGGCGACATACGGGCCATCACTGACGCAGGTTGGAGGGTGGGGGTGACGCATCCGGACGACGAGTTCCACCCGCCGACGAGCGACGACCCGTTCTGGAGCGAGACGGCCTGGTTCGCGTTCTCGGTCCCGGAGCGGAAGCTGGCCGGCTGGTTCTACCCGTTCTTCCGGCCCAATCAGGGGGTGTGCTCGGCCGCGGTCTTCGTCTGGGACGACCGGGGCGACTCGCCGTGGAACTGCCGGTACTACAAGCAGTTCTGGCACCTCCCCCTCCCGGACGGCCCGCTCAGCGACTTCACCCTGGCCAACGGTCTCCACTACCGCGCGGTCGAGCCCCAACACGTCTACGAGCTGTCGTACCGCGATCCCGACGGCGACGACATCGCCGTCGACCTCACCTTCACCGCGGTGATGGATCCGCTGTCGACCAAGACGTCGGGTCCGGACGGCGGCCACCTCGACCAGCTCGGCCGCTTCACCGGCACCCTCGTGCTCGACGGCGAGACCATCGCGGTCGACTCGTACGGCGCGCGCGACCGCTCGTGGGGCCCGCGCAACCCGTTCGGCCCGTACCTCATGTCCTCCGGCGCGTACACCGCCACCGAGATGCCCTACAGCCACGCGACGTCCGACACCGCGTCGTTCCAGGCGATCACGGCCAACGTCACCGACGACTACCCGATGATCATGGGGTTCCACCTGCGCGACGGCGAGGTGTCACGGCTCACGACCGGGCGGCGCGAGATCCTCCAGCGCGACACCGGAACCGGCACCGTCACCCGCGTGCTGGTCGAGGGGGTCGACGAGCTCGGTCGCACGCTGCGCGCCGAGGGCGAGTGCGTCAGCCGCTTCGTGAATTTCTGCAACGAGAACCTGGTGGGCTGGAACTACCTCGTGCGCTGGGACGTCGACGGCGTCGAGGCCTGGGGCGAGCAGCACGAG
Organism: uncultured Actinomycetes bacterium; assembly: GCA_963750045.1. Lineage (GTDB taxonomy): Bacteria > Actinomycetota > Acidimicrobiia > IMCC26256 > DASPTH01 > DASUAS01. Next base: position 444,801 of record CAVVPD010000002.1, on the reverse strand, counting down.
AACTACAGCACCAGCGCGTTCAGGAAGTACCTGCGGGCTTCGCTGCCTGCTTGACCGCGGCCGACGGGTCGGCGAAGAGCTCCCGCGTCGACTCGAGGTTGCTCGCCAGGCCCTGCAGCTCGGATCCGGCGCGCGTCGCGGTGCGCACGCCCTTGAACTCCATGGCGCGGTGCACGGTGCGCTTGTTGATCTGGAGCAGGTCGCTCGGGATCGACGCAATGCGCGTCGCCATCGCCAAGGTCTCGCGCTCCAGGTCGGCTTCGGGGAAGGCGCGGTTCGCCATGCCGATTCGAGCCGCTTCCCGGCCGTCGATCGCGTCGCCGGTGAGCATCAGCTCCATCGCCGCGCGCATCCCGACGATCATGGTGTGGAACTGGAAGTCGGGCGGGCTCAATACTCGCACCACCGGGTAGCTGAACCATGCGTCCTCGGCCGCGTAGACCAGGTCGCAGGCGGCGGCCAGCTCGGTGGCGCCCGCCATCGCGTACCCGTGCACCTGGGCGATGACCGGCTTGGCGAGGTCCCACAGCTGCGACCAGCCGTCGGTGACGTGGCGGGACCACGTGCCGTCGCCGGGCGGGGTGTAGAACGGCCGCCCCTCCGAGAGGTTCGACTTGAGGTCGTAGCCCGACGAGAAGCACGGGCCCGCGCCGCGGATGATGCTCACGCCGACGTCGGGGTCCCGGTCGGCGGCGTGCAACGCGTCGTAGAGCGCGGCCCGCAGCTGGTTGCTGATGGCATTGCGCTTCTCGGGCCGGTTGAGCGTCAGGCGCCGCACCCGGGGTGCCGGATCGTCGACGAGAAGGAACTCTCCAGTACCGCTAGCCTCCGCGACCATGACCTCGAGTCCTCCGATCGCCTTCGTCACCGGGGCGAGTCGTGGCATCGGCCGGGCGACCGCGCTCGCACTCGCCGACGCAGGCTACGACGTCGCCATCGCCGCCCGCACGGTGCACGAAGGGGACGGCCGCATGACCCCCGGTTCGGTGCGCGACCCCCAGGAGGTGTCGGTCGTCGCCGGCAGCCTCGAGTCGACCGCCGCCGCCATCGATGCCGCCGGGCAACGAGCGCTGCCGGTGGCGATGGACCTCCTCGACCGCCCGTCGATCGACGCCGCGGTCTCGACCGTGTACGAGGAGTGGGGTCATATCGACGCGGTGGTGAACAACGCGATCTACCAGGGCCCGGGGCGCATGGACCGCGTCCTCGAGCTCGACCTCGACGACGCCACCAAGCTCGTCGTCGGCAACTACGTGCACCAGCTGCACATCATCCAGCTCGTGGTGCCGCGCATGCTCGAACGCGGCGGCGGCCGGATCGTCAACCTCTCGTCGGCGACGGCGACCATGGATCCGCCGGCGCCCGCCGGTGAGGGCGGATGGGGGCTCGGCTACGGCGCGTCGAAGGCGGCGTTCCTCCGCGTTGCCGGTCAGCTGCACGTCGAGTTCGCCGAGCAGGGCATCCTCGCGTTCAACGTCGACCCCGGCTTCACCACCAACGACAAGCCCAGCGACGAGCAGTTCAGCAAGCGGTTCCGCGGCGCACCGCCGGAGGTCACGGGCGCGGCGATCGCGTGGCTCTGTTCGTCACCGGACGCGCTCGAGCACGCGGGGACGCTGGTGTACTCCCAGAGCCTGTGCAAGCGGATGCAGCTCCTCGAAGGATGGCCGCCTTGAGCGCGATGACCGCGTACCAACTGGTGGAGTGGGGCAAGCCACCCGAGTTCCGGGAGGTCGACGTCCCGGTGCCGGCGCCCGACGAGGTGCTGATCAAGGTGGCCGGCGTCGGGCTCTGCCACAGCGACTTCCTGTTCCTCGACTCGCCCCCGGGGCTGATCCCGTGGGAGCTGCCCTTCACCCTCGGGCACGAGAGCGCGGGATGGGTGGAGCGGCTCGGCACCGGCGTGGACGACCTCGAGGTCGGCCAGCCCGTCGCGGTCGCGGGCATCCACTCCTGTGGGCGGTGCCAGTACTGCCTGCGCGGTCAGGACAACTACTGCCCGCGCGGCGCGAGCGGCCGGGGGTACGGCGAGGACGGTGGCCTCGCCCACTTCCTCGTGGTGCCGCGTCGCGAGCTCGTGCCGCTGACGTCGCTCGACCCGCGTCGCGTCGGTCCGCTCACCGACGCGGGCGCGACTTCGTACCACGCGGTGAAGCGGGCGCTCCCGAAGCTGATCCCGGGTTCTACCGCCGTCGTCATCGGCGCGGGCGGACTCGGCTCGTACGCGGTGCAGTACCTGCGCCGCCTCACCGGCGCGCAGGTGATCGCGGTCGACGTCGTCCAGCAGCGACTCGACCTGGCGCGCGAGCTCGGGGCCCATGAGAGCCTGCTGTCGGACGACGGCACCTCGACGCGCGTCCGCGAGCTCACCGGTGGTCTCGGCGCCACCGCGGTGTTCGACTTCGTCGGTGACGACACCACGATGAAGATGGCGTTGGCGAGCGCGGCGACGCTCGGCACGGTGGCGATCGTCGGCGCCGGCGGGGGCACCGCGAAGATCTCGTGGGGAGTGCTCCCGCTGGAGTGCGACTTCTCCATCCCGATGGCGGCGTCGATCTCGGACCTGCACGAGGTCATCGCGCTCGCCGAGGCCGGCGAGCTGCGGGTCGAGGTCGAGCTGTTCGACTTCGACCGGGCGCCCGACGCGTACGAGCGGTTCCGCCGGGGTGACCTCAAGAGCCGCGCGGTGGTCACGCCCAACGGCTGAAACAACCTCACTGGTACGGTCTCCGCCCGTGGCCCGACTCGACGACCTGCAACGCGTGGAGAGGGCGATCGTGCGGATCGCGCGCATCGGCGGTGGTCGGAGCGCGGCGCGCAACCGGGCCGAACGTTCGGGCGTGTTCCTCTCCCGGCCCGCGATCAGCATCATCTCGTCGCTGTACGCGTCGGGCCCGGTGCGGTTGTCGCACCTTTCCGATCTGACCGACCTCGAGGCGCCGCTCATCAGCCGCGAAGTCGCGCGGTTGTGCGGCGACGGGTACGTGAAGCGGGCGTCCGATCCCACTGACGGACGCGCCACCATCGTCGCGCTCACCCCGAAGGGCCGCCGCGCCTACACCGCGTACCGTGAGGCGACCGACGACATCGTGATCGAGGCCTTCGCCGGGTGGAAGGCCGGCGAGCTGCGGACGCTCGCCGACTACCTGGAACGCGTCGTCGCCGACGTGAGTCGCAAGCCTCAGGTGCCGTAGGCGTCGCGCAGCGCGGCATTCACCATGTCGCGGTACTCGGCCGCGGCGTCGGGGATGAGCTTGGCGAAGTTCTGGGAGCCGTGGAACTGCCCGTCCCACCGCCGGATGGTCGTGGGGACGCCGGCGTCCTGGAGACGCCGGCCGTAGGCCTCGCCCTCGTCGCGCAGCGGATCGAACTCGGCGGTCATCACCAACGCCGGGGGCAGGACGCTGAGGTCGTCGGCCAGCAGCGGTGAGGCGTACGGATCGGTCGGATCGCCGTCTTCGCCGAGGTAGTACGCGGTGTACTGCCGCATGGCGTCCTTGGTCAGCACGTAGCCCTCGGCGTTCGCCTCGACCGACGGCTGGCTCATGGTCAGGTCGGTCACCGGTATCTCGAGCACCTGGAACACCAGCGCGGGACGACTCCCTCGATCGCGCGCCATCAACGCGACCACTGCCGACAGGTTGCCTCCTGCGCTGCCGCCGCCGACCGACACGCGCGAGGTGTCGATGTCCAGCTCGGCCGCATGGTCGATCAGCCACCGCAACGCCGCGTAGCAGTCCTCGGGCGCGGTCGGGAACGTGTACTCCGGTGCCAGCCGGTAGTCGACCGACACGACGACGCACCCGGCGCCAGCCACGGTGGCCCGGCACGACGAGTCGAAGTGGTCGAGGGCGCCGATCCAGAAGCCGCCGCCGTGCAGGTAGAGGTGGGCGGGGAACGGGCCGTTGCCGTGCGGCGTGTACACGCGCACGGTGATCTCGCCGCCGTCGACGGGCACCGTGCGGTCCACCGTGGAGGCGGGGTCGGGCCCCGGTTCGGCGAACGCGAGGAAGCCCGTGGCCATCGCCGCGTGCGCACCTTCGCGCTTCTCGGCGACGGTGAGCGACGGGTCGGGCGGCGCGGCCCCGGCCGACGCGTCGAGGATGGGCTGGAGGCGGGGATCGACGGGCATGACGTTCCCTTCAGGAAGTACCGATGGCGGCGTGGAGCGCGTCGACGCAGTCGTCGAGCATCCGCGCGCCGATCTGCGTGAACCGGGACATCTGGAAGATGCCGTGGATCCCGCCGTCGTAACGCCGCAGGGTGACGTCGACACCGGCGTCGCGCATGCGGTGGGCGTACTGCTTGCCCTCGTCGCGCAACGGGTCGTACTCGCACACCGCGACGAACGCGGGTGGGAGGCCCCCGAGCGAGGGTGTGAGCAGCGGGCTGGCGTCAGGATCGATCACGTCGTCGGCGTCGCGAACGTACTGCTCGACGTACCAGCGCATGGTCTCGGCCGAGAGGCCGTACCCCGACGCGTTCTCGACGAACGACGGGGTGTCGCCGCGCAGGTCGGTCACCGGGTACACGAGCATCTGGAACGCCACCGGCGGGCCACCGGCGGCTACCGCGCGCCGGGCGACGACGGTGGCGATGTTGCCTCCGGCGCTGTCGCCGACCAGCGCGATCCGGGTGGGGTCGCCCCCCAGCTCGGGGGCGTGGTCGGCGACCCACGCGAGCGCGGCGACGCCGTCGTCGACCGCGGCGGGGAACCGGTGCTCGGGAGCCAGTCGGTAGTCGACGCTCACGACGATCACCCCGGCGCGGTTGGCCAGCACGCGGCACTCGTGGTCGTGGGTGTCGAGGTCGCAGATCACGAAGCCGCTGCCGTGGAAGAACACTGCGATGCCCGTCGCCGCATCTTTGGGCGGTCCGTCGGCCTCGGGCGTGTAGATGCGCAGCGGGAGGTCGCCGCCCGGGCCCGGCATGGCGGTGTCGACGACCGAGGCCACCACCTCCGGCGAGGGTCCCATCGCCAGGATGCCCTGCTTCATGAGCTCGCGGTACTCCGCGACGGGGATGGTGCCGAGTTGGTCGGGATCGAAGGGTGGCGCCGCCTGCAGCAGCGCGTCGAGCTCGGGGTCCAATGGCACGGCGGTCACCGTACCGGGCGCGTCCGCGCGGCGCTTTGCGTGGCCGTCGGGCGATCTCATAGGTTGCTTACCACGGTCAAGTAATCGCCCACCCGGGAGTCTCCATGCCCGTCCCGCTCGTGAAGATCGATCTCGAGTTCCCGTACACGCGCAGCGTCGGTCCGCTGATCGGCGCGTACCTCGACGGTCTGCAGGATGGTCGCGTCCTCGCCTCGCGCGCAGGCGGGAAGACGTTGTCCCCGCCGCTCGAGTACGACCCGGCGACCGGCCACGCGGCCGAGACCGAGCTGGTCGAGGTCGGCCCCGAGGGCATCGTCACGTCGTGGACGTGGGTCGACGAGCCCAACCCCAACCACCCGCTCGACCGCCCGTTCGCGTTCGCGCTCATCCGACTCGACGGCGCCGACACCGCAATGGTCCACGTGGTCGACGGCCCCGAGTCCGCGGTGCGGACCGGTGCCCGGGTCCGGCCCCGCTGGCGGGCCGAGCGCACCGGCTACGTGACCGACATCGAGTGCTACGAGGTGATCGGATGAGTGACGTGGCCGACGCGCCCCGGATCATGCCGTTCCCGGTCGCGCTGCACTACGAGTCGCCGGCGCCCCCGGCCAGCATCCGCTACGGCGAGGCCTTGATCGACGGTCGCATCCTCGGCCAGCGCTGCACCGGCGACTGCGGGCTGGTCTACGTGCCACCCCGCGACTTCTGCCCGATCGACGTGATCGGGCTCTCGACGGACGACGACGTCGAGCTCGGTGACCGCGGGGTCATCGTCAACTTCACCGTCGTCACCCCCGTGCAGTACCCGGGGCAGGAGGAGACCGAGCCGTTCGCGCGGGTCTCGATCCAGCTCGACGGTCCCGGCGGCACGCTGCAGCTGCAGGACCTGCTGGAGGTCCCGGTCGGCGACGTGCGCGTCGGCATGCGCGTGTCGGCGGTCTGGCGCCCGGTCGCCGAGCGCAACCTCGACGAGCTCGGCGCCGGCGGTTGGAGCAGCACCGGCGGCGGCATCGAAGGGTGGATGCCCACGGGCGAACCCGACGTCGACGTCAGCGCGCTCGCCGGGAAGGGGTTCTAGTCGTGGTGGACGTCGCGATCGTCGGCTACGGGCAGGTCCCGTCGGTGCGCTGCGCCGAGATCACCGAGACCCAGATGGTGCTCGACGTCACGCAGCAGGCCCTGCGGGCCGCCGGCGTCGACCGTCACGACATCGGGTTCACGGTGTCGGGGAGCTGTGACTACCTCGCCGGCCAGGCCTTCGCCTTCGTGCAGACCATCGAGGCCATCGGCGCCTGGCCGCCGATCTCGGAGTCGCACGTCGAGATGGACGGCGCGTGGGCGATGTACGAGGGGTGGACGCGCCTGCAGGAGGGTGACATCGACCTCGTGCTGGTGTACTGCCACGGCCGCTCGTCGCCGGGCAAGCCGTGGGAGATCTGGCCGCTGCAGCTCGACCCGTACCACCTCGCGCCGCTCGGCCTCGATCCGTCGTCGCTCGCCGCGCTGCAGGCCCGCGCGTTGCTCGACGCCGACCTCGCGACCGAGCGCGACTTCGCGAACGTCGTGGTGCGCAACCGCGCCAACGCGGTCGACAACGAGTACGCGCAGGTGAGCGGTACGTTCGACGCGGACGCGTTGCTCGCGGCGCCGTACGTCCGCAACCCGCTCCGGCGTCACGACCTGCCGCCGATCTCCGACGGCGCCGCCGCCGTCGTGTTGGCGGCGGGCGACCGGGCGGCGTCCCTCGTCGAGCGGCCGGCGTGGATCACCGGCATCGACCACCGGATCGACATCCACCAGCCCGGGATGCGCGACCTGACCGAGTCGCCCTCCTCCACGCTGGCGGCCAAAGGCGCGGGAATCGACCGGGCGCCGGTCGAGGTCGCCGAGCTCTCGGCCCCGTTCGGTCCGCAGGAGATCGTGCTGCGCCGGGCGCTCGGCCTCGCCGACTCGGTCGCGGTGAACCCGTCGGGCGGTGCGCTCGCCGCCAACCCGGTGATGGTCACCGGCCTGGTCCGCATGATCGAGGCCGCCCGTCAGGTGACCGAGCAGGGCAGGGACCGCGTCCTCGCCCACGCCACCTCCGGTCAGGCACTCCAACAGAACCTCGTGTGCATCCTGGAGGGATCACCTTCATGAGTCAGCCCCCCGGCGTCATCGGCATCGGCCAGACGAAGTACTCCAAGGCGCGCACCGACGTCTCCATCCCGGGCCTCGTGCGCGAGGCCGCGATCCGCGCGCTCGACGACGCGGGTCTCGACTGGGGTGACATCGACGCGCTGGTCATGGGCAAGGCGCCCGACATCTTCGAAGGTGTGATGCAGCCCGAGCTGTTCCTCGCCGACGCGCTGGGCGCGGCGGGGAAGCCCATGCTGCGCGTGCACACCGCGGGGAGCGTCGGGTGCTCGACCGCGATCGTCGCGAGCGACGCGGTGCGCGGCGGCAAGTACCAGCGGGTGCTCGCGGTCGCGTGGGAGAAGCAGGCCGAGGGCAACGCGCAGTGGGGCCTCGGCGGCGGCAAGAGCGGCAGCATGGGCGCAGGCGGGATCTTCGCGCCGTGGGTGCGCGCCTACATCAGCCGCTCCGGTGCGCCCGAGCACATCGGGTGGCAGGTCGCGGTCAAGGACCGCCTCAACGCGCTGAAGAACCCGTACGCGCACCTGAAGCTCCCCGACATCACGATCGAGAAGGTGCGCGACTCGATGATGCTGTGGGACCCGATCCACTTCCTGGAGTCGTGCCCGTCGTCGGACGGCGCCTGCGCGGTCGTCCTCGCCGATCACGACACCGCGAGCAAGCACGCGTCGCCCGCGTGGGTGCTCGGCACCGCGATGCGGTCCGAGCTCGGGCAGTTCCCCGGGCGCGACACCGTCCGCCCGCAGGCCGGCGTGGACTGCGGCCAGGCCGTCTACCGGGCGGCCGGCATCACGAACCCCCGTGAGCAGATCGACGTCGCCGAGCTCTACGTGCCGTTCAGCTGGTACGAGCCGATGTGGCTCGAGGGTCACGATCTCGCCATGCCGGGGGAGGGCTGGAAGATGACCGACGACGGCACCACCGCGATGACCGGCTCGTTCCCGGTGAACCCGTCGGGGGGCGTGCTCTCCAGCAACCCCATCGGCGCCTCGGGCATGATCCGCTTCGCCGAGGCCGCGCTGCAGGTCCGGGGGAAGGCGGGCGAGCACCAGATCGAGGGCGCCGAGATCTCGCTCGGTCACGCCTACGGTGCAATGGCGCAATACTTCGCGATGGCGGTGCTGTCGTCGTCGCCGTCGCCCTTCTGAGGGGGAAGACCATGACCATGTCGCTGCAGGAGATCTCCGACCGCATGGAGATCCAGGACCTGATGGTCTCGTACAGCTACGCGATCGACACGCGGAATTGGGACGCGCTCGACGACGTCTTCACCCCCGACGCGCACATCGACTACTCGGTGTTCGGTGGCAGCGTCGGCGACCTGGCGAGCACCAAGAAGTTCCTGGCCGAGACGATGCACATGTTCCCGGCGCTGCAGCACATGGTGTCGGGGACGACGATCACGATCAACGGTGACACCGCCGAGACCAAGACCCAGTGCCACAACCCGATGGCGATGGGTGAGGGCGACGATCCCGACCTGATGTTCTGCGGGCTCTGGTACGTCGACGAGCTCGTCCGCACGCCGGGCGGCTGGCGCATCAAGGAACGCGTCGAAGAGAAGGTCTACATGCGCATCTTTCCGGGAAAGAAGTCATGACCACCACCCCAGCCACGCCCTACACGCTCATCTCGTCGGACTGTCACGCCGGCGCCAGCCACGACACGTACCGCACCTACCTCGAACCGAAGTACCTCGACGACTTCGACGCGTGGCGGGCGAAGTACAAGAACCCGTTCCGCGACCTCCAGGGCGGCGACCGCGATCGCAACTGGAACAGCGAGCGGCGCATCGCAGAGCTCGAGGACGACGGCATCGTCGGCGAGGTGGTGTTCCCGAACACGGTGCCACCGTTCTTCCCGAGCATGGCGCTGCTCGCGTGGCCGCCTTCCCCCGAGGACTTCGAGCTTCGCCTCGCCGGGATCCGCGCGCACAACCGCTGGCTCGCCGATTGGTGCGGCGAGTACCCGGAGCGCCGTGCCGGCATCGGCCAGATCTTCCTCAACGACGTCGACGAGGCGATCGCCGACGTCCGCTGGATCAAGGAGCACGACCTCCGCGGCGGGATCCTGATTCCCGCGGTGCCGCCGGACGCCAAGCACATCGACCCCGTCTACTCCGAGAAGTACGACCCGCTCTGGGCGGTGTGCGAGGAGCTCGGTGTCGTGATCAACAGCCACTCGGGCAGCGGCCAACCCGACTACGGCAAGCACCTCGCGACGCCCTTCGTCATGCTCACCGAGATCCCGTTCTTCACCCACCGGACCCTCGTGCACATGCTCGTCAGCGGCGTGTTCGAGCGGTTCCCGGGGCTGAAGTTCGTCCTCACCGAGCAGGGCGCGACCTGGATCCCGTCGACGTTGAAGCAGCTCGACGGCTTCCACAGGGAGATGACCGCGACCGGCCGCATCGGCGAGCTCCGGTTCGACGTCGCCAACATGCTCCCGCGGCTGCCCAGCGAGTACTTCGCGACGAACTGCTGGTTGGGCGCGAGCTTCCCGAGCCCGACCGAGGTCGGCGTCCTCGAGAGCATCGCCCTCGACCGGTTCATGTGGGGGAGCGACTACCCACACAAGGAAGGCACGTACCCGTACACGCGGGAGAGCCTCCGCCGGTCCTTCTCGACGATGCCCGAAGCCGACCTCCGCATGGTGTTCTCCGAGAACCTCGCCGCGGTGTACGACTTCGATCTCGTGAAGCTGGACGCGCTCGCGGCGAACGTCGGTCCCACTCCCGCGGAGATCGCGGTGCCGCTCGACCAGGTCCCCGCCGACTCGGTCAGCCCCGCGTTCACGCGCTGAGGCCCCGCCTACCCTGGTGAGCCTCCCATGGCTCGCGACGCAACCGATACCCGCGAACAGCTGCTCGCCACCGCGCAACGTCTGTTCGCGCGCGAAGGCATCTACCAGGTCCCGCTCAAGCGCATCGTGGAGCAGGCCGGGCAGCGGAACGCGTCGGCGTTGCACTACCACTTCGGCGGTCGCGACCGACTGCTGCACGCGATCATCGTGCGCCACGACGACCGCATCCAGTCCGAGAGGCACGCGCTGCTCGTCGAGATGGAGGTGGACGGCCGGATCGCCGATCTCCGCTCGCTCGTCGAAGCGCTGGTCTTCCCGTTCAGCCGTGAGCTCGACACCGCGGACGGCCGCGAGTACTGCCGGCTCATCTCCCAGCTCTCAATGTTGTTCGACTTCTGGGACATCGAGCTCCCGACCGGCCTCACCGAGACGCAACGAATGTTCCGTGCCATGGGCGAGTGCCTCCCACACCTCTCGCCCGCTCTCCGCCACGAGCGCATCACCACGCTGCTCGGCCTGGTCGCCGAGTCACTGGCCGTGCGGGCGCGCCTGCTCGACGGTCCCGAATCGCTCCCACCCGCCCTCGACCACGACGCGTTCGTGGTGAACCTCGTCGACATGGCCGTCGGCGCGCTGGCCGCGCCCACGACCACCAGCGGCGCCTGACCGGAGGATCCCCGTGCCCGAGTCGACGAACGTCCCGCCCTACGTGGAGGGCCACGGCCTGCTCACCGGCAAGACCGTGCTCGTCACCGCCGCCGCCGGCACCGGCATCGGCTTCTCGGTCGCGCGGCGGTGCGTGGAGGAGGGAGCGCGCGTCGTCATCTCCGACAAGCACGAGCGCCGGCTCGCGGAATCGGCCGAGCAGCTCGGCGTGCCCGGGATCCCGTGCGACGTCACCGACGAGGCGACCGTGCAGGCGCTGTTCGCGGCGGCCGCGGCCGAGCTGGGCGGTATCGACGTGCTGGTGAACAACGCCGGGCTGGGCGGCACGGCCGAGCTGCACGAGATGACCGACGACCAATGGGGGCTCGTCCTGGACGTCACCCTCAACGGCACGTTCCGCTGCTCACGGGCCGCGCTCAACCACATGTACGCCAACGGCCGGGGCGTGATCGTCAACAACGCGTCGGTCATCGGCTGGCGCGCGCAGGCGGGGCAGGCGCACTACGCGGCGGCGAAGGCCGGCGTCATGGCGCTCACCCGGTGCGCGGCGATCGAAGCCGCGCCCCACGGGGTGCGCGTGAACGCGGTGTCGCCCAGCCTGGCGATGCACGCGAACCTGGCCAAGGTCACGACCGACGAGCTGCTCGAGGAGCTCTCCGCCCGCGAGGCGTTCGGCCGACCCGCCGAGCCGTGGGAGGTCGCCAACGTGGTCGTGTTCCTCGCGTCCGACTACTCCGGCTACATGACCGGAGAAGTCGTGTCCGTGTCAAACCAGCATCCGTGACCGGACCTCGGTCCAGAGGGAGCCAGACATGGAATTCGGTGTGTTCGTCGGCATGTACCACCCGGAGCACCGCCGGGCGAAGGGAGAGACCGAGCAAGACGTCCTGCGCGCCGAGCTCGACGTCGTACAGGCTGCCGACCGGTCCGGCTTCAAGTACATCTGGGTCACCGAGCACCACTTCCTCGACGAGTACTCGCACCTGTCGGCCAACGAGGCCTGGATGGCGTACGCGCTGGCCATCACGGACAACATCCACATCGGTTCCGGGATCATCAACATCACGCCGCCGGTCTGCCATCCGGCGCGCGTTGCCGAGAAGGTCGCGATGCTCGACCAGCTCGCGCCCGGGCGGTTCGAGTTCGGCACCGGTCGCGGGTCGTCGTCGACCGAGGTGCTCGGGTTTGGCATCGACTCCATGGACACGACGCGCGACATGTACGACGAGGCGCTCCCGGAGATCATCAAGATGATGGGGCCGGACGAATACGGGCCCTACGACGGGGCGTACTTCTCGCTGCCGCGCCGGCAGGTGTTGCCGAAGCCGGTCACGGTGCCGCACCCGCCGATCTGGGTCGCGGCCGGATCACCGGGCACCTTCGAGAAGGCGGCGCGCATGGGCATCGGCGTGTTGTGCTTCAGCTTCGCCGGCACGGAAGCGCTCAAGCCGCTGATCGACATCTACAAGACCACGATCGAAGACGCCGATCCGGTCGGCGGGTACGTGAACAACAACGTGATGGTCACGACCGCGATGATGACGCTGGAAGACGGCGACCGCGCGCGTGAGGTCTTCCGTCACAACCAGACCGGCTACCACACGTCGTTGGTCGCCAAGTACCTCGACAGCTTCCCCCAGGCCGCCGGCATCGACAAGACACCCAAGCTCGCGCCGCCGATGCCCCTCGAGCAGGTGAACGCGGCGATCCGGGCCGGCGCGGTCGCGGTCGGCACCCCCGAGGAGGCGATCAACACCATGCGGAAGTACGAGGCGATCGGGGCCGACCAGGTCTCGTTCGGGTCGCTGTCCGACGACACGCCCTTCGACGCCGCCGTCGAGTCGGTGGAGACCTTCGGCACGTTCGTGTTGCCGGAGTTCGACCAGGATCCGGTGCACTCCACCACGCGCCAGCGCGAGGCGCAGCTGGGCTAGCGGGGCCACTCCGGCGCTCGCTTCTCGAGGAACGCGCGGATCCCTTCCTGGGCGTCTGCGTCGGCCGCGTTGGCGGCCATGACCGGCTGGACCACCGCATACGCGTCGGGTTCGACGCGCTCGATCTGGTCGTAGAACGCCCGCTTGCCCAGCCCGATCACGTGCGGGCTGAAGCGGAGGAGCCGGCCGACGAGCCGGCCGACCGCGCCGTCGAGGTCGTCGGGCGGGACGACCTCGTTCACCAAGCCCCAGTCGAGCGCGGTGATGGCGTCGACCGGCTCGCCGGTGAGCAGCATCTGCAGGGCCCGCTTGCGCCCGATGGCGCGGGTCAACGGGATCATCGGCGTCGAGCAGAACAGGCCGATGCGCACGCCCGGGGTCGCGAACGTCGCCTCGGCGGCGGCGACGGCCAGGTCGCACGCGGCGACGAGCTGGCACCCGGCGGCGGTCGCCACGCCGTGCACCCGGGCGATCACCGGCTGAGGTGCGTCGTGGAGCCGCAACATCATCTCGGTGCAGACCGCGAACAATTCGGCGTAGAAGTCGTCGTCGCGCGCGGTCATCTCGGCGAGGTCGTGGCCGGCGGAGAACACCGGCCCGCGCCCCTCGACCACGACGACCGCGCACTCGTCGCGCAGACCGTCGAGCGCGCCCAGGAACTCGCGCATCAGCTCGAGGCTCAGCGCGTTGCGCCGGTCGGGACGGTCGAGCACGATCCGGGTGACGGGGCCCTCGACCACGACCTCGAGCTGTTCGAACTCCATGCCCGCGACCTCCTGCGGGGTACGGTAACCCGCATGGCCATCGAGCTCGATTTCGACGGCATGGTCGTGCTCGTGACCGGCGGCACCAAAGGCGTGGGGCGGGGAATCGCGCAGCGCTTCGCCGATGCGGGCGCGACCGTCGCCGTCTGCTCCCGCAGCGAACCCGAGGAGCTGCCCAACGGGTGGGAGTGGTTCGGCGTCGACCTGCGCGACGGCGAGGCCGCGTGGGCGATGGTCGACTCGGTGGTCGACGCCTTCGGCCGGCTCGACGTGCTGGTCAACAATGCGGGCGGATCGCCGCCCGCGGACAGCACCACCGCCAAGCCGCGCTTCACGGAGCGGATCGTGGCGCTGAACCTGTTCGCGGCGATCTTCTGCTCCCAACGCGCCAACCGCTGGATGCAGCAGCAGGACACCGGCGGCTCGATGATCAACATCGGGAGCGTCAGCGGTCAGCGACCGACGCCGAAGACCGCCGCCTACGGCGCAGCCAAGGCCGGGCTCATCAACTTCACCGAGACCGTGGCGGTCGAATGGGCTCCGAAGGTGCGGGTCAACCTGGTCACCGCCGGGATGGTGCGCACCGAGCAGTCGCATCTCTTCTACGGCGACGAGGAAGGCATCGCCCAGGTGGGCAGGACGGTTCCCCTCGGGCGCATCGCCGACCCCGCCGACATCGGCGACGCCTGCGTGTTCCTCTCGTCTCCGCTGGCCCAGTACGTGAGCGGTGCGAACCTCGCCGTCCACGGCGGTGGCGAACCCCCGCCCTACCTCGACGTGTCCGCGCTCTGACGCCGCTCCAATCTGACGCTCCGTCAGGTCGCAGGTAGGCTCCCGGCCGTGGGGATCAGTTCGACGCGCGACGACCAGGGGAGAGTCGAGATCGTCGTCGACGTCCCTCCGGTGAACGCGCTGACCGTCGCCGGTTGGTTCGACCTCGCCGAGAAGGTCACCGCGGCCGGCACTGACCCGGCCACCCGCGTCGTCGTGCTGCGCAGCGAGGGCAAGGGCTTCAACGCGGGCGTGGACATCAAGGAGATGCAGAACACCGAGGGCTTCGCAGCCCTGATCGGGGCCAACAAGGGGTGCTTCGCCGCCTTCGCGGCGGTGTACGACTGCCCGGTCCCGCTCATCGCCGCGGTCAACGGGTTCTGCGTGGGTGGCGGGATCGGCCTCGCCGGCAACGCCGACATCGTGATCGCCAGCGACGACGCGTTCTTCGGCCTGCCCGAGGTCGACCGGGGCGCGCTGGGTGCGGCGACCCACCTCGCGCGTCTGGTGCCGCAGCACAAGATGCGGGCGATGGTCTACACGGGTGCCACTGCGACGGCCGCCGAGCTCCACGCGTTCGGTTCGGTCCTGCAGGTGGTGCCCCGCGACCAGCTGCGCAGCGCCGCGTTGGAGGTCGCCGCGTCGATCGCGGCGAAGTCACCGGCGGTGATCCGCGCGGCGAAGGAGAGCCTCAACGGCATCGACCTCTGGGACGTCAAGCGTTCCTACCGGTTCGAGCAGGGGTTCACCTTCGAGCTCAACCTGGCGGGCGTGTCCGACGAGCTGCGGGACGCGTTCGTCGAGAAGCGCGACGCCGACACGGCGAAGTAGTTGCTTGCTTCCCACAGCACCGGAGTAGCGGTTGACCGACAAACGCATGACCGAAGAAGAGGTCGTCGCCGAGCTCCGCGACGGCATGACCATCGGGATCGGGGGTTGGGGTTCGCGGCGCAAGCCGATGAGCATCGTGCGGGCCATCGCCCGGTCGGGGCTGTCGGATCTGACGATCGCGAGCTACGCCGGCCCGGACCTCGGGTTGTTGTGCGCGGTGGGCAAGGTGAAGAAGGCGGTGTACCCGTTCTGCTCGCTCGACTCGATCGCGCTCGAGCCGCATTTCCGCAACGCCCGCCAGTCGGGTGCGGTGCAGACGCTCGAGCTCGACGAGGGCATGTTCCTCCTCGGGCTACAGGCGGCGGCGTGGCGGGTGCCGTTCCTGCCGACGCGCGTCGGTCTCGGTTCGTTCGTCGTCGACCGCCAGCCCGAGATCAAGACCGTCGTCTCTCCCTACGAGGATGCCGAAGAGCTGGTGGCGGCGCCCGCGCTCAACCTGGATGTCGCGCTCATCCACATGCACCGCGGTGACGCGCGGGGCAATGGCCAGTACCTCAACGTCGATCCCTACATGGACAACCTGGTCGCGCTGGCCGCGCCCCGGTGCTACATGAGCGTCGAGCAACTGGTCGACACCGACCAGCTCGCGAGCAACGGTCCGGTGCAGAGCATGCTGATCAGCCGCCTGATGACCCATGGCGTCATCGAAGCACCGAAGGGCGCGCACTTCACCGAGTGCGTGCCCGACTACGGCCGGGACGAGGCGTTCCAGAAGGAGTACGCCGCGAGTGCCAAGGACCCCGATCTTTGGGAGGCGTGGAAGGCGAAGTACGTCGATTGCGGCGATCACGCCGAGTACCGGAAGGTGGTCGGCCTGTGAGTCCGGCAGCTGTGAGCCGCGCGGATGCGTGCGTGATCGCAGTCGCCGAGTGCTTCCGCGGCGACGGTGAGATCATGGCCAACCCGATCGGGACCATCCCGGCCATCGGCGGCCGGCTCGCCCGCGACATCTTCGAGCCCGACCTCGTGATGACGGACGGTGAGGCGCTGCTCGTAGCCAACGGCATCCCCCTCGGTGTCGGCGACCCCGAGAAGACGATCGAGGCGTGGAACCCGTACCGCACGATGTTCGACGTCGTGTGGTCCGGTCGGCGCCACGTGATGATGGGCGCGTCGCAGCTGGATCCTTTCGGGAACCAGAATTTCGCCTTCATCGGTGACCCCTCGCACCCGAAGGTCCAGCTGCTCGGCATCCGCGGTGCGCCCGGCAACACCGTGCAGAACGTCACGAGCTACTGGATCCCCGCCCACTCGCCGAAGGTGTTCGTCGAGAAGGTGGACGTCGTCTCCGGCATCGGCTACGACCGCGCCGCCGAGCTGGGGGAGTGGGTGCGTGCGCACCACGAGCTCCGGCGGGTGATCACCAACCTCGCGGTGCTCGACTTCGGGGGACGGGAGCACCGCATGCGGTTGGTGAGTGTGCACCCGGGCGTCACGGTCGACGACGTCGTCGCCGCGACCGGGTTCGAGCTGACGATCGACGGCGACGTCCCCGAGACCCGCGCGCCCAGCCCCGAGGAGGCGGCCGGGATCGCCCGGCTCGACCCGCAGGGGATGCGCGACCAGGAAGTCCCGGGCTGATGCACCCTCGTCTCCACACCCGGTTCTGCGATCTCGTCGGGGTCGAGTACCCCATCGTCCAGACCGGCATGGGCTGGGTGTCGGGCGCGGGTCTCACGTCGGCGACCGCCGCCGCCGGCGGCCTCGGCCTGATCGCCGAGCGCGACCATGGATTTCGGTCAACTGCGAGCGGCGATCGCGCAGGTGAAGCAGCGGACGGGCAACCCGTTCGGTGTGAACCTCCGGGCCGACGCCGCCGACATCGGTGACCGCATCAAGCTGTTGGTCGACGAGCAGGTCAAGGTGGCGAGCTTCGCCCAGGCTCCCAAGGAGGCGCTCATCGGGCAGCTGCACGACGGTGGTGTGCTCGTGGTGCCGTCGATCGGTGCGAAGCGGCACGCCGAGAAGGTGCTCGAGTGGGGCGTCGACGCGGTGCTCGTCCAGGGCGGCGAGGGCGGAGGCCACACCGGTTCGGTGCCCACCACGATCCTGCTGCCGCAGGTGGTCGACGCGGTGCAGGGCAAGATCCCGGTCATCGCGGCCGGCGGCTTCTTCGACGGCCGCGGGCTGGTCGCGGCGTTGTCCTACGGCGCCGACGCGATCGCGATGGGCACGCGATTCCTGCTCAGCGCCGATTCCGCCGTGCCGCAGGTCGTGAAGGACTACTACCTGGGCAAGACGGTGACCCAGACCGTCGTCACCAAGCAGATCGACGGCGTCCCGCACCGCATGCTCGACACCGAGCTGGTCGACGAGGTGGAGTCGGGCCGCGGCAAGGTGTGGGCCCTGCCACGCGCGACCGCGAACGCGTGGCGATTCCACAAGCTGTCAGGGATCTCGCTGCCCGCGATGACCAAGGAGGGGTTGGCGATGCGCAAGTCGCTCGGCCTCACCTGGACGCAGACGCTCATGGCCGCCAACGCGCCGATGCTCACCAGGGCCGCGCTGGTCGATGGCAAGGTGGAGTCGGGCGTGCTGCCGAGCGGGCAGGTGGTCGGCGTGATCGACGACCTGCCGACGTGCAAGGAATTGATCGACCGCATCATCGCCGAGGCCGAGAAGGTGCTCGGAAACCTGGAGGGAACGAGTGGCTGAACCAAGGGTGTTCGACGGCGTCGAGAGCGTGAAGGCCGCGGTGGGAGAGCACCTCGGATACAGCGACTGGTTGGAGATCACCCAGGAGCGGGTGAACACGTTCGCCGAGGCGACCGGTGACCACCAGTGGATCCACGTCGACGTGGCTCGCGCGCGAAGGACGGGCCCTTCGGTGGCACCATTGCCCACGGGTACCTGACGCTGTCGCTGGCCAGCTTCTTCCTGCCGCAGATCGCCCGGTACGAGGGCTTCTCGATGGCGGTGAACTACGGCACCGACAAGGTGCGGTTCGTCTCCCCCGTGCTCGTCGGCTCGCGCATCCGCGGCGGCGCCGAGCTGGTCGAGGTGACCGACGTCGCCGGCGGCATCCAGACGAAGGTGCTCATCACCATCGAGATCGAGGGCGGCAAGCGCCCGGCGTGCGTCATCGAGTCACTCTCCCGGTGGTTGGCCTGATGCCGGCCGACGAGCAGATGGGCAAGGGCGTCAAGCAGCGCGCCCAGATCCAGATGACCGACGCGGAGATCGGCGAGTTCCTGCGCGGGAAGCACACGATGTCGCTGGCGTCGCTCAACGCCGACGGCACCATCCACATGGTGGCGATGTGGTACGGCTTCCTCGAGGGTGAGATCGCGTTCGAGACCAAGGCGAAGTCGCAGAAGGTCCAGAACCTGCGCCGCAATCCGACCATCACGTGCATGGTCGAGACCGGCGACACCTACAACGAGCTACGCGGCGTGCAGATCGTCGGCCGGGCCGAGATCTTCGACGACCGTGACCGGCTGCTCGAGATGGGCAAGTCGGTGTTCGAACGGCACGTCGGGCCCTACACCGACGACATGCTCCCGGCGGTCGAGATGATGCTCAACAAGCGCGTCGGCATCAAGGTCCACCACGAGCGTGTCGCATCCTGGGATCACACCAAGCTCTGACGCTCGTCGAGCACCTGGTGCGCGACGAGCTCCTCGAGGTAGCGGTCGTTCCACCACGAGAGCTGCAGCTGCTTGGCGCGGCGGAAGTAGAGCTGGATGTCGTACTCCAGCGTGAAGCCGACGCCGCCGAACACCTGCTGCGCGGTCGCGGTCACGTCGCGGAACGTCTGGCAGGCGAACAGCTTCGCCATCGGCGCCAGGCTGCTCACGTCGCGGCCAACGCTTCGGGCCCAGCCGGCTTCCCACACGAGCGTCTCGGCGCCGTCGACGGTGGTGACCGCGTCGGACAGGTAGTCCGCGATCGACTGGAACGCGCCGAGTGGCTTGTCGAACTGGAAGCGGTCCTTGGCGTACTGCACCGTGATCCCGAGCGCGTACTGCGCCCCGCCGACGG
The DNA here is from genome assembly GCA_963750045.1 of uncultured Actinomycetes bacterium. Classification (GTDB taxonomy): domain Bacteria; phylum Actinomycetota; class Acidimicrobiia; order IMCC26256; family DASPTH01; genus DASUAS01. The sequence continues at coordinate 425,760 of CAVVPD010000002.1, read as the reverse complement.
CCTGTGCCGCGAGGAGGATGATGCCGTCGCGCATGACCGCGTCCCACGTTGCCCACCCGTCGCCCGATGCCCCGACGAGGGCATCGGCGCCGACCTGCACCGCTTCGAAGTCGACCCGGTACTGCGTGTCGGACGCGATGGTCATCTGCTGGGTGAGCGTGACGCCCGGTGCCTGCGGGTCGACGAGGAAGAGCGACGGCCCGTCCGGGGTGCGCGCGAGCACGAGGAGGCGGTCGGCGGCCCACGCGAACTGGACGTGGCGCTTGGCCCCGTCGAGCCGCCAGCCGTCGCCGCTCGGAGTCGCGGCCAGGCGCACGCCCTCGGGCCCGAACCCGCCGCCCGGCTCCAGCCACGCCGGTCGTGAGGATCGCCTCGCCCGCAGCGATCCGCGGCAGCCACTCCGCCTGCTGCCGCGGGCGACCCGGCGTGCGCCAGCACCCCCCCGCTCATGACCGAGCTCACGAAATGGGGCGACGGCGCGAGCGCGCGCCCGAGCTCCGTGTAGACGACGACGGCGTCGAGCATGGTCATCCCGCTGCCGCCGTGCTCCTCGGGCAACGTCATGCCGAGCAGGCCGAGCTCCGCCAGCTGCGCCCAGAACGTGTCGGAGTACCCGATCGGGTCGTCCTCCATCTGCCGGACGACGTCGAGCCCGCAGTACCGCGCGCACACGCCGGCCACCGCCTCTCGCAGCATGTCCTGCTCGGGAGTGAAGTCGAGATCCATCGTGATCCTTCGGTCGTCGGACTACGGGAGCCAGCGCTCGTCCCGCCGGGCCCAGGGGTTGTCGTCGGGGGTCGTCGGTACCGCGACCTTGGCGAACGAGCCCGTGCAGAGCCGCTCGCCGACGCGGATGGTGAGGTCGACGGTGACCCAGCCGCAGCCGGTGCCATCGATCCCGACGTCGCGCACGGTGCCCTCGATCACCATGGTGTCGCCGGGGAACACCGAGTCCTTCATGGCGAACCCGAGGCGGCCGATGCGACCCTTCGGTCCGGTCCAGTCGGTGACGAAGCGCTCCAGCCACGCTTCCTGGTTCGGCGAGTTGAGGAAGATGTCCTGCACGCCCTGGCGCTCGACCGCGAAGTGGTAGTCGTGGTGCATGGGCCGCCAGTCACGCGCCGCGAGCGCGCCGAGCACGACGGTCGTCGACGTGACGTCGTAGGAGAGCGCGGGCAGCGTGTCGCCCACCGAGACCTGATCGAGCGTGATCACGCGTCCGCCCTCCGGTAGCCGAAACCGGTCCAGCATTCGACGCCGACCAACTCGGCGCGCTGGTTGCGGTACTCGACGTCGATCACCCAGAAGCGGCCGGTGCCGAGCTTCGTCGTCTTCTCATCGCTGACCGACACCAGTCGTTGCGCGCTGGTGATCCGATCACCGGGGCGCACCGGCTCGTGGAACGTCGTGACGAGCTCGCTCATGATCGCCTCGGGAAGCTCGAAGCGCGCCTTCATGTCGAAGTGGATCTGCAGGGGCAGCTTCTCCACCGTGCGGCCCGGTGCCCAGTGGTGAGGGCGGAACCAGGCCGAGAGGAGCGACAGCGGCGCGACGGGGCCGCCGGTGATCTGGTCGGCGACCGCGTCGTCCCAGAAGAGCGGGTTCCCGTTCTCGACCGACGCCGCGCTCGTCCAGAAGTAGCCGCGCTCGACGGGGAACTCGCCCTCCTCCTCGTACTGCAACTGCCCGATGAGAGCCCCCACGTCGGGAGGCAGTGTCGTGGCCGTCACGCGATCACCCCTGCCTCACGCAGCTTGGCGCGTTCGTCGGCAGACAGACCGACCGCTTCGAGGAGCGCATCGGTGTCGGTGGCAGTTGCGTCGCGCGCCTCGTACGGCTCGTCGGGGCGTTCCATGCCCGCGAACACGGGACCGACCTGACGGAACGTCCCCTGGTCGACGTGGGCAGCGCCGACGAAATCGCCGCGAGCGACGAACTGCTCGTCGACGATCGCCTCGGGCACGGTGAGCACCGGCGCGACGCACGTGTCGGCCGGCGCCAGGATCGCGGTCCAGTCGTCGCGGTCGCGCGTGAGGAAGACCGCGCGCAGGTCACCGCGTATCTCGTCCTGCACGGCGGCGTCGTTCTGGTGCGAGATCCATTGCTCCAGCCCGAGAGCGCGGCACAGATTGGCCCAGAATCGCGGCTCGATCGCCGCCACGGTCAGCCACTTGCCGTCGCGCGCGTCGGGTAGGTGTCGTAACACGCGTCGCGGCCCGTGAGCAGGCCGTGGCCGGGTTCGGGCTCCTCGCCGGTGGCGAGGTACTCGTCGGCCGCCAGCGCCATGAGCCCGAGCACGCCGTCGGCGATCGACACGTCGAGATACGCGCCCACGCCTGTCGTCGCCCGGCGTACCAGCGCGGCGAGGATCGCCATCACCGCGTGCATGCCACCGCCGGCGCTGTCGGCGACGGTGAGTCCGGGGAGCGGCGGTCGTCCGTCGGCCTCGCGGCCGCTGCAGTGGAGGTAGCCACCGACGCCCAGGTAGTTGAGGTCGTGGCCGGCCCATTGCGAGTGGGGACCGGTCTGGCCGAAGCCGGTGGTCGAGCAGTAGACGGCTCGCGGATTGCGCGCCGACACCGCGTCCCAGCCGATCCCGAGGCGGTCCACGACGCCGGGACGGAAGCTCTCGATCACCACGTCGGCACGCTCGGCGAGGCGGAGGAACGTCTCGCGACCCTCGGGTGCCTTCATGTCGAGCAGCACCCGTTGCATGCGCCGGTGCGCGCTGTACGCGTAGAACGGCGGCACGATCTGGACCCCTTCGTCCTTCGGCACCGGCCCGACCTTCACGACCGTCGCGCCGTAGTCGGCGAGCCACCGCGAGGCGCGCGCGGCCGGCCCCACGCTCGCGAGGTCGAGCACCGTGATGCCCTCGAGCATCTCCGTCATCGGGCCACCGTCGGAAATTCTTCGGTAGGCCGAGCTTGCGGCGAGCGATGATGTTCTTCTGGATCTCGGAACCGCCGCCGCCGACGGTGTCGATCACGGTGTAGCGGTAGGTGGACTCGGCGCGCCCCTTCATGGGTGCCTCTTCGGTCTTCACTCGCAGCTGTGATCCGGGGCCGCCGAGGTCCATCGACGCGTTGGCCAGGCGCTTCGAGAGCTCGGTGGCGAAGAGCTTGTACTCCGATGCCTCCGATGTCGGGGGCGCGCCACCCTTCATCGACTTGGCGACGAAGCGCAGGCCGAGCACGCGCGCGACCTCGGCCTCGGTGGCCAGGCGCGCGATCTGCTTGCGGATCACGGGGTCTTCGCGGAGCGGCTCGCCGTCGACCGTCTCGTCGGCCAAGTAGTCGCACAGCAGGTCGAGGCGCTGCTTGATGGGGGAGTACGTGAACATGGTGAAGCGCTCGAGGTCGAGGGCTTCGGAGATGTACTGGAATCCGTGGTTCAGCTCACCGACCACGTAGTCGTCGTGCACGAACACGTTGTCGAAGAACACGTCGTTGGTGCGCTCGTCACCCATCGTCCAGATCGCGTTGATGGTGATGCCGGGGTCGTCGAGCGGCACGAGGAAGAGCGTGATGCCGTGGTGCTTGGGCGCCTCGGGATCGGTCCGGGCCCCGACCCAGTACCACTCGGCGAAGTGGGCCGAGGTGGTCCAGGTCTTCTGGCCGTTGAGTCGCCACCCGTCGCCGTCGCGCGTGGCCTTGAGCTTCATCGACGCCGCGTCGGAGCCGGCGTCGGGCTCGCTGTAGCCGACCGCGAAGTCGATCTCGTTGCTGAGGATCTTCGGGAGGAACTCCTTCTGCATCTTCTCGCTGCCGTGGCGCAGGATCGTCTTCCCGATGATCCCGATGCCCTTGCCGATCTGGGGTCCGCCGCGACGGGCGAGCGCCTCGTTGAGGAGGTACTCGTAGACGCCGTCGCCCTCCTGACCGCCCCACTCTTTGGGCCAGGTGATGCCGAGCCACCCCTGCTCGCCGATCTTGGCCATCAGGGCCCGGCGTTCGGGGATGTCGGCGACCTGGGCCATGTTCTCGCGGGTCACGTCGAACACGACCGGGTCGTCGTTGGCGTCGAGGAACGCCTCGACCTCGTCGCGGAACGCGAGTTGTTCGGGCGAGAAGTCGAAGTCCACCGGGCCGCTCCCTTGAAATCTGACGACCCGTCAGTTTAGAGCAGCGGGAGGGCGGCTGCCCTAGGCGGTGACGACGCCGTCGGCGACGAGCGCGTCGACCGCGGCGTCGTCGAGGCCCAGTTCCTCCGTGAGCACCGAACGGGTGTGTTCCCCCACCCACGGGATGCGTGACTCCGGGCCCTCCGCCACCTTCGAGAGCTTGACCGGGTTGCCGGGGATCACCACCGGGTGCTGGACGCCGTCGGTGCGCTCCATCTCCACGAGCATGTTCCGCGCCCGGAGGTGGGGATCGGCCATCACCTCTTCGGTGGTCTGGATCGGCGCCGCGGCGATGCCCGCCGCGCTCAGCTCCTGCGCGGCCTGGAGCTTGGTCATGCCCGCGGCCCACTTCTCGATCGCGGGCCGGAACATGTCCTCGACGTGCTCGGCCCAGCCCACCCGGGTCGCGAGGCGGGGATCGTCGACCCACTCGGGGTGGCCCACCAGGTTCGCGATGCGCTCGAGCTGGTGCTCGCGTACGAGCTGCAGCACGAACCAGCCATCGGATGCCCGGAACGGGTCGAGCACCACGTTGCGCGGCTCGTTGAGGCGATGCATGCCGAGCGAGCCGAGGTTGGTGACGATGTCGGTCATCGCCACGGTGGCGTCGAACATCGCGATGTCGACCCGCTGTCCCTCGCCCGTCGAGTCACGGTGACGCAGCGCGGCGAGGATGCCGATGGCCGCGAACAACGCCGAGCTGATGTCGCCGAGCGCCCCGACGGGGTTGGGCCGGGGCGTCTCGTCGCCGACGAGCACGTAGTCGTAGATGCCCGACATCGCCTCGGCGATCGACGCGTACGCCGGCCAGTCGGCGTAGGGCGAACCGCTGGCGCCGAAGCCCGACACGGACGCGTAGACGACCGACGGATGCACCGCGGCCACTGCGTCGTACCCGAGGCCGAGACGGTCGAGCGCCCCGGACTTGAAGTTCTCGGCGAACACGTCGAAGTGCGGCGCGAGCGCGAGCACCAACTCGCGGCCCTTGTCGGCCTTCAGGTTCACCGTGACGCTGCGCTTCGAGAGGTTGTTGCGCAGGAACGTCGCGCCGACGAAGCGACCGTCGGGGTCGTGCATGCCCGGCTGCGAGCCCCGGCCCGACTCACCGGTCGGCGCCTCGACCTTCACGACGTCGGCACCGAGACGCGCGAGCAGTTGCGTGGCGTACGGCAGAGCCTGCATCTGCTCCAGGGCGAGGACCCGCACGCCGTCGAGCGGCTTGCCGTAGCTGGTCGCTTCCTCGTTCGCCACGTCACCGAGTCGCACCCGTCGCTCCTTCGCGGTACCGAGTGTCGTCGGCACCGATTGGTGGTACTGGCCGAGCAGGGTACCTGTGACGCCCGGCGGGCTCAGGCCCGGGTCGCCGCGTGGGGGTTCAGGTACCCTGCAACCATGCGTGGAATCCTCTCCTGGGGCGCCTATCTCCCGTACCGACGGCTCGACCGCACGCAGATCGCACCCTTCGTCGGCCAGGGCGGTGGGAAGGGCACTCGTACGGTGGCGGCATTCGACGAAGACTCCACCACCATGAGCGTCGAGGCCGCACGGCTCGCGCTCCGGGGCCGCGGCTTCGCGCCGTCGCAGGTGTTGTTCGCCACCACGCACCCTGCGTACGCGGACAAGACGAATGCCACCGCGATCCACGCCGCACTGCGGTTGCCGGCCCACGCCGCCGCGTTCGATCTGGGTGCCTCGGTGCGGTCCGCGGTCGGTGGGCTGTTGCTCGGACTCACCGGCGGCAGCGACGCGACGCTCGTGGTCGGGGCCGACGTGCGCACAGGTCTGCCCGGCAGTGGCGAAGAGTCGACCGGCGGCGACGGCGCCGCCGCCGTCGTGGTCGGCGACGACTCCGCCGCGCCAGTGGTCGCGGAGTTCCTGGGATCGGCGAGCGTCACCGACGAGTTCGTCGAACGCTGGCGGGCCCCCGGCGAGCAGCGAACCAGGGTCTGGGACGAGAAGTTCAGCGAGGTCACCTACGTGCCGCTCGGCGTGCAGGCCTGGAACACCGCGCTCGAGACCGCGGGTCTCACGGCCGGCGACGTCGCAGCCGCGGCGGTGGTCGCGCCGGCCCAGCGGATCGGGCGCGCGGTCGGCGGCAAGCTCGACGGGGTGCACGTGATCGACGATCTGTCGTCGGTCGTCGGGAACGCCGCGGCCGCGCAGCCCGGACTGCTGCTCTGCGCGCTGCTCGAGCAGGCCGAACCCGGCCAGGTCGTGGCGCTCGTGGTGTTGGCCGACGGCGCCGACGTGCTGCTCTTCCGCACCACCGAGGCGTTGGGCGCCTACCGGCCGACACGCACCATCGCCGATCAGCTGAAGGCGGGCGCAGCGCTGCAGTACGGCAAGTTCCTGGCGTGGCGCGGGATGATGACCGTCGAGCCTCCCCGTCGCCCCGAGCCGCAACGGGTATCGGCGACCGCGGCGGCGCGGAGCGAGAATTGGAAGTTCGGGTTCGTCGGCTCCAAGGAACGCGACACCGGCGTGGTGCACCTCCCGCCGGCGCGCGTGTCGCGCGACGGCGCCCGCACCGACGAGATGGAACCGGTGGCGCTGGCCGACGTGCGGGGCACGGTGGTGACGTTCACCATCGACCGCATGGCGTACTCGCCGAGCCCGCCGGTGGTGTTCGCGGTCGTCGACTTCGACGGGGGCGGCCGCCTGCCACTCGAGCTCACCGACGCCGACGCCGACGAGATCGAGATCGGCCAGCGGGTGGAGATGACGTTCCGTCGGCTGTTCACGGCCGACGGGATCGTGAACTACTTCTGGAAGGGAAGGTTGGTGCGGGATGGCTAGCCACGGCATCAAGGACCGCGTCGCGATCGTCGGGATGGGTTGCACCAACTTCGTCGAGGCGTGGGACAAGGGGCTCGACGACCTGGTCATCGAGGCCGCCAACGAGGCGTACGCGGCGGCGGGGATCGACAAGAGCGACGTGGACGCGTACTGGCTGGGTACCGCCAACGGCGGCATGAGCGGGATCACCCTGGCGCGCCCGCTGCAGCTGGTCGACAAGCCCGTCACCCGGGTGGAGAACTACTGCGCGACCGGCGCCGAGTCGTTGCGTCAGGCCGCGTACGCGGTCGCGTCGGGCGCGTACGACACCGCGATGGCGATCGGAGTCGAGAAGACGAAGGACGGCGGCTTCCAGGGCCTCAACGCGGTCGCACCGCCCAACGATGGCACCGGACGCACGCTCACCGCGGCGGCGATGTTCTCGATGGTGGCTCCCGCGTACGCGGCGAAGTACGGCGTCGACGCCGACAAGATGCGTGAGGCGATGGCCCACGTGGCGTGGAAGAACCACTACAACGGTGCCCGAAACTCCAGGGCCCAGTTCCGCCGCGAGGTGTCGATCGAGACGATCTGCAACTCGCCGAAGATGGCGGGCGAGCTCCGGGTGTTCGACTGTGCGGGAGTGGCCGACGGTTCCGCGGCCGCCGTCGTGTGCCGGGCCGAAGACGCCCACAAGTACACCGACACGCCGATCTTCGTGAAGGCACTGTCGTTCATCGCCGGCAACGGCAGCGGGGTCACGGATCCGGGCTACGACTACACGAGCTTTCCGGAGATCGCGGCGACGGCGACGGACGCCTACGCGCAGGCGGGCATCACCGACCCCCGCCGTGAGCTGGCGATGGCCGAGGTCCACGACTGCTTCACCATCACCGAGCTGGTCCTCATGGAGGATCTCGGGTTCTCCGAGCGCGGGGCCGCGTGGCGCGACGAGCTCGACGGGCTGTACGACCTCGACGGCGACCTGCCGGTCAACCCCGACGGGGGCCTCAAGTCGTTCGGCCACCCGGTCGGTGCGTCGGGGCTGCGCATGATGTTCGAATGCTGGCTGCAACTGCGAGGCGAGGCCCCGCCCGAACGCCAGATCGAGCGGGCCAAGCCCGGCGGTGACCGCGGTCTGGCCCTCACCCACAACCTCGGTGGCTACCCCGGCGAGATGGTGAGCTTCGTCTCCGTCCTCGGCCGGTAGACGGTGTTCGACCTGGCGGGGCGCGTCGCCGTCGTCACCGGCGCGGGCCAGAACGTGGGGGCCGGGATCGCCCGTCTGCTCGCGGCGCAGGGCGCGACGGTGCACGTCAACGACATCGTGCTCGAGCGCGCCGCCGAGACCGTGGCGCAGATCATCGCTGCGGGCGGGACCGCGTCCGTCTCGCCCTTCGACGTGACCGACTACGGCGACGTCACCGCGGCGATCGGCGACGTCGGGACCGTCGACATCCTGGTCAACAACGCCGGGAACGGCGGCGCCGAAGGCATGGGTCTGGTGCAGTTTCGCGAGAGCGAGCCCGCCGGATGGCGCGGTGCCATCAACGTGAACCTCTTCGGAGTGTTGCACTGCTCGCGGGCCGTCATCAACGGCATGTGCGAGCGGGGCTTCGGTCGCGTGATCACCATCTCGTCGGGCGCCGGGATCACCGGGCTCAACATCGGCGTCTCGCCCTACGCCGCCGGCAAGGGCGGCGCGATCTCGTTCATGCGGCATCTCGCGGCCGAGACCGCGCGCTACGGCGTGACCGCCAACTCGCTCGCGCTCGGCATGATGCAACCGGCGAACGCCGACGCCACCGCCGCGCTGGTGAAGCAGATTCCCGTTCGCCGCACCGGTACGCCCGAGGACGTCGGCGCCGCCTGCGTCTACCTCGCGTCCGACGAGGCGTCCTGGATGACCGGCCAGACCCTCCACCTCGACGGCGGGTCCACCTTCTCCTAGCTCCTCGCTCGCGGCGTCAACCCCGACGCGAGGTCGGGGCGGGACGTGTGGACGAGGCGCGTGATGCCGTCCTTCCACCCGACGCTCGAGTGGAAGCCCAGCGCGTTGAGCTTGGCGACGTCGAGGATGAGCGGCGGCACGCTCGCGTCGGTGTGCTCGAACGCGACCGGCTTGTCGATGAGCTCCCCGATCAGGCCGCACCACTCCTCGACGCTGGCGACTTCGTCGCCGCCCCAGTTCACGACGTTGGCGGGTATGGATGCCGAGGCCAGCAAGTAGGGGAGCGACGCGACGATGTCGTCGAGGTGGAGCGGGTTGTACTGCGAGGGCGCGTCGGTGTGCACGGGGATGGCCATGCCGTGTTCGAGCATCATCACGTGGAAGAACGGCCAGCCGAAGGTGTCGCCGTAGGGAACGCTGAGACGCGCGATCACGGTCGGGATGCCGAGGCGCTTCGCGGTGTACCGCACCATGGTCTCGGCCGCGATCTTGGAGATCGAGTAGCTCTCCATCCCGGCGGCTCGGTGACTGTCGCCGAGTGGAGCGTCTTCCGTGAGGTGATCGTGGTCGTGCTCCTGGTAGACGCCACCGGAGCTGCAGTGGAAGAACGCGGTGGCGTCCTGGCAGCGTTCCATGAGGTGCGCGGCGCCGTCGGCGTTGGCGGCGAGGTCGCGGGCGAAGTCGTTGGTCTTCGCGACCGCGAAGTGCAACACGTAGTCGAGGCCGTGGGGCACCTCGTCGAGCTCTCCCAGTTCGAGATCGACCCGGATGGTGGAGACACCGGCCGCCTCGTGTGTTTCCCGCTGGACGGGATCGGCGAAGCGGGCGGCGCCGATGACGGTGTTGTCGACGGCCAGCCTCGCCGCCATGGGCCCCGCGACCATGCCGGTGACGCCGGTGACGAGGATGCGCTTGCCCGAGAGCGGGGGAGGAGTCATGGGGGCCTTTCGCGGAGCGGCTTCCGTGGTCCTAGCGTCGTGTAGTAGACCACAATCTGCCGCTGAATCTGAAGGTCCGTCAGAAACGAGCCGGAGTCCTCATGGAGATCGGGTACACGCCAGAGCAGGAAGCGATGCGGTCCGAGCTGCGCGCCTACTACGACAAGCTGCTCGACGCCGAGACGGTGGCCAACCTTTCGCACTCGCACGGCATCGGCGAGCTCCCGCGCCGCATCTGGAAGCAGATGTGCGCCGACGGTTGGGCGGGGATCGGGTGGCCGAAGGAGTACGGCGGCCAGGGCCGTTCCGCCATCGAGCAGTTCATCTTCTTCGACGAGTCGATGCGCGCCGGCGTGCCGGTACCGATGCTCACCCTCAACAGCGTGGGCCCGACGATCATGGCGTTCGGGACCGACGAGCAGAAGGCGGACTACCTCCCCCGCATCCTCTCGGGTGACATCCACTTCTGCATCGGCTACTCCGAGCCCGGCGCCGGTACCGACCTGGCATCGCTGCAGACGCGTGCGGTGCGCGACGGCGAGTCGTACGTCATCAACGGCCAGAAGATGTGGACGTCGCTCTCGAGCGACTCCGACTACTGCTGGCTGGCGGTGCGCACCGATCCCGACGCCGCGAAGCACAAGGGGATCTCGATCATCATCGTGCCGATGGACACCCCCGGCATCACGCTGTCGCCCCTCCATCTCCTCGGCACCCACGACATCAACGCGGTGTTCTACGAGGACGTCGTCGTGCCTGCCGCCAACGTCGTCGGCGGTCCGAACCACGGCTGGAAGCTCATCACCAACCAGCTCAACCACGAGCGGGTCACGCTCTTCGCGAGTGGTGTCATGGACCGCGCCCTCACCGAGGTCACCGAGTACGCACAGGAGACGAAGCTGCCTGACGGCCGGCGCGTCATCGACCAGGAATGGGTGCAACACAACCTCGCCAAGCTCCACACCAAGGTCGAGGTCGTTCGTCTCATGAACTGGCAGGTGGCGTACGAGGCGACCCAGGGCGTCCTCGACATCGGCCACTGCTCGGCGCTCAAGGTGTTTGGCAGCGAGCTCAACATGGAGGGCTACCAGCTCCTCATGGAGATCCTGGGGCCGGTGTCCTACCTCGAGCCCGACGCACCGGGCGCGGTGCTGCGCTCGCGGCTCCAGCAGGGGACGCGGGGTTCGATCATCCTCACCTTCGGTGGTGGGGTCAACGAGATGCAACGCGACCTGATCTCCCAGTTCACGCTGGGCCTCCCGAGGGCTGACCGCTGATGGACTTCTCCTTCACCTCCGACCAACAGGATCTCCGCGAGCTCGCGGCGAAGATCCTCACCGACGCCACCACGCTCGAACGGGTGAAGCGCGTGCTCGCGGACGACGACGGCTTCGACCGCGAGCTGTGGGCGGCGCTGGCCGACGCGGGGCTCGTGGGCATCTCGGTTCCCGAGTCGGCCGGCGGCGCCGGGCTCGGGTTCCTGGAGTCGTGCATCGTGCTCGAGGAGGTCGGCCGCACCGCGGCTCCGATCCCCGCGCTCGCGGTGTTGGGCCTCGCCGCTCCCGCGCTGGTGCACTTCGACGCGCTCGACGCGTTGGATGGTGTCGCCGCCGGTACCCGCATCGTCACCGCCGCGCTCTCCGAGGCGGTGGGTGACGCGGCTACGCCCTCGACCACGGCATCGTCCGACGGGAAGCTCACGGGCGAGAAGGTCTGCGTGCCCGCAGGCCTGGTCGCCGAGCGCATCGTCGTGACCGCGGCCGATGGCCTGTACGTCGTCGACCCCTCGGACGCGGGAGTGACCGTCGAGCGCGAAGACACGATGCTCGGTGCGCCGATGGCCCGACTCGTGCTGCGCGACGCACCCGCGACGAAGATCGCCGGCCCCGAGGGCGTCGCCTGGATCCTCGAGCACGCGCAGACCGCGATGGCGGTGACGATGTCGGGCGCCGCCGCGAGGGCGCTCGACCTCACGTCGACCTACGTGAAGGAGCGCAAGCAGTTCGGGCGGGCCATCGGCACGTTCCAGGCTGTGAGTCAGCGCTCCGCCGACACCTACATCAACAAGGAGGCGATCAAGCTCACATCGTGGCAGGCGGCGTGGCGCCTCGACACCGGGATGCCGGCGGCGGCGCAGGTGGCGACGGCGAAGTACTGGGCCGCCCAGGGTGGCCAGGACGTCGTGCTCGCCGCGCACCACCTGCACGGTGGTGTCGGCGTCGACCGCGACTACCCGCTCTACCGGTATTTCCTGCTCGCCAAGCAGATGGAGCTCGACCTCGGCTCGGAGACCCCGACGCTGATGCGTCTCGGCAAGCTCATCGCCGAGACACCGGTCGCGTAACGCTCGTCGCGCGACCGTCGGGTCGGCGCGACGTGCGCGATCCGTCGAACGGGAGCGACGTCGTCACACCGTCGTGAGGATGGGCGCGACCTCGGTGGCGAACGCCGCCATCTGGTCGCAGATCTCGTCGCAGCTCCGGGACTTGAAGCGCACCTGGAGCTGGTTCACGCCGTCCGCGGTGGCGCCGAGGATCTGCTCGGCGACGTCGCCCGGTGCGCCGCTGAGCACGCCCTCGCCGACGTCCCAGCTCGGGGTGCCGACGTAGAGGAACGGTGTGATGTCGCCGATCATCATCGGGCAGTCGGCGCGCCCGTGCGCCTCGCGCAGGGACTGGAGCTTGGCGACCATCTCGGGGTTCGACGGCCCCTGGGGGAGCCAGCCGTCGGCGAAGGTGGCGGCGCGGCGGATCGCCGCGGCGCTGGAGCCGGCGATCCAGAGCGGCGGACGCGGCGCCTGGACAGGGCGCGGTTGTGCACCGAGCCCGTCGACGAACTCGTGCTCGAGCGCCTCGATCAGTTGCGGCAGCTTCTCCTCGACGAGCTTGCCGCGGCGGGCGTGGTCGACCCCGAGTGCGGCGAACTCGGCCTCGACATGACCGGCGCCGATGCCGACGATCGCCCGGCCGCCCGAGAGGTAGTCGAGGGTTGCGAACTCCTTGGCGGCCACGAGGGGGTGGCGGTAGGGCAGCACGTACGCGTGTGAAAGCAGATTGGTGCGTTCGGTCAGCCCGGCGAGCCATGACAGCGTGCCGATGCAGTCCTGCCAGTACGTGCCCATCGCGCCCGCCATCGACTCGGGGATTGCGATGTGATCGCACACCGCGACGTAGAAGAAGCCGTGCTCGTCGGCGGTGCGCGCGACGCGCGCCAAGTCGGCCGGTCCCGCGGCGAGCTCCCAGTCGGCGACGAAGGTCCTGCTCTTCGACTGGATGGGCAGCTGGATGCCGTAGACGCGGGTTCCCGCGGGGATCTCGATCATGGCGAGAAGGTAGCCGCGAATCTGACGGGCAGTCAGAGAGGAGCCTCCGGTAGCGTCACGTCGTGACCACCCAGCACCACCGGACCGGTATCCCGTTGCTCGCGGTGGCGCTGGCGGTGTTCGCGTGGGGATTCGGGCCGCTCTTCGTGAAGGGAATCGACGCGCCGGTGGCGACGATCGTGTTCTGGCGCGTGTTGCTGGCGATCCCGGTCGCCGTGGTCGTCGCCTATCTCGCGGGCGGTCGGGTCGACCTGCGGCTCTTGCGACGCGCGTTCCCCACGTCGGTCTGCTTCGCGTTGAGCTTCATGTTCGGGTTCGCCTCGTTCCAGCAGACCTCGATCGTCAACGCCACCTTGATCCCGGCACTCCAACCGGCGCTGATCCTGTTGGTGGCGACCCGGTTGTTCGGGGAGCGCCGAACCCGGTCCGACGTCGTCTTCGCCGGCGTCGCGTTCCTCGGTGTGGTGGCGGTGGTCGCCGGTGCCAGCGCTGCGGGCTCTTCGCTGCACGGCGATGTGTTCGCGGTCGCGAACTTGTTGGTGTTCACGGGCTACTTCCTGCTCGCCAAGCACGCCCGCAACGACAACGTGCACTCGTGGTCGTTCCTCGCCGCGGTGTTCATCGATGCCGCCGTCCTGGTGGTGCCGTGGGCCGCGTTGACGTCCGGGGACCTGGGCGCCGTGCACGGCACCGACTGGCTCCTGCTGATCGGGCTCGTGCTGTTCCCGGGCATGGTGGGACACGGGTTGATGACGTGGGCGCACCACTACCTCGACGTGACGATCACCTCGATGATGACGCTGGCGAACCCGGTCGTCTCGATCATCGGCGCGTGGATCATCTATTCGCAGTCCCTCGTTGCGCTGCAGATAGCCGGCGCCGTCGTGGTGCTCGCGTCGCTCGGCGCGATCTTGCGCCGCCAGCGCGCCGACCGCGTGCTCGCCGCCGAAGCCGCGTTGACGGGCGACCTGCTCGACGAATGACCGAACCGGCGTCGTCGGCGTGGGGTACGACCCCGGCGAAGGACGCCGGTTCGTTGGTCAGAGGCGCTCGATGATGGTGACGTTGGCCTGACCGCCGCCCTCGCACATCGTCTGCAGGCCGTAGCGGCCGCCGGTGCGCTCGAGCTCGTTGAGCAGCGTGGTCATGAGCCGGGCTCCAGTGGCGCCCAGCGGGTGACCGAGTGCGATGGCGCCGCCGTTCACGTTGACCTTGGCCAGGTCGAAGCCCGTCTCCTTCTGCCACGCGAGCACGACCGACGCGAACGCCTCGTTGATCTCGACGAGGTCGATGTCGCCGACATCCATGCCCGTCTTCGTGAACGCGTACTCGGTGGCCGGGATCGGCGCGCTCAGCATCATGACCGGATCGTCGGCGCGGACGCTCATGTGGTGGATCCGAGCGCGCGGCTTCAAGCCGTGGTCCTTCACCGCCTGCTCGCCGGCGACGAGGATCGCCGACGACGCGTCGCTGATCTGGCTGGCCACCGCGGCAGTGATGCGGCCGCCCTCGACCAACGTCGGCAGTGAGCGGATCTTCTCCCAGTTGGGCTCGCGCGGGCCTTCGTCGAAGGTGCACTCGCCCAAGGGGACGATCTCGTTCTCGAACCGACCCTCAGCGCGTGCGCGTACGCGCGTTCGTGCGACTCCACGGCGAACTGCTCCATGTCGTCCCGAGAGATGTCCCACTTCTCGGCGATCATCTCGGCACCTCGGAACTGCGACACCTCCTGGTCGCCGTAGCGCGCCTGCCAACCGGGTGAGTTCACGAACGGGGTCTCGTGGCCGAGCGCCTGGCCCGCGGTCATCGACGAGCTGATCGGGATCTGGCTCATGTTCTGCACTCCCCCGGCGACGACGAGGTCCATCGTGCCGGACATCACCGCCTGCGCCGCGAAGTGCACCGCCTGCTGGGCGGAGCCGCACTGGCGGTCCACCGTCGTGCCGGGCACGTGCTCGGGAAATCCCGTGACCAGCCAGCAGGTGCGGGCGATGTCACCAGCCTGTGGTCCGATGCTGTCGACGTTGCCGAACACCACGTCGTCGATCGCAGCGGGATCGACGCCGGCCCGTTCGATCAGGGCCTTGATCGAATGGCCCCCGAGATCGGCCGGGTGCACCTGGGAGAGCCCGCCCCCTCGCCGTCCCACCGGCGTGCGCACTGCTTCGATGATGTAGGCCTCGGCCATCTCGCTCCTCCGGTGTTCTCGGTGCTCAGTTGCTGACGATCACGGACGACCCGTGCCCGAACAAACCCTGGTTGGCGGTGATTCCGACCCGTGCGCCCTCGACCTGGCGCGTGCCCGCCTGACCGCGTAGCTGCCAGGTGACCTCGCAGACCTGGGCGATGGCCTGGGCGGGGATGGCCTCGCCGAAGCAGGCCAGGCCCCCGCTCGGGTTGACAGGGATGCGGCCGCCGATCTCGGTGGCCCCCGACCGCAGGAGCGCCTCCGCCCCACCCTCGGCGCAGAGCCCGAGGTTCTCGTACCAGTCGAGCTCGAGCGCGGTCGAGAGGTCGTAGACCTCGGCCAGGCTCAGGTCCTCCGGGCCGATGCCGGCCTCGTCGTAGGCCGCGCCGGCGATCGAGTCCTTGAACCCGCGGTCGGGTGGGGCGACCGCGGCGCTGGAGTCGGTGGCGAAGTCGGGGAGCTCGAGCACCGTCTGGGGGTAACGGGGCGTGACCGTGGAGACGGCTCTGACGCGAGGCATGCCCTCGGTGGTCCCGAGCGTGCGCCGGCGAAGTCCATGCTCGACACGATCATCGCCGCGGCGCCGTCGGAGGTCGCGCAGATGTCGAGGAGCCGGAGGGGATCGGCGACGACCGGACTGTTCACGACGTCGTCGACGGTGTTCTCCTTGCGGAACCGAGCGTTCGGGTTCTCGAACCCGTGTTGCGAGTTCTTGACCTTCACCGCGCGAAGTCCTCGGTCGTCGCGCCGTACACGTCCATGCGCCGGCGCGCGTACAGGGCGAAGTAGACCGGGTTGGTCGCGCCGAGCAGGTGGAAGCGCAACCAGTCAGGGTCGGTCTTGCGCTCGCCGCCGACAGGCGCGAAGAAACCCTTCGGGGTGGTGTCGGCGCCGATGACGAGCGCGACGTCGCAGTAGCCGGCGAGGATCTGGGCGCGGGCCTGGTGCAGTGCCTGCGCCCCGGATGCACACGCGGCGTAGCTCGACGACACACGCACGCCCGTCCACCCCAACTTCTGGGCGAACGTCGCGCCCGCGATGAAGCCCGGATACCCGTTGCGGATGGTGTCGGCGCCGGCGACGTACTGGATGTCGCGCCACGCGAGGCCGGCGTCCTGCAGCGCGGCACGGGCGGCGACCATGCCGTACTCGGTGAAGTCGAGTCCCCACTTCCCCCACGGGTGCATGCCCACGCCGAGGATCGCGACGTCGTGCTCCGCGCTCACGCCTTCGCTCCTGGCGCCGGTGGCGCCGCGGGAGCCCAGACGTAGACGAGGTACTCGTGATCGTCGTCGCGGTACAAGGCGTCGATCTCCAACTGCATCTCCATCCCCACGTGCAGCTCCTCGGCCCGCACCCCCTTGGCGACCTGGCCCAGGACGACGATGCCCTCGTCCGAGAGCTCGACCGCCGCCAGCGCGTAGGGCTCGAACGGCTCGGCGGCGACGTACGGCGGCGGTGGCGCGTAGTGGTTCTCGGTGTACGACCACACCGTGCCCCGCCGCGACAGCTCGGTGGGCTCGAGCATCTCGGACTCGCAGTCGGGATTCGGACACGCGCCCGCGTGGGTGGGAACACGATGGTGGTGCACATTGGGCACCGGGCACCGATGAGCCGGGGATCGTCAGGGTCGGTGGTGAACCAGCCCTCGACGGCGGGGACGCGCGTTACGGTTTCTGACACCCAGTCAGACTACGCCGTAGGAGGAGTGATCGCCGTGGTCGACGACCGCACCGCAACGAGCCCGGCCGTGCACCTCGCAGGGCGGATCCGGGCCGGCGAGCTGTCCAGCCGGGACCTTCTCGAGCTCTACCTGGACCGCATCGGGCGTCTCGACGGCGACGTGCACGCGGTCGTGACCCTCGACGCCGACCGGGCACGCGTCGCCGCCGACGCCGCCGACGACGCGGTGGCACGGGGCGCCGACCTCGGCCCGCTCCACGGGCTCCCCTTCACGGTCAAGGACGCGATCGAGACCGAGGGCATCCGCTCCACCGGTGGTGCGCGTGAGCTGCTCGACCACGTCCCGGCGGCCGACGCGCCGGCCGTCGCCCGGCTCAAGGATGCGGGGGCCGTCGTGTTCGGCAAGACCAACCTGCCCCGGTGGTCAGCGGACTTCCAGACCTTCAACGACATCTTCGGCGTCACGAACAACCCGTGGTCACGCGCACACACCGTCGGCGGATCGTCCGGTGGCGCGGCCGCTGCGGTCGCCGCCGGCTTCACCAGCTTCGAGCTCGGGACCGACATCGGTGGCTCGGTGCGGATCCCTGCGCACTGTTGCGGGGTCTTCAGCTTGAAGCCGAGCTTCGGTGTGGTTCCCCAGCGCGGCTACCTCGACCACGTGGGAGGCGGGACCACCGACGTCGACATCAACGTGTTCGGCCCGATCTCGCGGAGTGCCGACGACCTCGACCTCCTGCTCGGTGTCCTCGCCGGGCCCGAACCGGAGCGGGCGGCGGCGTGGCGGCTCGAGCTCCCGCCCTGCGAGCTCGGAGCCTTGAGCGGGTTCCGCGTCGGCACCTGGCTCGACGACCCTGCTGCACCGGTCGACGCCGAGTACCTCGCGATGTTGCGTCGCACCGCCGACCGACTGGCCGACGCCGGCGCCAAGGTCGACGACGAGCACCCGCCGGTCGAGTTCGGGGAGCAGCGGGGACTCTTCGGTCGCATGATCCTCCCGGCGATCTCGCCGAGCTTCCCCGACGACCGCGCGGAAGCCACATCGGGTTCGCACCGGGCGTGGTTGCGCGCGGACCAGGAGCGGGCCGCCTTGCGGGCCATCTGGGCCGAGTGGTTCAGCGGCCACGACCTTCTCCTCCTGCCGGTGATGACCACGCCCGCGTTCCCGCACGACCACCGCCCCGAGATGCTCGAGCGCACGATCGAGATCAACGGCGAGACCCGGGCACTGGTCAGCACCATCGACTGGCTGGGTCTGGTCGGCATCGTGGGGCTGCCGTCGGCGGTGATCCCCATCGGGCGGACCGCGGCCGGGCTCCCGGTCGGGATGCAGATCGTGGCCCCGTTCCTGCAGGATCGGCGTGCGGTGCGCGCCGCGCAGCTGGCCTCGGAGGCGCTCGGCGGCTACACGCCGCCGCCCGGCTTCTCATAAGCTCGCAGTGACCGCGTCGACTGTGCCCGGGGGAGGCCGCTCATGAACGCCGACGAGCGTTACGTCGTCATCTCCGCCGACTGTCATGGCGGTGGTGAGATCCACGAGTACCGCGACTTCCTCGCGAGCAAGTACCACGACGAGTTCGATGCCTGGGTCGACGGCTACGAGATCATGTTCCCCGATCTGCTCGGAGATCTGGGGAAGCGCAACTGGGACTCCGATCGCCGGTTGCGCGACCTCGAGGCCGACGGCGTCGCCGCCGAGGTCATCTTCCCGAACACGATTCCGCCGTTCTTCGCCAGCGGCGCGCTGGTCACGCAGGCTCCCCCCGCCGACGCGCACGAACACGAGCTGCGGTGGGCCGGTCTGCAGGCGCACAACCGCTGGCTCGCCGACTTCTGCGGCCGCGTGCCCGGTCGTCGCGCCGGCATCGCGCAGATCATGCTCCACGACGTCGACGCGTCGGTCGACGAGATCCGTTGGGCGAAGGAGCACGGGCTCGAAGGCGGCGTGCTCCTGCCCGGGGCGCCGCCCGGGACCGGCCTGCTCCCGCTGCACCACAAGCACTACGACCCGATCTGGACCGTGTGCGAAGAGCTCGGCATGCCCGTCAACCACCACGGCGGCAGCGCCGGCCCGCCCCGCGGTGCGGAGCAGGAAGACATCGTGATGTTCCTGCTCGAGGTCACCTGGTGGTCGCACAATGTGCTGACCAACCTGATCGTCGGTGGCGCGCTCGACCGACACCCCGATCTCCAGTTCGTGTTCACCGAGCAGGGCACGGCGTGGGTGCCGGAGTTCCTCGCCTCCCTCGACTACTTCTTCGATCGCATGCGCAACGCAGTCGGCTCGCAGGAGCGCGAGTGGGGACTCCCGATCGTCGAGAAGATGTCGCTGCAACCGACTGAGTACTGGGCCCGCCAGTGTCACGTCGGCGCGAGCTTCATCCGGCCGTCGGAGGTGCCGATCCGCGAGCAGGTCGGCATCGACCGCATCATGTGGGGGAGCGACTATCCGCACAAGGAGGCGAGCTACCCGTTCTCGAAGGACGCGATCCGCCTCAGCTTCGCAGGGGTCGATCCGGTCGAGGTGCAGATGATGCTGGCGGGCAACGCGGCCGCGCTCTACGGCTTCGATCTCGACGCGCTCGCGCCCATCGGCGCCCGGATCGGGCCGGTCGTCGGCGAGGTGGCGCAGCCGTTGCTCCCGGCCGACTTCCCCGAAGGCTCGCAGAAGTGCCCGGCGTTCGCGGATCCCGCGCTCGCCACGCTCTGAACCGAGGAGGCCGGACATGTCGGTCGACGTACGGAGTCGGGTGGACGGTCAGGTCGAACCCATCGACCCGGCCCGGTTCTTCGGGGAGGTGCTGCCCGCGGCCTTCGAGCACCACCACGAGCTGCTCGCACGGGCCGTGTGCGACCTCGCGCCTCCGCCGCTGGTGATCGAGCGCGACGGCCGGGCGTGGACGGTCTCGGTCGACGGCGACCGGGTACGCGTCGTCGCCGGTGCGCTCGACGACGCCGGCATCGTTCTGCGGCTCCCCGGCTCCCAGCTCGACGACCTGGTGCACGATCAGGTCACCGTGGTGGGCCTCCAGACCAACGGCTCGCTCGACCAGCCGGTCGGGCGCTTCGACCACCTGCTCGACTGGTGGCTGCTCCTGCGCGGTGCGCTCGACGCGCGTGCACCCCACGTGGCCGGCGACATCGATCTCGTCGGCGCCGACGGCGCGCCACTCGACCTTGCCCGCGGCTTTCCGGCTGACGCCCCCCTCGACGAGATGGGCGACTTCCTCCAACGCGCCGGCTTCCTGCGGATCGAGGGTGTCTTCACCGAGGAAGAGATGGCCGCGGTCTCCCTCGACATGGACCGCGCCGCGCCCACGTACTCGGCCACCGATGGACGCTCGTGGTGGGCGCGCACGGACGATGGCGAGCAACGGCTCGTGCGCATGCAGTACTTCGACGAGGTGTCGCCGGCGGTCGAGCGGCTGGTGCACGACGACCGCCTGGTGCGCCTGTCCGACCTCACCGGCGACGGTCACGTCTACGGGAGCATGGAGAGCAACCGGATCGAGGCCTTGTTCAAGCCGATCGGGGTGGTGGAGGGGATCTCCGACATCCCGTGGCACAAGGACTGCGCGCTGGGTCGTCACAGCTACGACTGCTGTTCGATGACCGTGGGGATCTCGGTCACCGGCGCCGACGCACGCTCGGGGCAGTTGCGGGCCGTGGCGGGTTCGCACCGCGCGCTCATGTGGCCGTCGGACCATCGCGAGCGCCGCTCGGATCTTCCCGCAGTCGATCTGCCCACCGGCACGGGCGACCTCACCGTCCATCTCTCGTGCACGCTGCACATGGCGCAACCGCCGGTGGAGCGCGAACGCCGCGTCCTCTACACGGGATTCCGTCTCCCGTTGCGCGGCACCGACGCCGAGCGGGAGGCCCGCGAGCGGCTGCGTTCGATCCGCGAGGACGCCCCGTTGAAGGCGCCGGCGGCCCAGCGCAGTTCGTGACGAGCAGGGCCTGACGGGCAGGGCCTGACGGTCCGTCTGATCCGAGTACCGTGACCGCCGCATGAGTGATCGTCGTGCGGCGGGTCTCCCGCCGAACAGTGAGCGGGGCCCGAGCGGCCCGGCGGCGTAGCAGGCGAGAGCGGACCGATGGACTTGCGCTACACCCCCGAACAGGACGCGTTCCGAGCCGAGGCGCGCGCCTGGCTGGAGGCGAACGTCCCCGCCGAGCCGCTCCCGAGCTTCGACACCGCCGAGGGTTTCACCCTGCACCGGGAGTGGGAACGTCGTCTGGCCGATGGTCGCTGGTCGGCGGTCTCGTGGCCCGAGGAGTACGGCGGGCGGGGAGCCGACTACCTCCACTGGCTGATCTTCGAAGAGGAGTACTACCGAGCCGGCGCCCCCGGTCGCGTCAACCAGAACGGGATCTTCCTCCTCGGCCCCACGATCATGGAGGTCGGGACGCCGGAGCAGAAGGCCCGCTTCCTCCCCACCATGGCGTCCAGCGAGATCGTGTGGGCCCAGGCGTGGAGCGAGCCGAACGCAGGCTCCGATCTCGCGGCCATCCGTTCGGCCGCGGTGCTGAGCGAGGACGGCACGGACTGGGTGCTCAACGGGCAGAAGATCTGGGCGTCGCGCGCGGTGTGGGCCGATTGGTGCTTCGGCATCTTCCGCACCGATCCCGACGCCGAACGCCATCGCGGACTGACGTTCGTGCTCGTACCCCTCGACAGCCCGGGGGTGACCGTCCGTCCGATCGCGCAGCTCGACGGCGACACCGGGTTCGCCGAGATCTTCTTCGACGACGTGCGCGTCCCGTTCGGGAACACGCTGGGTGCGGTGAACGAGGGCTGGCGGGTGGCGATGGCCACAGCCGGTTTCGAGCGCGGTGTGAGCCTGCGGAGTCCGGCGCGCTTCAGCGCGGCTGCCGACCGCCTCGTGGAGTTGTGGCGCGAGCACGGCGATCCGTCCGACACCGCGTTGCGCGACGCGGTCGTCGACGTGTGGATGCAGGCCGAGGGCTACAAGCTCCACACGTACATGACGGTGACGCACATGATCGACGGCGCCACGATCGGGGCCGAGGCGAGCCTCAACAAGATCTTCTGGAGCGAGATGGACGTCCGCATCCACGAGCTCGCGCTGCAGATCATCGGGCCCGATGCCGAGCGCATGAGCGGCCCGCTCGAGCGGTGGGTCGACGGGTTCCTCTTCTCGCTGTCGGGACCGATCTACGCGGGGACCAACGAGATCCAGCGGAACATCATCGCCGACCGCGTGCTCCAGCTCCCGCGGGGCGTGTGATGCGGTTCGCGTTCACCGACGACCAGCTGCTGTTCGCGGAGGGCCTGCGCGACCTCCTCGCGAAGGAGTGCCCGCCCGCGACCGTGCGGGCCGCGTGGGACGACGGGTCCGGACACGTTCCCGCGCTGTGGTCGCACCTGTCGGAGATGGGTGTCTTCGGCATGCTCGTCCCCGAGTCCGCGGGCGGTCTCGGCGGCACCGAGGTCGACCTCGTGCTGCTGTTGGAGGAGCTCGGCCGCGCCGCGGTGCCCGGCCCGGTGCTCGAGACCGCGGCGGTGGTCGCGCCCGCTCTGGGCGACCCTTCGATCATGGGGACGGTGGCGATCGACGGTTCGCCCTACGTCCCGCACGCCCAGGTCGCGGACGTCGCGCTCGTCCCCGGTGGCCTCCTGCGGACCGCAGGCGTGGCGCTGACCGACGTCGACGGGATCGACGGTGGGCGACGCCTCTTCGCGGTCGAGGGCGCGGTCGTTCGACGCCGTCGCGTACGACGAACCGCTCGCCTTCGATCGCGGCGCGCTCGCGGCCGCGGCGTTCCTGGTGGGGCTGAGCGTTCGGATGATCGACGTCGCGGCGGAGTACGCGGCGAGCGTGAGCAGTACGGGCGTCCGATCGGGGTGAACCAGGCGGTGAAGCACCTCCTGGCCGACGCGCTCCTGAAGGTGGAGTTCGCGAAGCCGGCCGTCTACCGCGCCGCGTGGTCGGTCGCCGAGGGCGAGCCGTCGCGCTCGCGCGACGTGTCCATGGCGAAAGCGCTGGCGAGCGACGCCGCGTACCGCACGAGCCGCAGCGCGATGCAGGTGCACGGCGCGATCGGCTACACGTGGGAGGCCGATCTGCAGCTCTGGATGAAGAAGGCCTGGGCGCTGCAGCGCGCCTGGGGTGACGCCACGTTCCACCGCCGGCGCGTGGCCGCCGCGGTCTTGTAGCTCGGGTCTCGTCGATCCGGCCGGACTGTCGCCGGACGAGCCGTGGCTCGGGCACGACGACGAGTGCGAGCAGGTACGGTGACCGCCCGTGACCCGTGCCGATCTCGAATTCCGCACGCTTCCGGCGCTGGTACGAGCGAGTGCCGAGCGTTTTCCTCGCCTCGACGGGTTGGTCGACGGTGACCTCCGGCTCAGCTTCCCGGACTTGTCGGCTCGCATCGAGGAGACGAGCCGCGCGTTCATGGTCGCCGGCCTCGAAGCCGGCGACCGGGTGGCGGTCTGGGCGCCGAACATCGCCGAGTGGGTGCTGGCCGCGTTCGGCGCACTCGGGGCCGGCGGGGTGATCGTGCCGCTCAACACCCGGTTCAAGGGCCCGGAGGCGGCGTACGTCCTGGAGCGCAGCGGGGCCCGGTTCCTGTGCACGGTCACCGGATTCCTCGGCACCGACTACGTGACCATGCTCCGCGAGACCGGCGCGGTCCCGAAGACGTTGGAGCAGATCGTGGTGCTGCGCGGTGACGCGCCGGCGGGCGCGCTCGCGTTCACCGACTTCCTGGCCGGGGCCGGCGCCGTCGACCCCGAAGCGGCGAGAGCCCGCGCCGACGCGGTCGCGCCCGACGACGTGTCCGACATCATCTTCACGTCGGGGACGACTGGGAAGCCCAAGGGCGCGATGACCACGCACGCACAGACGCTGCGCACGTTCGACGAATGGGCGAACACGGTCGGACTCACCGAGGGCGACCGCTATCTCGTGGTGAACCCGTTCTTCCACACGTTCGGGTACAAGGCGGGGATCGTCGCCTGCTTCCTGCAGGGCGCGACGATCGTGCCCGAGCCCGTGTTCGACGTGCCCGCGGTGCTCGCTCATGTGGCGGCCGAACGGATCTCGATGCTCCCGGGGCCACCGACGCTGTACCTCTCGATCCTCGACCATCCCGAGCGCGACGCCTTCGACCTCTCGTCGCTCCGACTCGCGGTGACGGGCGCGGCCGCGGTGCCGGTGGAGATGATCCGGCGCATGCGCGAGGAGCTCACCTTCACGACCATCGTGACCGCGTACGGCCTCACCGAGTCGTGCGGGGTCGTGTCGATCTGTCGCCCCGACGACGATCCCGAGACCATCTCGCACACGTCGGGTCGGGCCATGAACGGGCTGGAGGTCCGCGTCGTCGACGACGACGGGAACGAGCGGTCGCCGGGCGAGGCCGGGGAGATCGTCTGCCGGGGCTTCAGCGTGATGCTCGGCTACTTCCGCGACGAGGAGGCCACCGGTCGCGCGATCGATGCCGATGGTTGGTTGCACACCGGCGACGTCGGGGTCATGGACGAACGCGGCTACCTGCAGATCACCGATCGCAAGAAGGACATGTTCATCGTCGGCGGGTTCAACGTCTACCCGGCCGAGGTCGAGAATTCGATCCTCGAGCATCCCGACGTCGCGCAGGTCGCGGTGGTGAGCGCGCCCGACGCCCGGATGGGTGAGGTGGGCGTCGCATTCGTGGTGCCACGCGCGGGAGCCTCGATCGACCCCGACGAGCTGCGCGAGTGGTGTGCGCCGCGCATGGCCAACTACAAGGTGCCGCGCCGAGCGATCGTCGTAAACGCGCTTCCCGTGAACGCGAGCGGCAAGGTGCTCAAGTACGAACTGCGGGAACGGGTCTGACCGTGGAGTCACGCCATACGGCGACGCGTGCGATCGTGACCGGATCGGGTGCGGGGATCGGACGAGCCACCGCCCACCGCCTCGCCGCCGAGGGCGCCGCCGTCGCGTGTCTCGACGTCAAGGGCCACGACGAGACCGCGGCGGCGATCAGCGCCGACGGTGGGAAAGCATGGGGATACGAGTGCGACGTCACCGATGCCGACGCGGTGCGTGGCACCGTCGACCTCGCGTTCACCGAGCTCGGTGGCCTGAACGTCGTCTGCAACGTGGCCGGGATCGGGCAGTTCTACCGGACCGAGACGCTCGATCCCGAGGTGTTCGACCGGATCATCGCGGTCAACCTCCGCGGCACGTTCCTGGTCTGCCGGTTCGCACTCCCGCACCTGCTCGAAGCGGGCGGCGGCGTGATCGTGAACACCACCTCGACCTCCGGCATCGTCGGGAACCCGTGGAACGCCGCCTACGCGGCGTCCAAGGGCGGGGTGCTGATGCTCACCAAGGCGCTGGCGGCGGAGTACCGCGGCCGGGGTGTGCGCGTCAACGGCGTCGCGCCCGGGATGGTGGCGACCGACCTCAGCGCGGGCTTCACCGACTTCTTCGTCCGCGAGAACATCGACGTGGGCGAGTTCGGTCGTGGCGCCCCGATCCGTGCGGCGCAACCGGAGGAGATCGCGGCGACGTTCGCGTTCATCGCGTCCGACGAAGCCGGTTACATGTCGGGGGCCATCGTCGTGCTCGACGGCGGCTCCGCCGCGTGACCGGCGGTCATCGTGTCCCCATCCCGGTGATCGTCGGGGTCGGGGAAGTCACCCACCGCGACGACGACGATCCCGCACCGGCAGAACCGTTGGCGTTGATCGTCGCGGCCGCGCGCGCGGCCGAGGAGGACGCCGGCGGGAGAGTGCTCGACGCGGTCGACGCGCTCGAGATCATGCCCGTCGGCTCCTGGCCCTACGACGACCTGGGCCGCCTCGTCGCGGAGCGCTTGTCCTTGACGCTCCCTCCGGCTCGCCGGCCCGTGCATCCCACCGGGGGAGAGACACCGCTGCGCGCGCTCGACGTCGCGGCCGGCCGCATCGCGGCGGGTGACTCGCGCGTCGTGCTCATCGCCGGTGCCGAAGGGACCCGTGCCGCGACCCGGGCCCGACGCGCCGGCATCCCGTTGCCGTGGACGCCTGCCGGGGCACCGGCGTCGCGGCGTCGATTCGTGCACGGCTTCGAGGGTGCGTTCGCCGTCGGCCTCGAACGGGCCCTCGACTGCTTCCCGCTGTACGAGCACGCATTGCGGGCGCACGAGGGCAGCACGTTCCCGGACGCGCAACAGGAGTCTGCGGCGATGTGGGCGGGCCTCTCGCGCGTCGCTGCAGACAACCCGCACGCCTGGGCGCGCGCGGCGATCGACGAGCGTGACGTCGCCGCGGTGCGGGACGACAACCGCATGGTCTCGTTCCCGTACACCAAGTCGATGACCGCCAACCCTTTCGTGAACCAGGGCGCCGCGCTCCTGGTGACCGACACCGGCACCGCTCGGTCGATGGGCGTCCCCGAAGCGCGGTGGGTGTACCCACTCGGTGGCGCGGGAGCCGACGAGCCCGCCGACCCGCGGACGCGGGTCGCGTACCACCGGGTCCCGGCGTTGGAGGCCACCGTCGCCGCGGTGCAGGAGGTGACCGGGGTCGCGGTCGACGATGTCGACGCGGTCGAGCTCTACAGCTGCTTTCCCGCCATGCCCAAGCTGTCGTGCCGCGCGCTCGGACGCGTGGCCACCGATTCGATCTCGGTCACCGGTGGCCTGTCGTTCTTCGGAGGGCCCGGGAGCAACTACCTCACCCACTCGCTCGCGGCGATGGTGGCGCGAATCCGGGCGGACGGCGGCACCGGCCTGCTCCACGGTGTGGGCATGTTCAACACCAAGCACCACGCGATCGTGGTGAGCGACCACGAGCGCGACGACGGCGGGTATCCGTCACCCCCGCACCGCGTGGGGGAACCGAGGCGACCGGTCGAGGCGCCGGTCGCCGTCGTGGAGGAGTACGCAGGACCGGGCACCATCGAGACCTTCTCGGTGATGTTCGACCGCGCCGGCATACCGGCACGTGGGGTCGTGATCGGCCGAGGTGCCCGGAACGAGCGATTCGCGGCTCGCGTCGAAGCTGCCGGCGACACCCTCGTCGCCTTGACCTCCGGCTCGGAAGCGGTCGGCCTCACCGGCACCGTGAGCGCGGGCGACATTCCCGGTTTCAGCCTCTGAGGGCTACGGTTCCTGGGTGCCCTCTGCGCGCGACCTCGCGAAGGAGAAAATGGTGAACCGAGACAAGTTCTTCATCGGCGGCGACTGGGTGGACCCGGCCGGGAACGACACGCTCGCCGTGATCTCTCCCGCGACCGAAGAGGTGATCGCCAAGGTCCCCGACGCCACCACCGCCGACGTCGACCGTGCGGTCGCGGCCGCCCGCGAAGCCTTCGACTCCGGGCCCTGGCCCCAGATGGCGCCGGCCGAGCGGGCCGACGTGATGGCGACCATCTCGGGCCTGCTCCAGGCCCGGTACGAGGAGATCGCGCGGACGATCTCCGAGGAGATGGGCTCGCCGATCTCCTTCTCGGTGATGGGCCAGGTCTTCGCCGCGACCATGGTGCTCGACTACTACACCGGCCTGGCCCGGGAGTACGCCTTCGAGGAGCGCCGGGCGGGCGTCCTCGGCCCCACCCTCGTCCGCCGTGAACCGGTCGGCGTCGTCGGCGCCATCGTGCCGTGGAACGTCCCGCTCTTCGTCACCATGCTGAAGCTGGCTCCGGCGCTGGCGTCGGGATCGACCGTCGTGCTCAAGCCGGCGCCCGAGACGCCCTTGAACGCCTACCTCCTCGCGGAAGCGGTGCAGGAGGCCGGCCTCCCGGCCGGGGTGCTCAACATCGTGCAGGCCGGTCGCGAGGTCGGCGAGCACATCGTCACCCATCCCGACGTCGACAAGATCTCGTTCACCGGTTCGACCGTCGCGGGCAAGAAGATCGCCGCCCTCTGCGGAGCGCAGCTGAAGCGGTGCACGCTCGAGCTCGGCGGCAAGTCCGCCGCCATCATCCTCGACGACGCCGACCTCACGGCGACGATCGCGGGGCTGATGCCGAACGCGCTCATGAACAACGGCGAGGCATGCGTCGCGCAGACCCGCATCCTCGCCTCGCGTGATCGCTACGCCGAAGTGGTCGACGCGCTCGCGGCGGCGGTCTCCGGCTCCAAGGTCGGCGAGCCGCTCGACCAGGAGACGGTCGTCGGTCCGCTCTTCGCCTCGCGTCAGCGCGATCGCGTCGAGGGCTACATCGCCAAGGGCAAGGAAGAGGGTGCGCGCCTCGTCACGGGGGGCGGCCGCCCCGCCGGTTTCGACAAGGGCTGGTACGTGGAGCCCACGCTCTTCGCCGACGTCGACAACAAGATGACCATCGCGCAGGAGGAGATCTTCGGGCCGGTGCTCGTGGCCATCCCCTACGACGACGTCGACGACGCGGTGGCGATCGCCAACGACTCCGACTACGGCCTTTCCGGTTCCGTGTGGACCGCCGACTCTCAGTCGGGCGTCGACGTGGCGCGGCGGGTGCGGACCGGGACCTACGGCGTGAACGGCATGGGGATGGACTTCGCCTCGCCGTTCGGCGGGTTCAAGCAGTCGGGCGTCGGTCGCGAGTTGGGTCCGGAAGGGCTCGAGGCGTTCCTCGAGTCGAAGACGATCGTGTTGCCCGCAGGCTTCGAGCCCTCGTAGCTCGGCGTTGCGTGCGTGAACTGACCACGCGCGCAGTGCGGGTCGACGTTTCCGACGTCGCGCCCGCGGGCGTGCGCGAGCTCGTGGCCGACATCTTCGAACCCGAGGTGATCGGCGACGATCCCGTCGTGCTGTGCTGTCTGCCCGGCGGCGGGATGTCCCGTGGGTACTTCGACGTGCAGCCACCACCGGAGTTCGGCAACTTCAGCATGGCCCGGCACCTCGCGGCGCTCGGTTTCGTGGTGGTGACGCTCGATCCGCCGGCGGTGGGTGAGAGCGACGCGCCCACCGACGGCTACGTGCTGACGGCCGACCTGGTCGCCGACGTCGACGCAGCGGCGTTCGACCGCGTGCTGCAGCGGTGGCCCGGCGCGCGCCCGATCGGTGTCGGTCACTCCGCCGGCGCGCTCCTCACCGTGGTGCAGCAGGCGCGCCACCATACGTACGACGCGCTCGGGCTGCTCGGGTTCGGCAATGGCGGGCACGAGCGTTTCGGGTTCGAGCGCGTCCGAGCGCGATGCCGCGTACGACCCGGCCGCATTGCGCGCCGCGATCGTCGACCTCACGCGCGAGCGGTTCGCCTCGCCGCTCCCGCGCGGCTCGACCGCGACCTCCGAGTTCCTCCTCGGCGGGATGGAGGTCCCGGAGCCGGTCCTCGAGTCGCTCGGCTCGGTGAAGAGCTGTTTGCTTGCGATCGTCGGGCTCACGTCGATGATCCCGGGGAGCGTCGCGGCGGAGATGGCGGCCGTCGACGTGCCGGTGTTCCTCGCGTTGGGTGAACACGACATCGCCGGCGACCCGCACGGCATCCCGGCGTTCTTCACCGGCAGCAAGGACGTCTCGCTCTTCGTGCTCCCCGAGACGGGACACAACCACAACGTCGCGCCGGCACGCGAGAAGATGTGGGACCGGCTCGCGACCTGGGCCCGACAGGCCTGATGCTCCCGAGGCGCACGCGCGAGGCCGAGACGAAGGTGAACCCCGTGACGGAGGTGAGGCGTGCAGAGCGCAGACGTGTGCAGCGGCATCCGGTTCGGTGAGGGCCCGGTGTGGTGTGGCGACGACACGCTGGTGGTCACGAGTGTGGCCGACGGCGCGTTGTATCGGATCGACGTGACGACCGGCGTCGCCGACCTGTTCGCCGACGTGGGCGGCGGCGCCAACGGAGCCGCGCTCGCCGCCGGCGGATCGATCATCGTGACCCAGAACGGTGGCATCGACTTCTCCCGCTTGGGCCTGTTCGACGACCCACCGGCGTTCCGGACCGCGACGCCCGGATTGCAGCTCGCGCGCGCCGACGGCTCCGTCTCGTACCTCGTCGATCACGGCTTTCGGGCACCGAACGACTTGGCGGTCGCGGACGACGGTCGCATCTTCTTCACCGATCCAGGGCACCACCCACCACCCGAGACGCCGGTCGGACGGGTGATGGTGCTCGAACGTGACGGGCGGGTCTCCGTCGTTGCCGACGGCTTCCACTACTGCAACGGCATCGCGTTCACGCCCGGCGGCGACCTGGTGGTGGTCGAAGCCCGCGGGCTCCAAACCGTGAGCGACGACGGTGCTCGGGGGTGGGTGATCGAGGAACTCGGTCCCGGCGGCGGTGACGGCTTCTGCCTCGATGCCGAGGGCCGCTTCTACGTCGCGTCGACGACCGACCACGGTGTGCGGGTCGTCGATCCCGACGGCGCGATCGTCGAGTTCCTCGCCGTCCCCGGCGACGGCCTCACGACCAATTGCTGCTTCGGTGGCGACGATCTCCGTACCCTCTACGCCACCGATGCGATCCCGGGCCGGGTCGTCGCGTGGGAAGGCATGCCGACCCCGGGGCTCCCGCTGCCACCATGGCCGGGTCTCGATCCAGGCCCGGTGTCACCCTGAACCGCAGCGCCGACCCGCTCGATCGCGGATGCCCCCGCGGCATGACCGCGGTACTGTCGAACCGTCGTCGGCGCGAACGGGGGTTCTGGTATGTGGGCACAGCTCATCACGGCACAGCTGAAGAAGGGCCACGAGCAGGGTCTTTCGCTGCTGTGGGAGCAGTTGCAGGCGGCCGAACAGCCCGGCTCCGGGCTCGTACGGTCGACGGCGATGCACGACCAGAACGACCCGGGCCGGGTCTACATGTTGGTCGTCTTCGAGAGTGAAGAACAGGCGCGGGCGCGTGAGAGCGATCCGCGACGCCAGGAGCGGCTCCAGGACGCGAGGGCAACGATGGCCGAGATCTTCGACGGCGCACCGGAGTTCGTCGACCTCACGGTGGTCGAGGAGACCTCGCGGTAGGACAGCACCCGCCCGGCACGCGTTCGTGGCGGTCGGCTACCGCTTGGTCGGTGGCGCGTCGTCCGGGGCCAGTTCGGCGCCGATCGCGCGGAAGATCCCGTCGCTGGAGTTGGAGTAGTTCCCCTCCGAGTCGAACGCGTCCGGTCCGAAGGTCACGGCGACGGCGATGGCGATCTTCTTCGACGGGAGGTAGGCCTCGGTGGCCGCATAGCCACTGAACAAGGGGTTCTGGAGGAGCCACGAGCCCGACCGCACGATGCCGAGCCCGTAGTTGTAGCCCTCGACCTGTTGGCGGCAGGAGCAGCCGGGGAGCGAGCTCCCGAAGCCGAGCAGGTGGGGGCCGGTCTGCGCCTCGTACGAGGACTTCGACAACAGGGTGCCGCCGCCGATGCCCTCGGCGGTCTTCGTCATGTCGAAGATGTCGGTCGTCTGCACCGAACCGTCGGCGAGGGTCCACGACGGGTTCCAGAACGTCGACTCCTCGTAGAAGGGCACCGTCGGCGGAATGCCGAGTGACGACCGTCGCTCGGAGTCGAACGCGTGCAGGGCCGGACTCGGGATGGCGCCGGTCCGGGAGGCGACGGTGTCGGTCAAGCCCAACGGGCCGAGCACCTTCTTGCGCAACAAGGTGGCCAACGGCTGCCTCCCGACCTTCTCGAGGATCTGGCCGAGGACGACGATGTTGGTGTGCGCGTATCCCCAGTTCGTACCCGGGGAGAACGACATCGGGCGGGCGAACGCGTACTCGAGCTGCTGCGACGTGGAGAAGCTCCGAAACGGATCGGCCAAGAGCGCGGCAGCGAACTCGGGGCTGGTCACGTAGTCCGGGTAGCCCGAGGTCATGTTGGCCAACATCTTCAGGGTGACCTTGTCGGCTTCGGGCAGGTTCGGGAACCAGCGGGCCACGGGATCGTCGAGGTTGACCCGGTGCTGGTCGACGTACTCCATGAGCAGCGTCGTCACGTACGAGATGGCGACGGCACCGTTGCGGAAGTGCATGGCCGTGGTCGCAGGGACGCCCGTCATCGACGTGCCGAGCGCTCGGGTGACCACCGGCTTGCCGTCGACGGTGACCCGCACGATGACCGCATTGAGGTGATCGGTGGTCATGGCCTCGCGGGCGATGGCGACGATCGCTGCCGCTTCGCCGCCCGAGCGCGACCTCCGGGATGCGGCCGATGCTTCGGGGCGGGAGGACGACACGCCGGCGATGCCGAGGGCGAGGAGGGCGACCACGACGACGGCCGCGGCCGACCGTCGCTGGATGTTCCCGAGCATCGTGCGGCCCTCCCGCGTAGTAGAGATCAGCAGCGTACGGGACCTACTCGACAGGCGGACGCTCGTTGGCCATCTCCCGCAACTTGTTCTTGAGGATCTTGTCGAGCGTGCCGGTCGGGAACTGGTCGACGAAGTAGACCGCACGCGGCACCTTGAATCCGGCCAGGTTCTGGTGGCACGTCTCGATGATCTCCGCGGTCACCGCGGCGTCGTCGTGGTCGCCCGGCGTCTTGATCACGAACGCGACCGCGACTTCGCTGAGGAACTCGTGGTCCTTGCCGACCACGGCGACAGCCTGGACCGCGGGGTGTGCCACGATCAGTTCCTCGACCTCTTTGGCCGACACGTTCTCGCCGCCGACCTTCAGGAGATCCTTGTCGCGCTCCTGGTAGAAGACGTTGCCGCCGGCACCCATCTTCACCATGTCGCCGGTCTTGAACCAGCCGTCCTCGAATGCCGTGGCGTTGGCCTCGTCGTTGTCGTAGTACTCGAGGAACAACTGGATGCCGCGTGTGCCGCGCATCCACAACTCACCGGTCTGCCCAACGGTGCACAGCTCGCCGCTCTCCTTGTCGACGACGGCGATCTCGTAACCCGGCGTCACGTGGCCCATCGAGCGGGTCGGCAGCTGCTCCTGGGGCTTCCCGGTGATGCAGTGCGTGACCGTCTCGGTCATGCCGTAGGCGGCGTACACCGCGATCCCGAACAGCTTGTCGAGGTCGGGCATGATCAGCCCGAACACGCCGACCCGAAGGGTGTGGTCCGCGGGCTTGTCGGGGCTGGCGAGGGCGCCCATCACGAACGGCATCACCGAGATGTGCGTCACGCCGTGCTCCTCGATCACCGGCCAGAACCGGCTCTGCGACCACTTCGGCATGAGCACCGCGGTCGCGCCGACGCCCAGCACCGAGAAGAGGCTCCAACTCTCCGCGTTCACGTGGAAGAACGGGAGATAGATCAGGTAGGTGTCGTCGGTCGCGATGTCGATGTTGCGCGGGCCGGTACGGCTGGCCCAGATCGCGTTGGCGTGGGTGTGGACGACGGCCTTCGGCCGGCTGGTGGTACCCGAGGTGAACATGATCCCGAAGGGCAGCATCGGCTCGGGCGACCGCGGGGTCCAGTCCTGCGCGTCGCCGAGGAGCGTTGCGAACGTGTCGAAGCCGTGCGCTGACTCCGAACCTCCGGCTGGCTCCCCGCTGTTGTCGTCGGTGACGACGATCCACTTCAGCGCCGGCGCCGCCGCCGCGATCGTTGCCGCGTACTGCGGCTGGGTGATGGCCGCCACCGCGCCGGTGTGCTCGGCGAAATACGTGATCTCCGCGCCGACCGACTTCGTGTTCGTGGTGACCGCGACCGCGCCCAGGGCGGCGCACGCCAGCCACGCCAGCACCATCTCGGGGCAGTTCTCCGCGTGGATGAGCACCTTGTCGCCCTTGGCGATACCTCGGGCATCGAGTCCGGCCGCCACGCGTCGCACGTCGACGAGGAGCTCGGCGTAGGTCCACCGTCGGACATCCCCCTCGCGTGGGGACCAGACGAGCGCCGCATGGTCGGGCTTGCGGTCCGCCCAGTGTTCGAGGAGCCAGGGGATGTCCTGGCCGTGAGTCTGGAATTCCTGGATGGCGGTGGTTTCCATGCCGGACATCTTGGACCACGGAGGCGTCTGACGGGTCATCAGATGACACGCCCGCTCTGACCTGCGGCGTTGCGCCGCAACCGGCCTCTGATGCCACACCGATGCCACACGAGTAACCGAGGCGTGCATCTGTCGGCAGAACTTCGGGCGACAGAACGGCTGTGATCTGGCGCGGCTCCAGAACGGAAGCGTGATCCGAGTTACGGCTCAGTGCGCCGACGCTCTGTCTCGGTAGCGTCACTGTGTGTGTTGTGCTACTAGAGCGCGCCGGCAACCACGAACTTGACCCATAACTCCATGGTCTTGTAGTTGGAGTTCCAGAGGTAGAAGTTGTGGTCGGCGTTGGCTTCGTCCTCGTACCAGAACCCTCGCGTGGGCCACACCGGCATCGCGAGATCGCCCCGCACATGCGCCCACTGCAGCGCCAGTGGTGTTCCCTGGGTGCTGGGCAGCACCAAGGTGTCCTGCTGGCCGTAGGCCAGGTACGCCGGTGGTGCGCTCGCAGTCAGGTGGGGTGCGATGCTCGCGTCGCGCATCTTCACCGGGTCACACGTCCGGACCTGGCCCGCTACGCAACCGAGCAATGCTGTGGTCAGCCCCGGCGCCCAACCCCCGGCCTGGTAGAAGGTGGTGAGGTCCGAAAAGCCCGCGTAGTCGATGACACCCTGCACTGTCGGCGAGACCGCGAGCTCGTCGGACGACAGCGTGGGGTCGTGGTACACGCCGGGTGCGGCTCCGGCCATCGCGGCGAGTTGGCCGCCGGCGGACGCGCCGGCGACGATGATCATGTCGGGGTTCAGGTTCCAGCGCGCCGCGTTGGCGCGCACGAAGCGGATCGCTCGGTCGGTGTCGTAGCTCGCGGTCGGGGAGGTGTTGGAGAAGCTGCCATCTGGGTTCGTGGTGACGAGCCGGTAGTCGACCGACACCAACGCGACGCCGGTATCGGCGACCAGAGTCTCGATAGCGTCAGGGACGGCGCTACGCGTGCCTGCGATCCAGCCGCCGCTGTGGAGGTAGACGACGACGGGGAAGGGCCCGGTGCCGGTGGCCGGAAGGTGGATATCGAGGAGCTGGGACGGCTGCGGGCCGTAAGCGACACCGAGCGTGTCGCACGTGGGCGGGCGCGACGTACGTCACCGGCCCCTGACCGCTGGCGTTGGGCACCGCGCACGCGCACACACACAGACTGAAGACGACCAGGATCGCCCCGACAGCCGCTCGCCGGGCTCCGCCCACCTCGACCCTTGTCACGTCGCCGTTTGTTCCCACCCATCGACATGAACCGCCCCGGGTTTCATGCAGGCTCGTGGGCGTGAGTCTCAGCCTCGCGGCGTGAGACTTCGTGACGGTAGTAGTTCGCTTCGAACTCGGCGGGTGGGATGCGCCCGTGGTCTTCGAAGAGGCGACGGTGGTTGAACCAGTCGACCCACTCGAGGGTGGCGAGCTCGAGGTCATCGAGACCGCGCCACGGACCCTTGTTGCGCACGAGCTCGGTCTTGTAGAGCCCGTTGATCGACTCGGCGAGCGCGTTGTCGTAGCTGTCGCCGCGTGAGCCGACCGAGTTCACGATCTCGTTCGCGGCGAGGCGTTCGGTGTAGCGAATCGCGAGATATTGCACGCCGCGGTCGGAGTGATGCACGAGCCCGGTGAGGTCCTGACCGGCGCGTTGACGAGACCAGATCGCTTGCTCCAGAGCATCGAGCGCGAGGTCGGTGCGCAACGACCGTGATGCTTGCCAGCCGACGATCATCCGCGAGTACACGTCGGTGATGAACGCGACGTAGACGAACCCCGACCACGTCCTGACGTAGGTCAGGTCCGCGACCCACAACCGGTTCGGAGCCGGCGCCGTGAAGTTCCGATCCACCCGATCACGAGGCCGCGCCACGGTCTCGTCAGCGACCGTGGTGCGGTGCTTCTTGCCCCGCACCGCTCCCCGCAATCCGAGATCGCGCATCAGTCGTTCGATTGTGCAACGCGCAACCCGCTGTCCTTCGCGGTTGAGCTGCGCCCAGACCTTGTCCGCGCCATACACGCCGAAGTTCTCCGCGTGGACCCGGACGATCTCCGGCTTCAACACCTCGTCACGTACACGCCGAGCCGAGACCGGCCGTGCCTTCGCCGCCCAGTACGTGCGTGGGGCGAACTGCAACGCTTTGCAGATCGGCTCGACCCCGAAACGGTCCCGGTGCGCGTCGATGTAGGCGATCACTTCCTGGTTCGACCGTCGAGCTCGGTCGCGAAGAAAACCGACGCCGACTTCAGGATCTCGTTCGCGCGGCGCAGCTCGCGGTTCTCCCGTTCGAGTTCCTTCAGCCGCGCCCGTTCATCGGTAGTGAGCCCCGGCCGGCGGCCTTCGTCGACCTCCACGCGACGCACCCAGATCCGCAACGTCTCGTGATGCACCCCGAGCTTCTCGCCGATCGCGCAGATCGCCTTCCACTGCGACGGATACTCGCCCTGATGCTCGAACACCATCCGCACCACGCGCGTCACGCAGCTCAGCGTTGACCGACCGAGCGGTTCCGCTCTCGGTCCGAGGCGGAGCGAATGGCTGACCCACCCGGTGCTCGCGTAAATGCACCTGAGACCGCCGCCAATCTGGCGCGGCCCCTATCGGCACTTGGGGGACGCGGCAAGGCTCAGGCAACGATGAGCACCCGATCTGCGTCAATGGGTGAACCTTTCGGATGTCTGGGGACTTAGGTACGTAGGTGGATCTGCACTCGGCGTTCGCGGCGTTCTTCGATGAGAACTATGAGTCGGTGTGCCGCGGCCTGACGGTGGCGCTCGGTGATGCGAGAAGCGCCGAGGACGCGGCACAGGAGGCGTTCACGCGGGCGTACGTGCGGTGGCGGCAGGTGTCGAAGATGGAGAGGCCAGCGGGCTGGGTGTATGTGACGGCGGTTCGGTACGCGAGAAGGCGACGACGGAGACCATGGCCGGTTGAGTTGGAGACGACTGTCGTGGATGACGTCGCAGACTTGGTAGCGAGACGAGCAGTGCTCGAAGCGGCGTTGGGGTTGCTCACCGAACGGCAGCGACTGGCAGTTGTCTTGCGGTACGGACTGGATCTGCCACTCACACAAGTCGCCGCCGCGATGGGGTGCGCGTTGGGCACCGCCAAGTCGACGTTGCACGCGGCGGTCGCGCGACTACAGGTCGTCCTCGACGACTCGGCAGCGGAGGTCGAACGTGACGCACGTTGATGAACTGCAGGACGCGAACTTGTTGCGCACATCGAACACACCCCGATCCAGGAGGGAGACCTCGAAGGGATCGTCCGTGTCGCGAGGCGTCGTGTGGCGCGCCGTCGCATCACCGCGGCCGCAATGGTCATCGCTGCGGCCGTCGCGATTGTCGTGCCGATCACGATGCGGGGCCAAGGCGAACCCAAGGTCGTCACCCAGCCACCCGCAGCCGCGGTCGACGATGCAAGTTGGCAGCTTCACTCCAAAGCCGCGGCTGGACTCGGGTCCGGGACCTCCCTGGACGCGGTTGCGACGACGGGGCAGTCGATGCTTGTTGCAGGTGCACGACCGATCGGTTCACAACGCACGTGGCGAGCCGCGATCTGGTATTCCGACAACGCCAGCAGCTGGCATGGCGCGTGGGTCCCCACGGTCTCGGGAGAGGTGCACGCCCTCGCGGCTGATTCCACTCGGGCATTGGCGATCGGGACCGACGGCAGCGGGATTTCGACCTTCGTGTGGACATCCACCGACCACGGTCAACACTGGCGTGTCCTCGCGCATGGCGCTCGACTGTTTGGTGCACCCGCGCCCCAGATGGGCCGCCCTTATGTTTCCGCGCTACGCATCGAGCACGGCATGTGGATCGCGAGCGGGGGAGGTTCATCCGGATACGCCGCAGTCTGGACGTCGCAAGACGGGAAGCGGTGGCGACAAGTACTCGACTCCGCGAGCGCACGGGTTGCCGGCTCCGTCGACATCACGAACATCGGCAGCGCGCGACTCTTCGGCTACTGGGTCACTACCGGCTGGTATAGCTCCAGCGGTAGCCAGTGGGACTCGCCCGTCGACCTCGTCGTGCCCGACCGACTGCAGTTGCGAACCGTTGCCCCTGGAGCCACCGTCGCGTTCGGAGACTCGATCGACGTCTACGGTCGACCGACGCCCCTGCTGCGAAGCGGCGACCACGGACACACCTGGACCGTCGATCCCGCGTTCCTCACCCAGTTCCCCGACGCACAAGCCCTGAGCGTCACCCGCACTCGTGGCCTCTGGGTCGCGGCAGGCACATCAGGGAAGCCAAACCATCCCGACGCCTGGGTGTCCACCGACCCCACCCACTGGCAAGCCCTGCCCGCGGCTCTACACGGCACCCCAGGCGGCACGCTCGGCCTCATCGGCGCGCTCGGCGACAAGATCGTGCTCCTCGGCACCGCGCCCGAACTCGACCGCTACTACACCCTCGACACGCAACGTCACTAAGAACGAATCGCTGCCCGCCATTCAGCCCGAATCAGTTCGTCGACAAAGTCGAGCAAGCACCCGACTGTGCGCCCATGGCGCGTCGGCTACATCACTGCCACGCACGTCCCCGATCGCCGGTTGCGCTAGCTGCGCGCCGGACAGACGGGGCGGCCGATGGCCATCGTGACGCCCGGATCGCAACAGGCAGCCGCCCACGCGGCTTTCGACGGAGAATGTGTCATCGACCGATGAGAATCGGTGCGCGGCTCCGTCTGCATCCACATGAAACTCACCGTACAGACGTTCTTGACCCTCGACGGCGTGATGCAGGCCCCCGGGGGACCTGAGGAAGATCCCAGCGACGCCTTCACCCACGGCGGCTGGCAGGCCCCGTTCGCCGACCCCGCCGTGGGCGAATTCGTCGCCGAGCTCAACGGCCACGCGAGCGCATTCCTGTTGGGTCGCACGACGTTCGACATCTTCCGCGGCTACTGGCCTGATCAGACCGATCCCGCCAATCCCATTGCCACCGCGATCAATTCGTTGCCCAAGTACGTGGTGTCCAACTCGCTCAGCGAGGCTGAGGCAACCTGGCGCGGCGACCACCCCGACACCGCTCGCCTGGTGACCGGCGATGTCGTCGCGGCGGTGGGGGCATTGAAGGCCGAGCCCGGCGACGAGCTGCAGATCTGGGGAAGCGGCAGGCTGCTCCAGACGCTGTTGCAGTACGAGCTCATCGACCGTTTCCGCCTGATGACGTTTCCGCTGGTGCTCGGCTCCGGCCGCCACTTGTTCAACGATGGCATCGTCCCGGCGACGATGCGTCCCGTCGATGTGGCGGTGACCGATCTCGGCATCGTTCTCGCCACCTACGAGCCAGCTGGTCCAGTTCTCCACGGCGAGATGTAAACGCGCCCCCGATCGCCGGACCAGGGACGCACCACGGCGCGCCAGATCCCTGCCGCTCGGCACGTAACGGCTCCGGTCCGGGCAATCGGGCGCGTCCGCTCACCTGGCACGGCGCGGCTTCGAGAACGCCTGATGTGCCGCTATGCGCTCCCACCGAGGCGGTCCGGCGAATGTTCGGTGCGTCGTTCTGTGCTCGGAGGGGAGTGCGCGATCCATCAGTTCGGTGCTTGTGACGCGTCGCGCTCAGGCGCTCGTTGCTCGCGAACTCGAGCGTCCCGTACCGACGCGCCCCGGGCATCTCCGATTGCCGGATCTGGGGCCGTTCGTCTGGGCGCAGGGAAGTGCTCGTAGGTTCGCCTCACCGTGGGGCAGTGCGCGGATCGACGAGCAGGTATGGGGCGGGTGCGGGTTCTGGCGGGGCCGTAAGGTACCGATCGATGCCTGCTGGTCCTCCGCTTCCCGGGCACCCTGAGTTGCGCGCTGTCGCCGAGGCGCTCGAGACGGCCGGGATCTCGGGTGAGATCCTCGATGCGCAATGGTGCTTGGTGTTCATCTCGAGCGAGGAGGCGCGCATCGTCGGCGTCGAGCCCGCGGAGGTCGACCGCTTCTACGGCAAGGGCCTCCCGCGCCGCCAACTCGAGGACGGCGAGTACTGGGTGACGAGTGACGACAGCAGTCGCGACTGGTGGAAGCTCAACGTGCCGATGATGCGCGCCTACCTCGAGCCCGACGACGACGCGTTCGACGCGGTGTTCGGTCCGCTTGACCAAGGCGGCTGCTGGCATCGAGCCGGGGGAGCTGATCCGCGCCTGGTCCTCGACCCATTCGTTCCCGGACCTCGAAAACTTGCGAACCTCGTGGCTGGGTGACACGGCGTTTCTTGACATGCGAATCAACGACGACGCGGGCGAGTTCATCGGCGTACTCCCTCGCGTCGCCCGACGCTCTCGACAGCTTGCTCGCGCGCATGGCGGTGCCTGAACGTTCGGGTCGCACGTTCTGTGCGACGGGCACGCGCTGAGCGGCACGACTCGCGCGGGCGACGCTCGTCGTCCGCGACTCAGTCGTGGACCCGCGTCCCGGCGTCTCATCCCAGGAAACAGAGCAGTCGCGTCTGGGTATCAGCATCAGATGGCGGCACCACCGCGGGGCCGAAGTCACGTGACGCCCGCAGACGTTCCCCAGCCGGTTCCGTTCAGGTCCATGCGAACTCGCGGTAGTTTTGCGCCTCATGGAGCCCAGGCGTTCGCGCATCATCGCGTTTGCTGGCAGCCTGCGGACCGACTCGACCAACAAGAAGCTGGCGCGGGCCATGGCTGCGGGTGCTGAGCTCGCTGGCGCGGAGGTGCGCTTCCTCGACCTCAAGGAGTACCCCGTCCCAGTGCTCGACGCCGACCTCTTCGACGCCAAGAACAGCGATCCGCACCGCCTTTTCGACGAAGGAGGACGGGTCGGCCCGCCGCACGATGTGCCGCTTCCCGAGGATCTTCTGCGGCTCAAGGAGCAGGTCCGGTGGGCCGACGGCTGGCTCGTCGCCACACCGGAGTACGGCGGCTCAATCCCCGGCATGCTCAAGAACCAGATCGACTGGCTGACCCGGCTCGCGCCCGGCGAGGCGCCGCTCGACAACTTCACGTACAAGCTCGTCGCCAGGGCCTGCGTCTGCCTCGAGGGCAACGGGCACGGCGCCCTGGCCGAGCTCACTCGCCTGCTCGCGACGCTTGGAGCGGTCGTGCTTCCCGGCAACGACATCTTCTACGTCGCCGACGACCTCTTCGACGGCCACGGGCAGTTTCGCGACCCGGCGAACCGTCGCGCCGCCGAAAGCATCGGCCGCCGCCTCGACCGCACGATCCGGCGCTTTCACGGCCTCGCCGAGCCATCGTGACGGTCGGGCGTACGGTCCGTCGGCCCGTGCCCGACGTCCGAAGGATCTACGTGCCAGACGACGACAACGCACGCGGGCTGATCGACACGCGGATCGAGAAGCTGGGCGACCGGCGCGACGAGATGCTCGCCACGGTCCGACGCGTCATCGAGGACGCGGACCCGAGGTCGTGACGAGTGGAAGTCGGCGAAGGCAACCAGCCCCAGCACCCCGACATGGGCCCACAAGAGCGTCGCCTGCGCCGGCCGACCGCACCACGACACCAGGTAGAGACGGACAACAAGGTCGTCAAACAAGAAGCAGCACTACAAGAGTGAGTTCGCGATCAGCGCGGCGGCGATGATCCGCGCCGGTGCCGATCCCGGGCTGCTGGACGAGACTGGGTGGTGGCGGGCCCACGATCTGTGGTGGTGGGCGGCGGACGCGCTCGTCATCTACGTCCGCGTGGCGGCTGACCGCACCGGCGTGGAGGCGAGGGAGGTCCGCGAGCGTTTGGCGCGTCGCTGCGGCTTCGATCTGGACCGGCCGAGCTGAGCACAGAACGAACGCGTCAAGGCGCACCGAACAACGCGCCGAGCCGCTCTAGATCCGGCGATCTGTCGTCAGACGCCACCACGGAGCAGCAAGGCCCGACCGCGCCCTATCTGCCTGATTGAGTTCGTGGTGACGTTGCGGGGTTGCTCGTAGCGTCGGGAGTCTCGGCGGGTCGGGTTCTCCAACTGCCTGCCGTCGGTGAGCATCGACTGGCTTTCTATCGAGGTGCTGACCTGCCGAGGTTCTCGCTGGGGCGTGGTTCGAAAGAGGTGCGGCAGTTCGAGCGTTCCGTATCAGGAGTGCCCGCCCTGGCCTTCCACGAAGTGCGATCGGGAGGTGTTCATGGCGGTGATGATCGGTGTTGATCCGCACAAGCGGTCGCACACTGCTGTCGCGATCGATGGCGACGAGGTCGAGCTCGCATCGGTGACGGTGCGGGCGACGCGACGTCAGGTCGACGAGTTGTTGGGTTGGGCGACACGGTTCGAGGACCGGATCTGGGCGATCGAGTCGGCAGGCGGGCTCGGGTATCTGCTCGGCCAGCAGCTCGTCGCGGCGGGTGAACGTGTGCTGGATGTGCCGGCGACGTTGGCGACACGGGTGCGGGTGTTGGGTTCGGGCCGTTCGAACAAGAATGATCCCAACGACGCGCGGTCGAGTC
Source organism: uncultured Actinomycetes bacterium (assembly GCA_963750045.1). Classification (GTDB taxonomy): domain Bacteria; phylum Actinomycetota; class Acidimicrobiia; order IMCC26256; family DASPTH01; genus DASUAS01. Next base: position 383,556 of record CAVVPD010000002.1, on the reverse strand, counting down.
GCGATCGCCGCGTTGCACGCGCCTCGCTTGACCCAGGTTGGTCGCAGCGATCATTCGGGCGTGTTGCGGCTGTACGCGAAGCGCAACAGTGATCTGGGTCGAGCCCGGAACCGGACCACGTGCCGGCTCCACGCGCTGCTCGCCGAGTTGGTGGCGGGCGGGATCCCCAAGGAAATCAACGCTCGTAGCGCGCAGCGGCTGCTCGAATCGGTGACACCAGGGTCGCCGGTGGAGCGGGCCCGTCACGCGTTGGCGTGCGAGCATCTCGAGGACCTGCGTCGCTTCGACGAGCAGATGCGCGCCTCGAAGAAGCGTCTCGCGGCGGCGGTCAACGAGTCGGGCACCACGCTCACCGAGCTCTTCGGGGTCGGTCCGGTCGTCGCCGCGATGGTGATCGGCTACACCGGCGACGTTCGCCGGTTCGCGAACCGTGATCACTTCGCCGCGTACACCGGAACGTCACCGATCGAGATGAGCTCCGGCGGACGTGTCGTGCATCGCTTGTCGCGACGCGGGAACCGACAACTGAACCACGCGATCCACATCGCTGCGATCACCCAGATCCGCTTCGCGCACTCACCGGGACGCGCGTTCTTCGACCGCAAGGTCGCCGAAGGCAAAACGAAACGAGAAGCGGTGCGCGCCCTCAAGCGTCGGATCAGCGACGCGTTCTACCGACAGCTGCTCCACGACGCCGCGAACATGGGCCCGGGAGGGCAAACGGGGACGGCTCTCGAATCCAGCGTGACCGGCCTCGAACCCCAACGGCCGGCGCTTCGGAAGAACCACTCCCGGACCCGACCCAACGCTAGAACCCGACGACCAGCAGCGCCTACGACACGACGCTCTCGAGCCTCAACGAGCACGAACACGAGGACTTGACAACAAAGAGGAAATCGATCGGCGCTCACCTCAGGAACGACGAAGCCCCGCCCGAGGGCGGGGCTTCTCGTACGTCTCGTTGGGGGGGGACCAACTTGACGCCTCCATCATCGCCGACCAATGCGACCGATATCGAGCTCGGGACCGCCCTTAACACGACCGAAACACAGGCTCCTCTCAGCAGGTCCGCGCAGCGCAGATCTGCCGTGATGCGCTCCGGGGGATGAGCGCAGAACGCGCGCACCGAACGTTCACCGAAGCGCGAGTTCGCGGAGCGCAGAACGGCACATCTCGCGTGCCCGGAGCTGACGCCGGACGCGTGACGCGGATCTGTGCGCCGTCGACGGTGGCGGAGTGCACGCCTACCGGGCATTATGCGTGCGTGCCAGCCGATGACTTGCGACCAAGGCGTTGCAAGGTCTTCAAGCGTCGTGACGATCTACCCGTAGGGGAGGTCCCGGTTGCGGTTCTCGACGGCGGTCTCGTACCGGGCAACGACCCTTGTCGCCAATGCTGTGCTCGCCGCTCTTGCGTTCAGCCAGGGAACGCAAGTGTGGGACATCGTTGGAGCGGTACTGGCGGCTTTCGCGATCGGGGACCTGATGCAGATCACCATCGCGGCGTGGTTCCGCTGGTGGCACCGTAAGGAGTGGTAGTTGGGCCAAGAGCACTGGCCGAGCCGAAACGTACCCCCCTCTCCTAGTGACGTTCTCGCCGGAGGTCGTCGTTCTGGTACGTGCCGAGGCGCACGCAGTCCGGGCAATCTGGCGCGTCGTGAGGCTCGGTGGTTCGCCCAGTGGACGGTGCGCGGTTGGTCGCCCTTCGGTCGCCCTGAAGTGGCACGTCTAGCGTCTCCGTCATGCGGATTGGTGTAGTGATCGGTCGGCCTGGAGGCTATGGCGACACGCTTTCTCAGTTGGTCGCGGAGTATGAGCAGGCGCGTGCTGCTGGCGTGTCGTCGGTGTGGATGACGCAGCATCTCGGGTTCGACGCCTTGACGCTCATCTCGTCTTGGGGCGTCGACGGCGACGTCGAAGTCGGCACCGCGGTGATACCCGTCCAGACGAGACATCCGGTGGTGCTCGCCGAGCAGGCGCTCACCGCGCAAGCGCTTTGTGGTGGCAGGTTGGCGCTCGGACTTGGCCTCGCGCATGCGGAGACGCTTGAGGGGCTCTACGGACTTCCTCGTCGCCGTTCGGTGAGCTACTTGTCGGACTACCTGTCAACGCTGGACGCGTTGATGGCGGGGACGCGAGCGACGCCGAACGAGAGTTTCGGGTTCTCGACCCGGCTCGGCGCCGAGTTGCCGACGCCGCCGTCCGTGCTGATTGCAGCTCTCGGGCCACGGATGTTGCAGCTTGCCGGTGAACGAACCGCGGGGACGATCACGTGGATGACAGGCGCGGCGACCATCGAAAGCTACGTGTCACCGACGATACGAGCAGCCGCGGAAGCGGCTGGTCGTCCTGACCCTCGGGTGGTTGTGTGTCTGCCCGTCTGCGTCACCGAGAATCCAGCGAGCGCTCGCGAAAGGCTGGGTGCTGTCATCGGCGGCTACCGCGGCATCCCGTCGTATGAGGCAATGCTCGAAAGAGAGGGCGTCGCCGACGCGGTCGATGTCGCGATCATCGGTAGCGCCGACGAAGTGGGCGCCGCCCTTACCGGTTTGCCTGCTCGAGGCGCGACGGACGTCGCCGCAATCCCCCTCGGAAACCCTGACGAGGTCGGCGCGACCTGGGACCTGATCGGCACTATCGCAAAAGCTTGAGCGGTCGCACCGAGCCCCGGCATTCCGTCGCCGCGCGCCAGAACTGCCGCTCCGCGCATAGCGGATCGGGCAACGAGTATGGCGCGCGCGCTCGCCGATTGAGGACGAGCACGCTCGGTGTGCCGAAGCGACACCGCTCCCGAGCGGGTACACCTGCACGCTCGGAGCATGGCGCAAGCTCGGAACCGGTGAGAGCCGTTCCTGAGCGGCGTCGGTGAGGGTATCGTCGCTCAGCCGGGCTTACCTGTCGCGGCGTTCACGACATTCGAGGAGGATCCAATGCCGACCATCGTCGGGCACCACGACATCTCGAAGGGCAAGGACCATTGGCTTTCCTCCCCGAAGCGGGAAGAGCTCTTTGGTCCTCTCGGCGTCACCAATATCAGGACGTTCGTAGACCCGCAGAACCCGAACCACGTCGCCATTGTCATGGACGTGCCCGATCTCGATGCCTTCACGGCTGCCATGCAAACCGAGGCGGCCGCCGAGGCGATGGCACACGACGGAGTCATGCCCGAGACTCTGGTGATCCTCGTCGCGGAATAGCCCGATCGCGGCCGATGGCCCGATCGCGCGTCGAGCGGCCCACTGCCGCTCCACCGAAGACTGGGCGTAACGACCTGCTCGACCTGAGGCGCTGTGACAGACGCCAGATCTGATGCGCCTCTTGGTGTCAAGCGGCGAGGTCGAGTTGTTCGGTGGCGGCGGTGATGTGTTGGATGTCGAGGTAGATCTCGCGTGCGACGAAGCGTTTGAGGCATCGGATCGCGTCGCGTTTCGTGTGTCCTCGGGCGACGCGTCGTTCGAGGTAGGCGATCGTGGGTGCGTGTCGGCTGCGGAGGCGGACCATGACGATGGTCCAGAGCGCCGAGTTCGCGTTGCGGTCTCCGGCGCGGTTGAGTCGCCGTCGTTGAGTGTTTCCGCTCGAGGTGGGGACGGGAGCGGTGCCACAGAGCGCGGCGAAGCGGGCTTCGGTGGCGAGGCGCTCGGGGTTGTCGCCCGCGGTGCAGAGCAACGCGCCGGCGGTTTCGTAGCCGACGCCGTGACGGGCGAGCAGTGGTGCAGCGATCGTGTCGAGGATCGCTTTGATGGCCTGGTCGAGTTCTCTGATCTCGGTGTCGAGTGAGCTCCAGCGGCGAGCGATGGCGACCAGCGCGCGTTTCGCGCCGCTGGTTGGGGTGAGTGGATCACCGGGCCGGTAGCGGGACGCGACCGCAACCTTCTGACGTGTGGTCAACCCGCGGAGCTGCGCGCGGATCTGGTCGGGTGCGGTGTCGCACACGCTGTGCAACTGGTTCGCTGCCGCGGTGCGAGCCTTCATCGCCCCAGTGCGAGCCAGGCGCAGCTGTCGCAACGCCTCGACAGGGCCGTCGCCGGCTTTGGGGACCGCGGTCGCGTCGCCCGCCAGCACAGCGCGGGCGGCCATCTCCGCGTCGATCGGGTCGGACTTGCCGCGCCGGCGTCGCCGATGCCGATCGGGCTGGTTGACCTCGATCACATTCAGGCCTCGAGCCCGCAGGTGCCGGGACAGGCCCGCACCCCACGACGCGGTGCCTTCGACACCGACCGCGAGGACTTCACCGAAGCCGGTGACCCAGCCGGTCAGGTCCCGATAACCGCGCGTCGTCGTCGAGAACGTCGCGGTGTCGAGCTTGCGGCCGACCTCGTCGAGCACGACCACAACGTGGGAGTCCTTGTGCGTGTCGACACCGGCGATGACACGCCGGTCGTCGTCTGCGATGGTGGACATGCCACCCTCCTTCGTCTGGTTGGCGGGGTGGCACGCACGGCCGGGCGGGTGGACAAGACAGGGAGCAGGCCTGGTCGCTCAGGCGCCTCTTCGGTCACGATCCACCCGACCGGTTGTGCCACAACGAAGAGGTCCGCCTCGCCCGGTCGACAGGTCAGATCAAGGACACCCGAAGGGTCGAGCCGCTCAGCGAGTCAGACCACACGAGACGAACCCCAACGCATGCTCGCAGCCACACCACGCAGCCGCACGAACATCATCCCTGCCGCTCGGCATCGACCGGCTCGGGCCGAATGCATCGCGATTACGTGTGTGCACCGCCGTCCCAAAGCAACACGTACAAGGTGAACAAGATGGCCGCCGCGACTGCCAAGGCGAAGAAAATCGCGGCGAACCATGACCCACTGTCGTCCGGCGATGCTGGTCCCGCATTGCTATCAGTCATTGGCATGCCTCTCGTGGCGAGGTACTCACGGCGTGCAGCGTGTCACCCTTCGTGCAGGAAGACAAGGCACAGAGGACGTCCTCGGCACGCCATATCTGGTTCTCCGGTCGTTTCCGTGGGTCATGTTCGGCCGGGGAGGCGGGGTGGGTGTGCTCCGAGGGCGAGCATGGCGAGGGCGATGAGTGGTTGGTAGCCGTGGAACCCGAACGCGATGCGGGTCAGCAGTCGGACTTTCGTGTTCGTCGACTCGATCAGGCCTTGCGACAGGCCGCTGTCGAGGGCAGCGTCGATCGCGGCGCGATGGATGCGGATGCGGCGTTGGAGGTGCACGAACGCGGGGATGCGGGACCGGCGGGCCCATTCGATCCAGCGGTCGAGCGCGATCTTGCCTTCTTCGGGCATCCCCCCGAAGTGTGGAGGACTCCACTATGAGGAGTTCTCATGCCAGAGAAGCGAAGGAAGTACGACCCCGAGTTCCGTGAGGGGGCGGTACGGATCGTCCGCGAGACCGGCAAGCCGGTAGCGCAGGTAGCCAGGGATCTTGGGATCAACCCGGGAACGTTGGGGAACTGGGTCGACAAGGACCGCGTCGAGCGGGGCGAGAAGGAAGGCCTCACGGTTGACGAGCGAGCCCGGCTGACCCAGCTCGAGCGGGAGAACGCCGAGTTGCGGATGGAGCGTGATGTCCTCAAGCGATCCGTGGTCCTGTGGGTCAAGGAGGCGACGCGATGAGCGTGGCGTCGTTCATCGCCTCCCAGAGGACCGAGTATCGGGTGCCCCACGCGACGTGCTGCCGGTGGCTGGGGGTGTCGGAGTCGTGGTTCTACAAGTGGCACGACCGTGAACCCACGGCCCGTCAGCGTCGACGCACTGAGCTCGACGTCGCGGTGCGCGCGTCGTTCGACGACTCGGGTGGGACACCAGGCACCTACGGGTCGCCGCGGGTGTTCGAAGACCTCGTCGAGGCCGGCTGGCGGGTGTCGATGAAGACGGTGGCCGCGTCGATGGCCCGCCAGGGCCTCCAAGGTCGGTCCCCGAAACGCAAGCGGCGTTGCCTGACCCGTCCCGACAAGGCCGCCGCGCCGATCCCGGACCTGGTGCGCCGCGACTTCCACGCCGAGACGGTCGATCAGCGGTGGTGCGGGGACCTGACCGAGATACCATGCGACGAAGGCAAGCTCTACCTGGCCACGGTCGAGGACCTCGCGTCTCGACGGTTGCCGGGCTTCGCGATGAGCGAACAGCACGACGCGCCGCTCGCGAAGGCGGCGTTGTGCATGGCCGCCGCGGTGCGCGGCGGTGACGTCGACGGCGTGATCTTCCACACGGACAAGGGCGGCGAGTACACCGGCGACGTCTTCGCTCACGCGTGCGACGCGCTGGGCGTGACCCAGTCGATGGGCCGAGTCGGCTCCGCGTTGGACAACGCCGCGGCAGAGAGCTTCAACTCGACTCTCGAGCACGAGCTGCTCTCTCGGCAGCACTTCGCGACCAAGGAACAGGCCCGTCGCGAGGTCGCACGGTTCATCGATGCGTACAACCATCGGCGCCACCACAGCAGCTGCGAGATGCTCCCACCCGTCGCCTACGAACAGGTCCTCGCCGAACGAGCCGACACAGACACCCGACAGGAGCGGGCCGCGTAACACCACCTCGCTGACGTCGCTGGCGTGATCACCACGTCGGCTGCGAGGCTGCTACTGCAATCCGAAACCCTCCACGAATTCGGGGGAAGCCCACCGCCAACTTCGCGACCTTCGGGCGCCGAGCTCGAGCCAACGCAGCTCGATCCGCCGTGCACGCCCGATAACGACGCGCATCACCATTGCGGGCGACCTCCCGCGCGATCGTCGACGGCGATCGACCCAACCGTCGTGCGATCGAACGGCGCGACTCGCCCGCAGCCAGACCCCGCGAGATCTCCTCACGTTCATGTAACGACAACCGCAACGGCGAACGGATCGGCTCCACCGGCGCCGGCCGCCGCAACCTCTGGAGATGACCCCAGACCGCCCGATGGTGACGACCGATTTGCTGACCAATCAGCCGGCTCGGCAACCCCATCGCCGAGAGCCGGACGATCTCTTCCTTCTCTCGCTCCGACAACCGCTCCACGCCACACCTCCACGCCGACGGACCATCATCGACGAGGTGCTGCGTTCATCCCCTGAGATCACAGCAGATCTGGAGCGGCACTGCATGGCGGCTTCCGCGGGAACCCCCTACTGCACTGCCTTGCGGGTTGCGGCGATGGCGTCGCCGATCGCGTTGCCGGCGGCGCGCTGCGACTGCGGCGGCACGTGCGAGTACACGTCCGCCGTGACGCGGATGCTGGAGTGCCCGAGCATCTCGGAGACCACCTTCATCGGCACGCCGGCGGCGAGCCCCACCGACGCAGCGCCGTAGCGCCGTAGCGCAGATCGTGCAGCCGTGTCGACGTCGGGAGCCCCGCCTGGGTCGCCAGCTTCTTGAACCGGCGGTAGGCCGTCGCCGGATGCCACGATGCCCCGGTCGGGTCGGTGAACACGAGGCCGTCGATAGAGGCGACCCGCTTGACCTGCGCGGTGCTCGCGTAGCGCGTCGACGAGCTCCACGGGCAGCGACACGGTGCGGACGCGGTCGGTCTTGGTCGACGACTCGTCGTGGCGCTTCCCGCCCACCGACAGCAACGACTTTGAGATCGTCGCCGTGCGAGCGTCGAGGTCGAGGTCGGGCCAACGCAGGGCGAGTGCCTCACCGCGCCGGACACCGGTGCCGACATAGAAGCCCGGCGATCCAAACCAGCAGTCGCTGCTCAACTAAGAGCGCGCCAATAGGTAGCGAGGCTCGAAGGACTCATCGTCGGCCGGGCCTCGCGTCAAGCTCTGACCACCTCCGATGGCGACATCCACGGGTCCATTTCGCAGGACACCGACCCAGACGACGAGCGGAGGGTCCTGTGACCGACCGGCCCGGCTGGTGGTCGTCCCGCTGGCGACCCTACGTGCGCGCGAGACGCTTCCGATGCCACACCCATGCCACACGAGCGCCCCGGATGCCACCGGAACAGCCCGGAATCGGGTCGGGCGGTGACCCCCGAAAACCGCCGCTGACCTGGACATACTCGGAACAGCCCGGAACACCCCGGAATCTAAAAGGTCTGACGGGTCATCAGATACGCTCCCGGGCGCATGGATCTCCGCTACACCGCCGACGAGCAGCAGTTCCGCGCCCGGCTACGGGAGTGGCTCGCGGACACCCTGCCCGGTCTGGGTCCCGCACCCGACCGTGAGGACTGGGAGGGCCGTCGGGCGTGGGACACGGGGTGGCAGCGCCTCCTGTTCGACGCGGGGTACGCCGGGATCAACTGGCCCAGGGAGTACGGCGGGCTCGGGGCCACGCCGACCGAGCATCTCATCTTCATCGAGGAGAGCGAACGGGCGCGGGCGCCGTACGTCGGCATGAACTTCGTGGGGTTGCTGCACGCCGGACCCACGCTCATCGCCGAGGCGTCGCCCGAGCAGAAGGCGTTCCACCTGCCGGGGATCCTCAAGGGTGAGCACGTGTGGTGTCAGGGATTCTCGGAGCCCAATGCCGGCTCGGATCTCGCGAGCCTGCGCACCCGCGCCGTCCGAGACGGTGACGACTACGTGATCTCCGGGCAGAAGATCTGGACCAGCTACGGCCACGTGGCCGACTACTGCGAGATGCTCGTGCGTACCGACACCGAGGCGCCCAAGCATCGCGGCATCTCCTGGCTCATCGTGCCGATGGACGTGCCCGGTATCGACGTGCGGCCGCTCCTCACCATGGAAGGGACCGCCGAATTCTGCGAGGTGTTCTTCGACGACGTGCGGGTGCCGGTGGTCAACCGCGTGGGCGACGAGAACGACGGGTGGCGCGTCGCCATGGTCACCCTCAGCTTCGAACGCGGTACGGCGTTCGTGTCCGACGTGCTCGAGTCGATGGAGCTGGTACGCGATCTCGCCGACCTCGCCAAGGTCATCACGAGCAAGGGTGCGACGCGTTGGGAAGACGCCGGGCTCCGCCGAGAGCTCGGTCGCATTGCCGCGGAGTTCGACGCACTGTGGGCGCTGACCAAGCGCAACATCTCCCAGGCCCAGCGCACGGGTCTCGTCGGCGTGGGCGGCAACGTGTTCAAGATCGCGTGGTCGGACCTTCGCCAGCACCTCGGTGACGTCGCCATGCGTCTGCTCGACCGCGCATCGCTCTCGCTCGACGACGTGGCGGATCTTCCGACCGGGCGCCACGTGCACGCGCGCTTCTACGCCCTGTCGATGACCATTGCCGCCGGCACGTCCCAGGTGAACCGCAACATCGTCGGTGAGCGTGTGCTCGGTCTGCCCAAAGAGGCGCGCTGATGGACTTCGAGCTCACGGCCGATCAGATGTCGCTCCAGGAGGGCACGCGCGCCTATCTCGATGGTCGGTTTCCGCTCGACACGGTGCGGGAGATCGAAGCGAACGGAACCCTCGACCGCGGCCGGTGGCACGAGTTGGGCGAGACCGGCGTGTTCTCGCTGACCCTCTCGGAGGAGGACGGCGGTCTCGGGTTGGGGATCTCCGAAGCCGCGCTCGTGTTCGAGGAGCTCGGGCGCGCGCTCGTGCCCGGACCGCTGGTGGCGACGCTGCTCGCGGCGCCGTGGGTCGAAGGCGCCGCCAGTGGTCGGACCATCGTCGGACAGTTCGAGCCCGCGGAGCCCGTGAGCCTCGTCGAGCACCAGCCTGATCTCGACGCGCTGCTCGTGCTCGACGACGCCGGGATCCGGCGTGTCGATCCCGCGGCCATCCCGACTGCGCCGATCCACCGCCCCGTCGATGCCCTCACGCCCGTGTGGCTGGTGACCGGGGAGGTGCCGACAGGCGAGACCGTCGCCGCCGCGGCCGCCTCGGCCCGGGCCCGCCTCGAAGGGATCGTCCTCACCGCCGCCCTCCAGCTGGGGCTCGCGCTGCGCGCCACCGAGCTCGCGACCGCCTACGCCAAGGAGCGCGAGCAGTTCGGCCGGGTGATCGGCTCGTTCCAGGCGGTCAAGCACCTCTGTGCGGACATGCTCGTGCGCGCCGAAGTGGCGCGCGCCGCGGTCTACGCGGCGGCGGTGGCTCTCGACGGCCGCAGTCACGACGACCCGGCGCGCGCCGTGGCCGTCGCCAAGGCGATGGCGGGGGATGCGGCAATCGCCAACGGGAAGGCGGGCATCCAGGTGCACGGCGGGGTCGGTTTCACCTGGGAAGTCGACGCGCAGCGTTTCTGGAAGCGTGCCTGTGTGCTCGACACGCACTTCGGGAACAGCGACGAGCACGCCGAAGCCGTCGCCGCAACTCTCTGACCTCGAGCGTGACAGGGGACGAAGCGGAGCCGTGCTCGGAGAGCGAGATGGCGCAGCGGAGTCGACCAATCAAGGAGGCAACCGTATGGGGATCTGCGACGGACGCGTCGTCGTCGTCACCGGGGGAGGGCGCGGCCTCGGCCGCGCGCACTCGCTGGCGTTCGCGGCGGAAGGCGCCAAAGTGGTCGTCAACGACCTCGGCGCGTCTCTCCAAGGCGACACCACCGATGAGTCCCCGGGCGCCGAGGTGGTCAACGAGATCCGCGCCGCCGGGGGTGAGGCGGTCGTCAACGGCGACGACGTCAGCGACTGGGACGGCGCGGGACGTCTGATCGCCCAGTCCATCGACGCGTTCGGCGGTCTCGACACCGTCGTGTGCAACGCCGGCATCGTGCGTGACCGCATGTTGGTCAACATGTCGGTCGACGAGTGGGATGCCGTGATCCGAGTGCACCTTCGCGGCGTCTTCTGCCCGGTTCGTCACGCGATCGGCTACTGGCGCGACGAGCAGAAGGCCGGGCGTGGTCGTGCCGCGCGGATCGTGACCACGACCTCCGGCGCGGGCCTGCGCGGTTCGATCGCGCAGACCAACTATGTCGCCGCCAAGGCGGGCATCGCCGCGTTCACCGTCAACGCTGCCGCCGAGCTCGGCCGGTACGGGATCCTCGCCAACACGATTGCCCCGTCCGCCCGCAGCCGGATGACCGAGGACGCCTTCCCGGAGATGATGGCCCGTCCGGTGTCGGGATTCGACGCCATGGACCCGGCCAACATCTCCCCGTTCGTGGTGTGGCTCGGGAGCGCGAGCTGCGACGTGACCGGCCGCGTGTTCGAGATGTCGGGTGGCGAGGTGTGTGTGGTGAGCGGCTGGCGGCGGGAACCCACAGTCGACGAGGGCCGTCGGCTGGCGCCGGCCGAGGTCGGTCCGCTGCTCCAGCGACTGGTCGCCGAAGCGCCGGAACCCGAGGCGGTCCACGGAACCTGACAGGTCGTCAGATCTGTCGGGACTCAGGTAGCGTCACCGCCGTGACCGAGCCTGCTCTCGCCTCCGACGGACGGGTGATCGGTGCGCGGGCGCAGCGCACCCGGCGCAAGCTGCTGGACGCCACGGCCAAGCTGCTCGAGGAACGGGGCGCCCTCGGCCTGCGAGTCGTCGACATCACCCGAGAGGTCGGGACGTCGCCGGCCACCTTCTACCAGTACTTCCCCGACGTCGAGGAAGCCATCCTGGTCCTCGCCGACGAGGCGACCGACGACATCGAGACCCTCCGCCCCTACATCCTGACCCCGTGGAACGACGAGGACGGGGTCGGCCACGTGCAGGAGTTCGTCGCCGCGTTCATGGAGTACTGGGACCGCCACCGCGTGATCCTGCGAGTGCGCGATCTCCGGGCTGAAGAGGGTGACGACCGCTTCTGGGCGGTGCGGCGCCGTGGCTACGCCGCGATCATCCCCGAGCTCACGAACAAGATCGAAGCGGCGCAGCTGTCGGGCCGCGTCACCAAGGAGTTGAACTCGTACGCGGCAGCGGCCGCGGCGATGGCGATGCTCGAACGCCTGCTGACGTACCGGTCCGTGTTCCGCCGCCGCGGGGTCACCAAGGAGGCGATGGCGGCGACGCTCGCCGCCATCCTGTACGAGACGGTCACCGGCCACCCGAGCTGAGCTGGAGAGCGAGGAACCCATGGCACGCGACATTCCCCGATTCATCAGTGTCGACGATCACGTCGTCGAGCCACCCCACCTCTTCGAGCGGTGGCTCCCGCAGAAGTACCGCGACGACCCGCGGGCGCCGCGCGTCGAGCGTCGGGGCATCGGGAAGATGGAGTACAAGGGCGGTACGACCTACGAGATCGAGTGGGACGACACCCAACCCAAGTCCGACACCTGGTTCTACGAGGAGCTCGTTGCCCCCCACAAGCGCCACGTCGCGTCCGTGGGGTTCCCGCGCGACGAGATGACACTGTCGCCGATCACGTACGACGAGATGCGACCCGGCTGCTATGACCCGAAGGCGCGCCTCGAAGACATGGATGTCGACCACGTCGAGGCTTCGCTGTGCTTCCCGACGTTCCCGCGCTTCTGTGGGCAGACGTTCGCCGAGGCGAAGGACAAGGACCTGGCCTGGGCGTGCATGCCGCGCGTACAACGACTGGATGGTGGAGGAGTGGTGCGGTGACTCCGGCGGTCGTCTGATCCCCCTGTGTCTCGTCCCGCTCTGGGACGTCGAGCTGGCGGCCGCGGAGGTGCGTCACAACGCGGCACGCGGCGTGACGGCGGTCGCGTTCTCGGAGATCCCGGCGAAGCTCGGCCTGCCGACGCTGCACTCCGGCTACTGGGAGCCCTTCTTCCAGGCCTGCGCGGAGACCGAGACGCTCGTGTGCATGCACATCGGGTCGTCGTCGCAGATGCCGGCGACGTCGCCCGACGCGCCGGCCGCGGTCCAGGCGACGTTGAGCTTCGGCAACGCGATGTCATCGATGACCGACTACCTGTTCTCCGGCGTGCTCGTTCGCAACCCCGAGCTCCGGCTCGCGTACAGCGAGGGGCAGATCGGCTGGATCCCCTACATCCTCGAGCGGGCCGACGACGTGTGGGTCGAGCACCGGGCCTGGGGCGGGGTGCAGGGCGTGATGACCGAGCCGCCATCGACCTACTACCACCGCCAGATCTTCGGCTGCTTCTTCCGCGACCGGCACGGGCTCGAGTCGCTGCACCGAATCGGTGTCGACAACGTCACGTTCGAGACCGACTACCCGCACACCGACTCGACCTGGCCGCACACCAAGAAGCTGTTCGAGGAGCAGGTCGCCGACCTCGACGACGAGACCGTCTACAAGATCGCCCGGGGCAATGCCATCCGCATGCTCCGGCTGCCGCTCGACCACTGATCCGACTCATCACCCGGGGGGACGAATGCCGCTCGACGACGATTTCCTGGCCCTTGCCGCACGCGTCCGCAACTGGGGCCGCTGGGGCGACGACGACGAGTTGGGCACGCTCAACCTGATCGATGCCGCCGCGGTGAAGCGAGGCGCGGCGTGCGTCCAGTCCGGCAAGGTGTTCTCGCTCGCGATCCCGCTCGACGACAACGGGCCGCAGATCGGCTTCATCCCTGGTCGCTACAACCCGATCCACACGGTCTTCCAGATCAACGAGGTCACCATCGGCGATCCCGAGGGGACGCGGTTCTCTGACGACTCGATGGACCTGGCGCTGCAGGCGTGCACCCACTGGGACGCACTCGCCCACTCCAGCTACGGCGGGAACCTGTGGAACGGCCATCCCGCGGACGCGATCACCGAGGCCGGCGCCTCGAAGTGCGGCATCGGCCTGGTGAAGTCGCTGGTGACGCGCGGCGTGCTGCTCGACATCGCCCGGCTCAAGGGCGTCGACGTCGTGGAGGCCGGCACCCCCTTCACGGGCGCGGACCTCGACGCGGCCTGCGAGATGGCGGGAGTCACGGTCGAGCCGGGCGACGTCGTGCTCCTCCGCACGGGCGCGATGTCGTTGTTCCTCGCCGGTGACCGGGAGGCCTACGCGTCGACCAACGCCGGACCGTCGATGCAGAGCGTCGACTGGTTCCACGACCACGACGTCGCGGCGGTGGCCACTGACAACCCGACGTTCGAGTGCGTTGAGTTCGAACGCTCGGTCCCGCTCCCGGTGCATGCGCTGCATCTCGTCGAGATGGGGATGACGCAGGGTCAGAACTGGAACCTCGAGGACCTGGCCGCGGACTCCGCCGGCGACGGTCGCTACACCTTCTTCTTGTCGGCGACGCCCGAGCCGGTCACCGGCGGGACCGGTGCCCCCGTGGTTCCGGTCGCGGTCAAGTAGCGCCCGATGAAGTTCATCGCCAACATCTCGATGTGCGACGCCTCCTTCTACGTGCCCCTGGCAGAGGTGGCCGAGTCGGCCGGGTTCGACACCATCGCGGTGCCGGACAGCATCGCGTACCCGCGTGAGTCGTCGTCGACGTATCCCTACAACGTCGACGGCACCCGCGAGTTCCTCGAGAACAAGCCGTTCATCGAGCCGGGGATCGCGATGGCGGCGATGGGCGCCGTCACCAGCACCATCGAATTCCACACGTTCGTGCTCAAGATGCCGATCCGCCATCCGGTGATCTACGCCAAGGAGGCGACCTCGCTGGCGGTGATCACGGGCGATCGCTTCGTGCTCGGCGTGGGCACCAGCCCCTGGCCCGACGACTACGAGATCGTCGGTCTGCCCTGGGAGGGTCGTGGACGGCGGTTCGACGAGTGCATCGAGATCGTGCGCGGACTCGGCGCGGGCGGGTACTTCGAGTACCACGGCGAGTTCTACGACTTCCCGGCGATCAAGATGGAACCGGTGCCCTCGAAGCCGATCCCGGTGCTCATCGGTGGCCACGCCGACGTGAACCTCCGTCGCGCCGCCCGACTCGGCGACGGGTGGATGGGAGCGGGCGGAATCCTCGACGACCTGATCCCGATGATCGACCGGATGAACGACCTTCGGCGGGAGTACGGACGCGAGCGCGAACCCTTCTCGATCTATGCGACCGCCGGGGAGTCGTTCACCGCCGACGGGATCAGGCAACTCGAGGACCTGGGCGTCACCCACACCGCGGGTGGGTTCGGGCGATTCAATCCCTACGGGCTCTCGACCGATCCCGAGACGCTGCAGGAGAAGATCGACAACCTGAACCGCTACGCCGACGAGGTCATCTCCAAGACACGCTGACTCGCGTCGAGCTCCCGGCCTCCTCGCCTCCGGGCCGGACCACCTGGGAGGAGAGGGTGGGCGCGTCCGCGCTCGCTTCTGGCGGCCCTCGTTCGTCACCGCCTGTCGGGTCTCGCGGAATCGGTCCGGGCGGCCGAAACTCCTTGACTATCGACATTCGATATATCAGACTCCGAGTATGCCCGGATCACCGAAGCGCCTCCCGGCGGCCTCCCAGCACATCGTCTTGGCCCTGCTCGACGGCGAGATGCACGGCTACGCGCTGATGCGACGCGTGCAGGAGCAGAGCAGCGGGGCGGTGCGGATGGGCCCGGGGACGCTGTACGGGACGTTGAATCGCTTGGTCAACGACGGCCTCATCGTCGAGACGACTGACCGCGTCTCGCGTACCGCGAGCGAACGTCGCCGATATTACGAGCTTACGTTGACCGGTCGCACGGTGGCCCTCGAGGAATTGGCGCGACTCCAAGCGCTCGTCCAACACGTCAGCGGTTACCTGACCGGCGGGTCGACGGGATGAGCCGCGACAGCTTGGCGATTCGCGTGTATGGCGCGCTCGTCAAGCTCTATCCACGTGGCTTCCGCGAGGAGTACGGCGCCGACATGGTGCGGTTGATGCGCGAACAGGGCCGTGAGGAATCGGCGTGGTGGGTCTTCGCCCGCTCGCTGGTCGACCTCGCGATCTCGATCCCGACCCAGCACCTGGAGACAAGAATGCGCAGAGCCCCAAACCCGCTCGTCCCCCTCGTGTACGTGATGGCTGCGGCTGCCGGACTGCTGGTGGCGATCCTCGGTGGAAGTGAACCGGCGGCGCTTGTTCTCGGTCTCGGTCTGGCGGTTGTCGCCGGAGTGATCGGTACCGTCGCGTGGCGTCGAGCCGCGCCGGTTCGCACGAGAACGGCCGTCACCGCCACGTGGTGGAAGTTCCTCTTGGCGGGGCCGTGCCTCGCCGCGCTCGTCATCATCGCCGCCGGAGCGGGCGTCGAAGCCTGGTATCTCGGGATGGTCGTCGTCCTCGCCGCGTTCGTTTCGACCGCGACAGGTCTCGTCCTCGGCCTGGCCCACCTGTTCACCCATCGCCTTCGCGGGAACCCGACATGAGGCGTTCGTCGGCGTCGACGCCCTCGGCCTTACTGGCTGAATCGTCCGCGACTGCGCACTCGTCGTCCGAGGGCGATGTCGGGTCGAAGACACGGCCCTCGTCGATGAGATCCCGGCGACCGGGACGGCGATCTCCGAGCATTACGGCTCGACGGTGCGTCCCTTGGTGCTCACCGGGATCAGGCAGACGGTGTCGACCGGTGGGGCGGGGAACTTGCACGGATACGACGCACGGCTTTCGAAGGCGGTGGTCGGGGTCGTGCTCTTGTCGATGTACACGACGACGGGTGCGCCACCGATGCCGCCGATCGGGTCCGGTGGGAGCTTCCGCAGCGCGGCGACGAAGGACTTCTTGGTCAGCCTGTTGCCCGCGTCGTACAGCGCGCGTGCCACCATGCGCATGTTCGTGCACGACAACCCGACCATGCCCCACTTGGTGTATTCCGCGGTGTCCGGCTTGAAGGAGTCACCGGTCTTGGTGTGCGCGGCATACGTGTCGTTGCACATCACTCCGATCGGTGGTGGCCCGAAGCCGGGGAGCCGCCAGTCGCCGTCGACCGTCGCGGAGATCAGCGTCGCGCCCTTGTAGTAGGACGCCACGTCCGCACCACCCACCTGCAAGACCTTGCCCTGCACGAGGTCGGTGCCGAGGGCGTTGAACGACGATTCGTACAGCTTCGCCTTGATGCCGGCGCGCTGCATCTCGTTGACGTATCCCGGCAGTGTGGGGGCGCTGAGCACCGGGATCACCACGTCGGGCTTGGCGCTCGCCACCTTCATCACCGATTGCGGGATCGGTTGCGTGCAGATGGGACTTCCCTGGCACGGGAGCACGTCGTAGACGACGACGTCCACCCCTGCCTTCTCGAGCGGCGCCACCAGCGAGCGTTCCACCACGCTGGCCTGGCCCGGGAGGTCGAGGGCGGTGATCGCCACCTTCTTGCCCTTGAGCGCGCCGGTGGCGAGGAGATCGGCGGCGAGGAGCCGGAGCTGCCCGTCGGCCGACGGCCCGTAGGACGCGAGCCGCCCGTCGGTCGCCGCGTACTCGGAGCCCTCGGCGCCGCCCACGTAGACCAGCGGGGTCTTGTGATCGCCGGCCACACAGATCGGCCCGGTGCCGGTGAACGTGTTGGCGTTCACCACGACGAACGCCTTGTCGTCCTCGGTGGCGGCGATGCACGCGGCATCGCGACTGGCCACGTTCGTCGGGTTGTACTCCTCGTTCTGGAGCACCAATTTCTTGCCCCGGATTCCGCCGCACACGTTGATCTGGTCGGTGAACACCTGGAACATGTCGTTGACGTCGCCCACCGGCAAGGACAAGCCGAGCGGCTCGTACTTCTCGAGCTGCGAGCGGATCTGGACGACCTTGATCGTGCCCTTCGTCGGTGGCGGGCCCGTCTTGGTGCAGAACCGGTCGGTGGGTGCGAACGGGTTGGCGACCGGATCGGTGGCCGCCCCTGCGCGGCGGCCCGCTGGGACGGTGAGCGCGAGCGCGACCGCGGTCACGCACACCGCCACCAGCGAACCGACCCCCCTGTTCACGGCGTGCACGATAGATGCCGGGGCCGCTCACGCGTCGTCGCGCGGCTCCGCGGTCCGATAGTCGCCGAAGGGCGTGTCGCGCTTGCTCAGGGTCTCGGTGAGGCCACTCGCGTGGATGTCGGCGACGAACTTCTTCATGGTCTCGGTGTGGGTCGCCGAGCGCGCTGAGCTCGGTGCCGGCCCGGATCGACGACCGCAGCCCCATGACCTCCATGGCCCGGTGCACGGTGCGCTTGTTGATCTGCACGAGGTCGCTCGGGATCTGCGCGATGCGGGTGGCGATGGCCATGACCTGCGCCTCGAGCTCCTCGAGCGGGTAGGCGCGGTTGGCCCACCCGAGCTGCGCGGCTTCCACACCCGAGAAGGAGTCGCCGGTGAGCATCGACTCCATGCCCGCCCGCATGCCGAACAGCCACGCGTGGTACTGCATGTCCGGGGTGCCGAAGCGGACGGCCGGGTAGCCGATCTTGGCGTCCTCGGCCACGTACACGAGATCGCATCCGGTCGCGAGCTCGCTGCCCCCGGCGAGGCAGTAGCCGTGCACCTGCGCGATCACCGGCTTGGCGAGATCCCAGATGCTCATCCACCCGTTGGTGACGCCGCGCATGTAGGAGCCTTCGCCCTCGGAGTTGTAGTCGAGGGGCTCGCCCTGGGCGTTGGGGTCACCGGAGAGGTCGTAACCCGCGGAGAAGCACTTGCCCGCACCGCGGATCACGGTGACGCGGACCTCGGGATCGCGGTCGTGCTCACGGGTCGCGGTGAGGATCTCTCGCCGGAGCGTCGCGTTGAGCGCGTTGCGCTTCTCGGGCCGGTTCAACGTGATGCGTCGCACCGCCGGTGCGGGATCGTCGATCAGGATCAGGGAATAGCTCACGGAGCCTCCTCGGGCCCTGTGGTCGAGGGCCTTTCGAAGGGAACGTAGGTCAGTTCCGGGTCGGGGCGCCACCAGATCGGATCCGAGGTGTCGATCGCTGACGCACGAGCTCCCGCTTCAGCGCCGCGCCCGCACGTGGTCGGCGATCGTTGCCACCTAGTTGGTCGAGGCGGGGCGCGCGGTGACCGTGTCGGTGTCGCGGCCCGATCGCAGGAGCACGCCCGGTGTCGCACCCGTTGCCACGCCGTGCTCGACGATGGCGGTACCACCGACGAGCACCCGCTCGATGCCCTGGGATCCGGCGGTCAACCGGGCGGAGTCGCCCGGGAGGTCGGTCACGAGGGTGGCGTCGTCGGCGCCGACGGTGGCCGGATCGAACACCACGACGTCGGCGATCGCTCCCTCGCGGAGCACCCCGCGGTCGCGGAGCCCGAACAGTGCGGCGGGTGCACTGGTGATGAGCTGCACCCGCGCTCGAGCGTGACGAGTTGACGGCCGCGTAGGCAGTCGGCGAGGAAGCGGGTCGTGTAGGGCGCCCCGCACATGCGGTCGAGGTGGGCGCCCGCGTCGGAGCCGCCGATCATCGCCCGGGGGTCGTTCCACACCTCGCGGCGGAGTTCCCACGACGAACCGTCGTCGTCCTGCGGGATCGGCCAGAGGACGGTGCGCAGCTCGTCCGCGATCACGATGTCGAGCAGGGCGCCGAAGTTGGACTGGTTGCGCTCCCGGGCGATCTCGCGTACGACGCGACCCTTGAGTGGCTGGTTCTCGGGCGCGTACACGTCGCCGAGTCGGTAGTCACCGAAATCGGCGAGGCGCCGGAACACGCCGGCTTCGGGGGCCTGCGACTGCTCGAGCATCTTCAGGCGTGTCTCGGGATCGCGCAGCCGGGCGATGCGCTCCGGCACGGGCACGCTCAAGACGTCACTCCAGCCGGGGATCAGCCAGATCCCGCAGAAGTTCAGGAAGCTCATGTTCATCGGGACCTGCACGGGCATGGTGAGCGCGACGAGGCGTCCGCCCAGGTCGCGGGCGCGGTCACCGGCCGAGAGCTGGCGCGGGACGCGCTCGGGCTCGCGGGCGTCGACGGTGAGCACGTTCCAGTTGAGGGGGCGGTTGGCCGCTGCGCTCACGTGACCGAGGAGCTCGATCTCGTCGTCCGAGAACTGGTCGAGGCACCCCTGGACGATGCCTTCGAGCGTGGTGCCCGGGTGGGCGCCGGTCTCCTCGCTGAGCGCGACCAGTTCCTCCGGAGTCGCCCACCGGCTCGCGACCGGCTCGCCGTCGCCATCGCTGTGCGACGACGACTGGGTGAAGGAGAAGCCCAACGCACCGGCTTCGAGCGCGCTCCCGAGCTCTGCCCGCATGTCGGCGATCTGTCCCGGCGTCGCCTCGTTGCCGACGGCCTCCGCGCCCATCACGTAGCGACGGATGGCACAGTGGCCCGCGAGGAACCCGGCGTTCACCGCGATGGACCCCTCGAAGCGGTCGAGGTATTCGGCGAACGTCTCCCACTTCCAGTCGACGCCCTGCTCGAGCGCGGCGAGCGGCATGCCCTCCACCCGGGCCATCATGCGCCGCAGGTAGTCCGCGTCGCCGTCGCGCAGGGGCGCGAGCGTGAAGCCACAGTTCCCGCCGATGACGGTGGTGACGCCGTGGACGCTCGACGGGCTCGCGGTCGGGTCCCAGAGCAGCTGCGCGTCGTAGTGGGTGTGCGGGTCCACGAAGCCGGGCGCGACCACGAGGCCGGTGGCGTCGGTGACGGTCGTGGCGGGCTCGTCGACGGTGCCGACGGCGACGACGCGACCGCCGGCGATCCCGACGTCGGCGACGACCCCGGGGGTCCCCGTGCCGTCCACCACCGTGCCACCCTTGATGATCTCGTCGAGCATGGTCCCCCGTCCTCAGTCGCGGATCTCGGGCCGGACGCGCCGGTCGCCGAAGAAGTCTGACGGACCGTCAGATTGTAGCCTTGGCGCCGCTACGGCGATTTGGCTCGACGATTCCCGGCACGACGACCCGTGCCGATGCGACCCAGGGGGACGACACGATGGCGGACTGGCACAACCACGAGTGGAAGCTCCTGATCGGGGGCGAGCTCGTCGCCGGGGAAGCCGGCAGTGCGCCGATCGTGAACCCGGCGACCGAGCAGGTGGTGGCCGAGGCTCCCGAGGCGTCGGTCGCGCAGGCCCAGGAGGCGGCCCGGGCCGCGCAGGAGGCGTTCCCGGCGTGGTCGGCGACCCCGGCCGAGGAGCGCGCCGCGTTGTTGCTCGCCGCGGCCAACCGGCTCGGAGAGCTCGGCGCCGACCTCGTGCCGCTGATCATCTCGGAGACCGGCGCCACCGCAACGGTCGGCTCGCGCATGCAGGTCCCGGTCGCGCTCGAGCGCTTCCACCGGTACGCGCGTGACGCGACGAAGAGCATCGGCATCCCGATGCCTCCCCAGCCGGTGCAGGCGACGCCGCTCGCCCCCGGCGGGCTCATGGGTGCCTACGTCAACCGTCAGCCCGCCGGCGCAGTGGCGTGCATCTCGCCGTACAACTTCCCGCTCACCAACATGGTCGGGAAGATCGCGCCCGCCCTCGCGGTCGGCTGTACCGTCGTGATGAAGCCTGCGCCTCAAGACCCGCTCGCCATTCTGGTGCTCGCCGAGGTGATGCGTGAGGTCGGTTTCCCACCCGGGGTCGTCAACGTCGTCACGTCGGCGGCGCCCGATCCCGCGGCCGCGCTCACCGAGAGCCGCGACATCGACATGGTCTCGTTCACCGGGTCGACGGCGGTGGGTGCCCGCATCTACCAGGCGGGCGGCGCCACCATGAAGCGCATGCTGCTCGAGCTCGGCGGCAAGGGTGCTGCGCTCGTGCTCGACGACGCCGATCTCGGCGCGGCGGTCACCGCGATCAGCAGCGTGTGGACGTTCCACAGCGGCCAGATCTGCACCGCCCCGACCCGGGCCATCGTGCACCGCAGCAAGTACGACGAGCTGGTCGAGAAGCTCGCCGTCTTCGCCGGCAACGTCAAGGTCGGTGACCCGCTCGACGACGACACGATCGTCGGCCCGGTCATCTCCGCCGCGCAGCGTGATCGCATCGAGAGCTACGTCGCCGCCGGTGGTGCGGAAGGCGCGGAGATCGTGGTCGACGGTCGACGTCCCGGGCACCTGGAACGCGGCTACTACGTCTCGCCCACGTTGCTCGCGGGCTGCAAGCCGGAGATGAAGCCGGTGCGCGAGGAGATCTTCGGTCCGGTCATCGCGGTGTTGCCCTTCGACGACGACGACGAAGCGGTCGCCATCGCCAACAGCACCGACTTCGGTCTCTACGACTACGTGATGACCAGCGACACCGAGCGCGGGTTCCGCCTCGCGGGCAAGTTGCGGTCGGGCAACGTCGGCATCAACACCGCGCAGCGCAACATGGAGACGCCGTTCGGCGGATTCAAGATGAGCGGTGTCGGGCGCGACGGCGGCGACTTCGGGCTCTATGCCTACACCGAGATGCAGTCGGTGGTGTGGCCCGCATGAGCAAGCCGGCGATGCTCGAAGGTGTCCGCGTGGTCGAGTGCTCGCTGCTCGGGCCTGCCGCGATCACCTCGCACCTCGTCGACCTCGGCGCCGAGGTGGTGAAGGTCGAGGCCCCCGCGGGCGACTACGTGCGCAAGATGACGTGGCCGCTCATGGAGGGCACCTCCCTGTTGCACCTCCACGTGAACCGGGGCAAGCAGTCGCTGGTCCTCAACCTCAAGCAGCCCGACGCCGTTGCGGTGTTCGAGGATCTCGTTCGCCACTCCGAGGTCGTCGTGGAGGCGATGCGCCCCGGCTTCCTCGCCAAGATGGGGCTCGGGTACGAACGGCTCAAGGAGCTGAACCCCAAGATCGTGATGTGCACGATCTCGGGCTACGGGGCCACCGGTCCGTACCGAGACCTGCCGAGCCACGGCATCGCCTACGACGCGTGGTCGGGCACGATCCAGCCGGTGCTCGACGACGACGGTTTCAGCCGCATCCCCGACCAGGCCAACATCGGGATCACCGCGGGGCCCGCGTTCGGCGCCATCGGCATCCTGGCTGCGCTGCTGCGCGCCGAGAAGACCGGTGAGGGCGCCTGCATGGAGATCGCGCAGTCCGACAGCTCGGCGTACTTCGACTGGTACCGCATCGAGACGTGGAAGGGCTACGACGACTACCCGGACGACATCGTCACCGGAAACCCCAGCGACGACTACGAGCGACGCCCACCCGGCCTCGGCGGCATGTGGGAGGGCGTGCGTTACCAGTACTACGAGTCGTCCGACGGGCACATCCTGTTCATGGCCTCGGAGCAGTCGTTCTGGAGGAATTTCTGCGCAGGCGTGGACCGCATGGACCTGTTCGAGCAGTGGCCGGGCAAGACCATCGCCGACCACGCGCGCGGGAACAAGGAGCTTCAGTCCGAGCTCCGCGACATCTTCCGTACCCGCACGTCACAGGAGTGGATCGACTTCGCCGACGAGCACAACACGACGATCGCGCCCGCGAACACCGCGCAGACGGTGCGCCACGACCCGCAGTTCCAGGATCGGTTCTCGTGGGTCTCCTCGGCCGACGCCGGTGCCGACATGCTGCTGTTCCCGCTGCACGTGGAGGGCGAGGAGCTGCCGGTGCCGACGAAGGCACCCGAAGTCGGTGAGCACACCGAGGCCGTCCTGCGAGACGTGCTGGGCTACGACGACCTCAAGATCACGTCGCTCCGGGAAGCGGGAGCGCTCGGCTAGCGAACGCGAAGGCGCGAGTCAGCCCGGCTTCAGGAACCGGGCGGGCTGGAACCGACCGGTCGGCTGCGGACCGGCCTCGGCGGCGAACCGCAGGAGCGAGGCGGAGCCGGAGCCGGTCGCCTCCGCGAGGGCGTGGCGGTCGCGTACGGTCCAGCCGACCACGGACTTCCCGTTCGCCGAGAAGCAGGCGATCCGACCCGTGCCCTCGGTGTCGCCGGTCGGCTGATCGTCCATCGTGTAGACGAACTCGGCCGGGCAGGGAGTCGCCGCCCCCTCGTTCGCCGCGGTCTGCGCGTCGGTCACTCGTCCCGAGTACCGGTCGTAGAAGAAGTTCGTGAGCGCGTCCGGCGCGACGGAGAGGTAGAAGAGATGGTCGGCGCCCGATCGCGGGCGACAGGCAAGCGCACCGTCGATCCAGAGCCGCCAGCGGAACACCTCCCCGTCGAACTGCCCGCGGTCGAGCGCTGCGGGTGCGCACGTGGTGCGGGTCGACCGCCGAAGGCGGGCGGCGAGGCGCAGGGCGTTCCCGCGCGCGTCGGCGGGTGAGGGAAGCCCGGCCACCGTGTCGGGTGCGCGGGTCGGACCGGCATCCCTGTTCCACCACTCCATGAGACTGGCCGGGTCGTTGCCGTTGTCGTACGCCCAGCCGAAGAGGTGGAGCGGCCGGTAGGTCCAGACTGCGATCGCGTATGCGAACGTGCCGTTGCTGGTCCCCCCGTTCGTCGTCTGGTAACAGGCGACGCGACCCACGGCTCGACCGTTGATCGACCATGTGGTCGGCGTCTTGCAGAACGCGCCACCGTTCGCGGTGTACGCGTCGAAGACCTCGTCTGCCGCGTCGGAAGACGCGAAGGTGGCGTAGCCGTCGGCGTTCGTCCAGTAGCCGTCAGGACCGCAGGTGAGGCTGGCCCGCAATTGGCCGCGCACCGAGTAGATGTGTGTGCCCAGGTCGGCCTCGCTGGTCGGATCGTCGATGGAACAGCTGTAGCGATGTGGCGCCGGGACGTGGCGGATCAGCGCGGCGAGCCGCGCTGAGGGCCGGGTCGGAGGCGGAGTTGTGGGTGCCGGCGGCGACGGCCCTCGACGGGAGGACGACCGCGGCCGCGACCATTGCGCCCGCGCCGATGGCGAGAACACGCGCCCGATGGTTCCGTCGCCGCTTCACGTCCGCCCTTTCGCCCGCCGGTTCTCCGACGCGGATCCAACCGCTTCGCGCATCGGCCTGTCAATGGTTCGGCGGGCCCCTCCGGCACCGATGGTCCGGGCATTGGCCGTTCGGCCAACTTGACATGGGCGGTCTGACTGGGTTCAGTCGTGACGGCTGAGATCGGATCGTGCGGCGAGCGACGAATGCGGGGAACGGGCAGCGTGCGGGTGGGCGGTAGGTGGCTGGTGGCGATGGCGGCCGCTCTCTGCGCGGGTGGCCTGCTCGTGCCCGCCGCCACCGCGGCGAGCGATCACGAGACGGTCGCGGCCCGACGTCTCCTGGCGCTGGTTCCGACCGAACTACGCGCGACCTGTCGCATCGTCGACCTTCAGCAGTCGGTGGGAACCCTCCCCTTGGTGCGCTACGCGCGTGACGTCGCGGTCGCGCTCCAGTGCAGCCCGCCGCAAGGAGCGGACTCGGTCGTCTACGTGCAGGCGAGGTCGCCGAAGGCCGCGGACGAGATGTACCGCAAGCTCCGACCGACCCGGCATCTCTCCCTGAGCAACCGCAGCGCGCAGTGCGAGGCGACCAACACCTACTCGCTCGGCCTTCACCTGCCAACCGTGGGTCACGACACCTGCTACTTCCTCACCAACGTGTTCGCCGGCGACACCCATCCCGTCGCGATCGACTGGACCTACTCGCCGGCGTCCCTCTACATGCAGAGCTACCGCTCGGACGGCGACGCCGCCGAGCTCCGAGGCTGGTGGAGCGACACCGCGGGGCCCCTGCAACATCCGAAGACGGTCGGAGTGCCCGAGACGCTGTCCGTAGCCGCGGCCACGCGCGCCTACCACGCCCTGCTCGCGCGCTTGCCGGCCGCGGTCCGTTCGACGTGCCGTCGTGCCTCGTTGGGCGACGACGCTCCGCCGGCGGTCGCGGACGCACGGCTCTGGGTCGACGCCGCGGCGACGTGTGAAGACCGTGCCGCGGGCATCGATTCGACGTTCGAGCACTTCGTCACCAACGCGGCCCTCGACGCCGAATTCCGGCGCACCGCCGCGGTCCTGGGGGCGGGTGCGGCGCCGGCGTCGAGCTCGAGCTGCCCGTCGGACGGCACCTGGCAGCACGGTGGCGTCGACATCGGGCCCTATTCGTGCGGATACTCCACGGTCGATGAAGGCAGCAGCTCCGGCACCGTCGTGTCCTACGCGTGGGCCGATCCCACCGACAGGATCTTCGCGGTCGCCGCGCAGACCGGAGGCGAGCTGTCCACGCTCGAGGCGTGGTGGCATGACGCAGGACCCGTTCCGTGATCAGTGATCAGGGGACCCGGGTCGCGAACACTTCGAATGCACGCGCCGCGGCCTCGGTGCGGTTGTGCACACCCAACTTGAGATAGATGTGCTCCAGATGACGCTTCACCGTGCTCAGCGACACTGCGAGCGAAGCCGCGATCTCCGCATTGCGCAGCCCACGGCTGGTCAGGAAGAGCACCTCCGCTTCGCGGGGTCCGAGACCGAGGCTCTGCAGCGGCGTGCTGTCGTCGTCGGCCGGTCCTTCGGCGAAGACCAACACGTCGGGACCGTCGACACCGCGGGTCATGCGTGTGATGAGCCGGCGCCCCGCGCGCGACGAGACGAGCGGACGCGGCAGGACCCCTGCGTCGCTCGCGGCCCGTTCGCTCGCGAGCCACGCGTCGAGGACGGCGTGGTCGACGTAGCGCGACGTCCACGTCGACACGTCGGGGGTGAGCGCGTCGATCGAGCCGTTCGCGGCGAGGGCGACGCCCCAGCCCCCTTCCTCGAGTGCCTGCTGCATGCCGAGCAACGCCGCTCGGGTCCGGGCCCTCACCCTGGCATTCCAGTGCGCCTGGATCAGATGTGGTCGGAGCAGGTTCAACACGGCACGGTCACGTTCGGAGTAGTCCCGGTCTTCCCGGGACAGCGCGAGCGCGATGACCAGCGGGTCCGGGGCCGGGAGGGTGCACGACAGCTGGTACTCGGCCCTCAGGTCCCGGTAGACGAAGCGGTAGAGGTCGAGTTCGTGGTACTCGGACCTCGTGCAGAAGTCGGAGATGCGGCGTGCCGATCCGTCCCCGGTTCGCAGGAAGTGTGCGAGCATCGGATGCTGCCCGGAGTACTTCGCCCAACGGGTTCCATGGAGCTGCTCGACCCACGCGTCTTCGGGATCGACGTGCGCGACGATGCGGGGGACGCTCGGATCGACCTCGTTGTACGAGACGATGTCGGACGTGATGATGGTTCCGAGCGCGGCCGTGGCGACGGACGGGAACCCGTGCGGATCTGTCGCCTCGTTGAGGCGATGTACCGTCTCGAGGATCGCGGCCAGGTCGTGCGTCGAGACCGAGTCCACCGTGACAACCTATCCAGTGGTGATCGCCGGCCGCACGGCCGGTTCGTCCGGCGCCGGCGCGAGCAGAGAGGACGACCGTGAGCGGCGGACGACGGCGAGTATTCGGGACGTGCCGCACCGTGTTGCTGGGCGGAGTGCTCACCGCGCTCGGCGTGGCCGGTCTCGGGGATCCCGGTGCCGGTGCTGCGTCGCTCGCTGCGGGCAACGACGCCCGAACGAAAGCCGCGCACGAGCTGGTGACCTCCGTGCCGCGAGGGTTCCGTGGCACCTGCACGATCTCGGCCCCGGAACCCGACGATCGCGCGCAGGTCACGCGGCTGGTGTGCGACCCGAAGCAGACGGACCGCGTGATCTACACGAAGTATCGGAGCAACTCGGACGCCGACGCGGCACTCGAAGCGCTCATCGACACGACCTCCCTGGACGCGACCTCGTCGGATTCCTCCGAGTGCCCTTCCTCGTCCACGTACCGCGTCGGCTCGAGCACGAAGACCGCAGGGCGCGTCTACTGCTTCCTCGCTCGGAGTGGCAACGAGGACGATCTCCCGGTGGGTACGCCCGTGGTCACGTGGACCTACGAGCCACTGGCAGTCGTGGCGCAGTCATGGGGACCCGATCTTGCGGCGTTGCACGACTTCTGGCTCCATGACGCCGGTCCGTTGACGCGGCCCGATCCGACCGGCGTCCCGCCGCTTGCGACCAGCGCGGCCTTGCGACGCGCGGGCGAGGCGCTGCGGGCGCGCATCCCGGCGGCGTCACGGCGGGCCTGCGTCGTACGCGATTCCGACACGAGCTCGGCGTTGGGTTCGATCTACCCGTACCGTCTCTGGGTGGTCGCCGACATCGAGGAGTGCCTGCCGACCCATGGTTCGCAGAACTCGGAGTACGTCGAGTTCAGCAGTGTGAGTGCCATGAACGCGTATTTCGACGACCGGCAGGTCGCCCACCCCGCGCAGGACCAGCGGGTGGACGTCGCCGGCATCAAGTGTTCGGGGGCAGGCGACTACGACGCGGGCAAGGTCAAGCCCGCGGGCCGCGTCTCCTGCAGATTCGCGAACTACGACGCCCAGGGCCAACCGAGCGCCACCGAGTACGCGAGCATCCAGTGGACGTCCACTCCGACGAAGGTCGTCGGTTTCGGCATCGCGCCGAGCGCCGACGTGAAGGGCCTCCTGCGCTGGTGGCTCGAAGACGCCGGACCGTCCCTCGGCGCGTCGAAGTCGCACTGATCCGAGCGGCCGCGTCCGCGAGGGCGCAGACGTCAGTTCGCCAGCACCTCACAGGTCACGGACGTGAGCCCGGTCCGGGATGCGCTGACCGAGACCGATGACCCGAACCGCCGCGGCCGCCGGTAGGTGACGGACGCGGTCGACTCCGACCCGCCGTTCGGCACCGTGAGCAACGTCGGGGTCAGGGACCCGAGCGCGGGGCTCCGCGAGATCGCGATCAAGATCGCCGCGGCCTGTTCGACCGGATTGCCATACGCGTCCACCACCGTCACCTTCGATGTGAAGGAACCGCGGGAGCCGACGGTGACGCTCCCGGTCGAACACGACGGTGTCGAGTTCGTGAACGCCAGACCCTTCGAATCGGCGGCTGCGACCGTGACCGGGGCCGCGCCGTTCCGGCTGCCGTCGCTCACCGCCAGTACGGCGGTCTCGGCCGCGACCAGCGTGACCGACGCGACGCCGACGCCCGCCGAGAACGTGACCGCCGTCGGGTACGTCGGCACGTCACCGTCGGGACTCGCGGAAGGACCTGAGAACGTGAGCACGTGCGTGCCGGCGTACGCGGTGTCTCGGGTGATGCCGTCGGTCGTAGCGGTCAGTCCGACGCCGAACGTCGTACCTGCGGTCCTCGTGCCCGGAGCGGGCACGACGGTGAAAGCCGGTGGGAGCGGGGTCCGGGCCTGGAACCCCGGCGTCTCCCCCGAGCTCCAGCTGCCGATTCGCGCTTCGACCGTGTAGGTGTAGGTCGTGGCCGCGTCCAACCCGTTGTCCCGACACGTGAAGCTGCTGCCGTTCACGGTGCAGACCGACGCGGCGGTCGGCGCGGTGCGTCGCACGACGTACTGCGCGGGCGTCGCACTCACCGGTCCAGGCGCATCCCAGGCGATGTCGACGCTCGACGAGCTCGTCGCGCTCGCTCTCGTCGCCGTCGGGAGGCCGACGGCCAGGGCTGAGGATCGACCACTCGCGAAGCTTCCGGGTGACCAGGCCGCCCCGGCGGATGGCGCCGCCCACACGATCGCGAGCGCCGCGACCACGATCGTGAGGGCGACGCGCCCGTCTCGCGCATGGACTCGACCTTCGACGTCCGCGAAGCGTCAGCTCGTCGCGGTGAACGAGACCGGGACGGTGAACGTTCGCGCCCTGACATCCGGTGTCGGAGGCGTTGGACATCGACACACCGGCGACCGTGAACGCCGACGACCCGTTCGCGGGAACCGTCTTGCTGGTGGTCGTGGTCGAGTACGTCACGCCCGTCGTCACGCAGCCGCTGGCGTGCGCGGCATCGGGAACTGCTGCGCCGTCGGCGTTCACGGACGTGATGGTCACCGGGAACGGGTTCGGGTTGTTCACGGAGAGTGAGAGGTTCGCGCCCGAGATGCCCGGGTAGAGCGCGGCCGTGGTCGCCGCGATGCTGGTCGTCAGGTTCTGCGCCGACACCGCGGTCGCGGTGCCCGAGCCGCCTCCACCCACGGTCCAGGCGGCAAAGGCGACGGTGCCGCCGAAGGCGGCCATGCCGACGGCGACAAAGGCCGCGATCCTGCGGTGGCGCCGCCGGCGGCGCGTCCGTGTGGTCCGGCGATCGACGGTGGTCTCGTGCTGCGGCGACGACGTTTCCATGCTTGCCCTTTCCGAGTTCCGGCTCTTTGGCCTGGGATCCTCGGATCAGTCGGCAGCTAGGCCGTTCGTCTTAAGTGCCTATCAAAAATCCATCGACTGTTCGTCGCCGTTCTATGAAGCAGACGAGTGTCGGTCCTGGATCGCGCCCGTGTTGTCAGGCGTCTCGAGAATCCCCACGGCGAGATCGACGAGGGCGGTGATCGTGAAGGTCTCGTCGAGCGGATCGCCCGCGGCGATCCTCGCCTCGCAGTCCGCCAACGACTGCAGCACCGCCAAGTAGACGCTGTGGAAGCGAAGTTCGCGGACGCGAGGGTCGAGGTCGCTCATCTCGGAGTCGATCCTCCGAAGGATCTGGCCGAACGGGTCGGCGTCGGGATGCGCCAACAGCTCGGTCAGCCCACGTGCCGGGAGGGCCAGGAACGACCACTGCATGAGAAACCGGAAGTAGGAGCCCGAGGATCCGAGCTGTCGGAAAGGGGGGACGATGAGCGCCTCCACGAGCGCCGCGCCGGTCGTTGGCCCGAC
Source organism: uncultured Actinomycetes bacterium (assembly GCA_963750045.1). GTDB lineage: Bacteria > Actinomycetota > Acidimicrobiia > IMCC26256 > DASPTH01 > DASUAS01. The sequence continues at coordinate 353,488 of CAVVPD010000002.1, read as the reverse complement.
CGGTCAGCTCGAGGGTCCGGAGCATGTCGGCTCGACGCTCGTTCAATGTCGCCACGTGGCGTCCGGCGATCGCGTCGATCAACGCCTGTCGGGAGCCGAAGTGGTATTGGATCGCCGATCGGTTGTGCTGGTGGGCGTGACGTCCCACCTCACCGAGGGACACGCCGTACATTCCTCGCTCCGCGAACAGCTGTTCTGCCGCGTCGAGCAGAGCCTCCCGCGTGTCGATGTTCCTCATTCCGCTCTCCCTGCCCAGCGGGGATCTCCCACAACCCTCACGATTCCACAGTTACGTGGTTCGCGCCGTGGATCCTCCGCGACCAGGGACGCGACCGGCGGGAGCTCGCCCCCGCCGGTCACCGCCGAGGCTACTTGCTCAGGTCAACTAGCGTCGTCGCGGCGCAGCGACCGAGAGGGAGACGTGGGACGGCTCGACGGCGAGGTCGACACGACGCTCGACGACCGCCTGAGGTCGATCAGCCCGAGACCCGCCATACTGGGGTCGGACAAAGGAGTCACGGCATGGACATCCCCCGCATCATCTCGGTCGACGACCACGTCGTCGAGCCTCCCGACCTCTGGACCGACCGCATCCCCGCCAAGTACCAGGATCGGGCGCCCCGAGTCGAGCGCGATTCGGCCGATCTTCCACTTCGAGGGCGGAGTCTTCTCGTTCGAGAAGGGCGTCGAGGGCGGCGAGCCGTGCGACTGGTGGCTCTACGACGACCTCGTCTACCCGTTCCCGAAGCTGCTCGGCGGCCGTCGGCTTCAGCGAACTCGACGTGACGCCCACCACCTTCGACGAGATCCGGCCCGGGCTGCTGGATCAAGTCCGAGCGCCTGCCGACATGGACGCCAACCACATGGACGCGTCGATCTGCTTCCCGAACACGCTGCCCCGCTTCTGCGGTCAGACGTTCCTCGAGCGTGACGACAAGGAGCTCGCGCTCCTCTGCGTGCAAGGCGTACAACGACTGGATGATCGACGACTGGTGCGCCGGTGACGGCAAGGGCCGTCTCATCCCGCTCACCATGGTGCCGCTGTGGGACGTCGAGCTCGCCGCCGCCGAGATGCGCCGGTGCGCGGACCAGGGCAGCTTCGCGGTGACGTTCCCGGAGAACCCGTATCCGCTCGGTCTCCCGTCGATCCACGACAAGGACCACTACTGGGACCCCTTCTACCAGGCGTGTCAGGACACCGAGACCACGATCTGCATGCACATCGGCTCGACGCTCGAAGATGCCGAGCACCTCGCCCGACGCGCCGTTCATCGTGAGCTCCACGCTCACGTTCTCGAACGCGATGGGCTCGATGATCGACTACATCTTCTCGGGCACCCTCGAACGGTTCCCCACCCTGAGGATCGCGTACTCCGAGGGTCAGGTCGGCTGGATGCCCTACGTGATGGAGCGGGCCGACAAGCTCGCGGCCGAGCGATCGGCGAACAGCTTCGGCACGTCGTTGCCGCACCCGCCGTCGAGCTACGTCAGCCGGATCTACGGTTGCATCTTCGACGACGAGGTCGGTCTCGCCAATCGCGACGTCATCGGCATGGACCAGATCTGTTTCGAGACCGACTACCCCCACGCCGACTCGACCTTCCCGCACTCCAAGAAGGTCGTCGAGGACATCTGCACCAAGGCCGGCCTCGACGACGACGAGCGGTACAAGCTGCTCCGCGGCAACGCGATCAAGGCCTTTGGCCTGGAGCGCTTCGGCATCACCACGTAATTGGCTGCTGACGACGCTCTGCTCGTCGACGACGACGAGGGCATCCGCACGATCACCTTCAACCGTCCCGAGGTGAAGAACGCGCTCACCGCGGCGATGCGGACCCGACTGTGCGAGTTGCTCGCCCGGGCCGACGGCGACGACGACGTCCGTGCCGTGATCCTCACCGGGGTGGATCCGGTGTTCACGGCCGGCGTCGACTTCCGCGAGGCGACGGCCGGCTCACCGCCCGCCGGCAACCCCGGGAAGGCGCTCCGGGCGATGGCAACGCCCGTGATCTCCGCGGTCAACGGCGCGTGCGTGACCGGTGGGCTCGAGATCGCGTTGAGCTGCACCTTCGTGGTGGCGTCGGAGCGGGCACGGTTCGCCGACACCCACGCCCGGCTCGACGTCGTCGCCGCCTGGGGTCTCACCGCGCTCCTCCCGCGGGCGGTCGGCGTGCGCAAGGCGGCCGAGATGTCCATCACCGGCAACTTCGTCGGCGCCGCAGAAGCGCTGCGGCTCGGGCTGGTGAACCATGTCGTGGCCCACGCCGAGCTCGGCCCCTTGGCCCGGGGGCTGGCGCGCGACGTCGCGGGTACCCGCGCCGTCGCCGAGGTCCTCGACCTCTACCGCCGCGGCGACGGGCTCCCGCTCGCCGACGCGCTTGTACTCGAGGCCGAGCACGGCCGCGGTCGCCGGTTCGACCCCGCGGCGTTCGCCGCCGCGGGTCGCGCCACCGCATCGCGTCAACGATCGTGAGCGACGACTCGACACGCGCCCGCGTGCTCGACGCCGCGGTCGCGTGCATCCTCGAAGAGGGCTTCTACCGGGCCAGCTCCAACCAGATCGCCCGTACTGCGGGAGTGACCTGGGGCGTGATCCAGTACCACTTCGGTACCCGCGAGGCGCTCCTGCTCGCGGTGCACGAACGCGCGGTGGAGGAGCTCGTCCAGTGCCTCGATGACGCGGTGATCGAGGGCGACACGCTGGAAGCCCGGCTGGAGTCGTTTGCCGACGTGCTCTGGTCCTACTACCGGCGACCCGAGTTCCTCGCGTACACCCAGGTCGTGCTGAACCTGAGCCACGATCCGACCACGGCGGAGTCCACCCGCGAGACGCTCGACGCGGTGCAGCGTCGCATCGTCGCGCGGGTCCCGGCGCTCGTCCGCGCCGTGTTGGGCGACCACGGGTCGGAGTCGGAGGTCGACGAGACCGCCCGGTTCCTGTACAACGTGATCCGGGGTCTCGCGCTCGACCAGGAGCTGCTCGAGGCGATGCCCATCGCGCCGGAATCGACAAGAGCCGCGTTCGACGCGCAGCGCGCCCGCCTGGTCCGGGCGCTGGCTCGTTCGGTGCTTCCCGACGATTCGCAGCGTCGGGACCTTCGTCCCTAGGCGACGCGTGCCCGCATCGCCAGACTCGAGCCAGGAAGAGGGAGCTCAGCGACGATGAAGGCCTGGATCGAACAGGATCTGTGCACCGGCGACGCGCAATGCGTGGAGATCTGTCCCGAGATCTTCGTGTTGGCCGGTGACGGGCTCACGTGCCGGACGGTGACCCCCGAAGCCGACGTGCCGGCGGCGCTCGAGGCCGCGGTGACCGAGGCGGCGGAGTACTGCCCGGGGGCGTGCATCTTCCTCCGGCGCTAGGGAACGAGCGAGACGGTGGCGAGCTGGTCGAGGTCGAACCCGAACACCTCGGCGGCGTTGCCGGCGACGATCGCGTGCAGGTCGGCGTCGCCGATCCCGTCGAACTGATCGGCGCACACCGCCTGCGAATCGGGCCAGGTCCCTTCGGGGTGCGGATAGTCGTTCCCCCACATCAAGGTCTCGACCCCGGTGGTGGCGCGGTTGTTGATCGCGACGGGGTCGTACATGAAGGTGGCCGCACACTGCCGCCGGATCAGCTCGCTCGGCTTGAGCGAGAGCTTCGGGTTTGCCCACATGATGTGGTCCTCGTAGATCGCGTCGGCCTGGGTCATGATCCACGCCAGCCAGGACGCGCCGGTCTCGACGGTCACGATCTTGAGCTCCGGGAACCGGTCGAGCGCGCCGCCCGCGGCCAGGGTCAGGATGACCATCGGTCCGTCGAGCTGCGCGCCCATGAGGTAATTCACCACCGCGCCGCCGGGACCGCGCACCACGCGCGGTTCGTGACCGGTGCCGGAGTGGAACGTGAGCGGGAGCCCGAGGTCCTCGGCCACCGCCCAGAAGGGGTCGTAGGCGCCGTCGTTGTAGAGCCGTGACGGTACCTGGGCGGGGAGGAACAGCGCCCGGAACCCCTGGTCGGCGACGGCCTTGGCGTCCTCGACGGCGCCGCCGACGTCGAGCATGGACACCATCCCCACCGGGAGCAGCCGGTGGTCGTCGAACGCGTCGACCGCCCAGCTGTTGTAGGCGCGGCACAGCTGGCGTTGGAACTCGGCGTCGTCGCTGGCGAAGCACGCTTGGAGCGCGAACGTCGGGAAGATCACCTCGGCGCTCACGCCGTCGCGGGACTGGTCGCGCATGCGGTCCTCGGCGTCGAAGTCGCCGATCACGGCCTCCTCCAACTCCGACGCCGGCATGAGCTTGCGCGGCCCGAGACCCTCGATCAGGAGCGTGCGCCAGTCGCCGACGGTCTCGATCCGCGGCACCCGGCCGCGGAACGCGGCGTCGACACGCTCCGAGTACAGGTCGATCGGCTCGGTGACGTGGGAATCGGTCGAGATGTAGAGCGCGTCGCGGTACGTCATGCCCGGCAGACTACGGGTGTCAGTGTGCGAGGACCAGCCCGCTGCGCCCGGCCGACACCAGCACGCGTTCGGCGCCGTCGACCTGGTTGGCGGCCGTGCCGCGCACCTGGCGCACGCCTTCGAGGATGTTGTTCATGCCGTGGATGTAGGCCTCGCCGAGCAGGCCACCGTTCGGGTTGACCGGGATCTTGCCACCGACCTCGATGTTGCCGCCGGCGATGAAGTCCGTGGCCTCACCCGGGCCGCAGAACCCGAACGCTTCGAGCTGCAGGAAGACCGTGGGGGTGAAGTTCTCGTAGATCATCGCCACGTCGATGTCGGCAGGAGAGAGGCCGGTGGCCTCGTACATCTGACGACCGAGCGACGCAGCTTCGGGGAACGTGGCACGGTCGCCCACGTAGTAGTCGAACATCTCCTCGCCGTCGCGCAGGTGGGCCTGGGTCGCCGCAACGACGCGCACCGGCGGGTTCGGGAGGTCCCGGGCGCGGTCGACGCTCGTGATCACCATGGCCACGCCGCCGTCGCTCTCCTGGCAGCAGTCGAGCTTGCGCAGGATCGGTTCGACGATCCACCGCGACTGCTGGTGTTGCTCGAGCGTGAGGGGCTGCTCGTAGTACGAACGCGGCCGGGTTGGTGGCGGCGTGCTTGCGGGCGACGACCGGGTACAGGCCGAAGTCGACGTTGGTCACCCCGTAGGTGTGCATGTACCGCTGGTACCACAGAGAGTAGACCTTCGCCGGAGTGTCGAGCCCGAAGGGCAGGTACCAATTCCAGCCGGGTGGGGTCACCCGCGACCGGTTGTTCTCCGCGATGGGCTGACCGAACCGACGTCCCGAGCGCTCGTTGAACGCTCGGTACACCACCACGGCATCGGCGGCCGCCCGACGCCACGGCCGCCGATGCGAGTTGCACGGTCGCGGCAGCGCCGCCTCCACCGCCGCGGGTTCGGCGCGGTGAAGTCGCAGTTCCGGGCATTCGCCGCGCGAGCGGATGACGGCCAGCTCGTCGTTCACGTCCATGGCGAAGGTGACCGCACCGTCGATGTCGGAGGGCGTGAGCCCGGCATCGTCGACCGCGGCGAGTCATCGCCTCCGCCGCGAGCTGCAGCTCGCTGCGGCCCGAGTGCTTGGAGAACTCGGTCTGGCCGATGCCGACGATCGCGGTCTCGTCGGAGCAGTACGGCTTCATGCCTCGCTCGACGCCGCGGGCCTGAACTGGGGCAGCACGCACGTCTCGTCGACCGTTCTTCGAATGTCTCGAAGCACAGCTCGACCGCCATGCCGTTGGCGACCGTCTTCGGCGGCGACGCCGGTGAGGTTGGAGACGAACCGCACGCCCTCTTCGAGCTCGACCAGCATGCGACGATCGCGCGGTTCGTCGTCGGGCTCGGTCGGGTGGTGCGACACGATCCACGTGTACACCGTGCCGCGCCCGCTGACCGACGCCGCGTGTCCACTCGACCGAATGGCACTCGCCGCACATCGGCGCCGGCGGATGCCGCAACGTGCCGCAGCTGCGCAGCGCTGGATGAGCAGTGCCATTGTTCACGCCGTCCCAGAACCACTGGTCGGCCGGTCCGGGAGCAGGGAAGCACCCAGGCATGGTCGTTCCTCTCGTGGGCGGATGGTGACGGTGATGGCACTCCGCGGCCGTCACGCCGCTCCAGCTCGCTGGTGCGAGCCGACCTTCTCTTCCACGAGCTTGTCGATCCGGTCGGTCGTCGAAGCCGATCTCGCTCGAGGATCGTCGCTCGTGTCCTGGCCGGGCGACGAGCGGCGGGCCCTGCACGATGCCCGGGGTCTCCGAGATGTCGAACAGGAGGCCCGAACCGTCCATTTCCCGACGGTCGGGTGCTCGGTACTTCGCCACCCAGCCCTGCCTCAGGATCTCGGGGTCGTCGAAGAGCTCGAGGACGAAGTCGGGCGACGACACCTCGCACGGCACCCCGGCCGCGTCGAGGGCGGCGAACCACTCGGCGGCCGTCTGCTGCGAGGTCGCCTCGAGGCGGCTCGAGTCGTCGTCGTTGACCTTGCGGGCGGCCGCGGTGACGGCTCGCGTCGACGGCGAGGTCTCACGCCCGAGCGCCGGCAGAGCGACTGCTCAGTGCGGTCACTCGCTCGCGGTCACGCACAGCCAGCCGTCGACCGCCTCGTAGAGGCGGTAGCAACGCGTGCCAGCCGAGCTGCATCTGGTCGACCTCCGGACGGTCGCCGTTGCGCTGCCGTCGGCGTGCGCTCCACGCCGATCGACGCGTTGAGCAGCTGCGCGTAGATGATCGACGTGTCGACGAACTGGCCCTCGCCGGTGCGGTCGCGGTGGTAGAGCGCCTGCACGATGGCGATCGCGGAGAGGAAGCCGTTGCCGGTGTCGCCGAGCGAGATGACCGGCCAGAGCGGGTGCCGTCGTGGTCGAGGCCGCCGTCGAGCCAGTCGGGGCCCGCGAGCGCGGCGCCGGTCTGGTCGTTGCCGGGCAGCAGCTCGCGCGTCGCTCTTCTCGAAGCCTCGCGTGTGGCAGTAGATGAGGTCGGGCTTGATCTGCTTCGGAGGCCTCGTAGTCGACGCCGAGGCGGACGGCCGCGTCGTAGCGCATGTTGTGCTGCACGACGTCGGCCGTCTCGACGAGGCGGCGCAGGATGCGCCATGCCGTTCGGGGTCCTTCAGGTTGATCGCGATGCTGCGCTTGCCGCGGTTGCACGCACATCGCGATGTGCGTGCTCATCCAGTAGCCGTCGTGCAACGGGTTGACCTTGATGACGTCGGCCCCGAGGTCGGCGAGCATCATGGTGCCCCACGGTCCGGCGACCGCCAGGCCGAGGTCGAGCACGCGGATGCCGGCCAACGGCGACGTCGGTGCGTCCGGGCCCGCCGGCGCCGCCGGCGCCGCCGAGCCACCCAGGACGTGTCGGCCTCGGCTGCAACCGTCTCGGTGTGGGTGCCGACGGACGGCCGGCGCGGCGGGTGTGTCGGTGGGGCACGCGTGCAGCTCGTACACCCGCCCGACCTGGCGCACGCCGCCCTGCTCCGGATCCGTCACCTCGATGACGCAGCCGTCGGCCACGAACGCCGGGTCGAGCAGCGCCTCTTCCGGTGAGCGCAGTGGCTGGACCGGCACACCGACTTCCGCGCCGAGCGCGACCCACGGCTCGGACGGGAACTTGGCGAAGGCGGCCGCCATGATCGGGTTGGTAGTGGTGGAGCAGCAGCATCTCGTTGACGTCCATGCCGATCCGATCGTCGCCTCCCGCGGCGGGTCATCTTCTCGGTGCGCTGCAGGCGGTCGCCCGCCGACAGCGCCGGTGACGAAGTCCGGGCAGTGGCACCCATTGGTGGATCCAGCGGCCGTCCGCGCAGCGGAATACCCCTTTGGGCGCACGTGGATCGCTGATCCAGCTCTGGAAGTTCTCGGTCTGCGCGTGCTCGACGCGTCTGCCAGGCCGCAGAGCGTCGTCGCGAGCACCCCCTGCATCAGGGAGGTCGAGACGTGCTGGCCCCGTCCGGTCTGCTCCCGCACGCGCAACGCAGCACTGATCACCAGCGTCGCCAGGTAGCACGCAGCGACGCTCACCCACGGCACGCCGGAGAACAGGGGGCCCGGGCGGGGCGCACCGACCCAACAGTCGTCGGGGACGACGAGGTCGGGGAATGCGGGCGGTACGCCGGCGAGGCGAGCGATGGTCCCGCCGGGGACCCCCCGGCTCTCCCATTGGTGACCGGTGCGGGCCGCGACCAGCGCGTCGTAGCCGGGCCGGCTGGAGTGGCGGCCGTCGTCGCCGTAGGCGGTGATCGAGCAGTAGACGAGGCGCGGGTTGAGCGCGTGCAAGGTGTCGAAGTCGATCCCCAACTCGGTGGTGGTGCCGGGTGAGTAGCTCTCGACCAGCACGTCGGCGCGGGTCGCCAGCGCGACGAGCCGATCGCGATCGGTCGTGTCGTGGAGGTCGAGGACCGCGCTGCGCTTGCCGCGGTGCCAGACCCGGGCACCCGAGAAGGCGCGGGTCGGGTCGCCGCCGGGCGGCTCGATCTTGGTGACCCGGGCGCCGTGGTCGGCCAGCAGCATGCCGGTCATCGGCCCCCCGATGCCCCATGAGAGGTCGAGGACCTCGATTCCGTCGAGGACACCGGTCATCGCGACACCGCCGTTCGGTAGGCATCCGGGTTGGAGAACTCGCGCCAGCGATACACCAGGCCGTCGCGGAAGTACAGGAACATGATGTAGAGGTTCTGGTACCGCCGCGTGGTCCCGCGCACGCGGTTGTCGCCGTGCACCTCGACGATCACGAGATCGGGGTCGACCGTGGGGAACTCGTCGGCCACCACGTAGGAGATCGAGTCGAAGCGTTCTTCCACGGCGTCCAGCATGGCCGCGAGCTCGGCCTTCCCGCGCCGCACGAGGCCCGCGTAGTACGGCGCTTCGTAGACGACGTCGTCGCTGCAGCGGCGCAGCTGTCCGTCCTTGTCGCCGGCCGAGAAGCAGGCGAACATCTCACGCGCGGGTGTCGAGGTTGCTCATGGCGACCTGCTCCTTGCGCGCGGGGATCCCCATCGCCGGGAGCATAGTAGTCACTAGGTCATGGAGGCGCGTCCGCGCGGGATCGGCCGCGATGGGCGCGGGAGCCGAGATCGCCCGTCCGCGCGGTGGGGTAGGTTTCGCGCATGCCCGAAGCTCAGCCCGAGTCCCAGAAGAGCGAGCCGTTCGACGAGCCGCCCCGCGAGGAGATCCCCGCGATCAGCCGTGGTCATGTGGAGTACATGGAGTCGTCCGACGCCGACGACGTCTGGTGCATCGCCGGGATGCATCACGTGGTGCTGCACACCATCGGTCGCCGGAGCGGCAACGAGCACAAGGTCGCGCTCCCGTACTGGGTCGACCGCGACGGTCACCGCGTGATCGTGGCGTCGTTCTCGGGTGCTCCCGAGCATCCGTCGTGGTACTTCAACCTCTCCGACCGCGACGCCAACCCCGAGGTGAAGATCCGGGTGCAAGGCGGGTTGTTCTGGGCCGACGCGCAGGTGCTCGACGGCGCCGACTACGCCGAGACGTGGACCGCGCTCAACGCCGACCGGCCGTGGTACGACGACTATCAGAGTCGGACCGAGCGCCAGATCCCGCTCGTGCGCCTCGTCGAGCTCCGCCCTGCCTGAGTCGGCCGTGGACGTCACCGGGATCATCTTCGCGTCGGTCGACTGCGATGCCGACGCGGTCGAGGCGTGGAACCGTTGGTACGACCTCGAGCACCTGCCCCCCAACATCGCCCTGCCGGGGATCATGACCGGCAAGCGCTATGTCGCGCCGCCGGACCTGCACGAGGTGCGCGAGCCCGCCGAACGCCTCGACGGCTTTGCCGAAGGTCGCGGCGTGCACGTGACGGTGTACACGCTCGCGGGCGACCCGGCGCAGGTGCTCGCGGACATGACCACCTACCGGGACAAGCTCGAGGCGGCCGGTCGGATGTTCGCGCCCGAGAAGAAGATCGTGCGCGCAGGCGATGCCATGACCTGGAGCTGGGGCGTCGCCGATCCGGCGCTGCAGGCCGACCGCGACGACATCCCGCACATCCAGCACACTTCGATCCGGATCGTGCTTCGCCACGGCGGTGACGACGAAGCCGCGCGACGCCGTCGCCGCCGCCGCCGTCGGTGTCGACGGCGTGCACGCGGTGCTCGGCCACCGGTCGATCACCGACGGGACCCTCGACTGCGACGTCTACCTCCTCGAGGGCGACCCGGCCGCGGCGACGCTCGCCGCGCGCGCGGCCGCTCCGTACGGCGCCGGTACCGACGTCGTGCTCGACGCGCCGTTCCGGCTCATCGTGCCGTTCGACTACCGCTTCGCCGGAGCGATCCGCGCCAGCTGGTTGCCGCAGACGATCGCCTGAGCGGGGTTTCGGGCCGCCGCTACGATCTGACGGTTCGTCAGAAAGGACCGACATGGAAATCGGCGACTCGCCGGAAGAGGCGGCGTTCCGGGCGGAGGCGAAGGGGTGGCTCGAGCAGCACGCGACGCGGCTCGACGACGACGCGGCATCGCCCCAGGGCAGCTACGGGGCGTCGGGGCTCCAGGAGCACATGGACCGGTCGCCGCGCATGGCAGCGCACCCTCTACGACAACGGCTGGGCCGGCATCACGCTGCCGAAGGAGTACGGCGGGCGCGGTGGCTCGGGGATGCAGCAGGCCATCTTCAACGAGGAGCAGGCTCAGTTCGACGTCTCCGTCGGGGCGTTCTCGGTGGCGGTGTCGATGGTCGTGCCGACCCTGATCGCGCACGGCACCGAACAGCAGAAGAAGGAGCACATCGACGCGATCCTCCGGGGCGACGAGCTCTGGTGCCAGCTCTACAGCGAGCCGGGCGCCGGCTCCGATCTCGCGTCGCTCGGCACCCGCGCCGTGCTCGACGGCGACGAGTACGTCGTCAACGGTCAGAAGGTGTGGAACAGCTTCGCCCAATTCGCGGACTACGGCATCCTGCTCGCGCGTACCGACCCCGACGTGCCGAAGCATCGCGGCATCACGTACTTCATCGTCGACATGAAGACCCCGGGCGTCGACGTGCGCCCGCTGGTGCAGATCACCGGGGTCGCGCACTTCAACGAGGTGTTCCTCACCGACGTCCGCATCCCGGCGGAGAACGTGCTCGGCGATGTGAACAACGGCTGGCGGGTCGCGCAGACGACGCTGGGCAACGAGCGGGCCATGATCGGTGGCGCGCAGGGCGGTCGCCAGCTCGCCGACATCATCGCCCTCGCCCAGCGGATGGGGCTCGGCAACGACCCGGTCGTCCGCCAGCAGCTGGCCGACACGGTCGTTCGCGCCGGCGTGATCAAGTACATGGGCTTCCGCTTGCGCACCGCGATGAGCAAGGGTCAGATGCCGGGGCCGGAGGCGTCCGTGCTCAAGCTCGCCTACTCGCGGCACCTGGCGAAGACCGGCGACCTCGTCATGAGCCTCCTCGGTCCGAGCGCGACGCTCTGGGGGGGCGACGCGCCCGACGACGCTCGGTGGCAGGATCAATTTCTCAGCCAGTGGGCGAGTCGGATCGGCGGTGGTACCGATGAGGTGCAACGCAACGTGATCGGAGAGCGCGCGCTCGGGCTGCCGCGAGAACCGACGAGCGACAAAGACGTCCCGTGGCGTGACCTGGTGAAGCCGTGAGGACCATCGCGGTCACCGGCTCGGGCTCCGGGATGGGGGCCGCGCTCACCGAACGGCTCACCGCGGCGGGAGACCGCGTCATCGGTGTCGACGTGAAGAACGCCGAAGTGCAGGCCGACCTCGCCACGCCCGGCGGCCGTGCCGAGGCGATCGCGCGCGTCGAGGAACGGTCGGGTGGTGCGCTCGACGGGCTCGTGACGTGCGCGGGGTTGAACGGCCTCCCCGACCGCCCGGCGTCGTTGCTGGTCGCCGTGAACTACTTCGGCACGGTCGAGATGCTCACGGGGCTGCGCCCGTTGCTCGCCGAGGGGACCGAGCCCGCCGCAGTGGCGATCAGCTCCAACTCCACGACGTGTGCACCGGGGATCGACGAGTCGTTGATCGCCGCGTGTCTCGCGGGCGATGAGGAGGCCGCCAAGGCCCGGGCCGGCGACGGCGAGTCGGTGAGCACATACCCGGTCACCAAGACCGCGCTCGCGTGGTGGGTGCGGCGCCAGGCGGTGAAGCCCGAGTGGGCGGGCGCGGGCATCACGCTGAACGCGGTCGCGCCTGGTGCGGTGGACACGCCGCTGCTCCAGGAGGGCCTCGACGACCCGACGATCGGTCCGATGATCGCCGCCTTCCAGGCGCCGATCGGCCGCAACGGCCGGCCGGAGGAGATCGCGGCGTTGCTGCAGTACCTGCTCGGGCCGGACGCCCGCTTCTTCTGCGGATCGGTCCTGTTCTGCGATGGCGGCATGGACGCCCAGCTTCGTAGCGACGACTGGCCGTCGCCCTGGAAACCCTGAAGGAGCAACCGTGGTGGACCCTCTCGAGAAGCTGCAGGCAATCGAGCAGATCAAGAAGCTGAAGGCGCGCTACTTCCGCTGCATGGACACCAAGGACTGGGACGGCTTCCAGGCGGTGTTCGCGACCGACGCGACCCTGGACACCACCCAGGAGGCACCCGACCTCGACGTGGTGCACGGGAACGCGAACATCCGCCAGTTCGTCGAGGGCTCGGTCGGTCCCGTCGTCACGGTGCACCACGGGCACATGCCCGAGATCGAGATCACCTCCTCCACAACCGCGAGCGGGGTCTGGGCGATGCAAGACTTCCTGCAGATGCCCGAGGGTTCGCCGCTCGGAATGAAGAGCATGACCGGCTGGGGCCACTACACCGAGACGTACGAGCTCGTCGGCGGCACATGGCTGATCAAGACGCTCGTGCTCACGCGGCTGCGACGCGACGTCGAACTGGCATGACCGGCGCGTGACCTACGACCCACGGCACCGACCGGCACAACCGGACATTCCGGCGCCCGACGCGTTCAGGGTCCACCGTTCGGTGGTGCGCGACGAGCTCGCCCTCGCCTACGTGCGCGAGGGCGTCGGCGGTCATCCGCTGCTGCTCCTGCACGGGTACCCGGAAACGAAGCGCATCTGGTGGCGCAACATCGCGCCGCTCGCCGCCGCCGGGTTCGAGGTGATCGTCCCGGACCTGCGCGGATTCGGCGACAGCGACCTCTCGCCCGACGACGAGTACGACCTCGCCGTCTACTCGCGCGACATGCACGCCCTCGTGCACGACGTGCTCGGCCACGAGCGTTGCGCGGTGGCCGGTGGCGACATCGGGGGCGTCGTCGCCGTCGACATGGTGCACCGGTTCCACGGCTTCGTGGAACGCCTCTGCTTCTTCAACACGGTCCCGCCCGCCGCGCTCGACGAGTACGCGGCCGCCGGGCTCGATTACGGATCGCTGAGCGCGCTGGGTGACGGGCCGACCGGTGACTACCGCGAGCTGCAGGGCGCGCGCCCTGACGAGCTCTCGGCGATGCTGCCGACCGAGGCCGCGCGCCGGCAGTGGATCGCCGGCATGTACCAGAGCCGGTTGTGGGCGTCACCGGGGACGTTTGGCAGAGCCGAAGTCGACTTCATGACGGAGCCGTTCGCCGACGAGGCGCGCCTTCGTGCCGGGTGGTCGGTGTACCAGCTCGCGCACGGGCGCCCCATGTCCGAGCCGCCGCTGGTCAGCGGGACGGTCGACGTCCCGACCCTGCTGTTGTACGGGACCGACGACCACGTCGTCGGTGAAGACTTCGTGTGGTTCTGCGAGCGGGCATTCACCGACCGCATCGGGCCGCTGCTGATCCCCGGCGCCGGCCACTTCCTGCAGTGGGAACGGGCCGACATCTTCACGCCGTTGCTCGCAAGCGTGTTCGCGGATCGGCCGGGCTGAGGATGTCGACGAACCGTCCCCTCTCGAACCGGGCCGATCGAGTGGCTCAGCTCGCGAGAACCTGGTCCGCCTCGCGAAGTGCACGCTCGAGCAGCGACTCGACGGAGTCCTCACGCGAGCCGAGGGCCACGCCGAGTTGACACTGCAATCCGGAGCTGTGGACGAGACGCCGAGCGACGGTTGCCGCATCCTGGTCCCGTGAGATGTCGTTGCAGACGATGACGAACGTCCGGTGGGCCGCACGCGCCACTGTGTCGTCGGGACGTACCTTCGCCAGCAGGCGCTGCGCCAGTTCGGCGAAGTCCGGTACGGTGCCGTCGAACGCCCGCGGGTTCTCGATCACGAACACCGCTGCCACGCGGTTGCTGCGGTTCGCCGCGCGCCAAGGCGATCGCCGTCCGGTCGACGAGCAGCGGCCAGCGGGGCAGGCCCGTCTCGCGGTCGAACATCCAGAGGTACTGGGCAGGGTCGGAATCTACGCGAATCCTTCGGGTGAACGGAGCCATCGGAGCACCTCCCGTCATTCCGGCAATTACGACCGGAAGCAGCCGCTTCTTGAGCGCGGACCTTCAGGTGGACCCCCGGCGCCCCGTTTCCGTCATGGCGCGCCGGCATTCCCCGACCCGATATGGCCAATGCCATTCGCCCGGATGGTCTCAGCGCACGCTGCTCCACCGGACGGGCATCTCGTGGAGTCCGTCGATGAGGTTGGAGTTGACGCGTGGCAGCATCGCCGGGTCGGCGGCGAGCTCGAGTCCCTCGAACCGGGTGAGGATCGCCTCGAACATCAGTTGGCCCTCGAGGCGGGCGAGGTGTGAGCCCAGGCAGAAATGTGGACCGCCGGCACCGAACGCGACGTGGTCGTTGGGATCGCGGGCGATGTCGATGTCGTCGGGCCGGTCGAAGACGCGCTCGTCCCGGTTGGCGGAGGCGTAGACCATCAGCACGCGGTCGCCCTCGGCGATCGCTTGGCCCGCGATCTCGGTGTCCTTCGTCGCCTGGCGGGTGAAGGACATGACCGGCGTCGCGTGACGTAGGAGCTCTTCGATCGCGACCGGAAGTTGCGAGAGGTCGCCGCGCAGCCGCCGCAGCTGTTCGGGGCGCTCGAGCAACGCGAGCGTGCCGGTGGTGATGAGGTTGCGCGTGGTCTCCGAACCTGCATTCTGCAGGAGGAGGAAGAAGAACGCGAGGTGCATCTCGGTCAGGCGCTCGCCGTCGACCTCTGCATGCAACAACACGCTCATGAGGTCGTCGCGCGGGTGGTCGCGCCGCTCGGCACACATGGCGTCGGCGTACGAGAACATCGCCTGCGCCGCCTCCTGGCGTTCCGCGGGCGTGACGCTGGCGTCGAAGCCGAATGTCAGCTCCGTCCACTCGAAGACCTGCTTGCGGTCCTCTTCGGGCACCCCGACGAGATCGGCGATGGCGTGCAACGGGAGCCAGAGCGCGACGTCGCGCACGAGATCGCACTCACCCTGATCGGCGACGGAGTCGATCACGGCATCGACGCGTGCCTTCACCTGGCCGGCGAGGTCGTTGATGCGCCGCGGCGTGAAGCCGGAGCTGATCAACTTGCGCAGCTTGGTGTGCTCAGGAGGGTCGAGGCTGATCAGCAGCAACGACGTGCCGTCCTCGTTGGTGTCGGCCGAGTCGGGCAGGAACGGGTTCGGGGCGTTCTGGAACGCCGTCCAGTCGCGCGACACGCGCTGGACGTCGGCGTGGCGCGACACGACCCAATAGCCGTCGTCCCACGCGGGATGGTCGTGGTGCGAGACCGGGTCCAGGTCGCGCAGCTCCCGGAAGACCTCGTAGGGGAATCCCCGCGCGTAGGTCGCCGGATCGTGGAGGGGCGGTGTCATCGGCGTGCTCATGGTGTCACCCTTCGTCGCCGGTAGGTTACCGACGACTCCCAACGCCGTCTTCATGCGCACTGAACGAACAGAGCGGCGCGCCGTCGCGCCTGGTCGATCGACGCCACCGCACCGATGCTCGCCTTCTTCGACGCTCACCCGCGGACGGGCTGAGCGACGTCAGCCGGTGGCTGCGGTCGCGCCCGCGTCGGCGCTCAACAGCTCCGGGGTCCACCGGTGGTCGCCGTCGTGGTCGGCGGCCAGGAGACACCGCAGCTGGTAGTGCAGCCGGGTGGGCCGGGTCTCGTCACACGAGCTCGATCGTGCTGCCGTCTGATCGTCCACGTGTCCGGTATCGGCACGCCGGGCCGATTCGTTGAGTCCGACGGGTGACGAGCAGGTGACCTCAGGATTTCGCGAATCTGTGCACGCCGACCCGTGCGGGTCGGGTCACCAGAGCTCATCGGTGTACTTGTCGGTGCCGAAATCGGTCTGGATGAACGGAGCGGTCCACACGTGGGTCGCGAGGCCGCTGTCGTTGATGGCGTCACCGATCTTGGCGTAGCCGTCCGCCCAACCCGCTTCTGGGTCGTGGTCGAGGAAATGCAGCTGCAGGAACCGGTTGGGTCCGGCCGCAGGCGGCGGCACGTCACCCGGGCGATCGTCGAGCAGCGGCAGCGTGGTCGCGTCGAGGACCACCTCGGGGCCCCACGGTTGCGCGTAGGCGCCGGGGAGGTAGGTGTCGCGGAACCACGCGTCGACCTCGTCGTGCGTGTGGCCTTCCTTCACGTCACCCGCCACCACCACGAGGCCGGGGAAGTTGTGGTCGAGCGCAAGCTCGATCGTGCACGCGTCGTCCGCGTTGCGGTCGCTCCAGCGCTTCTCGTAGAGCAACGTGTGGATGTGGGTGCGCTTGTCGAACATGCGGCCGTTGGCGTGGAGCCAGTTCACCTGGTCGACTCCCCAACGGTTCCACTCGTCGTGGTGTCCCTCGAGCACCCAGTAGATGGCGAGGTAGGAGCCGACGAGATTGTCGGCGGTCATGTCGCTCGTCGCGGGGTAGCGCAGGTCCTTCAGCCGCCGGGTGGCGACGAACCGGTCGCCCGCGAACTGCCACTTGCCGACCATGCAGCCGGAGTAGAAGTGGTCGTGCTCGTACCAGCGGTTGTATTCGACCTCGTGGCCCTTCTCGGGCTCGACCATCGTGAACAGCAGGGTCCCGAGCTTGATCGGGTAGTCCTCCATGCCGGGGATCGCCATCGCGTGGTCTCCTGTCGTCGTGCCGGGCGGGCGTGGTTCCGGCGGGCGACGCTAGCTTGTTTCTGACGGACCGTCAGGTTCGGGCCGTCGCGCCCGAGACATCGAACGGAGGGGCGATCCATGGGTGACTACCGGCCGTCGCACGTGGGGCTGTGTGTGCGCGACCTCGAGCGGTCCCTACGGTTCTTCTGCGATGGTCTCGGCTTCGAGAAGGCCGAGGGCTTCGAGCTCGACAGCGTCGCCGTCGAGGGTCTCGACCGCAGTCTCGAGGTCGCCGGGCCGGTCCGCATCGTGTCCCAGTTCATGCAGAACGACACCATGAAGATCGAGCTGTTGCGCTTCGTCGAGCCGGATGTGGTGGGCGCGCCCGCGACCGCACGCAACCAGGTCGGCTTGACCCATCTGTCGTTCTACGTCGACGACCTCGATGCCGCCACGCGCCATCTGGTCGACTGCGGCGCCACCGTGATCGAGACGACGCGCACCAGCCCCGGCATCGACCTGTTGTTCCTCGCCGACCCCGACGGGGTCCGGGTGGAGCTCATGGCGCTCCCTGCGTGACGGTGACGATGGCCGACGTCGAGCTCACGGGAGACGGTGAACGCTTCCGGCGCGACGTGGCGTCGTGGTTGGCCGAGCACGTCGTCGGGGAGTACGCCGAGCTGAAGGGTCGTGGTGGACCCGGCGACGAGGACGTCGGCTTCGACGTGCGGGTCGCGTGGGAGCACGAGCTGGGGAAGGCCGGCTTCATCGGGCTCGGGTGGCCCGAGGCGCGCGGCGGTCGGGGCGCCACGCTCGAGCAGCAGGTGATCTGGGCCGAGGAGTACACCCGGGCGCAGGCCCCCGCACGGGTCAACCACATGGGTGAGAACCTGCTCGCGCCGACGTTGATCGCCTACGGCACACCCGAGCAGCAGGAGCGCTTCCTGCCCGGCATCCTGCGCGGCGACGAACGCTGGTGCCAGGGCTACAGCGAACCGAACGCGGGGTCGGACCTCGCCAACGTCGCGACCCGCGCCCAGCTCGACGGTGACCGGTGGGTCATCAACGGTCAGAAGGTGTGGACGTCGCTGGCGCACGTGTCGCACTGGTGCTTCGTCCTGGCGCGCTCCGACCCCGGGTCGGCTCGGCACCGAGGGCTCTCGTTCCTGTTGGTGCCGATGGACCAGCCCGGTGTGGAGGTCCGGCCGATCGTGCAGATCACCGGCGGCGGCGAATTCAACGAGGTGTTCTTCGACGATGCCCGCACCGAGGCGGGGTTGATCGTCGGCGACATCGACGACGGCTGGCGCGTCGCCATGGGCCTGCTCGGGTTCGAGCGTGGCGTGTCGACGCTCGCGCAGCAGGTCGGGTTCGAGCGCGAGCTCGATCACCTGCTCTCGGTGGCGCGGCGCGCACGGACGCGGCGACGACCCGACCGTTCGCCAACGGGTGGTCGATGCGTGGATCGGGCTGCGGCTCATGAAGTGGAACGCGATGCGGAGCATGGCGGCCAAGGGGGTGCCCGGGCCGGAAGCGTCGATCTCGAAGCTGCTCTGGGGCTCGTGGCACCGCGACCTCGGGAACCTGATGATCGACGTTCTTGGCGCCGACGGTCTGATCGGTGAGGGCGACGCCGCGTCGCCCTACGAGCTGACGCTCGAGCAGAAGCTGTTCCTGTTCAGCCGGTCCGACACGATCTACGGCGGCTCGAACGAGATCCAACGCAACGTCCTCGCCGAGCGGGTGCTCGGCCTTCCCAAGGAGTAGCCGTGCCGGTACAGGTGGGGGGAAACGTCGAACCGGGGTACGAAGGCGTGCGCGACGCGTTCGCGAACAACTTCGAGGAGCATGGCGAGGAGGGCGCGACCTACGCGCTCTACGTCGACGGCGCCCAGGTGGTCGACCTGTGGGGCGGCATCCGCGGCGACACGGGCGCGGCGTACGAGGGTGACACGCTCCAGGTCGTGTTCTCGTCGACGAAGGGGGCGACCGCAGCCTGCGCGCACCTGCTCGCGCAGCGGGGACTGCTCGACATCGACGCGCCGGTCGTCACCTACTGGCCGGAGTTCGGTCAAGCGGGCAAGGAGCACATCCCGGTGCGCTGGCTCCTCACCCACCAAGCGGGCCTGCCGACCGTCGACGTGACGTTGACGCGGGAGGAGGCGCTGGCCTGGGAGCCGGTGATCCACGCGCTCGAGGTGCAGGCGCCGTACTGGGAGCCCGGCGTGTCGCACGGGTACCACGCGCTCACCTACGGGCACCTCGTCGGTGAGGTCGTGCGGCGCATCGACGGCCGCAGCCTCGGCGCGTTCTTCCACGACGAGATCGCCGAACCACTCGGGCTCGAGTTCTGGATCGGGCTCCCCGAGGAGCTCGAGCCGCGCGTCGCACCGATGATCCCGATGAGCATGGGCGACGGCGCGACGCTCGCAGACATGGTGGGCGCCGACGCGCTCATCGTGCCGCGCGCTCACCCTCAACGGCGCCTTCGACGGGGACCTGGGCAGCGGCGCCAACCACCGCGACTTCCACGCCGCCGAGATCCCCGCCGCGAACGGCATCACGAACGCGCGCTCAATGGCACGGATGTACGCGGGGCTGATCGGCGGTGTGGAAAGCGGGCCGTCGGAAGGACTGCTCACGCGTGAGCAGATCGACGTTGCGCGTTCGCTGCAGACGAGCGGGGCCGACCAGGTGCTGTCGTTCCCCGGTCTCGACGTGGAGTCGACCATCGCCCTCGGGTTCTGGTCGACCTCGCCGTTCGCGCCCATGGGCGGCGCCGGGTCCTTCGGGCACTACGGCGCCGGCGGCTCGGTCGGCTTCGCCGACCCCGAGCACCGCATCGCGGCTGGCTACGTCATGAGCAAGATGGGCCTGGGGATCTCCACGGATCCGCGCTCGAGCGCCCTCATCCGCACCAGCTACGAAGCCGCCGGGGCCGAGATCACCTACGTCTAGCGACGAACCGGGCGCGGCAGGGGGTCACTCGCGCCGGAAGTTCGGGGTGCGCTTCTCGGCGAAGGCCTTCGGGCCCTCCTTCGCGTCGTTGCTGCGGAACACGGCCTGGCCGTACTCCCACTCGTGGGCGAGGGCCTCGGCTTCGGTCATGCCGTCGGTCTCGCGCAGCGTGCGCAGGATGGCCTCGGTCGCGAGCGGTCCGTTGTCGTTCACCTGCTCGGCGATCTCCAACGCCTTCGAGAGCGCCTGGCCGTCGGGGACGACGTGACCGATGAGCCCGACCCGCGCGGCCTCGGCCGCAGGCAGGTGCTTCGCGGTGAGCAGGATCTCGGCCGCGTGCGTGTAGGGAATCTGCCGGCGCAAACGGACGGCCGATCCGGCCATCGGGTACAGGGACCAGCGCGCCTCGCTCACGCCGAAGCGTGCCGATTCGCCCGCCACGCGGATGTCGGTCTGCTGAAGGATCTCGGTGCCGCCGGCGATGGCGACACCCTCGACGGCGGCGATGAACGGCTTCGACGGCCGGTACAGCCGCAGCAGTCCCTTGTAGACGATGTCGGGATCGGCCGCCATGCGTGCCGGGACGTCGATCTCGCGGTCGGTGTCCTCGCCGTCGCCCGCCATGGCGCGCAAGTCGGCGCCCGAGCAGAAGTTCCCGCCCGCGCCGGTGAGGATGATGGACCGGATGTCGTCGTCGGCGCACGCCTCGACCATCGCGTCGTACATCCGCACGAGCATCGCCCCCGAGAGCGCGTTGTAGCGCTTGGGGCGGTTCATCGTGATGATCATCGTGTGGCCGTCTCGTTCGACGAGCGCGTCGGGCATCTCGGGTCTCCTTGCAGTGCGGTCGGTTGCAGGCAGTCACGGACGGGCGTACTCTGCCACAACAATGCTTGCATGCGCGCAAGCAACTGGTTCGGAGGTCAAGCGTGCGCACACCCATCTGTGACCGGCTCGGGATCGAGCTGCCGATCTTCGCCTTCTCCCACTGCCGCGACGTCGTCGCGGCGGTGAGCAGAGCGGGTGGGTACGGCGTGCTGGGCGCGCTCGCCTACAGCCCCGACCAGCTCGAGATCGAGCTCGGCTGGATCGACGACCACGTCGACGGCATGCCCTACGGGGTCGACTTCGCCATGCCCGCGAAGTACGTGGGCAAGGGCGGCGGCGCGGAGGCGAGCCTGAGCCACCTCCATGAGCTGATCCCGCCGGAGCACCAGACCTTCGTCGAGGAGCTGCTCGCCGAGCACGGGGTGGCGCCCCTGCCGGACGACCTCGACGCCGGCGTGGTGAAGGCGGCAGGCCTCGGCGTCGACGAGGAGGGACCGGGCCAGGTCGAGGTCGCGCTCTCACACCCGGTGTCGATGGTCGTGAACGCGCTCGGCCCACCGCCGCCCTACGTCGTGCAGCAGGCGCACGAGCGCGGCATCCTCGTGGGCGGCCTGGTCGGCAACCGTCAGCACGCCGAACGGCAGGTCGCGCAGGGTACCGACGTGATCGTCGCCCAGGGCACCGAAGCCGGCGGTCATTGCGGTGACGTGTCGACGATGGTGCTCGTGCCCGAGGTGGTCGACGCCGTCGGCCCCGACGTGCCGGTGCTCGCAGCGGGCGGGATCGGTCGCGGCCGGCAGATGACCGCAGCGCTCGCGCTGGGTGCGCAGGGGGTGTGGACCGGCTCCATCTGGCTCACGGTGGCCGAAGCCGACACCAACCCGATCGCGGTGGAGAAGCTGCTGGCCGCCAACTCGCGCGGCACGGTGCGCTCGCGGTCGATGACGGGAAAGCCGGCCCGCCAGCTGCGCACCGCGTGGACCGACGCCTGGGAGCGCGACGACACCCCCGACCCGTTGCCGATGCCACTCCAGGGGATCGTGTTCTCCGAGGCGGCGCGCCGGGTCACCCGCGCCCAGAACCGGGATCTGACCGGGTTCCCGGTCGGGCAGATCGTCGGGAGCATGACCTCCGTCCGGCCGGTGCGTGACGTGATCTTCGACATGGTCGAGGAGTGGGTCGAGACCACGCAGCGCCTCGAGACCCTCGTAGATACCGATTGACGGCTGCACCCGATCCCGACCTCGAGCGGATTCACGAATTCGCGTCACTCGTCATCGCGAGCACGCGGAGCCCGCGCCGAACGCGAGCGACTGCAACGCCGCGCTCGGCCTGGGCGTGTCGGAGACGAACCTCGGCGCCTTGCGGCTCATCCAACGCCACGGCCCGATCGCGGTGACCGAGGTCGCGCGCCGGCTCGAGATCGACCAGTCGAACGCCAGCCGTCAGGTGCGTGCGCTCGAAGAGCAGGATCTGGTGACGCGCTCCGTCGATCCCGACGACCGCCGCGTCGCTCGTCTCGCCATCACGCCGGCGGGGCAGCGGGTGCTGACGCGCGTGCAGGCGGTTGCGCTCAACGACTACGCGGTCGCACTCGAGGATTGGTCGGCACCTGACCGCGCGCAGCTCGCCGAGCTCCTCGAGCGCTTCCGGGTCTCGTTGCTCGCCGCGGAGACCGACGAGTCGGGTTGGTCGATCGGGAAGACCCGTTGACCCGGTGCCGAAGGCGAGCCGCGCGCGGGCTTTCCGCACCCTGCTAACCGGGCCGCGACGCGGGCGCGGTCAACAGGCCGGTGGCCATGTCGACGAGGTTGGCCATGAACTCGTCTTCGTCGAGCAGGCCCTTCCCGGCTTCGTCGTCGATGATCCGGGCGCGCTCCGCCACCTGGAGGAGCACGAGGTTCAGCGACGCCACGGCCCGCTCGCGCACGATGCGCTCGGGGAGGTCGGGCAGCGCCTCGTGGATGAGGTCGGCCTGCGCCCGGACGCTGGCGAGCGACGGCGTTTCCATCCCCTCGACGAGATGCTCGCGTACCGGGAGGCGCATCACGAACTGGAAGGTGAACCGGATGTAGTCGCGTCCGTCGGGCGTCGCGAGCCACGCGCAGCTGCGGTGCACGAGCCCGTCGACCACTGCGCGCACGTCGTGGGGTCCCGACCTGATCTCCTCCTGGATGAACAGGAGCTCGGCGTCGCTGAGGCGGTAGCGGTCGATGATCGCCCGGAGCAGCTCCGGCCGTCCGCCGAAGTGGTAGTGCAGGGCCGACGCGTTGCGCTGTCCGGCCAGCTCGTTGATGTCGCGCAAGGGTACGTCGAGTCCCTGGCGGGCGAAGAGATGCAACGCGGCCCGGAGCAGCTTGTCGCGGGTGGTCTCGGTGTCGAGCTGCTGCATCGGTGTTAATCTACCGCCATTA
The DNA here is from genome assembly GCA_963750045.1 of uncultured Actinomycetes bacterium. Taxonomy (GTDB): domain Bacteria; phylum Actinomycetota; class Acidimicrobiia; order IMCC26256; family DASPTH01; genus DASUAS01. The sequence continues at coordinate 330,384 of CAVVPD010000002.1, read as the reverse complement.
ACCACGTTCCCGGGGGAAGCGCATGTCGAAGGGCTACCTGATCATCTCCGCCGACTGCCACGCCGGTCCGGATTCGCCGCACTACCGCCACTACCTCGATCCGCAGTACCGCGACCGGTTCGACCAGGAGCTCGGGGCGCGCGACGAGATGATGAAGCAGATGCGCAAGGAGCGCTTCGGAACCGACGACGACGTGTTCGCCGGGAGTGAGGAGTTCCAGGAGGAGTGGTTCGGCGAGGACGACGAAGGCAACAGCCTGCACGAGCTCGGCCTGCGTGGTGGGTGGGACGCCAAGAAGCGCGACGAGGAGCTCTCCGCCGACGGCGTGACCGGTGAGGTCGTGTTCCCCGGCCCCGACGCGGTCACCGGCAAGATGGGCGCACCGTTCGGAGCCGGCTTCGCCATCGACGCAACCGCGGATCCCGAGCTCGTGCTCGCGGGAGCGCGTGCGTACAACCGGTGGGCAGCCGAGTTGTGCGGCGAGAGCCCTCAGCGACGCGCTGGACTCATCGTGGCCCCGATCCTCGGAAACATCGACGGCGCGATCGAGGAGATCACGCGGGCGCACGGCGAAGGCCTGTGGGGTGGTGTGATCATCCCCGCGCAGTGGGGCAAGTATCCGTCGTACACGAGCTATCGCTACGACCCGATCTGGGAGCTGTGCGAGTCCCTGTCGTTGCCCGTGCACACGCACTCGGGCCCGGCCGCGCACGACGACTACGGCGCGGTGCCCGGCGTGCTCGGCCTGTACGCGACCGAGACCGTGTGGTGGACGTCGCGTCCGATGTGGTTCATGTTGTGGTCGGGGGTGTTCGAGCGCTTCCCGAAGCTCAAGATGGCGGTCACGGAGTCCGGGTCGTACTGGGCCCCCGACATGCTGTGGCGTATGGACTCGTTGATCCTCAAGGACCAGGGCTCGCGCAAGCTCGACGACAGCGTCAAGGGCATGCTCACCATGTTGCCGAGCGAGTACTTCGACCGGAACTGCGGGCTCGGGTCGTCGAACACGCGCCGCCGCGAGCTGGCCCGGCGCTACGAGATCGGCGTGGGCAACATCATGTGGGGGAACGACTTCCCGCACCCGGAAGGCACGTGGCCGTACACGAAGAAGATCCTGCGCGAGGCCTTCTGGGACATTCCCGTCGACGAGGCCGAGCGGATCCTCGGGCTCAACGCGGCGGACTTCTACGGATTCGACGTCGACGCGTTGCGCCCGATCGCGAACGAGATCGGGCCGACGCCCGAAGAGCTCGGCCAGACCGACGAGTCGGTGTTCGCCAAGTGGGACGACCTGCGCGCCGCCGGCCGGCACTGGCTGACTGGTCAGGAAGCCGTCCCGGTCGCGCCCTGAGCGATGACGCTCGACGGGAAGCATGCGGTGGTCACCGGCGGCGGTCGGGGGATCGGTCGCGGCATCGCGCTCGCGCTGGCGAAGGCAGGGGCCGGTGTGGCCGTCCTCGAGCTCGACCCGGAGACCGGTCCACGAACGGTCGACGAGATCGCCGAGCTCGGCGGCCAGCGCGCTCTCGGTCGCGGGCAGCGTGCCGCGAGCCTCGGGATTGCGCCACCGTCGTGGCGCGGGCCGTCGACGAGCTGGGTGGCGTCGACATCCTGGTGAACAACGCACAGCAGGTGCCGATGGGCCCGCTGGTCGCGTGCAGCGACGACGACATGCTCGTCGCGTGGGAGTCGGGCACGTTGGCGACGTTCCGGCTCATGAAGCTCTGCCATCCGGTCATGAAGGAGCGGAGCGGCGGCTCCATCGTCAACCTCGGCTCGGGTGCGGGCACCGAGGGAGTGGTCGGGCTCGGCGCGTACGCCGCGGCGAAGGAAGGCATCCGCGGGCTCACCAAGGTCGCGGCCAAGGAATGGGGTCCGGATGGCATCCGGGTCAACACGGTGTGCCCGTGGGCCGCGTCCGACTACTGGGACCTCCTGCCCGACCGACAGCGCCAAGCCCAGCTCAGGCACAACCCGCTGCGCCGGATCGGTGACTGCGAGGCCGACGTCGGCGCGATGGTCGCCTTCCTCGCGAGCGACGCTGCGTCCTACGTCACCGCGCAGACGATCATGGTGGACGGCGGCAACATGGGCTTCCGTTGACGCGAGTTGTGCAAGAGTTCGTCGGGTGAGCGCCGGACCGGGACCACTGCAGGGCGTCCGTGTGCTCGACTTCTCGATCGCGTTGACCGGTCCCTACGCGACCGCGCTGATGGCCGATCAGGGTGCCGAGGTGGTGAAGGTCGAACGCCCCGGGATCGGCGACATCGCGCGGTGGATCGGTGTCTCGGTGAACGACATGAGCGCGTTCTTCCTGGTCTGCAACCGGGGGAAGCGCTCGATCGCCCTGGACCTGCAGCGTCCCGAGGGCGTGGAGATCGCGCTGAAGCTCGCAACCGACGTCGATCTCGTCGTCGAGAACTTCCGTCCGGGGGTCATGGACAAGCTCGGTCTCGGCGACCACCACGTTCGGGCGCTGAACCCGGACGTCGTGTACGCGTCGCTGACCGGCTTCGGCTCCGAGGGCCCCTACAAGGACCGCAGCGCCTACGACACCGCGATCCAGGCCTACGGCGGTTTCGCGACGAACCAGGCGGACCCCGAGGACGGGCTGCCGGTGTTCCTCCGGCAGCCCGCGGCCGACAAGGTCACCGCGCTGTACGCGAGCCAGGCCATGACGGCAGCGCTCCTGGCCCAGCGCGAACGGCGCGGGTGGACAGCACCTCGACTTGTCGATGACGGACGCGGTGGTGTCGTTCCTGTGGACGGATTCCGCCGGTAACGAGGTCCTGCTCGACTCCGACCGGTCGATGAACTCGTCGTTCGTCGCCGGCTTCCGGCCCATGCGCTTCGAGGACGGCTGGGGCATCGTCGTCCCGACCTCCGATGCCGACTTCGCGGGCATGTGCCGGGCGCTCGAGGTCGAGGGCGCTGACGATCCACGCGTGGCGACGGTCGGGGAGCGTCGCAAGCACCGCGACGTCATGGAACCGATCATGGACATGTGTTACGCGCCGCGCCGCGAATCTCACACAGGCGGAAGCGACGGCGCGCTTCGAGGCGGAGCGCGTTCCCTTCTCCATGATCCTGACGCCCGAGCAGCTGACCCGGGACGAGCACGCCGTGGCCATCGGGCTCTTCGAGGAGCACGACCATCACATCGTGGGGCGCACCCGGGTGCCGCGGCACCCCACTCGGTTTTGGGGTACGCCGGCGAAACTCGGCACGAACTCGCCCGGTCTCGGCGAGCACACCGACGAGATCCTCGACGACCTCGGCATGGGTGACGCGATCGCAGAGCTGCGCGCGACCGGCGTCGTCGCCTGAGATCGGGTCAGGTGCGGAACCGCCAGGCCACGTGGTCGCGGCGACGCTGGAGCTCCCGTCGCCGCTCGCCGATGTCGACCGTCTGGGTGCCCTCGGGCAGCGCGGCGCGGACGTCGGCGAGCTTCACGACCCGGGTCGACGGCGACGGCGGGTCGCCGGAGGGCCAGAACCACCTGAGTGTGAGCAGGGCCTCGCGCCGCCCCTCGGTGTCGAGCCAATTCGCGACGCCGGGATCCTGGTGCGCGACGACGACGCGCACGCGCCCGTCGTCGCTCACCTGGACCTGCGTGTGGTTCAGGCTCGTGATGCGCTGGGCGTACTCCAGGGCCTCCCACCAGGCCAGTGAGTAGAGGTGGAAGCTCCAGTACCTGCTGTCGGGCACGTCGCAGTCGACGATGAGCGCCTCGTCGGGGGCGAGGTCGAAGAAGCAGAACGCGTAGTTCGCCGCCTTCAGCCCACGCGCGACGTCGTAGCCACCGCCGAACTCGTTGTCGCGTTGGCCCACGCGTGCGTCGAGCATGTACCGGTTCCAGTAGGTGAGCGACCGGTGGAGGTGGGTGGCGGCCTCGTCGAGACCGAACGCGAGGTCATCGGCCGAGAACGCCGCGGGCGGCTCGTCGGCGTCGAGGCACTCGATCGTGAACGTCGCGGGTTCGGCCGGCTGCCAGTCGAAGTAGTACTCGCGGATCGACACCGAGAGCGCACCCTCTGGCAGTGGGACGCGATTGGGCTCGTCGCCCTCGCCGCCGAGGAGGATCTCGAAATCGTCGCCGGGTCCGATGCCGATGTCGTGCGCGCTGAGCTCGGCGACGGTGCCCGAGCCCTCCATGTGCATGAAGTTGCGGCGGACAGCGAGGATGAAGTCCTCGCACGAGTGCATCCGGCCGACGATGCGGTACCGCAGCGACGGGTGCACGCGGGCGTGCCGGTAGATGTTGTCGGCGTTGGGTCCACCCCACTGCAGGACCAGGTCGTTCTGCCGTTGGAACGCCGGCGACCGGGGATCCTGATGGCCGATCGACCAGCCCAGCCAGCAGACCGTCTGCAGCGCGACGTGCCGGAGCCCTTCGATCCGGTCCGCGCCGGTCGTCGGGAACGGCGGCGAAGTGATCGTCGTGGCCAGCTCGTCGAGCCGGCGCAGGAATTGCTCCCAGTCGGTGAGGGCGTCGCTCATCGCGCGGGTTCCTCCGGGACCGAGAAGTGGCGCTGGTACCGAGCGAAGCGCTCGCGTTCGACGATCGGGTCCAACTCCAGGTCGGCGAACGCATACTCGTGCACCCCGTGCTTGTCCTTCGGCCGTCCCGCGAGGTAGTCGCGCATCGCCTGGGCGGTGTCGGGGGTGACCGACCTCCCGAGGGCGGAGGAGAGCTCGCTGACCACGCCGATCTGGTCCTGCATGAAGTCGGCGTAGTGCACGTGGTGCACCCGCGTGGGATCGAGGGAACCATCGGTGGACATGGTGACGAGGTCGTCGAGCGCGGCGCGTCCACATGCGCTGGTGGTAGCGGCCGATCTCGGCGAAGTCGACGCGGCTGCTGTGCGCCCATCGCAATGTCGCCACCAAGCTGGTGAGCGACGCGAGCACCGTGAGAGGATCGCGATGCGTGATCGCGAGACGCGCGTCGGGATACACGGCGAACAGCGTCGGCAACGCACTGAGGTGGACTGGCGACTTCAGGACCCAGTGCACGTCGCGGAACTTTCGTTGCAGGATCTGGAGCACCAAACGGTGGGTGTCGTAGGCCGGTCGCATGTCGCACCGCTCATACCACGCGACGTACGACGGCACGTGATAGCGCGCGGTGAACTCCTCCGAGCGGAACGCGAACGACATCGCCGACAGACATTCCTTGTGCATCCGCCCGCGGTACACGTGGATGGCGTCGAGCTCGCCGGCGACCTGCCCGGGGAGGCGCAGCTCACGATCGGCGAGCGGAATACGCGCGTCCGCCGCGTACTCCAGTGGGTCGGGGCTGGGAGGTGGCACCGGTCGCAGCAGCTCCCAACCCTCGGGGACCCGCGATTCGGGATCCTCCGCGAGCAGTGCGTGGAGGATGGTGGTGCCGGTACGGGGCGCGCCGGTCACGAACAGGGGCGCGTCGATCTCCTCGTCGACGACCCCGGGATCGTGACGCACGTACGCCGCGAGCTGGAGCCGGACCTCGAGGAAGCGCAACAGGAAGCGACGCGTCATCCAACGCCCCATCAGCGTGAGCTCGGCCTCCTGTTCCAATGCGGGCAGCAGCACCTCGAGGGGTTCGAGAAAGTCGTCGCGTCCGAAGTCGGCGATGCCGCCGTCGGCCACGCCGAGCGTCGCTCGGGCCTCGGCGAGCAGGTCGTCGCAGGTGAAGGGGAGCTCTGCGACCTCGGCGATGGGCAGCACGAGACCGTCGTTGACGGCGCGGACCCACTCGGGCCGGGGTGGCGGTTGCCAGGTCATCCCGGAGCGGTCAGCGCGCCTCGGCGCGTCCGACCATCTCCTCGAGCAGGCTCCGGAACATGATCACGTCGTCGAGGTCGTCGGGCGCCTCCGCATCGCCGTACGCGACCGTGCGCCACGTGGTGCGGATGGAGACGATGGCGAACCGTTGGGCGGCGAACATCTCGTACCACTCGAGGTCGTGCACCTCACGGCCCGATTCCTCCGCGTAGATCTCGGCCACGCGCTCGCGCTGGAGGAAGTCGTCGAGGCACGGCATCTCGTACTTGTGGGTCATGTCCTCGAAGAAGCGGTGCAGGAAGATCATCCAGCCGACGTCGATCTCGGCCGGCCCGAGCGCCGCCATCTCCCAGTCCAGAACCGCTGCCGGCGCGAAGTCGGCGAACATCATGTTGCCGATGCGGCTGTCGCCCCAGTTGAGGACGGTGGAGCCTTCTTCCGGTCGTGTCTTGTCGAGCGCGGCGAACGTCCGCTCGATGAGTGGGACCCGCTCTCCTTCGTGGGCCCAGTCGTAGTACCAGCGCTGGTAGCCGAGGTGTTGGTCGAGCGCGGTCGCCCCGAACTGCGGACGATCGAGGAACGCGAGGTCGTGGGTCGCCGGCGTGAGCTCGTGCAACCGGGTGAGGACCCGGACCGACTCGCGCTCCAGCCGGCGCTGCTCGGCGGGTGAGGCGTCGAACAGCCAGCCGGCCATGGTGTACGGGGGGACGTCGGAGGGCACGAGCCCGTCGATGCGGCGCATGAGCAGGAACGGCGACCCGAGCCAGTACGCGTCGGTTTCGTGGGTGACCACCTCGGGCACCGGGACGTCGGTGTGCGCGCCGACCGTCTGCATGGCGCGCCGCTGTAGCTCGAGGTCGTACTCGGGGAATACCTGGAATCGCTGCGAGGCGAGTGGCGCCAGCCGGGCGACGTAACGCTCCGGCTCACCGGTGACCGGCTGCACGGTGAACAGGAGGGTCTCGCTCGACATCCCGCTGCCTTCGGGCGCCGTCACCTCGGTGACGGTGGCGCCGGGCTCCATCTTCTCTGACCACCACGCCTCGATGCGCTCGGTCATGGCGGCGGGATCGCTGCGCCACGGGGTCGAGATCGTCGGTTCTTCGGTGGTCATGATCCCCCCGGGGTCGAGTTCAGTAGCTGCGCGGCAGGCCCATGACGTTCTGCGCGAGGTAGTTGAGCGTCATTTCCTGGGTGACGGGCGCGATGCGCTGCAAGCGGGCTTCCCGCCAGTATCGCTCGACGTGATACTCGGTGGCGTATCCCATGCCCCCGAGCGTTTGCACCGCCCGGTCGGCGGCGAAGAACGACGCCTCCGCGGCGAGGTACTTCGCGGTGTTGGCGGCCTCGCCGCATTCGAGCCCGGCGTCATAGCGACGGCCGGCGTGCAGCGCCATCATCCAGGCTGCCTGGAGCTGGGCGCGAGCCTGGGCCAGCGGATGGCTGATCGCCTGGTTGGCGCCGATGGGCCGGTCGAAGACGATGCGCTCCTTCGCGTACGCGACCGCGCGGTCGAGGGCGACCTCGCCGATCCCGCACGCCTCGGACGACAGGAGAACGCGCTCCGGGTTGAGGCCGTGGAGCAGGAGCTTGAAGCCGTCGTGCTCCTCGCCGATGAGGCGCCACGCCTCGACCGGCAACCCGTCGTACGCGACCTCGCACGAGGCCACCGCGTTGCGCCCGAGCTTCGGGATGGCGCGGATGTCGACGTAGTCCGGGTCGAGGTCGGCGAGGAACAGGCTGAGGCCCTTGAGCCCGCTGTCCTTGTCGCCGTCCCAGACGACCTCGGACTCGAGGGCCTGCTCGTCCAGATCTTGCGGCCGTGATCTCCATCCACCCTGCCGTCGGGCGTGCCTCTCGGGTTCGGTGACGCCGAACGCGACGTGGAGGTCGCCGACCGCGGCGCGCGGGAGGAACGTCTCCTTCAGGCGGTCGTTGCCGAACTTCACGACCGGGTTGAGCCCGAACACCGTGAGGTGCACGGCGGAGCACCCGTTCATCGCCGCCGATCTGCTGCTCTCGGTCAGCGCGGCGCCGCAACGGCTCGCCGAGGGGATCCGTGCGCACCACGAGCGCTGGCACGGACGGGGCTACCCCGATGGCCTCGTCGGATGTTCGATCCCCGGCGTCGGGCGCATCATCACCGTCGCCGACGTGAACGACTTCCTGCGATCACCGCGGCGCTACCGCCCGCGCGTCTGGTCCGGCGGAGCGGCCGCGCAGCTCGTGATCGACGCCTCTGGCAGCGTGTTCGATCCCGAGGTGGTCACGGTGTTCGCCCACCTGCACGCGGACGGCCGCTTCGCGGTGCTCCCGACCGTGGTGACGCCGCTCGCCGATCAGGCGACGAGCGCGAGCGCGAGGCCGGCCAGCGCACCCAGCGTGAGCGCGCCGCCCAGCTCCACGAGCGGGTAGCGGGCGGAGATGTGCGCGCCGCAGTGGCGGCATCGGCCGCGCTGGAGGACCCACGAGAAGATCGGCACCAGCTCGGTCGGTCCGAGACGGGCGTCACAGTGCGGGCAGTGCGACGGTGGCTCCGTGAGCGACTCGCTCCGCGGCACGCGCCACAGCACCACGTTCAGGAAGGATCCCAGGCACGCGCCCACGGCCGCTGCGAGCACCACGACGAGGATCATGACCGGGTTCTCCGCAGCGCCACCGGGCCAGTGTGCCACGGTACGTGGCAGCGATCGTGGCTTCCGCCCCGCTCCGCCACGGAGCGTGGTTTCGCCGTCCGAGATGGCTGTACAGCCGACCCTTCCCGTGGTCGATGGTGCCAAGAGGTGATCGGCAACGAGTTTGGGGCTGACCCAATGGAACAACGATTGTGCTCGGAGCAGGGGACGTAGTGAGGTTCCGCGGCAACCGCAGCGAGCCCGCGGTCGCGGAGCCCGAGGCGCCCGCGGCCGAGCCGGTCGTGGCCGACGCGAGCGTGGCCGTCGCCGACGAGTCCGCCGCAACGTCGCTCCCCCGCAAGACGAAGCAGCGCCTGGGCGAGCAACTCGTCTCGGCCGGCGCGCTCGACGAAGGAGCAGCTCTCCGACGCGCTCCGCGCCCAGACCGACTCGGGACGTCGCCTCGGCGAGGTCCTCGTCGCGTCGGGCCTGCTCGACGATCGGGGGCTCGCGTCGGTGCTCGCCGACCAGTTCGGGCTCGAGGTGGTCGACCTGCGCCGCATCCGCCCCGCGCCCGAAGCACTCGCGTTGGTGCCGGAGTCACTGGCCCGAGGGCTGCTCGCGGTTCCGACAGTGGTCGACGACGGCCACCTCGAGGTCGTGGTCGCCGACCCCGGCCACCCCGGGCTGACCACCGAGCTCGAGCACGCGGCCGGTCGCGACGTCGTCCTCCGTCTCGCCCCGGCTTCCGACGTACGCCGCGATCGACCAGTCGTACCGCGCCCTCGCGGGTGTGGAGCGCCAGGTGCGCGAGTTCGAGCTCACCTCCGGCGCCGACCGTCCGGGCGCGGCGCGCGCCGCGGCCGCGGTGGTCGATCTCCAGGCCGCGGTCGACAGCGACGCCCCAGTCGTGCAGGTGGTCAACCTCATCCTCACCCAGGGCGTGCGCGACCGCGCCTCCGACGTCCACATCGAGCCGCAGGGCACGCAGCTCCGGATCCGGATGCGCATCGACGGTGCGCTCCACGACGTGCTGACCTTGCCCGCCGACATGGCCCCGGCCCTCGTGAGCCGGATCAAGGTGATGGCGGGCATGAACATCGTCGAACGCCGCCGGGCGCAGGACGGCCAGATCGAGACGGAGATCGACGGTCGTCCCCTCGATGTGCGCGTCTCGACCACGCCGGTGATCTGGGGCGAGAAGGCGGTGCTCCGGCTGCTCGACAAGAGCCGCTCGATGCTCCGGGTGGGCGAGCTCGGCATGTCGCCCGAGAGCGCCGCGGTGTTCGAAGCCGCGATCCGGTCGCCGTTCGGCATGGTGATCTGCACCGGCCCCACCGGCTCGGGCAAGACCACGACGCTCTACGCCACGCTCAGCGAGATCAGCAGCGTGGAGCGCAACATCATGACGATCGAGGATCCTGTCGAGTACGTGATGCCGTCGGTCAACCAGATCCAGATCAACGAGACGGCCGACGTGACCTTCGCAGGTGGGCTGAAGTCCATTCTGCGCCAGGACCCCGACGTGATCCTCGTGGGCGAGATCCGCGACGTCGAGACTGCGCGGATCGCGGTGCAGTCGGCACTCACCGGTCACCTCGTGCTCACGTCGTTGCACGCCACCGACGCAGTATCGGCGGTGCACCGCTTCCTCGACATGGGCATTGAGCCGTTCCTCATAGCGCCGGCGCTGAACGCGGTTGTCGGCCAGCGCCTCGTGCGGCGGATCTGCGGTGGTTGCACGGTGCCCTATACGCCACCCCCCGAGGAGCTCGCGTTCTACGAGGCGCACGCCCGCATGCCGAAGTCGGAGTTCTTCCACGGCGAGGGGTGCAACTTCTGCTCGGGCACGGGCTACCAGGAGCGCATCGGCGTGTACGAGGTGCTCCCGGTCACGGAGCCGATCCGCCAGATGATCGTCGACGTCGCACCGGGACGGGCGCTGCGCGAGCAAGCGATCAAGGAGGGGATGCGGCCGTTGCGCCAGGAGGCGCTGCGACTCGTCACGCAGGACATCACCACGGTTTCTGAGATTCTCAGGAGCGTGTACCCGCTCTGAGAAGTGCGGGTACGAGGGACGGGGAACGGCAATGGCGAAGTACACCTACCAGGCGGTGTCGGCGGATGGTCACCCGGTCAAGGGTGTCGTCGAGGCCGATCATCTGAACGACGCCCGTGTGGCGCTGGCCGATCGCGACCTCTACGGCCTCGAAGTCGCGGCAAAGGTGAGCATCTGGAAATCCGAGCTCATCAAGAAGAAGGTCCCACGTGCGGAACTCATGAACTTCTCGCGCCAGCTCAGCGCCTTCGTGCGCGCCGGGATCCCCATCATCGACGCCATCGAGACGCTGCGCGTCGAGACCCGCAACGAGCAGTTCCGCGGTGTGCTCGCCGAGGTGTCGGAGCAGCTCCGCTCGGGTGAGCCATTCGCCTCGGCGGTGTCCACACACCCCGAGGTGTTCCCGACCTTCTACGTGACCATATTGCGGTCGGCGGAGATGACGGGTCACATCGACGAAGTGCTCGCGGAACTCGCGGACTACATCGAACGCGACGAGAACGCCCGCCGCAAGATCAAGCAGGCCCTCACCTACCCGCTCGTTGTCATCGCGTTCGCGCTCGTCGCGATCGTCGTGCTGGTCACCTTCGTGCTCCCGCGATTCCAGACGTTCTTCAACTCGCTCAACGCCGATCTCCCCCTCGTCACCCGCATCCTGATCTCGATCACCGACTTCATCTCGAACTACTGGTGGGTCATGGCGCTTGTCTTCCTGGCGGGCGCAGCCGCGACGTTCATCTACTTCCGCACCGATCGCGGCCGCCATACGCGTGATCGGTTCCTGATCCGTGCCCCCGTGCTCGGAGAGCTCGTGCGGTTCTCGATCGTGGAGCGCTTCTGCCGGATCCTCAGCTCGATGATCGGTGCCGGCGTCCAGGTGCCCGACGCGATGGCCGTCGCCGCGGGCGGTACGAACAACCTGATCTACCAGGAGGCGCTGGTCGAGGCCCGCGACGCGATGATGCAGGGTGAGGGCATGGCGGCGCCGATCACTGCGACCGGCCTGTTCCCTGGCGGCGTGTGCCAGATGATCCGTGTCGGCGAGGAGACAGGCACGCTCGACGACCAGCTCGACGTGGCCGCGAAGTACTACGGCCGGGAGGTCGAGTACAAGCTCGATCGCCTCACGTCCCTGTTCGAGCCCGCGCTGCTGCTCGGCGTCGGCCTCGTGGTGGGGTTCGTCGCTGTCGCGCTCGTCTCCGCGATGTACGGCATCTTCAACCAGGTCAAGGTGAAGTGACGTCGTGAAGCGCCATCCCGACGACGGGGCCGGTGAAGCCGGTGTGAGCCTCATCGAGGCGGTGATTGCGATGTTCATCCTCTCGACCGCCGTCGTCGCGCTTATCGGCGGGCTGGGGACCTCGATCGTCGCCACCGACTCGCAGCGCAAGAATGTGACCACCGACGCGATCCTGCGAAGTTGGGCCGACAAGGTCGAAGCCGCGCCGTGGATCTCGTGTGCCAACACGTCCGCGCCGTCCTATCAGGCGAGCGCGGCTCGGCGTGAGCGTTCCGCCGGGCTTCGCCACGCCGCAGATCGTGGCGATCGACTACTGGGACGGCAACAGTCCGGCCACGTACGGCGCGTCGTGCGCGAGCGGTGGGCCCACCGACACCGCGCAGCGGATCACCCTGGCCGACCACTCCACTGACGGGCGCGGCGGTACCCGCGTCCAGATCGTGAAGCGCAAGCAATGAGGGCGCGTGCCGGTGAGGCCGGCTTCACCCTCCTCGAGTTGATGCTTGTCATGACGATCATGGCGCTCATCATCCCGGTGCTCGTGTCCGCGATCCTGCTCGGGCTGCGCACGGAGACCGACGTGCAGGCACGCCTCGCGGAGACGAACAGTGCCGCGCAGTTCCAGAGCTACTTCGGGCCCGACGTGCAGCAGGCCCTGCTCGTGGGCATCAACACCGCCGAGTCCGGCTCCGTGTGCGGGGCGGGAGCACAGGACGTGGCGCTCCTCCTGACGCTCGTGCCTGGCCAGAGCTCGGTCTCGTACGCCGTCGACCCGTCGAACAGCAAGGTGTTGCGCCGGCGCACCTGCGAGGGCGGCACGGTGACCGGGCCGCCCGTCGGCATCCCGGTGATCCGCAACCTGTCGGCGGTACCCACCTTCGCCTGTGCGCCAAACGCCGACTGCTCGAACTGGCAGTCGGTCTCGGCGACGCTCACGCAGCTCGCGGGGGGCACCAACGGCTACAGCACCACGGTGCAGGCCTCGCGGAGGATCTCGTGACCCGCCATTTGCCTTCGTACCGGCGCGCCCGTGGCGAGGACGGCGTCGCGCTCGTGTGGGCACTCGCGTTCATGGTGCTCGTGGGCGTCGTGGTCTTCTTCGTGCTCGGCTACGTGACCACGAGCATCCGCTCCACGAACGCGCTCTCCGACCAGCGCTCGGCCCTGTACAACGTCGACGGCGCGGTCAACAACGCCATCCGCTACGTGCAGAACGATTCGTCGCTGAGCCGCGGCGCAATCAACGGTCAACCGTGCAACTTCACGGGGACCGGCGCCAACGGGGTGAACGCGCTCGACGTCAGCGTGTCGTGTACGCCCATCCCCGGGAGCGGCGTGCCCCTGGGCACGAGCAGCGCGCCCGGCTTCGCGATCCTCACCATGGCGCCGTACCACGGGCAGGCGCCCACCAGCGGCTGCGTCAACGTGAACAACGAGCTCGGCATCGTGCAGGTGCAGAACAGCAAGCTGCTGCAGGTCACCGGCAACGTGTACGTGAACTCCGACGCCGACTCCGACGTGTGGTCGGGGGGCTGCCCGCAGACCAGCACCGCCGAGCACATCAAGGTCACCGGCAACGTGCGCCAGGCCGAGTCGTGCCACGACCTCGACGTGGTGCAGCCGGTGCCGGCCGTTACGCCGCCCTACACGATCGTGTGCGGGAGCGCCTTCTCGGGCGCGACCGTGGGCAGCACGCCGGCCGCCGCTGACCCGGCGACGGTCGATCCCGCGTCGTGGGCGCCGAGTATCGCGACCGCGCCACCCACGCGGTCGGTGCCCGCCTGCCCGTCGGGGATGTTGGTGACGTTCCAGCCCGGGACCTACACCGACGCCACCGGGCTCACCAACCTGATGAACGGCACCACGTGCCCGGGTCGCCTCTTCTGGTTCGCGCCCGGGAACTACTACTTCAACTTCTCGAACAACGGGGGCGTGTGGACCATCGACGACCCCGCCGCGCGCATCGTGGGCGGCGCGGCGAACGCGGTACCGAGCGGCGCGATGCCCATCGGCCCGCTCACCGTGGCCGCGACGGCCATGGCGTCGCCGGCCACGAGCTCGCCTGGCTACAACAACACCAGCAACGCCCGGGTCATCGGCGAGACGCCCACCGCGCTCTCCGCGACGACGGGCAACTTCACGACGTCGAACCAGACGCGGTGGATCACGAGCACCGGCTACGCGGTGTCGCCGCAGATCCCCGGGGGTTCGAGCGGGCTCACCGTCAACGCCCGCATGGTGCACAGCGAGACGTACGGCAACCCGACCCAGGTGGGCGCGCTCCAGCTTCTCGTGCGCAACCAGGCCGACACCGCGACCCTGTGCAGCGTCGACGTCCCGCCGTCGGCGACGTCGGGCGCGACCACCGACGTGACCATCCCGCTGCCGGCAACGTGCGGTCTCGACACCAACGCGCTCAACGCCGGCGCTTTCTCGTTGCGGTACCAGATCACGCATCTGTCGTGCGGTGGGGGCCCCGGCAACCCGGCCTGCGCCGACGTCTCGTCGTCCCTCGACGGCGTGGAGCTCCAAGTGTCCTACACGCAGGCTGCGCGCGCGGCGTGGGATCCGACGAACCCCTCCACGGTCACCGCCGGCAGCCCGACCATCCCGGGGGCCTGCGTGCACGACGGCGATTACGGCTTCAACACCGGGAGCGGCGTGCAGTTCGTGTTCGGCGGCACCAGCCATGTGAACCTGAAGAGCGGTTCGTTCGAGCTCTGCGACAGCTTCAGCTCCACGCACCAGGAGATCGTGATGTACGGGGTGCGGTCCGCGTCGAGCGGAACACCGGTCGGTCCGGTGACGTGGACGCCGCAGGACTACACCAATGGGGGCAACGGATTCACGAATCCCGCCAACGGCCGTGTCGTCGACGGCAGCCTGGCAACGGCGCGGGTCACCTCGGGTGTGCCGACGCGGACGATGACGCTCACCGAGTTTTCGCCCACGGCGGCGTTCCCGGTCCCGGGGGCGAACCAGATCCCCGCCGGCTCCACCATCGACTCGGTGGTGCTCTCGGTCACGCACCGTGAGAGCAACACCGGCCAGACGCAGCCGCCCACGGTCGACGTGACGCCCTTCGGCGCCGGGGCCTGTGGAGCGAGTGCGCTCTCCGAGCACACCGGTCTGTCTGCCGATACCGTAGACCTCACCGACTGCCTCGACACGCCCGACAAGATCAACGGTGGCGTCAGCGTCCTGTACACGGCCCGACGCAAATCGAGCTCGCCGACCGAGTATCTCGACGGCATGTCGTTCGGCGTCATCTACACGCCCCCGGTCGTCAACGGCTCGCTGAACGGCGAGTCCGGATGCGTGACCCAGGCGCCCTACTACAGCCCCCAGAACCACTCGCCCGCGTACAACGGCGCCTGCGCCCTGTTCTCCGTTGCGTCGAACGCCAACGGCGGCCATTCGCCTCGGGTCGCGGCGTTCTGGGGCACGGTGTACGCACCGTCGGCGGCGCTCGACGTGCCGGTCGACATCCTCACGGTGCCGGTGTTCAACCGCGGTGTCGTCGCCCGCATGCTCATGCTCGGGTACAACCTCGCCGCCGACGCGAGCGTGCCCATCACCACCACGCCCATCACGGCGAACGCGCCCGCCAACCGCAGGGCGGTCTTCACCGCCACCGTGCCGGGGAAGTCCACTTCCCTCGTGGCCGACGTCGAGTTCTGCGACACGGCCTGCGACGCGACGCACGCGGCGCGGCACCACCAAGATCTGGTCATGGACGGTGACACGGTGATCTCCACCGCCGTTGCCGCCGGGGTCGCGGCGGAAGGGGGTGGTCGGCACGAGATGACCACACCGTGTGCCCACACACCAGGAACACCCGTTCTCCGGGCAACGAGCCAGGACAACGGGACCATGGAAAGAGTTACCAAAGCCCGAAAGGGGCAATGACATGTTGCAGAGAACAATGGAGAAGCGTCGATCGGGAGAGGGTGGGTTCACACTCATCGAACTCCTCGTCGTCATCGTGATCCTCGGGATCCTCGCCGCGATCGTGGTGTTCGCGATCGGGGGTCTCACCGACAGCAGCACGAAGAGCGCCTGCAACGCAGACGCCAACACGCTGAAGACGGCCGAGGACGCGTACTACGCGTCGCCGAGCGTCGCTGACCCGAACACGCCGAACGCGACCTATGCGACGGAAGCTCAGCTCCTCGCCGCGAAGCTCATCAAGGCGAACTCGACCAACTACGACATCACGACCGCGTCGGCGACGGCCTACACGATGACCGCCCAGAACGCGAAGTGTGCCGGGCCGATCACCGGTCCATAGCCATCCCGAGCGGGTGGGTACACCGAGAGGGGGTCCGGGAAACCGGGCCCCTCTCATGTGTCCCGGGGGCTCCGGTACCGGGTCGACCCGGCCGCCCGTCGCCGCGCCCAGAGGCCGGGACCGGCCCCCACGGCGGCGAGCGCGAGCGCGCTGAACCCGAAGAGCAGCCCGAGGTGGGGGAACCCCTGGTAGCGGATCTCCACCACGTGGGTGCCGCGGGGTACCGGCACGCCCACCAGCGCGGGCGCGAGGATCTGCGGGCGGACCGGCTTCCCGTCGACGGTGTCGACGGGTCCCTGCCCTCCGGGAGCGACGGGGGAGCGGACGGACTCCCGTCGAACGCAACGACGCGGCACGCGGTGCGTGCTCGGAAGTGGTGACTGCAGGAAGCGCCGCCGGCGCTCGGTTCATCGTCGTGCGGTCGGCGACGAGCGGAGGCGCGACGGTGTCGGCGCGTCGACCGGAAGGATCAGGTACCGGATCCCGAGGAGCCGGTACTGGTCGACGTATTGGTCGTCGAACGACGGCTCGACGTCGGCCATCAACGATTGGCGGCACGGGCAGCGATCCACGCGCCGCCGACGCCCGCGAGGAAGAAGCCGCCGAAGAGGACCCCTGCGACGAACCGCTCCAGTTGGAGGTCGCGGGAGAACGGGAACACGTCGAGGAGTGTCCCGAAGGCGGGGCGCCCGCAGAAGAGGACGAGGTTGACCGCGAAGAAGGCGACGAGCGCACGGGCGCGGAGGTTCTGACGGAACCGTGCGACGCACACGACGAGTCCGACCGCGAGCAGGAGGGTCACGATCGACAGCCGCCCGTCGTCGAAGAGGTGGCCGCTCACCAGCCAGCCGAGCACGCGCCGCGCGCCGTAGGAGTCGCGCTGGTCGGCAGCATTGAACGCCGAGCTCGTGGTCGCGTAGCGGGCGTCAACGACGAGAGGAACCACGAACCAGGCGACCTGGCCAGTGCACTGGAAACGACGAGCGCAGCGCGCCTGCACGCGGCGAGCAGCATCGCGACGTACCCGACGAGCGTGTGGGAGACGCACGTGAGTGGGAGCAGCAAGGCCGCGGGCAGGTGGCCGCTACCGCGGCGGAGGGCGCGCCACCCGAAGCCGAGCGCGAGCGGCAGCAGCCACAACGGCCCATCAACCCGCTGGCTATCAGCCGGCTGGCCGCGACGGACGCGTAGCTAGGAGGCGGAGCTCTGCGAGAGCCGCGGCGGCGCGGGTGATCTCGTCGGGATAGAGACTCACCGCGACGCCCTGCTCGTAGTCGACGACGCCGCGGGCCACGAGATCGGCCACCGCCATCTCGAGCGTCTGCATGCCCGCCTTGCCGCCCGTCGACACGATGTTGCGGAGTTGGGTGGTCTTGCCCTCACGGATGAGGTTCCGGACCGCGAAGCTCGCCACCAGCACCTCGAACGCCGCGACTCGGCCGCCGCCGACGCGGGGAGGAGTCGCTGCGAGACGATGCCCGGCGAGTGATCCTGCGAGCTGCACGCGGATCTGCGCCTGGCGGTCTCCTGGGAAGACGTCGATGATGCGGTCGAGGGCCTGACCGGCATCGTTGGTGTGCAGTGTCGCGAAGACCAGGTGTCCGGTCTCCGCGATGGTGAGGGCGGCTTGGATCGTCTCCGGGTCGCGCATCTCGCCGACCAGGACGACGTCGGGGTCCTCGCGCAACGCCGAGCGCAGTGCCCGGTCGAACGAGAGGCAGTCGATGCCGATCTCGCGCTGGTTGATCGCCGCCGCTTGCGCGTGTGCACGTACTCGATCGGGTCCTCGATGGTGATGATGTGGCAGGCGCGCCGCTCGTTGATAGCGTCGATGCATGCTCGCCAGCGTGGTGGACTTCCCCGAGCCCGTGGGGCCGGTCACGAGCACGAGGCCCTGCGGACGGTCGACCCACGACGCCAGCACGGGCGGCAGCCCGAGCTGCTCGAACGTGGGGATCGAGTACGGGATCAGCCGCAGGGACAGTGCGGCGGCTCCACGCTGGTGGAACACGTTGCCGCGGAAGCGCGCGACGGTTCGCCAGTCGAACGAGAAGTCGACCTCTCGCTCCTCCACGAACGTCTGCCAGGTCTCCGGTCCGAGCACGGCGTGCACGATGCGTTCCGTGTCGTCGGGTCCGAGCGGCGGCTGGTTGAAGGCCAGGAGCTCACCGTCGACGCGTACCAGCGGAGGCGCATCCGCGGTGAGCAGGAGGTCGGTCCCGCCCTTCTCGTGCAGCACGCCGAGGTAGGCGTCGACTGCCCCGCTGTCGATCTCGGCCATGCGTGCAAGCGTACCGATGTTCGCGCTCAGAGTGAAATCACCACCCCGATGGGTGACACGACACGCACTGGCCACCACGGAACGGGCCCGACGGGGTCCCGGCGTGAAGCGCTGCGGCAAGATGCCCGTGCACCGAGATGTTGGCGTGATCCGCACCCGCAGGACCCTCGCCGACATCCCGAGATACGTCCCGCCGGTGAAGCACACGTCGGAGGAGGTGCCGTTCGGGCCCCTGCCGGCGGCGATCGAGGCGGCGACGGCCGCGAGAGCGGGTGCCAACCGGTTACCCCGACAACCACGCCGCCGCGCTGCAGGAGGTCCTCGCAGGCCTCCACGGCCTGGACCCCACCCAGGTGCTGGTCGGCAACGGGTCCGTGCAGCTGTGCCAGCACCTGCTCCTCACGACGGTCGAACCCGGTGACGAGGTGGTCTTCGGGTCGCCCTCGTTCGAGGCCTACCCCATCCAGGCACAGCGAGCGGACGCCGTCGTGCGCCGCGTGACCACACCTACGACCTCAAAGCGATGGGCGATGCCGTGAACAGCCGCACGCGGCTCGTGTTCGTGTGCACGCCGAACAACCCCACTGGCACCGTCCTCTCGCCCGAATTGCGGACGATCGAGGAACGCGAGCGTCGGTTCTTCGGTGGTCATGATCCCCCCGGGGTCGAGTTCAGTAGCTGCGCGGCAGGCCCATGACGTTCTGCGCGAGGTAGTTGAGCGTCATTTCCTGGGTGACGGGCGCGATGCGCTGCAAGCGGGCTTCCCGCCAGTATCGCTCGACGTGATACTCGGTGGCGTATCCCATGCCCCCGAGCGTTTGCACCGCCCGGTCGGCGGCGAAGAACGACGCCTCCGCGGCGAGGTACTTCGCGGTGTTGGCGGCCTCGCCGCATTCGAGCCCGGCGTCATAGCGACGGCCGGCGTGCAGCGCCATCATCCAGGCTGCCTGGAGCTGGGCGCGAGCCTGGGCCAGCGGATGGCTGATCGCCTGGTTGGCGCCGATGGGCCGGTCGAAGACGATGCGCTCCTTCGCGTACGCGACCGCGCGGTCGAGGGCGACCTCGCCGATCCCGCACGCCTCGGACGACAGGAGAACGCGCTCCGGGTTGAGGCCGTGGAGCAGGAGCTTGAAGCCGTCGTGCTCCTCGCCGATGAGGCGCCACGCCTCGACCGGCAACCCGTCGTACGCGACCTCGCACGAGGCCACCGCGTTGCGCCCGAGCTTCGGGATGGCGCGGATGTCGACGTAGTCCGGGTCGAGGTCGGCGAGGAACAGGCTGAGGCCCTTGAGCCCGCTGTCCTTGTCGCCGGTGCGGGCAACGAGGAGGACGACCTCGGACTCGAGGGCCTTGCTCGTCCAGATCTTGCGGCCGTGGATCTTCCATCCACCCTTGCCGTCGGGTTCGGCGCGGGTGGTGATGCGGCCGGTGTCGGTGCCGGCGTCGGGCTCGGTGACGCCGAACGCGACGTGGAGGTCGCCGGCCGCGGCACGCGGGAGGAACGTCTCCTTCAGGCGGTCGTTGCCGAACTTCACGACCGGGTTGAGCCCGAACACCGTGAGGTGCACGGCGGAGCACCCGTTCATCGCTGCGCCGCTCGCCGCGATCTCGTGCAGCATCACCGCGGCCTCGGTGATGCCGCGACCCCCGCCGCCGTATTCCTCGGGGATGGCGAGCCCCAGCCACCCACCCTCGGCCATGCGGGCGTAGAAGTCCCAGGGGAACTCGTGCTCCCGGTCGCACCGCGCCCAGTAGTCGTCGTCGAACCCGCCGCACAGATCGCGGAGGGCGTCCGCGATGAGCGTCTGGTCCTCGTCGAGGAGGTTGGTACCCGTGTTCACGTCCGTCATGCTCGCAGTCTCGCGCCCCACTTCGTGGACCACCGGCGTCGTAGGCTCGCCGCTCATGGGAAGGCCCTCATGAGACGCGTCGTCACGGGCACCGACGCCGATGGCGCGTCGGTGTTCGTCAGCGACACCGATGTCGATCCGCTCACGGTCGCACTGATGCCCGGTGCGTCGTTCGTCAAGGTCTGGGGGAGTGACGAGCCCGTCACCCTCCCGACCGATGGCTCGCCGCCGGCGACCGCCGACTACCTCCCGCCACCGCACGGATTCCGCTTCGACGTCATCACGCTGCCGCCCGCGGGCACCGACCGCGCCGGCCGACCTCGACCTCGCGGCCGCGCAGGCGGAGATGGAGCAGAAGCTTCCCGGGCTCGCGGCGCTGATGGAACCCGACCATCCGGGTACGCACACCACCGACACGATCGACTTCGACGTCATCATCTCCGGTGAGGTGTGGCTCGAGCTCGACCATGGCGCGCGGGTCCTGCTCCGCGCCGGCGACTGCGTCGTGCTCAACGGCTGCCGGCACTCGTGGGTCAACGAGTCCGACGCCCCGTGCACCATGGTGACCGCGCTCATCGGGGCCGAGCGTGCGTGATGAGGCGATCGCTCCCGCGGCGGTGCGTCGCGCTCGCCGCCGTCGTCGTCACGCCCGCGCTGGTGGGTTCCGCCTGCCGAGCGCCTCCATCGCCGGACACACCGCCGGTCCTCGCGGCCGCGTGCACCAACACGCTCGTCACCGGGGTTCCGGAGACGGTCGCGTCCGGAGCGCTCACGGAGATCTCGGGGATCGTCGCCAGCCGGCGCACCAACGGCGTGTACTGGGTGCACAACGACTCGGGTGACACAGCCCGCGTGTTCGCCATCGGGGCCGACGGTCGCGACCTCGGAGAGTTCGTGCTGAGTGGCGCGACCGCGATCGACTGGGAGGACATCGCCGCCGGGCCGGGTCCCGCGGCCGCGGTGGCCTCTCTCTACCTGGCCGACATCGGCGACAACGGCGGATCGCGCGCGGCGGTGCAGATCTACCGCGTGCCGGAGCCGGCGGTGAACCCGGCCGCTGCTCCCGGTCCGCCCCGGACGCTGGGCGACGTCGAGCACGTCGCGCTCACGTATCCCGACGGGCCTCACGATGCCGAAGCGTTCCTCGTCGACCCGATCACCGGAGAGCTGTTCGTCGTCACCAAGGATCTCGTGGGAGGCGTCGCGCGGGTGTTCCGCGCTCCGGCCGACCTCGCGGGCGGGAGCACCAGCGTGCTCACCCAGGTGGCCACGCTCTCGCTCGGCATCGGTCGCGGCGTGACCGGCGCCGACGTCACACCCGATGGCGATGTCGTCGCGCTCCGCACCTACTTCTCGGTCGTGCTCTTCCCCCGGCCGGCGGGCCAGTCGTTGGCTCGGGCGTTCTCACACGCCTCGTGTCCGGGCAAGGCACCGGCGTTCGGCGGCCGCACGCCTGCGGCGGAGTCTCAGGGGGAAGCGATCGCGTTCACACACGACGGCCGCGGCTACGTGACCGTCGGTGAGGGCGTTCACCCTGAGCTCCATCAGTTCGTCGCCCCCTGACGCCGCCGCGCACCCGGTGCCAGGTGCGAGCGGTCGGCGCGCGGTTTAGGGTGTCGAGCACCACGACCCTGGAGGCGGAACCATGCCCAAAGCCATCCTGTTCGTCCAGACCAGCCCGTCGCACCCGGACCGCGAGAACGAGTACAACGACTGGTACGCCAACACCCACATTCCCGAAGTGTGCGCGATCGACGGGATCGTCGGCGCGACCCGTTACAAGTTGAGCGACGCGACGCCACTCGGACCCGACGCCCATCGCTACGCCGCGGTCTACGAGCTGGAGTCCGACGACCTCAAGGGCGTGCTCGGCGAGCTCGGGGCCCGTGCGATGGACGGGCGCATGAACATGAGCGACGTGCTGGGGATGGACCCGCCGCCGTCGATGGTGATCTACGAGCTCATCGACTGAGCAGCGGATCATGAGCGACCGCGTGTCGTGCTCGGTCGCGGGCGGCATCGCCGACGTTCGCCTGACCCGTCCCGAGAAGCGCAATGCCCTCGACTTGGCGATGTTCCGCGCCATCATCGACGCGGGCGAGCAGGTTGCGGCCGATCCGTCGGTGCGGGTGGTCGTGCTCTCCGGCGACGGCAAGGGCTTCTGCGCGGGGCTCGACACCTCGCTGTTCGCGGCCATGGCCGGCTCGGGCCGTGGCTCCGGCGGGACCACCGGCACGCTCCGGGTCGACGCGGTACGGGCGGTGAGGATCTGGACGGAGCTCCGGGCGCCTGTGATCGCCGCGGTGCACGGGGTCGCGGTCGGGGGCGGCTTCCAGCTCGCGCTGGGCGCCGACCTCCGCGTCGTGGCCCCCGACGCGCAGCTCGGCGCGTTCGAGATCCGCTGGGGCATCGTGCCCGACATGTGCGGCACGCAACTGCTCCCACCGCTGGTGGGTCCCGACGTGGCCAAGGACCTGATGTTCACCGGGCGCGCGGTGTCGGGTGAGGAGGCGCACCGGCTCGGCCTGGCCACCCGTCTGGCCGACGATCCGCGGGCCGAGGCGCTCGTGCTCGCGGCCGAGATCGCCGGCCGAAGCCCCGACGCGGTCCGGGTCATCAAGCGTCTGGTCGACCGGTCATGGGGCACCACGCTCGACGAGGGCCTGCCGCGCCGAGCAGGAGCTCACCGAGGGGATGATCGGTACCGCCAACCAGCTCGAGGCCGTCCGGGCGAACCTCGAACAGCGCGCGGGTGTGTTCGGCGACTAACGGGCGCGGCCGAAGAAGCCCCAGCGACGCTTCGCCTTCGGCGTCTCCTCGACCACGACCTTGGCCTCGGACGGCGTCAGCGGTTCGGCCGCCGGTCCCGTCGCGGCGGGAGGAGCTTCGGGCACGCCGTCGCCCGGTCGGCCCTCGGCGGGCGTGCCCTTCGCGCCGTTCGCCGCGGTGCCGTTCGCCGCGGTGCCGTTGGTGCCGGCGCCGTTCGAGGGTGCGCCGTTGGCGGCCTTGACCTCACCTTCGGCCCGCCAGCGCACCGTCCCGAGGGTTTCCGGGGGCGTCGCGGTCTTGACCGCCCCGCCCGTACCGGTGGTGGTGGCGGAGGAGGACGTGGCCGCCGGCACCGGTGGGAGAGGAGGCGGCACCAACGCGGCGATGGCGGCGGCCGAGGCGACCGCCTCTGCTTCGTCACGCTTGGCCTTCGCCTCGGCGGTCGCGACCTCGACGATCTGTCGGCCCTCGTCATCGGCGGCGGTGATGATGTCGCGGGCCTTGGTCTCGAGCTCCTGCAAGGTCGCGTCGCGCATGCGGGCGACCTCGGTCGCCGAGACGGCACGCGCGTCGGCGACGACCTGCGCGGCTTCCGCCCGTGCAGCTTCCAACAGGTGGGCGCGTTCCTCGTCGAGCCGGCGGAGGAATCCCGCGACCTCTTCGGTCGCGGCGGCGCGAATCGCGGCTGCCTCCTGCATGGCTTCGGCCACGATCTGGTCGCGGCGGGCCTGCGCGTCGGTGTCTGCCTGGCTCGTGACGCGCGCGGCTGTCAGCTCGGCTCCGGCGAGCACGGCGCGCGCTTCGGCCTCGGCGGTCGCGCGGTGCTCGGCCGCGGCCGAAGCGGCGTCGGCACGTCCCTGTTCGAGCAGGCGGCTGATCTCGGCCCGTGCCTCGGTGCGGACGGCCGCAGCCTCCGCGGCGGCCTCCTCGAGGGCGCGCTCGCGGATCTGGGCCGCGGCGGCCTCGGCGGTCACCAACTCGAGCTGCGCGGTGAGTCGTGCCTGACGGAGGGTGGCGATCGCCTTGCGCCGAAGCCGCTTGATCGACTTCTTCGGGCTCCCGCCCTTGCCCGATTTCTTCGGGGCGGTCTTGGGCTGGGTGGTCTTCCGCTGTTGCGTGGCCATAGTGGCACCCAGGCTACGGAACCGGGAGGCGCCAGGCGCGCATATCCACCGCGGGGCCGGCGAGCAGATATTCCGGCGTATGCTCCCGGGCGCGCTCGACGGAGGCGAACGGCCACCGGAGCAGGGGGAAGCGGTGTGAAGGTCCCGTTGACGATCCTCGACCACCTGGAACGCGCGGAGTTGGTGTACGGCGACCGCACCGTCGTCGTCGACGAGCCCGACCAGCCGGCGGCGCCATGGCCCGACCTCAGCGGTGCCCGGATGGGCGAGCTGGCGCGGGCCCAGGCGGCCGGCCTCGACCGGCTCGGGGTCGGCCTCGGCGAGCGGGTGGCGGTGGTGAGCCAGAACTCCGCCCGCCTCCTCAGCGTGTTCTGGGGAGTGAGTGCCTACGGCCGCGTGCTGGTGCCGGTGAACTTCCGCCTCAACGTGCGCGAGGTGCAGTACATCGTCGAGCACTCCGGCGCGGCCGTCCTGCTCGTGGACCCCGAGCTCGACGAGCCGTTGGCCGAGGTCAGCGCCGAGCACCGGTTCGTGCTCGGCGCGGAGAGCGATGCCGAGCTCTACCACTTCGGCGCCGAGCCCCAGGAGTGGCCGGCGGACGAGGACGCCACGGCGACCATCAACTACACGAGTGGGACGACGGCGCGCCCCAAGGGCGTGCAGCTGACCCACCGGAACCTCTGGATCAACGCCACCACGTTCGGATGGCACGTCGGAGTGAACGACCGCGACGTCTACCTGCACACGTTGCCGATGTTCCACTGCAACGGCTGGGGCATGACCTACGCGGTCACCGCAATGGGCGGGCGTCACGTCGTGCTGCGCAAGGTCGACGGCGCCGCGATCCTGCGCCGGATCGACGAGCACGGCGTCACGCTCATGTGTGGCGCGCCCGCAGTGGTGAACGCGGTGCTCGACGCCGCGGCGGAATGGGACGGCCCCATCCCCGGGCAGGACCGTGTGCGGGTCGTGGTCGCCGGCGCGCCGCCGCCCACCCGTACGATCGAGCGCGTCGAACGCGAGCTCGGTTGGGAGTTCCTCCAGATCTACGGGCTCACCGAGACCTCGCCCCTGCTCACCATCAACCGCGGCCGCGCCGAGTACGACGACGCTGACCCCGGGGAGCGAGCCCGCAAGCTCGGGCGCGGCGGTGCCCCGGCGTTGGGAGCCCGGCTCCGCATCGACGAGCACGGGGAGGTCCTCGCGCGCAGCAACGTGGCCCTCGAGGGCTACTGGCAGCAACCCGAGGCGACCGCCGACGCGATCGTCGACGGGTGGTTCCACACCGGTGACGGCGGCACCATCGACGACGAGGGGTATCTCTCGATCTCCGACCGCAAGAAGGACGTCATCATCAGCGGTGGCGAGAACGTGTCGTCGATCGAGGTCGAGGACGCGCTCACCTCCCACACCGATGTCGCCGAAGCCGCGGTGATCGGCGTGCCCGACGAGAAGTGGGGCGAGACGGTCAAGGGCCTCGTCGTCCTCGTCCCCGGCTCCAACGTGACCGGTGCCGAGCTCATCGAGCACTGCCGGTCGCGTCTCGCTCACTACAAGTGCCCGACCAGCGTGGAGCTTCGCGAGGAGCTCGCGCGCACGGCGACGGGCAAGTTGCAGAAGTTCAAACTTCGGGCGCCGTACTGGGAAGGCCACACCCGACAGGTCGGATGAGGGCCCACGGTCCCCGCCGTTGGCCGCGCAGGGTGAAGGTGATGTGACGGCGGAGCCGTCAGCCCATCGCGAAGCCCGGGTGGCGCCCGACCGACATCATGCCGAGGAATCCGCCGTCGACCCAGAGCGCCTCGCCGGTGACGTAGCTGAACCGCGGGCTGTTGAGGCACACCATCGGCCACGCCTGCTCGACCGGGTCGGAGTAGCGCCGGATCGATCCGAGCGCGTTCTCGATGACGTCCTTGCCCGCGATCTCCTCGAACGCCGGCATCATCGCGGTCGCCGTGGGCCCGGGGTTGAGACAATTCATCCGCACGCCCCGTTCGGCGAAGTCGATGCTGGCGATCGCGACGTACTGGTTCACGACGACCTTCGACATCCGGTAACCGCCGAACGGGAAGGCCTCCGGGTGGGCCTCGACCCAGGCGACCGCCTCGTCGAATCCCTCGGTGGCGAGCAGTGGCGCGTACATCTCGAGCTCCTGCTGCCAGCCGATGCCGGCGCCGGAGGCGATGCACGACACCGAGGAGCCTTCGGGCATCCGGTCGAGGAGGCCGTCGATGAGGGCCCGCGCACCGATGAAGTTGACCGTCGCCACCTGCACGTCGCTGAAGGGCGGGCCGGGGAGTCCTGCGCAGCTGAAGATCGAGTCGACCGGCCCGTCGATGGCCGCGACCACGACCTCGATCGACGCGCGGCTCCCGAGGTCGAGCTCGAGGCTCGCCGTGACCGGGGTCGTCACCGCCTTGAGGTCGAGCGCGGTCACACGGGCGCCGAGCTCGTGGCAGATCCGCGCGACCTGCTCACCCATGCCCGACGCGGCGCCGGTGACCACGACATGCCGGTCTTCGTATCCGAGAACGTCGTCCATGCCGCGTGACGCTAGCGGGCAACCGCCACGGGTTCACCACGACGAACGGCCGGGTCGGCCGGGTCGGGATCACCGCCTCCCGTGCGCCCTACAGTCGCGGATCGACCGATCGTCGGACGTGGGGGACCGAGGTGGCAGCGGGAACGCAGGATCCGGGGCATGCGACGGGACGAGCCGTGGTCCCGCGCGCTCTCGGTACCGGCATCGCCGCCCGGGGTCACCGACGTGATCCGGCGCAGCGCCCGCCTCGGACTCGGCGCGCTCGGACTGGCGGGCCGCGCCGCGGGGACCGTCTTCTCACGGGTGCCCGAACCCGTGGCCGACCGCCGACCCGAGCCGGGCACCCTCTCGTTGGTCCCGGGCGCCGTGCTGGGCCTCGCCCTCGAGGCGGAGAGGCGGGCCGCGACGGTGGTCGACACCGTGGCCTCGCGTTCGGCCGAGGTCGTGCGCACGGCGGCTCGCCCGGCGGTCGTGCAACGCGTGCTGCGGCCCGTCGAAGACGCGCTCTGGCGGTGGAACGAGGTCGCCCGGCGTGAGCAGACCCGGAACCAGGCGCAGGCCGCCGCGCTCATCCCCGTCATCGTGCAACAGGTCACGGAGAACGTGATCGCCCAGATCGATTTCGTTCGCATCGTCGAGCAGATCCCCGTCGACGACATCGCCGGTGCGATCGACGTCGAGGCGATCGTCGCCCGGGTCGACCTCGGCGGGGTCATCCGGGAGTCCACGGCCAGCCTGACGATGGAGACCGTCGACGCGTTCCGCTCAGAGGGGATCGCCCTCGACGGTTGGCTCACGCGGACGGTCGACAAGGTCCTGTTCCGCGGACGCACCCGGGAGCTGGACGTCGGGGACCGATCGTGAAGGGCGCCATCCGCAACGACCGGTCGCAAGCGGTTCAGGGACAGCGCGCCGGGTTTGTCTCGCAGGCCGTGGCGGGACTGCTCGATGCCTTCACCGTCATGGCGATCTACAGCGGGATCCTCCTGCTCTACGGGATCAACGTGCTGTTCTTCACCGGAAACCCGTTTCACTTCCCGCAGCCGGAGCCTCTTGCGAGCACCGTGCTCTACTACGCCATCGGGGTGATCCTCTTCACGTCGACCTGGTCGGGCTCCGGGCGAACTCCGGCGATGGCGTTCGTCGGCCTGAGGGTCGTCCACGCTTCGGGGCGGAGGCTCTCGACGCGCCGAGCGTTCTGGCGTTCGGTCATCGTGATCCCCACCCTCGGACTGGGGATCATCACCGTGCTGTTCAGCAGGAGGAACAAGTCGCTCTACGACATGATCTGCGGGTCGGCCGTCGTCTACGCATGGCGAGCGAGCTTGCCCGATTCCCGACTAGACCGGTAGGATTTTCCCTCATGCCCACGCAGCTCTCCCATCTCGATGCGCTGGAATCGGAGTCGATCCACATCTTCCGCGAGGTGGCGGCGGAGTTCGAGAAGCCGGTGTTGCTGTTCTCGGGGGGCAAGGACTCGATCGTGATGGCCCGCCTCGCCGAGAAGGCGTTCTGGCCGGCGCGCATCCCCTTCCCGCTGATGCACGTCGACACCGGGCACAACTTCCAGGAGGTCCTCGACTTCCGGGACCGGCGGGTCGACGAGCTCGGGGTGCAACTGGTCGTGGCGTCGGTCCAGGAGTCGATCGACGCCGGCCGCGTGGTGGAGGAGACCGGCCCGCGGGCCAGCCGGAACCGCTTGCAGACGGTCACGCTGCTCGACGCGATCCAGGAGCACGGGTTCGACGCGGTGTTCGGCGGTGGTCGGCGCGACGAGGAGAAGGCTCGGGCGAAGGAGCGGGTGTACTCGTTCCGCGACGACTTCGGGCAGTGGGATCCGAAGAACCAGCGACCTGAGCTCTGGAACCTCTACAACGGTCGTCACCGCAAGGGGGAGCACATCCGCGTCTTCCCGCTGTCGAACTGGACCGAGCTCGACATCTGGCAGTACATCAAGGACGACGACATCGAGATCCCGGCGATCTACTACGCGCACCGGCGCGAGGTGTTCCGTCGCGACGGCATGTGGTTGGCGGTGTCGCCCTTCGTGACGTTGATGGAAGACGAAGAGCCGGTGGAGATGACGGTGCGATACCGCACAGTCGGCGACGCATCGTGCACCGGCGCGGTGGAGTCGCCCGCGGCGACCGTCGACGAAGTGATCATGGAGGTCGCGGCGTCGCGGATCACCGAACGAGGCGCGACCCGCGCCGACGACCGGTTCGCCGAAGCCGCGATGGAAGACCGCAAGCGCGAAGGGTATTTCTAGGCATCCGATGGAACTCCTCCGCTTTGCCACAGCCGGGTCGGTCGATGACGGCAAGAGCACGCTCATCGGTCGCCTGCTGCTCGATACCAAGCAGATCTTCGAGGACCAGCTCGAGTCGGTCGAACGCACGAGTCGTGACCGTGGGTTCGAGTACACGAACCTCGCGTTGCTGACCGACGGCCTGCGCGCCGAGCGCGAGCAGGGCATCACCATCGACGTCGCCTATCGCTACTTTGCCACGCCGAAGCGAAAATTCATCATCGCCGACACGCCGGGGCACGTGCAGTACACGCGGCAACATGGTGACCGGCGCTTCGACCGCCGACCTCGCGTTGGTGCTCATCGACGCCCGCAAGGGCGTCCTCGAGCAGTCGCGGCGTCACGCGGTGATCGCCTCGTTGCTGCAGGTGAAGCACCTGGTGCTGTGCGTGAACAAGATGGATCTGGTCGAGTACTCGCAGCAACGGTTCGACGAGATCTGTGCCGAGTTCACCGAGTTCGCCACCAAGCTCGACATCGACGACCTCACCTTCATCCCGGTGTCGGCGTTGCACGGTGACAACATCACGACGCACTCGCCGAACATGCCGTGGTACGAGGGCTCGACGCTGCTCCACTACCTCGAGCACGTGTACATCGCGTCGGACCGGAACCTCATCGACATGCGCTTCCCGGTGCAGTACGTGATCCGGCCCATGAGTCACGAGCACCACGACTACCGGGGGTACGCCGGCCAGGTCGCCAGTGGCGCGCTGCGCCCGGGCGACGACGTCGTCGTCCTCCCCAGCGGGTTCGCCAGCACCATTGCCGGCGTCGATGTCTTCGGTGGCCCGGTGGAGGAAGCGGTGCCCCCGATGTCGGTGAGCGTCCGCCTCGCCGACGACGTCGACATCAGCCGCGGGGACATGCTCGCCCGGCCCAACAACGTGCCAACGGTGACCCAGGACGTCGACGCGATGGTGTGCTGGTTCAGCGACCAACCGTTGCGCCCGGGTGCGACCTATCTGGTGAAGCACACGACCCGGACGGCGAAGGCACGCGTGCAGCAGTTGCACTACCGCCTCGACATCAACACGCTGCACCGCGACGAGATCCACGGCGCGCTCGCGCTCAACGACCTCGGGCGCGTGTCGCTGCGTACTGCCGTGCCGCTGTTCGTCGACGAATACCGCCGGAATCGAATCACCGGAAGCTTCATCCTCGTCGACGAGCGCACGTTCGAGACCGTCGGCGCGGGAATGATCCTCGGCCAGTCGGCTCCGTGACCGACGGTCCTGCGACGAGCTCCAACGTCGTCTGGCACGAGAGCGAGGTCCCGCGCGGCGAACGGTGGCGGGCCGCTGGTGTGCGCGGTGCGACGGTGTGGCTGACGGGCCTGTCGGGCTCCGGCAAGTCGACGGTGGCCGGCGCGCTCGGCCGCGCTGATCACCACGCGCGGCGTGCTCAGCTACACGCTCGACGGTGACAACCTCCGGCACGGGCTCAACGGGGATCTGGGATTCTCGGCCGACGACCGGGCCGAGAACGTGCGCCGCGTCGGCGAGGTGGCGCGGCTCTTCGCCGATGCCGGTGTGGTCGCGCTCGTGCCGCTCATCAGCCCGTACCGCGCCGGTCGTGTCCACGCCGCGCGCGTTCGCACGCGGCCGCCGGGCTCGACTTCGTCGAGGTGTTCGTCGACACACCCCTCGAGGTGTGCGAGCGGCGCGACCCGAAGGGGCTCTACGCCAAGGCCCGCGCCGGTGAGATCACCGGCTTCACCGGCATCGACGACCCCTACGAAGCTCCCCTGAACCCCGAGCTCGTCCTGCACACCGCGGACGTCTCGGCGACGGCGGCCGCCGCCGTCGTGGGCGAGCTCCTGACGGCGCGCCGGATCCTGCCGCCCCCGTGAGGGCCGACGACGGTTGACGTCCGCCCGTTGGGCGGTCACCGTTCGCCCGGTGTCGGACCGGCTGCGTTGCCGGGGCTTCCGTCGGGTCTCCCTCCCGATCATGTACGTGTGTTCGCGGTGCGCGAGCATGACCCGGTGATCCGTACCCGCGCCGCGCTGCGTGCCATCCCCGACTACGTGCCGGGTCGTTCGGCCGCATCGGTCGCGGCCGAGTACGCCATCACCAACGTGCTGAAGCTGGCTTCGAACGAGGCGCCCTTCGGGCCGCTGCCCTCGGCCGCGGCGGCCATCATCGACGCCACCGACGACGTGAACCGGTACCCCGATGCCGACACGGTGGCGCTGCGTGCGGCCCTGGCCGTGAAGCACGGCGTCGACCCGGGTCAGGTGCTCGCGGGAAACGGCTCGGTCGAGCTGTGCCGGCTGGCGTTCGCGGCGACGTGCGATCCCGGCGACGAGGTGGTGTTCGCCTGGCCCTCGTTCGAGGCCTACCCCATCCTGGCGCAGCAGGTCGCCGCCGTGATGGTGCGGGTGCCACTGCGCGACCATCGCCACGACCTCGACGCCATGGCCGACGCGGTGACCGACCGCACGCGGCTGGTCTTCGTGTGCAATCCGAACAACCCCACGGGCACGGTGGTCGACCGCGATTCGATCGACCGCTTCCTCGCGCGGGTGCCCGACAACTGTCTCGTCGTGCTCGACGAGGCGTACCGCGAGTTCGTGACCGCGCCCGGCTTTCCCGATGGCGTCGACCTCCTCGCCGCGGCACGCCAACGTCGCAGTGCTGCGCACGTTCTCGAAGGCGTACGGCCTGGCCGCGCTTCGTGTGGGGTATGCCCTCGCCGCGTTCGAGGTGATCGGGGCACTGCGCAAGGTGCGGGTCCCGTTCGGGGTGAACGGTCTCGCACAGGTCGCCGCGGTTGCCTCGTTGGCCGCCGACTCCGAGATGCGGGATCGCGTCGACCGCGTCATCGCCGAGCGTACGCGCGTCTTCCGCGCCATCGCCGCCCTCGGGATAGACGTGGTGGATTCGGAGGCGAACTTCTTGTGGCTGCCAATCGCCGAGTACGCCTCGGTGCTCGGGGCCTACTGCGAACGTGCCGGCGTCGTGTTGCGCCCGTTCCCTGACGTGGGTGTGCGCGTGACCATCGGCTCGCAGCCGGAGAACGAGCGGCTGCTCCGGACCTTGCGTGCCGCGCTCGACGACGGGGCAACCGGCCGCTGAGCTATCGTGGGCGCGGGGCGTCCATCTCGGAGGGCGCCTTCGCCGAACCGCCGCGCGCCTGCGCCCTGATCTGCTCGTGGCGGGCGACGCCGCGGATGAAGGAGTGGCTCGCCTTGAGCCGCCGGATCTCGATCTCCAGCGCGTCGAGCATCTCGCGCACGTCGTCACCCGATCCCATCGTGCTCACGAGCATGCACTGACGGATGACGCCGTCCATCTGCCCGCGGACCTCGTTCCAGGAGTCGTCGACGCGGTGGCGGGTGGCAAGTTGGTGGCGACGTTCGGGGTCGGGCAGGTTGACGGGGAGCGCCGGCGGCAGATCGGCCGGCGACTGCGGCAGCGTGTGCCACTGGTCGGGATCGTGGCCGATGACCGCGTCGATCCGCTCGCCCTCCGTGGTGGTGTGGTCGAGCTCGCCGAGTCCCGCCGAGACGAGCACCTCCGGATCCACGCCGAGCGCGCCGGCGAGCGATCGCAGCTCGTCCTGGGTCAGCCGGTGCCGGCCCCGCTCCACCGCCGCCAGCTCACGCTTGCTGATGCCGGCGGCGCGGGCGACATCCCGGCTGGAGATCCCGGCGAGCTCCCGGACCGCCCGCAGGCGCGCACCGGTGTCCTCCGGGCGTGCTTGTTCCCCGAAATCCTCCACGAAACGGCTATCGGCCGGTCGTGGGGTGACCTTGACATCAACGTGGGCACGGCCGGTTCAGGGCCCGGGCCGGCACTGGTTGACGAGCTCGCCGATCCCCTCGATCACCGTGCGGACGACCTGGCCGGACCGGAGGTAGACGGGAGGCTCCATGCCGTGGCCGACCCCGGCCGGGGTCCCGGTGAGGAGCAGGTCGCCGGGTTCCAGCGTCACGAACTCGCTGGTGTAGGCGACGAGCTCGGCGGGGGAGAAGACCAGATCCGCGGTGCGGGCACGCTGGCGCACCACGTCGTCGACCTCGCAGCGGATCGCCAGGTCGGGGTCGGCACCGCCGACGTCGTCGGGGGTGACGAGCCAGGGTCCGACCGGCGTCGCGTGCTCCCACGTCTTGCCCTGGAGCCACTCCAGCGAACGGTTCTGCCAGTCGCGCATCGACACGTCGTTGGCGACGGTGAAGCCCGCGATGGCGCGGGCCGCCTGCTCCGCGGAGGCGCGCCGGACCCGGGTACCGATCACGAGCGCGAGCTCGGCCTCCCAGTCGACCTGGTGCGAGCTGGCCGGCAGCGTGATGTCGTCGTACGCGCCGATGAGCGCTTCCCGGAACTTGGCGAAGAGGGTTGGATGGGTCGGGAGCTCGTGCCCCATCTCGAGGATGTGGCTGCGGTAATTGAGCCCCTGGCAGACGATCTTGCCCGGATGGGTGACGACGGGCGTGTAGTCCGCCGTGGCGATCTCGTGGCGAGCGCCGGTCTCGGCCACCTGCCCGCGTGCCAGCAGCTCGCCGACGTCGCGCGCGTCGAGCTCGACCAGCGTGTCGCCGTCGACCCGCGCCGCGTGCGTACCCGCCGGCGTCCGGATCGTCGCGAGCCGCACGTCAGCGAAGCGCTTCGGCGAGGTAGTCGATGGCGTGGGTGAGAATGGCCACGTCGTCGGGGTCGATCGCCGGGAACATCGCGATGCGCAACTGGTTGCGCCCGAGCTTGCGGTAGGGCTCGGTGTCGACGATGCCGTTGGCGCGTAGGGCCTTGGCGATCGCCGCCGCGTCGACGTCGTCGGCGAAGTCGATCGTGCCGCTCACGTGGCTGCGTTCAGAAGGCTTGGCCACGAACGGCTGCGCGAAGGTGCTCGCCTCCGCCCAGCCGTAGAGGATCTCCGCGGAGCGGTCGCAACGAGCGACCGTGAACTCGAGGCCACCCTGCTCGAGCATCCAACGCACGCTGTCGGCGAGCAGGAAGAGCGACGCCAGCGCCGGCGTGTTGTAGGTCTGGTCCAGGCGCGAGTTCTCCAACGCGATCGGGAGGCTCAGTGAGCGCGGCACCCAGCGGTCGGACGCGCCGAGGCGCTCGATGCGCTCGACGGCCGCGGGCGAGCACAGTGCGAGCCAGAGGCCACCGTCCCCGGCGAAGCACTTCTGGGGCGCGAAGTAGTAGACGTCGAAGTGTGTGGGTTCCACCGGGAGACCGCCGGCGCCCGAGGTGGCGTCGACGAGGACGAGACCGTCGTCACCGGGACGGTGGACGTCGGTCATGACGCCGGTCGACGTCTCGTTGTGGGGGTATGCGTAGGCGTCGACGGTGGCGTCGGCGACGAGCTCGGGGTGGGTGCCCGGCTCCGACTTCAAGACCACCGGGTCGTCGAGGAATGGTGCGGCGGCGGTGACCGCGGCGAACTTCGCCGAGAATTCGCCGAACACCAGGTGCTCGGCCCGCCGGTCGACCAGCCCGAACGCGGCGGCGTCCCAGAACGCGGTGCTGCCGCCGTTCCCGAGGAGGACCTCGTACCCGTCGGGGAGGGCGAACAGCTCGGCGAGCCCGGCGCGGATGTCGCCGACCACCGAACGCACCGTGGGCCGGCGGTGACTGGTGCCGAGGAACGCGCCGCCGGCCTCGGCCAGTGCCCGCACCGCTTCGGGCCGGACCTTCGACGGCCCCGAACCGAAGCGGCCGTCGCCGGGAACGAGCTCGGGCGGAAGGTTGACGGTGGTGGGGTCGGCGGCCATCGCGTCGACACTACAAGCGGGGCTTACGGACCGGTCCCCAATTCGGCGAGCAGGAAGACCTCGCTCGCGATCAGCTTGTGCCAGTCGCCCAGATGGAGGCTTTCGTCCTCGCCGTGGATGCGGCTCCCGGGATCGGCCGGGCCGAGCAGGAGCGCGGGGATGCCGCCGAACGCGTCGGCGAAGGGACCCACGAACGGGATGCTCCCCCCGACGCCCATGGAGACCGGATCCACACCGAACCCGGCGCGGAGCGCTCGCGTCGTGGCGTCGAACGCCCAGCCGGTGGGCTCGCAGTGCCATGGGGGCACCGCCTCGAGCTCGGTGACGTCGACCTCGAGTCCGAACGGCACGCGCCGTTCGAGGTGGCGGCGCAGTGCGTGGTTGAGGCGCGCCGGGTCCTGACCGCGTCCGACCCGCATGCTGATGCGCGCCGCCGCTTCGGCGACGATCTGGTTCGACGACCCCTCGATCGGGTGGCCGTCGATGCCGATCACGGTGATCGCCGGTCGCAGCCACAACCGCTCGAACACCGACACCGCGGGATCGCCCGCGAGCTCCACGCCTTCACGGAGGCCCCACGCGCGCCGGAGACCGGCGACGTTCTGGGGCAGTGCGTCGATCCGGGCGCGTTCGGCGGCGTCGGGCGGCGTGTAGTCCGACCAGCAATGGTCGAACGCGGCGTCGCCGTGGTCGTCGACGAGCGACGCGAGCATTCCCGCGAGCGCGAGGACCGGGTCGGGGACTGCTCCGCCGGCCATCCCGCTGTGCACCGGTCCGTCGAGGGCGCGGACGCGTACGTCGACGCCGGCGTACCCGCGTAGTGAGTACGTGAGCCCGGGCACGCCGACCGACCAGTTGCCGGCGTCGGCGAGGAGCAGCACGTCGGAGCGCAACTCGTCGGTGTGCGCGGCGAGGAACGCGGCGAGGCCCGGCGAGCCGATCTCCTCCTCGCCTTCGACGAGCACCTTCACGTTGCAGGGCAGACTGCCGGCCGTCCGGAGCCACGCCCGCACCGCGGCGACGTGCGCGACCGCGCCGGCCTTGTCGTCGGCCGTCCCGCGCCCGAACAGCCGACCGTCGGCTTCGCGTGGTTCGAACGGATCCGAGGACCAGCGGTCGACGAAGCCGGTTGGCTGCACGTCGTGGTGCGCGTAGAGGAGCACCGTGGGGGCTTCGGCCCGGTGCGTCCACTCGCCCACCACGTAGGGGTGACCCCCGTCGACGCGGAATTCGCGGACGGCTTCCAGTCCCGCGTCCTCCATCAGGTGGGCAACCGCCTTCGCGCACGCGTCGACCTCGGCGCGGTGTGCAGCGCTTGCGCTGATGCTCGGGATGCGCACGAGCGCTTCGAGGTCGCGTTGCGCGGCAGCGAAGTCGTCGCGCGCGGCGGCGAACGCCGCGTCGGTGGGTGTACCGGTGAGGGTCATTGTCGGAGCTCTTCGTACCAGAGTGGCGCCTTCGTGCGCGCCCACGCCGCGGGCACGTTACCGCCGAGCATGCTGTCGAGCGCGTCGCCGTCGCGGACGGCGAACCAGATGTGCCCCAGCACCGCGGCCCAGATGCCCAGTGCGAACCAGTCGTGGACGAACGTCGCGCCGGTGCGCCAGTCGATCGGGAACGGCTCGAACCACTTCATGATCGATCCGGTGGCGAGCATCACGATCCCGGCGCCGGCGATGAACGAAGCGTTGACCTTCTGGCCGGGGTTGAACTTCCCGAGGGCGACCTGGGCGTGCTCGCGGCGGCGGAACCAGCGAGCGTCGTCGCGCGACCATCGGTTGAGTCGACCGAGGTCCACGCGGAGCCGGGCTCCGCGGCGTCCGGCGATCCCGATGAGCAGGGGGAGCGGGAGCGCGAGCCCCGAGTACACGTGCAGGTTCCGCACGATCTCGCGATTGCCGACGAGCACGGAGATCGGGCCTGCGTAGAGCGCGGCACCGGTGAGCATGAGGATGCCGAACAGCGTCGCGTTCACCCAGTGCACGGTCCGTTCGACCCTGTCGAACCGCAGGAGCGGTGGTTCGGCCTTCGGCTGGTTCCGCCGTGCCGCGCTCCTCGCGGCGCGTTGGTCGGCGATCGTGATCCGGCGCTCAGGTGGCATTGTCGTCGCGCCCGTTCGACCGACCGACCCAACCGTCGACGTCGTACCCGCGTACCTCCCAGTAGCCCTCTTGCACGTCGGTGGTGAGCTCGATGTGGTCGAGCCACTTCAACGACTTGTAGCCGTACATCGGCGCGACGTAGAGGCGCACCGGGCCGCCGTGCTCGTCCGACAGCGGTGCGCCCTCGAACTGATAGGCGACGATGACGTCTTTCCGGCCGGCCTGTTCGAGGGTGAGGCTCTCGGTGTAGGCGCCGTCGAAGGAGTGGAACCGCAGCGCCTTGGCGCTCGACTGCACCCCGGCGCGGTCGAGCAGGTCGGCCAGGCGCACGCCCTTCCAGTCCACGCCGGGCACGCGCCAGCCGGTGACGCACTGGAAGTCGCGCGTGAGCTTGGTGGAGGGCATGGACACCAGCTCGTCGTACGTCATCTCGAGGGGTCGGTCGACCAGCCCCGTGACCCGGAGCTTGTAGTCGGCCCGACTCCGGGACGGAAGCGAGCCGGTGACCGTGTAGATGCGGAAGCGGCCGATGGGCAGCAGCGACGCGAGACCGGTGCCGTCCTTGGCGATCAGTGGCCCCAGTTCGCGCTCGAGCCAATCCTGGACGCGGGCGCCGAGGAGCACGCCGGCCGCTCCCAGGCCGACCAGGCCGAGGAACACCCGGCGACCGACGGGCACGCCGGTGGCTTCGGGGGTGCCGCGCGGCGGCGTCATCGAGCACTTCGTCAAGAGTACGGAGCCGAAGCCCGGATGGATCACGCGCGGTATGGTCCGGCGTCCCGATTTGGATCACAAGGGGCGTGGCAAGCGTCCGCCACGAGAGGGGGTCGTGCGATGACCACGAGCGACCTGGCACTGGGCATTCCCGGCTTCGGTGGAGAGCTGGTGCAACCGGGCGAAGCGCGCTACGACGAGGCGCGGGCCGTGTTCAACGCGATGATCGACCGGCGTCCGGCGGTGGTCGCGGTCTGTGGGAATGCCGACGACGTGGTCGCGGCGGTGAACTTCGCGCGCGACCGGCAGCTGCCCTTGTCGGTCTATGGCGGCGGGCACGGGGTCACCGGTGCGGCGGTCTGCGACGACGGCGTGTGCGTCGACCTGCGGGGCATGAAGGGGATCGCCGTCGATCCCGGGTCACGCACCGTACGCGCCGAGGCCGGGCTCACCTGGGGTGAGTTCGATGCCGCCACCCAGGAGCACGGTCTCGCCGTCACCGGCGGCCGGGTGCCGAGCACCGGGATCGCCGGGCTCGCCCTCGGGAGCGGGAGCGGCTGGCTCGAGCGCGCGCTGGGGTTCACGTGCGACAACCTGCTGGCCGCCGAGCTCGTCGCCGCCGACGGACGCATCGTCACCGCGTCACCCACCGAGAACCCCGAGCTCTTCTGGGGTCTCCGCGGTGGTGGGGGGAACTTCGGCGTCGTCACCGCGTTCCATCTGCAACTGCATCCCGTCGGGCCGATCGTGCTCGGCGGGCTGCTGGTCTGGCCCGCGCCGATGGCCGGTGACGTCGTGCGGTTCTGGCGCGACTTCATGCTCTCGGCGCCCGACGAGGTCGGCAGCGCGCTGGCGTTCATCACCGCGCCGCCCGCGGACTTCGTGCCCGAACCCGTGCGCGGTCACCCGGTGCTCGGTGCGGTCGTGTGCTACGCGGGTGCGTCCGACGACGGCGAGGCCGTGCTCCGCCCGCTGCGGGAATACGGGCCACCGCCCCTCGACCTGCTCGGCCCGATGCCGTACACCGCGGTGCAGAACCTGATCACCGATGCCAACCCGCACGGCAAGCGGAACTACTGGAGCGCCGACTTCCTCGCTGAGCTTCCCGACGCCGCCGTCGACACGCTGGTGGAGCACGCGACGAACCCGGTGTCACCGCTCAGCCAGATGCTGCTCGCCGCGGGCGGAGGCGCGATCGCGCGTGTTCCCGACGATGCCACCGCGTTCGGTCAGCGCCACGCGCCGTTCAACGTCCACTACCTCTCGATGTGGGAGGACGAGGCCGACGACGACGTCAACATCGCGTACACGCGGTCCATCGCGGCGGCCATGAAGCCGTGGACGACGGGGCAGGTCTACCTCAACTACATCGGCGACGAGGGCCTGCACCGCGTCGAAGCGTCGTTCGGCGCCGAGAAGTACGCGCGCCTCCAGGCGCTCAAGCGTGCCTGGGACCCGGACAACCTGTTCCGCCACAACCAGAACATCGAGCCTGCTTGACTCGCTCACCGCGGCCCGCGCCACCCGGCCCGCAGGCGCTCACTCGCCGAAGCCCGGGTGGATCACGCTCCGTACTTCTGGAGGCGGCCGGCGTTGGCGAGCATGAAGGCCATGAGGTCCTTGGTGGGAC
The DNA here is from genome assembly GCA_963750045.1 of uncultured Actinomycetes bacterium. Taxonomy (GTDB): domain Bacteria; phylum Actinomycetota; class Acidimicrobiia; order IMCC26256; family DASPTH01; genus DASUAS01. The sequence continues at coordinate 291,367 of CAVVPD010000002.1, read as the reverse complement.
GGATGCCGAGCGCGCCCTGACGGCACCAGCGTTCGCCGAACTGCTCGACGTCGTCACGTCCGCACCGCTCGCTCCAGAGGAGCGTGGGGACCGGGTGCCAGGAGTGCGCCGCCATCTGCGACGGGGTCGAGTGGTCGCCGCTCACCGCGATCACGTCGGGCGAGAGGGCACGGAGCTCGGGCACCACCGCGTCGAGGGTTTCGATCGCCGCGATCTTGCGGGCGCGGTCACCGTCTTCGCCGGCCGAGTCGGTGTACTTGTGGTGCAGGAAGAAGTAGTCGTAGTCGTCCCACGACTCGCGCAGGATCGCGACCTGCTCGCTGAGATCGGCAGGACGGCCGAGCACGTCCATCCCGAGGAGGCGGGCGATCCCGCGGTACATCGGGTAGATCGCCACCGCGGCCGCGCGTAGACCGAAGCGCTGGTCGAACCCGGGAAGTTGGCGGTGGGTGTCGAACCCGCGGAGCAGCACGACGTTGGTCTTCGGGTCGTCGGCGAGCGCGCGGCGGATCTGGGCGTCGACCTCCGCGACGAGGTCGGCGGTCCGCTTCGCTTCGGGGTCGAGGGGCTCGGCGGTGAGTGGGGCGACGCCGATGTGCTGGGGATCGGTGTCGGTGAGCCGCGGGTCGAGTCCCGCGGCGCGCAACACGACGAGTACCCGGTGCTCGCGCTCGTGCCGGAAGAAGACCTCGACCCCCGGGATCGAGACCGCGGCCTGGAGCCGGTCGACCACTGCCCTCGCCTCGGGGTCGGGGATGCGACCGGCGCGGCGGTCGGTGATCAGGCCGTTCGCGTCGAGCGAGGCGAGGTTGCCGCGTGCGGCGACGTCACCGGCTCGCAGCTCGAAGTCGAGCCCGGCGGCCGAGAGCGCGCCCCTTCCGAGCTCGAAGTGCTCGGGGTCGTACCCGAACAGCCCGAGGTGCCCAGGGCCCGACCCCGGGGTGATGCCCGGACCGACGGGTTCGGCGAGGCCGACCGTGCCCTCCCGCGCCAGCGCGTCGAGGTGCGGTGTGTTCGCCTCCTCGAGCTCCGTGCCGTGGTCGGCGTCGGCGTATCCGCCGAGGCCGTCGAGGACGACGAGCAGGATCTTCGTGTCGGCCGGCTGGATCAACGGCGTCAGGTCCATGGCCCAACGCTAGTTTGCGCCGCTCGCCCGCTCCGGGGTCGTCGGCGCGACACGTCCGGTGTGACGGAGGCCCGTGATCAGCGGCGCGAACGCGGCCGCCGGGATGGGCGGGCTCCAGAGGAATCCCTGCCCCACCGTGCAGCCGAGCTCGTCGAGCGCGATCCACTGCTCGACCGTCTCGACGCCTTCGGCCACGATGGTCAGGCCGAGGCTGCTGCCGAGGGTGATGATCGCCTGGGTGATCGAACGGTCGTGCGGATCCGACGGGAGGCCGTTGATGAACGAGCGGTCGATCTTCAGCGAGTCGACCGGCAACTGCTTCAGGTACGCGAGCGACGAGTACCCGGTGCCGAAGTCGTCGATCGCGAGGCGGACCCCGAGGTCACGCAGCGCCTGCATCGCGCGCGCCGACATCTCGGTGTCGTCCATCAGCGCGCTCTCGGTGATCTCGAGCGAGAGCATCGACGGGTCGACGCCCGATGCGTTGATCGCGTCCCGCACCATCGCGATGCTCGCGGGGAGCCGCAACTGGAGCGCGGAGAGGTTCACCGAGAGGAGCGGCCACTCGCTCGCGTCGTGGTTCCGCGTGAGTGGGCGGAGCTCGGTCAGCGCGTGTTCGAGCGCCCAAGTCCCGATCGAGACGATGAGTCCGGTCTCCTCGGCGATGGGGATGAACGAGGCGGGAAGGATGACGCCCCTCCCCTCGGGGTGCCAGCGCAACAGCGCTTCGGCGCCGACCACCCTCCCGTCGGCGAGGCGCACGATCGGCTGGTAGAGGAGCTGGAGCTCGTCCCGCTCGATGGCCTGCCGGAGCGCGGTCTCGAGGTCGAGGCGCGCGGCCAGCCTCTGTTGCAGCTCGTGGCTGAACAGCTCGATGCGGGCCCGGCCCAGGTCCTTGGCGCGGTACATCGCCGCGTCGGCGTCGCGCAGGAGCTGTTCGGCCGACGCGCTCTCACCACCGATGGCGATGCCGATGCTGGCGGTCGCGTAGATCTCGTGACCGGAGAGCGCGATGGGCTCGTGCAGCATCGCGGCGACGCGCTCGGCGAACTGGACCGCATCGCCGACGTCGTTGACGTCCTCGCGCACGATCACGAATTCGTCACCACCGAAGCGCGCGACGGTGTCGGACCCGCGGATGGCGCGCTGAAGCCGCTGCGCGACCTCCATGAGCAGTTGATCGCCCACCGCGTGACCGAGCCCGTCGTTCACGAGCTTGAAGCGGTCCAGGTCGAGGAACAGCACCGCGAGGTTGTTGCCCGTGCGCTCGACGCGTGCCAGTGAGTGCGTGAGCCGGTCGACGAGGAGCAGGCGGTTGGGGAGGCGGGTCAGGTCGTCGTGGAGCGCCTGGTGCTCGAGCGCTTCCTCCGCCACCTTCCGATCGCTGATGTCGCGGACCTGGATGAAGTAGTAGCTGGGCTCGTCGTGCACGTCCCGGACGAGGGTCATGTCGACCAGCACCCACACGATGCTGCCGTCGGACCGGACCATGCGGTGCTCGCGCTTGTAGAACGGTGGGCCGTCGGGCCGCAGCAAACGCTCTGCACCCTCCATCGCGGCGGCGGCTTCGGCCGGATGCAGGAGTTCCAGGGGGCGGAGCCCCAGGAGGTCCCCGGCGCCGTAGCCGAGGAGCTCCGTCAGCGCGGAGTTCGCCGAGGTGCACGAGAACCGGAGATCCAGGATCGCCAGGCCGAACGCCGAGCGCTCGAATCCCTGGCGGAAGCGCTCCTCGGCCTCGATACGCTCCGCGTCGGCCTGCTTGCGGTCGGTGATGTCGCGCATGTTGGCGACGTATCCGGCCACGGCGGGCACGTCGCGCATGTCGGTGATGACCTCCTCGGTCCACCGGTAGGCGCCGCTCGCGGTGCGGATCCTCCACTCGAGGGACGCGGTGCCCGAGTTCGCCACCGTGTCGAAGACGGTCTCGCGGAGCCGCGCGACATCGTCGGGGTGCACCAACCCACGGCTGGGCGTGCCGACGAGATCTTCGGGCTGGTAGCCGAATCGCTCGACCGCGGGGCTGGCGTAGACGATGGTGCCCTCGTCGTCGAGCACGAGCGCGATGTCGGCCGCGTGCTGTACGAGCGCGCGGAAGCGCTCCTCCGATTGCTGGACTGCGTCCCGAGCCTCGACCAGGTCGGTCACGTCGTGCGTGATGACGGCCGCTCCGATCACGACACCCTCGGAGTCGTGCACCGGTGACCACGTCACGGCGACGTTCACCATCGAGCCGTCCTTCCGGCGTCGGACGGTCACCGAGTGGGGGATCCCCCCACCGGTGACGACATGATGGAGATTCTCCTCGAGCTCTGCGATCCGTTGCTCGGGGAACAGAACCGACGCGTGGCGGCCGATCATCTCCTCGGCCGTGTAGCCGTACAGCGCCTCGGCCCCTGCGTTCCACGACTCGATGAACCCGTCGACCGACTCGCGCATGATCGCGTCGCTGGACGCTTCCACGATCGCGGACAGGGCGCGCGTGTGGTCCTGGGCGGCCTTCTCCGCGGTGACGTCGGACGCGACGCAGATCACCGCGGAGAGCTCTCCCGCAGCGTCGAACACCGGGGTGTTCGTGACCAGCAGCGTGAGCTCGGCACCGTCGTGGCGTTGCACGCCGAAGTGGCCCGTCCAGGTGCGCCCCTCGGTCATGTGCCGCGAGATCGTCGCGGCCTCCTCGACCGTTCGCTTCGGCACGACCAGCTCTTCCCCGAGCCGGCCCGTCGCAGCCTCGGCGGACCAACCGAACAGCTCCTCGGCCGCGCTGTTCCAGTAGAGGACCGTCCCGGAGCTGTCGGTCGCCACCACCGCCTGCCCGACCGCGTCGAGCAGCTTGGCCTGAAAGCGGAGGCGATCCTGAGCGGACTTCGTCGCGGTGATGTCGCGGAACGACGAGACCATCAGCGCGCCCTCGCTCGGGTCGTCGAGCAGCCGGACGTCGATGTCGAGCCACACGCGCGTCCCGTCGGAGCGGTGGACTCCGAGCACCTGGTTGAGGACGGGCTCGCGCCGTCGCGCCGCGAGGATGGCCGGATACGTCGCGGGTGGCCGCTCGGTGCCGTCGGCGTCGACCGGCCGGAGCACGTGTCCGGCCATCCGCATCAGCTCGTCGAAATCGAGCTCTTCGAGCCGCGCGACCGTGATCCCGAGGATCTCGGCAGCCCGGCGGTTGCAGGTGAGGACCCGCCCGGTCGGGCTCCAGACGATGAGGCCCTCGCCGAGCACGTCGAAGACCGCTCGGTATCTCGCCTCCTCGGCCGAAACCGACTCGTCCGGCCCCTGCGTGGCCATGGTTTCCACCTCGGATCTCCGCGGCAACCTGTCCGCGTGAGAATCGGCAGCGGCCACGGCGACTTGAGGGCTACCGGATCGTGAACACCACGGTGGCGCTCACCGAGAGGGTCTGGGTCCCAGGCTGGATGGGGGTCCCGGCGGCAGTTGGCGTCGCGTCGCCGCTCGCGGAGGCGACGAGCGAGCTGTCGGTGGCCTCGGAGATCGACGCCACGTCGCCGACCTCCACGCCCGCTCCGACCGCGAGCTGCTCGGCCTGGGCGCGCGCCCGCTTGGTCGCCTTGGTCCGGGCGGCGGCCAGCAGCTTGCTGTCGTCGTCGATGGAGAAGGTGATCCCCTCCAGGCGGATCTCGTCTCCGGCCATGGCGGTGGCGGCGTCGACGGTGGCCCCGGCCTTCGAGAGGTCGCGGAGACGCGCCGTCACGGTGTTGGCGACCTCGTAGCCCGTGATGTGGCCCTGGTCGTCCAGGACGGGCTGGACCGAGAGTCCGACGGTGGGTGCGCCGAGCCGGTTCCCGCGTACGCTGCCGCGGTGGGCGGACCCGGCTACGTGTTCGAGGTGGACGGCGACATCGCCCGTCCGACCGAGCTGGCGCGGGGGCCGTGGTCGCCCCATGCGCAGCACGGCGGTGCGCCTGCCGCGTTGCTCGCGGGCCAGCTGGAGTGGTTCGACCCCGGTCCGGCCACGTTCCCCGCCCGGTTCACGCTCGAGCTGTTGCGACCCGTGCCGCTCACGCCGCTGCGGATCGAGCGGCGCACCCTCCGGCCGGGGAAGAAGGTGCAGCTGGTCCAGGGCTCGCTCTTCGCGAACGAGGTGGAGGTGGTGCGGGCCACCCTGCTGCGCCTCCGGGAACAGCCGGTCGAGTTCGAGGCCGAGCCGGTGATCGGCGTCGAGCAGGCGCTGCCGCCGCCGGGTCCGCCGGGGCGTCTCGGCGGGGACTGGACCATCGGCACCGGCTTCTGGGACGCGGTGGACGTCAGCCGCACCCACGGAGAGTGGGCGAGCCCCGGACCGGCCGGCATGTGGCTGCGGCTGAGGGTGCCGGTCGTCGCCGGCGAGGTGGTGTCACCGTTCCAGCGGGTGGCTGCCGCCGGAGACTTCGGGAACGGCGTCGCGGCGGCGTTCGACCGCACCCGGTACTCGTGCATCAACCCCGACCTCACGATCACGCTCCACCGCCTCCCGGTGGGGGCGTGGGTCGGCCTCGACTCCTCGACGTTCCCGGAGAAGACCGGCTTCGGCGTGGCCGAGAGCGTGCTGCACGACGAGCGGGGCCGGATCGGCCGGGCGGTGCAGACCGTGCTGATCGAGGAGCTGTAAGGCCTCGCGGGTCGCAGGTCGGCCGTGGGAGGTCTACCGACGGCCGGAGTTCGGCCGCTTGCCGTGGTTGGCCTTGTTGCGCCGGGAGCGCAGCTTCCGCTTGGTCGTCTTCTTGCTCATGGTTCCCTCCGGAGAAGTCACCGAGCGTAGTGGAACGGCCCGGTCGCGACCATCCGGAGCCCGTTCGGGGTGATTCCGGGCAGCTGGCGTGGCCCGGTAGCATTGGTGGGTTGTCGCCGCCGCGGCAGGTCGGGAAGCCGAGCGAGCACGAGGGAGTCGATGAGAGGCGTCCGACGCATCACCCTCGTGGTCGCGATCGCCCTCGGCCTCGCCGGCGCCTCGATCGGGGTCGCCTGGCCGGCGGGGGCCGCCGCGCCGGCCCCGCAGGGCAACGGCTCGATCGGCCGGGTGCCCGATCCGATCACCGGCCAGTACGTCGTCACGCTCAACTCCGGCGACGGCGCCGCGGTCCCGGCGATCGCCGACGGGCTCGCCCAACGCCACGGCGGCCAGGTGCTCGACGTGTACGAGCAGGCGCTGCACGGGTTCGCCGTGCGGATGTCCGAAGCCGACGCCACCGCGTTGGCCGGCGATCCCGCCGTGGCCTCGGTGACCGAGGACGGCCTCGTGCACGCGACGACGATCCAGGACCCCGCGCCGTCGTGGGGCCTCGACCGCGTCGACCAACGCAATCTGCCGCTCGACGGCCGGTACTCCTACGCGAGCTCCGGTGCGGGGGTCCACGCCTACGTCATCGACACCGGGATCCTGACGTCCCACACCGACTTCGGTGGTCGCGCGACCGTCGGCGTCGACCTGCTCGGGGGCGCAGCCTGTGACCCGTCGGCCAATCCCGAGAGCGGGCACGCCACCCACGTCGCCGGGATCCTCGGCGGCGCCACCTACGGGGTCGCCAAGGCCGTCTCGCTGGTGTCGGTGCGAGTGCTGGACTGCACGGCGGTCGGGAGCTACTCGAAGGTGATCGAAGGCGTCGACTGGGTGACCGCTCACGCGGTGAAGCCGGCCGTGGCCAACATGAGTCTCGCCGGGCCCACGTACCAGCCGCTGAACGACGCCGTGGCCGCGTCCATCACCTCGGGGATCACCTATGCGGTCGCGGCGGGGAACGACAGTGCCGACGCGTGCGGCTCGAGCCCGGCGAGCGCGCCGGCCGCGCTCACGGTCGCGTCGACGGGGAGCTTCGAGACGCCCGGGAACCCGGTGTCGGACACACGGTCGTCGTTCTCCAACTACGGATCCTGCGTCGACCTGTTCGCGCCCGGGGCGTACATCGCGTCGGACTGGAACACGAGCACGACCGCGGTCAACACGCTCAGCGGCACCTCGATGGCCACGCCGCACGTCGCCGGCGTGGCCGCGCTCTACCTCGGCCGCAACACCGCGGCGACCCCGACCGCCGTGACCAATGCGATCCTCGCCAACGCCACCGGCGGGGTCGTCGCCAGCGCAGGCACGGGGTCGCCCAACGAGCTCCTCTCCTCGTTGTATCCCGGGGCCCCGAGCTTGACGGCGACCGGCGGCTACGGCGCCGTGCACCTGGCCTGGTCGATCCCGGCCAACGGCGGCTCGCCGCTCACCGGCTTCGCGATCTACCGGGGCACGTCGCCGGGCGGAGAAGGTGCCGTGCCGCTGACGACGGTCGGCGCCGGTGTGACCTCCTACGACGACACCAGCGCCGTCGAAGGAACGCCGTACTACTACCAGGTCGCCGCGGCAAACGCGTTCGGCGAGACGCGATCCGCCGAGCAGTCGGCGACCGCCCTTCCCCCTGCTGCACCGGGCGTACCCACGTTGAGCGCGGTGGGTGGCAACAACCACGTCGCCCTGTCGTGGACGGTGCCGGCCGACAACGGGTCTGCGATCACCGGCTACGCGCTGGCGCGCGGGACCAGTAGCGGCGCCGAGGCGCCGCTGATCTCGCTCGGGCCGGGGCTCACGACCTTCGACGACACCAGCGCCACCAACGGGACGCCGTACTTCTACACGGTCACCGCCACCACCGCCTTCGGCTCCACGCCCTCGGCGGAAACCACCGCCACGCCCCTGACGTCGCAGGGCGCGTTCTTCCCGCTCACGCCCTCGCGCATCCTCGACACCCGCACCGGGAACGGCGCGCCGCTGGCGCCGGTCGGCGGCGGCTCCACGTTGGCCCTGACGGTGAGGGGTCGCGGTGGCGTGCCCGCCACCGGCGTCTCCGCCGTCGTGATGAACGTCACCGTCACGAACCCGACCGCTGCCAGCCATGTGATCGTGTGGCCCAACCTCGAGAAGAGGCCCACCGCGTCGAACCTCAACTTCGTGCCGGGCGAGACGGTGCCGAACCTGGTGACCATCGGAGTGGGCTCCAACGGCAAGGTCAGCCTGTACCTCAACGCCGGTTCCGCCGACCTCGTCGCCGACGTGGTCGGGTACTACGGCGACGGCAGCGGTGGCGGCGCGAGCGGCGCCCGCTACCAACCGTTGGCGCCGACCCGGATCCTCGACTCGCGCTCCGGTCCGGGATACACCACCCCGTGGGGTGCCGGTGTGACCCGCGACGTCACGTTGGCCGCAGTGCCGGCGGGCGCGACCGCGGTGGTGCTCAACGTCACCGCGACGAATCCCACGGCCGCCGGCTTCGCCACCGTGTGGTCGTCGAGCGCCCCGCGCCCGAACCCCGCCTCGAACCTCAACTTCGTCCCCGGCCAGACCGTCCCCAACCTGGTGACCGCACCCATCGGCGCCGCCGGCAAGGTGAAGATCTACAACTCCGCGGGGTCCACCGACTTCGTCGCCGACCTCGTCGGCTACTACGGCGCGGACGCCACCGCGCTCTTCACGCCCGTCACGCCCAGTCGCATCCTCGATTCACGCGGCGGCCCCGGATACACCACCCCGTGGGGACCCGCGGTCACCCGCAGCCTCACCGTGGGTGGCAAGGCGTCGGTGCCCGGAGACGCGACCGCCGCGGTCATGAACGTGACCGTGACCGACCCGACCGCCGCCGGCTTCGCCACTGTGTGGCCGTCGGGACAGACTCGCCCGAACCCCGCCTCGAACCTCAACTTCGTGCGTGGCGAGACCGTGCCCAATCTGGTGATCGTGGGGATCGGCGCCAACCAGAAGGTCGGCTTCTTCAACTCCGCGGGCACCACCGACATGATCGCCGACGTCGTCGGGTACTTCCGGTGATCGCCGGACGCGCCGGTAGCCTGCGGGGGCTGTGGAACGTCTCGGCCTCGTCGGCCTCCCCAACAGCGGCAAGTCGAGCCTGTTCAACGCGCTGACCGGCGCGGCGACGGTCGTGGCCCCGCATCCGTTCTCGACCACCGAGACCGCGGTCGCGCTCGCCCAGGTGCCCGACGAACGGGTCGACCTCCTCGCCAAGATGTCGAATTCGAAGAAGTTGGTGTACACGGGGTTCGAGATCGTCGACATCGCCGCGCTCGTGAAGGGCGCGAGCACCGGCGAGGGGCTCGGGAACCGGTTCCTCGGATCGCTGCGTGACTGCGACGCCATTCTCTACGTGTTGCGTGCGTTCGAGGATCCGTCGGTGCCGGGTGACACCGACCCGCAGTCCGACCTCGACACGCTCGAGCTCGAGCTGGTGCTCGCCGACCTGGCGTCGGTCGAAGGGCGCCTCTACCGCCAGCAACGCGCGGCCAAGGGCGACCGGTCGCTCGCGGCCGAGGTCGCGGCGCTGGAACGGGCGGGTGCGGCGTTGGGTGACGGCACCCCGATCTACCGCTCCGATCTCTCCGAGGAGGAGCGTGAGCATCTCGCCCCCGCCTTCCTGCTCACCACCAAGCCGGTGTTGGTGGTCGTCAACATCGGTGAGGACCAGCTCGAGCAGGTCGACGAGCTGGTCGAGCCGCTGCGCGGCGGGGTCGAGGCACTCGGCGTGTGTCTCCAGCTCGAAGCGGAGGCGGCGCAGCTCGACGCCGAGGCCCGTGTCGAGCTGCTCGAGGGGCTCGGGCTCGGTGAGGGCGTGGTGCCGCGCTGTCGCACGCGCCGCGTACCACCTGCTCGGGCGGCGCACCTTCCTCACGACCGGCGACACCGAATCGCGGGCGTGGACGTTCCGCGCCGGGGCCAAGGCGCCGGAGTGCGCGGGCGTGATCCATTCCGATCTCCAACGCGGCTTCATCCGTGCCGAGGTGATCTTCTGGCGTGACCTGCTCGACATCGGCTCGTGGACGAAGGCCAAGGAACAGGGCAAGCTGCGAGTCGAGGGCAAGGACTACGAGGTCGTCGACGGCGACGTGCTCGAGATCCGCTTCAACGTGTGACGAGGCGGAGCGATGGCCTGGCTGGTGCGGGACGGTGAGGTGCTGGCCGCAGTGGAGATCGCTGATCGCCCGCGCGCCCGCAGGCGTGGGCTTCTCCGCCGCGACGGCCACGAGGGCGCCTTCGTCCTGCGCCCGTGTCGCACCGTGCACACCGTCGGCATGCGTTTCACCCTCGACGTCGCGTTCTGTGACGCCGAGGGCGTCGTGTTGCGCACGTGCACGCTCGTGCCGTGGAGGGTGTCGCGTGTCGTGCGCTGCTCGGCCTTCGTGATCGAGGCCGAGGCCGGAGCCTTCGACCGTTGGCGGTTGCAGGCGGGCGACCGGGTCGAGCTGCGCGCGCGTGAGCGACGACGCCGCGGGCGTGCTCGTCCTGGTTGCAACGCCGATCGGGAATCTCGGTGACCTGTCGCCACGGGCGGTGGAGGCGTTGCGCGACGCCACGCTCATCGCGGCGGAGGACACGCGCCGGACGCGGGCGCTCCTCACCCATGCGGGCGTGCCCGCGGGAGGGCGGCTGCGCTCGGTGCACGCGCACAACGAACGTGAAGGCGCGGCGTGGATCGTCGACGCGGTGCGAGACGGCGGGACGGTCGCCTACGTGACCGACGCCGGGATGCCGGGCATCTCCGACCCGGGTGAACGGCTGGTGCGGGCGTGCCTGGACGCGGGCGTCCCGGTCGACATCGTGCCCGGACCGAGCGCGGTCCTCACCGCACTGGTGCTGTCGGGGTTCCCGACCGACCGGTTCGTGTTCGAGGGCTTCCTCCCCCGGCGCGGGATCGTGCGCCGCGAGCGCATCGCCGCGCTGGTCGGCGAGCCGCGGACCGTGGTGCTCTACGAGTCACCGAAGCGGGTGCACGCCACGTTGGCGCAGCTGCTCACCGCGTGCGGGCCGGTGCGGGAGGTGGCCATCGCCCGCGAGCTGACCAAGCTCCACGAGGAGGTGTGGCGGGGGCCTCTCGTCGAGGCGGTGGGGCACGTGGAGCTCACCGAGCCACGCGGTGAGCACGTGCTGGTGCTCGCCCCCGCCCCGCCCGCGCCCGCGGCGAACGACGACGAGATCGACGCCCACGTGACTGCCGCGCTCGCCGAGGGCCTCTCGACGCGCGATGCCGCCGCTCGCGTGGCCAAGGACCTGCGCGTCCCCCGCCGTCGCACCTACGACGCGGCGATGCGGCTCAAGCCGCCCCGATCAGCGCGCGGGCGACGCGGGCGCGTCGTCTCGAGCATTCCGTGGTCGAGCGGGGCCGGAGCCGAAATAGGGTGGGGAGATCATGCCCGAGCCGTTCTACGTGACCACACCGATCTACTACGTGAACGCCGCGCCCCACATCGGGCACGCGTACACGACCGTCGCGGCCGACGTGCTCGCCCGGTGGCGACGGCTCTGGGGTGATGATGTCGTGCTCCTGACCGGCACCGACGAGCACGGGCTCAAGATCCAACGCGCCGCCGAGGCGCAGGGCGTCGCGCCCGCTGCGTGGGTCGACCGGATCAGTGCCGAGTTCCGCGCCGCGTGGGACGGCCTCGACATCTCCTACGACGACTACATCCGCACCACCGAGCCCCGCCACAAGCGGGCGGTGCAGGAGTTCCTCCAACGCGTGTACGACTCGGGCGACATCGAGCTCGACAGCTACGAGGGTCTCTACTGCGTGGGCTGCGAGCTCTACTACAAGGAAGACGAGCTCGACGACGGCCAACGCTGCCCCATCCACGGCACGGTCGTCGAGCACGTCACCGAGGAGAACTACTTCTTCCGGCTCTCCCGCTACGAAGACCGTCTGCTCGCGCACTACACCGAGCATCCCGAGGCGGTGCAACCCGCAGGGAGGCGCAACGAGGTCCTCGGGCTGATCAAGCAGGGCCTCCTCGACTTCTCGATCAGCCGCACGTCGATCTCGTGGGGCATCCCGCTGCCGTGGGACGAGGGCCACGTCGCCTACGTGTGGTTCGACGCGCTGATCAACTACTGCACCGCGGTCGGCTATCCCGACGATCGCGAGCGATTCGATCGGTACTGGCCCGCGAACTACCACCTCATCGCCAAGGACATCCTCCGCCAGCACGCGGTGTACTGGCCCGCGATGCTGATGGCCGCGGGGGAGGCGCCACCGCGGACCGTCTTCGCGCATGGCTACCTGCAGGTCGGCGGCGAGAAGATGAGCAAGACCCGGGCCAACCAGGTCGTGCCGGCCGACCTCGTCGCGGAGTTCGGCGTCGACGGCTTCCGCTACCACTTCCTCACCGACCAGCGCTTCGGTCCCGACGGCGATTTCAGCTACGAGGCGATGGTGGCGCGCTACAACGCCGATCTCGCCAACAACTTCGGCAACCTGGCCAACCGCGTCCTCAACATGGCGGTCAACTACTGCGACGGCGTGGTTCCCGACGCGCGCGCCGACGGCCCGCTCGTCGGTGCCGCCGCGTCCGCGTTCGGCGAGCTCACCGAGCGGCTCGGTGAGCTCGACTACTCGGGTGGCTTCGGTGCGGTGTGGGACCTCATCCGCGCGACCAACGCGTACATCGAGGAACGCCGACCGTGGGCCCTCAACAAGGCCGGGGACGCTGCCGCGGTGGCCGAGGTGCTGGGCGACTGCCTCGAGGCGCTGCGGATCGTCGCCCTCCTCGCGTCGCCGCTCATCCCTCGCGCCTCGGCGGAGCTGTGGCGCCGGCTCGGGCTCCCCGCCACGCCGGAGCAGCAGCGGCTCCCCGGCGCGGCGTCGTGGGGCCGCCTTCCCGCCGGGTCGGTGCTGGACAAGGGCTCGCCGCTCTTCCCTCGCATCGAGAGCGAGACTTGACCGATTCCCGGGGGCCGGCCTGGGTCGACAGCCACTGCCATCTGGGGTGGGAGGGGGCGGACGACGACCCCGAGACCTCGATCGGCCAAGCCCGGGCGGCCGGGGTCGTCGCCCTGGTCTGCGTGGGCACCGACCTCGAGTCGTCGCGGCGGGCCGTCGACCTCGCCGACCGGCACCCCGAGGTCCGGGCCACCGTGGGGCTGCACCCCCACGACGCCTCCCGTCTCGCCGAGGAATGGGACGCGCTGGAGGCGCTGGCGACGGCGCGCCCCGACGTGGTGGCCGCGATCGGTGAGTGCGGCTTCGACCTCTTCTACGAGCACTCGGACCGCTCCGAGCAGGAGCGGGCGTTCCGCGCGCAGATCGCGCTTGCGCACCGGCTCGACCGCGCGCTCGTGATCCACTCGCGTGACGCGTGGGACGACACGTTTCGCGTGCTCGTCGACGTGGGGATCCCGCCGCGCACGGTGTTCCACTGCTTCACCGGCGGACCCGACGAAGCGCGTCGCGCGCTCGATCTCGGCGCGTACCTCTCGTTCAGCGGCATCATCAGCTTCAAGAACGCGGACGACGTGCGCGCCGCGGCCGCAGGCGTGCCCCTCGACCGCATCCTGGTGGAGACCGACGCGCCCTACCTCGCGCCGGTACCCCACCGCGGGAAGCCCAACCGCCCGGCGTGGGTGGTCGACGTGGGGGCCGCGCTGGCCGCCGCGATCGGCCTCCCGGTCGCCGAGGTCGCGACCGCGACGCGGCGCAACGCCTCGCTCGTGTTCGGGCACCCCTCTGACCTGCTCGGATAGGCGGCGACCCCGGCGGCGTTGCCTGCTGGGATGGGGTTGACTACGGTGATCCTCTCGTCGCTCGGGCCGTCTGGGGGGCTCGCGAGCGACGCCGATCAACATCCACGCCATCACCGACGCAAGGGGCGGAACCCGATCGCCGAGCACCGGAACCATCCCGCCGGCCGCCCCCCGGTCGTGCGGGTCCACGTTCGCCGCAACCTGACCGCACTGCCCGCGCACGTCGAGCGCGTCATCGGTCCCTCTCCGGCGCGCGCCGAGCCGCACGACCCGACGTCGTGGCTGCCGCTGCCCGATCCGCACGGGCTCCCGTCGATCGAGATGCTGTTGGAGAGCGCCCGTTCCCGTGCGGACGCGGTCGCCGACGCCGTCGACGGCACCCTCGACGACACGCTTGACTTGGTCGCCCTCGAGGCGATCGTCTCGCTTTCGCCCGCGCGCGGAGCCGCACGACGCGGCCACCTGGCTGCCGCTGCCCGACGACCTGCACGTGCTCCCGTCGGTCCACGACCTGCGCGACCCCCATCCCGAGGTCCAGGCGGCCGTCGTCGCCGAGGCCGAGGCCCTGGTGGCCGACGCGCTCGCGGCCGCGGAGGCTTCCTCGGCGCCGTCCCCGGCCCGAGCGGAGCCGCACGACCCGACGTCCTGGCTGCCGCTTCCGAGCCTCGACGAGCTCCCGCCGGTCATCGGACTGCTGGAGGAGCGAACACCGCCCGGCATCCCGGGCCGCCGGCGCACCCGGCGGTTCCCTCCGGCTCGTCTCCTCTTCATCATCCTGCTCGTCACCGCCACGGTGCTCGCGGGTGGCTGGGCGGTCAACGGCCTCCTCGCCCCTGGCGGCTCGCAGGTGTCGCTGGTGGTCGACGGCGCCCGCCAGGAGATGCGCACCGACTTCAAGACCGTGGGCGCGCTGCTGGCCGCCGAGCACGTCCGGCTCGGCGCGGGCGACGCCGTCGTACCGTCCGCTTCCACCGCGTTGCACGACGGCCTGCACGTCGACGTGCTGCGCGCCTTCGCGGTCAGCGTCGACATCGACGGCGCGACGCGGATCGTGCGCACCATCGAGCACTCCGCCGAGGGTTTGGCCAAACAGCTGAAGCTGAACAAGCTGACTGCGGTGCGCAACCAGCCGGGACGCCTCGTCGCGGGATCGACGGTCGTGTTCCGCACGCGGATCGGCGGTTCGCTCACGATCGACAACCAGACGGTGACGTTCGACTCCCCGTCGCGCACCGTGGACGAGCTGCTGCAGTCGTACAAGGTGCAGCTCGTAGGCGACGACTACGTGTTGCCGCCTCTGGACACCGAGCTCACCGACGGCGCGACCGTCGCCGTCGTGCGGGTCGGCGCCGCCGTCACTCAGAGCACGGAGGTCGCGCCGTTCGACACCGTGCAACAGGCCGACCCCTCCCTCCCGATCGGCCAGACCCGGGTCATCCAGCCGGGGAAGAACGGCACCCTCGTCGTCACGTACCGCCAGCAGGTCGTCAACGGCGCCAAGGGCGAGCGCACGGTGCTCTCGAAGGTGCCGTCGGTGGCGCCGACCCCGGAGATCATCGGGTACGGGACGCAGGCCGACCCGCACTGGGACGAGCTGGCGCAATGCGAGTCCGGGGGCCGGTGGGACACCGTCGACAGCGGCGCCGACGGTTACGACGGCGGGCTGGGCATCTACCGGGGCACGTGGCGGGCCTTCGGCGGCACGGAGTTCGCCCCGAACGCCGGACTCGCCACCCGCGAGGAGCAGATCATCGTCGGGCAACGCATCTACGACAAGCTCGGCTGGGACCCGTGGGGCTGCGCGAACAACGTGTTGCACTGGCCGCAGTGGAGCATGTGAGCATCCGAAGTTCTTGAACGTCAGCCGATAGCTTCGGCGGTGATGGCGATGCTCACACCGGCGACGGTCACTGCCCTGTTGTCCGAGCACGGCCTGCGGCCGAAGAAGAGCCTGGGCCAGAACTTCCTGGCCGACCCCAACACGGCGCGGCGGATCGTGGCGCGTGCGGAGCTCGCACCTGGCGCGCCGGTGCTGGAGATCGGCCCCGGGCTGGGCTCGCTCACCCTCGCGCTGCTCGACGCGGGTCACGAGGTGGTCGCGTTGGAGCTCGACGCCGCGCCTCGCCGAGGTGCTGCGGTCGGTGCTGAGCGCAGACGACGCGGCCGGGAGCGTCCGCGTCGAGGTGGGCGACGCGTGCACGGTCGACCTCGAGCGCCTCCTCGGCACCGGATCGGGCGCCTGGGCGTGCGTGTCGAACCTGCCCTACAACGTCGCGGTGCCGGTGGTGATGCGGCTCCTGGAGGACGTCCGGTCCGTGGAGCGCATCCTGGTGATGGTGCAGCGCGAAGTGGGGGAGCGCCTGGCCGCCGGGCCCGGCGACCAGCAGTACGGCGCGGTGTCGGTGAAGGTGGCCTACTTCGCCGAGGCGACGGTGGTCGGGCTCGTCCCGCCGACGGTGTTCATCCCCCGGCCCAAGGTCGACTCGGCGCTGGTGCGGCTGCTGCGGCGGCCCGCACCGCCCGTGACGGTGCCCTCGCCCGACGAGCTCTTCGTGTTGGTCCGGGCCGGGTTCGCGCAGCGCCGCAAGATGCTGCGCCGCTCGTTGCTCCCGGTGCTGGGCGACCGCACCCCGGCGGTGCTCACCGCGGCCGGGGTCGAGCCCACGGCCCGGGCCGAGGCCCTGGGGCTCGAGCAGTGGGCCGCGGTCGCGCCGGAGCGCGGCGGACGCGGCATGAGGCTCGCCCGCGTCCGCGCGACCGCGTACCCCAAGCTCAACCTCTCGCTGCGGGTCCTCGGGCCGCCGCCCGCGACGGCTACCACGACGTCGAGTCCCTGGTGATATCGCTCGGCCAGCCCCACGACGTGCTCGAGGCCTTCGCGGTGCCCGCTCCGGGCGGTGTGCGGGTCGAGGTCATCCGCGATGAGGTGAGCGACGAGATCCCCTCGGACCACCGGAACCTCGCGTTCATCGCCGCGGAGAAGCTGCTCGTGCGCGCCGGCCGCTCCGGGCACGGTGTCCGCCTCGTGTTGCGCAAGCACATCCCCGCGGGAGGGGGTCTCGGTGGCGGGTCTGCCGACGCCGCGGCCGCGCTGCTCGCCGTGCGCAAGCCTCCTCGACGTCGACGTCGACGACGCGGGTGTGATGGCGCTCGCCGCCCAGGTCGGATCCGACGTGCCGTTCTGTGTGCAAGGCGGTGCGGCTTGGATGCGGGGCCGCGGCGAGATCGTCGAACCGGTCAGCGTGCCGACGGGCCTGGCGTTCGTCGTGGCGATCCCGCCGTTCCGGCTCTCCACACCCGACGTGTACGCGGCGTGGGACGAGCTCGGCGGACCGCAGGCCGAGCCGCGTCGGTGCCCGCGCCCCGCCGGATCCACCACCTCGTTCCCGAGCTCGTGAACGACCTCGAACCCGCGGCGGAAGCGCTCGAGCCGCAGATGCGGGAGTTCCGGGCGGCGTTGGAGGCGGCCACGGGCGCACCTGCGTTGCTCGCGGGCAGCGGCTCGGCCTACGTGGTGCCGATCGCCGACGCGCGGAGGCTGCCGGGCCTGGTGGATCAGGTGGGTCGGCGCCTGCGGGTACCGGTGGTGGGGACCACGAGCGTGTCGCGGGGCGTGCGCCTCGCAAGCTGAGGTTCGACGGCCGAACCGTCGAGGGAATGACGCCTGGCGTGCTGGTCGATTCCGCTCCGCCGTCCCTCCCTCCGGGCACGGCTCCGCTTCATCGTCCTTCTTGCTGGTCGATTCCGCTCCGCCGTCCCTCCCTCCGGGCACGGCTCCGCTTCATCGTCCTTCTTGCTGGTCGATTCCGCTCCGCCGTCCCTCCCTCCGGGCACGGCTCCGCTTCATCGTCCTTCTTGCTGGTCGATTCCGCTCCGCCGCTCCCTCCGCCTCCCTCCGGGCACGGCTCCGCTTCATCGTCCTTGCTGACGGCGCTGCCAGCGCGTCTTCTTGAGAAGCTTCTTGTGCTTCTTCTTCCTCATGCGCTTGCGGCGCTTCTTGATCAGTGAGCCCATGGCGGGTCGCAAGCTAGTCGCCCGCGCACCGGCTGCCATTCGGAGGCGTGGAACCGTCGGTTCGGGGCAGGAGCCGCTAGTAGGGTTTCACCGACGGTCGGGGGTGGTGTAACGGCAGCACGGGGTCCTTTGGAGTCCCAAGTCGAGGTTCGAAACCTCGCCCCCGAGCCCCCCGGCCAATGAGGACGGACATGACGAGTCCAGATCCGACCGGTGAGCGCAGTGGTGCTGGCCGCCGGCGAAGGCACGCGCATGCGTTCCACGACGCCCAAGGTGCTGCATCCGCTGTGCGGGCGCCCGATGCTCCTGCACGTGCTCGATGCCCTCGAGGCGCTGCCCCTGGAGCGGATCGTGGTGGTGGTGGGCCACGAGGCCGAGCAGGTCACCAAGACCCTGCACGAGCAGCTCGCGGGCCCCGTCCCCGTCGAGTTCGTGGAGCAGCTCACACCGCGGGTACCGGTGACGCCGTGAGCGTGGCGCTCACCGCCAACGCCTCCGATCTCGACCTCGAGGACGAAGACCTCATCATCGTGATGGGCGACGCTCCCTTGCTGCGGGCCGAGACGCTCGCCATGCTCGCCACCGAGCACCGCCACGCCGACGCAGCCGCGACGCTCCTGACGGCACGAGTTCCCGACCCGACCGGCTACGGGCGGATCGTGCGCGACGCCCAGGGTCGCGTCGAGCGCATCGTCGAGCAGGCCGACGCCGACCCCGACGAGCTCGAGATCGACGAGATCAACCCGTCGATCTACTGCTTCCGGCGCGGGTTCCTCGCGCCCGCGCTGCGGCGGCTGAGCCCGGAGAACGCGCAGGGGGAGTACTACCTCACCGACGTCGTCGAGGTGCTGCGCCAGGCCGGGCACGTCGTCGTGGGCGTCGCGGCCGACGACCCCACCGAGGCGGTCGGGGTCAACGACCGCGCCCAGCTCGCCGAGGCCGAGGCCGAGCTGCGGATACGGATCAACGTCGGCTGGATGCGCGCCGGCGTCGGGATGACCGATCCGTCCCGCACCTACCTCGACACCACCGTCGTGCTCGCCCCCGACGTGCAGCTCCTGCCGGGGACGATCCTGCAGGGGCGCACCGTCGTCGGAGCCGGATCGGTGCTGGGGCCCGACACTCAGCTCGTGGACACCGTCGTCGGGGAGCGTGCCGTCGTGCGCCAGACCGTCGCCCGCGGGGCGGAGATCGGCGACGACGCCAGCGTCGGCCCCTACGTGTCGTTGCGGCCCGGTGCCCGGCTCGCGACCGGCGTTCACGTCGGCACGTTCGTCGAGATCAAGAACTCGGAGATCGGCGAAGGAGCCAAGATCCCGCACCTCGCCTACGTGGGCGACGCCGAGGTGGGTGCCGGCGCCAACCTCGGGGCCGGCACCGTCACCGCCAACTACGACGGCAGGCACAAGCACCGCACGAAGGTCGGCAAGGGCGTTCGTACCGGGTCGAACACCGTGCTCGTGGCGCCGGTCGAGGTCGGTGACGGCGCCTACACCGGCGCCGGGTCGGTGGTGACCCACGACGTCCCGCCCGGCGCGTTGGCGAAAGGCGTCCCCGCATCGGTCGAGGAAGGCTGGGTCGCCAGGCGCGAGGATGCAGCAGGGGACGGCGGCGACGGAGAGGGCTCGTGATGGAAGCTGAGCGACCGTGCCGCAGGTACCCTGCGGCGAAGCGTTGCGGGGCTCGAGCGGCCCGGCCCGTAGGGCCAGGAGCGGATTGATGGAAACGGTCTCGAAGAAGACGCTCATGCTCTTCGCCGGGCAAGGGAACGAAGAGCTCTCCGCGCGAGATCGCGGAGTGTCTGGGGATCCCGCTCGGCGACGTGAAGCTGAGCACCTTCGCCAGCGGCGAGCTCTACGCGCGCTACGGCGAGAGCATCCGCGGCTCCGACTGCTTCGTCATGCAGAGCCACTGCGAGCCGATCAACGATCGCATCATGCAGCAGTTGCTGATGATCGACGCCGCCAAGCGTGCGTCGGCCCGTCGGGTCACCGCGGTGTGCCCGTTCTATGGCTACGCCCGCCAGGACCGCAAGGCCGAAGGTCGCGAGCCGATCTCCGCCCGCCTGCTGGCCGACCTGCTCACCGTGGCCGGGGCCGACCGCGTGGTCACCGTCGACCTCCACACCGGGCAGATCCAGGGCTTCTTCGACTGCCCGGTCGACCACCTCACCGCAGTGCCGCTGCTCGCCGACTACCTGGCCGGCCAGGTGGAGGGCGACGTCGTGGTCGTGTCGCCCGACGCCGGCGGCGCCAAGCTCGCCAAGCGCTTCTCCAACTGCCTCGGCGACGCGGGCGTGGAATCCGACCTCGCCTTCATCGACAAGCGCCGGCCCAAGGGCACCCACAACGTGGCCGAGGCCACGGAGGTGGTCGGCAACGTGACCGGCAACGTCTGCGTGTTGATCGACGACATGATCGACACCGCCGGGACGGTGGTCTCCGCGGCGAACCTGCTCGTGGATCGGGGTGCCACCGAGGTGTGGGTGTTGGCCACCCACGGGGTCCTGTCGGGCCCCGCCATCGACCGGCTGAAGAACGCCCCGGTGCGCCAGGTCGTGGTCACCAACACGCTCCCGATCCCCGACGAGAAGCACTTCGACACCCTCGAGGTCCTCTCGATCGCCCCGATCATCGCCGAGGCACTCGACGCGGTGTTCCAGGACACCAGCGTCAGCGAGATCTTCCGGGGCGACAACGTCTGAGGGTGATTTGGCCGGGGTACCCTCCAGCGACAACAATGGGAGGCTCCCTGTTCTGCCGGAAAGGCTTCGCGCGCCATGCCTGACATCACCCTCGCCACCGAGAAGCGGACCGAGCTCGGTTCGCGCCCGTCGGGTCGACTCCGCCGCCAGGGCAAGGTCCCGGCGGTCGTCTACGGCCTCGACGCCGACACGGTGTCCGTCACCGTGCCCGCGCGCGAGCTCCAACACATCCTCGCCGGCGAGAGCGGCGCCAACACCCTGATCAACCTCGACGTCGACGGCGAGAGCGTGCTCACGCTCGCCCGCCAGATCCACCGCCACCCCACGCGGGGTGAGCTCGTGCACGTCGACTTCATCCGCATCAGCCGCGACATCGCGGTGACCGCCGAGATCCCCGTCCACCTGCTCGGTGAGGCGACCGGCGTGCGCGACGGCGGGCTCCTCGAGCAGCTGCTGTTCAACCTCACCGTCGAGGCCATGCCCGGCAACATCCCGGTGTCGATCGAGATCGACGTGACCGAGCTCGCCATCGGCGACCAGCTGCGCGTCGAGGACATCCCGCTGCCCGAAGGCGTGGTCACGCACGCGGAATCCGACTTCGTCGTCGCCCAGGTGGCGGCGCCGCGGCTCGCGACCGAGGCCGAAGAAGGCGAAGAGGGCGAGCTCGCCGAGGGCGAAGGCGAAGAGGGCGAAGCCGCGGCCGAGGCTTCGGACGACGCCGGCGACGAGTAGCCCGTGTTGCGGCGCCGGGGCATTCTCGGGCCGCGTCAGGGCACCGCGGCCGATCTCCTGGTCGTCGGCCTGGGCAATCCGGGCGACGAGTACGCGCGCACGCGCCACAACGTGGGCGCCGAGGCCGTCGAGCTCCTCGCCGAGCGTCACGGCGCGAGCTTGCGCAAGGGCAAGGAGCGGGCGCGCGCCGACCAGGTGCGGATCGACGGCGCGCTGATCGCGCTGGCGGTGCCCCTCACCTACATGAACGACTCCGGCCTCGCGGTCGCGGCGCTCGCCCGCCGCTACGGGGTCGAGCCCGAACAGATCGTGATCGTGCACGACGAGCTCGACCTCCCCGTTGCCGCGCTCAAGGTGAAGGCCGGCGGCGGGCTCGCGGGTCACAACGGCTTGCGGTCGATCAAGGCGCACCTGCACTCCGACGCGTTCCTGCGCGTGCGCATCGGGGTCGGGAAGCCGGCGTCGAAGGAGCAGGGCGTCGAGCACGTGCTCAAGCGGTTCTCGAAGCGAGAGCGCACCGAGATCGACGTGACCATCGAGCAGGCCGCCGACGCCCTCGAGTGCATCGCGACCGCGGGGATCGACGCCGCGATGAACCGCTACAACTGAGCAGGACCGGCGCGTAGCATTGGGACCCCCGGGTGCCCGACGGCATCCGGTGGTTTTCGCGCGCCCATGACCCAACCTGCACCGCCGCTTGCCTCGCTCGCACTGCTCCTCGCCGAGGAGCCGGCGCTGCGCGCGGTGATCTCGCGACACTCCACGGTCGCGGTGCCCGACGCCGCCCGCGCGGTGTTCGTGGCGGCCCTGGCGGGTACGACCAGCCGGCGACCGATCCTGGTCGCGGTGCCGACGGGAGCGGAGGCCGAGCGACTCGTCCGCGACCTCGCCCAGTTCCTCGGACCCGACGAGGTCGAGCACTTCCCCGCGTGGGAGACGTTGCCGTTCGAGCGCGTGTCGCCCTCGCTGGAGACGATGGGGCGGCGACTGCGCGTGATGTGGCGGCTCCGCACGGGCTCGCCGCCGGCCGTCGTCGTCGCGGCCGTGCGCGCGCTCGTGCAGAGGCTCGGCCCGCACGTCGAGGACGTCGAGCCCGTCGTCGTGCGACCGGGCGACCACGTCGACCGGGACGAGCTGGTGGCCCGCCTCGTCGCCGGTGGGTACCGGCGTGAGTACCAGGTGGAGGCACGCGGCGAGCTGGCCGTCCGCGGATCGATCGTCGACGTGTACCCGTCGACCGACGACCATCCGGTGCGCATCGACCTCTGGGGCGACGAGGTGGACCGGCTCTCGGCCTTCTCGGTGGCCGACCAGCGCTCCACCCACGAAGTGGCCGAGGCGTACGTCTTCCCCACCCGCGAGCTCCTCCCGACCGACGACGTCCGTGAGCGCGCCGCGGCGCTCCTGACCGGGCAGCCGTGGGGTCGCGAGCAGTGGGAGCGCCTCGGTGATGGTCAGATCTTCGACGGCATGGAGTCGTGGCTGCCGTGGCTCACCGACCGCGAGCACCTGCTGACCGACCTGCTCCCCGACGGCGCCCTCGCGATCCTGGTCGAACCCCGGCGGATGCGCGACCGCGCCCAGGAGTTGCTCGACGAGGAGGCCTCGCTGGCCGGGACGCTCGCCGTCACGTGGGGTGCCGGAGCCGAGCGCGCGCTGCCCCGCCTCTCGCTCGACTTCGACCGCCTGCTCGCGCACACCCGTGCAGGCGCGGTGTCGCTGCTCGCCACGCCGGAGAACCCCGACACGCCGCGGCTCGCCGCGAGCGCGTTCGACCCGGTGGTCGGCGATTCCGACGCGCTCGCCCGTCGCCTGCGCGCGCTGGCGGGTGACGGCTACCGCGTCGTCCTCGCGGCCGAGGGCACTGGATCTTCGCAACGGCTCCACGACATCCTCGCCGGCGAGGGCCTCGACGCCGCCACCGGTGATCCGGCGCCCGGTGCGGTACGCCTGCTCGTCGCTCCGCTCGAACGCGGAGTGGTGCTGCCGGGGGTGAAGCTCGCGCTCGTCGCCGAAGCCGACCTCACCGGCCGCCGGCGGGTGCACCGACGCGCGCGCGGCGCCCGACGCGGCCAGGACTACTACGACGCGCTCGAGCCCGGTGACTACGTCGTGCACTACCAGCACGGCGTCGGTCGCTACCTCGAGATGAAGCCCCTCACCATGGCCGGCATCGAGCGCGACTACCTGTGGCTCGAGTTCAAGGACGGCAAGGTCTACGTCCCCACCGACCAGGTCGGGCTGGTGCGCAAGTACACGGGTGGTGAGACACCGAGCCTCAACCGCATGGGCGGCGCCGACTTCGAGAAGCAGCGGGCTCGGGTCCGCAGCGCGGTGCGCGAGATCGCCGAGGAATTGGTCGTGCTGTACCGGCAACGGCTCGCCACGCCGGGCCGGGCCTTCGGACCCGACACGCCCTGGCAAGGCGAGATCGAGGAGGCGTTCCCCTTCGAGGAGACGCCCGACCAGCTCCAGGCGATCCACGAGGTCAAGGGCGACATGGAACGGGCGATCCCGATGGACCGGCTGGTCTGCGGCGACGTCGGGTACGGCAAGACGGAGATCGCGGTGCGGGCGGCGTTCAAGGCCGTCCAGGACGGTACGCAGGTCGTGGTGTTGGTTCCGACGACCCTCCTCGCCGGGCAGCACGGCCAGACGTTCCGTGAGCGCTTCGCCAACTACCCGGTGCGGGTCGAGGTGCTGTCGCGCTTCCTGTCCGCGAAGGAGCAGGCCACGGTGGTGCGTGACTTCGAATCCGGCGCCGTCGACGTGCTCATCGGCACCCACCGCCTCCTCTCGTCCGACGTGCGGCCGAAGAACCTCGGCCTGCTCGTCGTGGACGAGGAACAGCGGTTCGGCGTGCAGCACAAGGAGCTCATCAAGCAGATGTCGACGAATGTCGACGTGCTCACCCTCACCGCGACGCCGATCCCGCGCACGCTCGAGCTGTCGCTCACCGGGATCCGCGACCTCTCGCTGGTGAACACGCCACCGGAGGACCGCCAACCGATCCTCACCTACGTCGGCGAGTACGACGACCGTGCCGTCGCCGAGGCGATCCGGCGTGAGCTCCTGCGCGAGGGTCAGGTCTTCTACGTGCACAACCGCGTGCGCGACATCGAGCTCGTCGCCGAGAACGTGCGAGCGTTGGTGCCGGAGGCGCGCGTCGCCGTCGCACACGGTCAGATGGACGAGGGCCGGCTCGAACGCGTCGTGCTCGACTTCTGGGAGCGCGAGTTCGACGTGCTGGTGTGCACCACGATCGTCGAGAGCGGCATCGACATGCCCACGGTGAACACGTTGGTCGTGGACCGCTCCGACCTGCTCGGCCTCGCGCAGCTCTACCAGCTGCGCGGGCGGGTCGGCCGACGGGGTCAGCGCGCCTACGCCTACCTTCTGCACCCCGCCGACCGGGTGCTCACCGAGGAGGCCTACGAGCGCCTCAAGACCATCGGCGAGTTCACCGAGCTCGGCTCCGGGTTCAAGATCGCGATGCGCGACCTCGAGATCCGGGGCGCGGGCAACCTGCTCGGCGCCGCGCAGTCCGGCCACATCGCCGCCGTCGGTTTCGACCTCTACTGCCAGATGGTCACCGAGGCGGTCGGCGAGCTGAAGGGCGAGCCCGTGCCCGAGCCGGTCGACATCACCATCGACGTGCCGGTCGACGCGAACCTCCCCCGCGAGTACGTCGCCCGTGACGACGTGCGCATGGAGGCGTACCGGCGCCTGGCCAACGTCACGACGGAGGCGGACGTCGACGACCTCCGGGACGAGTGGGAGGACCGCTACGGTCCGCCGCCGAGCCCTGCCATCGCGCTGCTCGACGTCGCCCGGCTCCGGGTGGAGTGCGTGCGCCTCGGGATCCGCAGCATCACCGTGCAGCGGGGGACGGCACGGATCGTCGGGCTCTCCCTGAAGGAGTCGCAGAAGGTGCGGCTGCGCCGGCTCGCCCCGAAGTCGGTCGCGAAGACCGTGCCGGGTGGAGACGGCGAGCTGGTGGTGCCGGTGGCGGCGAAGGCGGCCGAGGTGGCCACGACGCTGGTCGAACTCCTCCAGGAGTTGCTCCCGGCCCCGGCGGAGCCCGCGCTAGCCTCCGCAGCGCCATGAAGCGCCGTCTTCCCATGATCCTCGTCGCCGTCGTCGCGGTGCTCGCCGTCGCCGGGGCGATCGCCGCCGGGGTGGCCGCGGGAGTCGGCTTCAGCCCGGTGGCCTACCGGGTGAACGGCACCGAGGTCTCGCAGACCACGATCGACCAGGAGCTCTCCTGGATCGCCGGAAGTCCCGCGATCAAGGCCAACATCGAGCAGCAGGGCGGCACGTTGAGCAACACCGACGGCTCGATCACTTCCGTGCTCGCAGCCAATTGGCTGTCCCAGCGGATCGAGGGCGAGTTGTTGCACCAGGAAGCAGCGCGCCGCAAGGTCGTCGTCACCGACGCGGCGCGGGCGAAAGCCCGCAAGCAGATCGAACAACAGGTCAAGGGTGCGCCCACCAGCCTGCGCGACGCCCTCACCGACTACAACGTGTACCTCGCGGCGCTCGACGTCTCGAGCAGTGATCTCGGGTCGTTCATCTCCGCGGCCGCGAAGAGAAGCGACATCAGCGTCGACCCGCGCTACGGCTTCTGGAACCCGCGTCGGGGTGTGTGCCCACCGACCGGCTGCGCGAGCAGCAGCGCCACCGGCGGGTAAGGGCCATGGCGATGCCGGGCCGGGTCGTCGTCGTGGGCCTCGGACCGGCCGGGGGCGACCACGTGCTCCCGGTGGCGCGCGCCGCGATCGACGGGTCGTCCGTCCGTTTCGTGCGGACGCGGCGGCACCCCGCGGTCGACGATCTCGCGGTCGAGGGCGTCGCGTTCGCGTCGTTCGACGCGGTGTACGACGCCGCGCCGGACCTCGAGCACGCGTACGCCGAGATCGCCCGCTCGCTGGTCGCGTCGGCGACCGAACACGGCGAGGTCGTGTACGCGGTGCCGGGCAACCCGGTGGTTGCCGAACGCACCGTGGCGCTGTTGCGGGAGGCCGAGGTGCGCGGCGAGGTCTCGCTCACCGTCGTGGCCGGCCTCTCGTTCGCCGACCTCGCGTGGGTCCGCCTCGGGATCGACCCGATGGAAGGTGATGCTCGCGTCGTCGACGGCCGCCTCATCGATCTCGTCGAGTTGGCGGGGCCGCTGCTGATCGCCCAGTGCGACAGCGCGTTGGTGCTCTCCGACGTGAAGCTCGCGCTGCTCGAGCACCTCGACCCGTCGACCGCGGTCACGGTCGTGCAACGCCTCGGGCTCGCCGACGAGCAGGTCGTCACCGTCGCATTGGAGGAGCTGGACCGGGGTGGGATCGCGCCCGACCACCTCACCTCGGTGTTCGTCGAGGCCGGTGCCGCGAGCGCGGCGCGCGAGATGGTCCGGCTGTTCCAGCTGGCCAAGCGGCTGCGGGACCCCGGCGGTTGCCCCTGGGATGCCGAGCAGGACCACCACTCGCTCACCCGCTACCTGCTCGAGGAGTCCTACGAGGTGGTGGAGGCGGTCGAGGCGTTGCCCACCGAGGGACCGATCGATCCGGTGGCCTACGCCGCCCTGGAGGACGAGCTCGGCGACCTGCTCTACCAGGTCGTGTTCCACGCGCTCATCGCACAGGAGTCGGGCGCCTTCGGCATGGCCGACGTCGCGCGCGGCATCCACGACAAGCTCGTGCGCCGTCATCCGCACGTGTTCGGCGACGTGGTGGCCGACGAGACGGCCGACGTGATGCGCAACTGGGAGCAGATCAAGAAGGGGGAGAAGGGCACGGCGTCGATCGTGGAGGGCATCACGCCCGGGCTGCCGTCACTCCTCTACACGCACAAGCTGTTCCGCAAGGCGGCGTCGGTCGGGTTGGACCCGGGCGATCTCGTCGAGGCGCTCGATCGCATCGACGTCGCGGTCGCCCGGCTGCGCGCCGGGGGCGACGATCTCGAAGCCGATCTCGCCCAGGTGCTCGCCGCCGCGGTGGTGGTCGCCGGCGCGGGCGGCGTCGACGCCGAGTCCGCACTCCGCGGCTGGGCGGCGACCTACCGTCGCCGCTTCGAGGCCATGGAGCGGCTCGCCCAGTCGCGCGACCTCGACCTGGCCGCCCTCGACCCTGCCGGCGTCGCCGCGCTGTGGCTCGAAGCCATCCCCGCCTGACGAACATGTGTCGATCCGGTGTCGCAGAAGCCCCCCGATCGCCGCATGCTCGGGAGGATCAGCCGAGGTCGACGGCGGGGACGGTGCCCATGCGGCCGGCATTGAAGTCGTCGACAGCCTGGACGATCTCCTCCCGGGTGTTCATCACGAACGGCCCGTAGTGCGCGATGGGCTCGCGGATGGGCATCCCGCCGAGGAGCAGGACCTCGAGCGTGTCCGACGGTCCCTCCTGACGGTCGGCGGCGCGCAGGGTGAGCGCGTCACCCGGGCCGAACGTCACGAGCTGGTGGTCCGAGACGGGGCGACCCTCCTCGCCGGCGTAGCCCTGACCGAGCAGCACGTAGGCCATCGCGGTGAAGCCGGGGTTCCACGGGACGCTGAGCTGCGCGCCCGGCGTGACGGTCGCGTGCGCGTACGTGATAGGGGTGTGGGTGTCGCCCGGGCCCGGATGACCGGCGAGGTCGCCGGCGATGAGACGCACGAGTGCGCCACCGTCGTCGGACGTCAGGAGCACGAGGCGGTCGCCGGTGATGGCCTGGTAGCGCGGCGGCGTGAACTTCAAGGACGACGGAAGGTTCACCCAGAGCTGGATGCCGTGCGATGGCCCACCCTCGCGTAGCGCTCGCTCGCTGGGCACCTCGTCGTGCAGGATCCCGCCGCCGGCGGTCATCCACTGCGTGTCGCCCTCGCCGATGACGCCGCCCCCACCGTTGGAGTCGTGGTGCGCGATCTCGCCGTCGAGCACGTAGGTGACGGTCTCGAAGCCACGATGCGGGTGCCAGGGCGCACCGACCGCCTCGTCGGGCCCGTACTCGACCGGGCCGAGCTGGTCGAGGAGGAGGAAGGGGTCGGTCTCGTGGAGGTCGAGTCCGCCCGGGAAGGGGCGCCACACCTCGAAGCCTGCGCCCTCGACGGCGTGGTGCGCGGCGACCGTGCGCAGCGCCGCCCGCGCCCTGGCGGTCGCAGGGTCGGGACGCGGGATGCGCGGGAGCACGAGCGGGTTGTCGACGGTCACTGCCGGCATGGCGGCCTCCCGGGTCGGGACTGACTGGTCACCCCGTCACAACATAGTTGCTCACACAACTATTCCGGCCGATCAGCCGCCGACGACGACCGGGAGGGCGTCGAGACCGCGCAGCACGAGCCGACCGTTCCAGGCGGGCCGGTCGGTGACCAGCTCCAGCTGCGGGAAACGCCGGATGAGCGTGCCCATCGCCACGCGCCCCTCGAGCCGGGCCAGGGCGGCGCCGAGGCAATGGTGGATCCCCGAGCCGAACGCGAGGTGCTGGGCGGCCCCGGCGCGCCCGATGTCGAGCGCCGGAGCGTCGTCGCCCCACTTGGCGGGGTCGCGGTTCGCCGACGCCAGGCACGTGAGCACGAAGACCCCTGCCCCGATCGTGTGGTCACCGATCTCGAGCGCGGTGGTCGTGACTCGCCGCGAGAACTGCACCGGGCAGTCGTAGCGCAGCAGCTCGTCGACGGCGTTGGCGTCGAGTGACGGATCGTCGCGCCACCGTTCGAGCTGTGCCCGGTTGCGCAGCAGCGCGAGCGTGCCGTTCCCGATCAGGTTCACGGTCGTCTCGTGGCCGGCGATGTAGAGCAGGATGACCTGGTCGAGCAGCTCGGCGGGGGAGAGACGATCGCCGTCGTGCTCCGCGGCGATGAGTGCGGAGAGGAGGTCGTCGGCCGGATTGGCGCGCTTCCACTCGATCGCGTCGAGCACGTGCTCGTTGAGGTGGTCCGAGGCCACGAGGATCTCGTCCATGTGCTGGATCGCCAGCAACGGCTCGAGGCCCAGGGTGAGGGTGTGCGCCCAGTCGCGCAGCTGGTCCTGATCGGTGCCAGGCATGCCGAGCATCTCCGAGATCACCCGGAACGGCAGCGGGAAGGCGAGATCGGCGATCACGTCCATCTCGCCGCCGCGCGCAACGACCGCGTCGAGGGCCTCGTCGACGAGCGTCTGCACCCGTGGCGCGAGCTGTTCGACGACTCGGGGCGTGAAGACCTTCTGCACCAGACCGCGGAGCCGGGTGTGATCCGGGGGGTCCAGGTTCAGGATCTGGTGGGTGCCTCGTTCCTGGCGGCTGCCGAGGATCTGTTCCCGCAGCTCGGCCCTCGGATTCGTCCCGACGACGCTCTCGTCCTCGACGCTGAGGCGCGGGTCGCGCAGCAGCCGGACCGCGTCGTCGTAGCGGAACAGCGCCCACAGGCCGAGAGGGGTGTGCTGCACCGGGTCGGTGGCGCAGAGCTCGGCGTACTGGGGGTAGGGGTCGTCGGTGAAGCCCGGCTCGAAGGGGTTGAAGGGCCTGCTGACGGTCGACTCGGCTTCGGCGTCCCGGGCTCCGCCCACACCTCCGCTCCGTCTCGTAGGCTCACTGGTCACATCAGCCCCAGTAGTTACCGAAGGATTCGCGCAAATGAGCACGATCGTGGAGATCCTGGGCCGCGAGGTCCTCGACTCCCGGGGAAACCCTACCGTCGAGGTCGACGTCGAGCTGCTGTCCGGTGCGCAGGGCCGGGCCATCGTCCCGAGCGGGGCGAGCACCGGCGCGCACGAAGCCCACGAGCTGCGCGACGGTGGCGAGCGCTACGGCGGCAAGGGCGTGCGTCGCGCGGTCGAACACGTGAACACGGAGATCGCCGACGCCATCGTCGGCATCGATGCTGCCGACCAGCGGCTCCTCGACGACGAGCTGATCTCGCTCGACGGTACCGACGGCAAGTCGCGCCTCGGCGCCAACGCGATCCTCGGAGTGTCGCTCGCCGCCGCGAAGGCCGCGGCCGACGAGGCGGAGCTCCCGCTCTACCGCTACGTGGGTGGCGCGAACGCGCACGTGCTGCCGGTCCCGTTCATGAACGTCCTCAACGGAGGGGCGCACGCCGACTCCAACGTCGACGTGCAGGAGTTCATGCTCGCACCCGTCGGTGCCGCGAGC
Organism: uncultured Actinomycetes bacterium; assembly: GCA_963750045.1. Classification (GTDB taxonomy): domain Bacteria; phylum Actinomycetota; class Acidimicrobiia; order IMCC26256; family DASPTH01; genus DASUAS01. The sequence goes on along the minus strand of CAVVPD010000002.1, from coordinate 261,196 downwards.
TTCGCCGAAGCCCTGCGGTGGGGGGTCGAGACGTACCACGCGCTCAAGGGACTCCTCAAGGACCGCGGTCTCGCGACCGCGCTCGGCGACGAAGGTGGTTTCGCGCCGAGCCTGCCGTCGAACGAGGAAGCCCTCACGCTGCTGCTCGCGGCCATCGAAGCCGCCGGCTACTCGCCCGGCGAAGAGATCGCGCTGGCGCTCGACGTCGCGTCCACCGAGCTGTTCCACGACGGCCGCTACGTGCTCGCCGGCGAGGGTGCCGAGTACTCGCCGACCGAGTGGGCCGACCGTCTGGTGCAGCTCTGTGACCGCTATCCGATCGTCTCGGTCGAGGACGGGATGTCGGAGGACGACTGGGACGGCTGGATCGCCATGTCGGAACGGCTCGGCTCCCGCGTGCAGCTCGTCGGCGACGACCTGTTCGTGACCGACGTCGAGCGGCTCGAGCGCGGGATCGAGCTCGACGTCGCGAACTCGATCCTGGTGAAGGTCAACCAGATCGGCACGCTCTCGGAGACGCTCGACACGATGCTGGTCGCAGAACGCCACGGGTACACCGCGATGATCTCGCACCGCTCGGGCGAGACCGAGGACTCCACCATCGCCGATCTCGCCGTGGCCACGAACTGCGGCCAGATCAAGGCGGGCGCGCCGGCGCGCAGCGACCGGGTCGCCAAGTACAACCAGTTGCTCCGCATCGAGGAGGAGCTGGGCCCGGTCGCCGTGTACCTCGGGCGCGCCGCGTTGCCGGCCGGTGGCCACGGTGCCTGAGGGGCCGCGTCGCCGGAAGGCGGCACGGGCCAAACCCGCGCCGAGGGCGAAGCCGAACGTACCGGCGCGGGAGGCCACGAAGGAACCGCGCGCGGGGCGGATGCCGTCGATGCGCGCCGCGCTCTTCCTCGTCGTGCTCGTCGGTCTGCTGTTCGCGTTCGTGTATCCGACGCGCACCTTCCTCGACCAACGCGCCGCGACCGGCAAGGCGCAGGCGCAGTTGGAGCTCCTGCAGTCCGAGAACGCGGCGGATGGCACGCGAGACGAAGAAGCTCCGCACCGACTCCGAGATCGAGAAGCTCGCGCGCGAGAAGTACGGCCTGGTGAAGCCGGGGGAGCGGGCGTTCGTGATCCTGCCCGCGCCCACCACGTCGACGCTTCCCCCGGAGGCCTCGACCACCCAGCCGGCTCCGTAGCGGTCGCCTCGTAGAATGTGGCCATGGCCGCTCCCGACGATGTCGCCGCGCTCGCCGCGCTGCTCGGGCGCGAGCCACAAGCCGAGTTCGAGGTCGTGGTGCGCAACGCAGCTGGCGGTCCTGCCGTGGTGCGCAATGCGCCGTTCACCCGTGACGGCACGCCCATGCCCACCCGCTACTGGCTGGTCGACGCTGCGCTCGGCGTCGCGGTCTCCCGCCTCGAGGCGGCCGGCGGCGTGCGCCGGGGCCAGGCGGCGGTCGATTCCGCGGCGCTGGAGGTCGCGCACGAGCGCTACGCCGCCGAGCGTGACGCCTTGATCCCCGCCGATCGCCTCGGGCCCCGCCCGTCGGGCGGCGTCGGTGGCACCCGGGCCGGCGTCAAATGCCTCCACGCCCACTATGCGTACTTCCTCGCGGGTGGCGACGACCCCGTCGGCCGCTGGACCCACGACCAACTCGAACAGGCGTCCCTCCGCCGTGCGGGAGTCGCAGCGACGACACAGCTTCGACGGGAGCGGGCGTGAGCCGGGTGGCGGCGGTCGACATCGGGACCAACTCCGTGCGCCTGCTCGTCGCCGAGGTCGACGGCGCGTCCCCGCGCGACGCGAAGGTCGTGCCGCTCGACCGGCGCATGCGCATCACCCGGCTCGGGCAAGGTGTCGACCGCACGCGTGCGCTCGCGCCCGAAGCCATCGAGCGGACCGTGACCGTGCTCCGTGAATACCGCGACGCGCTCGCCGAGCACGGCGTGACCGAAGTGCGTGCCACTGCCACCAGCGCGGCGCGCGACGCCACGAACCGCGAGGTCTTCTTCATCGCCGCGCACGACGCGCTCGGTGTCACCCCCGAGTTGCTCTCGGGCGAGGAGGAGGCCGCACTGTCGTTCCTCGGCGCGACCGCCGATCTCGAGGCCCCAGCGCCCTACCTCGTCGTCGACATCGGTGGCGGCTCCACCGAATTCGTGCTCGGCACCGACGCACCCGTCGGGCTCGTGTCGCTCGACATGGGATGTGTGCGCATCACCGAGCAGTTCATCCACTCCGATCCTCCTGCGCCCGAGGAGTTGTCGAACGCGGTGGCCGTGGTGCGCGACCTCGTCGCCGAAGTGCCTCGGGTGATCCCGAGCGCGCTCGACGCGGTGACGCTCGTGGGGTTGGCGGGCACGGTCACCACCGTCGCCGCGGTGGAGCAGGGTCTCCCCGGGTACGACCCCGAGCGGATCCACCACTTCCGGCTCACGAAGGAGGCCGCCGAAGACGTGTTCCGCACGCTCGCCACCGAGTCGGCCGAACAGCGGGCCCACAATCCCGGGCTCGAAGCCGGCCGGGTCGACGTGATCGTCGGTGGTGCGGCGGTGCTGGTGGGGATCTTCCGGGTGCTCGGCTTCGACGACATGTTGGTGTCGGAATCGGACATCCTCGACGGTCTCGTCCGGAGCCAGGTCTGAGGCGGCACCCGAGGAAACACGCAGTTCACGGGGAATTGCGCGTCCCGAACCCGTAAATCCCCCACCTCGACACAACTCTGTGCCGAGAATGGGCGTCATGACCTTGACCGAGTTCCACGCCGCCCTCCGGCGTCTGTCGGTGGACGACATCCATCGCGTCGCGCGTTCGCTCGCCGACGACACTGCAGGCGACGAGGTCGACGCTTGGCGCGCGACGATCGCGATCGACCGCGCGCTGCGCCACTCGCACCGCACCCGTCACGCGGCGCAAGCGGCGTGGGACGCCGCGCAGACGGTGCAGCGGGTCGCCGAGGAGCGCGGCGTCGACCTGCCCGATGTCGATGTCACCCCCGTGGCGCGGGCTGCCGCAGAGATCGCTCGCGGCCTGACGGTCGGTGACGACGTCGTCGTCGAGGTGAACCAGTTGTTGCAGCACTGGTTCCCGGTGTTCGCGCGCGTCTAGGAACGGGGCCGCGCCGAGCCCGCGACGTAGGCTCCGCGGATGCCCATCACCGATCGACTGCTGCTCGGCCCCGGACCGTCGAACCCCTACCCGGAAGCCGTCGCCGCGCTCGGTCGGCCGATGGTCGGGCACATGGACCCGGAGTTCCTGGCCATCATGGACGAGACGATGGCGCGGCTGCGCACGGTCTTCGGCACCACGAACGAGCTGACCTTCCCGGTCAGCGGTACCGGCTCGGCGGGGATGGAGGCGTGCTTCGTCAACCTCCTCGAAGCCGGGGACACCGCGATCATCGGCGCCAACGGCGTGTTCGGTGACCGCATGTGTGAGGTGGCCCGCCGCTGCGGTGCCGACGTCGTGCGCATCGAAGAGGAATGGGGACTCCCGCTCGAGCCGCAACGGCTCCTCGACGCGCAGCGCGCTCGTCCGGAAGCGCGCGTCGTCGCGGTGGTGCACGCGGAGACCTCCACCGGCGTCGAGAACGAGATCGCGCCGCTCGCGGCGTTGCGCGAGACCGAAACCCTCCTCGTCGTCGACACCGTCACCTCGCTGGGCGGGATCCCGGTCGAGATCGACGCGTGGGGCGTCGACGCGAGCTACTCGGGCACGCAGAAGTGCCTCGGCGTGCCCCCCGGGCTGTCGCCGGTCACGTTCTCCGAACGAGCGGTCAACCGCGTGCGTACGCGAGCGCTCCCGCCCCAGTCCTGGTACCTCGACATCTCGCTCATCGCGAACTACGTCGACGGCGCCAGCCGCGTCTACCACCACACCGCGCCGGTGGCGATGGTGTTCGCCCTGCACGCCGCGCTCGGCGCGTTGCTCGAGGAGGGGCTCGACGCGGCCTGGGCCCGTCACCGGGCGGCCGGCATGCGACTCCAGCAGGCGCTGCCCGACCTCGGCTTCCGTCTCGTGGTGCCCGACGGGTACCGGCTCCCCGAGCTCACGACGGCATGGTTGCCCGACGGCGCCGACGACGCCACGTTGCGCAAGGCGCTCCTCGACACGTTCGGCATCGAGGTCGGTGGCGGACTCGGCCGCTTCGCCGGCCAGGCGTGGCGCATCGGGCTGATGGGGCACTCGGCGCGCGAGCGCTCGGTGACCACGCTCCTCGGCGCCCTGCGCGAGCTGCTCGCCTAGCTGTTGTGGGTCAGCCGACCAGAGCGACGTCCCTCATCGGCACTTCGGGGCAGCCGTACGTCCCGAGCATTTGTCTGCAGCCGTTGGATCTCAGCAGTTCAGAACCGCTTCTCGATCAGTCGGGTCCGATGACGCAGAACTCATTCCCGGCTGGGTCCTGTAACACGCGCGTCGTCCAGTCGCCTGCTTCCGCGCGGGACACGAACGAGGCGCCGGCGGCCCGCATTTCGTCGACGAGGGGCTGCGCCTGTTCCACGAAGAGGTCGAGGTGAATTCGAGCCTTGGACGTCTTCGGTTCCGGAACGGTCTGAAAGGTCAGGAGCGGCGGTCCGTCCGGGCTCCCGTCTCCTCTCTCGAGCGTCACGTACGGCCCCCCAGCCGTGCCCGGTCGGCGCGTGTAACCGAGGCAGCGTTCCCAGAACGCGGCGAGCTGTGCCGCGTCCGGACAATCCACCGTGATTCCGATCCGCTTCGGAACAGGCATTCGCTCTCATCCTTTCGCGAGCCGCGCTTGGCGGCAACGGTACGCAGCGCAATCAGGAACCGGCGAGGGATTTCGGAAGGGGCTGTCCCCGCATCGCCGGGTAGCGGCGCTCCCTCCAACAGGCCAAGCTCTTACCGTGTCGCGACGTGCCGATCATCCTGACCGCATCTACCACTTGGCACTCCGCGATGAGTGGTACGAGACGACGAAAGAGCGCGCCGCCTACCGTCGTTCGACGCTCGGGAAGTCGCTCGAAGACGAGGGCTTCATACATTGCTCGTTCGCGAACCAGGTGCAGGCAGTCGCAGATGCCATGTTCCACGGTCGGGAAGACGTCGTGCTGCTGACGATCGATCCCTCCCGGGTGCAAGCGGAGATCCGGGTAGAGAACCCGAACGGAGGCGAGGAGATGTTCCCCCACATCTACGGGCCCCTTCCCCTCGCCGCCGTCACGGAGAGCAGTGGAATCCCGCTATCCGCTGACGGACGCCTTGTCGTCCAAGCGCTCCTCTCCGATCTGTGACCGTCCCCGATCGTCGGCTACGTGATCACGCCCGAGGCGTTCGTGCGGCGTGGCACGGCAACTGTCGGAGCGACATCGGTCGTCATCCGCCTCTTTTCGCCACCGCCATGGGAACGATCTCAGGTCGATGGACCCGATGGGTCGCGCCGTCGTGGACTCGGTCCCGGCCGCGGTGGCACGTGACGGACCTCTAGGTGCCAGCGAGTGATCGAATCAGCGCGTAGGGTCTCACCGCAGAGGCGTGGTGCTCCGGTTCGGAAGTCCGTGTTCGCGAGAGGGCGTCGCCTCCGGAGGGGAGGGCATCCGTGGCTGCGTACGACCCCGAGCGGTCCCCAAGCTCATACGAGCCGCCGCCGACCAAGAGCAGCGGCCGCACGGTCGCGTGGGGTGTCGGCCGAGCGATCGTCTGGTTCGTCTACGCGTTCGCGCTCGTCGCCATCGTGATCGCGACGCTCGCCTTCGTGCTCCAACTGTTCGGGGCCAATCCGAGCAGCGGCTTCGCTCAGTGGGTCTATCGCAGCGCCAGCCGCGTCACTGCACCCTTCCGTGGCATCTTCCCCTCACACGTCAACGGCGACTCGGTGCTCGACGTGTCGCTCCTCTTCGCGATCGTCATGTACGCACTGTTTGCACTGCTCGTCCACGCACTCATCGATTACATCGAGCGTCGGCGCGCCGAATCCGTCAGCCGAGATCGTTATGAAGCGCAACGAGCTGAACACCAACGACCTGAACCCCGCTAGACAGCCCTCCAACCGCATGGCGCGCTCGGGAGGGTTCTCGCACGCACACCCCAGCGTGCTCTCGCTCGATCGCCCTGGAACGCACAGAAGCCCGGTCGACGAGGTGAGCGCGCCAAGAGCCGTCGATCTGGGCGCCTTTCGTCGACGATCAGCCGGGCGGCGGCCTCGGCGGTGTGCCGTGGTCTACGCCGTGGGTGTGCTCTCGCGCTCGGCGACTCGGCGGAGACGCTCCAGCGTCTGCTCCATACCGCGATGCAGGTCGGTTCGGCGGTCCTTGCGCGCGAACAGCGTTCCGATGATGAACCAGCCGATCCGAGAGACCGGCTTGGTGACCGTGTACGACTCCGTCACGATGGTGCCGTCGCCGTCCGGCGCGAAGTCGTACCGCCACTCGACCGTACCGCCGAACGGCTCGGTGCGGGAGAAGGCGAAGGCGCGGCCGGGGTCAACGATGGTCACCACTGGCTTGTTGCTGAACGCAGGCCGGTTCGGCATCTTGTTGCGTCCCTTGAAGCGGGCTCCGACGGCGGGCCCGGTCGCGCCGTCGAGCCACCGGCACTCGACGATCTCAGGGCTGAACTCGGGCGTGCGGGTCACGTCCGCGACGAGGCCGTAGATACCGTCGGGGTGTGCCCGCATGTGCAGGCTCACACTGTCGTGATCGAGATCCTGGATCATCGGGGGCTCCTTTGGTGGGCATCGTCGAGATGCAGATCGATCATCCGGTCGAGATGACGGACCCAGCGGTCGCCACCTGGGTCGTTGGCCAACTGGGCTTCCATGAGGCCGGCGGTCACGGCGACGAGGCAGTCGATGTCGCCTTGGTCGGTCACGCCGGCGTCGCCCATCACCGTGACGACTCGGCCGAGCGCCTCGTCGGCGAGGGCGTAGGACGCGGGTGTGGGTGTGAAGCCGGGGACGTGGCGCTCGAAGAGCAGCTCGCAGCGAGCCGGATCTTCGAGCGCGAAGTCGATGAACGCGCGGAGGACCTTCTTGAGCGCCGCCCGGGAGTCCTCTGGCAGCTCGACGGCGTCGAGGCGCTCGAGGAGCTGCCGGTTGCCGTCGGAGAACATCGCGTCGTAGAGATCGTGCTTCGAATCGAAGTATTCGTACAACGACGGCTGGCGAATTCCCACCTCACGCGCCAGTGCGTGGAGCGACACCCCGGCGATGCCGTGCTCCCGTGCGAGCTTCCAGGCGCAGGCGACGATCTCGCCGATCCGAGCCTCACGACGCTGGGCAACGGTTCTCGTCACGCACCACTCTCCCTATCGATGATAGGAGTATTGCCTATCGCTGATAGGGAGTCAAGCGGCAGGTGTCGGAGACTGGGGCCGGGTGACGCGTCCGTGATGGCGTAGATCCCGGGAGCCCGCTCCCTGTGGGTCTGAGTCGCCGCGCCGGAACGCGGCGTCAGCTCGGCTCCGGCGCCGGATCGGCGGCGGGCCGCAACATGTGCTCGCGGTAGTAGCGCAGCTCGGCAATCGACTCGCGTACGTCGGCCAGCGCGCGATGCGTCTCCGCCTTGTGGGGGCGCTGCTTGTAGACCGCGGGGTACCACCGCCGGCACAGCTCCTTGAAGCTCGACACGTCGATGCTCCGATAGTGCAGGAACTGATCCAGCTCGGGGAGCTGGTGGTCGAGGAAGCGCCGGTCGACGCCGATCGAGTTGCCGCACATGGGCGCCACGCCGGCTTCGGGCACGTGGCGACGGATGTACTCGAGTGCCCGCCTGCCTGCTTCGGCCAGCGGCACCGTGGACGCCTCGATCTCCCCGACCAGGCCCGAGCGGGTGTGCATCTTCCGCACGAAGTCGTCCATCTCCGCAAGTGCGGCAGGTGGCTGGTGGACGATCACGTCGATCCCTTCGTCGAGCGGCTCGAGCTGGCCGTCGGTGACGAGCGCGGCGACCTCGACGATCACGTGGCGGGTCACGTCGAGGCCGGTCATCTCGAGATCGAGCCACACCAGGCGGTCGTCGTCGACGGCCGTCACCGGGGGAGGCGGGTTCGTGGGCATCGGGTCAGGCTAATGAATATCCTTCGCCCGATGAGAGGACGCCGTGACACGTCGCTCGTGGGTCCGCGTGTGATGCTGCGCCCGCTCGAGGCGCGTGATCACGATGCGTGGCGCGAGATCCGCATCCGCAGCCGTGACTGGCTCGAGCCCTGGGAGCCGCTCCCGGAGCTCGGGACCCGGGACCCGATCATCGACCGCGACGCCTTCCGTGCCCGATGCGGCGCGTGGGAGCGCCAGCGTCAGTTCGACACGGCCTACGGGTTCGGCACGTTCCTGCGTGACGGCACGCTCATCGGTGAGGTGAGCCTCGGGAGCCTCCTGCGCGGACCGTTCCAGTCGTGCTTCATCGGCTACTGGATCGACGAGAAGCACGCCGGGATGGGCTACACGCCCGATGCCGTCGCCGTCGTGCTCCGCTACGGATTCGAGGAGCTGGGCCTGCACCGGATGGAGGCGGCGATCGTGCCCCGCAACTCCAAGAGCCACCGGGTCGTGGCCAAGCTCGGGCTGCGAGACGAGGGGACGGCCGTCCGCTTCCTCCAGATCCAGGGCGTCTGGGAAGACCACGTCCGCTACGCGATCACCCGCGAAGAGTGGGACGAGCGTCGCGCCGAGTTCGAGCAGCGCTTCTTCACCTGAACGCTCAGGCGTCGGGCCGCACCACTGCTCGCGAGTTGCGGAAGAAGTGCTCCACGTCGCGCTCGTATTCGTACGCGGGTGGCACGCCGACCACTCGCTCGAGCCGGCGTGCGCTCGCGAACGCCTCGACGGTCGCCGGCGTGGTGTATCGGTACTCGAAGCCGGCGTCGACGAAGGCGGTGGTGTCGACCCCGCGGCCGTAGCGGAGGAGGCTGAGCACCTCGGGCGGGATGTCGATCACGCGCAGCAGCCGCATCGGGACCGCGGCCGCGCCCGTCATCAGCGGGGGCATGGCGATGCGGCGGCGCCCGACGACGCGGCACGCCTCGCTCCAGGTGACGATGCCGGGCCCGGCGACGTTGAACGTGCCGGACACGTCGTTGACGGCAGCGTGCTGGAGTGCGCCGGTCACGTCGTCCTCGTGGACGAACTGCAACCGGGGATCGAACCCGAACACCTCGGGCACGACCGGCAAGCGCAGCATCCGGGAGAACACGGTCGTGAGGTCGTCGCCCAACACGTTGGCGAAGCGCAACGACGTGACCGATACGTCGGGGTTGTCGTCGGTGAAGTCTCGCACGAGTCCGTCGATCTCGACGAGCGACCGCTCCATCGGCGTCTTCGGCGGGTGCGTGCGGCGGGTCGATTCGCGGAAGAAGTACGGGTCGTCGAAGTTCGAGCCGTAGACGAGCGTCGAGGTCTTGAGGACGACCTTCCGCACCGCGCTGCCCTCGGCCGCCGCGGCCGCGAGCAGGTTCATCGTGCCGATCACGTTGAACTCGTGGAGTTGCCGGCTGGTGATCCGCGTGGAGTCGAACTCGAGGTGGGTGTGCAGCACGGTGTCGACCTGGGTCGCGCGCACCAGACGTTGGAGGATGCGATAGGACGCGTCGGCCTTGACGAACTCCGTGCGCTCGAGCGGCAGGCGCGGCTCGCGCGTGTCGACCCCGACGACCACCTCGACCTCGGGGCGCGCTTCGAGCAGCTGCGCGATCCGGCTCCCCCAGAAGGTGCCGAGCCCGGTGACCAGGACGCGCAACGGTCGCCTCAGCCGAGCCACACGCTGTGGCGCTCGCGCAGCATGTCGTCGACCTCGGTCTGGATGAGCGCCCGGATGCGCTCCGCCTCTTCCATCACGACGCCGCGGTTGTAGCGCGCCTGACCGGGTGGCACGTCGAAGGTCACCGGCGGGAGGACGCGAATGCGGAACTTGGCGGGGAGCGGCACCACGTAGCCGAGGACCGGGCCGTACACGAACTGGTTCGCGGTGATGGGGAAGTAGGGGAGCCCGAGCAGCTTCGCGAGGCGTCGACTCTTCCACAGGATCGGCATGGCTTCCTCGTTGCCCATGATCGCCATCGGGACCACGGGCACGCCCGCTCGCATGGCGATCTCCACGAAGCCGCCGCGCCCGAAGCGGTGCAGCTGGTAGCGGTCACGCACCAGCTTGCCGGTCGCCTTGGTGCCCTCAGGGAAGACGAGCACGAGTTGCCCGTCGTCGTGGAGCAACCGGTACGCGTTGTCGGGATGGGCGGGCACGCCTCCGGCGCGCGACCACAGGGTGCCGAACACCGGCAGCGAACGGAACAGGTTCTCGCCCAGGCCGTAGACCGGACGGAGCAGCTCCCGTTCGATGCCGTGCATCACGACCGGCGCGTCCGAGGGGATGGCGCCACCGTGGTTGGCCACGAGCAGCGCGCCGCCCTCGAGCGGGACGTGCTCCAGGCCCTCCCATTCTGTGCGCAACCAGTAGCGGTAGACCGGGTCGTAGAGGGCGCGGGCCAGCGCGCGCACCGCCTCGCTGCGACCCCAGGCGTCGACGCTCAGGGGCTCTTCGTCGGGGTCGCCGTCGCCGACCCCGGAGACGGCGACGCGCTCCGACATCCCGGCCGCGGCCGCGCCGGTCGTGACCAGGTGCAGCGGGGGGTCGGACGCGGACATCGGTCCAGGAAAGCGTCTCAGCGGGTTCCACGCAAACCGGTCACGCGGGACGCACCGCGCCCGCGACCGCCCAACGTGATGTTCGGAAGCGGGCGGCCATGCCCACGAACCGGGCCAGCATCCACAGTGACAGCGCACCCCACAGCCAGACGAGCCCGCCGCCGAGCCCGGCGACGAGCAGGGCCGCCGGCAGGTACACCCCGACGGTCGCCACGAGCATGGCGAGCGCGAGATAGCCCGCGTCGCCCGCGCCGATCAGCACCCCGTCGAGCACGAACACGAGCGCCGCGAGCGGTTGGAGTGCGGCCACGATCCACAGCACCTCCAGCGCCAGGTGACGCACCCCTGGATCGTTGGTGAACAGCCCGGCCAGCCACGGCCTCAGCAGCATCACCGCAAGGCCGAACCCCACCCCGACGACGGCTCCCAGCTCGAGCAACCGCCGCCCGACGGCGCGCGCGTCGTACCCGCTCGAGGCGCCGAGGAAGCGCCCCACCATGGCCTGGCCCGCGATCGCCAACGCGTCGAGTGAGAGCGCGAGGAAGAGGAAGATCTGCATGCAGATCTGGTGAGCGGCCACCGCATCGTCGCTGATGCGCGACGCGATCGCGGTCGCAGTGAGCAGCGCGACGATGAGCGAGGCAGTGCGCACCACGAGACGGCTGCCGACGGAAGCGTTGGCTCGGATCCCCGCCGGGTGCGGCCTGACCGAGGCGCCCTCGGTCCGCGCCGTGTGGCCGACGATCGCGAGGTAGGCGATCGCCGCGCCGTACTGCGCGAGCACGGTGCCCCATGCGGACCCCGCGATGCCGAGGTGGAGCGCGTACACGAAGAGGAGCTCGACGAGGAGGTTGGCGGAGTTGGCTGCGACCGCGATCACCAGCGTGGTGCGGGTGTCCTGCATCCCGCGCAGGTAGCCGGTACCGGCGAGCGCGAGCAGCAGCGCCGGCGCGCCGAGGATGCTGATGCGCAGGTAGGTGACCGCGTACGGCGCGACGTTCGCCGACGCGCCCATGACGTCGGTGATCACGGGCGCGAGCACGAGCCCGAGCACGGTGAGGGTGATGCCGAGCCCGATGGCGAGCCAGCAGCCGTCCACGCCGGTCTCGGCCGCGTCCCGGCGGTTCCCGGCGCCGACGTGGCGGGCGACGGCGGCGGTGGTCGAGTAGGCGAGGAAGTTGAACACGGTGAACGCCGCGGTGAGGACCGACCCGGCCACCGCCAGACCGGCGAGCGGCCGGGTGCCGAGGTGCCCGACGATGGCAGTGTCCGCGAGGAGGTAGAGGGGTTCCGCCGCCAGCGCGCCGAGGGCCGGCACCGCGAGCCTCACGATCTCGCGGTCATGAGGACTCCCGCGCGTCACCCGCATCCACCCATCTTCCCGGAAACGGGGGATGGGATGAGTGTCACACCCCGGTGCGAAGCTCGTGACCGTGAACGGCCTCCCCACTGAGCTCCCAGCCATGCGCTTCGCCGACTTCGCGCGGCGCCTCGGCGCGGCGACCCACGCGGCGGGCCTCGCGGTTCCCGCCTTCCGCTGCCCGCCTCGGGTCCCGGGGGCCACCCGCACCATCCGGCGCTACCCCGGCGGCGCGGTGGTGTCGGTCCGGCTGCGGGGCCGCCCGTTCGAGGACGCCGTCACCGACATGGTCGAGGGCGTGCTCGCCGCCAACCGGGTGTCCGAGTCCGATGCCCCGAGCGTCCGGGAGGTGCTCCGGGCCGCGTTGGCCGGGGCGCCGGCCGAGCCCACGACCCGGGCGGCATGAGCATCGGCCGAGCACTGGCGCCCGCCGCTCAGGGTTGCGGGGGACCGAAGTGGCGGGTGTAGCAGCGTGCGGGTCTCGCCGCCCTTCGTGGCCGCGAGCATGCGTCGTGAGATCTCGTCGGCGTCGTCGGGGACGGGCCAGACGGTGCACAGGGAGCCCCCGAGATCGCGTCACGGCCGGGCGCGGTGTCGAGTCGCACGGTCGTCCCCTCGGGAACGGCTTCGAGGAGCACACGGTGGTCGAGCAGCTGAATCCAGCCGTTGCGTTCGAATCGGATCGTGTGGCCCCGGGCCGGCGCTGGTCACGTCGGGGCGCCGGCCACGGCGATTCGGGCAATGCGTGCTTCCGAGCCGCTACGGCGCGACCGAAGATGTGAGCACCCGACGGGGTGCGCCGTCGTCGCCGATCTCCGCCCAGAGCGTCGTGATGGTCTGGGGGGCCTGCGTGGGGTTGTCGACGGGTACCACCGTCTCGACGGTCTCGACCGCGTCGAGGACACCGTCGCCGTCGAGATCGAGGTAGCGGGTCTCGGTCTCCACGACCACCGGTGCCGGTGACGCGTGCGGTCGCGACGGGGCACCGGGCCGGGTCGTGGGCCGGGAACGACCCGAACCGAACCGCGGGGTCATCGTCGTCGTCTGTCTGTCGTGTCGCATCGGAACGCCCTTTCGGTTGCGTCTGTCTCCCAGAGTGTTCCCGGGGACATCGCGACCGGACGATGTTCGTGTTGTGGTTCTGCGACGATGCGCCCGCCCGGGCGCAGACAGCGTGTCGGCTCGTGGGGTGCTACCGCGGTTGCGCGATCGGGAACCGCTCGCCGTAGTACGCGAACCGTCGGCCCAGCTCGGCGGTGTCGAGGCCGAAGTCCTCGGCGGTGTAGTGGTGACCGCCGGTCTGCTCGCGCTCGCTCTGGTTCTGGGCCCACCACGTTTCCATCGCGCTCACCGCCGCGGGGGTGAAGTCCTCGTCGAGCCACTCGTACAGTCCGCGCACCGTTCCGATGGGGTCGGTCTGCAGGTCGTCGAACGCGATGTCGTAGAAGCGCTCCTCGCCGACACGGTCGCGAAAGCCGATGAACCGTCGGAGCCCGACGTCCCACGTCTCCGCGCAGTGAGCGCCGAAGTACTCGGGGTCGGCCTTTCCCGTGTACATGCGCACGACGGCGGTCTCGACGCTCGCAACCGACGGGATCACCTTGGTCACGTCGCGGTGGGTGATCACGAAGCGGGACTGCGGGTACACCTCGTCGAGGGCGTCGATGCCGAGCATGTGCGCGGGTGACTTGAGCCGCCAGCGGGATGGAGGGCGATGCCACTGGAGCAGCTTCACGACGCGCTCGTGGTAGCGGTACGTCGGCCCGTAGTCACAGTCGAGGATCCAGCGGCCGTACGAGGGGGTCTGTGCGACGCAGTCGAGCATCGAGCAGCGGAACGTGAGGTTCATGAGCTCGAGGCACTCGGCCGGGCCGTCGGGTGACGACGGCAGCATCGACTTGATCTCCGGCGGAAGGTTCCCCAGCCCGCTCATCGCGGCTTGCGCGGCGAGGAACCGCGGGTCGGTGGCCTCCGTCGCGAGCTCGGGGGGAGGAGTGGGTTGCGACGCCTCCCATTGCCGCAACGACCGCACGTCGGCGTCCTGCGCGAGGAGGTAGCTCAGGGCAGTCGACCCGGTGCGGGGCAGGCCGAGCCCGAACAGCACCGACTCGATCGACTGCTCACCGATCTCGGGATGCTCCGCATAGCACTGCTCGATCTGCAGGCGCCGGGCGAGGAGCGACCCGAGCATCCCCGAGAACAGGGCTTCGGCCTCGTCGCTCAGCTCGGACTCCTCGTTGGCCGAGTCCACGAGGACCTGCAGGGCGTCACGCATCGCGCCGGCCTCGGGACCGAAGTCTCCCGAGCCGACCTGTTCGATGGCGTCCTTCACCAACCGGTCGACGTCCATGACCATCCCTCCGGGACCCTACCCCGACTCGCATCAGGCGCCCGGGAGCCCCGCCTGTGCCCCGGAGGGCCGATCACGGATACTCTGCCAGGACACGCACGAACGAGGAGTTTTCGGTGGCTGGAACGATCCCGCTGGTGGGGTACCTGGTGCTGGGTGACGACCCGCACCTCGAAGCGCAGGAATGCACCCAGTGCGGTGCCCGATATTTCGACCGGCGCAACGCTTGTGCGTCGTGCAGCGGCACGACGTTCAAGACGGTGCCGGTCCAGACGGACGGCGTGTTGCATTCGTTCACCATCGTGTCGATGGCGGCACCGGGGATCCCGGTGCCGTTCGTGGCCGGTGTCGTCGACTGCGGCGGCACGAGCGTCCGCGCCAACGTGATCAACGTCGAGCCCGACGCCGAACACGTGCACCTGGGAATGAAGGTCAAGTTGGCGACGTATTCATTGGGTACCGACAGCGAAGGCACCGAGGCCGTCGGCTTCGGCTTCGAGCCCCGCTGATCTCACGTTCGCGGCGCGTCCGGCGCGCCCTCGGCTGACAGGAGCGAGTCATGGCTACAGACGACGTTTGGATCCTCGGGATCAACATGACCAAGTTCGGGAAGCACCCGGACGAAGACACGGTCGACCTGGCATCCCAGGCTTCGCTCGCGGCGCTCAAGGACGCGGGCGTCTCGATGAAGGACATGGGCATCATGGCCGCCGGCAACCTCATGGGTGGCGGCGTCGGCCAGTCGCTCCAGAAGCAGATCGGCCAGACGGGCATCCCCGTGTACAACGTGTCCAACGCGTGCGCGACCGGCGCCACCGCACTCCGGACCGTCGTCATGGCGATCAAGGCTGGCGAGTGCGACATGGGCCTCGCGGTCGGCGTGGAGAAGCTCGCCGGTGCGGGCCTGCTCGCGGGCGGGAGCCGCGCGGGTGACGACGCCACCTACTCGCCGAAGGGCCGCTACGGCGCGGTCGCCCCGATCGACGGACGGGTCGGCACCGAGACGATGCCCGGCGTGTTCGCGCAGATCGGCATGGAGTACCTGAGCGAGCACCCCTACGAGGGCGCCCAGTTCGAGCTCTTCGCGCGCATCAGCGAGAAGAACCACGCGCACTCCACGCTCAACCCACTCGCGGCGTACACCAAGCGCATGTCGCTCGAGCAGATCATGGGTGACGTGATGATCGCGTACCCGAACACGCGGCCCATGTGCTCCGCGAACTGCGACGGCGCCGCCGCCGCGGTCTTGGTGTCGGGCGCGAAGCTCGCAACCCTCGACCCCGACCAGCGTCGCCGCGCGGTCAAGGTCGCGGCCTCCGTGCTCACGACCGACCCGTGGGAAGAGGCCTGCCAGATCCTGCCCAACGTCAACACGCTCACGCGTAACGCTGCGAAGCAGGCCTACGAGTCCGCCGGCGTCGGCCCGGAAGACCTCGACCTCGTCGAGCTGCACGACTGCTTCGCCACCGCAGAGCTCGTGCACTACGACAACCTGGGCCTCTGCGCACCGGGCGAGGCGGTGTCGTTCTTCGAATCGGGTGCCACGTGGCGCGACGGCACGACGCCGGTCAACGTCTCGGGCGGTCTCGAGTCGAAGGGCCACCCCATCGCAGCCACCGGCATCGCCAACGTGTGGGAGGTCTGCCACCACCTCCGCGGCGAGGCGGGCGACCGCCAGATCGAGGGGGCCAAGGTCGGACTCGCGCACGTCATCGGCCTCGGATCGGCCTGCGGCGTACACATCCTCGAGAAGGCCGCCTGACCCTCCGGTCAGTCGAACCGCACGGGCACGCGGTTCGGGCCCGCGCCGATCAGGTCGGTTCGGAGAGGAGAGTCGTCCATGGCGTTCCGACGGGTGATCTCGTCCGACTCGCACGTGAGCGTGCAGCACGACGACGTGAAGGCACACCTGGCGTCGAAGTACCACGACGAATACGACGCCGCCCTCGTGCAGGCGTTCCGCGAGATGTTGGGGGGCAACGCGGCGAAGGCCAACGCGGCGGGCGCCGAGATCAAGCATGCATCCTGGGGGCGACCGGGATACGCCGACCCGCACGAGCGGCTGCGGGACATGGACACCGATGGTGTCGACATCGAGGTTCTCTACTGCGAGGTGAGCGCCTATCGCTACCTCTACCTGCTCGAGACGGGCGCGGCCGACGCGACGCGCGCGTTCAACGACACGCTGCACGACTTCGCGTCCGCCGATCCCCGCCGCCTCGTCGTCACCTATCAGGTGCCGATCCACGACATGGACCTGGCCGTCGCCGAGATCGAGCGCATCGCGTCGATGGGCGGGAAGTCGTTGCAGCTCCCCGTGTTCCCCGCCGAGCTCGACCAACCGGACTACTTCGACGATCGTTACGACCCCATGTGGGCGGCCATCTCCGCGAGCGGGCTCCCGGTCTGCTGCCACATCGGGCTGAACACCGCGCTCAACAACCTTGCCGACCGTGATCCCACTCCCCGTCTCGCGTGGACGCTGTCGTGTATGCCGCCGTCGGCGTGTGAAGCGCTCGGCATGTGGCTGCTCACCGGGATCTTCACCCGGTTCCCCGACCTCAAGGTCGTCTTCGTCGAGCCCGGGCTCGGGTGGGTCGCCGGCTACCTGTCGTTCCTCGACGACATGGTGCTGCGCCAGGGTTACGAATTTCCCGTGCTGGGTGAGGAGCTCCCGAGCTTCTACTACCACCGCAACATGGCGATGACGTTCATCGACGAACCCGATCCGGTGCGCCACCTCCGTCACGTGTTGGGCGCGCAGAACCTCATGTGGTCGAGCGACTATCCGCACCCGGTGTCGACGTGGCCCAAGTCGCTCAGCGTGATCGAGGAGCTGTTCGAAGGAGTGCCCGACGACGAGCGCGACCTCATGGTCGAGCACAACGCGGCGCGGATCTGGCACCTCTGACCCTCCCGCGTCCGGGCCGGGTGGTCAGGCACCCGCGGCGACCAGGACGAGATCGGTGGTGAACCCGGCGACGAGCCCGAGGATGATGCCCCACGTCATCAGCTCCTTGTGGCCCAGCTTGCGCGCCACGCCGAGCAATTCGATCACCACGTAGAGGATCGACCCGGCTGCGAGCGCGAGGAAACCCAGGTAGAGCGTGTCGTTCACGAACGACTGGCCGATCAGCGTGCCGACGAAGGTCGGGCCGCCGCCGATGAGGCCGAGCACGCCGAGGAACCCCCACGACGGCATCTCCCCTTCGGCGGCCATCGGCGCGACGATCCCGAAGCCCTCCGTCGCGTTGTGGAGCCCGAACCCGATGATCAGGAGCAGCGCGAGGCTGACATCGCCGCGTGCGGCCGATTGACCGATGGCGAGTCCTTCGGAGAAGTTGTGCAACCCGATGCCGAGCGCGATGAAGAACGCCAACCGCTGCGCGGCCGACAAGCGCGCCACCGGTCCGGCCGTCATCTCGCGCGTCGACGCCGCGCCCGGTCCCGGCTGCACGCGCCGCTTCAACCACGCGTCGTAGTGGACCAGCGACACGAGCCCGACGGTGAACGCGCCCACGAACACCGACCCGAGACCGAGGAACCGCAGCCACGAACCTCCGTGGTCGTTCGCCTTGACCAGCGCCGCTTCCACCGGCTCGAACGCGCCCGAGAGCACGTCCCAGAACAGGAACAGCAGGATCCCGATGGCGGCCGCGTTGAGGAACGCCCGCATCGGCATGGACGGATCGCGCACCCGGCCGATGGGGAGACCGAGGAAGATGGTGAGACCGGCGATGGCCCCCAGCGCAAGGATCTGACCGTCCGACACCGAGCCCCCTGTTACCGGTGAGCCTTACCTTATCAGGAACGTCAAGTCGGTGGCCGGGGCCTAGCTCAGGGTCGTGTAGAAGATCATGGCGATGCCGAACACCAGGCTGTAGATCGCGAACGGCGTGAGGGTCCGGGTCTCGAAGTACTTGGTGAGGAAGCGGACCGAGAAGTAGGCGGCGATGCCGGCGGCGAGGCTCCCGACCAGGACCTGCCCCCGGATCTGATCACCGTTGTGCCCGAGGAGATCGGGCAGCTTGTAGAAGCCGGCCGCGAAGATGATCGGCGTCGCCAGCATGAACGACAGTCGCGCCGCGTCCTCGTGGTCGAGGCCGCGCGAGGAGCCCGGCGACCATCGTGACACCCGAGCGGCTGATCCCGGCGAAGAGGGCCAGGATCTGGGCGCTCCCCACGAACAGCCCTTCGCGCAGCTCGAGGGTGTCGACGTCGCGCCCGACATCGTGACCGGGGTCGGTGTGGTGCGCGTGCTCCTGGACCAGCTTGCGGGTCTCGGAGCGGCGCCGCAGCTGTTCGCCGGCGAGCAGGATCAGGCCGTTGACGGTGAGGAAGATCGCCGCCGCGACCGGCTTGGCGAAGATCGTGCGCAGCCGGTGCTCGAAGACGAGACCGACGATGCCCACGGGGATGGTGCCGATCACGAGCAGCCACGCCATGCGTTCGGGCGGCGTGTCGATGCGGCGCTTCCGGATCGAGGAGAAGAAGCCCCGGATCACCGCGACCCAGTCGTGCCAGAAGAACACGAGGAGGGCGATCGCGGTCGCCACGTGGAGGCCGACGAGGAAGGCCAGGTAGAACGACTCGTCGGCCGACTGCCCGGCCACGAGGGAGTGCCACCCGAGCAGCTCGGGCACGAGCACCGAGTGCCCGAGGCTGGAGATGGGGAACAGCTCCGTGATCCCCTGGAGGATCCCGATGACGATCGCCTGGAGATACGACAACGTCGAGGCCGCCAGCATCAACGTCGCCACCTACCCACGTTCATGTGTCCTCGTTGCTCCAGAGCGTCTCGGTGGGGAGCGGCGTGCCGACCCGATGGTTGCGGCGCCGAGCAGCGTACTTGGACGCGAGCCGCGACACCGCAGGCCACGCTACGGAACCGGCCTGAACGCCCGCTGAACGGCCGCGGGGCGCGTCCCGGTACCGGCCGCAGCCCCACGACCCGGTCAGCCCTGGGTCGTGGGTGACGTCGTCGTCACGTCGGGGGTCTCGCCCGCCTCGGGAGTGTCCGCGGCCTCGCCGGTGTCGGCGACCTCGGCCTTGCCCTGTTCGCTCGCCGGGGTGAAGTCGACGTTGTCGTTGTTGTTGTCGGCGTGCTGCAGTGACGTGGCCACCGGCCCCGGGGTCGGGTCGGCGCCCGGGGCGGTCGCGGCCGCGGTGATCCCGGCTGCGCCGAGCACCACGCCGACGGCGATGGCCCCGGTGGCGGCCACCTTCTTGGCGGACGTGAGTGGCATGGACAGTCTCCTTGGGTCGGGTCCGCGGCCGATCGGACGATCAGCCGACAGGGGTGAGGATGCGGTTCGTCCGCTGACCTCAGGCTGAATCTCGCTGAACCTGGGTTCAGCGAGATTCGCCGGTCAGCCCGAGTTCAACCACGGTTCAGGTGAGGCGTGCGATCCTGGTACGCCCGGGAAGGATCACCACGCTGGTGCGAGTGCTCATCGTCGAAGACGAGAAGAAGGTCGCCGCGGCCGTTCGCCGCGGGCTGGAGGCCGAGGGATTCGCGGTCGACGTGGCCCTCTCCGGCACCGACGGGCTGTGGATGGCCACCGAGAACGCCTACGACATCATCGTGCTCGACATCATGTTGCCGGGAATGAACGGCTACAAGGTCTGCGAGCACCTCCGCGAGGCGGGCAACTGGACGCCCATCCTCATGCTCACCGCCAAGGACGGCGAGTACGACCACGCCGAGGCCCTCGACACCGGGGCTGACGACTTCCTCACCAAGCCGTTCTCGTTCGTGGTGCTGCTGGCCCGGGTTCGGGCGCTGCTCCGACGCAGCGGGCGGTCACAGCCCGTCGCGTACGCGGCGGGCGACCTGACCGTCGATCCGGTGACGCACCGGTGCACGCGCGGAGACGTCGACGTCACGCTTACCGCCCGGGAGTTCGCCGTCCTCGAATTCCTGATGCGGCGTGCCGGCGAAGTCGTCTCGAAATCCGAGATCCTCGACAACGTGTGGGACTTCGCCTTCGAGGGAGACCCGAACATCGTCGAGGTCTACATCCGCCACCTGCGCAAGAAGCTCGACGACCCCTTCGGCCGCCAGCTGATCGAGACGATCCGCGGCGCGGGCTACCGGCTCGACCCCGGGGGCGGCTGACCATCGTGCGCCGACTCGCAACCGTGCGCGTGCGGATCACGCTGGCGGCGGTGGTCGTGGTCGGCCTCGCCCTCGCGGCCGGCGCGGTGTGGCTCGTGAATGCGCAGCGTGATGCCCTCACCGACAACGTGGAAACCGCGGCGCGCCTGCGTTCGCGCGACATCGCGACGACGATCGCCGATGGAAACTTCCCCTCGGTACTCGCCGTGCCCCGGGGCGACGAGAACCTCGTGCAGGTCGTCGACGGGAACGGCGACGTGGTCGCGGAATCCGCGAACATCGAGGGCGAGCCACGGTTCAGCCATTTGCAGCCCCACGAAGACGGCTACGCCGCGCACAGCGTGTCGCAGCTCGCGGCCGGCGAGGGTTCGTTCCGTGTCGTAGCGCGGCGCGTCAGCACACAATCCGGTGACTTCATCGTCTACGTCGCCGGAAGCCTCGAAGCGGTCCACAAGAGCGTGAGCAGCCTCGTGCGCCTCCTCGCGACCGGGCTCCCGTTGTTCCTCGGGTTGGTGGGGATCACGACCTGGGTCGTCACCGGGCGCGCGCTCCGACCCGTCGAGTCGATTCGCCGGGAGGTGGAGGCGATCGGGGCCGAGGACCTCCACCGCCGGGTGCCCGAGCCGAAGACGGTCGACGAGATCGGGCGGCTGGCCCGCACGATGAACGCAATGCTGGGCCGGCTGGAGGATTCGACCAATCGCCAGCATCGCTTCGTCGCCGACGCCAGCCACGAGCTCCGAGGCCCGCTGACCGGCATCCGGGCGCAACTCGAGGTCGACCTCGCCCATCCCGAGCGCGCGGATTGGGAGACCACCGAGCGAGACGTCCTCGACGATGCCATCCGCCTGCAACGGCTGGTCACCGATCTGCTCACGCTCGCGACCGCGGACGCGTCCGCCTTCGACGCGTCGCACCGCGAGGCCGTCGACCTCGACGAGATCGTCCTGACCGAGGCGCGACGGCTGCGCAGCCGCACCACCCACCGGGTCGACACCGCCGGGGTCTCCGGCGCGCAGGTCGAGGCCAACGCGGATCAGCTCGTCCGCGCCGTGCGCAACCTGCTCGACAACGCCGCCCGCCATGCGCAATCGACCGTCAGCGTGACGTTGCGCGAGACGAACACCGAGGTCGTCCTGACCGTGGCCGACGACGGCCCGGGCATCCCGGTCGAGCAACAGGATCAGATCTTCGAGCGCTTCACGCGCCTCGACGATGCCCGGACCCGCGACAGCGGCGGGACCGGGCTGGGGCTCGCCATCACCCGCGAGGTGGTGGAAGCGCACGGTGGCACCATCTCGATCACGAACACGCCCGGCGCGTGCTTCACGGTCGTCCTGCCGCTCGCGGCATAGCGCTGCGCGATCGCCGGTCGTTCGGGGATTCAGCGGCGGTTCAGCGGACGCGGACGACGCTCTGGTCGTGCGCCGATCGCAGTTGAGCCGCCAGCATCACAACCCGGAGACAGAGCGGGTCCTCCCGACTCTTGCCCGCCCGCGCGCTCGACGCGTTGCTCCGGCCGCGCTCGTGGTCGCGACCGGCGCGACGATCCTCGTCGTTGCGTCCCGGCGCGTCCTTCCCAGCGAGATCCACGTCGCGCTGGTGCTGACGGCCTGCATCGCATATGTGACGATGCTGGCCGCGCAGTCCCGCTGGTCCGGGCTGACGATCAAGCTCGTCGCGCTCGCGGTGTCCGCGCAGACCGCGGTCGCAGTGCTCGTGCCCCCGACGGCGACCCAGGACCTCTGGTGGTACGCGATCTATGGCCGGATCCTCGGCGTCTACCACGCGAGTCCCTACACCCACGTGGCCGCCGACTTCCCGCACGACCCGCTGGTCAAGCTCGTCGGCCACACGTGGCGGCACACCCCGTCGGTCTACGGGCCTGCGTTCACGGCGGTTTCGGCGGCGGCTTCGACCGTGTTCGGCACCGCGCAGTTGCCGACCCGACTCTTCTACCAGGGCCTGGCCGCGGTCGCGGTCGTGATCGCGTGCCGCGTCGTGTGGCGGCGTACCCGTTCGGCAGGCGCGGTCGCGTTTCTCGCGGTGAATCCGGTGGTCGCGCTCTACCTGGTCAACGGCGGGCGCAACGACATCCTGGTCGGGCTGGCAATGTTGGGAGCCGTCGTGCTGGCTTCCGAGGGCCGCGACTCGTCCGCCGGCGTGGTCGGCGGCCTGGGTGCTCTGGTCAAGCTCACCGGCTTGGTCGGCGTGGTCGCGTTGCTCGTCTCGGTCGGGATGCGGCGAGGGCGCGCGGCCGCCGCCCGCGTCGGAGCGGGTGCGGCCGGCGTCGTTGCGCTCGGATACCTCCTGGCCGGCCCGTCCGCCCTGTTCACCCCGATGGGCACGGCCGGGTCGCTGTACTCGCGCAGCTCGGTCTGGAAATTGCTCGGCGCGACGGGGTTCGGTCTACCGCCGACACGCGTCGCGTTGGGGATCGCCGGCCTGGCGGTGCTCGTCGTCCTGTTCCGGACCCGCCACGAGCCCGCCGAGACGACCGTTCCCGCCGCGATGACGACGCTCACCGTCGGTGCCGCGTACACCTTGCCGGGCTATGCGGCGTGGTCCCTCCCGACGGCCGCACTCGACCACACGAGCCGGGTGTCGCGCATCGTCGCCGCCCAGGCCGTGGTGCTGGTGGCCGCGTACGAGATCTTCCGCCACCCGTTCGCCGGCCCCGTCGGTCATGCCCTGATGGCGGTGGCGCTGCTCGGCGGACCTCTCGTGCTCGCGGGACTGCTCGTCGCCCTCGTGCGCACCAAGGGTGGCGCCCGCCCTCCCCATCCTCCACTCCACGTCGTGCTCGATCCGAGAAGGGAACAACCCATGGCTGCACCACGCGAACACTCCCCGTTCACCACGCTGATCGTCGTCCCGACCTACAACGAGCGGGAGAACATCGAGATCCTGCTCCGGCAGGTGCGAGCGGCCGCTCCGGCGGCCGACGTGCTCGTCGTCGACGACGCCAGCCCGGACAACACTGCTGATCTCGCCGAATCGCTGGCGAACGAGCTGGGCGGCATCAGCGTGTTGCGCCGCGCCGGTCCCGCGGGGCTCGGCTCCGCCTACCGGGCGGGCTTCACGCTGGGACTCGACGGTGGCTACGAAGTCCTCGTCGAGATGGACGCCGATCTGTCGCATGACCCGAAGGTCGTTCCGACGCTGCTGGAAGCGATCAGGCAGGGAGCGGATCTCGTGGTGGGTTCGCGGTATGTGCCCGGCGGCGGCACCGTGAACTGGTCGTTCAGCAGGCGCGCCCTCTCGCGTCTGGGCGGTGGCTACGCGCGTCGAATGCTGCGGGTTCCGGTGCACGACGTCACCTCGGGCTTTCGCGCCTACCGAGCGTCCTTGCTCCGCAAGATCGACCTGGACTCGGTCCACGCTCATGGCTACGGCTTCCAGATCGAGATGACCCACCGGGCGAACGAGTTGGGCGCAGACATCGCCGAGGTGCCCATCGTGTTCAAGGATCGGGAAGCGGGCGTCTCGAAGATGTCGTTCGGCATCGTCGCCGAAGCTCTGGGACTGGTGACGCGCTGGGGTGTGCAGGCACGCCTTCCGCGCTCGACCGCGATCACTTCGCCGGCGGCCGTCCATCCAGCATGACGGTCGAGCGCCAGGCCGAACGCCATCAGTTCCCCACCCGGATGGTCGTGGCCACCGTCGTCACGCTCCTGGTCGGACTCGCCCTGCAACTCGCGTTCTACGGGAGCGGGGGACACAGCGCGCTCAGCGACCTCCCGCGCGTGTTCCTCCACCGTGGCATCGGACGGGATGTCCTGCCCTACATCGATCGACCGATCGAATACCCGGTGCTCTCGGGCGTGCTGTTGTACCTCGCGGCGCTGGTGTCACCGACGCCGCTCGGGGTATTGCTGGTGACCGCGCTCGCGTCCGGCGCGATCTGCGTGACGATGACGGTGGTCCTCGAGCGCCGATTCGGTGCCCGAGCTTGGCGCTGGGCGCTCGCGACGCCAGTCCTGCTGTACGCGTTCCAGAACTGGGATGTCTTTGCCATCGCCGCGGTCTTCGTGGGTCTGCTCGCGTTCGAGCGCGAGCGTGACGTCGCGGCCGGGGTGGCCTTCGGCATCGGTGCCGCGGTCAAGTTGTTTCCGGCGATCGTCGTGGCGCCGCTCGCGGCCCTGCGCTTCTCGTCCGGTGACCGCCGCGGTGCGATCCGCCTGGTGGTCTCGAGCACGGCGGTGTTCGCGGCGGTGAACCTACCTGTGCTCGTGGCGAACCCCTCGGGCTGGTGGTGGCCGTACGCCTTCCAGTCGAAGCGGAACGCGACCTGGGGAAGCGTGTCGTTCTACGCGTTCCGGCTCCTCGGCCTTCCCGTGGAGGGTGCCCGCGGCGCGCAGATCGCCAACCAGGTCTCCGCGATGCTGCTCGCGCTCGCCGTCGTGCTACTCGTGTTCCTCGCCGTGCGGCGAAGGCTGGGAGCCGTGCAGCTCGCGGGCGTGGCGGTGGCGATGTTCGTGCTCTGCAACAAGGTCTACTCACCGACCTACGACGTCTGGCTGGTGCTGTTCTTCGTGATGCTGCCGATCGGTCGGCGGCTCTGGGTGTCGTTCTGCGCCGTGGACGTCGCCGTGTTCGCCGTCGTCTACGGCTACTTCCACGGTCTCGACTCGCTCGCGCTCGTGCACACCGTGCTCCCGCTGCTCGTGGCCGCGCGGACGGTCGTCCTGCTGGCCTTCATCGCAACCGCGATCGATCCTCGAACGCCGGGCCTGCCGAACGCCGTGCCGCGGTACCGGAGGTGGCCGCGCGCCGTTGCGTTCCGCCATTCGGTCGTCCACTCGTGACCACCGGCGCGAGGGGTCGCGTAGCCTCGCCGGAGGCCCGGGTGGCGGAACGGTAGACGCAGGCGGCTTAAACCCGCCGGCTCCGTGATGGAGCGTGAGAGTTCGAATCTCTCCCCGGGCACATGCGCTGACCTTCTCAGAGCTTCTCGAGCAGGGGCCCGAGCCGGTTGCAAGTCGTCTGCACGCGCCGCACCGTGATCTCTTCAGGAGCGCGAAGCGCTTCGAGAGCTGGAGCGCATGAACCTCGAACGCTTCGAGCGAGCCGGCGCGGCGCCGACCGGGCGAGCCGCGATCGTGGTGGTGGTCAATGAAATCCTCGGTGGTGGCGCGGGTGAATCCCGCGTCTGGATCGCGTTCACGAGTCGGGCCAGTGTCGATCGCGCGGCTGCTGACACAATGCGTCGCGCGATCCGTGTCTGGGTCGCACGATGGGCCGAGCTGGTCGTCCGCGGTCAAGGCGACGGATCGATCCGTACCGACGTCGAGCCGATTCAGGTCGCCTCCGAACTCCACGCACTGGTCAATGGTCTTCGACTCCAGGCCGTGTTCGCGAGCGGCGGGGCGCCGGCAAGTTGGGTCGACCGCGTGGAGCAGCAGTTGGTCTTCTTGCGATCTCTGGCCACCGTCGACGCCGAATCGGTGGGATGATTCAAAGCATTCGCGATCCAGGGGGATCTGATGCGCAACGACGTGGTCGAGATGAGCTACGAGCAGATGAGCCCGGAGTTGCGGGCGCTGATCGCCTACGAACCGAATGGCGCGCTCGACGTCGAGTTGCCACAGACCGCCCTCGACGAGGTCCGGCGCACGATGCCGGTGGTGCGCTGGGAGATGGGGGTCGGGTTCTTCGGGATGGACGACATCGTCGCCGCCGGCCGGAATCCCGACATCGGGTCGGTCGTGATGGGCATGGGGACGGATGACCCGCTCATCCCGCTGCACATCGACGGCGAACTGCACCGGCACTACCGCAAGCTGTTGGATCCACTGTTCACGCCGAAGAAGATGGCAGCGCTCGAACCCGACATCCGCAAGCTCGCCGACGAGCTCATCGACGGCTTCGTCGGCGATGGCCGCGTCGAGTTCCACGACGCGTTCTGCGTCCCGCTCCCGTCGACGATCTTCCTGCGCATCTTCGGGCTGCCGGTGGAAGACGCGTCCTTCCTCATCGCGAAGAAGGACCACATCCTCAAGAACGAGGCCGCGACGCGCGACGAAGCCGAGGTGATCGGCCGCGCCGCGGGACGCGAGCTCCGCGCCCACTTGCACACCCGCCTCGACGAGCGACGCGCCGAAGGCGCGCGCCACGACGACTTGCTCGATCAGTTCATGCACTTCGAAGTCGACGGCCACAGCCTGAACGACGACGAGGTGGTGAACATCATGCAGATGTTCACCATCGCCGGACTCGACACCGTCACCTCGTCGCTCTCGTGCATCGTGGCGTGGCTGGCGACGCACCCGGAGGTTCGTGCGCGCCTCGTCGCGGAACCCGACCGGCTGGCGGGGGCGATCGAGGAGATCATGCGCTACGAGAGCCCGGTTCCGTCCTCAGGCGCGCGCACCGCGCTGCGCGACACCGAGGTCAACGGCGTGCCGATCAAGCAGGGTGAGATGGTCTACCTGTGTTGGGCCAGCGCCAACCTCGACCCGGCATCTTTCGATCACCCGCTCGACGCCCACCTCGACCGGACCGAGAACCGCCACATCGCGTTCGCCGCCGGGATCCACCGTTGCCTGGGATCACACCTGGCGCGCGCCGAGCTGCGCGCATCGGTCGACCAGCTGCACCGGCGCATCCCCGAGTACTGGGTCACCGACGGCGAGGCGATCGAGTACGAGTTCGCCGGCGTGCGTCAAGCGCGGCACCTCCCCCTGAGCTTCAGCTCTCCCTGACTGGACCATGAGGAGGGAACAAGTTGATCATCGCCGAACCGACGGCCGACCAGGCGGCCGATGTCATCGCCATCAATCACCTGGCCGTGTCGTATGCCGAGGCGGTCTCGAGATTGCAGATCGTGGAGGCGGTGGAGACGTACGCGGTCGACGGTGTCCGGGCGTCGCCGACGACGGACGACGCGGTTCCCGATCACGGAGTGGTCGCGCCGGAAGTACGACGCGCACCTCGTTCTGGTCGGGGTACCACGCCGACCTGGACAACCTCGCCGCGCCGCCGCTCGGGAATCTCATGCTGCGATCGGACTCCCCGCGGCCGCCGGTTGGCTGCTCGCCGGACGCGAACCGCGGACATTCGCCGGCCAAGCCCTGGACTGATGTGGGCGCCCGACGAAGGCGATCCACTCGCGAACCACCGAGCGCTGCGTTGGTCGAGAGGTCAGGGGAGCGCTCCGACCGAACGAACTCCGGAAGTGCCTGGTCAGGCGATAGCGGACGGACCCGTCTGCGCGGACCGGGCCCGAACGCGGACGCGTCACCGGGTGGGGCGGGCGGACATCCGCTGCGACATGGCCCGACCCGGTATTCCGAGACCTGTGGCGACGAGACCTCGGTCGTGCGCCTCCACAGCGGCAATGGGCCGCACGAGGAGATGGACCGGCGGGCGATCGTTTGCTTCGACGAGGCCCTGGTCGACGTCGGTCTCGACGGGGACGAGCGGCTCCGACACTTGCTGCACGACCACTTCGCGTGGGCGACCGAGACGACGATGTCCCGGTATCACCGCTCCGCAGACGACGTCCCAGAAGGTCTGCGGATCCCGCGTTGGTCATGGGACGGATTCGTCGGTCACCCGTCATCGAACAACAGCAGAGCCGTGGAAGCGAGCGTACGTCACCCTCGCTCCGGGGTCGCCGACGGACTGAACGTCGCGCACGTCGGTCGCGACGGACAGCACAATCCGCTCGGGGCGTCGGCCGCCCGATCGCCGTCGCTCCGGGAGCCTCGGCTCAGGCCCCGGGTGCCCGCCAGCCGCTCTTCTTCTCGCGAGCTCGGTCGACCTCCTCCGGTGTGAGCAGCACCGTCGTCACCACGGATACCCGGCCCGACGACGAGGTCTCCAAACCGAAGGCGGCCGCGGTCTCGTTGTCGGGCAGCTCGCAAATACCGACGACGTCGTCGTCGCCGAACGCGAAGTAGAAGGCCTCGAGCGTCCCCCCGAGAGCCTCGATCGCGTCCTGGACGACGGTGCGTCGGGCGGTACCGCCCTCGGCGAGGAGTCCGGTGACACCCTCAGGTGACAACGATGCTCTGAACATGAACTTCGGCATGGTGAACCTCCTGGTGGATTCCATTGCCAGCACGACATTCGCGCGCAGAGGCCGGGTCGACAAGGTGTTCCGATGAGCCACGGCACGCCGGACAGTCCCGACCTGACGTGGTGATGCCGACACGTCACCCCAGCGGGGTCCGCGTGATCCGGCGCGAGGCCTCAGCCGAGCAGGATGTCGAGGCGCTTGGGGCGCCAGAACTCGAAGAACCAGACCTTGTCGAACGAGAACCCCGGGGCGAGTCTGAGCTCCGTCGTCTGGTCGAGCAGGACCTCGAGCGCGATCGCGGCCGTTCGTCGGGCGAGGTTGGCGCCAACGCAGAAGTGCGCGCCGAGACCGAATGTGAGGTGGTCGGGTTGCTCGGTCGTGAACCGATCGATGCGGAACTCCTCGGCGTCGTCACCCCACACCGTCTCGTCACGGTTGGCCGAAGGTATGGACAGCGAAAGGATGTCGTCGACCGCGATCGGGACGTCGGCAATCGTCGATGCGCCGAGGCACCGACGCGGGAACTGGGTGAGCGGAGCGTCGAAGCGGAGGCATTCCTCGATGAACGGCTCGAGCAGCGCACGATCGGTCCGGAGACGTGATTGCGCCTCGGGCACGGTCAAGAACCGGTAGACGAGATTGCTGATCAGGCTCGTGGTCGTCTCGTTCCCGGCCATCAGCAGCGTGCGGATGTGGATGCACAGCTCCCCGTCGCTGAAGCGCGATCCGTCGTCGCGTTCGAACTCGGTCATCCGGCGAATCGCGTCATCGTCGGTGGCGTCGCCGCGACGGCGCGCCGAGATCTGATCGATCAGGTACGCATCGAAGTCGGCGTTCATGTCGGCCGTCGGATTCGCCTGTCGATCCGCTCGGTCCACGGCCGGCTCGCTGAAGACCGTCTCGATCCACTCGTGGATCCTGCCCGCATCGTTGGCGGGGAGCCCGAGCACCGCGGCGATGGCGTCCGCCGGGAGCGGCACTGCGAGGTCGCCGACGACTTCAGCTGTGCCGGCGGCGACCATCCGCGCGACGACCTGCTGGGCAACCGTCTCGATGCGCGGCAGGACCTGTTCGATCGCCGACGGCTTCATGGCGAGCAGGTTGAGCCTTCGAACCGCGGTGTGCCGGGGCGGATCGAGATCGATGATCGTGCGCTGCTCCTCCGGGATCATCCCGTAGAGATCGAGGGACGGGTAGAAGCCGATGTTCCCGAAGGTGCGGTAGTCGCGGTAGACGGTTCGCAGGTCTTCGTAGCGCGTGACGAGCGTGACGGGAGGAAGATCGGGCTCGATGCGGCGGCTGACCGGGCACGTCCGGCGGAGCTCGGCCAGGGCGGGAAACGGATCTCGCGTCGTCTGGGGGTCGGCCGGGTGGTACTCGTTCACCGTGACGCTCCTTCGCCGTCCATCACCAGGACGGGCTTGACGACCGTTCCGGACGCAGTGGCCGCGACCGCTTCGTTGATGTGCTCGAAGGGGAACGTCGCCACCAGGGCCTCGAGCGGGAGATCACCGCTTCGCCACAGTTCGACCAGGCGGGGAAGGTCGCGCGCGGGGTCGCTGGAACCGATGACGGACCCCTGCACGCGGCGCCCGGCGCCGAGCGTCCACCAGTCGAGCTCGATGGTGGATCCGAAGGGCGCGGCACCGACGATCACGGTCCTTCCGGTCGAGTGGGTCGATCCGATCGCGGCGATCGCCGTCGCGGGCATCCCGGCCGCTTCGATGGCGACGTCGGCGCCTCCGGCGGTGAGCTCGTGGACCTGTGCGACCACGTCGTCACCGGCGAGGACGGTTGCGGTCGCGCCCACCTCACGCGCCAGCTCGAGGCGTGCCGGCGCGAGATCGACGCCGATGATCTGCGCGGCGCCGCTCACCTTGGCGGCCATCACCGCCGCCAGTCCGACCGTGCCGCAACCCATCACCGCCACCGTTGCGCCCGGGGCGGGCCGCGCGTCGTTGAAGATCGCGCCCGTGCCGGTCATGACTCCGCACCCGATCGGCGCGAGGAGGGCGAGAGGGAGATCGGGCGCGATCTCGTAGACGTTGTGCGCCTTGACGATCGCGTGGGTCGCGAACGACGACTGCCCGACGAAGTTCCCGGAGATCTCGGCGCCCGCGCCGTCGTGCAGCGGTGTCGAACCGTCGGCGCGGCGACCGCCCAGGCTCAGCGCGGCGGCATTCTCGCAGTATGCCGGCTCACCGCCGAGGCACCGCCGGCAGTGACCGCAGAGGGCCTGGCTCATGATCACGTGGGCGCCCGCGTGAACGCCGGTCACGTGGACACCCACCCTCTCGACGATGCCCGCGCCCTCATGGCCGAGCACGGCGGGGAGGGGCACGGGGATGTGGCCGTGTTGCACCGCGAGGTCGGTGTGACAGATGCCGGCGGCGACGACGCGCACGAGCACCTCGTCGGGTTGCGGTTCGTCGAGCGACACCGGCTCCAGTACGAAGGGCTCGCCCGGCGCGCGGACGACGGCCGCGGTGACGTCGCTCATGTCATCACGTCGGCGAAGAGCTCCTCGGCGAGGCCCTCGCGGCCGTTCCGGTAGCCGCGCAGGACCAGGTAGTCGCCCTTGTAGCCGCGGTGGTCGTAAGGAGCGAACCCGATGACGGTGCCGGGTCCGCCCATCGTGGCCGGCAGCATCCGAACCTGCTCGAGCCCGGCCTTGACCCCCTTCGGGGTGACCGGCCGGGCGCGGCCGATGGCCTCCGCGAGCGCTCGGCCGATGTCGTAGAGATGGGCGGGGTAGCAGCCGAACGGGCGCGGGCCCCCGAACCGCTTGACGTAGCGGTCGAGGAACGCGCGGAACACCGGGTTCTCCTCGTGGGGCAGATCGACACCGACCCACCCTTCGAGGAGGCCGTCGGGCAGCGCTTGGTTCATGAGGAACGGGCTGCCGCCCGGCTCGCTGAGACCGCTGGCCAGCACCCACGTGGTGATGGTGGCCCGGGGCGGATCCCATCCGACCCGCTCGATCATCTCCTGCATGACCGTGAGCACCTCGAAGAACGTGAGGCCGTAGCCGAGGTGCATCACCGCGTCCGCACCCGAGTCCCGGATGGCGCTCATGGCCCGTCGCATGTCTCCCCGCGTCGCGTGGCCGTCGACGATCTGGTCACTCGCCACGCTGAGCCCGAGGCGCCGCGCGTGCTGGCGGAAGAAGTCGTAGTACTCGTCGCCGATGGGGTTGTCTTCGCGGATCACGCCGACCGAGTGCGCGCCACGACGGCGCAGGTACCGCGCGGTGTGGAAGGTCTCGTCGGCGAAGGTGCCGTTCGGGGTCTGGAAGACGTAGTCGCCGGCGGCTTTGACGGTCGCGGCGTAGGTGAGCATGGGGACCTCGTCGCGTTCCACCCGGTCGCGGATGATCCTCACCATGTCGGTGATGAAGGGTCCGACGACCGCGAGCACCTGCTCGTCGTCGACCAGTCTGCGCCACGCGCGCACGACGCCCGCCGCGTCGCGTTCGGGTGGCCCCTCGACCTCCGAGATCACGAGCTCCACGGGCCGGTCGATCAGCCCTTCGTCGAACGCCTCGTCGAAGGCCAGGCGGAGCCCGTTGTACCAGAGGTCGAGCTTGGCCCAGAGGGCCCAGTCCTGGAGCACTCCGATGCGGAACGGCGTCCGGTCACCCACGAGCGCGTAACGCGAGCCCTCACCCGTGATCGCGCCGTCCACTGCGTCGCCATCGTGGCCGAGCGACCGGGGGTCGGTCGACAGGAGATCGGCGTAGGAGACGTCGAGCAGGCGCTCCTCGCCGTTCTCGACGGTGCGCAGGACGATGTACTCACCCTTGTAGCCGCGATTGTCGTGAGGCCCGAAGCTGATCGTGGTCCCGGGACCGCCGATGCAGGCGGGCTGCATGCGGAGCCGTTCGAGCGCGTCCTTGAAGCCCCCGGGCGACGGCGGCTTCATCCGTGACAATGCATCGGCGACCACGAAGCCATGGTCGAAGCCCAACGCGGTGTAGCAGTGGAACGGTCGACGACCGTACCTGGCTTCGAATCGATCCAACACCGCCTGGAAGTGCTGGTTTCCCTCGTGGATCTGATCGAGCCCGACCCAGCCCTCGAAGGTCTCCACGAGCGCGGCCTTGTCGTAGTCACCCGCCGCGCCGAGCGCGGTCATCGCGACCCAGGTCATGTTCTGGTAGCGCGCCGGATGCCAGTCCCACTCGGCGCTCACTGCCTCGAGGGCGCGTTGCACCGGCGCGAGCGTGCCGTACGCGGAGAGAACGACGACGGTGTCCGCGCCCGTGTCGCGTACCGACGCAAGTTGTGGTTCGACGGGTCGCAACGTGTTGAACAGCCCGACGACGTGGTCGCCCACGATGCTGATGCCGTGGCGCCGGGCGGCAGATCGGAAGGCGGCGAAGAACTCCTCGCCGATCAGGCCGTCCTCGTGGAACACGGCGACCCGCTCGTGACCTCGCGACGCCATGTAGGAGGCCAGGACGTTCGCCTCGTCGGGAAACCCGCCGTTCTGGAGCGTGTAGCAGTACGGACCGGCCCAGTCGAACGTCGCGCAGAACGAGATCGTCGGGACCCGCGATCGGTTGACTTCCTCGACGATGGCGAGGTTCGCCTCCGTGACGACCGGGCCGACGATCGCGAGGCAGTCTTCGTCGTGCGCGAGCTCGCGCCACACGTTCAGCACTGCCGGACTGGTTCCACGCATCGGTCCGTTGACTTCCCGGATCACGAGCTCGACAGGATGGTCGACCTCACCGCGTTCGATGGCTTCGTCGATGGCGAGGCGCATCCCGTCGTAGAAGTCCTGCGCGATCTGCGTACCGCCGGCGAAGTCCATGCACACGCCGACCTTGAACGGCGCCCGCGTGCGGTGGGTGACCTCGTTCATCTCGAAGGCGTCGCTCTGGAGCTCCTGCTCCTCGTACACGGCGGTCAACGGTCGACGCCGATCCGGGCGGCGAGTCCGAAGCATTCGATGGCGTTGCCCCGGACCAGCTGCCACGCCTCGTGTTCGTCGAGGCCGGCGGCGGCGACCATCTTCTCCGCGGTCTCACGCGAGTGCGGGAAGGTCGAGTCGGAGTGTGGATAGTCGGTTTCGAACATGATCTGTCCCATCCCGATCGCGTCACGGCTCGCGAGGCCGTGGAGATCGTCGAAGATGCAGCCGTAGACCCGTCCGGCCATGAACGTGCTGGGTGGTTCGGGCAGTGCCGCGCGCAGCTGTCCGCCGTAGAAGTGGCTGCGGTTCCAGATGCTGTCGAGGCGCTCGATCATGAACGGCATCCAGCCGACCTGACCTTCGGAGAGCGCGATGCGGACGTTCGGATGGCGGGCGAGGACGCCCGAGCTCAACCAGTCGACGAACGTGTGCACCGAGTTCTCCGCGGTGAGGGACATCCCGACCTCGAGTGGCGCGTCGGGTGCGGTGGCGGCCATGGCCGACGAGGAGCCGATGTGCATGTTGATGACCGTGCCGGTCTCGTCGCAGGCACGGAAGAACGGCTCCCAATGCGGTCCGTAGATGCTCGGCAGTCCGAGCGGCACCGGGTTCTCCGAGAACGCGACCGCGAACGACCCCTTGCCGGCGCAGCGCCGGATCTCCTTCGCCGCCAGCTCGGGATCCCAGAGCGGGATGAGCGTGCAGGGAATCAGACGGCCACGGCCGTCACCCGCACACCACTCGTCGATCATCCAGTCGTTGTAGGCCTGCACGCAGAGCAGCGCGAGCTCCTTGTCCTCGCGTTCGAGGAACGTCTGGCCGCAGAACCGGGCGAAGCTCGGGAACGACAGGCTGGCCTCGGTGTGGTTCGCGTCCATCGCGTCGAGCCGGGCCCGCTGGTCCCAGCACCCCGGGACCATCTCGTCGTAGGTGATCGAGCGGGCCGACGGTTCGTCGAGGTGGCCGACCTGCGCCATGCCGCGCGGGATGGGCCACACGAGATCGTCGTAGTGCCAGAGGTCCATCGGCGCGGACCCGGGGCCGTCGCCTTCGGTGAACCGGAGGCCGCCGTCGTAGACCATCTGCCCGATGCTCCGTTCGACTCGTGGTGCGCGCTCGGCGTACCCGCGAGGGAGACGATCCTGCCAGACGTTCGGCGGCTCGATGACGTGGTCGTCGACCGAGATGATGCGGGGAAGGTCCATGCTCGATCCTCAGCGCCCGTTGCCGACGCCGAGCTCCCACCGGAACAGCTGCTCGGCGTTGCGGTGCGTGATGGCTTCGGCCTCGCGGTCGTCGATGTCGGCGGCGATGAACAACTCCTCGACTTCCTTCTGGCTGTGCGGCCAGGGGCTGTCACAGTGCGGGTAGTCGCACTCCCACAGGATCTTGTCGATGCCGACGTGGTCCCGAAACGTGAGACCGATGGGCTCGTCGATCATGCAGCCCCACACGTTTCTCCTCCACACCTCGCTCGGGAGCAGGTCGTCCATCCCGGCCCACAGGCGGTGCCGGATGAATTGGCGGTCGGCGCGTTCGAGCGCGGCCGGGACCCAGCCGATCCCACCCTCGGAGATGGCGAGCTTGATGGTGGGGAACTTGCGCGGTACCGGCGAGAGGGCGAACGTGACCATCGCTGCCTGCGCGTTCACGTTGCCGAGCGCGATGGGGATGACGAAGGGGCCGTCGGGTGCGGGGTTCGTCAACTCGCCGCTCGACCCGATGTGCATGCAGACCACCGTCTCGGTGTCGACGCACGCCTGCCACACCGGATCCCAGTACTCGCTCATCAGGGACGGGAGGCCCAGCGATACCGGACCCTCGGGGAAGGAGAGCGCACGGGCACCCTTGGCCGCGCCGCGACGGATCTCCCCTGCCATGGCGATCGGGTCCCACACCTGGCCGACGATGATCGGCACGTAGAGGTCGGGCGCTGCCGCGCACCACTCGTCGATGTGGAAGTCGTTGTAGGCCTTGATGCACAGGTCGGCCAGCGTCTTGTCCTCGTAGCCGCCGAGCACGCGCCCGCCGAAGCCGGCGAGGGTGGGGAAGCAGAGGCTCGCCCTGATGCCGTCGACGGCCATGTCCTTGGCGCGCTCGGTGGGGTCGTAGCAGCCCGGGATCATGTCGCTGAAGCGCGTGGGTTCCATCGTCCATTTCTCCCGCGGCTTGCCCGCCACCGCGTTCAGGCCCATCTGCGGGGACTTCGTTCCCTCCCAGACCCAGTACTCGCGCCCGTCCTCCTCGATGACGTGGGGACAGATGTCGTGGTACTTGGCGGGTAGGCGGTCCGTCCACACCGTTGCGTGCTCGATGATGTGGTCGTCGACGCTGAACAGGTCGTAGGCCATAGGTCCCCCTCGTTTGATCTTCTAACTAATGGTTGGCGCGCGGGCGCGAATTGTCAAGGCCGCAGTCGCTCGCGTCATCGCGCGCACGGGGAGCGTCAGCTCAGGGGGGTCTCGCCGGTGGCGTTGTAGTGCTCGAGGGCGGCGTCGAAGGTGTCGGCGATGGGCACGAGGTTCCGCACCCGCCGAAGGTCGGCAGGGCTCAGCACCTGATGGAGCACCTGGCGTTGCTCGGCTTCCGCCCGGCGCAGCGCCTTGCGGCCCGCCGGCGTGATCGCGAGCCGGACGCCGCGTCCGTCGCCCGCGACCGTGTGGCGGACGATGAGCCCGCGTCGCTCGACCGTCTTGAGGTTCGAGCTGAGCGTGGGACGCGAGATCTGGAGCAGACTTGCGAGGGTGCGCGCACGTGGTGGTTGGCGGGCAACGAGCAGGAGCAGCCGGTACTGCACGAGACTGAGATCCGCCTGCGCGCACGCGGTGTTCAGCAGCGACGCCAGCCGCGCCAGCAGTTGGATCGCGAGGGTGAGTTCTTCGTCCGGCTCGCTGGACTCGCGCTTCGCCGCCATCACCGGGGCACAGTAGTGGCGTGGTGCGGCGCGCGAACGCGTCCCGTTGCTCGAGGGTGAACCCGTAGCGGGATCGCGCGCGCTTCGGTAGACAAGATTAGAGAATCGAACTACAATGCGGGGCGTACGAGCGCCCGCGAGCGCGCGAGCTCCGGCTCGGCGGCACGGCGTGCTCGGTCCATCCGGGGGAATTCGTGACATGGGGGTGCGTCGATGAGACGCAAGTTCGTGGTGGGTTCATTGGCGTGCGCGGTCGTAGCGGCGCTGGCCGGAGCCGCGGGAGCGAGCTCGGGATTCGCTCGCACGCGCGCCGCGGCCGGTTCCGGCGGGAACATCACGGTCGGTTCCATCCAGGCGGGCCAGACCGCGTCGCTGGTCGCCCAGGACAAGGCCGGGATCGCGGCCGCGATCAAGGCCATCAAGGCGAGTGGCGGTCCGAAGATCACGGTGAAGTACTGCGACGACAAGAACGACGCCAACACCGCGCAGAAGTGCGCCCGGGACTTCGGCGACGACCCTGCTGTGGTCGCGCTCGTCGGCACCAACACGAACTTCGGTGACACGGTGAACCCCGAGCTCGAGAACGCGAAGCTGGCATCGGTGGGCCCGGGAATGTACGGCTTGAGCGACTTCAAGTCGACCGCGGTCTTCCCCGCCGACGGCGGGTCCATCACCGGCATCGCAGCCGCCGGTCCGATCTGCCTCAACGACCTCAAGGGCAAGTCGGTTTCGGTCGCGTACCTCGACGTCGCGGCCGGCGCCCAGGTCATCAGCGTGATGGACAGCTTCGTGCTGAAGCCCTTCGACACGAAGCTGACGACGTCGGTGCCGATCCCCTCGACCGCGGCCGACCTGTCGTCGCAGGCGGCGCAACTCGTCAGCGACAACGCCGACTGTATCGTCGAGGCGGTCCCGCAGGAGCAGGCGACGCAGCTCACCAAGGCGCTGACCCAGCAGGGGTACAAGGGCAAGATGTTCATCTCGGGCAGCGTGCACTCGGCCGCGAGCCTGAAGTCCCAGCTCGGGGATGCCGCCAAGAACGTGGTGCTCGTCGGCTCCTACGACCTGTCGTCGGCGCAGTACAAGCAGTTCGTGAAGGACATGAAGGCGTCGGGGAACAGCAAGGCCAGTCTCATCACCGACCTGAGCGCAAAGGCCTGGCTCTCGGTGAAGATCGTGGCCGACGAGCTGAAGCAGGCGGCGACCAAGGACCGCGCGGGCGTGTTCGCGGCGCTCGGGGCCGAGACGGCGTACGACACGAACGGAATGTTGTCGGCACCCCTCGACTACACCGCGCGCAAGCCGAACCCCGCGGTGTTCGCCGGGCTCGCCCCCAACGTGATCCTGCCGTACGCCATCGGCTACGCCTACAAGAACGGCAAGGCCGTCCCGATCACGGGCGAGTGGCAGGACGCGTTCGGCGGGCCGGCGTAGGACGTCGGCCGAGAGCCTCGTCGTTGCGTGAACGAATTCTGGAAGTTCTTCCTCCTGGGCCTCGGAAGCGGGGCGATCTACGCGCTCGTGGCGCTGGGGATCGTGCTCGTGTACCGGGGCTCCGGAGTGGTGAACTTCGCCCACGGCGTGTTCGCGCTCACGGGTGCCGGGGTGTACACGGAGGTGCGCGACTCGTTGGGGACGACGGGTGCGATCGTGCTGGGAGTCGCCGCCGGCGCGGTGGCCGGTGGGGTGGTGAACCTCGTCGTGATGACGCCGTTACGACGATCGTCGCCGCTGGTGCGGATCATCGCCACGCTCGGCGTGTTGGCCCTCGGCCGTGAGCTCTGGAAGCACCGACTCGGTGATCTCGGATTCCGTACGGTCGAGCAGTTCCTTCCCGCGCGCGGTCCAACCGGTCGGGGGCGGCATCATCATCGGTGAGGACCGCATCTGGATCCTGGCGATCACCGTGGTGCTCACCGCGGTGCTCTGGCTGACGTACCGGTACACGCGATTCGGGCTGGCGACTTCCGCGGTGGCCGAGAACGAAGCGGTCGCGGCGGCGCAGGGCTGGTCGCCCACGCTGATCGCGACCGCGAACTGGGCGCTCGGCGGCGCGCTCGCCGGGTTCGCCGGGATCCTGCTCGCCGGGATCGTCGGCGGCCTGTCGGTCGACAGCCCGGTGCTGGTGGTCGTGATCGCGTTGGCGGCGGCTCTGGTGGGGAACTTCTCGTCGTTCCCGTTGACGCTGCTCGGCGGGCTGTTGGTCGGGGTTCTCGAGTCGGAAGCCCTGCACTACGGAAATCCGACCGGGTACCTCAAGGGCCTGTCGACCGCGGTCCCCTTCCTCGTGATCGTGGTGCTCCTGATCGTGCGCGGTCGGGCACTGCCGTTGCGCAGCTTCCTCGCGGACCGACTGCCGTCGGTGGGAACGGGTCGGGTGCGTCCGCTGCCCGTCATCCTGCTCGCGGCCGCGGTGATCGGTTCGCTGTGGGTGTTCACGGCCGATTGGACCGACGTGGTGATCACCAGTGGTTCGTTCGCATTCGTCGCATTGTCCCTCGTCGTCGTCACCGGCTTTGCCGGTCAGTTGAGCCTGGCGCAGTGGTCGATCGCGGGTGTCGGAGCGCTGTTGGTCGGTCGCTACGCCGCGGACCTGTGGTCGATGCCATTCCTGCTCGCGCTCGCGGTCGGCGTGCTGCTCACGGTCCCGATCGGGATGGTCGTGTCGCTGCCCGCGTTGCGCGTCCGCGGCGTGAACCTGGCGGTCACGACCTTTGCCTTGAGCCTCGTGCTGTCGACGATGGTGTTGTCGAACGACATCTACACCGGTGGCCTCTTGCATCCGGGAACCGTTCCTCCGCCAGAGATCTTCGGCTGGAAGATCGACGCGCTGACCCACCCCGAGCGCTACGGCGCAGTGGTCGTGGCGCTGCTCGCGCTCGCTGCCATCCTGGTCGCGAACCTCCGGCGCGGTCCGGCCGGTCGTCGGCTCATCGCGGTGAGAGACAACGAGCGCGCGGCTGCGAGCCTCGGGATCAGCAACATGGGCGCGAAGTTCTACGCCTTCTGCCTCGCGTCCGCGCTGGCGGGCGCCGGTGGCGGGCTGATCGCGTTCCGCAACTCTCGACTCAACCTCATCGCGTTCGACTTCTTCGGGAACATCCAGGCCGTCCTGCTCGCCACCATCGGCGGGATCGGATGGATCGGCGGGGCGCTCATCGGCGGCGCGTTGCAGGTCGCCGGCGTCAGCGAGCACCTGATCACCCAGGTGATCGAGACCGAGAGCTGGTATCCCGTGATCGCGGCCGTCGCGCTCTTGCTCGTGATCGTGTTCAACCCCGATGGCATCGCGTCGGACCTCGCCGGGCAGGGTCGGCGAATCGCCGGCCGCTTCCGACGCAACGCGGCCCGAGCCGCCGAAGACGCCGGCGCGACCGCGCGACGTCGTCCGGTGGCGCAAGCGACCCCGAAACGGCTGGAGCTCACGGGCCTCACCGTCCAGTTCGGCAACGTCCTCGCGCTCGACGGCGTGGACCTGACCGTCGAACCGGGCGAGGTCGTGGGGCTCATCGGTCCGAACGGCGCCGGCAAGACGACCCTGATCGAGGCGGCGACCGGCTTCGTCCGCTCGACCGGAGCCGTGCTGCTCGACGGCCGCGCCATCGAGCGCAGTTCGCCGCGGCGGAGAGCGACGCTCGGAGTCACCCGCTCGTTCCAGTCGCTCGAGCTCTTCGACGACCTCACCGTGCTCGACAACATCCGGGTCGCCGCCGACGACGGGAACCCGCTGCGGTACCTCCGGGATCTCGTCTGGCCCTCCGCGCCGCCGCTGCCGAAAGCGGCGCTCATCGCGATCGACGAGTTCGCCCTCGGCGACGTGCTCGACCAGAAGCCAGGAGACCTGCCGTACGCCCAGCGCCGCACGATCGCGATCGCCCGCGCCGTCGCGTCGTCGCCGTCGGTGTTGCTGCTCGACGAACCCGCCGCCGGACTCGACGACTGGGCCACCGGCGAGCTCGCGACCCTCATCCGCCGCCTGGCGGACGAATGGGGCATGGGCGTGCTGCTCGTCGAACACGACGTCGGCATGGTCATGCGCACCTGTGACCGCGTCGTCGCACTCGACTTCGGTCGGGTGATCGGACACGGTACCCCGGCGGAGGTTCGCGACGACCCTGCGGTGGTGGAGGCCTACCTCGGAGCCTCCGCATGACCGAGCTGCTCGCGGCTCGCAACGTGTCGGCTGGATACGGCTCGATTCCCGTGCTGACGGACCTCGACCTCCATGTGGATGCCGGCGAGGTCGTCGCGCTCATGGGCGCCAACGGTGCGGGCAAGACCACGACCCTGATGACACTCGCCGGCCGCCTCCAGGCGACGTCGGGCAGCGTCGAATGGCTCGGGAAGCCGGTGCGCACGCCACTCCACCGGCGCGCCCGCGCGGGCTTGCGGTACGTGCCGGAAGAGCGTTCGGTGGTCCGGGGGCTCAGCACGCTCGACAACCTGCGGCTCGGGCCGGGACCCGTCGACGACGCCCTCGAACGGTTCCCCGAGCTCCGACCGCTCCTCAAGCGGTCCGCCGGGTTGCTGTCCGGGGGCGAGCAGCAGATCCTCACGCTTGCCCGCGCGCTCGCCGGTGCTCCCAAGGTCGTGCTCGCCGACGAGCTCTCCCTCGGGCTCGCCCCCATGGTGGTGGAGCGACTCATGCACGCACTCCGCGACGCAGCCTCCCGCGGGGTGGGCGTCCTGCTCGTCGAGCAGCAGATCCGGGCGGCGCTCGCCGTCGCCGATCGGGGCTACGTCCTGCGGCGGGGAGTCGTCGCTCTCTCCGGGACGAACGAGGAGCTCCTCGGCCAGATCGACGACATCGAAGCCACCTATCTCTCCGGCGTCACGCCGTCGAGCGGGCGGGAGATGCAGGCCGATCAGTAGCCGCGAGCGCGCGACCCGACGGGACCGCTGCCGCGAGGTCGTCGCGCCGCGGACAGCGTCGCTGCATAGGATGCGCGCCATGGCCCCTCAATCGTCGTCGCTACCGCCGATGCTCGAGCTCGAGCAGGTCGATGACCACTGCTACGCGGGCAGGCCCGAGCACGACGGTGAGCGGCGCAACGTCGTGTTCGGCGGGCAGATCCTCGCCCAGATGATCGTGGCCGCCCACCGGGACCGCAGCGCCGACCACCCCAACCAGAAGGAAGTGAAGTCGATCCACGCGATCTTCGCCCGGGCCGGTGACTACTCGGCGCCGATCGAGTACCAGGTCGAGCGGATGCACGACGGCCGCACTCTGGGGAGCGACACGGTGACCTTCGCTCAGCACGGCAAGGTCATGTCGCGCGGGCTGATCCTCTGGAGCCAGGACGAGCCCGACTTGATCCGCCACACCGCGAACGCCGCGATGCCGCAGGTCGGCCCACCCGACGACCCGGGCAACCGCCCCGACTGGCGTGTCTTCCCGGGGGCGGTCGGGCTCATCGCCGGCGGCATCGACACCTGGAGCGACGACGAGCCGCTCCGCGATCCGGTGCAGAACGTGTGGACGCGCGCCGAGGTGTCCAGCCGCGACCCGGTGGTCCACCAGGCGATCCTGTCGTGGGCGACGGACGGGTACCTGATCGGCACCGCCATGCTGCCGCACGCGGGATACAACGAGGGCCACGCGCACAAGACGATCTCGACGGGTGTCGTGTCCCACACGGTGAACTTCCACGAACGCTTCGACGCGTCGGAGTGGCTCCTGTTGGCCAACGAGAGCATCTGGGCGGGCCGTGGCCGCACGCACGGCCGGTGCAACGTCTGGACCGAGGACGGTCGGCTCGTGGCGACCTACACGCAGGACAACCTCGTCCGCGCCTTCGCCGACCGGCGCGACCACACCGGCGACTACCAACGCATCATGTGATCGGGTGGTCTCGGGTCAGAGCACCGCGCCCGTGGTCTTCGCCTCGATGATGCGGTCCCAGTCCCAGCCGAGCGCGAGGAGGATCTCGTCGGTGTCACCGCCGAAGCCCGGCGCCGGTTGGAGCTCGGGTGGCGTGCGGTCGAACTGGATCGGGTTCGAGATCAGCGGTAGCTCCTGCCCGTCGCCGTAGTCGATCCGCTGGAAGAAGCCGTTCGCCTCCGCCTGCCGATCGTGCAGCAGGTCCCCGACCTTCTTGACGACGTCCCACTGGCCTCGCTGCGCGGCCAGGATCGGGATCCACTCGGCCAGCGACTTCGTCGCGAACGTCGCATCGAATTCCGCGATGCCCTCGGCGGTGTGCGCGCTCAGGTCGGCGCTCGTGGCGAACCGGGGATCGGTGGCGAGGTCGTCACGGCCGATCGTGCGGCAGAAGGGAGCCCAGTAGGCGTCGGGCTGCAGCATGCAGAGCGCGATCCAGCGGTCGTCGCTCGTGCGGTACGTGTTCACGAGTGGGTTCGGGGAGTTCTGGCGCGTCATCTTCGGCATCTCGTCGAGTCCCGCGACGGCGGCACCGACGGTCGCCATCTGCATCGACCACATGGCGGTACCGAGCAGCGAGCCGTCGACGAGACCGCCTTCACCCGTTGTCACCTTGTGAGCGAGCGCGGCCGCGATCCCACCCGCGAGGGCCATGCCGCTGATCGAGTCACCGAACGCGCCCGACGGCATCCCGATCGGGTCGGAGCCGTCGGGCGTGAGTGATGCCGACACCGAACCGCGCGACCAGAAGCTGATGGAGTCGTAGCCGCCCTTGCCCGCCTCCGGTCCACGGGCACCCTGGCCGGTGCCGCTCGCGTAGATGATGTGCGGATTGACCGCCCGGATGGTGACGTCGTCGAGCCGCAGCTTCTCCCGCGCCGCGGGCAGCAGACTGGTGAGGAACACGTCGGCGGTCGCCGCCAGTTCGTGGAGGATCTCCTGGGCGGCGGGCTGGGTCAGGTCGAGCGCGATGCCCCGCTTGCCCCGGTTGAACATCTCCCACGTCCACGCGATCCCACCGGGCTTCCCTGATCCCCCGACCCCGCCGAAGGTGAGCCCCCGGATCGGGTCACCCGAGGGTGCCTCGACCTTGATCACCTCGGCGCCCCAGTCGGCGAGGACCGCACCGGCCGAGGGGACGAACGCCCACATCGACACCTCGATCACGCGGACGCCCGCCAGCGGCTTGTTCATCGTTCGCGACTTCTCCCGGTCGGTGCTTCAGTGTGCCGTCGCGGTCAGGTCGACCAGACCAGCTCGAGGTTCTCGACGTGCCGCAGGCCCATGGCGTATTCGGGCACGATCCCCGGCTTCAACTCGTACTCGGGGATCCGGCGGTGCC
The DNA here is from genome assembly GCA_963750045.1 of uncultured Actinomycetes bacterium. GTDB lineage: Bacteria > Actinomycetota > Acidimicrobiia > IMCC26256 > DASPTH01 > DASUAS01. The sequence continues at coordinate 217,708 of CAVVPD010000002.1, read as the reverse complement.
ATTCGCGCAGCATGACGCGCAGCTCGCGGCGCGGCGAGGTGTGATCCGAGACACCGGTGGACGCCGCCGCCGAAGGCGATGTGCGGGTTGTCGACACGGTCGAAGCGCACGTCGAAGGCGTCGGCGAACGCGCTCGGGTCGACGTTGGCGGCGCCGATGCTGATCTGCACCGAATCGCCGGTCTTGATCGGGCACCCCGCCAGCTCCGTCTCCTGCGTGCACCAGCGGGGGACTCCCGGTACCGGGGTCTCCCACCGCAACAGCTCTTCGACCGCAGACGGGATCAACGACGGGTCCGTGGCGAGGAGGTGCCGGTGCGTCGGGTGCTGCGACAGATAGGTGTAGAAGCACGTGAGCGAATCGGTGACGGTGTCGAGACCGGCGATCAGGAAGAGGAAGCAGATGTCGAGGATCTCGTCGCGGGTGAGCTCCTCGCCGTCGACCTCCGCCTGGAGGAAGTGGGTCAGGATGTCGTCCTGCGGATCCTTGGCGCGCTCGTCGAGGATCGAGTTGAAGTACCGGTAGATCTCCTGGCCGGTCTCGGCCTGGATCTGCTGGCGCTCCTCCATCGTCGCCTCCGGTCCGCCGGGCCGGAGGATGCCGTCCTTCATCGAGAGGAAGGCGGCGAGCTCCTCCCACGGCAGTCCCATGAGCCCGAGGAACACCGACGACGGGAACGGCACTGCCAGCTCGTTGGTGAAGTGGCACTCTCCGCGGTCCGCGAAGGCGTCGATGAACCGGTTGGCGCGCGCGGCGACGTCGTCCTCGATCGCATCCATGCGCTTGGGGGCGAAGAGGGGATCGAGGATCTTCCGGTACTTCGAGTGGTTCGGCGGGTCGACCGACAGCGGGATGAGCGGCCGGGTGTTGCCCAACACGATCCCGCCGTTGTACGCGGAGGAGAAGCGACCCGGGTCGCGCAGCGCTGTTTCGACCGCGTCCCGGCTCGACACGATCACTACGCCGTCCATCGGGCGCGCCACCGGTGTCTGCTCGATCATGGTCCGGTACCGCTCCTGCGGTGCGGTCATGTCGAACATCTCCATCAGCAGCGCCGGATCCATCGACATGTATCCGTCGTTCGTCGTGGCGTCATCCATGAGTTCCCTCTCCCCTTCGGGTCTGGGTGTCAGCGAGTGAGCAACATGCAGCCGGCGATGGGGCCGCCGCCGTTCGAGACGACCGCGACCTCGGGTCTGGTCCCCTTCGTGCCGACCTGGCGTTCTCCGGCTTCACCACGTAGCTGGAGGCACGCCTCGTGCAGCACCCAGTAGCCGTGCATGCGCCCGGCGGAGAGTTGACCACCGTAGGTGTTGAGGGGGAGGTCGCCGTCGAGGGCGATGCGGGTCGCGCCTTCGACGAACGGTCCCGCCTCGCCGGTGGCGCACAGGCCGAGCGCCTCGAGCCACGCGAAGGTGAGGTACGTGAACCCGTCGTAGAGCTCGGCGACGTCGACGTCGCCCGGACCGAGATCGGTGTGGCTCCAGAGATCGCGCGCCGCCTCGATCGACGCCATGTTCGGGTAGTCAGGGCGCTGGTCCCATCCGCCCGTCCCGGGCGCCTTGCCGAGCGACTCGACGCGCACCACCGGGTGGGGGGCATCGGCCGCGTGGGCCGCGTTCGAGACCACGACCGCGATCGATCCGTCGATCGGCACGTCGCAGTCGAGGAGGCCGAACGGATCGGACACCGGTCGTGCCGCGAGGTAGTCGTCGAGCGTGATCGGCTCCCGGTACACCGCGCGTTCGTTGAGCCCGGCATTGCGGCGGCTGTTGACCGCGAGCCAACCCAGTTGCTCCTTCGTCGTCCCGTAGAGGTACATGTGGCGACGTGCGTGCATGGCGAGCCAGTTGGCGGCCGAGTACGCGTGATACGTGATGAGCGGCGCCATCTGACCCATGACCGACGCGGCCGCCTCGTTGCCCTCCTGGTTCCCCTCCGCCGGCGGCGGCGCGTCGGGCGGCGGGAGCACACTGCCCCCCATCATCTTCACCGTTCGGTACACGAGCACGTGCCGGGCCTCGCCCGCATCGACCCCTTCGACGGCCGACATGACCGGAGCGAGGAGCCCGCCCTGGCCCAGGTCCAGGCCGGGGAGCCAGGGGTCGGTGACGCCGAGCCGGGGCCCGATCTCGGCGGGTTGGGTGTCACCCATCGTCGCGATGCCATCGATGTCGGTCGCGGTGAGCCCGGCGTCGGCGATCGCGGCCGCGGTCGACTCCTCGGTCAGGTCGAGCGCGGCTGGTGTCGGTGCGGCGGCCGATGGCGGAGATGCCGATTCCCGTGATGACGGCGGTGGGGCGCGCAACGTCGCTCATCACCCGACCCTAGGTCGAGCGGGCGCGATGAGCCCGGTGAGACGTAGCCTGCGGTCGTGACCGCCGACACCAGCGAAGCGCCGACCGGACCCGCCCCGAGGATCCTGACGCCGCTGACGCCGGAGAACCGGGCCTTCTGGACCGGTGGCGCGCGTGGGGAGCTCATGATCTTGCGGTGCGTTGCGTGCACGCAGTGGGTACATCCGCCGGTCGCGGCGTGCCCCGACTGCGGCGGCGGTCTGACCGCGGAAGCGGTGAGCGGGCGCGGCACGGTGTTCACCTTCACGATCAACCACCAGCCGTACAACCCGGCGGTGCCGCCGCCCTACGCGATCGCGATCGTGGAGCTCGCCGAGCAGGTCGGCCTACGGTTCACGACCAACATCGTGAACGTCGAGCTCGACGCGATCGAGATCGGCATGCCGGTGCGGGTGGTGTTCGAGCGGCACGGCGAGGTGTTCGTGCCAGTGTTCGAACCGGCACCCGACGTCGGGGAGTGAACCGACACACGAGGGGGACCAGCATGGACATGGACGACATGATCCTGGTCAGCATCGACGACCACGTCATCGAGCCGGCCGACATGTTCGAAGGGCACATTCCCGACGCGTACCGCGACCAGGCGCCGAAGTACGTCGAAGCCGACGACCTCACCGGCTACTGGGACTTCCAGGGACAACCGACGGGCATGGCGGGGCTGAACGCGGTGGCGTCGTGGCCGCACGAGGAATGGGGCTTCGACCCGATCGGGTTCCCGGAGATGCGGCCCGGGACCTACGACGTCGAGCTACGAGTACGCGACATGGACGCCAACGGCGTGCTCGCGTCGATGTGCTTCCCGACCATGGCGGGGTTCAACGGGATGTCGTTGGCCCGATCGACCGTCGACAAGGACCTCACCAAGATCGTGATCTCGGCGTACAACGACTGGCACATCGACGAGCTCGCGGGCGAGCACCCCGGCCGGTTCATCCCGCTCGCGATCGCGCCGGTCTGGGATCCCCAGGCAATGGCCGGCGAGATCGCGCGCGTCTCCGCCAAGGGCTGTCACGCGCTGAGCCTGCCCGAGACGCCCTACGGCGTCGGCCTCCCGAGCTTCGCCGACGCGTCGTACTGGGATCCGGTGTTCCGCGCGTGCAGCGACCACGAGGTCGCCATCTGCCTGCACATCGGCGGAGCCTTCGGGCTGTTGCAACGGCCGGCGGGTGAGAGTGCCGACCACCTGATCGTCCTCACGCCGCAGCTGTCGGCGGTCGCGGCCACCGACCTGTTGCTCGGAGGGACGTTCCTCCGGTTCCCCGACCTGAAGGTCGCGCTCTCGGAGGGCGGGATCGGCTGGGTCCCGTTCTACCTGGACCGCATGGACCGCCACCTCTGGAACCACCAGTGGACCGGGCTCGAGATCGGGGTCGGCGCCAAGACTGCGACGGAGGTGTGGCACGACAACTTCCTCGGATGCTTCATCACCGACCCGTCGGCGCTCCACGTACGCGATCGAATCGGGATCGACACGCTCGCGTGGGAATGCGACTATCCCCACTCCGACTCCACCTGGCCGCGTTCTCCCGAGCTGCTGTGGGAGGAGTTCCAGAACGCAGGCTGCTCCGACGAAGACATCGACGCGATCACGTGGAACAACGCGGCGCGGTTCTTCCACTTCGACCCGTTCGCCGGCATCGGCCGGGAGCGCGCGACCGTGCGCGCGCTGCGGGCCACCGCGACCGACGTCGACGTGAGCGAGACGTCGCGCCACGAGTACCAACGGCGCTGGTTGGCGAGCACGACTTCGTAGCGCCGCGCGGCTCAGGTCGCCGTCGCCACCCCTGACGCGTCGAGACGTTCGCGTTCCTGGTCGGTGAGCTCGAGCCACGCGGCGTCGAGGTTGTCGTCGGCGTGAGCGAGCTGCGACGTGCCCGGGATGGGCACCATGACCGACGAGTGCGCGAGCAGCCACGCGACGGCGATCTGCTGCGGTGACACACCGCGCGCCAGGGCGACCTCGGCGACGACCGCCTCGGCGTCGGAGCCGGCGAGGATGTTGGGCGAATGGGGGACGAACGCGATGCCCTGTTCCTCGCACGCTCGCAGGACGTCTTCGGAGCGCCGGCGTCCCACGTTGTACGCGTTCTGCACCGATACGACGGTGCAGAGGCCCTGCGCGATCGCCAGGTGGTCGAGCGCCACGTTGGAGATGCCGATGTGCCGGACCTTCCCGGCGTCGCGGAGCTCGACGAACGCGCCGACCGTCTCCGCGTAGGGCACGTCGGGATCGGGAACGTGCACCTGGTAGAGGTCGATGCAGTCCACCCGCAAGCGGCGCAGGCTCTGCTCGCACTCCGCCTTGATGTCCCCGGGGCGCCCCGACGGGGGGAGCGACCGCATCCCGGGCTCGAGCTTCATCCCGGAGCGGAACCCGGCCTTGGTCCCGACGAGCAGGTCGCTCGGGTACGGCGCCAGCGCCTCGGCGAGGATCTCCTCGCACTCGCCGAAGCCGTAGATGTTCGCGACGTCGAGGAAGTTCACCCCACGATCCACGACACGGCGGTAGAGGCGCTTCGCCTCGTCGCGGTCGCGCACGCCTTCGGCGTTGCGGGCGCCCGAGACGCGCATCGCCCCGAACGCCATGCGACGTACGGCGTGGTCACCGATCGTGACGGTGCCGACGGTGTCGTCCGCGAGCACGCGGTCGATCACGTCAGCCCGCGGGTCGAAACACCGGGATGCGGTAGTCCCCGCCCGGGAGGTCGTCGAACTCGACCGCGACCTTCATGCCGACCGCGGCAGCTTCGGGCTCGATGCCGACGAGGCGCGCCGGGAGCCGCACGCCGGGCGCGTCGTCGAGGTCGACGAGCGCGACGACGTAGGGGATCTCGTCCTGGTATCCGACCACCGACGGTTGCCGCTGCACGATGAAGCTGTAGACGGTGCCGGTGCCGGCGACCGCTTCGAATGTGGTCGCGCCCTCGCAGCGCCGGCAGCGTTCGAGCGGCGGTTGGAGCCACAAGCCGCATTCCGTGCAGCGACAGATCGCAAGGCGGCCCTCGGCCGTGGCCTCCCAGAAACCCTCGGAGTCGACGTCGGGTGCCGGTTGCGGCGGAGACTGCGGGGCGGTCATTGGGGCTCGATCGCGTAGATCAGCGCACCGCCGAACGGCCCCGCGCCCGCGGTGACGAGCGCGGTCTCCGCGTGCGGCACCTGACGATCACCGGCGTCACCCCGTAGCTGCAACGCGGCCTCGTAGTGGTGGTTCAGCCCGTGGAGATAGCCCTCGGAGAGCAGCCCGCCGTGCGGGTTGACGACGATGTCGCCGCCGTAGGTGGCACGGCCCTCGCGGTAGAACTCGCCGACCTCGCCCTTGCCGCAGAAGCCGTAGTCCTCCATCGTCGCCATCACCGTGTACGTGTAGCAGTCGTACATGAGCGCGACGTCCATGTCGCTGGGCTGCAGTCCCGTACGCGACCAAAGCCGCGGGGCGGCGTCGCGCGAGTACATGCACGCCATGTCGTCCCATTCGTAGACCGACCCACCCTGCCCGTTCGCGTCGGCGACGCCGATCGGGTAGATCGGCCGATGCGGAAGGTCGGCGGCCCGCTCGGCCGACGTGACCACGAGCGCGACCGCGCCGTCGACCTCGTAGCAGAGGTCGAACACCCGGAACGGTTCGTTGATCCATCGTCCGGCGAGGTAGTCGTCGAGGGTGATCGGCGTGCGCGCGATCGTGTGCAGGTTCTTCGTCGTGTGCTCTCGCTGTTGGATCGCGATCGTGCCGAGGTCTTCCGCGGTGGAGCCGTACACGTGCTGGTGGCGGCGGCACCACATCGCGAACCACTGCGGGGGGACGAGATACCCGTGTGGCGCCGCGAATTGTCCCTCGCCGGGTGCGAGCACGCGGTCCATCGCCTTGCCGTAGCGCGTGTCGGAGCCCAACACCCGGAAGACGACCACCACCTCGGCCTGTCCGGTGACGACCGCGGCGGCGGCACCGGCGACGACCGACGCGACCACGTTGCCCCCTCCCATCACGCTGGTGCACCATCCGAGGTCGTCGATACCGATCGTGTGCGCGACCTGCATCGGCGACGCCGAGTCGCCGGTGCCGTAACACGTGAAGCCGTCGACGTCGGCGGGCGTGAGGCCGCAGTCGCGCAACGCGTCGCGTGCGGCCTCGCTCGCCATCGCGAGCGGCGTGCGCCCCGACTTCCTGACGAACGGCGTGCGGCCGATCCCGACGAGCGCTGCGTTGCTCAGGGCGCTGTGCGTCACCGTCATCCTCCGTTCGTGAACGGCCGTTCTCCGTGAACCTATGTCTTTCCGGCCGCGGTGGGCAATGAGCCGACCGCGAGCCGGGGAAGTCGTCGCACCGGCGAATTCGTCGCGCCGGCCCCGTCGCGCTATCAATGGTCGTGGCTCAGCAGCGGTCCGCCTCGGAGGTCGAGCGCAAGGCCATCCTCGACGCGGCGCTGCGCGTGATGCGCAAGAACGGGTACGCCGAGGCCCAGATCGGCGACATCCTCTCCGAGGCACAGCTGTCGACGCGCGCGTTCTACCGTCACTTCGACACCAAGGACGACGTCCTCCTCGCTCTCTTCCGCGACAACGTGGAAGCCACCGCGAGCCGGTTGGCGGAGAAGGTCGTCGCCGCCGCCGCGACCCCTCTCGAACAGCTCACCGCGTGGATCGAGGAGACGCTGAGCCTGGGGTACGACCGCCGGCGTGCGACACGCGTGTCGGTGCTCGCGTCGGGGGCGGCCCGCCGCACCGCCGGCTACGCCGAGGAGAACGCACTGGTGACCACCGCGCTCACCGCACCGCTGCTCGGAGTGCTCGAGGCCGGGAAGGTCTCCGGGGTCTTCCCGACGTGTGACCCACGCGCCGACGCCACCACCATCTACGCGATCACCTGGCGTCTCGTGGCCGAGGCCGTGGGCGGCGGCCCGTCGATGGACGAGCAGGACGCCCGCGACCACGTCCTGCGGTTCTGCCTTCCCGCGATCGGGCAGGTCGGGCCGGGCCCGACGCGCGGCACCTGACCGAAAATCGATTTTTCGTCTAGAGTCCCCACGACCCGGGGAAAGGGGCCGAGGTGACGCTGAAGGACGAGACCGCGATCGTGGGGGTCGGGGCCACCCCGTACTACAAGCGCGGGCAGTCGTTGCCCCAGACCCCGTCGACGAACTCCGAGCGCGGCATGCGCTCCGCGGTACTTGGGGGTCATGCGGGTGCGGTAGAGGTCGGGCGGCTCCATGCTGTGGGAGTCGCCCGAGTTGGTCCAGATCTTGTCCATGGGAGACCTCTCTGCCGCTGGGGCACGAGTGAAAATGAGGTTTTCACAGCCTACGGGGATTCGCCGGCGCCGCGGAAGCACTCCCGCCTCCTTGCACCCGCGCGATGCCTGTGAAATGTTGATTCTCAACGACGGAACCACCGGTCGTGGTGGTCGGTCAGTGCATCCGACCCATCCGACACGAGGAGTCTCGAACCGATGAGCGACACGCAGGCACCGTCCCTTCCCTACCTCATCAACGACGCCGACGAGCACTCCACGCCGGGCCGGGGCGCGTACGAGCGCTACATCGACCCCGACAAGCGCGACATGGCGATCAAGATCGTGAAGACCGACGGCGGCCGTTGGGAGATGACCTTCAACGGGCGACCGGCGAAGTTCACGTTCAAGAACTTCCAGGTGGTCGGGTCCAACGACCAGCTCGAGGAGTTCGGGATCAAGGATCTCGGCGCCTCGGAGGAGATGGGGGGCCAGGTCATCCCGGGATCGCTCCTCACCAAGTTGAACCCCCTGAAGGAGCTCGACGCCGAGGGCCGCAAGGAGTTCGCCCGGAAGTACCGCGCGATGCAGGAGCAGCTCGACAACCCGGCCGACCGCCTCACCGTGATGGACGCGCAGGGCATCCAGTGTGCGGTGAACTACGCCACCCTGCCCGGTACCGAGGTGGAGTTCGAGGACGACTACGAAGGCCTCTACGCCAACCTGATCGCACTCAACCGCTACCTCGGCACGGAGTGGGGCTACAACTACGAGAACCGCCTGTTCACCCCGCCCTTCGTATCGTTCGCCGATCCCGAGATGGCGCTGCTGCAGCTCGACGAGATCATGAAGCTCGAGGTGCCGAAGGTGATCCAGACGTCGACGGGCCCGTCGATGGGCACGTCGCCGTTCCGCCCGGAGAACGACCGCTTCTGGTCGATCTGCAGCGAGGCGGGCATCAAGCTCTGCACGCACCTCGCCACCGTCACCCGCTACGGCAAGGCCGGCCTCGAGTGGAACGAGGACGAGGTCATGCTCGGCGACATGGACGCCTTCCAGTGGGTCTTCTACTACGGCGACCGCCCGGCGATGGAGACCGTCGGCGCCGCGATCCTCCAGGGGTGGTTCGCCCGCTTCCCGAAGATGCAGCTGCTGCTCTCGGAGCAGGGTTCGGTGTGGGTGCCGTACACGATCCGCAAGCTCGACCATGCGTTCCTCATGGGCCGCCGTGCCACCTGGGGCACGCTCGACCGGCGTCCGAGCGACTACTTCAAGGACCACTGCTTCGTGGCGCCGTTCCCCGAGGAGAACGTCGACCGCATCATCGAGGCGGTCGGTCCCAAGCCGATCGTGTTCGGCTCCGACTTCCCCCACGGTGAGGGGCTGCCCGAGCCGCAGATGTACCTCGGTCAGCTCAAGAACCTGACCGACGACGACACGAAGTCGGTGATGCGCGACAACCTCGCCCGGTTCCTCGATCTCCCCGCTTAGGGGCACGGCAGATCCGGATGGATCTCGATCTCACGTCCGATCAGGAGCTGTTCCGCGACACGACGCGTCGCTTCGTCGAGTCGGCGTGCCCGATGACCACCGTGCGTGCCGCCGCTGACACCGGCGGCGCGGTCGGAGCCGAGTACCTCGCCCAGGCGGGGGAGCTCGGCTGGTTCGCCATGCTCGTGCCCGACGCGCTCGGCGGCGGCAGCATCTCCGGCGACGGGCTCCGCGATGCGGCGATCGTCGCCGAGGAGCGCGGCAGGCTGCTGCAACCGGGCCCGTTCGTCGCCATGAACGTCGCCGCGCACGCGATCGCGGTGCACGGCTCCGACGACCTCCGGGCCGAGGTGCTCCCCGCGTTGGTGGCGGGGGAGCAGGTCGTGACGTGGGCGGTCGCCGATGCCGTCGGTGCGTTCCGGCCCCAAAGCGGCGTCGACACGAGGTGGCAGGGCGCGTCGGCGCGCCTGTCGGGCGCGAAGGGGATGGTGCCGGACGCGGCTCGCGCCGACTGGATGCTCGTGGCTGCCGCCGACGACGGCGGCATCACGCAGTTCGTCGTCGCCGCCGACGCGCCCGGTGTGCGGATCACGCCGCTCGCGGGTTTCGATCTCACGCGGCAGCTGTGCGAGGTGACGTTCGACGACGTCGAGGCTCCCCGCGCGCAGATGCTCGGCGTGCGCGGTGAGGCAGTCGCGGCGATCGAGCACCAGCTCGATCTCGCCGCGGTGTTGACCGTTGCGGAATCAGTGGGTGCGATGGACCAGATCTTCGAGACGACGGTCGACTACGCCAAGGTGCGCACCGCATTCGGGCGCCCGATCGGCTCGTTCCAGGCCGTGAAGCACCTGCTGGCCGACACCGCCTTGTTGCTCGAGGAGAGCAAGGCCGTCGCCGTCGGCGCGACCCACGCCGTGCAGCACGAGCGCCCGAACGCCTCGGAAGCCGCGAGCATGGCGAAGGCCTTCGTGGGCGAAGCGGGCGTCGACCTCGCGCAGAACTGCTGGCAGACCTTCGGTGGGATCGCATACACGTGGGAGCACGACTTCCACCTCTACCTGCGCCGGCTGACGCTCGAAGCCGCGCTCTACGGCGACGCGACGTGGCACCGGGAACGCATCTGCCGGCTGCACGGGTTGGGAGCGAGCTGAGCCATGGCCGACCACGACCTCGACCTCGACCTCGAGAAGTTCCGCACGCGGGCACGCGAGTGGCTGGCCGCCAACCTCGAGCCACTCGACGACTCGCTGCCGTACCTCCGCGGCGCCCACCACCAGACGCCGGAGGGCATGGCCCGTGCACGCGCGCTCCAGCGGCGCCTCTTCGACGCGGGCTACGTCGGCATCACGTGGCCGCGTGAGTACGGCGGTCAGGGCTTGAGCGGCGAGCACGAAGCCGCGTTCCTCGCGGAATCGACGAGGTACCGCATGCCGGCGCTCGGGATCGTCGGCGGCACCACCTACGGCGTGTGCGGGAACACGATGCTGCGCCACGCCTCACCGGAATTCCTCCAGCGGCACATCCCGCGCATGCTGGCGGGCGAGGAGCTCTGGTGCCAGCTGTTCTCGGAGCCGGGCGCGGGATCCGACCTCGCCGGCATCACCACTCGCGCCACCCGCGACGGCTCGCGCTGGATCCTCAACGGGGCGAAGATCTGGAGCAGCGGCGCCGCCTTCGCCGACTACGGGATGTGCCTGGCGCGGACCGATTGGGACGTACCGAAGCACCGAGGCCTCACTTGGTTCGCGGTGCGCCTCGACGCGCCCGGGGTGACGGTGCAGCCGATCCGCGAGATCAACGGCGACGACGAGTTCTGCCAGGAGTTCCTCGACGACGTCGAGTTGACCGACGACGACGTGATCGGGGACGTGGACCAGGGGTGGAGCGTCGCTCAGACGATGCTTATGTTCGAGCGCGGGGCCGGTGGACCACCACCCGCGCCCGCCGCGGCGAACGGCGAACGGGCCGGCCTGGCCCCCGATCTCGTCGCGCTCGCCCGGCGGGCCGGACGCGAGAACGAGCCGGTCGTGCGCCAACAGATCGCGCGTGCCCACACCAACGCCTACGTCCACGCCCAACTCGGTCGTCGCATCGGCCAGCACATCCGGCTCGACCCGAAGCGCGCGACGGGTATCGCCGTGTTCGGGAAGCTCGCCGCCGGCACGTTCCTGCCGATCCGGGCCCGTATCGGCATGGAGATCGGCGGCGGCATCGCGATGACCTGGAAGGTGGGCGACATCGGTGACCAGCGCGCCGCGCTCGATTTCCTGAACGGCCGAATCATGTCGATCGCCGGCGGTACCAACGAGATGCAGCGCAACGCGATCGGCGAGCGCGTGCTCGGGCTGCCCCGAGAACCGAGCTTCGACACCAACAAGCCGTTCGTCGACGTGCTGCGCGACGCCGCGACCTGGAACACCTGACGCCGCCGCGTCAGCCGAGCGTGCCGGTCGCGCTCCGTCTCGCCGTGGTCCCGGCCAGGCCGGTGTCCATCGCGTCGGCGATCAGTTCCGGGTCATGGGTGGTCGCCCAGCCGCGCGCTCCGGTCGCGTCGCGGACGGCGGCGAGCACATGTGAGGGGCCCTCGCGATCGAACACGACGGTCGTCGCCTCGACCGTGACCGCGCCCTCGAAGTCGTCGGCGAATCTGGGACGCGGTTCGTCGCGAACCGACGCCTGGCAGTCGATCCGCGCGTACCTCGCTGGTGGACCATTCGAGTAGAGCCCGAACGCGTGCTTGGTGGCGTTGCCGCCGTTGGCGTGCACGAGCCCGAAGCCGCCATCGCGCACCTTGGGCACCATCGCCGCGATCGACTGGCCGGCGGCGTTGCCGATCGGAGCCCCCGCGAAGCCGAGCCCACCGGTGACCGTGAGCGGGCGAGCGGGGTCGAGCGCCAAAGCGGCGGTGCTCATCTGCACCACCGCGGGGAAGCACGCGTAGAGGTCGACGTGCGCGATGTCCCTGGCGGTGACGCCTGCGTGCGCGAACGCGGCGTGACCGGCGACGGCGAGTGCCGGCGCGCGGTGGAGCTCGTGGCGGTTGGCCACCTGCCAGGTCTCGTGGCTGCTCGTGACGACGTGCGGGAACACGAGGCGATCGGCGGATGCTCCGGCCGCCGCGGCCGCGTCGACGCTGCACAGGAGGATTGCCGAGGCCATGTCGACGGTGTTGTTGGCGACCATCGCCTTCGTGTACGGGAACGCGATCATCCGGTTGTCGCGTGACGGCTCGCGGATCTGCGCGGCGGTCTTGGCCTCACGGTCCCACGACCACGGGTTTTCGGCCGCGACCGCGCTGAACGCCGCCCACAGTGCGGCGATGCCGTCGCGGTGCTCGGCCATGCTCTCCCCACGCGCGCAACGCAGGCTGTCCTCGAAGAGGGCGTACGCCGGCGGCGCGCCCCGAGCGCGCGCGCCTCGTGCAACATCTCGTCGGGAAAGCCGGAGACCACCTCGGGAGTGCCCTCACCCGGGTCCGTCGTCCAGCGTGGCTCCTCGCCCTCGCGCTTCAGTCGCTGGTGCGTCCACCGTGCCTCGCCGCCCAATACCAGGGCGACGTCGAGCTCTCCCCGCATGATCCGCTCCGCGGCGAGGCCGACGAGCTCTTGCGGCGCGCTGCCGGAGATGGGGGTCAGCGCGGTGCCCGCGGAGGGCGTCCCGATGCGCTGCCCGACGACCTGACCCGGGTTCGCGTAGCGCCAGAAGCCACCCGCCACGCCGATCCAGCCGACCCGCCGGAGCAGCCCCGGGGCGCCCGCGTCGTTCGCGGCGGCGCGCGCCGCGTCGACCATGAGCTCGATCGGGCCGCGTGCCTCGATCGGATCGGTCCAATCGCCCGGGCGCTGGACGACCTGCGCGGCGCCGGCGATGGCAGCGGTCGACCGGTTCACGCAGCTGCCGGGCTCACCGGGCGGTCCACCCGCCGTCGATCGTGAGGTTCTGGCCGGTGCAGTAGGTCGACGCGTCGCTGGCGAGGAACAGCAGCACGCCGTCGAGCTCGTGGAGCTCGCCGAGCCGTCCCATCGGAAGGTTGCGGACGAGGTAGTCGTGCGTCGACCCTTCCTCGATCCCTTCGGTCATCTCGGTCGGGAAGAAGCCCGGGGAGATCGCGTTCACCCGCAGCCCCTTTCGAGCCCACTGGCACGCCAGCTCGCGTGTGAGGTTGACGACCGCGCCCTTGGAGGCGGTGTAGCCGGCGTTGGGCATCGGTGCGGAGGCCACCGAGCCCAGTACCGACGCGATGTTGACGATCGACCCCGTGCCGGTTTCGATCATGTGGCGCGCCGCGAGGCGGGCGAGCTCGAAGACCGCCACCAGGTTCAGCTCGACGACGTCGCGGAACGTGGCCACAGGCTCGTCGAGGGCCGGGACGACGGCGCCGTACCCCGCGTTGTTGACCAACACGTCGATCCGGCCGAAGCGTTCGACCGCGGTGTCGACGACCGTCGCCCGTTCGGCTTCCCGGAACAGGTCGGCCGGGTGCGCGACGACGCCGGGAACCTCCGCGGCCAGCCGGTCGAGGCGATCGGCGCGGCGAGCCACCGCCAGCACGTTCGCACCGTTGGCGCCGAGGACGCGCGCGAAGCGCTCGCCGAGACCGCTCGACGCGCCGGTGACGACGACTGATTTGCCGGCGACGGAGAACAGCTCACTGGACTGCATGCGTCCCCCACGGACGTTGTGGCACGGGAAAGCGGCAACCCTATTGCAGCGCTCTGAGGTTGCGGCAGGTGCGGCGTCACCGCGGCGATCCCGTCTTCGGCCGGCGGACGCCACCGGTGTGAGAACGGTGTTCTCGCTAGACTGGACCGATGACCGGAACCCTCACCACGCCCGGATCGCTCCCGGAGCCCCTTGACGACTCCCGTGCGGGCACGGTCGCCCGGCGCCCCGGATCGGCGCGGCGCACCTCGTCGATCGACATGACCTGGCCCGACGGCATCGGTTCCCCGCTGCACCTCGAAGGCCGGGCCCGTGACCTGCTCACGACCGCCTCGCTCGAGCCCGTCGTGCTCGGGGAAGCGGAGATGCACGTCACCATCGGTGACGCCCGCCGGGTCGCGTCGATCGAGACGGTGCCGGAGCGGCCGGGGATCGAGGGGTTGGTCGGCACGCAGGGTGGGTCCTACCTCCGCTCCGCGATCGACGAGGTGCTCCCCGGTGAGCGGGAGGCGGGCACGCCGCTGCACCTCCTGCTCGACGACATCGCCGGCACCAGCCTCATCGCCGGGTTCGTGTGGACCCGTCACCGGCCCACGCCTCGCCCGCAGGCTCGCCCGACCGAGTTCGGGGTGCGCAAGGGTCGGGTGATCTGCTCCGGGCTGCGGCCCGGTGGAACCGCGCAACTTGCGATCGTCGACGGCACCGATCCCGGGCATTCGCTCCGGACGGCAGGGCTGCTCGCGACCGACGATCCCTGGGCCTGGCACGAGTTCCCCGAACGACCCGTGGTGGCGATGCGGCGGCAACGGCGCATCGACGTCTCGCGCGACCGGGAGTCGCTCGTGGTCGACACCTTCTTCCGTGACAGCTGCTGGGAACCCGACGGGACGGAGATGGCCCTCCACGAGTACACCGTCTTCGCCCGGGTCGATGCCGCGACTCGCACCCTGAGCGAGGTGCGGGCGCAGCCGCACGTGTTGCCGTTCCCCGAGTGCCAGTGGGCACCGCCGCACGTCGAGCTGTTGCTGGGCCGGCCGGTCGAGTCGTTCCGCACGAGCGTGCAGACCACGCTCACCGAGATCCAGAGCTGCACCCACCTCAACGACATGCTCCGGTGCCTCGCCGAGGTGCCCGCACTCGCGGCCGCCCTCGACGCTCCGTCCTAGCCGGGCCCGCGCCCGGTGGCACCGGTGGTCAGCCGGGGATCGGGACCCAGCGTTCTTTCCGCTCGCCCGGGGGCGTGGGGACGACGACGACGGGCACCGTGGCGAGGTTCACCAAGCGGTGCGCCGTACCCCCGAGCAACTCGTCGTGCAGTCCCGAGTGACTGCTCGCGCCCACCACGACGAGGGCCGCGTGATGGGTCTCGGCGGTCTGCAGGAGGGTGGTGGCGGGATCGCCCTGGAGCACGTCGGCCGTGTAGACGAGATCCTGGTCCCGGAGCACCTGCGTCCACTCTCCGCTCATCTTCGCGCGGAGCTCGTCGATCATGGGCTGGGTGTTGAACTGCAGTGCCGCGAGCTCGACGAGCCAGGTGTTCGATGCGACGTGCACCGCATGGACGTGAGCGTCGGTCTTGGTGGCGAGATCCGCGCACCAGCGGAGCGCGCGTTGCGCGCCGTCGGACCCGTCCACGCCCACGACGAGCCGTTCGAAACTCGTCGGTGCACCGTTGCCGCTCATGTGAGGACCTCTCCCTTCGACTGGTCTCCCAGCCGTTCGCCTTGTGTGTCCGGCACGATGCGGGACCGCTGAGGATGGCAAGGTCCAGCATCGCGCGCCCGGAGCCCTGCGGCCTGCTCGGACCGCCGCGACCCCGGTGACCTACCGTCCCGGGGATGGAAGCTGGCTCGGCCTGGCCGCTCGCGGGCACGCGCGTCGTCGATCTCTCCTCTGGTCTGGCCGGCGCGTACTGCACCAAGCTGCTCGCCGACGGCGGGGCCGACGTGGCGAAGGTCGAGGACCCGGGCGGCGATCCGCTGCGCGGGTGGTCGGAGAGCGGCAGGGAATTGGCGCCGGGCGAGGACGGCGCGTTCTTCCGGTTCCTCTCGACCTCGAAGGACAGCGTGGTCGCGGCGGCCGGTGTCGATCAGGACATCGAATTGGTGCACGCGTTGGTCGCCGACGCCGAGGTCGTCGTCTGGTCGCCCGGGACCGCGATCGCCGACGACGGGCGGTTCCACCCCCGGGCGGTGCACCGTGACCACCCGCGCGCCGTGGTGGTCGCGCTCAGCGCCTTCGGCCTCGACGGTCCGTGGCGTGATCGGCCCTCGACCGACTTCACCCGCCAGGCTCTCTGCGGCGGCCACGTGCAGCGCGGCACCCCGGACCGGCCGCCGCTGCTGTGCGGCGGTCGGCCGGGCGACTTCGCGGCCGGCACCTACGGGGCGATCGGAGCGCTGGCCGCACTTCGGCGTGCCCGTGACGCGGGGATCGGCGACCTCGTCGACGTCGCCGCCCTCGACGCGTTGATGTTCAGCCAGCCGCTCTTCCCGGTCACGTGGTTCCAGATGGCGGGCGAGCCGTTCCGGCCGGTGCGATCATCGCAGCTCCCGAACCTGCACCCCACCGCCGACGGATACGTCGCGCTGCAGACGACCACCGGACAGCAGTGGCTCGACTTCTGCACGATGATCGGGCGCGACGACTGGTGCGGCGACGACCGCCTGGCACGCGGCACCTACCGCACCCTGCACCGTCCGGAGCTCGAAGCGGTGATCGACGCTTGGACGTCGGCCCGGCGGACCGAGGAGATCGTCGAGCTGGCGACGCTGATGCGGATCCCCGTGGCGGAAGTGGGGAACGGAGAGAACCTCCCGCACTTCGACCACCTGGTCGGCGGGGGCTGGTTCAGCGGGAACCCGGCCGGCTTCGTGCAACCGTCGGTGCCCTTCCGCCTCGGTGGAGGCGCGACGCCGCGCCCACTCACCCCTGCACCGCCGGTCGGGCGCGACACCGAGCGCCATCGCGCACGCGTCACCGGAGCCCGGCCGCGCCCTGCGGAGGTCGTGCCGGTCCCCGCGGTGGTCCCGTTGCCGCTCGCGGGCGTGCGGGTGATCGACGTCACCGCGTTCTGGGCCGGCCCGATCATCGGGTACGCGTGCGCGGTCCTGGGCGCCGAGGTGATCCACGTCGAGTCGACCAAGCGGCCCGACGGCATCCGCCTCAACACGACGCGCCCGCTGTCAGAACCGCAGTGGTGGGAATGGTGCCCCATGTTCCAGGGGTCCAACACCAACAAGCTCGACCTCGCGGTGGAGCTCGACACCATCCGCGGGAGGGAGCTGCTCCTCGAGCTCGTCGACCGCAGTGACGTGCTGCTCGACAACTTCAGCCCCCGGGTGCTGGAGCAGTGGGACCTGGACCAGTCCGTGCTACTGGAGCGCAATCCGGAGCTCGTCGTGCTGCGCGCCCCGGCCTACGGCATCACCGGCCCCTGGCGCGAGCGGCTGGCGTACGCGCCGACGATCGAAGCGCAGGCCGGCCTGGCGTGGATCACCGGCTTCCCCGACCGCGGTCCCGAGCCGCCGTCGGGTGTCGCCGACGCCATGGGCGGCGCGCACGCGACGGTGGCCCTCCTGCTCGCGCTCGAGTATCGCCGCCGCACCGGGCGCGGGATGTTCCTCGAGTGCCCGATGGTCGGTTCGGCGCTCAACCTCGCGGCCGAGCAGGTCGTCGAGCACTCGGCGTACGGGCACCTGCTCGAACGGCGCGGCAATCGCGGCGCGACGTGCGTGCCCCAGGGCGTCTACCGCACGGCCGACGCCGACCCCGACGGTGCTCGCGACCGGTGGGTCGCGATCTCGGTCGCCACGGACGAGCAGTGGTCGGCACTGTGCCGGGTCGTGGACGCGCCGAGCTGGGCGGCCGACGCCGCGCTCGCCGGTGCCGAAGGTCGCCGCCGGGTGGAAGACCGGATCGACGAGTACCTCGCGGCGTGGTGCGCCACGCGCCCGGGTCACGCGATCGTCCGGGCGCTGTCCGGCGCGGGCGTGCCCGCCGAGCCCGTGGTGCCCGCGCACGAGCACGACCGGTTGGAGCAGGTGGTCTGGCGCAAGCTGTTCGAACCGGTCGAGCACCCGGTGACCGGCACCGCGAGCTTCATCGGCGCGCCCTTCCGTCACGCGAACGGGCCCACGGTGCACAACCGCCGGGCCGCGCCGTTGCTGGGCGAGCACAACCGCGACATCCTCATCCGGATCCTCGGCCTCTCCGACCCCGAGGTCGACGACCTCGAAGCGGACGGGGTCATCGGGAACGTGGTGGTCGGCGGCCTCCTGCACTGACCACGACGCCGTCGCGCTGCACGAGTGCGGCGAGCTCGCGCTTCCTGACCTTGAACGACGGCGTCATCGGCACCTCGGCGAACGAGTCGAGGACGAGGATGCGATGGGGGAGCTTGTAGCTCGAGAGGTCGGAGCGCAGCCGCTCCCGGAGCTCGGCCGGGTCGATGCGGGCCCCTTCCTCGGGAACCACGACGGCGGCGACCGCCTGCCCGCGCTCGTCGTCGTCGATCCCCACCACCGCCGCGAACATGACGTCGTCGAGCGCCGCGAGCGCGCGTTCCACCTCCGCGGGGGCGACGTTCGCGCCGGAGGTCTTGATCATGTCGCCGAGCCGGCCGAGGAAGTGGATGCGGTCGCCGTCGACGTGTCCTTCGTCGTGCGTGCGGTAGAAGCCGTCCCGGTCGAACACCTCGTCGTGGGCGACCTTGTGGAGTCGTCGGGTCACACACGGTCCGCGCACGATGATCTCGCCGCGCTCACCGTCGGCAACGTCATGGCCGCCGGGATCGACGACCCTCACCTCGAACCCCGGTTGGAAGAAGTCGAGCGGTGCCGCGATCTGCGACCCTTCCGCCGTCGGCTCGTTCCCCCAGGCGTACATCCCGAAGGTCTCGGTCATGCCGAGCGAAGGCGACGCGGTCATCCCGACGACGAGATCGTCGGGTTCGTCGTCCTGCCCCGCGTTCCCGATGACGCGCCGGGTCCCGAAGCTCGAGCGGTCGGTGCACACGACGACGCCCCCGGTCTCCAACGCGGACAGGAGGTGCATGACCAGACCGCCGACCCAGAAGAACGGCATCGTCGCCTGCTCGACGGTCGACTCGTCGAAGGCCATCATCCCGCGGAGGTAGTGCACCTTCGTCATGACCGACCCGTGGGTGTGCACCACGCCCTTGGGGTCGGCGCTCTGGCCCGACGTGTAGATCACGATGCACTCGTCGTCGGGATGGACCTCGCGCTGGGCGGCCGCCAGCAGGTCGCGCGAGACGAGCCGATCATCGTCCGTGATCCACTCCTCGTCGTGGGCCCAGGTCGGGGTGGCATCGGCGCCCAGGACGGCGACCCAGCGAAGGAAGGGTGCATCGACGAGTCGGAGGTCCGGTGTCGGTGCGTCGACGAGGGCAGGGAACGCCTGTTCCATGCGGTCCGGCAGCCGCACGCCCAGGAACTCGTGCTGGGCGACCAGCCCGTGCAGGTCGGCGTGGCGGACGATCCGGGCGAGCTCGTTCGGCGCCGAGAACGTGCTGATCGGCACGCAGAGCGCGCCGATCCGACTGATCGCGGCCCAGCCGACCGCCCACCGAGGCCCGTTCCCCATCCAGAGACCGACGCGGGTGCCCTTCCCCACGCCGCGTGCGAGCAGGCCGCGGGCGAGGATCGCGGAGCGGTCGTCGAGCGCGCGGTACGTCAGTTCGTGCTGGTCGAGGACGACTGCCGTACGGTCTCCGTACGCCGCGGCCAGCGCGGGGAGGAACTCGGCGACGGTCTGTACGTCTCGGGGGATCTGCACCGGAACCAACCTTCGGGGACCTTGGCCTGGGAGGGCGTCAGTGGACGATCGCGAAACGGCAGTGCTCGACGAACGGGCAATCGGCGCCACGCTCACGCAGTACTGCCGCGCCGTCGACGACCGGCGGTTCGATCACGTCGCCGCACTGTTCACGGACGACGCGAGGTTGCACACGATGGGACGGACGCTCGCCGGACGTGCCGCGATCCGTGAGTTCTTCGGGCCGATGCCCGACGCCGCGCCGTCCCGGCCCGCGAGCGCTCACGTGCTCTCGAACGTCGTCGTCGAGCTCGACGGTGACGCGGCGATCGCCGAGTCGGACTGGATGATGCTCACGCGCGAGGAAAGCGGCGCGACGGTGATCGCACTCGCCGGTCGGTACCGGGACCGGCTGGAGCGGGTCGGCGACCGGTGGCGCATCGCCGAGCGCAGCGTGGTCGCGCTGGCCCGCCCGCGCCCGGCCGGGGAGTCGCTCAACGGGTGACCCCGTCGGCGACGAGCCGCCAGAGCTGGTCGCCCGTCGGCCTCGCCGTGCTCGTACCCGCCATCGTGACCTCGGTGATGGTGCGCACCGACGTGAGGAGGAACGCGGCGAGCAGGTCGGTGTCGAGATCGGCACGGATCGCCCCGTCGTCGATGGCGGTGCGCAGAAGGTCGTAGGTCAGCAGCCGGAGCGGGCGGTACGCGTCCCACGCCTTCGCCGGCGCGGCGGCGTCGAGATGGATCGAGAACTCGGTGAACGCGCGGCCCGCGCCGAACACCGGTTGCCGGCTCCCGGTCGCGAGGTCGAAGTAGCCGATCACGAAGGCGCGGAGGCGGGCGATGGGTTCGGTCTCCCGGTCGACGCGCTCGCGCAGGATCGCGACGCCGCGTTCGAGCGACGCTTCGAGCACCGCCTCGATCAGGCGGTCCTTGCTCTCGAACAGTTGGTAGAACGCGTGCAGCGACAGGCCGGTGAGGTCGACGACCTCCTGGACGGTGAACTCGAGGCTGTTCCGTTCCGCGACCAGGTCGAGAGTCGCGTCGATGAGGAGCGTCGTGCGCGCCTCGGCGCGCGTGCGCGCCTTCTGCAGCGCCCGCTCGACCGCGACGTCGCGCGGGCTCTGGATGGCGTCGGTGGCGCTCACGCCACCGACGTTCGCACGGTGTCGGGAAACCCGAAGAGCCGTGCCGCGTTGTCGAACACGACCGCCTGCGCGTCCGCCTCGGCGACGTTTGCGAGCAAGTCGTCGAGGATCTTGTTGGAGTTCGGGTACGTCGCCTCGGGGTGGGGGTAGTCGTTGCCCCAGAGGAGGCAATCCGTGCCCGTGAGCGGGATGTTGTGCAGCGCGACCGGGTCCTCCTGGAACGTGGCGTGGATCTGGCGGCGGACGTAGTGGCTCGGGAGCTCCGGCAGGATCGGTTTCGTCCACCCGTTGCGCTGGTGGGCGATGTAGTACTCGTCGAGGGTCGACATCGTCCACGCGATCCAGCCCGCGTTCACCTCCACCATCACGACGTGCAGCTCAGGGAAGCGATCCAGCACGCCGCTGCAACTGAGCAGCGCGGTCGCACGTGGCGCCATCGACTGCGTCGCGAGCAGGTTGGCGGTCGGTGAGCCCCACCCGCGGTAGAAGATCATGTCGTGCCCACTGCCCTGGTGCATGACCGCGGGTTTCCCGGTCTCTTGGATCGCGGCCCAGAGCGGCTCCCACACCGGAAGGTTCCACTCGGGCGTGCCGACGAGCGGGAGCAGGAGCCCGCCGACCGAGTCGTCGCCCGCAACGCGCTGCACCTCTGCGACCGCCATGTCGACGTCCCACGTGGGGATCATCGCGGCCAGCCGGATGCGTTCGATGCCGCCGAGGCGCTCGAGGATCCAGTCGTTGTAGACGACGCACGACGCGCGGCCGACCGTGGGGTCGACGATGTTCCATGCGTAGAGACCGATCGTCGGGTAGATGATCTCGGCGTTGATGCCGTCGGTGCGCATCATCTCGAGGCGGACGTCGGGCGCCGCCGCCGCGACCCGTGACGACTCGTTGGCCTGTGCCTCCTCGGCCGACACGTCGGACCAGCCGAGGGGGCTGTCGTCGATGACCAGGCTCCAGCCGCCGTCTTGCTCGGCCTGGATGCGCCGGGGCGCGCGATCCCGCAACGCGGGATCCAGCCGCTCGTACCAAAGGTCGTGGGGTTCGTCGATGTGGGCGTCGGCGGAGATCTTCGCGAGCGCGGTGGCGTCCATGGGTGCTCCAGGAGAGGATGACTCTGCTGAAACAGAGTAACATTCTGTCGGTGGACGTCCGTGCCCTCCGGCGCCAGGACTTCTCGCTCTCGCTCGAGCAGCAGGAGCTGCGGGACGTGTTCGCCGGTCTCTTCGAGAAGGAGTGCCCGTCGGCGCGGGTCCGCGCTGCCGAGCCCGTCGGCCACGACGCCGCCCTCTGGCAGCAGCTCGCAGCTGCGGGAGTGGTCACCATGGGCCTCCCCGAGGTGAGCGGTGGTGACGGCGCCGGCCTGATCGAGCTGGTGCTGGTCGCGGAGCAGTTCGGCCTCCGGGTCGCGCCCGTCCCGATGATCGACGTGATCGCCGCCGCCCGCCTCCTCGCGGCCGCCGACGCGCCGCCCGAGCTGCTGGCCGCGGTGGCCAGTGGGGCGAAGGTGGCGACGGTGGCGTTTCGGAAGGTCGACGTCGCCGTGCGTCAGCTCGTGAGCGCAGGCGCGGTGGCCGACATCGTCATCGGCGTCGACGACGGCGTGCTGGTCGCGGTCGAGACCGACGAGCTGCCCGCGCCGCTCACGAACCTCGCCGATGCGCCCGTCGGATGGCGGAAGCTCTCAGGAGACGGTGGATCCCGGATCGCGCTCGCGGACGGCGCCCGCGCCGACGCACTCCTGGCGAACGCGGTGCGGGAGTGGAAGCTCCTGATGGCCGCGGCGCAGACGGGCATCGCGCAGGCAGCGCTCGACCTCGCGGTCGACTACGCGAACCATCGCCACGCGTTCGGCGTGCCGATCGGTACGTTCCAGGCCATCTCCCACGCACTGGTCGATGTGGCGATCGGGGTCGAAGGCAGTCGTTGCCTGCACCGACGAGCCGCGTGGTTCTGCGAGCACGAGTCGGCCTCGGCGCCGCCCGAGGTGCTGATGGCGTACCTGTACGCGTGCGACGTCGCGAACCGCGCCGCCAGCACCGGCATCCACGTGCAGGGCGGTCTCGGGTTCACCCTCGAGTCCGACATGCAGCTGTACTTCCGGAGGGCGAAGGGCTGGTGCCTCGTCACCGGTGATCCGCACGACGACCTGCACGCGCTGGGCGAGCTCCTGTACGCGCCCGGCGCCTGAGCGGGAGGAGACGCGATGGACTTCACCCGGATCCAGCTCGACGACGACCTCGAAGCGTTCCTGGACAAGCAGGTGCGGCCGTTCATGGACGAGCATCTGACCGACGACGTTCTGGCTCGCGAGCGCGTCGAGGGCAACGGCTTCGTCCCCGAGTACCAGCAGGCGCTCGCCCGCCAGGGGTGGCTCGACCGGTGGTTGGCGCCGGCGGACGACGGCGACACGCTCGACTCGTTGCGCGCCGCCATCGTGCGCGCCGAGGAAGCCGCCCGCGTCGGCCCGCTCTTCCCGGTCACGGGATCGCACAGCCTGGTGATGACCGTCGTCCGCCAGTTCGGAAGCGACGACCTGCGGGCCGAGATCGCCGACGGCGTGCACCGCGGCGACATCCAGGCCTGTCTCGGCTACACCGAGCCGGACTGCGGATCGGACGCCGCCGCGATCCGCACCCGCGGGTGCGCGACGGCGACGAGTGGCTGATCACCGGTCAGAAGATGTTCTCGACCGGCGCGCACCTGTGCCAGTACGTGATGCTCACCGCGCGCACCAACCTCGAGGTGTCGAAGCACCAGGGCATCACGATGTTCCTTGTGCCGCTCGACGAGCCCGGCGTCGAGGTCCAGGGGATTTCCACGCTCGGCGGCGAACGCACGAACTTCATCTACCTCGACGAAGTGCGCCTCGCCGACACCTACCGCCTCGGCCCCGTCGACCAGGGGTGGCAGATCGCCTCCGGCGCGTTGGCCGCCGAGCACGGCATGGGCGAGGAGCACGGCGCGACCGCCGGGCACCGGGCCGCGGAGGACGACCTCCTCCGGGCGCTCGACGCGACGTCCGGTTGGATGGGCGTCCTCACCGCCGCGCTCGACACCGCGGTCGAGTCCGCGCGCGACACGGAGCGCCCCGACGGGTCGCGTGTCCTCGACGATCCCGAGGTCCGACTCCGGCTCGCCGCCGTCGCGCTCGATTGCACGGTGGCCCAGGTGACGCCGAGTCCGTACCGACGCGTGATCGCGTCGGACCTGTTCGTCCGCGACGTCGCCGAGCTCGTCGACATGACCGGCCCGGCCGGGGTGCTCGCCACCGGCGAGGACGGCGCGATCGCGGGTGGCTTCCTCGAGTGGGCCCACCGGTTCGCGCAGGGGACCTCGATCTACGGGGGGACCACCGACATCCAGCGGAACCTCATCGCCGAGCAGTTCCTCGGGCTCCCGCGCCACCGCGGGGTCGTCCGCCGCTAGCTCTACGATCCGCCGATGCAGTCGGACGTGGCGACGCGACGCGATCGGCGACCTGGCGCGCGACACCCGCGACGCCTGACGTGACGTCCCGGTCAGGACGGGCGGTCGGGGCCCGCGCCCGGTCGCCCGACGCGCGCCAGCTCGGTGAAGCCGTAGAACAGCAGGAACACGCCGATGGCGATGCTGACGAAATTCCACACCGACGACCCCCGGTCGGCGGCGTCGATCACGTTCACGGCCAGGATCAGCAGGCCGGCGATGCTGGTCGCGATGGCGTGGGTCTTGTCGGGCATCCGGCGACGCTAGTTCGTCACTCCCAGAGACGACGGAGGGCGTGCTCACGTTCGCGGTCGTCGCGCCCGCGCAGATCGGCGACGCCGTGCTCGGTGACGACGACGTCGACGTCGGCCCGCGTTGTCGTGACCGGCGCCGACAGCTGTTCGACGAGCGTCGGCCCGCTCCGGTGCGTGCTCGGGAGGGCGATCATGCTGATCCCGCCGCGTGCGCGCGACGCCGCCAGCGCGAAGTCCGCGTGGCCACCGATCCCGCCGACGGGTTGGCCGCCGACGCGCTCGACGTTGACCTGCCCGACGGGATCGATCTCCAGCGCGGTGTTCACCGCCACGAAGCGATCGTGCGACGCGAGGCGGCTGACGTCGTGCGTCACCTCCACCGGTTCGAGGAGGGGCCGCCCGTCCGACCACTCGTAGAGTGACTCGGTGCCGGCGAGGTACGCGCCACGCGGCGAGCCGAGCAGCAGACCGCGGGCGTCGAGGTCGAGGACCGCATCGCCGATCAGTCCGGAGTCGACGGCGACCGGCACGGTGATCGCCCGCAGGATCGCGTCGGCGACGGTGCCCGGTCCGTACTGCAGCGTCGCGCCCTCGGGGATCACTGCCGCGGCGTGCGCGGCGATCGCGTGGGCGACGTCGTCGGGCGCGTTCGTCGTGAACGGGTGCGGTGGCCGGTCGATCTCCGCCACCACCACGACCTGGTCGGGCGGTACCGGGATGCCGTCGGACGCGTCCGGGAGGCCGTGGTTCACCTCGGCGAGCACGGTGGCGCCGGCGTCGACCGCGGCCCGCATCCAACCGACCTCGCTTCCGAACACGAGACCGCGGTCACCTTGCCGCAGCGCGGCGACGAGCACGTCGGGCCGGAGCGCACCGGCCAACAAGCGGGGCACGCTGCCGAGCCGGGCGGGGAGGTAGCGCACCTGCCCGTCGCGTACCGGCGCGCGGAGCGCGTATCCGCTCATGACCGTGCGGATGTCGGTGAACGCCTCGTGGTCGTGGACGTCGATCGGCGCCGTGATGCTCCAGCCGAGGAGCACGCGCACGCCACCCACCGCACGCGCCGCATCGGCGAGTATCGGGCCGACGCCGATCGGCGCACCGCAGCCGTCGGCGACCGCGACGAGCGCGCCGGGCCGAAGCCGGCGCGCGAGCACCTCGCTCACGCCGACCCGGGATGCGCGTGCTCCTCCCAGGCCGACGACCACGGGCGGAGCGCGACGAAGGGCGCCGCGAACGCCGGGGTGACCCCCTCGCGCGCCCAGCGCCGCGCCATCACCGGATCGAGGCGCCTCGCGGTGGCGACCGGGTCGTCGTCGAGGTAGCAGACGGTCGCGCTGAAGCCGCTCGGGTCGAAGCGGTCGGTCCGCAGCGATCCCGGTGTGAAGTGCCAGAACCCGGCGACGCCGTCGACGGCCAGCAGCGCGGCGGCATCGGCATCGTTCCACGCGGTCGGACCGCCACCGTTCGCGGGCGCCTCGACGACCAGGTACATGCCGGTGTTGGGGCGGAACGGCAGGACCGACGGCGTCACCGGCGGTGCCGAGTCCGCGTGCATCGCCGCGAGGTCGAAGCCGCCGAGCATCACCGCGGGGAGGCGGAAGGGGAAGCGACCGACCTTCCAGAGGTGGGCCCCCAGGTCGAAGAAGGCGTCGATCGAGGGCTCGAGCGGCTCACCCCAGAGGTAGTGCACGACGTGGTTGGTCGGGACGAACCGGTCGGTCTCGACGGCCCGGGCGGCCCGGCACTCCGGGGTCGACACCCAGCGTTGGCCGAGCACCATCCCGGGGATCTCCCACTGCTGCGGCATGTGGTCGAGCTGGTGCCACCGGAGGTAGTCCGAGTCGTCCCCGGTCTCGGAGCTCGCGGACAGTGAGAGGACGCCGAACTTCACGGGCTGGGTCATCGCGGCAACGTATCGGATTTGACGATGGTTGCGACACCTTCCACACTCCCGCGATGGAACCGCAGGGAACTGCCGTCGTCACCGGTGCGAGTCGCGGCATCGGCCGTGCCATCGCCGTCGATCTCGCGCAGGCGGGCTTCGACGTCGTCGCCACCATGCGCGATCCCGCCGCGGGGAAGGGTCTGGTCGACGAAGTCGGGGAAACCACCGGATCGATCAGGGTGCAACACCTCGACGTGACCGATCCCGCCGGTATCGAGCTGCCGTCCGGCCTGCGCGTTCTGGTGAACAACGCCGGCATCGAGCGCGACTACCTGCCCGTCGAGCACACCCCGATGGAGCACTGGCGGGAGGTGTTCGAGACCAACGTGTTCGGCTTGGTGGAGGTCACCAGGCGCGCCATCCCGTTGCTGCGCACGAATGGCGGCGGCGTCATCTGCAACATCACGTCGTCGTCGCTGATCGCGCCGATGCCGTTCTACGCCGTGTACCGCGCGTCGAAGTCGGCGGTGAGCGCATTGAACGACACGCTTCGGGCCGAGCTCGCACCGTTCGGCATCCGGGTCGTCGAGATCATGCCCGGTCCGGTGGAGAGCGACATGTGGTACGCCTCGGAGCGCGTCGCCGAGGCCGCCGCGTACGACGAGTACCGCGCGATGGCCGAGGCGGCCTACGAGGGCCGTCTCCAGGTCAGCGACCAGTTCTCGCCGGCGCCGGCCGCGGCGGCGGCGATCCGCGACGCCATCCTCGACGACGACGGCCCGATGCGCTACGGCTGTGAGCCGATGTCGGTCGGGATGATCGAGATGTGGCGCTCGTCGTCCGACGAAGATGTGTTCCGCATGATGACCGGGCAAGCCTGAACCAGGAGTCCTCCCATGACCGAACGCATCATCTCCGCCGACTCGCACCTCGAGCTGAAGCCCGAGAAGATCCTGGGCCATCTGCCTCGCCAGTACCACGACGCGTACCAGGGCGCGCTCATGGCGATGTACAACCGCATCCTCGAGGGCAAGCCCCAGAAGCAGTTGAAGAACAAGGTCGGTGAGGCGGCGCCCGCCGTCGGCCTCCCCACCGAGAAGCCGTGGGAGGCCGCGGGACGCCCCGGCGCCTATGACCCGCACGCGCGCCTCGCCGACATGGACATCGACCGGGTCGACGCCGAGGTGCTCTACACGAGCGCCACGGGGGGTGCCGAGCTCTACGTGCTCGACGCCGACGCGTGCCTCGCGGCGTTCCAAGCGACCAACGACGCCGCCATCGAGTTCGCCTCGGTGGACCCGGATCGACTCATCCCCGTGTACATCCTCCCGTTGCACGACGTCGAGTGCGCGCTGAAAGAGGTGCAACGCATCGCCAACGAGGGGGCGCGCGCAGTGCAGCTGCCGCTCTACCCGTCCGACGTCGACCTCGCGCCGTACTGGGACGAGATCTACGACCCGTTGTGGTCGGCGATCGAAGATCTCGGGATCCCGATCAGCCAGCACACCGGAGCCAACGAGTACCTGTTCGAGGTCATGGACCGCGACCCGACCCCGGCCAAGGGCATCTTCCAGTCGCTGCCGTCGATGTACATGGCCGAGGCGATGGCGAGCTGGTTGCTGCCCGGCGTGTTCGTGCGCCACCCCCGGCTGCAGGTCGGGTTCGTCGAGGCCGGCCTCGGGTGGCTGCCGTACTTCATCACCCGCCTCGACCGCATGGCCCACCGTCACGGCTGGGAGCAGCTCGGGATGAACCTCCCCGAGCTCCCGAGCCACTACTGGCGCCACAACATGTTCGCCACGTTCGAAGAGGACGAGTTCGGGATCAAGAACCGCTACGACATCGGTGTCGAGAACCTCTGCTGGGCGACGGACTACCCGCACCCCGACTGCACGTGGCCCGAGTCGCAGCAGGTGATCCACACGCACTTCGACGACGTGCCCGTCGACGAGATGCGCCTGATGGTCGGCGGCAACGCGGCGCGGATCTACAACCTGTAGTCGTTCCAGCGCAGGAACTGCGCGGCAGGTTCGCGCGGCGTCACCGCGAAGTCGGTGCCCGACGTGTAGGCAATGGGGAACAGCCCGACCTGCATCCACTGGTCGAACGGGATGCCGAGCAGGTCGGCCACCTCCCGCTCCTTGAGCAGGGTGAGGGTCGTCCACGCGGAGCCGAGTCCCCGCGAGCGCAGGGCGAGCATGAACGACCACAGTGTGGGTACCACCGAGCCCCAGCGGCTCGACTGCCAGAACACCGAGGTGCGTTCGGCCTGCGCGCCGGCGCCCTGACCGTCGGTGCGGCCGGCGACGATCGGCACGCACAACACCGGCACCTCGTGCAGGTGGTCACGAAGGTGGAACACGCTCCGGGCGATGTGCTGCTGCTGCTCGGTGCCGCGGTCGACGGTGTCCTCGGGGGCATCGGTGCGGGGCCGGCTGACGAAGTCCTCCATCGCGGCGCGGTAGATGTCGGCGATGGCGGCCCTGCGGTCGGCGTCGTCGATGCAGAGGAACCGGTACGGCTGGGTGTTCGAGCCGTTGGGCGCGTGCACCGCGACGTCGAGGCACTGCTCGATCAGCGCGCGCTCGACCGGCCGCTCCAGGTCGAGCCGCAGGCGCACCGACGGCGTCGTCACCAGCAACTCGTCGGGGTCGTGGACGACGAGGTCGTACTGGAACAGCTGCTCGTAGGCAGCGAGGGTGCCCCAGTGCTCCCAGACGCGGTCGATGAGGCCGTCGTCGTCGAAGCGGAACAGGAAGCCGTAGACGTTCGCGTAGTCGCGCCCGCCGACGGTCGTGGCCGTGTAGCCGTGCTGGCGGAAGACGTACGGACCGTCGGCGATGGTCTCGACGTCGTGGAAGCGGGCGGTGGCGAGGTCGTAACGGTCGATCGGGCGGCCGCTCGGCGGTGGGGGAGAGGGCGCCCGGCCGAGGATGATCCTGCCGATCTCGTCCTTGCCGCGGAACACGGTCTGGCCGGGAGCGGCGGGGAACTTCCCGATGCCGTTGAACCACTCGCAGTCGTCGCTCATCAGCGCGAGGCGGTCGAGGTCGCGCGGCCCGGTGAAGAACCGGTCGACCACTTCGAGGTTGTGGGCGCGGTCATCACTGCTCATCGTGGGATGTTCCCGATCACATCGGCTTCCAGGCCGGGTCGCGCTTCTCCACGAACGCGCGCCCGGCCTCGGTCATGTTGCCGGTGAACGTGCCCAGCACCTGGGTCCGGTTCTCCAACTCCATCGCCCAGCGCAGGCTCGGCGCGTCGAGATTCGCCCACAGCCCGATCTTGGTCATGTACACGCCGTACTCGCTGTTGGCGGCGATGAGCTCGCCGAGCTCCACCGCGGTGGCGAGCAGGTCGTCACGCGCCACGACCCGGTTGAGGAACCCGGTGCGGGCGCCTTCGTCGGCGCCGAACCGTCGTCCGGTGAGCATGAGCTCGGCCGCGATCGTCGGCCCGACGATGCGCGGCAGCATGTAGCTCGTCCCCACGTCGCACGACGAGAGGCCGACTCGGATGAAGTGCGCGGCGAATCGGGCGTCGTCGCTCGCCACGCGCAGGTCGCACGCCAGCGCGAGCGCGAGCCCGCCGCCGATGGCCGCGCCGTGCACGGCCGCGATCACGGGTTGGGGAAGCTCGCGGATGGCGAGAATCAGCTCCGCGATGTGCTCCTGCGACATCTGCACCAGCCCGACCGGGCCGCGGTCGCGCGCCCGCTCCGGCAGCTCGTCGCCCCCGCCCATGTTGGCCCCGGAGCAGAAGCCCTTGCCAGCGCCGGTGAACACCACGGCGCGCACCGATCGATCGGTGCGGACGTCGGCGAAGGCGTCCTTGAGATCGGCGACCATGCCGCTGGTCAACGCGTTGTAGCGCGCCGGGTCGTCCATCTCGACGACGGCGACGCCGGCCGGTTCCGCGAGCCTCACCGAGACCAGGCTCATGTCCCCCCCGAGGTCGTGTCAGATCGACAGGCCGACGAGCTTGGTGTCGAGGTACTCGCCGATGCCTTCACGCGCGCCCTCCACACCGAGGCCGCTCTGCTTCACGCCACCGAAGGGTGCGGCGGCCGACGTCGGGTTGATGTCGTTCACGCCGACCATGCCGAACTTCAGTCGCTCCATGGCCCGGAAGGCGCGGGTCAACGACTTCGTGTACACGTACGACGCGAGGCCGTAGTCGGTGTCGTTCGCCATGGTGATCGCGTCGTCGTCGTCGTCGAACACGATCACCGGGGCGACGGGCCCGAAGGTCTCCTCGCGGTAGATGAGCATGTCGGGGGTCACTTCGGCGAGGAGCGTCGGGGCGTAGAAGCAACCCGCATCGAGACCGTCGGCGGTGAGCCGCTCGCCGCCGGTGACGAGGCGCGCACCCTTGTCGAGAGCGTCGGCGACCTGGTGCTCCATCTTCGCCAGCGCGGCGGCGTCGATCAGCGGCCCGACGGTGACCCCGTCGGTGAAGCCGCTTCCCGCCTTCAGGCGGCCGAAGCGCTCCTCCATGGTTGCCACGAATTCCTCGGCGATGCCCCGCTGCACGAGCATGCGGTTCGGGCAGATGCACGCCTGACCGGTGTTGAGGAACTTCACCGCGGCCGCGCCCTTCGCCGCGTGGACCGGGTCGGCGTCGTCGAACACCACGAACGGCGCGTGCCCGCCGAGCTCCATGCTCACGCGCTTCACGCCCGCTGCCGCCTGCTGGGCGATGAGCTTGCCCACCTCGGTCGAACCGGTGAACGTGATCTTGCGCACGAGCGGGTGCGTCACCATCTCGCCGCCGACCGCTTCGGGGTCCGACGTGGTGACGAGGTTCACGACTCCCTCGGGGAGGCCGATCTCCTCGAAGATCTTGAACGTCTCCACCGCGAGCAACGGGGTCTGCTCCGCGGGCTTGAGCACGATGGTGCAGCCGGCCGCCAGCGTGGGCGAGATCTTCCGCGTGAGCATCGACACCGGGTAGTTCCACGGAGTGATCGCGCCGACCACGCCGACGGGCTGGCGCAGCACGAGGAAGCGCTGGTCGGCCCGGGCCGACGGGATGGTCTCGCCGTAGACCCGCTTGGCCTCCTCCGCGAACCAGAGCAGGAAGTCGGCGGCGTACCCCACCTCGTTGCGGGCCATGCGGATCGGCTTGCCCTGCTCCTCGGTCATGAGCTTCGCCAGAGCCTCGCGCCGCTCGAGCATGAGTTGGTGCGCCTGGTACAGGAACGCCGAGCGCTCGTACGCCGTGCGCGTCGACCAGCCGTCGAACGCTCCGGCCGCGGCCTCGATCGCGGCCTGCGCATCGGGAACGCCGGCGTCGGCTGCGCTCCCGATCACCTCGCCGGTCGCCGGGTTCACCGACTCGAAGGTTGCTCCCGATGCGGCGTCCCGCCATTCCCCGTTGATGTACAGCATGGGCCCGACGCTACTGCCGGTCCGCCGTTCCGTCCCAAGGCCGGGCCGCTGAGGGTGCTTCAGCTGCGGTGGAACGAGGGGCTGGCGGCGTCGGGCGGGATCTCGTCGAGGGGCGTGGCCAGCTCGGCGACGCTCGGGCCGACCTCCGCCGCGATCGGCGCCAAGCGGTCGAGGTCGAAGCCGTAGACCGACGCCGCGGTGCCCGCGAGCACCTGGCGCAGGTCGGCTTCGTTCCACCCGGCGAACGTGCGCCGCAGCGACTCCCGGCTGTAGGGCCAGCACGCCTCGTGGTGCGGGTAGTCGCTGCCCCACATCACGTGGTCGAGGCCGATCTCGTGGAACACGGCGGCGTCGGACGGACTCGGGAAGCTGGCGCCGATGTACACCTGGCGCTTGAAGTACTCCGACGGCCTGAGTGGCAGGATCACGTCGGCCTCGAGGCCGAGCTCGCCGATCCGGCCGTCACGCACCATCTGTGCATGGAGGTTGTCGAGACGATCGAGCAGGTCGGGCACCCACGCGCTCCCCTGTTCGGTCATGGCGAACCTCAGGGTCGGGAACCGCTCGAAGACCCCGGACATGAGGAGGTGCCACAGCGAGCGGTTGGAGTAGAACGACGACTCCAGCACGAACACGAGGTTGGCGATCGGGTACTTCCCGAAGTTCGGCATGCCGGTCCCACCGGAGTGGGCGGTGACGGGGAGGCCGGTCTCCTCGCAGGCCTGCCACACCGGGTCGTACTCCGGCGCGTAGAGCGGGGCGAGGTGCGAGTTGGGCGCGACCGCCGGCAGCAGGATGCTGTGGAGGCCGTGCTCTTTCGCCCAGTGGATGTCCGCCACCGCGTCGTCGACGTCGTTGAGGAAGATCTGCGCGAGCCCGGCGCGCTGCCCCGGACGTTCGTTGCAGAAGTCGACCAGCCAACGGTTGTGGGCGCGGATGCCGACGAGGCGGCGCTCGTAGTTGTCGGGCGTCGGCGCGGCCGCGATCACCGCGCCGGTGGGGAAGAACGGCGGCACGGTGTTGGGGAACGTGACCTCCGCGACGATCCCGTCGGCGTGCAGGTCGGCGACGCGCCGCTCGTCGTCCCAGTTGCGGCTGCGGCCGTCGTCCTGCAGGTCGCGGAAGGGGTTCGAGTACTTGCCGCGCCAGGCGTCGAATTCCTCCTGCCATGCCTTGGTGAGGTAACCGCGGTACGTGGCGTGGTTGGCGCCGGCGTGGCAGTCCGAGGAGATGATGGTGTACCGACCCGTCGTCGTGCGGTCGGTCGCAGGCGGGGTCAGCGTGCTGGTCATGCCGATCAGGCTAGCATCTGAGTCATGACTCAGTCAAGACGGCGGGAGCAGGCGGTCGATCCCACGTTGCGGGCCGGGCTCGCGCGCATGCAGCGGTTGCTGGGGAGCCGGCGCATCTTCGCCAGCATGACCGGCGCCGCGGGCGCCGACGTGACCCAGCAGGGCGTCGACATCCTCGCCGTGCTCGCCGACGGCGCGGCGAGGCCGATCGGCGAGGTGGCCCGCCTGGCCCGGCTCGACGGAGGGGCGGTCAGCCGCCAGCTCAACCGGCTCGAGGCCGACGGCTACGTGCGTCGCGACGGCGCGGGTCGGGGGAGCGTGGTGCTCGTCGTCGCCACGAAGCGCGGGCAGTCGTTGGTGGCCAAGGTCGAGGCGGTGCGCGCCCATCACCTGCAGCGGGCGCTCGCGGGCTGGACCGATGCGGAGCAGGCCGAGCTCGGCCGACTCCTCGTCCGGTTGGCCGACGATCTCCAGGGCGCGCCGTACCTCCCGGCGCCGAGCACGAGCGATTCGTGAATTCAGGCGCGGGTCGTCCGCGGCGGCGTATCCGGACCGGTCAGGCCGCCGGATGCGCGTCGCTCACCAGACTCCGCTCACGGACCCCAACAGATACACCAGGGCCACGATCACGGCTTCGAACACCAGCGCCACGGTCACGCCGAATGCCAAACCGAACCCGGATTCGCGCACGGTGGCTTGCTCCGGCGCACGGAACAACACCAACTGTGAAGACCCCCCAGCGTCCACTGGGGCAACTCTCTCACACGCAACCGGGCGAGAGGCAAACCGGCGCTCACGCGGCTCCCCCGTGCGGTCCACCAGCGGTACGGCCCATTCGTGCAGATCCATGCATCCCCCCGGACACCGATTCCGCCTCCGCGTACGGTACCGGGAAGGTTCAGCAGACTCGCGGATGGGGTCTCAGGGTGCCGCCCGAACCGGCTGCCGTGGCACCGCTATGAGCCTGGGGCGCGACGCCCCGTCGGGGTCACGAGCTCGGCGAGACGCCGGGTCATCGTGGCGTCGAGCCGTTCGGAGATCTCGGGCACCAGGTGGAGCAGGTTGTCGAACTCACCCCGGTTCGCAACCGCCACCAACACCGGGGTCTTGGCCACGAGCGTCGCGGTCCGGGGACGGCGTTCCAGCAGTGCGATCTCGCCGAGGTGGGAGCCAGGTCCCCTCGTCGCGACCAGCCGTTGCGCTCGGATGACGTCGACCTCGCCGTCGAGCAGCATGAAGAACTCGCGGCCCGTGCTTCCTTCCTGCGCGAGAGCCGTGCCTGCCGGGAGCTCGATCGGCGTCGACAGTTGCGATACGACGCGCAGCTTCTTGGCGGGCAGTCCCTCGAACAGCGGCATCGAACCGAGATCCGCATCGACAGGAGTCCGAATTCTCATGCAGCGCCCTTTCGTGTCGGTGACGGCGATCGTGCCCTCCGGACCAGCGCGGTCGGAGCGGCTGATCCGAAGGCGCGACGACCCGTACGACGAGCATGCCAGGTGCAGTGTTTCCTCCGAACGACAACGGCGTGAACTTCGGGGACGTGACGACGCGGCCGGGCGGCGGCGGTGTTCGGGTGGGCCCCGCTGAGCGATGACGGCGGGTCAGTACGCCATGAAGAGGATGTGCTCGCGCTCGTATTCGTCCGCCATGTCGGGGTGCTTCTCCCGCAGGTGCGCGAAGGCCTTCTCCACGAGGTCGTCCTCGTCCTCGCCTCGGATGAGTTCGCCACAGGGACAGCTCAGTCTCGTCTTCATCTCGGTTCCCCCATGTCGTCGACCGATCTGCTCCGACGTTACCGACAACCGAGCGGCCGCGGACGCCGGTCGTCTGGCGATCGCCCGGTGTCGAGCGTCACCCGAAGGGCGCGGGGCCCGGATCGACGCGGATGAACACCCCTTCGGCGCGCGCGGTCGCCTCACCGCCCGCACTGATCGTTCCGAAGGTGAAGACCTTGCGACCCTCGGTGCGCTCGACCCAGCTCTCCATCTCGAGGTCGGTCGCGATCGGCGTCGGTCGTTCGTACCGGATGGTCAGCGTGCCGGTGAAGGCGCCCAGGCCGAGACACGCGTTGACCGCGCCGAGGAGCTCGTCGAGCACCATCGCGACGACCCCGCCGTGCACCGTTCCCGGCGGGCCGACGAAGGCAGCGGGCAGTGCACCGGTCCCGTGGAGGCGTTCGCCGTCGAACGCGAAGGTGAGGGGCGGGGCGATCGGGTTGAGCGGCCCGACCACCGGGCTGTAGGGGAAGAAGCTCCCGGGTTCCGCGGTCTCGAACTGCTCGGCGCTCGCGAGCGCGGTGCGCAGCCCGGTCTGTCCGGGGATGCCGTCGACGTGATGGGGCACCAGCAGCGCGGTCGCCTCGCCGACGAGTGCAGCCACGCGCTCGAGCACGCCGGCGGGGGCATCGGCGGTGCGGAGGGCGTCGATCAGCGAGCGGGTCGCCCCGACGGTGCCCGCGGTCTCGGTCGGATGCGTGACCTGCGGTCCTGCTGCGCTCATGTCGCTCCCTCGTGACGCCGCGGCGGGGCGGATCGGGAGCGGGACCCTACCGCGGGCCGGCGGTGCGTGACCGTCCGGACCGGGAGTCAAGTACGGTCCGTCGTGTGGAGCAGCGTGTCAGCCTGATCACGCTCGGTGTCGCCGACCTCCGACGGTCGCGGTCCTTCTACGAGCAGCTCGGCTGGCGCGGCCAGGAGGTGCAGGAGACGGTCTTCTTCCAGGCGGGCGGGCAGGCGGTCGTGCTGTGGGGTCGCGACGAGGTCGCCGCCGATGCTGGTATCGACGACGACGGAGCCGGCACCTTCGGCGGCATCGTCCTCGCGCACAACGTCGGGTCCCGACAGGAGGTCGATCGAGTCGTGAGCGCGGCCGCGAGCGCCGGCGGGCACGTGACGAAGGCCCCGAGCGAGACCTTCTACGGGGGGTATGCCGGATTCTTCCGGGATCCGGACGGCCACGTATGGGAGGTCGCGCACAATCCCGGCTTCACCCTCGGCCCCGACGGCACGCTCACGCTGCCCGACTTCGGAAGCGCCACCTAGCGCCGGCACGGCCGTCATCGCGGGCGCGCTCGCGGACCTGCGCGAGTCGGGGCGTTACTCGAGCCGGGGCGTCACTCGAGCCGGGGGAGGACCTCTTCCTCGAACAGGTGCAGGCTCTCCCAGGCGACGGCGGGAGGCACGCCCCCGGCCATCGGGTGGAACATGGTGAACCCGAAGTCGCCCTTGACCCGGATCTCGGCGACGAGCTGGTCGGGCGTGAGCACACGGTACTGACCGGTCGCCTGCAGCGCGGCGATGTCGTCGGTCACCCCGTACCCCCCTTCGGCGCCGATGCCGGCCGATGCCATCCACGCGCCGTACGCGTTCATCTCGTGCAGTGCGAACGGCGCGTAGTCGGCCCACCCGCGGTCCACGTCGAGCGCGAGGTGGAACGCGCTGGTGTCGCCGCCGAGCGACGGACCGGGGTCGGGCTTGCCCAGCTGCTGCATCTCCTCGCGGTACACGTCCCAGAGCGCGGGGCTCGACGGCAGGAAGCCGTCGGCGATGCGCGCCGCGCGACGCGCGGCCGCCGGGCCGCTCCCGCCGAGGCTGATCTTCGGGCCACCCGGCTGCGCCGGCGCGGGTGTGACCTGCACGGTGCGACCGCGGAACTCGAACGGCTCGCCGGTCCAGGCCTGTTTCAGCGTGGCGACGGTCTCCGTCGTGCGCTTCACGCGGTCGGACAGCGCGCACCCGAACATGTCGAACTCGCCGGGCACGTAGCCGTTGGCGACGACGAGGTCGAGCCTGCCGTTGCTCAA
The DNA here is from genome assembly GCA_963750045.1 of uncultured Actinomycetes bacterium. Taxonomy (GTDB): domain Bacteria; phylum Actinomycetota; class Acidimicrobiia; order IMCC26256; family DASPTH01; genus DASUAS01. The sequence goes on along the minus strand of CAVVPD010000002.1, from coordinate 180,951 downwards.
GAGGTCGACGACCGCGACGTCCTCGGCGAGGCGCAGCGGGTCGTGGAAGGGCGCGATGAGCGCGGCGACCTGGATCCGCGCGTGCTTCGTGCGCGCCGCCATCGCCGCGGCCATGGTGAGCGGGCTGGGCAGGTAGCCGTCGGCGGAGCCGTGGTGCTCGGAGAGCACGATCACGACGAAGCCGAGTCCGTCGGCCCACTCGGCCATGTCGAGCGCCGCCGCGTAGCGTTCGGCCATCGTGGTACCGGCGATGGCGGGGTTCCGGAGGTCGAACCGGAGGCCGAAGAGCGCCATCACGCGGCCCCGTGCGCGTGGCGCAGCCCGACCCGTACCGCGTCGCGTCCCGGATCGCGGCGCGTGAGCAGCGCCAGCGCCTCGTCGATCCCGTCGAGGTCGAACACCTCGCCGGCGACGATGTCAGTGCGCACCGCGCCGGACTCGATCAACGCGACCGCGTCGGCCATCGACTGGGGCGTGAACCCCGCCCCGCCGTAGAGCTGGAGGCTCTTCAACACGATGTGGTCGGTGACGAGCCCGGGGATCTCGGCGAAGTGCTTCAACCCCGCGAGCAGGATGCGACCACCGCTGCGCGCCAGGTCGACCGCCTGGGGCACGGTCTGGGTCGCGGTCGCCACGTCGAACACCACGTCGGCGCCCAGGCCGCGCGTGAGGTCGTGCACGACGACGCGCGCGTCGTCGACGTCGACCATCACGACTGCGGACGCGCCGATGGCGGTCGCGGCGTCGAGGCGCAGGCGGTCGTCCGACGTGCCGGTCACCACCACGTGGCGTGGCCGGCGGGCGAGCACCGCCTCGAGCACCGCCAGCCCCTGGTGGCCCGGCCCCTGCACGACGACGGTCTCGCCTTCGTGCACGCCCACGATGTCGACCCAGTTGACCGCGCTGGCGAGGGGCTCGAACAGCGTGAGGTGCTCGGCCGGCGGCGTCCTCGACATCCGGTGCAGCGTGGTGCCGGGGAAGATCTCCATGTACTCGCCGTAGCCGCCCCAGAGCCCGACCTCGCCGTCGCCGGTCATGTCGGAGTAGCCGTAGAGCCGGAGCGGCGCGCCGGGGGCGAGCAGGATCTCGTTCACCGCGACCCGGTCGCCTTCGGCCACGCCGAGCTCGGCGCCGGGGGCCAGCTTCACGACCCGGCCGACCGTCTCGTGGCCGGGCACCACGGGGAACGCGCAGGCGCCGGGAACGATCTCGATGCCCTCGAACTGGGCGACGTCGCTGCCGCACAGACCGACGGCTTCGACCTCCAGCACGGCCCCACCGGGTGGGGGATCGGGCACCGGGAACTCCCGGACCTCGAACGTGCTGTCCCCCAGGAACACCGCGGCTCGACACGTCTCGGTCATGTGCTCTCCCCCTGCGACACGGAACGGACCAAACTCGCACGTCGGATGGCCGCTGTCATGTCCGCCAGCTAGAGTATCGCGTTACTGGCTCGGGATCAGGGGGGAAGCGGTGCGGCGCACAGCGGATCTGTTCGACCTCGGTGGCAAGGTGGCGATCGTCACCGGTTCGACGAAGGGGATCGGGCGGGCGATGGTCGAAGGCCTCGCCCGCGCCGGCGCGTCGGTGGTGGTGAGCAGCCGCAAGCAGGAGCTCTGCGAGGCCGTCGCCGAGGAGGTCGAGGCGGCGACCGGCGCCGAGGCGTTCCCGCTCGCCTGCCACATGGGGGACTGGGAGGCGATCCCCGCCTTCGTCGAGCAGGTGCACCACCGCTTCGGTCGCATCGACGCGTTGGTGAACAACGCCGGCATCAATCCGGCGCGCATCGGCCCGGCCGACATGACGCTCGAGTACTGGCACAAGGTCTTCGCGGTGAACCTCGAGGGGCCGATGCGCGCGAGCCAGTGCGTGTTCGCGGTCATGCGCGACCAGGGCGGCGGCAGCATCGTGAACATCGGGACCATGGCGGCGTACTCCGGAGGCGGGAACATCTGTGCCTACGGCGCCTCGAAGGCCGCGCTGCTCAACCTCACCAAGAGCATGGCAATGGACTGGGCGAAGTGGAACGTGCGGGTGAACATGCTGTCGCCCGGACCGTTCGTGAGCGAGATGATGGAAGGCGGCGCCAAGACCGCGCCGGGGTTCCTCGATCTCGTGGCCGGCGGCACGTTCATGAAGCGCATTGCCGACCCCGACGAGATCGTCGGGCCGGTTTGCTACCTCGTGAGCGACGCGTCGTCGTTCGTCACCGGCGACGACCTCTCGGTCTCCGGGGGGATGATGAAATGATCGAACCCGCGGCGATCCAGGATCTCGTCGGTCGTTGGTGGTGGAACTACGACCAGGCCAACTTCGAGGTGCTCGACGGCCTGCTGACCGACGACGTGCACTTCTCGTGCCGCACCGACACGGGTACGACGGACTTCGAGGAGTTCGTGCGCTGCGACGTCCGCGGTCGAGAGGCGGTGATGGCGTGGCAGACCGACCACCGGATCAACAGCCCGTATCCGCTCCGCCACAACGGCAGCAACGTCCACGTCGTCGAGCAGCACGACCGCGAGGCCACGTTCGCGTCGTACATCTTCGTCACGCACATCGTCGAGGGCGCGGTGGCCAACCTGTCGAGCGCGATCGTCAACGGCGTGGTGCGCGACGAGGCCGGCGCCCTCCGTATCGCCCGCCTCGAAGTGGTGCTCGACACGATGCACTCCGTGCTTCTCGGTGAGCGGTGACCGTCCCCGAGCACGCCATCGAGGTCGACGGCCGCCGGGCCGACCCGCGCTACGTCCGCCTGCTCGATGCGACGCGGCGAACTGGCGGCCGAAGGATACGACGCGGTGTCGATGCGCGACTTGGCGACCATGACGCACATGTCGTTGGCCACGATCTACCAGCTCGGCGGTTCGAAGGATGAGCTGATCGCCGAGGCCCACGCCGATCGCATGGCGCAGCTCGGGGAACGCCTCGAGCGTCGGCCCCCGGGCGGGAAGACCGCCGAGGCCCGGGTGCGCAGCGTGCTCCGGGGCTACGTGGCCGCGCTCGACCGCGACCGCGCCCGCACGCTCACGATGATGCGTGCCTTCTACGCCCGGCCGTCGGCGGTGACCGACAGTCGCGTCTCGGTGCGAGGCGCGTACCTCTCGATGATCGACACCGCACTCGGTGACGACGACGTGCCGGATCGTGAGGCGGTGATCGAGACGCTCGGCCACGTGATGAACAGCGGCATCCTCGAGTGGATGAACGGGTCGCGTGACGCGCGGGCGGTCCAGAAGATCCTCGACGATGCGGTGCGTGTGCTGTTCCGCGGACACTGATCGCGTGCCGACGGCCCTACGGCTCGTCGGGGAGGTCGGGGGCCCACGACGAGCCGTTGATGTGGCTGCCGCCGTCGACGAACAGGGTGTTGCCGGTCAGGTATCGGCAGTCCTCGCTGGCCAGGAACAACGCGACGGGTGAGATGTCGTCGTAGGGGTCGCCGATGTAGCCCATCGGGTTGCTGGCGTCGGCCGCCGCGACCAGCTCGGGATGCTCCGCCATCACCTCGCGGAACGACGCCGACTTGGCCGCCGGGCAGATCACGTTGCACACGATCCCGGTACCCGCCCACTCGCGTGCCGCGGTGCGCGTCGCCGAGCGCAACGCCTCCTTGGCCGAGTTGTACTCGACCGTCCCCATGTGCGCGTTCACGCCGTTGAGCGAGCAGATGTTGACGACGCGCCCGTAGCCCTGCGCCTTCATGATCGGGAACGCGGTCTGCATCGCCCACAGGGGCCCGCGGAACCCGACCGCGAGGCCGTGATCGATGAGCTCGTCGGTCTTGAGCTCGACGCGGCTGATCTTGCCGCCGCCCCACGCGTTGTTCACGAGGATGTCGACGGTGCCCCAGGCGTCGACCGCGGCGGCGATCATCGCCTGGTTGTCCTCCTTGCGGCGGACGTCGGTGGAGACGAAGAGGGTCTCGGCGCCGGTGCCGGCCGCGATCTCGTCCGCAGCGGCGCGACCCCGCTCCTCGTTCATCTCCGCGATGACGACGCGCGCGCCCTCTTCCGCGAACCTCCGGGCCATACCCGCGCCGATGCCGTCGCCCGCCCCGGTGATCACCGCGACGCGATTGTCGAGCCGTCCCATGTCGATCCCCCTCTTTCCGAACGGATACCGAACAATGTTATGGATCTAGGTTCAACATCCGCAAGGGCTCGGCTACCATCCGCGGCGTGCGGAGGGCCGAGGCACTCGAGCAGATCGAACGGTCGATGGGCCGGATCGGGCGCGTCGGGTCCAGCGTCACCGCCGCCCGCCAGCGGGCGGCCCGGGCCGGCGTCGAGGTGTCGGCGCCCGGGATGGGGGTGCTCGGCGTGCTCGACCGCGGGGGTCCGCAACGGGTGTCGACGATCGCGCGCCGGGCCGGCATGCTCGGCCCGCTCGTGAGCCGGGAGCTGCGGGCGCTCGAGGCCGCCGGCTACATCGCCCGGGCGCCCGACGGCTCCGACGGGCGTGCCGTGCTCGTTTCGATCACCGGCAAGGGTTCCGACGCCTACCGGCGGCTCCGGGCGGCATCGGTGAACTCGACCGCGGAGGCGTTGGTCGGATGGCGCGCCGACGAGCTCGCCCAGTTGGCGCGGTTGCTCGCGAGGATGGCCGACGACTTCAGCGGGGCGCGTCCGTGACCGCGGTGCGCCGGGTGGCGATCGTGACCGGGGTCGGTCCCGGGATCGGGCGTTCGACCGTGCTCGCGCTGGCACGCGACGGGTGCGACGTCGCTCTCGCGGCGCGCCGCCCCGGGTACCTCGCCGAAGTCGTCCCCGAGCTGGAGTCGCTCGGCGCACGGGCACTGGCGGTGCCGACCGACACGGGCGACGTCGCCCAGTGCCGCGCGCTGGTCGAACGCACCGTGGAGGAGCTCGGGCGCGTCGACGTCGTCGTAAGCAGCGCGGCGAAGGGCACGCCGAACCACACGATCATGAACTCCGACCTGGCCGACTGGCAGCGGTCGTGGGAGGTCAACGTGCTGGGGCCACTCGAGCTCTGCCGGAGCGCGGTGCCACACCTGCGCGAAGGCGGCGGCGGAGCCATCGTCGTGGTGTCGACGCTGGCGGTGAGGGCGATCAACGCCGGGCAGGGCGCGTACGCGGCGACCAAGGGCGCGCTCACGATCGCCGCCCAGACGTTGGCGCGTGAGGTGGGCGTCGACGGGATCCGGGTCAACGTCGTGGTGCCCGGCTTCGTCCCTGGACCGAACACCGGGACCATGTTCGCCCGCATGGCCGAACGACGGGGCACCACGCCGGAAGCGGTGCTGGAGGAGATGGCGGCGGACACCGCGCTCCGGCGTCTCCCCGTGCCCGACGACATCGCCGACGCCGTCGTGTTCCTGGCGTCGCACCGCGCCCGATCGATCACCGGGCAGACGCTCGATGTCAACGGTGGGAGGTGGATGGCCTGATGGAGGATCGCGTCTTCTATTCGAGCAGCGTGCACGACGAACGCGAGATCGAGGCCGTCGTCGAGGTGCTGCGCTCCGGTCCTCAAGGGCTGTGGCCGGGACGCCGTGTGGTCAAGATGGAGCGCGCGATCGCCCCACTCTTCGCCAAGACGCATGGCGTCATGTGCAACTCGGGCTCGTCGGCGCTGTACCTCGCGCTCGAGCTGCTCGACCTCGAGCCCGGCGCCGAAGTCGTCACGTGCGCGTTGACCTTCTCCACCGACGTCGCGCCCATCGTGCGCGGTGGTTGGGTGCCGGCCTTCGTCGACTGCGAACCCCTCACGTACTGCGTCGACACCGACCGCATCGAGGAGATGATCACGCCCCGCACCGGTGCGCTGTTGTTCCCGAACCTCATCGGCAACTCGCCCGACTGGGACCGCGTGCAGGAGATCGCCCGGAGCCACGACCTCCCCGTGATCGAGGACTCGTGCGACACGCTGGGCGCAACGCTGCGGGGCATGCCCACCGGCGCCCGTTCGACTGTCAGCGTCACCAGCTTCGCCAACTCCCACGTGATCACGTGTGCCGGCAACGGCGGGATGGTGATGACCGATCGCGACGACTACCGCGACCGGGCCGTGATGCTGCGTCGCTGGGGAAGGCGGTCCGAGCTCCACTACTTCGGCTCGAAGCGGCGTGACCACGACTTCTGGGAGCCGCTCGACGGGATCCACTACGACAACCAGTTCATCTTCGACGAGCTGGGGTGGAACTTCGAGCCGTCGGAGCTCGGCGCGGCGTTCGGGCTCGTGCAGTTGGGGAAGCTGCCCGAGAACCTGGCTCGGCGTCGCCGCAACTTCGCCCGTTACACCGACTTCTTCTGCGAGCATCTCGATCGGGTCGCGCTCCCGGTGCAACTCGCCGAGCTCGAAACGGTGTGGCTGGGCTACCCGTTGATGATCCAGCCCGACGCCGGCTTCGAGCGCGCCGATCTCCAGGCGTTCCTCGATGCCCGGGGCATCGACACCCGCACCATCTGGACGGGCAATGTGACCCGGCAGCCCATGCTCGGCGGGGTCGAGCTCCGCGTGCCGCGCGACGGCCTCCCGCACTCGGACGCGGTGATGGAACGGGGGGTCTTGCTCCCGCTGAGCCACGCGCTCGACGACGCTACGCTCGACTTCGTCACCGCGCAGGTGGAAGAGTTCTTCGGCAGAAGGGGGGTCGCATGATCGTCGACGTCGACACCCACTGGGAAGCCACGAGCTACGCGAGCGACGAGTTCCCGCTCGCACCCTGGCGGGACCAGCTGCCGGGCAGCCTCGACATGCTGGCCTTCGGGATCGCGGGTGACCTGCTGCGCGCGCTGCCCGACGCCGACCGGCCGACTGCGATGGAGCTGCTCCCGAACCTGGTGAAGATGGCGCAGGACCGTGGTGGCCCGATCATCCTCCACCCGCTGCACGACTCGTCGCCTGCGGAACGGGTCGCGTGGATGGACCGGATCGGGATCGACCACTGCCTCGTGAACCCGGGCGGCTACTGGCAGCAGCTCGAGTTCATCGGTGCCGAGCGTCCCGCGGCGGTGCGCCGGTGCAACGACTTCCTCGGTGAGCAGCTGTCGTCCGAGTCGGAGCGTCTCCATCCCGTCGCCGTCGTCGACTTCACCGACCTCGCCGTCGCGGTCGAGGAGCTGGAGCGCGGCGCGTGCACGCGGCGCACGCGCGTTCTTCCTCGCCACCGAGAGCGGACGTCCGTCGGGCGGTGTGTCACCAGGGCATCCCTCGTGGGACGCCGTCTGGTCGGCGGCGACCCGCCTCGGGATGGTGGCGGTGATCCACGTCGGCAACACCGCGTCGGACTTCACCGGATGGGCCGACATCGGGTGGAACCTGCCTGGCGGCGCGGGGGTGGAGGGGCTGACCCGCCTGGCGAACACCCAGCGCACCCATGCCGCGCAGAACCTGGTCGCCGCGATGCTCTACGGCGGCGTGTTCGCGCGCCATCCGACGGTGACCGTGATGCTCGAGGAGATGCGGGTGAGCTGGGTGCCACCGTTCCTCCAGATGCTCGAACGCCAGTCGGTGTCGTCGCCCGCGCTGGGGGATTGGCCTTGGGGGCTCTCCGGCGGCGAGATGTTGCGCCGTGGCGTACGGGTCACCCCGTTGCCGGGCTTCGGCGACGTCGACGCGCTCGACGTGCTCGTCGAGTTGCCGGAGGTCGTCGTGTGGTCGTCGGACTACCCCCACCAGGAGGGCAACGCCGATCCCGTCAACCTGTACGGGCCCGCGCTCGACGAACTCGACGCGGAGCTGCGAGCGTCGTTCATGGGCGCCAACGTCGAGGAGTGCTTCGCTCGTATGGGTGACCCACTCTGACCGCACCTTCGGTCGTGGTCCGTGGGGGTCAGTCCTCGACGGTGATGGCGCGTTCGGGGCAGCCGAGCTCGGCCCTGCGGGCGAGGGGCTCCTGCTCGGGGGTCAGCACGTCGACGACGACGTAGGCGTGACCGTCCTCCTCACGCAGGTGGAAGATCTCCGGCGCGGCCATGTTGCAGAGCGTGTGGCCCTGGCACAGGTCGGGGTCGACGACGACACGCACGCTCACGCTCCTCGGAGGTTCTCGGGCGCCGGTTCGGCGTCGAGCTTCGCCTGCCACGACCCGAGCACCTCGGCCAGGGGCGGACCTTCGCGGTGCCCAGGGGTGAACGTCGCCGGCAGGTGCTTGAACCCGTTGATCACGCCGATCGACTCGTACTGCTCCTTGCCACTCTGGTCGATCCGGTAGTCGGGCATGCGCCGGAGCGCCTCGCGCAGCATGTGCTTGAAGTCGAGCCGGGCGAGGTTCGATCCGATGCAGCGGTGCACCCCGAGCCCGAAGGCGGCGTGCGGGTTCGGGAACCGGTCGAGCACGATCTCGTCCGGGTCGGGGAACGCGGACGGATCGTGATTGCACATGGCGTACGACAGGAACATGCGGTCGCCCTCGGAGAACGTGTAGCCGGCGACCTCGCAGTCCTGCGTGATGGTGCGCCCTCCGCCTTGCGCGGGGGTGAAGTGCCGGAGGAATTCCTCGGTCGCGGTGTTCATGTAGTCGGTGTCGTCGACCAACCACACGCGTTCGTCGACGCGGGTGTCGAGCCAGTCGAGCGCTCCGGCGAGGAGCGACGTGGTGGTGTCGAACCCACCGCCGATGAGCAGGCTGACGGTGCCGATGATGCCCTCGTCGGGGAGGAACTCGCCTATCACCTTGGCGTTGAGCAGCGCGGTGATCATGCCCGGGCGAGGCTCGGCCTTGCGGATCTGCACGTACTCGGCCAGCCGCTCGACCATGCGGAAGGTGCTCTCGAGCATGCGGTCGAAATTGGGGCTGTTGGGTGGCGTATACACCTGCATGTGCGCAGGCTCGCAGTAGATCTCCCAGTCGCCGAGCGGGAGACCGAGCATCGCCATGGTGAGGACCGCAGGCACGACGTTGGCGAAGTCGTCGACGAAGTCGAGGTGACCGGTCTCGATGACTTCGTCGATGCAGGCCCGCGTGAAGTCGGCGATCAGTGGCGCCCACTGCACGACCGCGGCGGGGGAGAGGAACGGGTTGAGCACCCGGCGGTACTCGGACTGCTCGGGTGGGTCCATCTCGATGAAGCCGCCCCGCACGCCGGCGCGTGACGGGATCGAGATGCCTTCGTACCCGTTGCGCTCGCCGTCGGGGTCGTGGTCGTTCGACAACAGGTCGGCCCGCTTCGAGAGCGCGCTCGAGCGCGTCGTGACCGGTGACGACCCAGAAGCCGTCGTGCTCGGTGCTCCACGCGACCGGGCACTGCTCGCGCAGCTCGTGCGCCTTCGCCGGGTAGGTCTCGCGGTATTCGGGCGTGTGCTGGTCGAACTCGACGACGACCCGTTCGTCCGTTGCCATCGGAACCCCCTGGTGTGCGCTGCCAGTGGCAGCGGAGGATATTCGCACCCCGCCCAATTGCACCACTGACCCGGCAGCGGATGTGCGGTAGACCGTAGCGATGGTCGACGCGCCCCCCATCGACGAGATCCAGCTCGGCGACCCCCGGTTCTTCCTGCGGCCCGACGTCGACGCCGCCTTCGCCCGGCTCCGCTCCGAATCGCCGGTGCACCGCACGCGCGATCTGGGCCAACCGCAGGGGCCTGACTTCTGGTCGGTCACTCGCTACGAGGACGTCAGGGCCGTGTCTCGCGACTTCACGACGTACACCAACGCGCCCAACATGACGATCGAGGACTACGTACGCTCGGGCAACAGCATCCTGCACCTCGATCCACCCGAGCACACGCGCCTCCGCCTGATCGTGAACAAGGGTTTCACGCCCCGCATGGTCGAACGCATGACCGAGGGCATCCGCGCGCGTGCGGTCGAGCTCGTCGACGTCATCGCCGCGCACGACGAGTGCGAACTGGTCGGGGAGTTTGCCGTCCTGTTGCCGCTCCAGGTGATCTGCGGTCTCCTCGGGGTCCCCGAATCCGACGAACCGTGGTTGCTCGACTGTCTCGTGCGCGTGTTCGGGGCAAGTGATCCCAACACGTCCTTGTCGATCAGCGAGCGCATCCGCGTGATGGAAGAGCTCGGCGCGTACGCGCACGAACTGGGCCGCCGACGTCTCGACGAACCCCGCGACGACATCACCACCGTCCTCGTGCGCGCCGAAGTGGAGGACGACGACGGTGAGCGCCACCGCCTCCGGCCCGGCGACTACGCGCGCTTCTTCTCGACGTTGGCCGCGGCCGGGAGCGAGACGTCGCGCAACGGCATCGCCCACGGGGTGTGGTTGCTCGACCAGCATCCCGACCAGCGCGCGGCGATGCTCGCCGATCCGGAGACCGTGTACCCGACCGCGGTCGAGGAGATCGTGCGCTACGCGAGCCCGGTGATGCACATGCGGCGCAACGTCGCGCACGCCACCGAGCTGGCCGGTCAGCAGCTCGCCGAGGGGGACCGGGTCGTCATCTGGTACCGCTCGGCCAACCACGACGAGATCGTGTTCGACGACCCGGAGCGGTTCGACGTGACCCGCGACCCGAACGACCACCTCGGCTACGGCGCCGGCGGCCCGCACTTCTGCCTGGGCGCGCACCTCGCGCGCCTGGAGATCCGAATCGCGCTCGAGGAGCTCTACCGCCGGTTCCCGGGTCTGCAGGTCACGGGGGAGCCCGAGCGGGTGGCCATGCGCCAGATCAACGGGATGAAGCGGTTACCGGTCGCCTGGAGCCCGGGCTGACGCGACGGGAAGGGCGCCACGCACGGGCGCCTCGAGCACGCCGACGAGCACGTCGGTGAGGTTCTCGACGAACGTCGACTCGTCGAGCTCGGGCGTGCGCCGCGGCAATTCCATCGCCCGTGCCCGCTCGGCCATGGCCACGGTCATCAGCATGATGAGCTCGACGACGCGTTCCCGGCGAACGGCGGGCGCGACGTCGGCCGGTCGCCCTTCGAGGATGCTGAGGATCTCCCGCAGGAACGGACCGGTGCCCGGGGCGGGGTCGCGCCACGTGCTGAACCGCGCCGACAGCTGCGCCACGATGCGCAGGTAGTCGCGGCCCTCGGGACGCGCCAGATGGGCGGCGTAGGGCACGACCAGCGCCGCGATCAACCCGCGTGACGGACCGTCACGGCCGACGAGCGCCAGCATCTCTCCCCGGGCCACGTCGGTCGGGTCGCCGTGGCGGGTCAGGATCGAGTCGAGCAGGCCTTCCCGGGAGCCGAAGTGGTAGTTGAGCGCCGAGACGTTGCGCTGCTCCGCCGCCTCGGTGATCTCGCGCACCGTGACCTGGTAGACGCCGCGTCGCGCGAACAGCCGCTCCGCTTCGCGGAGCAGTCGTTCCTTCGTGGGGGTGGAATCGCGCGGCACGGCGCGGTGGCGGCGCGCGGCTACAGCTGCGCGAGCGCGCTTTCCGGGATCACCGTCGGCCACTCGACGTCGGGCAGCGGGTGGCCGAAGCGCGGGTACTTGGACTTCGCCGTCGCCCGGTAGTAGTCGGTCGAGTGGGTGCGGTCCTTGTCGAACTCGGGGATCACCTTGTCGCCGAACAGCTCGAGGCAGGCGAGCACCTCGTCGTGGTGCATGCCCTCGATCGGGAGACCGAAGACGAGCTGGTCCATGCCGACGTCGCCCCACGCCGCGATCTGCTCGGAGACCTCGTCGGGGGTGCCGCAGAGCAGGTAACCGCCCTCGATGAGGCCATTGAGCAGCGCCTCTTCGTCGCCGGCCGCGAGCTCGCGGAGCGACAGCGGGGCACCCGGCCAGGTGATGGCGTCCTGCGACTTCGGCATCGTGTCGTGGTAGAGGTTCACCATCGTGACGAGGTACCCGCGGCCCCGGCGCAGCGCGATGGCCCGCGCCTCCTCACGCGTCTCGCAGCAGATCACCGAGTTGGTGATCATCACGTTGTCGTTCTTGAACTGGCCGACCGGCTCGGTGCATTTGGCGACGCCCTCCTTGTAGGCCTCGATGCGGCCCCGGAGGTTGAAGATGGGCTCGAAGTTGAACGCGATGGCACCGATGCCGAGCTCGCCGGCGCGGCCAAAGGTGGGCGGGTTGCCGCACGCGACCCAGATCGGCGGGTGGCCCTTGCCGTAGGGCTTCGGCAGCACGTTGTGCGGAGTCGGTACGGTGAAGTGCTCGCCCTCGAACGTGTAGTCCTCCTGCTCCCACATCCGCGGGATCTCCTTCACGACCTCTTCCCACTCGGCCTTGGTGGAGTTCTTGTCCATGATGTTGAAGCTGGCGAGCTCGTGGCTCCCCGCGCCGCGCCCGGTGCCCCATTCGAAGCGGTTGTTCGTGAAGTGGTCGAGCATCGCGGCCCGTTCCGCGTACCGGACCGGGTGCTCCTTGCGAGGCGAGAGGCTGTTGATCCCGGTGGACAGGTGGATGTAGTCGGTCTGCGCGGCGATGAACCCCATCACGACCTCGGGCGCCGACATGTGGGAGTACTCCGTGAGGCTGTGGTGCTCGCCCAGCCAGGCGTACTTCCAGTTGTGCTTGTCGGCGAAGATCACGTACTCCGCCTCGCGGGAGAGCGCGACGTGTTCGAGCTCGGTCTGGTGGGCCGCCGGGCCCGGGATGTAGCCGTTGAGGAAGATGCCGAACTCCATGGGGGCTCCTGTTCGAGACGCGACTCGGGACGAGACGGATGTTCTAATGGTATCTCTTAAAACCGCAGGCCGTCAAGCAGGGTCGCGCCCCGCCGGGGTCGGCGCGGCCGGCGAACCCTCGCCGACGCGGAGTGGTCAGCGCGCGAATTGGCCGGGCGCTCGGCCGGCGCCCGGAGCACCGGCGAACGCCTGCGCGATCGCCATCCACCGGCGGGCGACCGGGCCGTCGACGTGCAGCGAGGTGTCGGCGAGGTGGCGGCGTTGCGTCACGACCAGGCAGAAGTCGAGCGCGTCGCCCGTGACCCGGTCGTCGAGGCTCGGCTCGCCCCACACCCACTCGGATCCGTCGGGAGCGCGCAGCGCGAGGTACACCGCCGTGTCGGGCGGCTCGAGGTCGCGAGTGCGAAAGCTGTTCGCCAACGCACGTACGCCGATGTGGGCGACCTGGCGCAGGGCCGTCGTGGGCGTGCGCGTGCCCCCGAAGGTGTCGGCGATGTCCTGGCCGTGCGCCCAGGTCTCCATGATGCGTGCGGTCAGCGCCGCCCCGACGCTCATGCTCGGGCCGTACCACGGCACGTGCTGGGTCGGCTCCGCGACGGAGAACGCGGCCAGCATCTCGTGGCGCGCTTCCCCGAACCACGGGAGGGTCTCGGCGGGCGAGAGGCTCCGGTAGCGCGCCGCGATCGTCCCGGTCAGGTCGTCGCTGTCGGCGCGGGCCACGTCCCGCTCGGCGACGAACCGGTCCGGGTCGAGCAGGGCGGTCGTCGTCGCTACGTCGAAGTACGCGAGGTGCGTGACCTGGTCGTGGACCGACCACCCCGGCGCCGGTGTGGGCGTCGCCCACCCGGTCGCGTCGAGGCCCACGAGGAGCGTCTCGAGTTGCTCGGTCTCGACACGGAGGTCGGTTGCGAGCCGGGCGAGGTCGACGGGCACGGGCGCATGGTATTCACGGGCGACAGGGGAGGGACCGCCGCGGGAGACGCCACGCCCACACCTGGCAGGATCGCGGTCAGACTGGTCGCCGGGATCCGACGAGGTGGCGAATGATGCGCGAGGCGATTGCAGGGCGGTTCGTGGGCACGAAGGTGGCGCGGGTCGAGGATCCTCGCCTCCTCACCGGCACCGGGAGCTACGTCGACGACGTCGTCGTGCCCGGCATGCTCCACGCACACTTCGTGCGGAGCCCGTATGCCCACGCGACCATCCGCGGGATCGACGTCGACGCGGCACGGCGGCTCCCGGGGGTGGTCGCCGTGTACACGGGTGAAGAGATGCAGGCGCTCACGCACCCGTTCATGGGCTTCCTACCGCTCCCGGGCCTCTACCACCCCGTGTACTTCGCGCTGGCCGTCGACCGCGTGCGCGTCGTCGGTGATCCGGTCGCCCTGGTCATCGCCGAGACCCGCTACCTGGCTGAGGACGCGGGTCAGCTCGTGGTGGTCGACTACGAGGAGCTGGCCCCGATCGCGACCATGGAGCACGCGCTCGATCCGTCGCGCCCGGCCATCTGGCCCGCGCCCGAGGGCAACGTGTTGCAGCGCGACGACGCCCAGTACGGCGACGTCGACGCCGCCTTCGTGGGCGCCGACCGGGTCGTGCGCGAGCGGTTCGTCCAGCACCGCTATTCCAACCAGCCGATGGAGACCCGCGGCTGCGTGGCGGAGGTCGACCCGGTGGCGGGCACGGTGGAGTACCACGCCGCCACCCAGAACAGCCATCTCATGAAGTGGTCGCTCGCCGCGCTCACCGGTCGCCGGCCGGTGTGGGAGTCGCTGGTCGAGATCGTCCGCGCGCGTGATCGCCTGGCGCTCCTGGCCAAGAAGGCGAAGGCGCTGGGCCAGGCGAACAAGGCGGCCGCGGTCGAAGCGGCCAAGCAGCCCGCGCCGCTCGAGGAGCCGATCGGTGAGGGCCTGTCCACGCCGATCTCGCCCGGCAAGTCGATGGCCCAGACCTTTCTCCGGGAGCCGATCCGCATCGTGTACCTCGCCCGGATGGTCCTCGGGCTCCTGGCCCGGGACCCGGTGACGCTGCCGCGCGTCACCGCCCAGGACATCGGCGGCGCGTTCGGCGTCAAGGTGCTCCCGACCCGCGAAGACGTCGCGGTGCTCGCCGCCGCAGTCGACCTCGGACGTTCGGTGAAATGGATCGAGGACCGCAACGAGCACCTGTTGATCGCGGGACAGGCGCGCGAGGAGACGCTCGACGTCGAGGCGGCGGTGCGCGACGACGGCACGCTGCTCGGTCTGCGCGTCCACATGACGATGGACCAGGGCGCCTACCCCGCGTTCCCGTTCAGCGCGGCGATGTACCCGCTCCTGATCCGCACGATGCTCCCGGGGCCCTACCGCGTGCCTGCGCTCGGGTTCAGGACCACGCTCACCGCGTCGAACAAGGCGACGTACGTCGCGTACCGCGGACCGTGGGCGGTGGAGACGTGGGTGCGCGAGCGCGTGCTCGACGTCGCGGCCCGCGAGCTCGGGATCGGGCGGGACGAGATCCGCCTGCGCAACATCATCGGCCCCGACGAGCTCCCGCGGAAGATGCTCACCGGCCCGACGCTCGACGTCCGCATGTCGGCGCGCGCCACGCTCGAGCGCGCGCTCGCCATCGCCGAGCTCGACCAGTGGCCGGCGCGTCAGGAGGCCGCCCGCGCCGAGGGCCGGGTGCTCGGGCTCGGGTTCGCCACCTTCATCGAAGCGGCTCCCGGCCCGCCCGACTTCCAGGAAGCGATCATGCCGGGTGGCAGTGGCGGGCTCATGAGCGGCGAGCCGGCGCGCTCGGTGCTCGAGGCCGATGGCACGGTGTCGGTGTACACCCAGCAGATGCCCCACGGGCAGGGCCACGAGACGACGCTGGCCCAGGTGGCGGCCGACGAGCTCGGTGTGCCGATCGAGCAGGTGCGTGTGCGCTACGGCGACACGTCGCTCACGCCGTTCGGGCTCTCCGGCACCGGCGGGAGCCGGTCGGCTCCCATGGCGGGGGGCGCGGTCACCTACTCGGCGCGTTCGCTCCGCGAGAAGATCGTCGACCTCGCGGCGGACATGCTCGAGGCGCCGAAGGAGGACATCGTCATCGAGGAGGGCTCGGTGCACGTGCGCGGCGTGCCGGCGATCGCGTTGTCCTTCGCCGAGATCGCGGCGAGCACGGGCGACGGGCTGCAGGCCGCATTCGACTACGACGGCGGGGAGGGTGGTTGGGCACAGGCTACCCACGTGTGCTGGGTCGAGGTCGACCTGCACACCGGGCGCGTGCACATCGACCGGTACGTCGCGGTCGAGGACTGCGGTGCGCTGATCAACCCTGCGGTCGTGGACGGTCAGATCAGCGGCGGCGTGGTCCAGGGCATCGGCGCCGTGCTCTACGAGAAGTCGATGTACGACGACCAGGCCCAGTTCCAGTCGGGCACGTTCATGGACTACCTGCTGCCGACCGCGATGGAGGTGCCCGACATCGAGATCCACCACGTCGAGACCCCCACCGACATCGAGATCAACTACCGCGGGGTGGGTGAGGGCGGAATGATCGTGGCGCCGGCCGCGCTCACGAACGCGATCGAGGACGCGCTGGCGCACCTCGGGGTGCGCATCACCGAGCAGCACCTTCCGCCGACCCGCATCCTCGAGCTCGCCGGGGTGATCGCACCCTCCTGACCGCCGGCGCGGTCGCGCGCCGGGCGCTCACCAGCGACAGCGGGGCGCGACGCCGAGACGCTGGAGGACCAGCGACGCCGGGCACGCCCGGACCGTGACGTAGAGCCACTGGTTGACACCGACGAAGGCGGTCAGCAGGAGGAACCACGGGCTCACCAGGACCGCCAGGGCGACGCTGACGAGGGTCATCGTCCCGGCGAGGGCGAAGAGGACCCGCTCCAGCGGCCACGGCGTCGGAGCAGTGGCTGCAGGCGCACCGGGGTGAGACGGGATGGTCATGGTCGGACTCCTCGAGGGGCCGGTGGGTGTGGGGCTACCCACGCTGCAACCAATACCCTAGGGGTATATTCCTTCCGACCGGGGGAGCGCGATCCGGGGACCGTCACGGGCCCGCGCCGGAGACCTCGGGGCCTGCGAGACTCGTGCGATGACGTTCCTGGAGTGGCTCGGGCGCCAGACGTGGCGGCGTGACCCGGTGGGCGATCTCGCCCGTGACACCCGGAAGGACCCGGCGTGGCCGCCGCCCGGGAAGGTCAGCCGGGCGCGGCTGCGGGCCCACCTCGGGACGCGGGACGCGATCCCCGCCGCGATCGCCGCGCTGGACGCCGCCTGGGACGAGTGGGACCGGGAACGCCGTGCTGCGCGCGACGCCTGAGCGCCAGGTGACCGCTCGGGCCACCCCGGGTTCGATGGTCACCAGGGCGGTCAGGGGAGGTCGCGGAGCCAGCCCCGCGCCCCGAGCTCGGGGTGCAGCACGTCTTCGCTCCAGAGGATCTGTCCGGTCGTCTTCGTCGGGTCGGCGGTCGCCACGCGCAGCGTGGCCTCGGCGAAGTCGTCGGCGTTCGCCCAGCGCTCCTCACCGGCGGCGGCGACGAGGTTCCCGGGAGTGAGGACGGGCTCCGACGGAAGGAGCGCGTTCACCGCGATGTTGTGCCCGGCCATCTCGAACGCCACCGCTTCGGTGAGATGGTGCATCGCCGCCTTGTTGCCGCCGTACGCGAAGCCGGTCGGCGCGCCGGGGTGCTCGTAGGGCCCCTCGCCCGGGATGAACGCGGCGAGCGAACTGATGTTGACGATGCCGCCGCGGCCGAGCTCGATCATGTCGGGGAGGACGAGTTGCATGAGGCGGTAGGTCGCGAACAACCCGACCTGGTAGTGCAGCCGGTAGCCCTTCAACGGGAAGTCGAGGAAGGAACCGCGGCCCGGTGGGGGCGACGGCGTGGCGGCCGGCGGTGGCATGGGAGGCGCAGCCGCAGGCCCCGCAGGAGCGCCGGCCGGCGGACGCCCCGGCACGGTGACCGCGGCGTTGTTCACGAGGAGGTCGACGGGGCCGAGCGCGGCGCGTGCTGCTCCCACCAGGCGCTCGACGTCGTCTTCGCGTGCGAGGTCGGCGCGGATCGCCACCGCGCGTCCACCCTCGGCTTCGATCGCGGCCACGGTCTCGTGGATCGTGCCCGGGAGGCGCGGGTCGAAGACCTCCTCGGTGCGTGCCGCGACGGCGACGGCGGCACCCTCGCGCGCGAACGTCCGGGCGATCGCCTCGCCGATGCCGCGGCTGGCACCGGTGACGATGGCGACCCGTCCCGCCAGGCGTCGGTGGCTCATCCCTCGCAGCCTACGGCCGTCGGCGCGACCCGGACCCGCAGATGTGTCCTCCGCCCAATTCGCGCGTAGTCTCAGCTTCTCGACGCGCAACGCGATCAGGGGAGCCCACCATGGACATGAACGACCTCATCCTCGTCAGTGTCGACGATCACGTGGTCGAACCGCCCGACCTGTTCGAGCGTCACGTGGCAGCCGCCGACCGCGACCGGGCGCCCAAGGTGATCCACAACGACGCCATGGAAGCCGACGTGTGGCTCTTCGAGGGCATGGAGATCCCCAACGTCGGTCTCAACGCGGTCGCCGGTCGCCCGCCGGAGGAGTACGGCTTCGAACCCACGGCGTTCGACGAGATCCGGCGCGGCGCGTACGACATCCACGAGCGCATCCGCGACATGAACGTCAACGGCGTGCTCGGCTCGATGTGCTTCCCCTCGATGACCGGCTTCTGCGGCCAGCTGTTCAGCAAGACCCCGGATCGCGACCTCGGCCTGCGGTTGCTGCAGGCCTACAACAACTGGCACATCGACGAGTGGTGCGGCACCTACCCCGGTCGGTTCATGCCGCTCGCGATCATCCCGATCTGGGACCCGCAGCTCATGGCCGCCGAGGTCCGGCGCGTGTCGGCCAAGGGCTGTCACGCGGTCACGTTCTCGGAGAACCCCACGAAGCTCGGGTACCCGAGCTTCCACACCGACCACTGGGACCCGTTCTGGCAGGCGTGCGAGGAGACGGGCACGGTCGTGTGCCTGCACATCGGCTCGTCCTCGTCGATCGCGGTCACGTCCGACGACGCGCCGGTCGACGTGATGATCACCGTCACGCCGGTCAACATCCTGATGTGTGCGGCCGACCTCATCTGGTCGCAGGTGTTCCGCAAGTTCCCCGATCTGAAGATCGCGCTCTCCGAGGGCGGCATCGGGTGGATCCCCTACTTCCTCGACCGCATCGACTTCACCTACCAGCACCACAAGGCGTGGACGCACCAGGACTTCGGTGACAAGCTCCCGAGCCAGGTGTTCCACGAGCACATCGTCACGTGCTTCATCGACGATCCCGCGGGCCTCAAGCTGCTCCCTGACGTCGGCATCGACATGGTGACCTGGGAGTGCGACTATCCCCACTCGGACTCGGCGTGGCCGAACGCGCCCGAGGCGTTCCTGAAGTCCGTCGGCAACCTCAGCGACGCCGACATCGACAAGGTGACGCACGAGAACGCGATGCGGATCTTCCAGTTCGACCCGTTCAGCCTGCGGCCGAGGGCGGAATGCACCGTCGGCGCACTGCGTGCGCAGGCGACCGACGTCGACGTCGTCACCCGCAGCCCGCGTCAGAAGCGCTCGAACACCGACATCAGCTCGTTCGTCGGGACCGCGAGCAAGGTGCTGCAGACCGAAGAACACTGAAGCTGGAGGTGCCACAGCCGCCGCACCGGCCGGCGGCCGATTCCGAGCGCGAGCGGCGCCGTTCGGAACGTCGGATGGGGACAAGTCCCTCAATACGCCGGCGCGAGTGGCCGAAGATCCGGTGGTGGAAGCCGTAGAACGTCGGAAGCCGGAAGCGCCGCCCCGGATCCTGGACCTCCGGTCGGGGTTCTGGTGGCGCCACCCCCGTCTCGTGCAGGTGCTCGGGCTGAGCGCGCTGGGTTGGGGAACGGTCTACCTGGCCTGGCGGATCACGATCACCGGCCGCGGTGTGCCGCTCGCGCTGTTCCTGGTGCTGCTCGCAGCCGAGTTGTTCGGGTGGCTGAATCTCGCGCTGTACGTGTTCCTGGCGTGGTCGGTACCGAGCAGTCGCCAACCGGCGTTGTCGTACCCGATTCCTTCGATCGACGTCTTCGTCTGCACCTACGACGAGAGTCTGGGCGTGCTCGAGTCGACCCTGATCGGTTGCGGTGCCATCAGGGTGCCACACACCACGTACCTGCTCGACGACGGACGCCGACCCGAGGTGGAATCCCTCGCGGCACGGCTGGGGATTCGCTACATCACGCGCGACGACAACGCCCACGCCAAGGCGGGCAACATCAACCATGCGCTGCGATTCACCGACGGCGAGCTGATCCTCTTCCTCGACGCCGACCACGTCCCGATGCCCGGGATCCTCGATTCGCTCGCCGGCTACTTTCGCGACCCGCAACTGGCCCTCGTGCAGGCGCCACACGACTTCTCGAACCGCGACTCGGTGCAACACACCCGGCTCGAGCGTCACGAGCAGACGCTCTTCTTCGAGGTGATCGCCCCAGGAAAGGACCGTCACAACGGGATCTTCTGGTGCGGCTCGGCGACGCTCATCCGCCGAGCCGCACTGGAACAGGTCGGCGGGGTGCTGACCGACACGGTGGCCGAGGACTTCCACACCACGATCGCCATGCACGCGCGGGTGGCGCACGCACTACCACGACGAGGTCCTCGTGCAGGGACTCGCGCCGCATGACCTCGGCGGGTTCCTGCTCCAGCGAGCACGCTGGGCACGGGGGAACCTCCGGGTGTTCCGGACGTCGGAGAACCCCGTCACGTGCCGCGGTCTCTCGGGGAAGCAACGCGTGAGCTACCTCGCGTCGCTGCTCAACTACTTCTCCGGTCTGCAACGTCTCGCGCTGCTCTCGGTCCTTGCATGGACCCTGGCGACCGGTCAGCTTCCCATGCACGCGTCCGTAGCGGTGTTGCTGGCCCTCTGGCTGCCGTGGTCGCTCCTCGCGCTCGGTTCCACGGCGGCGCTCGGACGCGGCACGCTCGGGCTGTTCGACTCCACTCGTTACGGGATCATGACCATGGGGATCTACATCGGCGGTGTGGTGTCGATCGTGTTCGGCCGGGTCGGCGCGTTCCGTGTGACCCCCAAAGAGGGCGTCGACCAGGGTGGCCTCCAGGTGCTCAGGATGCTCAAGCTGGTGACCGTCGCGTTCACGGTGCTCCTCGCGGCGTGGCTGGTGCGCGTGGCTTCCTGGCTGGGCATCGTCCACGCGCCGGAGATGCCGGAGCTCGCGCGTGCGATCACGCTCCTGCTCGGCGTCTGGGAGCTGGGCTGCATGGCCGTGGTCGTGAGCTCGCTGGTGCGGCGTCGTCAGGTACGCGCCCACTACCGCTTCCCGGTGCGGTTGCGGGCGAGGATCTCGCCGACCTCCACGATCGTCCCGCTGTTGGACCTCACTCCCGACGGACTCGCGTTCGAGTCGCCCGTCGCCCTCGAGCGAGGCGCCCGATTCGAGCTGCTGACGCGCGTCCCGGATGCGAGCGGCACGGTCCGCGACCTCACCCTTCGTGTCGAAGTGACATCGTGCTGGTTGAACGTCGACGGAGCGAAGTACCGCGTCGGGTGCCGGCTCGACACGAGCGAGACCGAGGCCCGCGCGCTCCTCGTCGAGTACTGCTTCGTCGTCCTGCCCCAGCAGCAGCACCATGGAACTGTCGACGGCAGGACCACCGCCGATCTGCAGCCCGCGGCAGAGGCATCCGGGTCCTGAGCCGGTCTTCGGCGGCCAGTGCTCAGCTCAGCCGGATGTCGGACGCGATCCCGTTGCCCCACGAGTGGATCCGGTTCCAGAACCGCTCCCTCGTGGAGGCGAAGTTGTGCATGTGCGACATGCGCGCGCAGATGGACACGGTGACATCGCGCGACCTGGAGTAGGCGCGGGGCTCGGCACGCGGATCCGGCACCACGTCGCGCTCGCCGACCCCGACGAACACGGGCACTGAGATGACCGCCGCTTCGGGTGCGACCACCCCCGGCGACAGCATGGTGACCGCACACGGCGGCATCGTCGCGCTGCCCCACGACGGGGCGGTGCCGCCGCGCGTCGGGTAGTCGCGCATGTCAGCCTCCACGATGTCGCGCGGTACGTCGTCGTAGTGGAAGCCGGGCGTGGTACCGGGAAGGCCGGACCCGTCGTCCAGCGCGAACGCCGGGGTGTGCTCCGCGACCTCGGCGGTGCCGAGCACCACCACCGTGGAACCCCGGGGCACGAACATCGCGGCGGGGTCGGGTGAGCCGGGTGGCATCCACAGCACGGTCTGGATCGCCGAGTAGCCGAGGACTCCGATGCCGTCGTACGTGCTGTGCTGGCCCTGCTGCACGATCGTGAAGCAACCACCCATGGACTGGCCGATGCCCAGCTTCACGGCCCCGGTGACGGGTGGGAAGCCGTCGGCCACCTCGCCCGCCTCGAGCCGGCGCATGACCTCGGTGACGGTGGCGTGGTTGGCGGCCGCGACCGCCTCGAACGTGAGCAGGGTGGGATCCGACGGTGCGTCGCTCTCGCCGACGAAGAGGTGGTCACACGCCACGAAGACCCAGCCCCGGGCCGCGTGCCAGCCCGCCTCGCCCCCGCCGGACGCGCCGGGCATGTCGAAGGTGAAGTACCCCCGGGCGTAGCCGCCCCCGGGGAACCCGAAGCAGACGACGGGCGGAGCCTCGAGCGCCGACGGATCCGGGAGGACCACGGTGGCCCGGGTCCTCAGGGTTTCGCCGAGTCCGGCCGCTTCGGTGACGTCGATGGTGAGGTCGGTCTGCATGCGCGAGGAATCTACGGCCTGCTGCCGCCGGTGTCATCCGACCGATCCGTCGTTCCGGCCCACGTTGCGTGCGACGGCCCGGCCGCGAGAGGGTTAGCGAGGCAGCGACGACGGCTCGACCAGCCGAAGGGGGCATCACCACGGTGACCGAAGTGATCGACGACGCGACGACGTTGTGGGAATTGGTGGAGCGGCGGGCCGTCCTGAGCCCGGACGCCGTGATGCTGATCGACCAGGACGACCGCACCGTCTCGTTCGGCGAGTTCCGCGACCGTTGCGAGCGGGTGGCGGCCGGCCTGTTGGCGCTCGGCGTGACCCCCGACACGCCGGTCGCGTGGCAGCTCCCCACGCGCATCGAGTCGATCGTGCTGTCGTTCGCGCTGGCCCGCCTCGGTACCACCCAGGTGCCGATCATCCCGATCTACCGTGAGCGGGAGGTCGGATCGGTCCTGCGCCAGGCGGGGGTGCGCTGGTTCGCGGTCCCCGGTACGTGGCGGGGCTTCGACTACGAGGCGATGGCGCGCGGTCTGCAGGAGAGCGGGCAGGCGATCGACGTGCTCGTCGTCGGCGAGGAGCAGCCTGGGGGCAAACTTCCAGAGGGCAGCCCCGCGGCGCTGCCGCCCGCGCCCACCGACGGTGACGCGGTGCGCTGGCTGTACTCGACCTCCGGCACCACCGCGGCCCCCAAGTGCGTGATGCACAGCGATGCGGGTCTCATCGCTGGCGGCATGGGGCTCGCGGTCGCCATGCAGCCACAGGCCGACGACGTCGCCTCCATTGCGTTTCCCTGCACGCACATCGGCGGGCCCGACATGCTGGTGGTGATGTTGGCGTACGGCATGCCGGCGGTCCTGCTCGAGATGTTCGACCCCGCGGACGCGGTCGCGGTGTTCTCGCGTCACGGTGTCACCATGGCCGGGGGCAGTACCGCCTTCTATCTCGCGTTCCTGAACGAGCAGCGCAAGGATCCGTCGAGGCCCGTGATCCCGTCGTTGCGGATCCTCTCCGGGGGCGGGGCACCCAAGCCGCCCGAGGTGTTCCGCGAGGTGCGGGCCGAGATGCACATCCCGATCCTCCACGGGTACGGCATGACGGAGTGCCCGATGATCGCCAGCGGCGCGGTCGGCGACGACGACGAGCAGTTGGCGAACACCGACGGTGCACCGGTGTCGGGGTGTGAGATCGACGTCGTCGACGAAGACGGGCGATCGGTTCCTGCGGGCGTTGCCGGCGAGGTGCGGGTGCGCGGCCCGATGCTGGCCAAGGGCTACACCGATCCGGAGTTGTCGACCGCCGCCTTCGGCGCCGACGGCTTCTTCACCACGGGGGACCGCGGCTATCTGCGCGAAGACGGCCACATCGTGCTCACCGGTCGCAGCAAGGAGGTGATCATCCGCAAGGGCGAGAACATCAGCCCGCGGGAGATCGAGGACCTCTTGCAGACGCATCCCAAGATCGCGGCGGTCGCGGTGATCGGTGTGCCCGACCGTGACCGCGGCGAACGGGTCTGTGCGGTCGTCGAGACCCCGGCGGGCGAGACGCCCCTGACGTTCCGCGAGCTCCAGGACTTCTGCCGCGAGGCGGGTCTCATGGCACAGAAGATCCCCGAACAGCTCGAGGTCGTCGACACGCTGCCCCGCAACGCGACCATGAAGATCCTCAAGCACGAACTGGTCGAGCGGTTCGGGGAAGCGGGCACGACGTGAAGTTCATCTTCAACTACCCGGAAGTCCACGGCCTCGAGCGCGATCTCCTCGATTCCGGCGAGATCACCGACGTCGCCGTCGCCGTCGAGGCCGCCGGGTTCGACGGCTTCGCGCTCACGGAGCACCCGATTCCCGGTGCGAACTGGTTGGACCACGGCGGTCACCAGACCCTCGATCCGTTCGTGGGTCTCGCGTTCGCGGCGGCGGTCACCGAGCGCATTCGCCTCCTCACCTACCTGGCGGTGGCGCCGTACCGGAACCCGTTCCTGTTGGCCAAGAGCGCAGCGACCCTCGACCGGTGCTCGAACGGTCGGTTCATCCTCGGGATCGGTACCGGCTACCACAAGACCGAGTTCTTCGCCCTCGGGGTCGACTTCGAGGAGCGCAACGCGGCTCTTCGACGAGGCACTCGACGTGCTGCCGAAGGCGTGGTCCGGCGAGCCCTTCGATGCCGAGGGCAGGCACTTCACCGCCCGGGGTGTGATCCAACGTCCACGTCCGACGCAGCACCCGATCCCGATCTGGATCGGCGGCAACTCGAAGCTCACGCGGCGGCGCGTCGCGGCGCGGCGCAGGGATGGATGCCGATGGGCATCCCGCCGGAGATGGCCAAGAGCACGCGGTCGCCTCACATCGACGGAAACGCCGCGCTCGCCGACATGATCTCCGAGGTGCAGGACCTCGCCGGTGACCGCGCCGGCGAGATCGACTTCTGCATGAGCTACGGAGGCGCGGGGATCGACCGGCCCACGGTCGACGTCGAGCGCCACCGGGACGGGATCGCGGAGCTGGCCGCCATCGGGGTCAACTGGGTGAGCGTGGGGCCGCCGCCCGGCGGGCCGTCCGAGGTCCTCGACTTCGCCCGCGGCTTCGGCGAGACCTACTGCCAGGTCTGAACGGTCAGAGGAAGAGCGGGAGGCCGCCCGAGACCTTCAAGGTCTCGCCGGTGACGAACGACGAA
Organism: uncultured Actinomycetes bacterium; assembly: GCA_963750045.1. Classification (GTDB taxonomy): domain Bacteria; phylum Actinomycetota; class Acidimicrobiia; order IMCC26256; family DASPTH01; genus DASUAS01. Next base: position 156,010 of record CAVVPD010000002.1, on the reverse strand, counting down.
TCGTCGGAGCAGAGATAGAGCATGGCCCGCACGATGTCGTCCATCTGGCCCAGACGGTGGACGAGCTGACGCTCGTTCACGAACTCGTCGACGAGCGCGGTGGGGAGGTCCTCCATCGTGTTCTCGGTGGCCATGAGCCCGGGCGAGATCGCGTTGACCCGGATCTTGTCGCCCGCGAACTCGGTGGCGAACGCGATCGTGAGCCCGCGTACCGCGAGCTTCGAAACCGAATACGGCGTCGCGTTCATGTACGCGGCCATCGACGAGATGTTGAGCATCACGCCGCCGCCGCGTGCAGCCATCGACGGCCGGGCGGCGACCGAGCAGTTCACGACCCCGATGACGTTGACGTCGAACAGCGCGCGGAGCTCGTCGCGTTCGAGCACCGAGAATGGCTGGTTGTACTTCGTCAGGTGCTTGCCGGCGTTGTTGATGAGGATGTCGATGCCCCCGAACCGCGTCACGGTGGCGTCGACCGCCGCCTGCACCTGGTGCTCGTCCGCCACGTCACAGCGCGTCGCCATCGCGGGAGTGCCGGCCGCTTCGAGCTCTTGTGCCAATGCCGCGCCCGTCGGCGTCGATGTCGGCGATGACGATCGACGCGCCCTCGGCCGCGAGGGCGCGCGCGAAGGCACGACCGAAGCCGACGCCGCCGCCGGTGATGAACGCGACCTTGTTGTCGAAGCGCACGGTCCTCAACCCTTCGTGAGCAACGCGGCGCCCGCGAACGGGCCGACCGCGTTCGTGAACACCGCGACCTCGGCACCGTCGACCTGTCGTTCGCCGCACTGACCGCGCAGCTGGCGCGTGGCCTCGATGCAGAAGTTCGCGCCGTGGCGCCGGCCGACGTTGCACGCGCCGCCGTCGGTGTTGACCGGGAGTGACCCGCCGAGGCGCGTGTTGCCGGCGGCGACGAACCGACCCGCTTCTCCCTCGCCACAGAAGCCGAGCGCCTCGAGCCACTGGAAGACGATGATCGAGAACCCGTCGTAGAGCTGGGCGGTGTCGACATCGTCCGCGGTGAGGTCGGTGCGTTCCCACAGGCTCTTGGCGCAGGGCGTGGGCGAGGTGTGCACCATGTCGGAGAGGATCTCGAAGTTCAGGTCGCGGATGGCCGTGAGCGTGTAGGAGTCGACCAACACGACCGGCTGGTCGAGGTCGCGGGCGTGCTCCTCGGTCGTGAAGATCACCGCCGAGCCGGAGTCGAGCGGATAGTCGCAGTCGAGGATGCGCAAGGGCTTCGACACGTAGCGAGCCGAGAGGTACTCGTCCATGGTGAGGGGATCGCGGAAGATCGCGTCGTCGTTCATCGACGCGTGGTACCGCTGCGCGATCACGTGACGGCCGAAGTCTTCCTCGGTGGCGCCGTACTGCGACATGTAGCGCTGGGTCAGGAGCCCGGCCCACTGCGTCGGGCTCCCGGCGCCGAACGGCGTGAGCCACTGGCGGTCGCCCGCGGCCGTCGCCATCATCGCCGTCATCGGGTGGTCGGAGTCGCCCTTCGCGAGGGCGGCGCCGCTCGGCTGCTGCATGATCACGCGCAGGACGAGCGCGGTGTGGCAGAAGCCGGCCGCGATCGCGGCGATTGCCTGCATCGCGCCGAAGGAGAACGCCGGCACCATCTGGCCCGACGCGAACCAGTTGAGGGGCTCGATGCCGAGCATCCACGCGTTGCCCAGTGGTTCGGTGCCCACGCACGCGATGCCGTCGATGTCGTGCACCGAGAGCCCGGAGTCGTGGAGGGCGGCTTTCGTGGCCTGGACCACGTGCTGGTCCATCGACAGCCCGCTCTTGCGGCCGACCTGCGAGTAGCCGAGGCCGGCGATGGCGACGCGTCGACCCGTCGCCATCACGCAACCCCTGCTCGCGGGTCGGGTGCCGGGCGGAAGAACGGGAGCGTGAGGTCGGGAGCGAGCTCCTCGAACACGACCTCGAGCGGCATGCCGATGCGCAGATCGCGCTCGGCACAGTCGACGATCTGGGAGAGGAACATCAGGCCCGCCTGCTCGACCAACTCGACCGTCGCCACCGTGTACGGGATCCGGTCGACGTAGAAGGGCAGGAACGGTTGCACCGCGATGGTCCAGGAGTACAGCGTCGCCCGACCCGAGACCCGCTCGCCCGCGAGATCCTCCGACTGGCAGTACCGGCAGAGGATCTTCGGGTAGTGGATGTAGTGGCGGCAGTGCCGGCAACGCTGGATCCAGAGCTCGTGGCGGGCCACGCCGTCCCAGAAGAACTGCGTGGTGGCGTCGGGTGCCGGGATCGGCGCAGCCGGAGCCGTGGGGGTCGGAGCCGGTGTCACGCGGAAGCCTTCCCTTCGTGTGCGGTGCCGGTGGCCAACATGGTGTCGATGACCGCGGGATCGAGGCCGGCCTCGATCAGCACCTCGACCGTGTGCTGGCCGAGGCCGGGCGGCGCGCGTGGTCGAGCTTCACGTCGAGATCGCCGAAGGCCCAGAACGCGCCGGGCTGCTCGACGTCGCCGTAGTCGACGTGCCGGTAGCGCGCGATGAGGCCTGCGGCGTCGTTGTCGGCCGAGGCGAAGAACGGTTCACGCTGGTCGAGGCGGACCGGCTCGCACGGCACGCCCGCGGCTTCCAGCGCTTCGAGCGCGTCGACCGACGGGCGTGAGGCGAGCGCGGGCGCGGCGTCGTCGAGCCGGTCGACACCGGCGACCCGGCAGAGCGCCGCGCGCTGGTCGTCGGTGGTGGCCGCGATGGCGATCCACCCGTCGGTGACCTCGACGATGCGGTAGCCGGGCTCGGTGCCGGTCTGCTCGTGGTCGAGCACGGGCATGGGCACCGTCTTGCCGGCGGCGTCGAGGTACGTCTCGCTGCAGGTGAGGACGCCCCCACCGAGCAACGAGCCGGCGACGAATTGCGCCCGCCCGGTGCGGTCGCGGTGGTAGAGCGCGAGGAGGGTGGAGATCAGCGATCCCATCGCGCAGAGGTGGTCCATGAAGCCGAGCCGGTGCCACATCGGCCGGTTGCCCTCACCCGCGCCCGCGACCTCCCAGCCGCAGGACGACTGGAAGAGCTGGTCGTACCCGGGCCAGTCGGCGCGCGGCCCGCGGGGACCGTAGGAGCTGGCGTGGCAGTAGATGATGTCGGGGTTCACCACCCGCACCGATGCTTCGTCGATGCCGAGGCGCCGCGCCGCCGGCATGCGGACGTTGTGGTGGAAGATGTCGGCCTGCGCGAGCAGTGCCTCGACCGCGGAGCGCGCCGCCGGTGCCTTGAGGTCGAGGGCGACGCCTCGCTTGCCACGCTGGCACCCGAAGAACGCCCATTCCACGTTGCGCATGCCTTCGCCGGTCGTCGCCTCGACCTTCACCACGTCGGCGCCGAGGTCGGCGAGCAGCATCGGGCCGAGCGGGCCCGCGAGGAATCCGCCCGCGTCGACCGCCTTCACGCCCTCCAAGGGCCAGCGCAGCTGGTCGGCGGTTCCCGGCGGTGCGGGCGCGGGTTCACGTGGTTGCCACTCGTCGAGCACCTCGCGCGTGTGCACGCCGAGCGCGGGCGCGAGGTTGCGCACCCGTGTGGATGGTGCGACCGTGATCGGAGACCCGGCGAGCGCGATGCGCCCGAGCGTCGGGTCGTCGACCTCGATGACGTAGTCGTTGGCGCGCGCCTGCTCGTCGTCGAAGATCTGGCCGGGCGCGAGGGCAGGCTGCACGGGGACGTCACTGGCCCAGAACGACTCGAGCCATTCCCCGCTGGGGTGCAACATCAGCGCGTCCGCCCAGCCGTCGAACACGCCGAAGAGCACGTTCGGGTCGTCGCGCTGGCCGTCGGGGCGGACCTCGGCCATCGCCTCGCGGAACAACGGCGACTTCGTCGGCTCACCCATCAGGTGCAACCAGACGCCGTCGCCCGACTCGAACAACGAGGCGCCGGTCTGCGCCTTGGGCATCCCGATGGCGAGCGAGGGCGATGGTGCTTCGACGCGCCGCCAGTGCATCGCCATCGGGACCAGCGCGCCTTGGGCCAGGCTCGTGTGCGCGGGCCCGGCGCGGCCGGTGCGTTCGCGGGCGATCAGCCGGGCCACGATGCCGATGGTGCCGAGGTGCGCGGCGCACCAGCTTCCGATCGGGCACCGGAGGAAGATGGGCCCGTCGCGGTAGCCCTGCTGCTCGTCGAGCACGCCGAGGCGGGCGAGGGCGAGGAGCTCGTCGACCGGACGGTCGGCGTCGGCGTGGTTCGCGGGCCACGACAGGATCGAGGAGGCGATCAGCTGCGGGTGGTGTTCGGCGAGGGTCGCGTCGTCGAGCCCGAGCTCGCGGGCGCGAGTCGGCCCGTGGTTGTGGACGACCACGTCGGCGGCGGCCAGCAGATCGTCGAGCGCGGCGCGGTCGTCGGGCTGTTCGACGTCCAGCACGACGCTGCGCTTGCTCCGCATCCAGGTGTGGAATCCCGCCGTCGCCCGAATGGCTGCACCGTCAGGCGGCTCGACGGCGATCACGTCGGCGCCGGCTTCGGCCAGCATGAGGGTCGCGACCGGACCCGCGATGCCGTCGGACAGGTCGACGATCCGGATCCCCTCCAGAATCCCTGCGTTCGCGTCTCGCCCGTCGGTCGTCGCCATCGTTCCCCCTCGTGGTCAGGGGCGAACCTAACGTCCTGGGCCCCGCGGCCACAAAGGCGTCCGGCCGGACGTGGCACTCTGGAGCGCGCCGACTGGAGGTTCCGATGGAGACGACGAGTGACGAGATCGCCGATGGCATCCACCGGTTCTCGACCTACGTGCCGGAAGCCGACTTCATGTTCAACCAGTTCCTGATCGAGGCCGACGAGCCCTTGCTGTTCCACACCGGGCCGCGGCGGATGTTCCCGCTCGTCTCGCGGGCGGTCGCGCGGATCGTGCCGCTCGAGCGGATGCAGTGGATCTCCTTCGGGCACTTCGAGGCCGACGAGTGCGGATCGATGAACGACTGGTTGGCGGTGGCTTCGGGCGCGACCATCGCTCACACCGCCGTCGGATGCATGGTCTCGATCGACGACATGGCCGACCGCGAGCCGCGGCCGCTCCGGCACGGCGAGGTGATCGACCTCGGGGGCCGGCAGGTGCGGCATCTGAGCACACCACACGTCCCGCACGGTTGGGACGCCGGTCTCCTGTTCGAGGAGTCGACCGCCACGCTCTTCTGCGGCGATCTCTTCACCGCCACCGGCAGGAGTAGCGCCATCACCAGCGACGACATCGTCGGGCCCGCGCTCGCGGCCGAGGACGTATTCGGTGCGACGTGCCTCACGCCGTCGACCGGCGCGACGATCCGGGGACTCGCCGAGTTCTCACCCGCGACGCTCGCGCTCATGCACGGCCCGTCCTTCGACGGCGACTGCGAGCGCGCGTTGTTCGACCTGGGCGACGCGTACGACGGCCGCCACGACGAGCGGATCCGGGCGTCGGCCTGATTCCTGCGCCGTAACTTGTGCACCGTGGCGCGCTTCGAGGAGTACGACCGTGAGCAGTGGGCGCGGTCGCGGCGCTCGGTCCGGCGGATTTCCGGCCCGGTGGGCGCGGTCCCCGTGACCGAGCTGGCCGACGTGTACCTCCCGCTCGCGGATCTGATCGGCACGCGCGCGATGGACGCGCAGCCGTTCGTGGTGGCCATCACCGGGAGCGTGGCCGTGGGCAAGAGCGCGGCGGCTGCCGCGCTCGCCTCCGTGCTCGGGTCCGGGCAGCCGGCGCAGGCCGTCGACGTCGTGGGCACCGACGGCTTCCTGTTCCCGAACCGCGTCCTCGCGGCGCGGGGCCTCGCCGACCGCAAGGGCTTCCCCGAGACGTTCGACCACGAAACGCTCGTCGCCTTTCTGGCCGCGGTGCGCTCGGGCGCGGCGGAGGTCAGCGCACCCGTGTACTCGCACCGTACCTACGACGTCGTCGGCGGCGCGGCGCAGGTGGTGCGCCGGCCGTCGGTCCTGATCCTCGAGGGTCTCCCGTTTCCCGACCACCATGTCGACCTCTCCGTGTATCTCGATGCCGAGGAATCGGACATCGAGGACTGGTACGTCGCCCGGTTCCTCGAGCTGTGCGCGGAAGCGCGATCCGACGGATCGTCGTTCTTCCGCTCCTTCAGCGGCTTCAGGGACGCCGAGGTGGCGGAAGTCGCGCGGCAGGTCTGGGTCGCGATCAACCATGTGAACCTCCACGAGCACATCCTCCCGACGCGTGACGGCTGCGACGTGATCCTGGAGAAGGGACCTGATCACGCGGTCCGACGCGTGCGACTCCGCTCGCCCTGACGTGCCACGATGAGCCGGCTGATCGAGACGGGCCGAACGAGGAGCACCGATGGCGACGGATGAGCAGTTGGTCGACATGCTCGAACACGTCTGGGGTTCCATCGACGGGTTCGCGAGCGACCTCGACGAGACGGAGTGGAAGCGCCCGACCGAGTGCCCGGGCTGGACGGTGCAGGACAACCTCGTGCACCTGACCGCGCTCGAACGGTTCATCCTCGGCGATCCGCTTCCCGCCGAAGACGTCCCCGAAGACCTCCCGCACGTGAAGAACGACGCCGGCGCGGCCAACGAGCGCTGGATCGAGTCGCGCCGCGCCTGGACCGGCGCCGACGCCCTGGTGGAGTTCCGAGCCGCGACCCGGGAGCGGATCGAGCAGCTCCGGGCGCTCGACACCGCCGGCTTCGACGCCGAGTCGTGGACCCCGATGGGTCCCGGCACCGTGCGCAGCCTCCTCCCGTTCCGGATCTTCGACTCCTGGGTGCACGAACAGGACATGCGCCGCGCGGTCAAGCGCCCCGGTGACCTCGATTCGCCCGCGGCCGAGCTGGCGCTCTCGATGATGGTCGACGTGTTGCCCTACGTGGTCGGGAAGAAGGTGGGGGCCTCCGACGGTTCCACCGTCGTGCTCGTCTTGACCGGCCCGCTCGCCCGTACCACCGCCGTCGGCGTGGTCGACGGCCGCGCCCGGGCGCTCGAGGCGCTCCCCGACGAGCCGACTGTCACCGTCACCCTCGACGCCGAGACCTACAGCCGGCTCGCGTCCGGGCGTACGGACCCGTCGGAGGCGCTGGTGCTCGGCACCGTCGCCCTCGACGGTGACGTGGAGCTCGGTGGGCAGGTCGTCCACCAGCTCAACTACCTGTTCTGAACGTTCGACCACCGTCGTAGGGAGAATCCTGATGGACCTGGTGACCAACGTGGTGCAGGGGAGCGCGTCCGATCGCCTCCTGCTGCTCCTGCACGGCTTCGGCGCCGACGAGCAAGACCTCGGTGGCCTCCTGAGCTACCTCGACCCCGAGGGTCGGTTCGTGACGGTGCTGCCGCGCGGTCCCGTCGCCGCGCCGCCCGGGTTCTCGTGGTTCGACATGACCGCGCTGGCAGAGCAGGCCGACCCGGAGGCTGCGCTCGCCGCCGGTTTCGCCGAGGCGCTCGCCGCCGTCGACGACCTGCTCGACGCCGCGTGCGCCGAGCACGGGTTGGCGCGTGACCAGGCGGTGGTCGGCGGGTTCTCCCAGGGTGCGGGACTGGCGCTCGCGCTGGCCCTCGGCCCGAGCGACCGCACCCGGCCCGCCGGCGTGCTCGCCATGAGCCCCTTCGTGCCGCCCCGGGTGCTCCAGGTCGACCTCGAGGCGGCGCGTGAGGTCGCGGTCCTGCTCCAGCACGGCACGGACGACCCGATGGTCCCCGTCGCCGGGACCCGGGAGCTGGCCAAGGTGCTCTCGGGTGCCGGCGTCCCCGTGGTGTTCGCCGAGTTCCCGATGGGCCACGAGGTGGCCCTGGAGAGCGTGCAGCAGGCCCAGGGCTGGCTCGCCGCCGTGCGGGCGGGGGAGCGACCCTCCGAGCCGCTCCCCGAGCCGCCGCCCGAGGGGTTGGTGAAGTCGGTGACCACGACCAGCTTCCCGACCGAGGTGCTCGGCTCCGATCTGCCCGTGATCGTCGACTTCTGGGCGCCCTGGTGCGGCCCCTGCCGACAGGTCGGGCCCATCGTCGAGCAGATCGCGGCGATGCGTGAGGGCTCCTACAAGGTCGTGAAGGTCAACATCGACGAGGAGCCGGCGCTGGCCCAGGAGTACGAGGTGCAGAGCATCCCGCTCATCGGGTTGTTCCGCAACGGCCGGATGGAGCGCACGTCGCTGGGGGCCAAGCCCCGTCCCCAGCTCGAGGCGGAGCTGGGGATGCTCGTCATCCCCTGATCGTGATGTGCCCGGCATCGCCGGGCGCGGTGGCACCGACGATCGCGGACGCGAGCGTGCCGCGCGTGCCGAGCTCGCGGACGAGCGCGTCGGCCGCGTCGGGCGCGACGGCGAGCAGCAGCCCGCCGGAGGTCTGCGCGTCGGCGAGGAGCAGTTGCTCCTCCGGCGCGAGGCCGTTCCATGCGACCGACTCGTCGACGAACGCATGGTTGCGTTGCGTGCCGCCGGCGACCATCCCGCCGGCGAGCAGCGCGCGCACACCGTCGATGACGGGCACCGCGGTGGCGTCCACGTGTGCCGCGAGGCCGGACCCGACGAGCATCTCGCGGAGGTGCCCGAGCAGCCCGAAGCCGGTGACGTCGGTCGCCGCGTGCAGTGCGCCTCCGACCGCGAGCGCGGCGTCCCGCGCGCCGCGTTCAACGTGGTCATCACGCGGACGGCCTCGTCGACGAGCGGCGGCGGGGCCGCGCCGCGCTTCAGCGCGGTGGAGATGACGCCGAGCCCGATGGGCTTGGTGAGCACGAGCACGTCTCCCGCGAGCGCACCACGGTTCGTGAGGACACGCGCCGGATCGACGGTGCCGACGACCGCGAGGCCGAACTTCGGTTCCGGGTCGTCGATCGAGTGGCCGCCCCCGACGAGGGCGCCGGCGGCGCGTACGACGTCGTTGGCGCCCTCGAGCACGCGTGCGAGCAGCTCGAAGGCCAGGCCCTCGCGGGGCCACGCGACGAGGTTGAGCGCGAGGAGCGGCGCGCCACCCATCGCGTAGACGTCCGACAACGCGTTCGTGGCCGCGATCCGTCCCCAGTCGTAGGGGTCGTCGACGATCGGCGTGAAGAAGTCGGTGGTGACGACGATGGCGATGTCGTCGCGCAGCCGGTAGACCGCGGCGTCGTCGGCGGTGTCGAGGCCGACCAGCAGGTCGGGATCGTCCGGCGGGTCTCCCAACCCGCCCACCAGCCCGAGAATCGTCCGCAGGTCGGCGGGGGACAGCTTGCACGCGCAACCGGCGCCGTGCGAGAACTCGGTGAGCCGAATCCCGTCGCCAACCTGCGTCATCGAAGCACCCTATCGGGGCCTCGAACGACGCCGGTTCGTGGGTGCGGCGGGATCAGCCGGGGCGGACGGCGCCGATGACGCCCGGCCAGATCGGCGTGATCTGGACCACGGTCCCCGAATGGGGCGCATGGAGCACGCTGCCGTCTCCTACGTAGATCCCCACGTGGCCGTCCCAGAAGACCAGGTCGCCGGGTTGGAGCTGGTCCATCGAGACGCTCGGGAACGAGGCCTGCTGGTCGTAGGACCCGTGCGACATCATCACGCCCGCCTGCGCCCACGCCATCATGGTGAGGCCGGAGCAGTCGTAGCAGCCGGGGCCGACACCGGCGTAGCAGTAGGGCTTGCCGAGCTGGGCGTAGGCGTAGGCGAGCACCGCGCCGACACTGCCGCTCGAGGGTGGCGGCGTCGCCGACGGGCCACCACCACCGCTGCTTCCGCCGCCTCCGGTCCCGCCACCGCCGGAGGTGGCGGGTGTGCTCTGCACCAGCAGGTTGTACTCCGCGCGTGCCGCGGCCGCCTCACGCGCCTGGCGCTCTTCTTCGGCCTTCTGGACGAGGGCGGTGAGCTCGCCCGTGACCTTGGACTGCAGCTTGACCAGATCAGCTTGACCCGCGTCGAGCTTGTCCTTCTGCGCCTGGATGGCGTCCTGCTGCTGCTGCGCGGTCTGGCGTGCCTGCTCGGCGTCGGCCTTGCGCACCGCGAGCTGTTCCTTGGCCCGGGCGAGCTGGTTGACGATCTGCTGGTCGCGCTGGGCCGCCAACGAGCTGTACTTCTGCTTCGTGGACAGGTCCTGGGCGTTCGCCGAGTCGAGCTCCTCGACGCCGCCCGTGGAGCCGCTCTGGGTGTAGACGGCAGCGGCGCGGCGGGCGACCTCGGAGCGCAGCTCCTTGGTCTTCGCCTGCGCGGCGGCGACGAGGTCGTCGGCGGCCTTGATCGCGGCGTTGGCCTCGGCGAGTTGGTTCTGCGCGGAGTTGATCTGCTCGTTGAGGGTGCTGAGCTTCTCGGCGTTGCTGCTGATCTGCGCTTCGAGCTGGGCGGCTTCCGCCTGCTTGTCGGCGATCGGGTCTGCCGTCGCCGCCGCCGGTGCCAGCAGCGCACCCACCGTCACGAGGACGAGGGCGACTGGCACGAGCCGAAACGCACGGCGGTTCATACGGGGACTCCTCCGGCGAGGCCGTTTCGGTCCTTGCTGAACACGGCTGTGAACAACATTGACGCCCAACAACAACAGATCCGTACTCCAGGCACACCGGGGTACGGAATCCAGGAAACCCTAGCGAACCCGCGTGCCCCCCGCCAGCATCCTACGGGCGGTTTTCGGCATTCGGCCAGGTCAGGGGGGATGTTCAACTCCCCGACAACTCGGGAGCGTCAGACCGGCCAACCGGGCGTCGCCGGCGGGTCGTCCGGACCGGCCACGGTGGGCACGCTCCACGCCATCGCCTTGGCGACCTCCTTGGCCACCGCCTGCCAGGCGTTCGGGTCCCAGCCCTCGGCCGCGGCGACGAGCGTGGTGTCCTGGCGGAGGTGGACGAACGCCGGGAGATGGGTGAGCCCGAGGCTGGCGACGAACTCGCCACCCGGATCCACGAACGAGAGGTAGTCGTCTTCGGCGTCGCCGAGGACGCCACGGGCGATGAACTCGTTGCCGACGACGCAGAACGCGGTGCGGCAGTCGGCGTCGCCGAACACCTGGAAGATGCGCTTGGCGATCGGGATGAACCGTGCGGCCTCCGGCCGCGGCGGCAGGATCACGAGACACAGGTGGAACATCGTCGACCAGTCGTCGAGCGTCCGAGCCACGCCCTTGGTGCTGGCGAGCTTGATGTTCGGGTCGGGGTTCTTCGCCACGCCTGGCCTCCGCGAACGAGTGCGTCCGGAACGGGCACCTTCTGGAACGGCACGACGGTAGCGCGTAGCCTCCGCGCGACGAGACAGGGAGATTCACATGGGTGAGCTGGTCGACTTCCCGAGCAACGGCACCGAGGGTCGGGGGTATCTGGCCCTTCCCGCCGCGGGCTCGGGCCCGGGTGTCGTCGTGCTCCAGGAGTGGTGGGGCATCAACGACCAGATCAAAGAGGTGTGCGACCGCTTCGCGTCGGAGGGGTTCGTCGCCTTGGCTCCCGACATCTATCGCGGCGTGGTGACGAAGGAGCCCGACGAGGCGGGCAAGCTCATGATGTCGCTGAACATCGAGCAGGCGGCCAAGGACATGTCGGGTGCGGTCGGGCACCTCGTCGCACACCCGGCGGTCACGTCGAAGGGCGTCGGCGTCATCGGCTTCTGCATGGGCGGCGCCCTCGCGCTCTGGTTGGCGACCCTGAAGCCGGAACTCGTCGCGGCGGTCGCGCCGTACTACGGCGTCGCCGGATGGCCGATGCCGCCGGACTTCTCACGCCTGCAGGCACCAGTCCAGGGGCACTACGCCGAGAACGACGACTTCGCGGGTCCACCGGCCGTCGCCGCGCTCGAGGCCGAGCTCGGGCGCCTCGGCAAGGACTACGAGTTCTTCGTGTATCCCGGTACCGAGCACGCCTTCACCAACCACCACCGCCCCGAGGTGTACCACGAGGAGCACTCGGAAGCCGCCTGGAACCGCACGCTCGCCTTCTTCCGCGAGCACGTGCGGTAGTGCGGTAGGAGGCCGGTTCAGGCCAGGCCGATCGCCTTCAACATCGACGGGGGCATGGCGTCGTCGCCGCGAGCGAGGAGCGCGGCGCGTTCGACGTTGATGACGTCGCGGTCGCGGTCGATCCACTCGTCCCACGGGCCCTTCGGGATGGCCGCGACGTCGCCGTTCGCGGCGACGCAGGCGCGCAGGTAGGCCTGGAGGTCGCGCACCTGGGCTTGGCCGCCGATCGGTCCGTGCCCGGGCACGATCACGTCGGCGAGCTCCACCACCGCGTCGAGCACGTCGGCCCACATCGCGGGATCGCCCTGGAACGCGAGCGGCGTCACGCCGAAGAAGCAGAGGTCACCCGCGAAGCACACGTCGACGTCGGGCACGAGCACGACGAGGTCGCCCGCGGTGTGTCCCGGCGCGGGGAGGACCTCGATGCGGGGCGTGAGCTGCGCGGCGCCCTCGACGAGATGGGTGACCGCGCGCGTGCCGAGCTCGGCGAGATCGTCGAACTCCTCGTCGAACGCGGGCATGAACTGCTTGTACCCGTCGATCGGCATCGCCTCGTCGAGCGCGTCACTGGTGGCCGGCGTGCCGTAGACCGCGGCGTTGGGAAACGCCTTGGTGCCCCCCACGTGGTCGATGTGCGCATGGGTGAGGATGGCGCGGCGGACCGGTGGGCCCAGCTCCGCGACCGCGGCGGCGAACGGCTCCCACTGTGATCGCACCATCAGGGTGTCGATGACCGTGATCCCGTCGGCGTCGACGACGACGCCGGCGTTGGCGACGCCGGTCTCGCCCCCGGGAAGCAGCCACGCGTAGGCGCCGTCGCCGAGCTCGGTGAGGGAGAGGTCCGCAGCCATGCGGTCAGGCTATGCCGGGCTCCGGATCGCCGTGCTGTTGCGGTTACCCTCAGCACATGTCCGAACGATCCCGGAGCTTGCCCCGTCGTACGTGCCTGGCCGTGCCCGGCTCGAGCGAGAAGATGTTGGGCAAGGCGCCCGGCCTGGGTGCCGACATGGTGTTCCTCGACCTCGAGGACTCCGTCGCGCCGCTCGAGAAGGAGGCCGCGCGCGACAACGTGGTGCGCGCCATCAACGACCTCGACTGGGGTGACACCGTCGTCTGCGTGCGTGTCAACGCGTGGGACACGAAGTGGACGTACCGCGACGTCATCAGCGTCGTCGAGGGTGCGGGCGAGCGACTCGACGAGCTCATGCTGCCGAAGGTGCAGGCGGCGAGTGACGTGATCGCGCTCGACCTGCTCCTCACCCAGATCGAGGAGACCGTCGGCCGCGAAGGGCACGTGGGCATCGAGGCGCAGATCGAGACGGCGCGCGGGCTGATCAACGTGGAGGAGATCTGCGCGGCGTCGTCGCGCATGGAGACCATCGTGTTCGGTCCCGCCGACTTCGCCGCCTCCACCGAGATGCCGGTGCTCACGGGCGGTGTGCAGATCCCCGAGTATCCCGGTGACCACTTCCACTACGTGTTCTCGAAGATCCTCATGGCCGGGCGGGCCAACGGGTTGCAGGTGATCGACGGCCCGTTCCTCAAGATCCGGGAGATCGAAGCGCTGCGCGACTACGCGATGCGCACGCGCATCCTCGGCTACGACGGCAAGTGGGCCCTGCACCCCGATCAGGTCGCGGTGATCAACGAGGTGTTCACCCCGACGCAGGAGCAATTCGACCACGCGTTCGACATCCTCGAGGCCTACGAGAAGGCCACCACCGAGGGTGATCGGCGGGGCGCGGTGATGTTCGGCGACGAGATGATCGACGAAGCCAGCCGCAAGATGGCACTGAAGTTCGTGACCCGCGGCGAACGCGCCGGCATGTCGCGCAGCTCGCAGTAGTCACACTCCGAGCTCCGAACGTTCGCGTTCCACGAAAGCCTGCAGCTCCGTCGTGTCGCGCGGCCCGCGTCGAGCCGCCGCTTGTGGGAGCGCGAGCCGGAGTTGCTCCAGGTCGTCACGGGAGAACGTGCACGGGACCGTCACGGGGTCCACGTCGTGGAGGCGCAGCGCGTTGAGCCCGAGCACCTTGCGCTTGATCTCGTCGGTGAGCGCCGGATAGCCGTACTGCTCCTGGAATTGCTCGCTGATCCGGAACGCGCGAAACGCCTGGATCTGTCCCTGAGGCGATCCGTAGAACACCGCGTCCGTGCCCCACAGCACGTTGTCCTCGCCCACGAAGCGGAGCAGCTTCCCGAGCACGTGGGCGGCCTCGTCGGGTCGAGCGAGCAGCGACCACCAGGTCGTGCCCAGCTCGGCGTACACGTTCTGGTTCGGGCCGATCCCCGAACCCAGCAGGCTGGTGATCAGGCGATTGACGCCGAGGTCACGAGTCGACACGTCGTAGGGGCCTTCGGTGACGTCGGCCTCGAACCCGGAGTGGTAGGCGAGGAAGCGGGCGTCGGGATGCGCACGCGCGGCCGGCCCGAAGTCGACCGGCGACGCGTAGGACGACGAGTACCCGAGTGTCGTCGACAGCCCTTTGTGCGCGGCGATGGTGGGGACGCCGAGCGCGACCGCCTGGCGGATGAACGCGTCTCCCACGCGGGCGAGCCCCGGGTCGGCGTCGTCGAGGCGCCACGCGTTGCCTGACCCGTCGTAGAGATCCGGGAAGTTGGTGAACACCTTCCAGCACACGATCGGGTACTGCTCGACCGCCGTGGCCATGGCGTCGAGGTTGGACTGGAGGTCGCCGACGTTCGGCAACGCCTGGGCGTGCAGGAGCACGCGTTCGTCGCGGCAGGCGGCGGCCGCCAACCGGCGCGCGTGATCCATCGCCGCGGGCGACGACGGGCTGCCCGCAGGGGCGATCGGGAGCGCGGAAAGGACGACCATCGACGTGTCGCTGCGGAGGAACACCTCCTCGAGGAAGTGGTCGACCGAGAAGCACACGCGAGGGTCGCTCTCGCCGCACTGCTGTTGGGGGAAGCCGCTCCAGAAGTCTCGGCCCTGGGCGGTCTGGGGCTCGGTCGAGTAGTCGAGGAAATGGCCCTGCACGTCGAACACGAACTCGTCGCCGGCAAGGGCCGCGCGCGCGCCGCGTCGGGGTCCACCGCCGCCGTGGGGGGGACCGAGTAGGTGCCGCCCGGCTTCCGGCGCAAGGTGTGCTTGGTCGACTCGTCGGCGCACGCGGCGAGCGCGAGCAACGTGGTGGCCGCGCCGCAGAGCGATCGGAGGAACCGCCGCCGGGACACGCCGGTGCGGCGCGCGTGGTCGTCGCAGCCGGCGCGTGCCCGCCGCACCGCTTCCCGCGCGACCGGTGAGAGCGGGACGGGGTCGTACTCGCCGTTCGAGCACGGCCCGAGCTCGATGGGGAGGTCCACGTGGTTCCGACGCTCGGGAGGCTCCTCACGTTGCCTGCTCACACGGTCACGGTGTGACGATGGCGAACCTCGGATCGGGCCGATCGAGCAGGCTGAAGAGCTCGGTGACCTTGGCGGCATCGCCGGTGATCGTCGGGGAGCCCGGCGATGCCGCCTCCGCGGGCGGTGCGACGCCGAGGATCAAGGCGTCGAGCGCGGCGTCTCGGGAGCGCGACGGTCGCGTCGGCATCGGGTCGCGCGCCGTGCACGTGGGTGAGCACTCCGTGCTCGAGCGTCAGCGCATAGCGCTCACCGGTGTCGGTGAACTCCCAGTTTATCGAGAGGTCCACCTCCCACGCCGCGGGTCCGTCCACGCGGACTGCGATCGCGTCCCAGAGCTGCTCGACGGTGAGGGCGGCGACGAGGTCGGCGCCGGCGGTGACCGTGGCAGTGCCGACCGCGCCCTCGCGGAGCTCGCGTGCCCCCATGAGATAGAAGTTGCGCCAGGGACCGCTCTCGGCCTGGTAGCCGAGTTGCTCGAGCGCCTGCGCCTCCAGTTCGCGCGCGGCGTCGTTGGTGGGATCCGCGAACACGACGTGGCTGACCACCTCGGCGACCCAGCGGAAGTCGCCGGCGTCGAAGGATGCACGCGCCTCCGCGAGCACGGAATCGGCTCCGCCCATGAACTCGACGTAGCGGGTCGCGGCCTCGACCGGCGGGTGCTGCCAGAGGTGCGCGGGGTTCCCGTCGAACCACCCCATGTACCGCTGGTAGATCGCCTTCACGTTGTGGCTCACCGAGCCGTAGTAGCCCCGGCAGTGCCACTCGTGCGCGAGCGACGGCGGCAGCTCGAGCATCTCCGCGATCTCGCTCCCGACGTGCCCCTTGTTCATGAGGCGCACGGTCTGGTCGTGCAGGTAGCCGTAGACGTCCCGCTGCTTGCGGAGGAACTCACCGATGCGGTCCCGACCCCAGCGGGGCCAGTGGTGCTGGGCGAACAGCACCTCGATGTCGGCGCCGTAGAGGTCGATCGCCTCGTTGAGGTACCGCGACCACACGTGGGCGTCGCGCACGACGGCACCGCGCAGGGTGAGGATGTTGTGCAGGTTGTGGGTCGCGTTCTCGGCCGCGCAGAACGCGCCGTGGTCCGGGAAGAAGAAGTTCATCTCGGCGGGGGCTTCGGTGCCGGGCGTGACCTGGAACACGATGCGAACGCCGTCGATGGTCTCCTCCTGGCCGGTCCGGAGGATGTCGAGGGTCGGCGCGATCAACGTGACGGTGCCCGTCGAGGTCGTCTGGCCGAGACCGGCGCCGATCTGGCCGGCCGGTCCCTTCTCCAGCAGCGCGCCGTACATGAACACGGCGCGCCGCGCCATCGCGGTGCCGGCGTAGACGTTCTCGCTCACGGCGTGGTGCAGGAAGCCGTCGGGAGCCAGAACGGGGACGTTCCCGGCCGCGACCTCGGCGGGGTCGACGACACCCTTGACGCCACCGAAGTGGTCGACGTGCGAGTGCGTGTAGATCACGCCGGTGACGGGGCGGTCGCCGCGCTGGCAGCGGTAGAGCGCGAGCGCGGCGGCGGCAGTCTCGGTGGAGATCAGCGGATCGATCACGATCACGCCGCGACCCCCCTCGACGATCGTCATGTTCGAGAGATCGAGGCCGCGGACCTGGTAGATGCCGGTGGTGACCTCGAACAGTCCGTGGATGGCGTTGAGCTGCGACTGGCGCCACAGGCTGGGATTGGCCGTGTCCGGGCACTCGGTGTCGAGGAAGGCGTAGGACTCGATGTCCCACACCACCCGGCCGTCGGTCGCGGTGACCAGCGCGGGCGACAGCGACGTGAGGAGTCCTCGCCGCGCGTCGTCGAAGTCTTCGCGGTCGCCGAACGGGAGCTGCAAGGAGACCGCACGGTTCGCCGCGACGGTGGCAGGGTGTCCGTGCGCCATCGGGTCCGTCCTCAGGCGAGCGCCTGCTCGGCCAGGCGACGCGCGATCACCCGCAAGCAGAGGGTCTCGTCGGCTCCTTCGAAGATCGAGAGCACGCGGGCGTCGACGAAGTAGCGCGAGACGGGAAACTCCTCGGCGTATCCCATCCCCCCGTGGAGTTGCATCGCCTCGCGGGTCACCCACTCGGCCGAGCGGCACACGTAGGCCTTGACCATCGACGCCGAAAGCGTGCCCTCGCCGCGACCCATGCGACGCGCGACGTCGTAGGAGAATTGTCGCCCGGCCTGGATGAGCGCGGCCATGCGAGCCAGCTTCACCCGGCTCAACTCGTAGTCGACCACCGGCTTGCCGAAGACCACGCGCTGCTGCGCGTAGTCGAGCCCGGCCTCGAACGCGGCCTGCATGAGGCCGACGGCCCGGGCCGCGGTCTGCAACCGGCCGTTCTCGAATCCCTCCATCTGCAGGTAGAAGCCCTTGCCGACGCCGCCCTCGCCGCCGACCACGTTGGCGGTGGGCACGAACCAGTCGGCGAACGACACTTCGTAGGAGTGCATGCCGCGGTACCCGATGGTGTCGATGGCGCGCCCGTCGAGCCTGCCGCCGTCGGGCTGGTCGAGCGTGAACGAGTGGCCCGGCACCGGCTCCTTCTCGACGACGAACAGCGACAGGCCCCGGTGCGCGAGGCTCTTGTCGGGATCGGTGCGCGCCAGCAACATGAGGAGGTTGGCCCGGCCCGCGAACGTGGCCCACGTCTTCACGCCGTTGATGCGGTAGCCGCCCTCGACCGGCGTGGCCATCGTGCTGACGCCCGCGACGTCGGAGCCGTAGTCGGGCTCGGTGACGGTGACGCCGACCATCAGCTCGCCGGCGGCGATGCTCGGCAGCCAGCGCTGCTTCTGTTCGTCGGTCCCGCCGGCGACGATGGCGCGAGTGAGGATCTCGGGGCGGGTGATGAGCGAGCCGCCGACCCCCAGCGATCCCCACGAGAGCTCCTCGGTGGCCACGACCATGCCGAGGTAGTCGGCTTCGCCACCGCTCGCGAACCCACCGAACTCTTCGGGGACCGAGAGGCCGAAGCCGCCGAGCTCGGCGAGGCCGGAGATGAGGTCCTCCGGGACGTCGGCGTTGGTGCGGTGGATGTGCTCGGCGACCGGACGGATCTTGTCGGCGGCGAAGCGGTGGAACGTCTCTGCCGCGAGCTGGAAGTCGTCGGGGAGATGGCTGGGACCCGTACCCGACCGTTCGAGGGTTGCGGCGACCGACGTGAGGAACTCCGGCGAGCGGTGTTCCTCGACGAAGGGCCACGCGTCGGTGAGCACCGAGGCGTCGACACCCCACACCCCTTCGCGTCCGAGCAGCTTGGCGCCGAGGTCGGCGACGGCGTCGGCGATGAACGCGCGCGCGAGAAGCGACTCGACCTCGCCGTGGGCTCCGTAGCCGAGCATGACTTTGGCGCCTTCGACCGCGCTGGCCCCGTGGGCGAGGTCGTAGCCGAGCACCTGGTGCTCGTCGAGGCGGGCGACCGAGATGCGACCGTCGACGGTCGCCGCGCGGGCCAGGTGATCGGTGGCGACGGCGACGACCTCGGCTGCCCGGTCGACGGCCGCGGCGGCCGCGGCGAGCGCGCCCGTCGTGGACGTGTCGGTCATGGCGCGCAGCCTACCGACGCCCTCGTGAGATCAACGGGTCGACGTTGCCGCCGGCGCGCCGGTCGTGGTCGTCGTCGCCTCGGTGTCGACGGGCGGATCAGTGACGACGGGCGGAGCCGTGGTCGGTGGATCGGTGACCGGCGGGGCGGTCGCCGGCGGTGTCGTGGCGATGGTGCCTCCGCCCGAGCCGCTCCCGGACCCGGACGAGCCGGAGCCGGTGCCGGTCGCCACCTGCGTGCTGCCCTCGCTCTCGATGGTCTGCTTGGTCTCGTTCGCGACCGCCTGCGCAGTCACGTGACATTGCTGGTCGACCTGCGTGTAGACCGTGCGCGCCAGGTAGTCGGCGCCGTCCATGGTGAGGTGCACGCCGTCGCCGGCCCGCATGGTCACGACCTTGCCGGTCTCGTCGGGCAGGTTGAACGCGAAGTTGCCCCCGCGATCGGAGAACAACTTGTAGGCGTCGACGTAGTGGACCTCGGGATGACGCTTGGCCACCGCGACGGCGACGGCGTTCACCTCGACGACCGCCGCGTTCATCTTCCCGTCCTTCAACGTCGGCGAGCCGATCCAGTACACGGTGCGGCCGGATCCGATGAGCGTGTTCATCATCGCGTCGACCTTCTGCTCGTAGTCGGCTTTCCAGCTGTCGCCGGAGACGTCACCCCAGTCGTTGGCGCCGATGATGAACGCCACGACCTCGGGGTCGATGCTGGCCATCTCGGTGGTCGCGTGAGTGGGCCAGTCGAAGAAGCCCGGATCGGCCAGCCCGCTCGACACGCGCGAGTCGAAATAGGGCTGGACGACGCCGGTCGCGCCGGCGATGGTCCCGAGCGCGGGGCCGAGCGATCCGGCGAGTGAATCGCCCCCGACCCACAGGCGGAGCGGGTCCGTGGTCGAGAGGGTGCGGCAGTGGCTGGTCTCGGCTTTGGTGGTGGTGGTGGAAGCCGTGGCGACGTCGCCGGGCTGCACGGTGCCCGCGAGCGACGGCCGCTCGCCTCCCCCGAAGCGGACGAGGTCGGTCGCCACCAGCGCGAAGGCGGCGAGCGCGGCGATCGACGCGATGATCGCGAGGACCTGGCGAAGCCGACGGCGCCTGCGTCGGGTGCGCCGGTCTCGGCGATCGGAAGGCGCATCAGCGCGGGGTGCGGGATCGGCCATGGAGTGTGCTCGCGGGCAGGCGTCGGTGTCGGCCCCGCCGGCCGGAACCGGCGCCTGGCGAAAGGACGATGCTAACCGGCACCGCCCGCCGCGGAAGGTTCAGCGTCGCGACCGAGCACGATGCGCACCAGCCGCCGCGGCCCGCCGCGCTGGACGACGCCGGCGATCGCGGCCGGGGAGACACCAGGGTGATGAGGTGCGATCCTGACGCGCAGCGCGCCGGGCACGACCTCGAGATTCACCGGCGGATCGAGGGTGACCGCCTCGCCGTCGATCCCGGCGTCGACCGGCTTCCCGGACCGGATCTCCAGGGCCGGCGCGGTCCACTCGCGCCACCCGGAGTACGTCGAGCCGCGCCCCGCGCTCGAGAGCGTCACGAGTTGCGCCAGCGAGGCGGCGTCTTTCACTTCGATGACGGTGATGCCGAGCAGTCCCTCGTCGAGGCGCTCCCGCGTGCCGATTCCGCCCACGCCGTCGAGCTTGTAGCGGTTGTTCGAGACCAGGATGAGGTCGGGTTGCACGTGGCCCACGCCGTGCGGACCGTCGAGGTCGAAGTCGAAGGCCTCGTCGTCGGAGCCGAGCAGCTCGGGCAGCATCTTGGCCGTGGTGCCGAGCTTGGCGTCTCGGTACTCGTCGGATTGCACGATCGCCGCGTAGACCCCGAACGAGACGTTGTTCACGAACACGCGCCCGTTGACGCGCGCGAGGTCGACGGCGCGCTCGTAGCCGTTCGCGAACGCATCGAGCGCGCCGGTGACGTCGTCGCGGTCCACGCCGAGGTCGAGGGCGAAGTGGTTGCGGGTGCCGGCAGGGATGCACACGAACGGCACGCCGTGCTCGGCGGCGACGCCGGCGACGAGGGCCTGCGATCCGTCGCCGCCCGCCATGCCGATGGCGTCGGCGCCGCGCCCAATCGCGTCGCGGGCGAGGGCTTCGAGGTCGTCGCCTGGCTCGAGGGTGACGGTCTCGATCCCCCGCGCCCGCGCCTCGGCGGCGAACGCGGGGTCCGCCTTGCCACCACCCGAGCGCGGGTTGAGGATCAGCACCGGACGGAGCGCGGCGCCGACCGGGACCCCCGACGGGGCCTGCGCGCGCAGCGCCCTCCGGTCGGTCCGGAGGGCGATCCGCGCCAGGGTCGCGGTGGCGATCGCGAGCAGCAACACGGCCACGATCCCGGTGACGCTGTGCCGGCGCAGCAAGGTCACCAGGGCGGCCACCAAAGCGACCACTGCCACCAGGGTGGCGAGTGCGCGGACCGGCCCCTGGCGCGTGAGCACGTACCAGACGGCCATGGTCGCCACCACGATCGCCACCAGCGCACCGAGCAGCGCGGCCCAGTTGTTCCAGAGCACGATGGCCGCGACCGCGATCGACGCGATCCCGGCCAGCAACGCGCCGGCGGCACAGAGCCGACGCGCGCCCCCGGTCATCTCCAGATCATCCCGCGTCGGCCGCCGGTTGGTCCACCTGCGTGTGGTACAGGTCGGTGTAGAGGCCACCGGCGCGCAGCAGGTCTTCGTGGCGGCCGCTCTCGATGATGCGCCCGTCTTCCAGCACCAGGATGCGGTCGGCGGCGACGATCGTCGACAGGCGGTGCGCGATCACCAACGACGTCCGCCCGGTGAGCGCGTCGGCCAGCGCGTGTTGGATCGCGAGCTCGGACTCGGAGTCGAGGTGCGACGTCGCCTCGTCGAGGATGACGACCGCCGGGTCCTTCAACAGCATGCGGGCGATGGCGAGCCGCTGCTTCTCGCCTCCCGACATGCGGTAGCCGCGTTCGCCGACCAGGGTGTCGTACCCGTCGGGGAGGCCGGCGATCATCTCGTGGATGCGCGCCGCCCTGCACGCCTCGACCAGGTCCGCGTCGGTGGCGTCGGGTCGTGCGTAGCGCAGGTTGGCGCGGACGGTGTCATGGAACAGGTGCGGGTCCTGCATCACCATCCCTACGGAGTCGCGCAGGCTCTCGAGCGTGTAGTCACGGACGTCGCGCCCGTCGACCCGCACGTTGCCGGCGCTCACGTCGTAGATGCGGGGCACGAGGAGCGCGCTCGTGGTCTTGCCCGCGCCGGACGGTCCGACCAACGCGACCAGTTCACCCGGCGCGACGGTGAAGCTGACGTCGCGCAGGATCCACGCGCTCTCGTCTTCGAGGTCAGTGGCGCCGGACTGCTCCTCGAGGGACGCGATCGACGACACGGCAGCCGACGGGTGCCGGAACCACACGTGGTCGAACTCCACCAGACCCCCGGGGTCGACGAGGTCGACGGCCCCGGGTCGGTTCGAGATGAGCGGCGGGAAGTCGAGGACCTCGAACACGCGCTCGAACGACACCAGCGCGGTGAGCACGTCGACGCGCGCGTTGGCGAGCTGGGTGAGCGGTTGGTAGATCTGGCTCACGTACACCGCGAATGCGGCGATGGTGCCTACGCCGATCGTGCCGGAGATGGCGAGGTTGCCACCGACGAAGTAGACGATCGCGGTGCCGACCGCCGCGACCAGGCCGAGCGCGGCGAACAGCACGCGCGAGTACATCGCGGTCTGCACGCCGATGTCGCGTACCGCGCCGGCGCGGTCCGAGAAGGTTGCCGACTCGCGGGTGTGCCTGCCGAACAGCTTGACGACGAGCGCGCCGCCGACGTTGAAGCGCTCGGCGATGGTGTTGTTCATCGACGCGTTCAGCTGCATGCTCTCGCGGGTGAGCCGCTGGAGCTTGGGGCCCATGCGCTTGGCCGGAATGATGAACAGCGGCAGGATGACCAGGGTCAACAGCGTGAGCCGCCACTCGAGTGCGAGCATGAACGAGATCGTGACGACCACCGACACCACGTTGGAGAACACCGTGCCGAGGGTGTTGGTCACCGCCTGTTGCGCGCCGATCACGTCGTTGTTCATCCGCGACATGAGGGACCCGGTCTGGGTGCGGGTGAAGAACGAAAGGGGCTGGTGCTGCACGTGGTCGAACAGCGCGGTGCGCATGTCGAAGATCAGGCCTTCACCGATCCGGGCCGAGTAGTAGCGCTGGATCAGCGTGAGGCCGGCGTTGAAGAGGGCCAGGAACACCGCCGCGAACGCGAGGAAGCCGACGAGCTGTCGATCCTTGTCGGGGATGGCCGTGTCGATGAGGGCGCGGAGGATGAGCGGCGGTACCGCACTGATGACCGCGGCGAGCACCACGGTGACGACGAAGCCGATCAGCTGCTTGCGGTACGGGCGGGCGAGACGCAGCACCCGCCGGAGGAGATCGCGCTCCAGCTTCTTGCCCTTGACGGCGTTGGCGTCGCGGCCGAAGCCGTGGATGGCGGGGTGCATCATCGCGGCATCATCTCCGGAGTCAAACTACCGGCCCCGGTCGAGGTGCGCGGCCGAGAACCGCGGGCGGACCGGCCGGATCGGCCATCGCTAATGTCGGGCGCATGACGACCTACGAGCGTCCCTTCGGCCGGTACTTCGAGGACTTCGAGCCCGGTGACCTCTACCAGCACTGGCCCGGCAAGACGATCACCGAGGCCGACGACCACCTCTTCTGCATGATCACGATGAACCACCATCCGCTCCACACCGACGCGTGGTTCGCGGAGACGCAGACGCAGTTTGCCAAGAACGTCGTCGTGGGCAACCTCGTCTACTCGCTGGTGCTCGGCATGAGCGTCGCCGACGTCAGCGGTGTCGCCATCGCGAACCTCGAGGTGGAGTCGCTCCAGCACAAGTTGCCGACCTTCCACGGCGACACCATCTACGCCGAGACGTTCGTGCTCGACAAGCGCGAGTCGTCGAGCCGTCCTGATCGGGGAGTCGTGACCGTCGAGACCCGCGGTTTCAACCAGCGTGGCGAAGAGGTGTGCTATTTCCGCCGCAAGGTGATGGTGCCCAAGCGCGAGGCGGCCAAGCCCCGTGCACGGCCCTACGTGTCTCCGTACGAGGCCGACTGATCGGCGCCCGAGCCCCCGATGGCTGACGGGTGCCGCTTCTGCTCGATCGTGTCGGGGGAGACGCCGGCCGACGTCGTCCTCGACCGCCCGAACGTCGTCGCGTTCCTCGACCACCGTCCGCTGTTCAAGGGCCACACGCTCGTCGTGCCACGCGCGCACGTCGAGACCCTGCGCGACCTCGACGGCCCGCTGCGCGACGAGCTGTTCGCCCGGGTGCAGCAGGTGGCCGCCGCGGTGCAGGACGCCACCGGCAGTGCCGGCTCGTTCGTGGCCATGAACAACGTGGTGAGTCAGAGCGTGCCCCATCTCCATGTGCACGCCGTCCCGCGCAACCGCAAGGACGGCCTCCGGGGCTTCTTCTGGCCCCGCCAGCGGTACGCCGACGCGGCGGAGGCGGCCGGTGTCGCCGACGCCATCCGCGTTGCACTGAACGCAACCGAGTAATATTGTAATCACATGACCAAGAACGACCGCAGGACCCCCGGCTCGGTTGCGCCCGCCACCGCCAAGCTGCAGGGCTGGTTCGCCGGCCGCCTGCCCGACGGCTGGTTCACCGGGCCCCCCGACGTCACCCACGACCGTGACGAGATCTTCGTCGTCGGCAGGTTGGCCGAGCCCGAGACCGGCGCGGTCGACGACGAGACCTGCGCCGCGGCCCGGCGGGCCCGGATCCAGGGCTTCCGGGAGGACACGCGGGCGCTGCGGATGCGCATCGCCGACGAAGCCGAGGCGCGCTTCGCCCGCAAGGTCGCGTGGGGCGCGCGCTGTGGTGACGAGGAAGAGCTCTTCACCATCCTGAGCGTGCCGGTGATGACCCGGCTGCGCCTGCCCGAGCGTCAGGTGCTCGACACCCTCGTCGACGCCGGCGTCGCCCGGAGCCGCAGCCACGCCCTCGCGTGGTGCGTCCGCCTCGTGGGTGACCACGAGGGGGATTGGATCGAGCAGCTGCGCGCGGCCCTCGTCCAGGTGGAGAAGGTCCGTGACGGGGGACCCGGCGCGGGTGGGAAAAGATAGTTGCACGCCTAATCGTTAGTGTGCTAACTGTATCGGCCGTGGAACCGCCCCTCGGCCGCCGGCTCTATCTCGGTCAACGTGCGCTGTCCGACGTGCTCGACGCGCGCCTGCACGAGCACGGGGCCAGCCTCTGGAACTGGGTGCTGCTGCGCGAGGCCGCCGCCGCCGACGGCGCGAGTCAGCGCGAGCTCGCGCAGCGCATGCGCATCGAGCCGCCCACGCTGGTCCGGCACCTCGACAAGCTCGAACGTGACGGCCTCGTCGAGCGCTGCCCGGATCCGGACGACCGCCGGGTGGCACGGGTGGTGGTGACCGACGCCGGACGGGCGCGGGCCGAGCAGCTCCACGAGGTCGTGCACGAGGTCGACACCGAGCTCCGCGGGATCCTCACCTCCCGGGAGGTCGAGGTGCTCGGCCGCGTGCTCATGCGGATCCACGACTACTTCACCCAGCCGCAGGAGGTGCCCGGTGGCAGTAGTTGACGACGTGGTGATGCGCACCGAGAAGCTCACCAAGGTCTATCCCGGCGGGCTGAAGGCGGTCGACGAGCTCGACCTCGAGGTCCACCAGGGTGAGATCTTCGGGCTCCTCGGTCCGAACGGCGCGGGCAAGACGACGACCGCAGGCATGCTCACGACGCGCGTCATCCCCACGAGCGGTCGGGCGTTCGTGGGCGGAATCGACGTGGTCGCGCACCCCACCGCCGCCAAGCAGGTGATCGGGGTGGTGCCGCAGAGCAACACGCTCGACCGCTCGCTCAGCGTGTGGGAGAACCTCTACTTCCACGGTCGGTTCTTCGGGATGTCGGCGAACACCGCGCGCGCCGAGGCCGACCGTCTGCTCGGTCAGTTCCGGCTCTCGGAGCGGGGCACGGAACCGGTCGCCGCGCTGTCCGGGGGCATGGCCCAACGCCTCATGGTGGCGCGGGCGATCATGCACCGCCCGGCCACCCTGTTCCTCGACGAGCCGACGGCGGGGCTCGATCCGCAGAGCCGCCTGGCGCTGTGGGAGATCCTCGGTGAGCTGCACGCCCAGGGGCAGACGATCCTCCTGACCACGCACTACATGGAGGAGGCCGACGAGCTGTGCAACCGGCTGGCGATCATCGATCGAGGTCGCCTGCTCGCGCTCGGCCCGCCCGACGAGCTCAAACGCTCGACCGGCGCCGACACGATGGTGACCGTCTCCGCCACCGGTGACCTGGACGCGCTGGCCGAGGTGCTCGCCGCCGAGGTGCCGGGCGCGCAACAGGCCACGCGGGTCGACGGCACCGTGCTCGTCGGTGTGCGAGCCCAGGAGGGTGTGTTGCCGATCGTGTTCAACGTTGCCGAGCGTCACGGCTTCGACGTGTCGGACCTCTCGGTCACCGAGCCGACCCTCGAGACCGTCTTCATCAACCTCACCGGGAAGGATCTCCGCGAATGAGTGCCGCCACCGTTCCGAGCTCGGCGCCGGCGACGCTCGCGCCCGCTCGCAGTCCTGTCGCCGCGGCGCGGGTCGCGTTCCGTGCCCTGTTGCTGCGCGACCTGGTCGTCTTGCGGAAGACGCTCAAGGAATTCGTCCCGCGTACGATCCTCCAGCCCTTCCTCCTCGTGTTCGTGTTCACCTACGTGTTCCCCAAGATCGGCCAGGGCGTCGGTGGGCCGGGGGCGGCGAGCGAATTCTCGACGCTCCTCGTCGCCGGCGTCGTGGGGATCGCGATCCTCATGCAGGGCATCCAGTCGGTGTCGCTGCCCATGGTCCAGGAGTTCGGGTACACGCGGGAGATCGAAGACCGCGTGCTCGCGCCCATGCCGGTGGAGCTGGTGGCGGTCCAGAAGGCGATCTGGGGCGCCCTGAGCGGCTTGTTCTCGGCCCTGCTCGTGTTCCCGATCGCGGCCATCGTCCCCGCGACGCCGGTGAGCCTGAACGTCAACTGGCCGGTGTTGCTGACCCTCACCCCGCTGGCCTGCTACATGTGCGGGGCGCTCGGGCTCACGTTCGGGACGCGCTTCGACCCGCGCACCGTCCCGTTGCTCTTCGGCATCATCGTGATCCCGCTGACCTTCCTCGGCTGCGTCTACTACTCGTGGTCGTCGCTCGAGGCGATCCGGTGGCTCCAGATCGTCGTGCTGGTGAACCCGCTCGTCTACATGTGCGAAGGGTTCCGGGCCGCGCTGACCACGTCACCCCACATGAGCCTGTGGGCCATCTACGGCGCGGTCATCGGGTTCTCGGCACTGTTCACCTGGGTGGGCATCAACGGGTTCAAGCGCCGGGTCCTCAGTTAGCTCGGTCGACCACCGGGTAACCTCGCGAACGTGTCGCCGGCGACGCATGTGACCTTCTGGGGGGTTCGCGGATCTACTCCGTGTGACGGCCACCAGTTCGACCGCTACGGGGGCAACACCTCGTGCGTGGAAGTCGCGTCCGAGGGACACGACCCGGTGCTCTTCGATCTCGGCACCGGGCTGCGGAATTACGGCGACGCGATCGCCGCCGACGGCAAGCTCGACGGGTACCGCGCCACGGTGCTGCTCACCCACCTCCACTGGGATCACATCCAGGGCCTGCCGTTCTTCGCCCCGCTCGCGGCGGGGGGTGGCACGGTGAACGTGATCGGTCCGCACCAGGAGGCCGGGTCGCTCGCGGACGTCTTCCGCGGCGTGATGAGCCCGCCGTACTTCCCGATCGCTCCCGAGGAGCTGCGGGGCGGGGTCGCCTTCGAGGCGGTGGCCAACGACGACTTCGCGGTCAACGGCGCCAAGGTCCGGTCGCGCTGGGTGCGCCACACCGATCCGACCCTGGGTTTCCGGGTCGAGATCGAAGGCGCCTCGGTCGCCTATCTGTCCGATCACGGGCCGGGCACCGTGCCCG
This sequence comes from uncultured Actinomycetes bacterium, assembly GCA_963750045.1. Classification (GTDB taxonomy): domain Bacteria; phylum Actinomycetota; class Acidimicrobiia; order IMCC26256; family DASPTH01; genus DASUAS01. The sequence goes on along the minus strand of CAVVPD010000002.1, from coordinate 128,298 downwards.
AGGACCCCGACGACTACGTGCCGATCGAGGTCCTCGAGCTCTGCGACGGTGTCGACCTGCTCATCCACGACGCGCAGCACACGGCGGAGGAGTACGAGGCCAAGCGCACCTGGGGGCACTGCACGATCGAGTACGCGATCCACGTGGCCAAGGAGGCCGGCGCGCGCAAGCTCGCACTGTTCCACCACTGCCCGTCGCACGGCGACGACCGCATCGACACCATCCTCCGCGACGCGCGCGAGCTCTCCGCCCGGGTCGGCGGGCCCGAGGTGTTCGCGGCCTCGGACGGCCTGCGTCACACGTTGCGGCCGTCGCACGGCTGATCCGAGGAGTCCAGGTGCCCGACGATCCCTCCGAGACCCTGCTGGTGCCCGACGACGCGCGGTTCCGCTCCGTGCTGGGCCACTTCGCGACCGGGGTCACCATCATCACCGCCATCGACGAAGACGAGCCGGTCGGCATCGCCGCGAACTCGTTCACGTCGCTGTCGCTCGACCCGCCGTTGATCCTGTTCTGCGTCGCGCACGCGTCGTCGACGTGGCCCCGGATCGAACGCGCGGGCACCTTCGCGGTCAACATCCTCGGTGAGGAGCACGAGGAGCTCTCGCAGCTGTTCGCCAGGAAGGGGGCAGACCGGTTCGGGCAGACGCCGTGGCGCGTGGGCGTCTCGGGCGCTCCGGTGCTCGAGGAGGCGATCGCCTACCTCGACTGCCGGTTCGAGGCCGAGTACCCGGGCGGCGACCACAAGATCATCGTCGGGCGGGTGCTCGACCTCGACATGCGTGAAGGCGCTCGTCCCCTCCTGTTCTTCAAGGGGGGGTACGAGAAGATGCACGATCGGTGAGATGACGACCAACGACGTCGCACTCGCGGCTCGTGTGGTCGTCGCCCTGGTCCTGGTGGTGTCGGGCGTCGGCAAGCTGCTCGTCATCGGCTCGTCGATCCGCAGCTCCCGCGTCCGGTTCGGTGCCGAGCCGTGGATCTCGGTCGTGGTGGCGCTCTTCCTCCCCGTCTACGAGCTCGTGCTCGCGGGACTGTTGCTGGTCGTCGACGCGAGCTGGCCGAGCTACCTCGCGTTGGCGACGTTCGCGGTGTTCACGGTGGTGTTGGCCCGGCGGGTGATCGTCGACGACCGTCGACCCTGCAACTGCTTCGGGGCTGCGTCGCGCACGCGCGACCTCTCGGTCGGATCACTGCTTCGCAACACGTGGTTCCTCGTGCTCGCGTTGGTGGCGACCGGCGCGGCGACGATGCAGGAGCCGTCGGCGGTGTTCGCGACGCTCGTGCTGGGGCTCGGGTTCGCCGCGGTGTCGGCCGTGCTCGTGGTGCGCACGTGACCGGCGCCCCGCGCCCGGACCGGGTGGTGGTGCTGGTGGGGGCCGACGCCCACGCCGCCGCGCTCGGCGAGGTGGCCCGCGGACTGGAGTCGACCGGCGCCAGGACCGCGGTCTTCGTGGGTGACGTGACCGATCCCGAAGGTCGGGCCGCACTCGAGGAATTCGTCGCCGAGCTCTTCCCGACCGAACCGGCCGAACGCATCTGACCGGCGCCTCCGTGCGCCGGTGCCGCGGTGACGATCGGCGACGGATCGAGGAGGTCGACGTCGACCTCGCCTGGCGGGAGCTGCTGGCCGCGGGCACACTGTGCGCACCGTCGTCAGCGCAGGAGCAGACCATGGACAACGCACCGCAGATCCGGCCCGGCGAGATCGCGAGCTGGCCACTGCTGAAGATCGTCTACCGCACCGACTCCGAGAAGATCGCCGAGCTGCTGCCGCCCGGCATCGAACCGGGGCGCAATCCGTTCGTGCACGTCAACGTCTACAACGTGCCGGTGAAGGGTGAGCCGGAATACGGCGTCTCCACCAAGGTCGAGGCGCGCTACGACGGCATCGAGGGCTACTACGGCATCGGCCTCGGGATCGACCAGGAGTCGGCGATCTTCATCAGCCAGGAGCTCAACGGCCAACCGAAGTTCCCGTGCTCGATCGTCTACTTCCGCCAGGACGACACCGTCGTCGCCCGCTGCACGCACCAGGGCTTCACGTTCCTCGAGTTCCGTGGTCAGGTCACCGGCGCGGTCGACGACCCCTCGGGAGAGTACGCGGAGAACGACTGGTGGATCAAGTCGTCACGCGCCATCGGCGGCGTCGAGAAGAGCTACGACTTCCCGCCGACGGTGGTGCGGGTCGCAAGCGTCAGCGACACCGCGTACCGCGAGACCGTCGACGGAGTGCTGGTGCTGCGCGACAGCCCGTGGGACCCGTACACCGAGTTGCTCCCGTTGCGCGAGCAGCTGTCGGCCGACCTCGTCACGCCCGTCCACAAGAGCCGTGCGATCACCGTCGCCGGCAAGCTCGACCCGATCGCGTTCTGGCCCTACGCCGACACCATCGGTGGTTCCCGGTGGCCCGGCGATCGCGGGGGACCGCGCTTCCAGCACAGCTGACGTCCGTTCCATGACCTCGACCACGAGCTCGGGTCGGGACGACTGAGCCGGTTCGGCCTCAGACCGCGTCGAACTCCACCGCGGGATCGAGGCGGTGGGCAAAGCGGCGGAACGTACGCATCAGCACCAGACCGGTCACGAGGATGAGGACGGCGTTCGTGATCGCGGCGGCGGCGTCCCATCCCAGCGACGTCGCCACGTAGAACTGCCAGTACCGGTGCAGGGTCGCGCCGAGGCCCAGGCCGGGGTGCCAATCGAGCGCCCCGCCGCGTTCGAAGGGCCAGAACCACAGGTTCATGATCGCGCCGTAGAGGAAGCCCCAGGCCCAGCCGTAGGCGGCGAGGGCGACGATCTCGACGCGCGGGTCCCACCGCCGCGTGGCCAGCCCGAGGAACCCGGCGCCCGCGCCCATCCATCCGAGCGCCAGCATCTGGAACGGGAGCCACGGGCCGATCCCGCCGGTGATGATCGCGGAGACCGCCATCGAACAGAGTCCGAGGAGGAGGCCGAAGCGGGGTCCGAACGCCGCGCCGGTGAGCACCACGAGGAAGAAGATGCCGCTGCCACCGCCGGGCAGGTCGATGAGCCGGAGCAGCCCGGCACAGGCCGCGAGCATTCCGAGCAACGCGATGGTCGCGCCGTTCATGGTGCCGCGGCGGACCTCGAGCATCACCGCCGCGACCACGAGCGCGCCCACGAGCGCCGCCACGAGCGGCGCGTCGCCGTTGTGCGCCTGGCTGGTGAGCGCGGTGGCGGGCAACCAGAAGGGATAGAGGAACGCCGCCGCGCCGACGGCAACCATGAGCGTGTAGACGGCGATCGGCCGCACGTGCGCGCCCAAGCCGTGCCCCGGGGGTGCCACGACGACGTTCACGGCCGGGCCAACTCGGCTTCGACTTCCGCGACGGTGAGAAACGGCGGCAGCACCCGCAGCACCTGGGGCGCGAAGAGCGAACCGGCGAGCACTTCCACGCGCGTTGCCGTCGGCGACGATCTCGCCGTCACCGAGGACGACCGCGTGCGTCGCGATGCGCGCCGCCAATTCGACGTCGTGGGTGGCGAGCACGACCGCGCCCCCGCCGGCCGCGTGCCGGTGCACGGCATGCTCCAATGCCGACCGCGATGGCGCGTCCATCCCGCGGGTCGGCTCGTCGAGGAGGAGCACCGACGCGCCGCCCACCGCCACCGCGGCGATGGCCACCCGCTGGCGCTCGCCGCCGGAGAGGCTCCGTGGATGGTGGGCGGCGAGCCCGGTGAGGTGGAGCGCGTCGAGCCACTCTTCGACCTCGCCGCGATCGGGCCGGCCGAGGAGCCGAAGTGTCTCCTCGAGCTCGCGGCGGACGGTGGGGGAGAACAACATCGTGTTCGGATTCTGCGGCACGTACGCCACGCGGGCGTGGCGATCGATCGAGCCGGCGTCCAGGCCCTGGAGGCCGGCCAGCGCTCGCAGCAGGGTCGTCTTGCCCGACCCGTTGCGACCGAACAGCGCGATCACGTCGCCTGCGTGCAGCTCGAGGTCGACGGCGCGCACCACCGCCCGGCCGCCGAGCACCACGCGGAGCCCGCGCGGCCACGAGCACGTCGCCGGGAACCTCGCTCGCATCGGTTGCCGGGGGCGCCGGGAGATCGAGCGGCAGGCGGACCGCGAACCCGCACGCGTCGCGGACGGTCAGCGGCGGAGGGTCCCAGCCGAGGGCGCGTCCGAGCCGGGTCACCGTCGGTGCACCCGGATAGTTGGCGAGCACGGTCGCGGGAAGGTCGGGGGTGCCCACGTGCCCGGCCTCCACCAGCACGGCCCGGTCCGCGAGCGGCGCGGCCCGCTCGAGCCGGTGCTCGGCGAGGAGGACGGTGGTGCCGAGATCGTGGTTGAGGCGCACGAGGGCGGCGAGCACGTCGTCGGCGCCCTGCGGGTCGAGCTGCGACGTCGGCTCGTCGAGGACGAGGGCCTGGGGACCGGCGGCGAGTGCGCCCGCGATCACGCACCGCTGCCGCTCGCCGCCCGAGAGGGTGGACGGGTCACGATCGCGCAGGTGGGCGATGCCGAGGGCGTCGAGCACCTCCTCGACGCGGCGGCGCATCGCCTCCTGCGAGAAGCCGAGGTTCTCGAGCACGAACGCGAGGTCACGCTCCACGTGATCGACGACGAACTGCGATTCCGGGTCCTGGGCGACGAACCCCACGACGTCGGCCAGCTCCCGCGGGTGGTGGGAGCGCGTGGAGCGGCCGAAGACCTCGACCTCACCGCCGAACCGTCCGCCGCTCGCGTGCGGGACGAGTCCGTTCACTGCGCGCAGCACCGTGCTCTTGCCCGAGCCCGACGCGCCGATCACGAGGAGCAGCTCGCCCGGCGCGACCTCGAGGTCGACCTGCTCGAGCGCGGCCCGCGTCGAGTCCGGGTACGCGAACGACACCCCCCGGCACGAGATCGCGCTCATGGCCGCCCGCTCATGCCGGCACCGGCGGCTTGATCACGACCGGCGCGAGCAGCGGGAGCAGCGCCATCGCCGGCAGCACGTGGAGCGCCGGCCACGCCAGCGGACTGGCGAACCACACCAGGCTGGTGTCTCCGGCGATCGAGCACGTCGCCATCGCCACGGGGGCGAGGAGGACGCCCGCGGCGACACACCAGTCGGCGAAGCTCATGCGGCGCGGCCGGTAACGCGCCCGTTGGGTGCCCGCCGACGCGAGGAGGATGGCGGCACCCAGCCCGATCGCGCCGGCGAGGCCGAGCGCGGCGGCGACGGTGTCGGAGCGGCCGACGAGCGCGACGAACGCGCCGCCCAGCATGAGGAGCGACGCGACGCCCCACCACCCCGCGGCGCGGTCACGTGGACCGGCGCCCGCGCGGGCGAACCCGCGGGCGTCCATCGACTCGGCCAGGGTGACCGCCCGTTCCAGCCCGAGCTCGAGGACCGGGACGATCTGGCGGAGGAGCCGGCCCCGCCGGACGACCCGCCCTCCGGTGCGAGCGCGGTCGGCGTCGCGGACGTCGTGGATGGCCGACAGGGTCGACGGCACGAACGCGAGCGCGACCACCACGACCAGGCCGACCTCGTAGAACGCCCGCGGCGTCGATTGCACCAACTCCGAGTGCGAGACCACTGCGTTGAACGCCCCGAACACGCCCATCACGCCGACGATGGCGAAGCCCTCGGCCAGCGACTGCAGCACCACCGGGAGCTCCACGGTGCCGCCGACGGTGAAGCCTCCGAGCAGCTGGGGGAGGCCGAAGTTCGGGGTGGTGAACAGGAGGTCACCCGCGCCGTGGGTGGTGGCGGCCGTCAGCAACATCCGGACGATGGCGAACAGCGTGCCCACCGCCAACAGGAGCGGGAACGCCCTCGCGTAGGGGCCCGGGCGCGCGTGCACGGACACCGCCACCGACGCGATCCCGATGACGAGCGCGACGTAGACCGGGCTCGGCGCGAGCTCGACGCACGCCGCCGCCGCGAGTGCCCACACCAGCCAGACGCCCGCGTGCCACGTGCTCGGGGCGACGCGGCTCGTCGTCGGGTTCCGGGTCGGAGCCGAGGTGCCGGGAGCTTGCGTGGTGGTGGTCACGTCCTAGTAGGGTGCTCTCTCGACAGCGGTTGCGCGCAACCCGGATGTTGCGTGCGGTTCCCGGGCTTCGGCCCGGGGACGGGGGAAGTCGGTGCGAGACCGACGCTGACCCGCAACTGTGAGCGGCTCTGCGGCTACCCGCCGCACTCCGCAAGCCAGGCTACCTGCCGTTGTCCACCGGGCCACCGGTGCTCCCAGGAGGAGTCGCCCTCGAGGCGACCGAAGTACAGGCCCTCGTGGAACAGGGGCTACGGAGGACAACCATGTTGCACGTTCGTCGTGCCGTCGCGTGTTGTGGTGCGCTGACGGTCGCTCTCCTCTCGTTGTCGGTGCCGGCGCGCGCCGCCGATCCGGCCGTCGTCACCGGCGCGGTCGCGTACCTGTCGTCGTCGCCGCCGCAGATCGGCGGCACCACGCCGGCCACCGGCAGCGGCGCGTGGGACGACGCCCCCGACTTCCAGTTCGTGACGACCGAGGCCGTGCTGGCCATCGCCGAAGCCGCACAGACCGGCCCGTCATGGAGCACCGGTGAGGCTCTCGCCGCGGTCGAGGGCACCGAGAACCCGCAAGGGCAGAACCCGATGGCGTTCCTGGACCTCGTGGCGGCCGGTTCCACCACGCCGGGCCGGGCTGCCAAGTTCCTCGTCCTGGTGGCGGAGCCCCTCGGCCTCGACACGACCACGCTGGCGGCGACCATCGGCGATCCGGCCCCGAACGGCTCGTTCGCCGACGACCTGCGGTTCACCGACACGCTGTTCGCGGCGCTGGCCGAGGACCTGCTCGTCGGGTCGGTCCCTCCCGCCACCGTCGCCTACATCGAGAGCAAGCAGCAGGCGGCGGGATCCTGGGCCTACAACGCCGACACGACGCCGGCGACCGATCCCGACATCGACACCACCGGCCTCGCCGTCCAGGCGCTGATCGCCGGGGGAGTCCCGCAGTCCGACCCGGTGGTGCAGCACGCGCTCGCGTGGATCGCCTCGCAGCAGAACGCCGACGGCACGTGGTCGTTCTTCGGTGACCCGAGCGCGGAGAGCACCTCGCGTGCGGTGCTCGCGGTCGCCGCCGCGGGGTACGACCCGAACTCGCGCTGCTGGCGGGACACCGTGCTCCCCTCGGCGGGCGGCCAGCCGTTCGTCGGCGCCGACGCCGCGCTGGAATCGCTGGCCCACCCCGACGGGAGCATCTCGGGACCGAACGTGTACAGCGCCGCGTACGCCACCGGCCAGGCGGTGCAGGGACTCGAACGTTCATGGTTGCCCGTGGCCCGGGCCGCAAACGGGATGTGTGCGACCGTCTTGTCCGAACCACCGGTGACGCCGGTCACGCCGGCCGCGATCGCTGTGTCCGCCGCGCCGCACTTCACCGGATGAATCCGCGCCGGCTGGTCGCGCGCGTCGGGGTGGCGCTCGCGGCCGTGCTCGTCGCGTGCACCACCGGCGTCGCGCAGGCCTCGGTCACGGCGCAGGCCACGTCCACCGCGGTCGTCATCGTCGACACCGGGAGCGGCACGCAGCAATCGGTGATCCACTTCGACGGTGCCGTGACCGGCTTGGCGGCGCTGCAGCTCGCGGGCGCCGATCCCGTCACCATCGCCTTCGGCGCGTTGGGCCAGGCGGTGTGCCAGCTCTACGGGGTGGGCGACGCTCCCGTCCCGAGCCAGTGCCCGGGCGGGTGGACCTACTTCCGGGCCGTGGGTGGAGCCGGCGGATGGACGCAGTCCGGAGCCGGCGCGAGCAACACGCTCGTGCACGACGGCGATGTCGAAGGGTGGAAGTACGGCGGGGGCCAGCCGCCGTTCGCGTCGTTTTGCGCCGTGGCGGGGTGCGCGCCGCCCCCCACCGAGGCGCCCCCCGCGACGGCGACGCCGAGCGGGCCGTCGACGGGAGGTGGAGGAGCGGGTTCGGCGGACGTCTCGCCCGGCGCGCCGACCGCCGACGTTCAGCCTTCGCCCGCCACCACGCCCGGTGACCCGGCGACCACGACCGGACCAGCGGGCACCTCGACCACGGTGCCCGACGTCCGTGCGACCGGGGGCCGCGGCGTCGGCGAGACCCGTCGGCGTTCGCGCGACCTCGTGGCTGCCGGTGCCGCGGTCGGCGGTGGGGACTCCGGGTCACCGGTGGGCGTGATCGTCGCCGGTGGCGTGCTCGCGGCCGGGGCCGGGGCAGCCGTGTGGCTGCGCCGCCGCCGCCGGGGCGGGGCGCCGGGCTGAGTCGGGATGACCGTCGTAGCCCCGTGCGAGGATGGAAGAATCCTGTTCGGTCGAGGAGGGTGAGTGGCGGAGCGCCGGAAGCCGACGACAACCTCCAACTTTGGCGTGAGTCGCCGTGAGAGTCACGACTCGTCCGCGTTCTACGAGCGATTCCACGCCCCCGACCTCTCGGATGACTCGGCGGTGCCCGAGCCGAAGACGGTGCCCGAACCGTTCAACGCCGGCGACGCCCGGAACATGACCAACGTCGAGGACGGATCCGTCGCGCTGGTGGTGACCTCACCGCCGTACTTCGCGGGGAAGCAATACGAAGAGGAGCTCGAGCGCGAAGGAGTTCCCTCGTCGTACCTCGAATACCTGGATCTGCTGCGGGAGGTCTTCGAGGAGTGCGTCCGCACGCTCGAGCCGGGCGGGCGGATCGCGGTCAACGTCGCGAACCTCGGCCGGAAGCCGTATCGCAGCCTCTCGGCAGACGTCATTCGCATCCTGCAGGACGACCTGGGTCTTCTGCTGCGCGGCGAGCTGATCTGGCAGAAGGGCGAGGGCGCGACCGGCTCCTGTGCGTGGGGCTCCTTCCGGAGCGCAGCCAACCCGGTGTTGCGCGACATCACCGAGCGCGTCGTCATCGCGAGCAAGGGCCGATTCGACCGAGCGCGAACGGTGAAGCAACGGCAGCTCGAGGGTTTGCCGTACGAGACCAGCAGCACGCTCAAGACCGAAGACTTCATGGGCTTCACCCTGGATCTCTGGGACATCCCTCCCGAGAGTGCACGGCGCGTCGGTCATCCGGCGCCTTTTCCCGTCGAACTTCCCGACCAGTTGATCCGTCTGTACACGTTCCGCAACGACCTCGTGCTCGACCCCTTCATGGGGAGCGGGTCGACGCTCGTTGCTGCCGCGCTCTGGGATCGGCGTTACATCGGCTACGACCTCGACCGGGAGTACGTCGACATCGCCCGAGCACGCGTGGCCGAAGCGGTGAAGTCCGCCGAGGTGCTTCCTCCGGTTCCGGCGCCGGCGTCGGGCGAAGGCGAGCAGCGCGCGTCGGACTCCGGCGCGCGGACGGCGAGAACTTCCAGAGCCGCGCAACCCGCGAAGGCAAGGTCGCGCAGAAGCTCGCGGCCGACGTGCTCCGCGAAGCCGGATTCACGATCACGGACACGAACAAGCGCATTCCGAAGACGGGCGTGTCCGTGAACTTCATCGCGACGGATGACGACGGCAGGGCGTGGTTCTTCGACGTCTCCGGGGCGTTCAAGACCCACCGCGGCGGGTTGCTGCGCACGGACACGGTGTGGAAGTCGCTCGGGCGGGCTCACGCACTCCGTCGTTCGTTGCGCGACGACTCTCCGCTGGTCTTTCTCACGACGCACCTGCCGAAGAAGCCGAGCGAGGGAGACACCGCGCTCCGCGCCGCGGGGCCCGACGCCTTCTTCGACGCGATCGAGATGTTGTCGGACGAGGGTCGCCAGCGCCTCGCCCGATATGCGAAGGGTGGCCGGTCGCCGCAACCGGAGTTGGGCTTCTGGACGCCTGCCGATCTCTCGCGCCGGGCCGAGTAGATGCCCGGATCCGTCGCGTGCGCGGTCGTTCACGACGATCCGCCGGAGATGTTCATCGCGGACGACATCGAGACGCTCAACTGGGTGTTGGCCTTGCACCTGATCGCACGGATCCCGGGCCACGAGATCGCCGACGATCTGAGGGTCGCGCTTCGCGCTGCGCTCGTCGGCGAGCAGTGGGGCGATGCGGTGGAGCTGTGGATGCGTGTCCACCCGGGCGAGATCGACGTGTACCCGTCGTACGACTTCTATCTGCCCCGCGATGTCGATCTCGCTCCGGAAGAGCTGCAGTTCACGTCACTCTTCACGGACTGATGCCCGGCGCCCGCACCGAGATCACCGAGATCGTCACCGCGGTGGGCACCCTCGCTCGCGATCTGCCGACCGGAATGAGCGTTCGCCCGGACCGATTGCGCAATGTCCCAGCGTCGGTCTGGGTCAAGGTGGTGAGCGCGTACGAGCACGGCGAGCACCGGGCCCTCTTCGAGTCGGCATTCGCGAACGGCGCTGCGTTCCTGCGCGCCGACGACGGGCTCCGCGGTCGTGCACCCAAGCTCGTCGAGTGGAAGGGTCCGCACCGACCTCCGGGTGACGACGTGATCCCGGCCGACATCCGGATCGATCACGTCTATCAGATCAGCTGCAAGTACCTGTCCAAGATCCTGCAGAACCCGGGCCCAACGCGTCTGTTCGACCGGCTCCTGACCGGCGAGCAACGAACCGCCGCAGACTGGTTCGGTGTCGTCGCACCGATCGAGTACGAGGCCTTCTATTCCGCAGCCCGAGCATACGTGGGTGGTGATCTCCCGACGGTCGTGACCGACCTCTCCTCGGAGCAGAGAGCCTCGCTGCGGGACGGCCTCCGAGCGCGCGCGCGCTTCCCGATGTCCTTCGGCCTCGTTGGGCCGCGTTGTGCGCCGCGGTCGCGCCGCGAGTCGTGCGCCCGATGGAACGTCAACCTCGCGACGAAGAACGCACGACTTCGGTTCTTCTGGCGATTGCTCCGGATCGGCGACGCGCCCTACTACATCCTCGGCGCGACGAGCTCCTCGCACATCCGCTTGCGGGTGGCTTCCGCCTGGGACTGGATGCAGGCGTACGAGCTCATCACCTTTTTCGTGGCGCCGAAGGTGTCCGGCCAACCCGAGGTCTCGTGGACCGGAGTCGTCCGGGAGCGGGCGACCGGAGCCGAGGTGGAGGTCGCGGGCCACGTCGAGATCCGCTGGAGCCACGGCCGGTTCCGGGGATCGCCCGAAGCGAAGGTGTATCTGGACACGCCGCATCCGGACGTGCCCGGCTTCTCCCCGCTCGTCTGAACGACGCGGGTCCGCCGACTGACGGGGCGGCCGGGCCGGGCCGTACCATCCTGCGCAGGTTCCTATGCACCCGATCGGCGTGAGCGTCACCAGCAACCTCTATCTCCTGACCGCCTTCGGCGGCGGTGTGATCTCGTTCCTGTCGCCGTGCGTGCTGCCGATCGTCCCCGGGTACCTGAGCCTCATCACCGGCCTGTCGGTGGGGGAGATCCAGGAGCCGCAACGCCACTACCTCAAGCGCATCGCGCTCAACACCGGGCTCTTCGTGGCCGGGTTCACGGTCGTGTTCGTGCTCCTCGGGCTCATCACGACCGCCGCGGGGAGCGCCATCTTCCGCAACCAGGAGACGTTGACGCGCGTTTCGGGCGGCCTGGTGCTGCTGATGGCCCTGTACCTCGCCGGATCGCAGATCCTCACCACGCCACGGCTCTACCAGGAGTTCCGCTTCCATCCGCACCTCGACCGCTTCGGTCCGGTCGCGGCCCCTGTGGCCGGTGCCGCGTTCGGGCTCGGGTGGACGCCGTGCATCGGTCCGGTGCTGGGCGCGGTGCTCGGATTCGCGGCCGGTGGCGAGGACGTCGCGCACTCGACCGCGTTGCTCGTCGCGTACTCGGCCGGCCTCGGAGCCTCGTTCCTCGCCGTCGGCCTGGCGATGGGCAAGCTCACCCGCGCGCTCGACTGGTTCAAGCGACATTCGCGCGCGATCACGCTGTTCTCGGCTGCGGTCCTGGCGATCTTCGGGATCATCCTCCTCACCGATTCGCTGCCCACGCTCACCGCGCGCATCTCCGACGCGCTCCGCTCCAACGGATTCGGTTGGCTGGTCGACGCCGGCTGACGCCTCGGCGACACGAGAGCAGGTCGTCGTAGGCTCGGGGGATGGACACGACCGTGCTCGACGTCGACACCTCGCGGGAGCGGATCGTCGACCTCACCGACGGGGTGCGGCGCTTCTGCCGCGAGCGGGGTGACGGCCTGTGCAACGTGTTCGCGCCGCACGCCACCGCCGGCGTCGCGATCATCGAGACCGGCGCCCGGTCCGACGACGATTTGGTCGACGCCCTCGAGCGCCTGCTCCCGCGCGACGACCGCTACCGGCACGCGCACGGGTCGCCGGGCCACGGTGCCGACCACGTGCTGCCGGCGATCGTGGCCCCGTCCCTCGTGCTGCCGGTGCAGGGCGGCGAACCGCTGCTCGGGACGTGGCAGAGCGTCGTGTTCGTCGATCTCAACCGCGACAACCCGCGCCGGCACGTGCGCCTGAGCTTCGTGGCCGGTTGACGTGGCCGATTCCCCGTACCTGGTCTCGCGACTCCAGGGCTTCGGCACCACGATCTTCGCCGAGATGTCGGCCCTGGCCGTCTCGACCGGTTCGATCAACCTCGGGCAGGGCTTCCCCGACACCGACGGCCCCCCGGAGGTCCTCGACGCCGCCGTCGCCGCCATTCGCGAGGGCCACAACCAATACCCGCCGGGGATCGGGATCCCCGAGTTGCGTACCGCGATCGCCGAGCACCAGGCGAAGTGGTACGGGCTCGACTACGACGCCGACACCGAGGTCCTCGTCACCGCGGGCGCCACCGAGGCGATCGCCGCCGCGCTCCTCGCATTGTGCGAACCCGGCGACGACGTCGTCACCTTCGAGCCCTATTACGACTCCTACGCCGCGTGCATCGCGCTCGCCGGGCGCGCGGCGACGAGTCGTCCAACTCCGTACGCCCGGCTCTGCGTTCGATCCCGCCGAGCTCGCTTCCGCGATCACACCGCGCACCCGCGTGCTGTTGCTCAACTCGCCTCACAACCCGACCGGCAAGGTCTTCTCGCGAGGAGCTCGAAGTCATCGCCCGCCTCTGCGTTGAGCGTGACCTCGTTGCCATCACCGACGAGGTCTACGAGCACCTCGTGTTCGACGGTGAGCACCTGCCGCTGGCGACGTTTCCCGGCATGCGCGACCGGACCGTCACCATCTCGTCGGGCGGAAAGACGTTCTCGTGCACGGGGTGGAAGATCGGCTGGACGTGCGCGTCCCCCGAGCTCACCAACGCGGTGCGGACGGTCAAGCAGTTCCTCACCTACGCGAACGGTGGCCCGTTCCAGTACGGCGTCGCGGTCGGACTCGGTCTGCCCGGCTCGACGTTCCGCCGGGCGGCAGCCGACCTGGCCGAGAAGCGTGATCGCCTGGCCGCGGGACTCGCCGCGGCCGGGCTCACCGTGTTCCCGTCTGCAGGAACCTACTTCCTGACCGTCGACATCCAGTCGGTGGGCGAGAGCGACGGGCTCGCGTTCTGCCGGGCACTGCCCGCGCGCTGCGGTGTGGTCGCGGTGCCGAGCGTCGTCTTCTACGACGACAAGGCCGCGGGCAGCCCGCTCGTGCGCTTCGCCTGCTGCAAACGGCTCGACGTGATCGACGATGCCGTCTCACGACTGCAGCGGTTGGCCCGATGAAGATCGCGGCCATTCAGCACGACATCGTGTGGGAGGACCCGCGCGCCAACTTCGCGCGGCTCGCGCCGCGCATCGCCGAGGCGGCAACCGCGGGCGCGCGGCTCGCGGTGCTCACCGAGATGTATGCGACCGGGTTTTCCATGGACACCGAGCGCATCGCCGAACCGGTCGACGGCCCGAGCGTCCGGTTCCTGGTGGAGCAGGCGACGAAGCACGGTCTCTGGGTCTGCGGCTCGGTGCCCGAGGTGCGGCCTGGCGACGACCTGCCGTCGAACTGTCTCGCACTCGCCACGCCCGACGGGGACGTCCACCGCTACCGGAAGTTGCACCCCTTCACGTATGGCGGCGAGCACGAGAAGTACGCCGCGGGTGACGCGCGTGTCACCGTCGACATCGAGGGGGTGCGCTGCAGCCTGTTCGTCTGTTACGACCTGCGCTTCGCCGACGAATTCTGGCCGCTCGCGCCCGCCACCGACTGCTACGTGGTCGTCGCCAATTGGCCGGCGGCGCGCCGTGACCATTGGCGCACACTGGTGCGGGCCCGCGCGATCGAGAACCAGGCATTCGTCGTGGCCGTCAACCGGGTCGGGCGCGGCGGCAAGCTCGACTACTCGGGTGACAGCGCGGTGATCGGGCCGTTCGGCGAGGTGGAGGCAGAGGCGGAGGGCCCGGTGGAGGCGCTGCTGTTCGCGGATGTCGATCCGGCCCGGGTGACCTCGACCAGGGCCCGGTACCCGTTCCTCCGAGACCGCGGCTGAGCCGGCGCGGTCAGGGATTCGGGTCTTTGGGCCCGCCCCCGACGTAGAGCGTCTGCCCCGAGACGTAGCTCGACGCCTCCGAGGCGAGGAACAGGATCGGCCAGGCGATCTCGTCGGGCGTGCCGGCGCGGCCGAGCCCGGCGGCGCGTCCACCCATCTCGTCCGGGTCGATGCCGGCGGACGCCATGGCCCGGACGAACCCCTCGGACTTGATCGCGCCGACCCGCACGCAGTTCACCCGGACTCCGTGCGGGGCGAGCGCGGCGGCGAAGCTCATGGTGAGGCTCTCCAACCCCGCCTTGGCCGCGCCGTAGGGCGCATGGATGGGCATGCCCATGACGGCCGCGCCCGAGGAGATGTTCACGATCGAACCGCTGCCCCGCTCGACCATGTGCGGGAGGACGCGGTGCGACAGGACGAACGCGCTGCGCAGGTTGAGGTCGATCATGTTCTGGAAGCGGTCGGCCGTCCAGTCCTCGAAGGGGTACGTGTGGCTCCCGCCCGCGTTGTTGACGAGCACGTCGATCCGCCCCAATGCGGAGATGGACTCGTCGATGAGTCGTTCGCACTGGTCGACGTCGCGCACGTCGGTGGCGACGACGACCGCGCGCCGCCCGGTCTCGGCCACCTCGGCCGCGACGCGCTCGAGGTTCTCGACCCGCCGGCTCGCCAGCACGACGTCGGCACCGTGCGCCGCGAAGAGCAACGCGGTCGCACGGCCGATGCCGGTACCGCCGCCGGTGACGACGGCAACCTGCCCGGTGTGGTCGAAGGGGTACGCGTCCATGTCGAGAGAAGCTAGACGCGTTGCGTTGCGGGCGCCGCGAACGCGACTCGGTTAGGGTCACGGCCATGTGTGGTTGCATCGTCGCGCTGGCCGCGTTCATCTCCCCGCGCCTGGCGATCTTCTTCATCTGGTTGTTCGGCGACCGGATGAGCATCGCGTTCGATTCGTTCTGGTGGGGGCTGCTCGGCTTCATCTTCCTGCCGTGGACGACGTTGGCGTGGGCGGTCGTCTACGCGCCCATCAAGGGTGTCACCGGCTTCGGGTGGTTCATCGTGGTCTTCGCGTTCCTCGTCGACATCGCAACGCACGCCGGCAGCTCGCAAGCGCGACGCGACCGTCGCATGCGGACCGCGTGATCCTGACCCGATGATCCCGATCGGCTGGTTCGGCATCGGCTCGGGCGCGTTCGCCGACGCCGACGCGGTCGGCGACATCGCGGAGGCGGCCGAGTCGCTCGGCTTCGAGTCGATCTGGGTGGGTGAGCATCCCGTGCTCATCGACCCCCACGAGCCGCCGTCGCCGCTGCCGAGCGACTCGGAGCTCATGGACCCGATCCCGGTGCTCGCGTACGCCGCGGCGCGCACGACGCGCATCAAGCTCGGTACCGGCATCGTGATCCTGCCGCTCCGCAACCCGGTGATCCTTGCCAAGGAGCTCGCGTCGGTCGACGTGCTGTCGCACGGCCGGCTGCTCGTCGGCATCGGGGTGGGGTACGTCCCCGGCGAGTACGAAGCCATCGGTGTGCCGTTCCACACCCGTGGCCGCCGGGCCGACGAGTGGGTCGACGCGCTCCGCACCCTCTGGCGCGACGACCGACCCGAGCTGCGCGGGGAGTTCGCCTCGTTCGGCGGGATCCAGTGCCGGCCGCGGCCCGTCCAGCCCGGTGGCCCGCCCATCCTGGCCAGCGGCATGTCGACGGCCGCCCACCGGCGGGCCGTCGCCCGCTGCGACGGTTGGTACGGGTTCTTCCAGACGCCCGAGGCCACCACGTCGGCGATCGAGGAGCTCTCCCGGCTGGCCGGCGAGGTCGAGCGAGGCGCCGGGCTGGGCGAACTCGAGATCACGATCACTCCTGTCCCGGGACCGATCGACGCCGCCACCGTCCGGCAGTACGAGGATCTCGGGGTGGACCGCCTCGTGATCGTGCAGGACTTCTCCGACATGGCGGGTGGACCCGACGCGGCGCGGCGTGGCATGTTCCTCCGCGAGATGGAAGCGTGTGCCGACCGGCTCGGCCTCTCTGAACGGGAACGGGCCTGACCGGAGATCGCGGGGGTGGAGATGTCCGAGGCCGAAGACCTGGCGGGAGCGTTGGCGACCGCGCTCGAGGGCGGTGACCCCGACGGGTTCGTCGCCGTCCTGGCGCCGGGGGCGATCGTGTGGCACAACCACGACCGCAAGGAGGTCGACGCGGTCGAGAACATGGCGGCAGTCGGCATGCTTGCGCAGCTGGTGAGCGACCCGAAGTGCGAGACGCTCTCCCTCGCGCCGACCCCGAACGGGTTCGTCTTCCAGTTCGCGGTGCGCGGCACGGTCACGGCGAGCGGGAAGCCCTTCGAGATGCACAACTGCATCGTCGCGACCATCGCGGACGGCAAGTACACCCGCATCGACGAGTACGTCGACCCGACCGTAGGAACGCAGCTCTCATGACCATGGACGTCGCCACCTGCCTGGACCCCGAGATCGCGCTGGCCCTCAACGGGTTGCCGATCGGTGCGATCGACTTCGGGTCCTGGACCCTCGAGACCGTCCCGACGATGCGGGAGGCGATGGGCGCGATGCCGCCCGTCGAGCTCCCGGCTACGACCACGGTGTCGCGTGAGGTCGTGGTGCCGGGCGCGACGGGTCACGACCCGTCGGTGCGCGTCTACTCGCCCCCCACGCCTGGCATCGGCCGCCCGTGCGTCTACTGGATCCACGGTGGCGGCTACATGTTCGGCTCGGGGGTGACCGTCGACGCCCGTCTCAACCGCTGGGTCGAGGAATTCGACTGCGTGGCGGTGTCGATCGAGTACCGCCTCGCGCCCGAGCACCCGTACCCGGCGCCACTCGACGACTGCTACGCCGGCCTGCACTGGACCGCCGAGCACGCGGACGAGCTCGGGATCGACCGCGA
This sequence comes from uncultured Actinomycetes bacterium, assembly GCA_963750045.1. Lineage (GTDB taxonomy): Bacteria > Actinomycetota > Acidimicrobiia > IMCC26256 > DASPTH01 > DASUAS01. The sequence continues at coordinate 111,087 of CAVVPD010000002.1, read as the reverse complement.
TCGCATCGTGGTCTCGGGGGCGAGCGCCGGTGGCGGCCTGGCGGCGGGGCTCGCGCTGCTGGCGCGTGACCGCGGCGAGGTGTCGGTGGCGTTCCAGCTGCTCATCTACCCGATGATCGACGACCGCAACGTCACGCCGTCGACCCGGATCGAGGGTCTGCCGATCTGGAGCCGCGACGCCAACGACCTCGGGTGGCGGGCCTACCTGGGCGACCTCGCCGGCGCCGACGACATCCCCGCGTACGCGGCCCCGACCCGGGCCGGGAGCGTCGCGGGCCTTCCCCCCGCGTGGATCGGCGTCGGCTCGCTCGACCCCTTCCGGGACGAAGACGTCGAGTATGCGTCGCGGATGCTCGCCGCCGGGATCACGGTCGAGCTCCACGTCTACCCGGGCGCGCCGCACGGCTTCGAGATGGTCGTGCCGACCGCCGCGGTCTCGCGGGCGTGTCAGCGCGACATCACCGAGGCGATGCGGCGCGCGTTGCGCCCCGAGGCCGCGGCGATCTCCGGCTAGCTGCCGCGGTCAGCCGGCGGCCTGCTCGTCGAGGATGCGGTTGGCAGCCGAGAGCACCGCGTGGAGCGACGCGGTGATGATGTTGGGATCGGTGCCGATGCCCCAGCGTGTGGTCGAATCGTCGGCGACGGTCTCGACGTAGGCCACCGCGGTCGCGTCGGCCCCGCGCCCGAGCGCGTGCTCGTGGTAGTCGACGACGTCGAGGTCGACGCCCAGGCCGTCGCGCACCGCGACCACGAACGCCGCGATCGGTCCGTTGCCCTCGCCGGTGAGGGTGACGGGTTCGCCGTCGACCATCGCCTGCGCGGTGATCGTGGTGCGGTCGTCGTCGCGGGTGACGAGCTCGTGCGAGCGCAACGCCAGGCGCGGCTCGGCCGGGAGGTACATCGCCCGGAACTCGTCCCACATGGCGACCGGCGTGATCTCGGTGCCGGTGTCCTCGGCGACGGCCTGGATCGTCTTCGAGAACTCGATCTGCAGCCGGCGGGGGAGGGAGAACCCGTGTTCCGTCTCCATGATGTAGGCGACGCCACCCTTGCCGGACTGGCTGTTGACGCGGACGACGGCCTCGTACGACCGACCGACGTGCGCCGGGTCGATCGGCAGGTAGGGCACACCCCACACCTCGTAGTCGCGGCCGTGGCCCGCGGCCTCGGACTCGGTGTAGAGGGCGGCGAACCCCTTCTTGATCGCGTCCTGGTGCGAGCCCGAGAACGCGGTGTACACGAGGTCACCGACGTAGGGGTGACGCTCGTGCACCGGCAGGCGGTTGCAGTACTCGGCGGTGCGGCGCAGCGCGTCGATGTCCGAGATGTCGAGCTCGGGGTCGATCCCCTGGCTGAACAGGTTCATGGCCAGCGTCACGACGTCGACGTTGCCGGTGCGTTCCCCGTTGCCGAACAGGCAGCCTTCCACCCGGTCGGCACCCGCGAGCACGCCCAGCTCGGCGGCGGCCACCGCACACCCGCGATCGTTGTGCGGGTGCAGGGAGAGCACCACGGAGTCACGGTTGCGGACGTTGCGCAGGAACCACTCGATGGTGTCGGCGTAGATGTTCGGCGAGTACATCTCGACCGTTGCCGGCAGGTTCATGATCAACGGCTCGTCGGGCGTGGGCTCGATGACGTCGGCGACGGCGTCGCAGATCTCGACCGCGAACTCGATCTCGGTGCCGGTGTAGCTCTCGGGCGAGTACTCGTAGCGCACCGCGGTGCCGGGCACCGTCGGCTCGAGCTTGCGGCACATGCGCGCCGCGTTCACCGCGATGTCGGTGATCCCGGCCTGGTCGAGCCCGAACACGACCCGCCGCTGCAGGATCGACGTCGAGTTGTAGAAGTGGACGATCGCTCGCGGCGCGCCGACCAACGCCTCGTAGGTGCGCTCGATCAGCTGGTCACGGCACTGGGTGAGCACCTGGATGGTGACATCGTCGGGGATGAGTTCCTCTTCGATCAGCTGACGCACGAAGTCGAAGTCGGTCTGGCTCGCCGAGGGGAACCCGACCTCGATCTCCTTGAAGCCGATGGCGACGAGCGTCTCGAACATGCGTCGCTTGCGGACGGGGTCCATCGGGTCGATGAGCGCCTGGTTGCCGTCGCGCAGGTCGACGGCACACCAGCGGGGTGCTTTCGTGAGCTTCTGGTCGGGCCACCGGCGATCGGGCAGCTCGAGCGGCACGAACGCCTGGTACTTCTCGAACGGCATCTTCTTGGGCTGAGCAGGTTCGGGAGGCATGTTCGGCTCTCTTGTTCGTGGTCGATCAGGTGTCGGGACGAGAAGGTGTTCGGAAAAGCAAGAAGCTCCCGGCCCGGAGGCGCAGGAGCTTCGGCGAGTGCCTGGAAGGGCGCTCGCCTACATGAGAAGGAGGAGGGTCGAGGTCGGAGACGTCACGACCACGATCATATCGCGGCCGGTGGGGTACCGCACCTCATTCGGTCTCGGGCCGGCGACCGGCGCTGAAGAAGCCGATCCCGAGCGTCCCCACGGTCACGAGGAGCACCATGCCGGCGGCCAGCGCGTAGGTCGAGTCGTCGATGTGGTGCACGAGGTGGATGAGGTCGGTGTCGAGGGCCTGGACGAGTCGGTCGGCCGCGAACGTGCCGAGCAGCGCGCCCAGCACGATGCCCACGATCACGGCCGCGAGCACCTCGATCGTGATGCGCCGACCGCCGATCCGGCGGCGCGTGTGGGTGTGCAGGACCACGGCACTCCCCAGGCCGAGCGCGGTCACGACCGCGCCGATCGCGAGGAGCGAGTCGATGACGGCGGAGAAGATCGGTCGGGCCTGCGCGACGGAGTTGAGATCGGCGGCGACCGGCACGTAGACGACGACGGCGCCTTGGGCCTGCACCTCGGTCGCGACGCGCGCGGCGTCGGCGCCGGGCGCGAACCGGATGCTCGCGGTGTCGAACAATCCTCCGGCGAACGCGTCGGCGTTCGCTCCCAATGCCTCGCGTAACGCCGACGTGCGGAGGAACACCAGGTTGCCGAGCGTGTCCGACGTGAGCGCGCCGACCGGCACGGTGATCGGCGGCACGCCGGCGCCGGGCAGTGTGATCTCCAGCTCGTCGCCCGGCCGGGCGTCGAGGATCCCGGCGAGCGCCTCGGGGATCAGCACGCCGGTGGCGGGCAGCTCGAGCGCCGAGCCGTCGGGCGCCTCGAAACGCTGCATGGTCGTATCGGCCGGGAACGCCTCGAGCTCGGTGGCGTAGCGGCGGTTCCCGTGGCGCACGAAGATGTTGGCCGACGGTACCGCCTCGGCGGCGGCGATGCCGTCGATCGACGTGAGCGTCGCCAGCTCGGCGCGCGAGACCGGCGTCGCGAACGCCACCTGCGCGCTCACCCGTTCGAGCCTCCCCGCCGCGCTGAGGGTCGCCTCGGCGGAGTCGGTCACTCCGCCGGGCGCGACTACGCAGATCATCGCCGCCGCGGCCGCGATGGTGGTCACCGCGGCGGGGCCGACGCCGAGCGTGTCGTCGTTTCCGAATCGCAGCAGGGTGCCGATCCCGAGCGCGGCCGCGCCGGTGAGGAGCGCGAGCGCGAACCCCACCAGCGCGATCGAGAGGTTGTTCGCGCCGACGTGCCCAGGGAGGTACACCGCGTCGGCGAGCGCGGGGCCGCTGATGGCCGCGCCGGCGAGTCCGATCACCGCGCCCCCGAAGCCGCCGGCGACGATGGTCATCGCCAGGGCGCGGCGGCGACGGCGCTCGTCGTCGACGCGCGCGCACGCCAGCGCCGCGACGAGGGTGGCGACGATGAGTGCGAGCGCGGGGATCACGATGCTCGCTTCGCGGAATCCGGTCTCCTCTTCGGCGATGACCGCGTTCGAGGGTTGGCTGGCGAGCGGTTCGACGAGCTCGGCGCGGTGCGTGTTCGCCAGCACGGTGAGGCGAGCGTCGAGCGCGGCGCGGTCGACGCCGGGCGAGTACCGGATCAGCACCTGCGGGATCGTCGCCGGGCCGCCCAACTGCTCGACGACCGACTGGGGCACGAAGAGCACGGCGAAGCTGCCGGGCGTGGTCACGATCTGCTGCTGGCTCTGTGCCGGTGACAGGTACTCGGGTGAGAGGCCGACCCCGACGATGTCGAGATCCGAGGGGGTGCCGATGCCGAGCGCCTCGACGGTGTCGCCGGGTTGCACGTGGAGGTCGTCGGCGGTGTGCTGCTCGACGACCGCGACCGCCGTGGTCGTGGCGCGCCCGAAGGCGTGACCGGCCGTGACGGAGAGCCGGTTGAGCTCGGGGCCGGTCGCCGGAACGCCGATGACGGTGCCCTGCACCTTTGTGGTGCCGTGGTGGAGGAACACCGAGAGGGTCGTCGTGCCGCGGGTGGCGACCGCGGCCACCCCGTCGACGCTGCTCGCGTCACGGGCGATCGCCCCGGAGTCGCCGCCGATCACGGTCACGTCGGCGAAGCGCGACTGCGCGTAGAAGCGGTCGAGCGAACGGCCGAGGTCGTGGACGGTGGCGCGCAGGCCGACGAACACGGCCACGCCCGCGGTCACGAGCAGCGCGGTGAAGACGAAGCCGAGGCGGTGGCGGCTCCGGTGGGTGGGGTGCTGCACGCGGCGCCGATCGCTCCTGCCGAAGGGTCGAGGTCGGGAGAGGGTATCCGGGCCGGAGCCCGGCGGGGAGCTTTGCGGGGTGGCCTGCTATCCTCACTGGTCCGCCGCGGGGTGGAGCAGTCTGGTAGCTCGTCGGGCTCATAACCCGAAGGTCGAAGGTTCAAATCCTTCCCCCGCCACCATCGCCAGTACGAGAGCCCAGGTCGTTTGACCTGGGCTCTCGCCGTTCTCAAGGCGTTCCACCGGGTTCGACGGTTGTTCCCCCGGATGTTCTACCGGGCGATCTTCTACACCGATTTCTACACCGCGGGTTGGGACGCGCTGGGACGGAACGGTCCGAGACGCCATGCGACGCGAGAAGCTCCCGACGTATCCGACGGAACGCGAGTCGCTGGCGGCCCGGGCCGCCTGGCTCGAGCGGCCGACTCTCGACCTTCGGGTTCGCGGTCGGTATCGTGGCTGCCAGCAGCGCTGTTCCCGTCAGACGTCCTGGGCCCAGCCTCCGCAGCTGCGTGGCGTCTCTTTCGGATCAACTCGGAAGGGATCGCGCATGCGCGGAGGCATCCAGAAGAAGGGCAAGAACTACTACGCGGTCGTCTACGACGGCATCGATCCCGGCACCGGCCGCAAGCGGCGCCGCTGGGTTCCGGCCGGTCCCCGACGAGGTGACGCGGAGCGGCTCCTCGCCGACTTGATCCGCCGCAAGTACGAAGGGGAACCTGTCCCGACTGAGAAGCTCACCGTCGCCGAGTACCTCACCGAGCGATGGCTGCCGATCCAGAAGTCGCGGCTTCGGACCAGCACCTACGACTCGTACCGGCGCAACATCGACCTGCACGTCGTGCCTGCGCTGGGGCGTCGGCCCCTGGCCAAGATCACCCCCGACGACCTCGACCTGTTCTACGCCACCCTGCTCACCGAGGGGCGCAGACAGGCCGGTGGAACGTCGCGTGGGCTCGCTACCAAGACGGTGCGCAACATCCACCTGATGCTGAGCAAGGCGTTCTCCGACGCTGCCCGCAAGGGCATGGTGGTGCGCAACGTGGTCGCCCTCGCTGACGCTCCCTCCGCGAGTGGGAGCCGCCGGGGTGAAGTGAAGGCGTGGGACGCGCAGCAGCTCGCCATGTTCCTGGATGCTGTGCGCTCTCATCGTCTCCACCCGGCCTTCCACCTCGCCGCTCATACCGGTATGCGCCGCGGTGAGGTACTAGGCCTGCGTTGGTGCGACCTCGATCTCGACGCCGGGCGACTGTCGGTTCGCCAGGCCCTGGTGGATGTCGCCTACGAGGTACACATCTCCGACGTCAAGACCGACACTGGCCGGCGGACGATCGACATCGACCCGAGCACGGTCGACGTGCTGAGGGCATGGCGCATCGAGCGGGCTGAAGAACGCGGTGGCAAAGAACCTCGAGGAGAGAGCCTGGTGTTCACCAAGCCCGACGGGTCATGGATCCATCCCCAGAGCTTCAGCCAGATCCTCGACCGTAAGGTCGCCAAGCTGTCGGTCCCAACCATCTCGCTGCACGATTTGCGCCACACCCACGCCACCCTGCTCCTCAAAGCGGGGGTGCACGTCAAGGTCGTCAGCGAGCGCCGCGGTCATGCCAACGTGGTCTTCACCATGAACGTCTACCAGCATGTCCTGCCTGGCATGCAGGCCGAGGCAGCGGTGACGTTCGCAGCGCTGCTCGCACCTCTGCCCGAGAACGTCGCGAAGGATCGGCGAGAATGACGTCCACCCGGCGATCGGGGGCACTTCCACGGGCCACGATCGCTGAGGTCATGCTGTGCGGTGGCGGATCCACCAGAAGCAGGCTGCGGTGATCATGAGGGCGAGGAGCACGAAGCTTGTTGCTTCCAGCCCTTGCAGGGACCAGAACTGGTTGGCGGGGTGCATGCGGACCACGTCGTGGAAGCCAAGCCGGTCTGCGCAGCGGCCGAGGTCGCCGGTGGTCGTCTTGTCCGTGACGTGGCAGGAATGGCGGACGATCCGGTCGATCGAAGCGTTGGTGAGCTCATGTCCGGCCGAGTCGACGGTCTTGCTGGAGATGATCCACCCACCGCGCGTCGCGGGTTGGCCTTCGCGCTGGCCGAACAGGTTGTTGGGGAGGGTGACGGTCACGGTGCCGAGTAGGTGGGAGCGGACGAAGGTCTGGAACGCGAATCGAGCGGCGAGGAAGCCGGCGAGGGTGGCAGCCATGGCGGGGAGAGTGCGGCGCAGCACGGTGCCGGCACACGTGCCGAGCGCGAGTCCGAACAGCGCGTACGCGATGGGGACGATGCCGCGCTGGCCGAAATTCGCGGTGCCGATGCGGTTGCCGAAATACCGATCGAGGGGTAGCGACCACCAGGTGAACACGAGGCTGAACGTCGCGGTGATCACGACCGCGGCCAGGCCGGCGACGGCCAACTTGATGGCGAGCCAGTTTCGGCGCGTGACGCTCTGGGTCCATGCGAGTCGATGGGTGCCGGTCTCGAGCTCATGGGCGAGGAGTGGCGCACCCCAGAATGCGCCGATGAACGCGGGGACACCGATCAGCGCGGTGCCGAGCAGCCGAAGCGACTTGTAGGCCGTGGACAGCTTGTCGGGATCGGTGATGTGCGCGATCCGACCGCGGGTGGTGACGAGCACGATGACGACGGCAAGGGTGACGAAGCTTGCGAGGACGGCGTTGGCTCGAAATTGTCGCCAGGCGAGCCACGTCATGAGCGAACCTCGTGGAGCCGGGGCAAGTCAGTGGGTGGTGATCCGGTCGACATGTACGCGAGCACGAGGTCTTCGAGATGGACGGGCGCCACGACCCAGCGTGGATCGAGGATCGGCTGGTAAGTGCGCACCAGCATCGTCGTCTGTCGATCGGTATGGCTCGCTTGGACGAGCGACTGCCCGCTCGGAAGCGAGTAGGACCCGAGTCGCGGTCCGGTGAGGACCTTGTGGGTCGCGAGCAGATCGTCGATTTCGCCTTGAAGGCGCACACGACCAGACGCCAGGACGACGACGTGATCGCACACGCGCTCGACATCCACGAGCGAATGCGATGAGAGGACGATGGTCGGTCCTCGTTCAGCGACGAGCTCCATCACGTCGCCCAGAAACTCACGGCGGGCGAGGGGATCGAGGCTTGACAGCGGTTCGTCGAGCACGAGGAGCTCCGGGCGCTTGGCCATCGCGAGTGTCAACGCGAGCTGCAACCGTTGGCCACCCGAAAGGCGACCCGCGCGCTGGCCGGAATCGAGGCCGAGCCCGGCGATGCGCTGAGCCGCGAACTGCTGGTCCCAGTTCGGGTTGCAGCGTTGGCCGAGACGCAGATGATCACCGACGGTGAACGACGAGTAGACAGGCGCGTCCTGCGCGAGGAACCCGACGCGCGCCAGCTGCGCCGGCCCCGTGCCCGGTCGATCACCGAACACGCGTATCGAGCCCTCGGTCGGTTCGATCAAGCCGACCGCGAGGTGCAGCAGCGTTGTCTTCCCGGCACCGTTGGCGCCGACCAGGCCCACGACGCGGCCGGTCGGTATTCCAACCGTGCAGTCCCGCAGCGCCCATCGCCGCCCGTAGCGCTTCCCCAGGCTCTCAGTCGTGATCGCGTTCACGCGACGCCCTCGTCGGAGGCGGCACGAAACGTGGCTTCGAAGAGCGCGGCGATGCTGTCATCGTCGAGCCCTGCCTGCCGGGCCTTCGTCAGCCAGCGCGCCAGCTCCGCGCGCAAGCTCTTGTGCGCGGCCAGGGAACCATCGGTGAGCGAACGGGTAACGAACGTCCCCACGCCCGGCCGACCCTCGGCGAGGCCCTCATGCTCGAGCTCGCGATACGCCTTCAGCACGGTGTTCGGATTGATCGCGACTTGTGCGACCACCTCCTTCACCGTCGGGAGCTGATCGCCCTCACGCAACACACCGAGACGCAGCGCCTGGTGGACCTGCTGCACCAACTGCCGGTACGGGGCAACACCTGACCGCGGGTCGATCCGGAACTCGATCACCCCGACGTCCTCATCCGGACGGGCACTTTACCTAGATACATAGTGGAATAGTCTTATCCGCGGCCGGTTGGCCGTCAAATCGGAGGGATGGTCATCCGCCAACGTCCTCGGCACCCATCGCCGAACGCGGGCTGACGGTCACGGCCGCCAAGCGGAGCTTCGCGAGGTGGATCGAGGCCAACGTCGACGAGTCTCCGCCGTGCTCGCGACGCGTTTGCCCGCCGATGTCGCCAAGTCCTCAGTTCGAGCGCTCGAACCGCCAGCGCTGCTGGCCCTGTCGATCGACCCGCCAATGGAGGCGATCCTCGATCCCGTCGCTGACCTACTCGCCTCCGCCGGCTTGAGCGCGACCGTCGGGGCCCTCGCGTTGGATCATGCGGCGGAGCTCGTCCGCGTCGGCGGCTTCGAATCGGTCGAGGCTCTCGACGCAGACGTACTGCTGCTCTATGACGAAGAGGAGCAGCGGCGAGTGTTGCGGGAGAGACCCGCGCAGTGGCGGCGTGAGATCAGGCTGCTCGCGGTACTCACCCGGATGGGGCCGGCCGAGACACGATCGACCATCAGAGCAGTCGACGACTCCGTCGGCGTGGCCCTGGTAGGTGCACCGTCGCTACCGAGCGACCTCGTTGAGGCGGTCGGCGAGCTGTTTGTCGAACACGTTGACCTCAGGGATTGGCTGGCCGACCAGCTTGACGACTCGATCCTCGGGCATGGACCCGACAGAGACGACCTTCTCGCCCGAGCGAGTCCGCTTGGTGTGGCCGTGGATTGATCACGTGATGCTGCGGATCAAGAGTGCGTCCCCCTGGCCGCCACCACCGCAGAGCGCGGCGGCCCCGGTGCCGCCGCCGCGGCGGGCGAGCTCGAGCGCGAGGTGCAGGGCGATGCGGTTGCCGGACATGCCGAGGGGATGACCCATGGCGATGGCGCCGCCGTTGACATTGACGACGTCCATCGAGATGCCGAGATCGTCGGCCGACGCGACACCGACCGCCGCGAAGGCCTCGTTGATCTCGAACAGGTCGACGTCGGCGATGGCCAGGCCGGCCCGGTCGAGGGCGGCATGGATGGCGCGCGACGGTTGGTGGAGCAGGGAGGCGTCGGGGCCCGCAACTTGCCCGTAGGCGAGGATCTCGGCGATCGGTGTCACACCCAGCCGCTCGGCGACGCCCGCGGTGGTGATGATGGTGGCCGATGCGCCGTCGCTGATCTGGCTGGCGTTGCCGGCGGTGATGTGGCCGGCTTCGTCGAACGCGGGGCGCAGCCCGGCGAGAGATTCGAGGGTGGTATCGCCCCGGACGCCTTCGTCGTGACCGACGATGACCGCGTCACCGCGGCGCTGGTGCACGGTGACGCGGACGATCTCGCGGTCGAAGAGGCCGGCTTGTTGGGCGGCATCCGCACGACGGTGTGACTCAGCAGCCATGGCGTCCATGTGTTCGCGCATCACGCCGCGGGCCTGGGAGTACTTCTCGGTGCCCTCGCCCATGGCGCACTGATCGAACGCGCAGTACAAGCCGTCGTACATGAGCGAGTCGATCACGCTCTGGTCCCCGAGGCGGTACCCGCCGCGCGCACCGGGGAGCAGGTAGGGGGCGTTGGTCATCGATTCCATGCCGCCGGCGACGACGATCCACGCGTCACCGGAACGGATCCTGCGGTCGGCCTGGTAGATGGCGTCCATCCCCGACAGGCACACCTTGTTCACCGTCGTGGCCGGGACGCTCATGGGGATGCCGCCGTTGACCGCGGCTTGACGTGCGGTGATCTGACCGGCGCCGGCCTGCAGCACGTGGCCCATGGAGACGTAGTCGATCTGCTCACCGGAGAGACCGGCCCGTTCGAGCGCACCGCGGATCGCGAACCCGCCCAGCTCGGGGGCCGAGAACGAAGCCAACGAGCCGGACAGCTTGCCGATCGGGGTGCGAGCCCCGGCAAGGATGACGATGGGTGACGACATGGAGGCTCCCTGACGAAATCGTGGCCTGTCGGGCGGTCAGTGACGACGGTGGGCGAAATGGATGGCGTGGCCGTGCGGATGCGCTTGGGCATCAATGGCCGCCGCGCAGGTGTGGCAGTAGATGTGTCGAGCGGGCGGTTCGACCGCCACGGTCCGGTTCACCAACTCGACGTGCGTGAGGTGGTGCGCGGTGACGGTCGCGTGGTCGCTGCAGACACCGGCACCGCAGACGACGCAGATGCCGATGGCAGCCCGGGCAACCGACGAGCTACCGGTTGCGCTGTCGAGGCAATTCATGGCGCGGTCGCCTCGAGGGTGGCGGGGTAGTAGCGGCGTCGTGCCCACAAGGACACGAAGACGAGGGCGACGAGCACCGGAACCTCGACGAGTGGTCCGATCGTGCCGGCGAGCGCCTGGCCCGAGGTGATGCCGAACACGGCGATGGACACGGCGATGGCAAGCTCGAAGTTGTTTCCTGCTGCGGTGAAGGCGATGGACGCGTTGCGGTCGTAGGGGAAGCCGAGCTTGCGGCCAGCGGTGAACGAGCCGCCCCACATCAGCGCGAAGTACACGAGGAGTGGGATGGCGACGCGTGCGACGTCGAGCGGATCGGCGGTGATCTTCTTGCCTTGGAGGGCGAACAGCACGACGATGGTGAAGAGCAGGCCGTAGAGGGCGATGGGGCCGATGCGGGGGAGGAAGTGTTGCTCGTACCACTCGGTGCCCTTGCGCTTCTCGCCGATGGTGCGGGTGAGGAAGCCGGCGAGGAGCGGGATGCCGAGGAAGATGATCACCGACTTGGCGATGTCCCACATGGACACGTGGAGGCTCTGGGTGTCGAGCCCGAGCCAGTTCGGCAGCGCGGTCAGGTAGAACCAGCCGAGCACCGAGTACATGACGATCTGGAACACCGAGTTCAGCGCGACGAGCACGGCGGCGAGTTCTCGGCTGCCGCACGCAAGGTCGTTCCAGATGAGGACCATGGCGATGCACCGTGCCAAGCCGACGATGATGAGGCCAGTGCGCAGTTCGGGTTGGTCGGCGAGGAACACCCAGGCGAGAGTGAACATGAGCAGGGGCCCGACAACCCAGTTGAGCACCAGCGAGAACACGATGGCGCGCCGGTCGGTGAGCTCGTCGCCGATGTGGCGGTAACGGACCTTCGCCAGGACCGGGTACATCATGGCGAACAACCCGATCGCGATGGGCAGCGAGACGGTATCGATCTTGATGCCCTCGAGCGTGGTGTTGAGGTCGGGTATGAGCCGTCCCAACACCAGTCCCACCGCCATGGCGAGCCCGATCCAGACCGGCAGGAAACGGTCGAGGGTCGACAGCTTCGAGGTCACGGCCTTGGTGCGAGTCGTGGTCATCCGATCGCTTCCGTGGGTTCGGGTGTGAGAGCCGACACGGTGCCCGCGAGCGCACTGGCGTCGAGTGTGTAGTCGACCCACCGCCCGCGGCGTTTCGCCGTGATGAACCCTGCATCGCGCAGCACCGTCAGGTGGTGAGACAGCAACGGCCCCGACACACCGATCCGGTCCCGCAACTCGCACACGCAGCGGGGGCCCTCGGCGAGCGCTTGGACCACCCGCAGCCGTGTGGGGTCGCCGAGCGCCCGAAAGCGGGCGACCTGAAGTTCAACTGATGTTGAATCATCCACCCGTGGAGCATGTGCCCGGAGGGGGGAGGACGCACAGGGGCCAAGGTCCCGATCCCCGAAGCGGTGCTCCCAGGCCCGAACCGAGAGCACCCCCCCGCAGGTGCTCAGCTGCAGGTCGACTTGCTCTCGGCGGCGCCCGTCAAGGCGACCGGCTCCGTGGCCGCGGCGGGTGCGCAGCACGTGCCGCTCGTGGCTCCGAGCACTTCGTTGGCCATCTGCTCGGCGTCGCCGGTCTTGACGTACCACTCCCACTTGGCGCCGTCGGGGTCGGTCACCCAGGTCTCGGTCTTGGTGGCGTAGCAGCAGACGGTGTCGTCGATGCCGGTGGTGTCCAGGCCGGTCTCGGACAGGCGTCCCTCGGCCGCCACGACTTCGTCGCCGGTCTCGGTCTCGACGCCAAGGTGGTTGAGCGTTCCCCCGGTCGGCGCCTCGATGAGCACGAGCTTGAGGGGCGGCTCGGCGATCTCGAAGTTCGCGTACCCGGGCTTGCGCTTGGTCACCGGCGTCGCGAAGAGCTTGGAGTAGAAGTCGACCGCCGCGTCGACGTCGGTGACGTTGAGGGCGAGCTGGACACGGGACATGGGGTCCTCCGGCGAGATGATTGATCGACGTTCGTAGATGAGTACCGTACCATCACATCGAACGATGTCAATGTGTGTGGCGAAGTTTCGAGCGCGGCGACTGACCTGTCCGTGAAGCCGTTCGACCTCCCTGACGACTGTGGCGTGCTGACGCAGTCAGCGTGCGTTGAGCTCGAGGGACTCAAGCAACACGACAACCCGCGCACGGACGTCATCACGGATCGCGCGCACCGCGTCGAGATCCTGCTCGGCGGGGTCGTCGAGGTCCCAGTCCTCGTAGCGCTTCCCCGGGTACAGCGGGCAGGCGTCACCGCAACCCATGGTGATGACGACGTCGGCCGCGTGCACGATCTCGTCGGTCCAGGGCTTGGGGAACTCTTCGGTGATGTCGATGCTGACTTCCGCCATGGCGGTGATCGCGACAGGGTTGATCTCCGAGGTCGGCTCAGAGCCACCGGACCACACCGCCACGGTGTCGCCGGCGAGGTGACGGAGCCAGCCGGCCGCCATCTGGGAGCGACCGGCATTGTGCACGCAGAGGAACAACACCCCAGGCGCCGCGGATGGGAGGGAGCCCTCGACCCGGCCGAGCGCGCGGAGCCGTTCGCGTGCGAACTTCTCGGCGAGGAGGGGCAGGAACGACGTGACCTTCGCGGTGGCGAGCAGCTTGTCGAGCGAGTCGACGACGAACCGCTCGATCGTCTCGGGGCCGAACGTACCGGCGAACTGGGACTCGAGGCGAGCAGCGACCCCGCGCACCAGGTGCTGTTGGTCGATGGGGAGTTGGGAAACGTCGGAACTCATCGTGTCGTCGATCGTTCGCTACGACGCGGCGGTGAGGAGCTCGGCGACCAGCGCCTGGATGCGCCGGTCGATCTCGTCGCGGATGGGGCGCACGGCGTCGACGCCCTGGCCGGCAGGGTCGTCGAGCTTCCAGTCCTCGTAGCGCTTCCCCGGGTAGATGGGGCAGGCATCGCCACAGCCCATGGTGATCACCACGTCGGACGCATGGACAGCAGCGTCCTCGAGTCGCTTGGGATGCGCGCCCTGGGCGTGCAGGTCGATGCCGATCTCGGCCATGGCCTCGACCACGGCGGGGTTGATGTCGTCCGCGGGTGCGGAGCCGGCCGAGCGGACCACGACGCGGTCGCCCGCGTGGTGGGAGAGCAGCGCGGCTGCCATCTGGGAGCGGCCGGCGTTGTGCACGCAGACGAAGAGCACTTCGGGTCGGGTTTCGGTCATTGGGGGGTCTCCGAATGATGGTGGGGATAGAAGAGGCGGACGAGGCCGAACGCGATGACGGCGCCGAGGAGTTGCATGACGATGAACATCGGTGCCGAGGCAGGCGCGATCCCGGCGAAGGTGTCCGACAACGTCCGGGCGATGGTGACGGCCGGGTTCGCGAAGCTTGTCGAGGACGTGAACCAGTAGGCGCCGCCGATCCACGCACCCACCGCAAACGGCACGACATTGGCGCGCCCAGTGCGGACACAGCCCTGGATCAGGAGAAGGAGGGTCACGGTGGCGACGACCTCGGACAACCACAACGCACCCGAGGATCGTGTCTGGGTCGAGAGGTCGATCGCCGGGAGTTCGAACATGACGTTCACGAGCATCGCCCCGAGGCACCCGCCCATCACCTGGGCGACGACATACAGCGCGCTGTCGCGAGTGCGGGTCGTGCCGAGGATCCGGTCGAGCAGCGTGACCACAGGATTGAGGTGCGCGCCGGAGACCTCGCCGAACATCAGGATCAGCCCGACGAGCGCGGCGGCGGTCGCCGCCGCGTTCTCCAGCAACTGGAGCCCGAGATCGCCGTGCGAGAGTCGGCTCGCCATGATTCCCGAACCGATCACCGCGACGATCAGCATGCCGGTACCGAACGCCTCGGCTGCCAGGCGGCGGGTGAGATCAAGACGGAGCTGACCCGTACCGGTTTCGAGCTCGATTGACAGTTCGAGATCGCTCGGGTGCAGCTCGTCGCTCACGATGCAGACTCCGATGCCGCAACCAGGGTGGCGATCCGATGGCGCAGCTCCCGCACCGTCGCGTCGAACGCCGCCTTCGTGCCCACGGGAACCGGGTCGGGGATCGACCAGTGCAGCCACGTGTCGTCGGCTTCGAGCTCTTCGTGGGCCCGGTCGCACACCGTGACCGCCACCGGCGGGAACGATTCGATCCCGGCGAGGTGGCGCGGAGACGCCGACCCGAGATCCAAGCCCGCTCGAGTCGCAGCCGCGATCGCCCCAGGGTGCACCCGATCGGCGGGATGCGTGCCCGCGGAGTCAGCCGGCTCGCCCGTTTCCCGGCGCCACAAGGCGGCGGCCAGCTGCGAGCGGGCCGAGTTCGCCGTGCACACGAACAACGCCCGAGAGGGCGCGATCCCTCGGTCAGGCGCGAGCCCCTCGAGCGCGTTCCGCAACAGGTGCACGTAGCGCCGACGACCATCGCCGCTCGACCGGAACCGCTCGATGAGCCCGACCCGTTCCAAGACATCAAGGTGGTGGGCGAGCAGGTTCGACTCCATCGCGAGCCGACGACGCAACTCGACCGGTGCCCGATCCGAGGCGAAGAGCTCGTCGACGATGGCCAAGCGAGCCGGATCACCCAACGCGGCATAGCGCGCCGCCCGTTGCTCCAGACCTACGACCCTGTTCACGCCTCGCACTATCTCACTCGTACTCTGATGAGTCAAGA
Source organism: uncultured Actinomycetes bacterium (assembly GCA_963750045.1). Taxonomy (GTDB): domain Bacteria; phylum Actinomycetota; class Acidimicrobiia; order IMCC26256; family DASPTH01; genus DASUAS01. The sequence continues at coordinate 95,623 of CAVVPD010000002.1, read as the reverse complement.
AGCGATGAGCTATCTACGGGCTCAGCTGCCGTCGCCCGGTTCTGTCGAGGCCGGGCGGGTAGGGGAGGGGCAGGCGGTCGCGCCCGATCCCCGAGTGGTGCTGAGGAAGTGGCTCGCGGACGCGGCCGCCAAAGGGACGCTTCCTCCGACTCAGCTCGAGGACGTGGCGGGGCTGGACACGGCGAGCTGCTCGCGAATCGCGTCCATGTCGAGTTCCCGGACGTGCGCGATCAGCTGCTCGAGGGTCGCCTCAGGCAACGCACCGGGTTGCGAGAACACGAGCACGCCTTCCCGGAACACCATCAACGTCGGGATCGACATGATGCGGGCCGAGCTCGCGAGTGCCCCTTCGCTTTCGGTGTCGACCTTCGCGAAGACGATGTCGGGGTGCTGTTGGGCCGCCGCTTCGAACACCGGCGCGAACATGCGACACGGGCCGCACCACGACGCCCACCAGTCGACCAGAACGATGTCGTTCTCGGCGATCGTCGACTCGAACGTGTCGAGGGAAAGGGCAATCGTTTCCATGGGAACTCCTCATGTCGGGCAGGGACAACCGAGCCAACGCCTATACCCCCAAGGGTATTCCGGAGTGGTCTCGGAAGTCCCGACGCGCAGCGGTCGCAACAAGCGCGCCTCGTGATCGATCCGCGCAACAACCTGTGACGGAATGCACTGCCCCGACAGTGGGTTCGTCCTGCTGTCGCACCACGATGACGACATCGGTGCGCAACGACTTGGATGCCGACCAGGGATACGAGGATCGGAGCGACGATGGAGCCGACCGACGACGAGCCAGCCGGCGACTTCGTCGACTTCTACACGCGCCGCGGTTGTCCGATCTCCGCTCGGCTCGCTCGACAACTACAAAGGCGCCGCCTGCCGCTGCGCTTCCACGACATCTGGGCCGACCACCGCGACGCCGCGTTCGTCCGATCCGTGGCGCGAGGCAACGAGACGGTCCCGACCGTGCTCATCGGGGACACAGCGCTCGTCGCGCCCAGCGCACGCCAGGTACTTGCAGTTGTCGCCGACCAAGCACCGCACCTACTCCCGGTCGACGACGAGCCCCGAGACACCGGACTCATCCGCCTCGTCCGAACCTTCACGCGGCGCCCCCACGCCAACGGCGACGACGAAACTCGCTGACACAACCATGCGACAGGCTCGAGGTCCACGTGCCCACGCCGCCAGAACCTGCGCGGACGCATCCGGCGTCGCTGCTCGAAAGTTTGGGGTCATGGTCGCTCACTGGACCTGAGGCCGGACGACCGTCATTCGCCCTCGGCGGCGCGCTCGACTTCAGCCATGGCCGACCAACCCTCCCCGGGAACGTCGGCGTGCACGACTTCGGGCATACCGGCGTACGCGTGACCCACCTGGCCCATCGCCGCTTCGAAATGGTCCGAATTCACGTGGGCATCGCCCGCGGCCCGATCCCGGAACATCTCGACCAGCAAGTACACGTTGGGGTCGTCGACGCTGCGAAACCAATCGAAGCAGATGTTGCCGGGCTCGGCGCGGGTGGCTGCGGTGAACTCTGCGGCGAGGACCGGCCACTCGTCGGCGTACTTCGCGCGTAGGGGATGTCGGACGATGCTCAGGATCATGTCGCGGGTCCTCCCGTGAAGGGGTCGTGCCGAGTCGTGCGGTTCGCGCACTGTATCGGCGCGGATCGTCGGCTTCTGTGTCCAGGTCGACTGCCGCGCCGCGACCCGCGGGAAGGCAAGATCCGATGCATGACGCGACGATCGACCTCGACGCGGACGCTCCGAGCACGACCGCGGCGACCCGAGGACGAACGCCACCAATGCCAGCGGCGCCGGCCGGGCGTCGGTACGTCGAGTCGCAGTCGGCGGTAGCGCGGGCCGCCACCGAGGTCGTCATGGCGGCAACACGGGGTGGGTCAGCCCGGGTCGCGGAGGGTCGAGATCAGGAGTGCCTGCCACCAGATGCCTCGCGTCACCGCAAACCGCGCCCGTCGTGTGCAAGGCTGCCGCGATGCTCGATGTGGCGATCGTCAACGGCACGGTGATCGACGGGAGTGGCGCGCCGGGGCGCCGTGCCGACGTGGGAATACGAGACGGCAGGGTGGTCGCGCTCGGATCGCTCGACGAGGCCGCGTCGTCGACGGTCGACGCCGGTGATCTCGTGGTGGTGCCCGGCTTCGTCGACCCGCACACCCACTACGACGCACAACTGTTCTGGGATCCGCTGGCCACGCCGTCGAGCCTGCACGGGGTCACGAGCGTCATCGGCGGGAACTGCGGCTTCACCATCGCGCCGCTCCGCGAACGCGACGCCGACTACACGCGGCGTCTGATGGAGCGCGTCGAAGGGATGCCGCTCGACGCGCTGGAGCAGGGGGTGCGGTGGACATGGGACAGCTTCGGCGAATTCCTCGACGCGCTCGAGGGCACGATCGCGGTGAACGCCGGCTTCATGGTCGGTCACTGCGCGCTGCGGCGCTACGTCATGACCGGCGACGACACCCGCCGTGCCGCGACCGGCACAGAGCGAGTCGAGATGGCCGCGCTGCTGTCGCGGTCGCTCGTCGAGGGAGGTCTGGGCCTGTCGACGAGCAGGTCCAACACCCACATGGACGGTGACGGCCAGCCGGTGCCGAGCCGGTACGCGACCGAGGAGGAACTGCTGTCGCTCTGCGACGTCGTCGGCGAGCATCCGGGCACCTCGTTGGAGGCGATCACGTCGGGGTGCATCGCCGGGTTCGACGACGCCGAGGTCGAGCTGTTCGCCGCCATGAGCGCGCGGGCGGGTCGCCCGCTGAACTGGAACGTGTTGGCCGTCACCGCTGGTGATCCGGAGTGGCTGGAACGCCAGTTCCGTCCCTCGACGTTGGCCCGGGCGCAGGGCGGCCGTGTGGTCGCGCTGACGATGCCGGTCCCGGCGCCGATGTGCATGAGCTTCGGCAGCTTCTGCGCCCTGTGGTTGCTCCCGGGATGGGAACCCGTCCTGCGCCGACCGGTCGCCGAACGCGCGCGGATGCTCCGCGACCCGGCCGTGCGCGCCGAGATGCAGGACGGCGCGACGACCTCGCCGCTCGGGGGCCTGGCCCGCTTCGACGACTACGTGATCGGCGACACCTACTCGGCGGAGAACGAAGGTCTCACCGGGCGTCGGGTGCGCGAGATCGCGGCCGCCCGGGGTGTCGACGACGCGTTCGCAACGCTGGTGGACATCGTGGTGAACGACGACTTCCGCACCGTGCTCTGGCCGCGCGACCCCCGGGACGACGCCACCGGGCCGGCCGACGAGGCGGGCGTCCTCGCCGACGTGTGGCAGCGTGACGACGTGTTGCTCGGCGGTTCCGACGGCGGCGCCCATCTCGATCGGATGTGCGGTGCCCCGTACGTCACGCGGTTCCTCGGCGACTGCATCCGCGGGCGCGGGGTGGTGAGCCTCGAACGGGGTGTGCAACTGATCTCGGACGCTCCCGCGCGGCTCTACGGACTCCGTGACCGCGGGCGGGTCGTCGTCGGCCATCACGCTGACCTCGTGGTCCTCGATCCCACGACGGTCGGCGCCGGGCCGCCCACCCTGGTGAACGACCTCCCGGGAGGGAGCGTGCGGATGGTGGCCGACCCGATCGGTGTCCACCGGGTCTTCGTCAACGGTGTCGAGACCGTGCGCGACGGCCGCCCCACCGGCGCAACCGCCGGCACCGTCCTGCGATCCGGTCGCGACGCCGACACCGTGAGCACACGGTGAGCACGCCGCTCCCGCGCATCATCTCCGTCGACGACCACGTCGTGGAGCCGCCCGACCTCTGGACGAGTCGGGTGCCCGCGAAGTACGGCGACCGGATACCCCACGTGGTCCGGGAACGGGTCGACGAGGGCACGACCGTTTCCGGCGCCGGTGAGGGTTGGGCCGACGTGTGGCACTACGACGGGGTTCGCTCGCCGCTCATGATGCTCAGCGCCGCCGCGGGATTCGACACGTTGGAGTTCGGCGTCACCACCTACGACGAGCTGCGCCCGGGCTGCTACGAGCGTTCGGCGCGGCTGGCCGACATGGACGCCAACCACGTCGACGCGTCGATGTGCTTTCCGAACACGCTGCCCCGCTTCTGCGGCCAGACCTTCATGGAGCGCGACGACAAGAACCTCGCGGTCGAGTGCGTCCGCGCCTACAACGACTGGATGATCGACGAGTGGTGCGCCGGCGAGGCGGTCGGGCACCTGATCCCGGTGACGATGGTTCCCCTGTGGGACGCGACCTTGGCGGCGGGGGAAATCCGCCGGTGCGCGGACAAGGGCAGCCACGCGGTGACCTTCAGCGAGAATCCGCACGCCCTCGGTCTCCCGTCGGTGCACTCGGGCGATTGGGACCCCGTGTTCGCGGCATGCCAGGAGACCGAGTCGGTGCTGTGCATGCACATCGGCTCGTCGTCGCGAATGCCGGGCACGACTCCCGACGCTCCGTTCATCATCAGCTCGGTCCTCACCTTCCAGAACGCGATGGGATCACTCCTCGACTTCGTGTTCTCCGGGACCCTCGCCCGGTACCCGAGCCTCACCCTCGCGTACTCGGAGGGCCAGGTGGGGTGGATGCCGTACGTGTTCGAGCGGGCCGACAAGCTGTGGCGCGAGCGTTCCGACAACTCCTTCGGGACGAGCCTTCCCGACCCGCCGACGTCGTACATCCGCGACCGCGTGATCGGCTGCATCTTCGACGACGAGACCGGTCTCGAGTGCCGCGACCGGATCGGCATGAGACAGATCTGCTTCGAGACCGACTACCCCCACGCCGACAGCACCTTCCCCGACTCGGCCGCGGTGGCAGACACGATCTGCCGAGAGGCCGGCTTGGACGACGCAGAGACGTACCAGTTGCTGCGCGGCAACGCCATCCGCGCGTTCGGCCTCTCCCGTTTCGGCATCACCACCTGACGCGAGCATCTCCTGCCGGTGGCGTCGCGGGCGCGACGTCGCTGCCCGGCTGCCCGCGCGTCAGCGGATCGTGCCTGCGAGCACCCCGTCGAGCCACTGCTCGAGCGCGCGCACGTTCTGGATGTCGGGGGTGATGTTGTGGTCCCCGCTCGTGATCTCGTAGCGGACCCCCCGCTGGGCGGGCGGACGAGCGAAGTCGTTGCGGGCACGCGCCCACGCGTACGCGAGTGGCGTTCCCTGGGTCGCGGGGACGACCAGCCCGTCCCGCGAGCCGTAGATGAGGTAGGCGGGTGGGTCGCCCGCGTCGAGGTAGCTCACCGGGCTGGCGGCGCCGATCGTCGCGGAGGGACACGACGCCGGGTCCCCGAGCCGGCAGCCGAGGTACGCGGTCATGATCCCGGGCGCCCAGCCCCCGGCGTCGGCGAAGTTCGAGAAGTCGGATGGGCCGACCATGTCGAGCACGCCGATCACGGTCGGTGAGACGGCGGCGAGGTTCGGCGGCAACGTCGGGTCGGCGAACACCCCGGGAGCGACCGCGGCCAGCGTCGCGAGCTGCCCGCCCGCCGACGCGCCGGCGAGGATCATGTGGTCGGGGTCGAGTCCCCAGCGCGCGGCGTTCGCCTTCAGGAACCGCACCGCGCGATCGGTGTCGTAGTCGGCGGCGGGGAACGTGTCGATCCCGACGCCGTTGGCGTCGATGGTGACGGGGCGGTAGTCGACCGAGGCGACTGCGATGCCCGCCCGGGTGACCTGGCGCCTCAGCACCTCGGGAAAGGCGGGCTCGTTGCCGGCGATCCAACCCCCGGAGTGGAGGTAGACGAGGATTGGGATCTTGTCGCTCGCGACATGACCACGCGGCAGGAGCAGCTGGAAATGCTGGCGGGGCAGCGGTCCGTACGCGACCTCGTCGATCTCGTCGGTCGGCGGTGGCTGGTAGTCGGCGGGCAGGGCATCGGCGTCGGCCGACGTCCGTAGGTCACCGGGACGTGGGACGGGGACCAGGAAGTCGGCGAGTGACGGGATCGTCGTGGTCGTGGCGTTTGTCGAGGCCGGGCCCGATCCTCCCGCGACTTCCGGAGACGGGCTCGACCCGCTCGACCCGCTCGACCCGCTCGTGTCGAATGCACCGCCGAGGAACAACGCCGACGCGGTGACGCCGACCACCACGAGGGCCCCGACGACGAGCGTGACACGCTTCCGCGGTGTCGGGTCCCGCCTCATGTAGTTCACTTCCACCCATCATGCTCGCCTGCAGCAGCGAAGCGTGGTCGGGTTCTAGGCCGTAGGTTGACCGTGGTCACCACACGTCGCCTCGCCGCGGAGGAGCGCCATGACGTCTAACGACCCGTTCCAGCCCACCACCATCGGACCGGTCGCGCTCCGGAACCACTTCGTCAAGGCCGCGACGTTCGAGGGGATGGCGGAGGACAACCTGGTGAGCGATCGGTTGATCGACTTCCATCGGGTGATGGCGGCGGGCGGGATCGCGATGACGACCGTGGCGTATCTCGCGGTGTCGCCCGACGGCCAGGGCGCGCCGGCCGAGATCGTCGTGCGGCCCGAAGCGGTGCCCGGGCTCCGCCGGTTGGCCGACGCGGTGCACGCCGAGGGCGCCGCGATCTCCGCGCAGATCGGCCACGCCGGACCGGTGGCGGCGGGCACGGGCCACCAGGGCCTCGCGCCGTCGCGGCAGTTCAGCCCGATCGCGATGAAGTTCACCAAGGCGGCCACCGACGCCGACATCGCGCGGATCACGGCCGATTTCGGACGCGCCGCGGCGTTGCTCCAAGAAGCGGGGTTCGACGCGGTCGAGGTCCATCTCGGGCACAACTACCTGCCGAGCGCGTTCCTCAGCCCGGCGTTGAACAAGCGCAGCGACCGCTGGGGTGGGAGCATCGAGCACCGAGCCGAGTTCCCGCGCCAGATCGTGCGCGAGGTCCGTTCGGCGGTGGGCAGCTCTCTCGCCGTGCTGGCCAAACTCAACATGATCGACGGATACCCCGGCGGCATCTGGCTCAACGAGAGCATCGCCGCCGCGCGTCTGCTCGAACTGGACGGCGCGCTCGACGCCATCGAGCTGACCGGCGGCAGCTCGTTGAAGAATCCCATGTACCTGTTCCGCGGCGACGCCCCCATCGAGGAGATGGCGGCGGCGTTCCCGCAACCGTTGCGCACCGGGTTCAAGCTCATGGGAAAGCGATTCCTGCCGTCGTACCCGTTCGAAGAGGCGTACTTCCTCCCCGAGGCGCGACAGTTCCGCGACGCGCTGTCCATGCCGCTCGTGCTCCTCGGTGGCGTGAACCGACTCGAGACGGCGCAACGCGCGCTGGCCGAGGGGTTCCAGTACGTCGCCATCGGCCGGGCGCTGCTCCGCGAACCCGATCTCCTCCAGCGGTGGCGCGCCGGGGATCACTCGGACGGGCTCTGTGTCCACTGCAACAAGTGCATGCCGACCATCTATCAGGGCACGCACTGCGTGCTCGTCGCGCCGGAAGACCGTCCGGGCCACCCAGCGATCATCACCCGCTGAGCGCGGCGACCTCCCCTGCGTCGAGACGGATGCTCGCCGCCGCCGTGTTCTCCTCGACGTGGGGGACCGAACCGGTGCCGGGGATCGGCAACATCGCCGGCGACCGGGCGAGGAGCCACGCCAGCACGACCTGGGTCGTGGTCACGCGGTGGCGTGACGCCACCTCCTGGAGCGGAGAGTGCCGCGTCGCGTCCTGGATGGGCGCCCAGGGCAGGAACGCGATGCGTTCCTGCTCGCACAGGTCGACGAGCGACTCGGAGCCGCGGTCGGCGAAGTTGTAGCGGTTCTGGATCGACACGATCGGCGTCAGTCGTTGGGCGACGCGCAGCTGGCCTTCGTTCACGTTCGAGAGCCCGATGTGGCGGATCTTGCCCTGCTCCTTCAGCTCGACGAGGGCGCCCACCGATTCCTCGTACGGCACCGACGGATCGGGCCGGTGGAGCTGGTAGAGCGGGATCTCATCGAGGCCGAGACGCTGCAGGCTGCCTTCGCAGGCCTGCTTCAGGTGGTCCGGATGCGCATTCGACGGCCACTCTCCCGGGCCGGTGCGCACCAGGCCGCCCTTCGTCGCGATCACCAAGTCGTCGGGATAGGGCGCGAGCGCCTCGGCGATCAGCTGCTCGCTGACGTCGGGGCCGTAGGAGTCGGCCGTGTCGATGAAGTTCACGCCGAGCTCGACCGCCCGTCGCAGGACCGCCTTCGCTTCGTCGCGATCGGGTGGCTCGCCCCAGATGCCCTTGCCGGTGATCCGCATCGCGCCGAAGCCCATCCGGCGGACGGTCAGGTCACCGCCGATGTCGATGGTGCCGGCAGCGGCCGCCGGCGTGTTCGTGGCGTCGTCCATGGTGCTCTCCTGGTGCGGGATCGTCGTGCCGCAGGTCTATGCGATCGAAGGGCACGTCTGCCACCGCCGGACCTAGTCTTCCGGGGCCTGGCGATGTGCATGGACGACCTCATCGATCATCCGACGAGCACCCCGATCGTGGCGCCGGCGACGACGATGAGGCCGAACACCATCTGCCAGATCCCGACGACCTTCGCCGGACGCACCGGACCGCGGCTCCACGCGAACTGGGCGACGACCACCGCGAGCACGCAGACGGATCCGCCCGCAACGCTGTGGTCGACGGCCCAGGCGACCATCGCGATCGCGAGGCCCGCCACCTGTGCGACGTCGCTGGTGGTGGTCGAGGTGGTTCCGTGGTGCAGGCGGAGCACCTGACCCCGCGCGAACGCGACCGACGCGACCCGCGCGCGCCGCGAGCACACACCACAGCGCGATCGCGAACGACACGGAATCGCCGCCGGCGACCACGATCGCGGCGACGAAGCCCGAGATTCCGATCGCGCCGCACAGCTCGGGCACGAGGCGCCGGCTCCGGCTCCGCGCGTCGAACCACAACTCGACGGCGAAGAACGGCATCGCCGCCGCGATCGGGATCAGCCACTCGGCGCCCGCCGATGCGACGGCGACCGCGACGAGCGCCACGAGCAGGATGAGCTCCACCATCGCGAACCGACCGGCGACCCGCGTGCGGTCGAGTCGACGGCCACGACGACGGTCGACGAGGACGATCTTCACCGGCGTCCGCGCGAGGAACCCGAGGAACGCCACCACACCGATGGCGGCGCCCGCGAGCGACGGCGCCACGAGGAGTCCGAGCAGGGCCGGTTCGAGGGTGAGGCCCCAGCCGCCGTGCTCGGAGGGGAGCGCGACGGCCCGCCAGGTGGATCGCGACGAGGGCGCGACGGTGGTCCCGTTCACCGCACACCGCCGGACGCGAGGTGCGCGAGCGAAACGCTCCCGAGCTCTTCGAGCAGCTCGGCGCGGGCTCGACCCCAGGCGAGGTGGAGCGCGCAGTGTGGTGCGCCGCCGCAGGCACGGTCGGCGACGACGCAACGCCCGACGTCGGTCGGGCCGTCGACGGCCTCGATGACGTCGAGCACGGTCATCCGGTCGAGCGCGACCGCCGCCGAGTACCCGCCACGGGGACCGGGCTCCGAGCGCACCCATCCCCGCTTGACCAACGGCCCGACGATCTGGGGGACGAACCCGCTCGTGGTCTCGAGCGCCCGGGCGAGCTCGCCGGCCTTCACCCGGTCGTCGTGCAGGGAGAGCGTGAGCAGCGCCCGCACCGCGAGGTCGGCGCGGCGAGAGATCTCAAGTCTCATAGTCAGAGACTATGAGACTGACGGTGGCCGGCACGAGGAACCAGCCGCGGTATGGGAGGCTCGCGAGATGGACGACGGCGCCATCGTGATCAAGGACGTCTCGCACGTGTCGATCGCGGTCTCCGACATGGATCGGTCGATCGCCTTCTACCGCGACGTCTTCGGGTGGGAGCAGCTCTTCGACGAGCGCATGGAGGGGGAGGCGTTCGAAGCCCTCACCGGCGTTCCCGGTGCGTCGGGGCAGGCGTGCGGTGGGCGCATCGGCTCGCTCCGGGTCGAGCTCATGCATTTCAACTTCATCCCGGACGTCGCGGCGTCGTCGGGGTTGGGGCTGCGGGTCCTGTCGATGGAGGTGGCCGACGCCCACGCTGCCCACCACGCTCTCGTCGCGCGCGGCGTGCCGGTCTCGGGGCCACCGGTCGAGGTCTTCGGCGTGCACATGTTCTTCGTGATCGATCCCGACGGTCAGGGGATCGAGATGTGCGAGTACGTCGCCGGAGGGCCCGCATGGGGCGGCGCCTACCGCTGACCCCGCGTGGGGCCGTGATCGCCGCATTCACCGGTCTGGTGCTGCTCGCACCCCGCGGCGTTGCCGCCGATCCCGCGACCGGCAGCGCCCGCCGGGCGTTGCGAGCGGGCCTCGAGGCCGATCTCCGGCAGGATCCCGCCATCCCGGGCGAGGCGGCAGCAGTCAGCGCGCCCGGGCTGCACCTCGCGGTGGCCGTCGGTCGTGCCGACGTCGCGGGCGGCACCCCGCTCGAGCCTGACACGCCCTTCCGCGTCGCGAGCATCACCAAGACGTTCGTGGCGGCGGCCGTGCTGCGCCTCGTCGAGACGGGCAAGGTCGAGCTCGACGCGCCCATCGCGCGGTACCTGTCCCCGGAGTCGCGGTCGGTGCTGGAATCGGGCGGCTACGACCCGGGACGCATCACCGTCAGGCAGCTGCTGCAGCACACCGCAGGTCTGTTCGACTACGCGACCACGGACGAGTACGACCACATCAACGAGACCGACCCGGGTCATCACTGGACGCCCGCCGAGCAGTTGCGCTTCGCCATGGAGCACGGCCGACCGGTGGCGAAGCCGGGCGCGACGTACCACTACTCCGACACCGGCTACGTGCTCCTCGGCGAGATCCTCGAACGCGCGACGGGGGAGTCGCTGGCCGCTGCGGTCCGTGGCCTCCTGCACTTCGACCGGATCGGGCTGACCGACACGTACTGGGAGCAGCTCGAACCGATGCCTCCCGGTGCGGGTCCCCGCGCGCACCAGTACTACGACACGTTCGACAACATCGGGCTCGACGCGTCGCACGACCTCTACGGAGGCGGAGGGCTCGTCTCGACCGTGGCCGACCTCACGAAGTTCTCGCGTGCGCTGTTCCGCGGGAAGGTGTTCGACGACCCGCACTCGCTCGCGACGATGGAAAAGGTGTCCGGACCCGGCCGCAAGGCTGGTGCAGCGATGGGGTTGTTCGCGCTCGACGTGGCGGGGGAACGCTGCTACAGCCATCCCGGGTATTGGGGCAGCGAATCGACGTACTGCCCTCGCCTCGACCTCGCCTTCGCCCGCACCATCGACCAGGCCGACGACGCGGACTTCGACTACCAGCGGCTCGAGCGGGTCATCGTGCAGCTCACTCGGCGCGCCCGCGACGCGTGAAGGTACGCTCGGCCGCCGTGACCCGACCCGACACCGCCGGCATCGACCCCACATCGGTGTTCGTCGAGAACGACGGAGTGCGGATCCACGCGCTCGACAGCGGGCACCTCGACGGGTCCATGCCCGCAGTGCTCGTGGTGCCGGGGATGGGCGAGGCCGCGGAGGAGTACACCTGGCTGTTCGACGGGCTGGGCGACCGGCGCGTCGTCATCGTCGACGTGCGCGGTCGCGGTGGGAGCGACGCGCCCGACGCCGGCTACACGTGGGAGGACCACATCGGCGACCTCCGGGCCGTGGTCGAGGCGAGGTCGCTCGACCGTCCGGTGCTCGTCGCGTTCTCCCGCGGCTCGTCGTACGCCCTCGGGTACGCGCTCACCTACCCGGCCGAGACGCGCGGCCTCGTGATCGGCGACTACTTCGCGCGGCACGTCGGCTTGCCCGCGGAGATCGCCGACCAGCAGCTCGCGGCAGAAGATCCGCGGGGTACCGATCTCGGAGCGGATGCCCGAGCATGCGGTGCGCAGCGTGTTCGCCGAGAGCCGCGAGGTCCCGTTGTGGGACCGCCTCACGGAGCTGCAATGCGCGGTCTTGGTGATCCGCGGCGGGCGCAAGAGCGCCCTGATCGGTGACGAGCTCGCGGCGCGATGGCAGGCTTCGTTGCCGTCGGTGGAGATGGTGGTGCTCCCCGATGCCGGCCACGATCTCTGGAGTCGTGATCCCGACGCCTACCTCGCGGTGCTGTTGCCGTTCCTGGACCGCGTCACCGCGGGGTGAACACCAGCGGCAGCGGATCGACGGTACGGATCGCGGTGTTGTTGTACACCGGTGGCCGATCCGGATCGAGCGCGTAGTCGGGGATCCGTTCGTGGAGCGCGGTGAGGATCACCGTGAGCTCCATCCGCGCGAGGTGGGAACCGAGGCAGCGGTGGAAGCCGCTGGCGAAGGCGATGTGGCGTTTGGCCACCCGGTCGAAGTCGACCTGGAGCGGATGGCCGAAACCGTCGTCGTCGAGGTTGGCGGCCGCCCAGCACACCGTGATCTCGTCGCCGGCCTTGATCAGCTCGCCGCCGAGCTCGAAGTCGGCGGTCGCGTACCGGCCCCCCGCGACGACGGGGGTCTCGAACCGCATCAACTCCTCGATCGCGGCCGGGAGGACGGCGGGATCGTCCAGCAGTCGTTGCCGCTGGTCGGGGTGGCGGGCGAGCCAGTCGACGATGCACGACAACGAAGCGGCAACGGTGTCCAGGCCGGCCAGCACCAGGAGGAAGGTGATGTCGATCACGTCTTCGCGCGTGAGCGTCTGGCCGTCGACCTCGGCGGTGATGAAGCCGCCGATGAGGTCGTCGCCCGGCTCGCCGCGCGGCGCGCCGGTCGAGCTCCGCGTACAGGTACTCGATCATCTTCGTGTTGGCCTGGACGCGATGGTCGTCGTCCGTGGGCCGGATGATGCCGTTCTTGAACCAGATCAGGAAGTCGAGGTCGTCGAGGGGCAGGCCGAGCAACGTGAGGAACACCATCGACGGCAACGGCTCGCAGAACCCGGCATAGAGATCGACCCGACCGTCGCCCACGAAGGCGTCGATGAGCTCGTCGGCGAGCTGCCGGACACGCGTGGCGAGCTGCGCGACGACTCTGGGCGCGAAGAGGGGATCGAGCAGCTTCCGATACTTGGTGTGCTCGTCGCCGTCGAGCATCAGCGGGATGAGCGGCCGGCCCGCGCCCATGAACGCGCCGGCGAGCTCGATCAGCTCGGGGTTCATCGAGTGCACGTCGCGCCGTTTCGTGACCTCGAGCGCGTCGTCCATGTGCAGGATCGCGAACGCGGCCGTCTTCCTGGCGTACCACGCGGGGTCCGCCCAGGAGCGCGTGGAGCGCAGGTTGGATGTCGGGGACCCCGTTCTGGAACACCTCGGGGAAGAAGGTCCCCGGTCCGTAGTCGTCGGCCATGGATCCCCTTCGAGCGGAGGTGCTGAGCGCGAACGCTCCATCGTGGCACGTCTCGCGCCGCGGTCGCTCGCCGAAGCCTCCGGCGCGTCGTAGGGTCCTGCCGTGGCGTTGTACTTCCTCACCGAGCACGAGTTCGACGTCGTCGCGCGCGCCGCGGATCGGTTGCTCTGCGCGCACGGCGAATTCCCCGGCGCCGCCGCCGCGGGCGTGGCCGACTACGTCGATCTCACGCTGGGCGCCTTCGCCTTCGACCCACCCCGGATCTGGGCCGGAGGCCCGTACTCCGGCCGGCACGGAGGTGAGGCGGGCTTCGAGCAGTTCCTCGCGCTGTCGCAGATCGAGGAGCTCGCGTGGCGCACACGTCTCGAAGGGTCGCGCGGGATGCCCGACCGTGAGTGGAACGGCCCCGTGCGCGGGTGGCAGGAGGTCTACCGGGAAGGCATCGCGCAGCTCGGGGAGGACTTCCCCGGGCTCACGGCCGACCAGCAGGACGCGGCCCTCGCACGCGTCCCCGAGCTGCGTCGGCTCCTGTTCGAGCACGCGTGCGAAGCCAGCTACGGCGCGCCCGAGTACGGAGGGAACCGTGGGCTCGCCGGTTGGCGCGCCATCGGGTACGCCGGCGACGTCCAGCCGCGGGGCTGGAGCGACGACGAGGTGACCGGTGCCTGACTTCGACGTGGTGGTCGTCGGTTCCGGCCCGGGCGGGGCGACCGCGGCCGACGTGCTCAGCGGGGCGGGGAAGTCGGTGTGCATCCTGGAGAAGGGTCGCAACCACCTCCTCGCGCTGGAGCCACCGTTCGCGAGCCTTGGTCACCTCTCGAACGACGAGATCAAGTTCCACCGCCGGCACTTCCTCGGGCCCGACCCCCTGCTCGAGCCCCGCACGTACCGCCGTTCGGCCGCGGACGGTGAACGAAGCTTCACCGGCGACGTCAACAACATGCCGTCGACGGTGGGCGGCGCCGGGTACCACGCCGACGGCAAGCTCCCGCGCTACCGCGAGGTCGACTTCCGGCTCGCGTCGGAGCTCGGGCCCGTGGAGGGCGCCGACGTCGCCGACTGGCCCGTCGACTACGACGAGATGGAGCCGTACTACGCGGACGCCGAGCGTCTCGTCGGCGTGGCGGGCGACCACACCGCCAATCCGTTCGCGGCGTGGCGCAGCGCGCCGTACCCCATGGCGCCCGGTGCCGACATGTTCCTCACCACGCTCACCGTCCCGGCCGCCGAGACGCTCGGCTACCACCCCTACCGCGCCCCCACCGGCGCCAACAGCGTCCCGTACGACGGACGGCCGGCCTGCAACAACTGCGGCTTCTGCTCCTTCTACGGCTGCCCGATCGACGCCAAGGGCGACCCGATCGCCATGTTGCGCCGGGCGCTGCTGAGCGGTCACTGCGAGATCCGGCCCGAGAGCCTGGCCCTCGAGATCTTGGTGGACGGCAGCGGCACGCGCGAGTCGGGGCGTGCGGTATCTCGACGCCGACGGCGTCGAGCAGACGGTCACGGCCGACGCGGTGGTGGTCGTGTGCGGGGCGTTCGAGACGCCGCGGCTCCTCCTGCGCAGCGGCATCGGCAACTCGTCGGATCTGGTGGGCCGGTTCCTGATGTTCCACCTCCAGACCATCGTCCTCGGCTTCTTCCCGTTCCGGTTGCACGCGTACAGGGGTCGCGACGTCACGCATCTCATGGACGACCCGATCGTCGGCGACGCGGCGGCGGAGGCGGCGGCGCGCGCCGCCGGCCTGCCCTATCTGCGCGGCGGGATCGTCGAGCACGGTGGGAGCGGGCACCCGATCATGGAGGCGCTCCACCTGCCGGCGGGCCCCGGACACAGCGAGCTGATGGCCGACTCGCCGACGCGCGACAAGATGGTCGCGTTCACGATGCAGGGCGAGGACCTGCCGCAGGTCACGAACCGCGTCGACCTCGACGCCGGCGTGCGTGACGTGTGGGGTCTGCCGGCGGGGCGCGTCACCTACCAGCCCCACGCCCATGACGTCGCGTGCTCGCACCACTGGGCACCGCGGCTCGAAGCGGTCCTCCGGGGCACGGGCGCGCACGGGACCTCGTGGGTGACGTCACCCGGGACGCCCGGCACCATCGCTCCGGACCTCGAGCCGATGTCGCGACACTGGATGGGTACCGCCCGGATGGGTGACGACCCGCGTCGGTCCGTCTGTGATCCATGGCAGCGACTGTGGGACGTCGACAACGTCGTGATCACCGACTCGTCGGTGTTCCCGACGTCGACCGGCTACGGCCCCACCATGACGCTGGCGGCGCTGGCGCTGCGCGGTGGCGCGGTCGCTCGCGGGGCTCCCACCCCTCACGTCGAACCGCGTGGACGCGATCTGAGGCGAGTCGGTTGCCCGAGGGGTTCACCACCGTCGACGAGCTGTTCGGAGCGTTGGCCGCGTCGCGCGACGCCGACGACGAAGGTGGGCTGTCGATCCTCGACCACTCGCTGCAGTGCGCCGCGCTGCTCCGCATCGCGCGCCCCCTGGACGTCGAGCTGCAGGTCGCGGGCCTGGTCCACGATCTCGGGTGGCTCGAGCGGTGTGCAACGGGGTGGGCGCTGCGGCTCGACGCCGCCCACGACGTCGACGGCCGCATCCTGGTCGAGCGCCTCCTCGGCTCCCGGGTGGCGTCTCTCGTCGGCGGTCACGTCGCCGCGAAGCGCTACCTCCTCGCCACGGATCCCCGGTACCGCGCCGTGCTCTCGGTCCGCAGCGAGACGACGCTCGGGTTCCAGGGCGGCGTGATGACCACCGAGGAGGCCGACCGGTTCGCCGCGTCGCCCGGCCTCGACGATCTCGTCGCGCTCCGGCGCGCCGACGACGCAGCCAAGGTCCGCGGCGCGGTCGTGCCCGGTCTCGAGACGTGGCGGGCGCCAGTGGAACAGGTCGCCACCAACCGCTGAACCCCCCCCACGAACATGTGTCGTCGCGGTGTCGCAGGAGCCCCTCGATCGACACATGCTCGCCGTGGGAGGGGGCGTCATCCGAGCAGGGTGCGGCCCGTGGCCCGGGGGAAGTCGACGTCGAGGAGCGTGGCGATGGTCGGAGCCCAGTCGGCGGCGCTCAACGGGATCGACGCGATCGTGCCCGCCAGCGATTCGACCACTGGGTGACCTCCCGTCACCACCGCAACCTGGGTGCGTGAGCGCGGTCCGCCGTGAGTCCCGAGCTCGGTGGGGGTCCCCGCGAAGCCGAAGGCGCGCCCGGGTTCCGACCACACGAGACAGCACTCGAGCTCCGGGTCGACGGCGTGGAACGGCGCGGTGCCCTCGACGCCTTCAACCGAGGCCAGCCACGACCGCGCGGCATGGGCGCCGTCACCGCACACCACCGACGCGCTGCCTTCCGGGAGCGCGAAGAGCTCGAGCCCGCGCCGGTTGAATTCGGGTCGCAGGTCGATCGGCTCGCGTACGCCGACGGGCTCCTGGTCGTGGTCGGAGACGATGATCCACACCGTGTCGTCCCACGCCACGTGCTCCTGCATCTCGGCGAGCAACGTGTCGGTGGCGCGGTAGCTCGCGAGCGCACCCTCGCTGTCGGGCCCGAACACGTGGGCCGCGGTGTCGGGCGCGTTGAGCTGGCAGACGACGAGATCGGGCCCGGCGTCCAGTGCAAGACCCAGCTCGACGAACGTGTCGCGATCCTCGACGTACCCGTGGGCGTCGAGCCGCGCGTCTCCGGGTGGGACACCATCGGGGGGCCAGTGGTCATCGGCGACGTGCGCCCCCATCACACCGACGAGGTACTGGTCGCTGAAGACCGCTGCGGTCGAGCGCCGGGCTTCCCGGCAGGCGTCGAAGATGGTCGGGACGCGCGGTCCGTGCTGCCAGGCCGGCACGACGCGGCCGGTCTCGGGTACCCAGTTCGTCACGATGCCGTGGTCTCGCGGCGCCGCGCCGGTGGCGAAGGTCGCGTGGTTGGGATAGGTGGCCGAGGTCATCACGGAACGGGCCCGGCCCGGCGCGCCACCGGCGGCGCGGGCCAGCTCGGCCAGCACCGGTGTGTGGTCGTCGCCCACGTGACGCGCCGGGAGCGCGTCGAGCACCGTGAAGACCACCCTCATGCCGGCCGCCCTTCGAAGTCGCCGATGAGCGAGACGCGGGCGCGCTCGCCCGGTGGGGTAGCCGCGAAGGCAGCCCGTTTCGCCTCGTAGTACGCGGCGCGCAGGTCGCCCTCCCTCGCCGCGTTGTAGGTCGGGTAGATCGCTCGCCGCGGGGTGGAGGACCGGTTCGAGCTACTCCGGTGCGGTGTGCGGCTGTGGAACCACAGCGTCTGGCCGGCCTGGAGGGGCACTCCCCGCCAGTCGAGGGTGTCGGCGACGGCGGGGGTGATGCATCCCCGCTCGTCGGTCGGCAGGAGCCGGTCGAAGCACCCCGACACGAGCTCGAGTCCGCCGTTCGCGTCGTCGGAGTCGTCGACCGCGATCATCGCCGAGACGTGGGTGTCGATCATGGGGTAGGCGGGCGCGTCCTGGTGCGCTGAGTAGCCGGCGCCACCCGCGAGCTTGTAGTTCACCTTCTCCTTGTAGAGCACCGCCGGCTCACCGAGGAGTGCGCCGGCGACTTCCACCAGCGTGCCCGAGCACAACATCCGTTGCAGCCCCGCGTGCACCGGCACGAAGTTCTCGCTGCGGCACAACAGCGGCCCCGCGTCGGTCCCTTCGAAGTGCTGCAGGAGGCCGCCGTCGCCGTCGTGCCGCGCCGCGAGGTCGTCGACCCAGCCGCCGAGTTGCGCCTGCTCCTCGCGCGAGAGCGCGTCCACGACCACCCACCCGAGCTCGGCGAACACCCGCGCGGCTTCAGCCAGCTCCGTTGCGGCCACATGACGACAATACCCAGATCAACTGTCGCGCTCCGCGGCGGAACCGGTACGCTCCCGCCCACCCGGAGTCGTTTTCGGCATGGCGTGGGTCTGGGGGGACCGAGTTGGAGGACGTGCACCAGGGCGACCCCTCGGCGGCTTCTCTCGCCGCGACCGTGCTCGACGAGGAGGACGCCCGCGAGATCGCGCAGAAGCGCTCGCGCGAGCAGGTCATCTTTCCCGACGACCTGCTGCCGGGCGTCAACTCGGAGCCGGTGTCGTTCCACGACGCGTTCAAGGTCGGCGGCAAGCTCATGTTCGTCGTCCTTCTCCTGCTGCTCTCGTTCGACGAGCTCGAGGGCGCTGCCATCAACGTGCTCGCCCCCGAGATCCGCAAGACCTTCGGGATCAGCTCGGGCACGATCGTGTTCATCGCGACGGCGTCATCGGCGTTCTTCGTTCTCGGCGCGGTGCCGATGGGGTGGCTCGCCGACCGGGTCAAGCGGGTACCCATCGTCGGCTGGGCCAGCCTCGCCTTCGGCGGCTTCGTGTTCGCGTCCGGGTTGGCGATCAGCGCGTTCATGCTCTTCTGGACGCGGTTCGCGACCGGCATCGCCAAGGCGAACAGCATCCCGGTGCACCAGTCGCTGATCGCCGACAACTACCCGATCGGGATCCGCGCCCGGATGTCGGCGGTGATGAACATGGGCGCCCACGGCATCGGGCTTGCCAGCCCGGTCGTCTGCGCCGCGATCGCGACGTGGGCGGGGGGGACCGAGGGGTGGCGCTGGGCCTGGTTCCTGCTCGGGATCCCGGTCGTCCTGGTGGCGATCCTGGCCTTCTTCATGAAAGAACCGCCTCGCGGCCAGTTCGAGAAGCAGGACGTGCTCGGCGAGCTCATCGAAGACGAGCAGCCGGCACCGATCTCGATGGAGGCCGCGTTCGCGCGGATCAAGCGCATCCGCACCATCCGCACGGTGCTGGTGGGGTTCTGCGCGCTCGGGTTCGGGCTCTTCAGCCAGCCCGCGCTCGAGTCGCTCTATCTCGACGACACCCTGCACGTGACGAACGTGCTCCACCGCGGGTTGATCCTGAGCCTCTCGGGGATCGCGGCGCTCCCGATCCTGCCCCTCGTGGGTCGCTACTTCGACCGGAAGTACCGCCAGGACCCCGCGAAGGCGCTGGCGCTCGTCGGCGCGCTGATCCTGCCGTCGGCGCTGCTCACGCCGTTCCAGTTCAGCGTGCACAGCAGCACCTGGTTCTGGATCCTCAAGGTTCCGCAGGCGGTGCTGACCACCTCGGCGTTCGCGATGGTCGGTCCGGTGCTCCAGGCGGTCGTGCCCTACCGCCTGCGCGGCATGGGGACGGCGATGTCGACGCTCTACATCTTCTTCGTCGGTGGGTTCATGGGCGGTTTGGTGTCGGGGTTCCTCACCGACGCCATCGGCGTGCGGGGCACCGTGATCGCGCTCGGCGTGCCCAGCGCGATCATCGGCGGCGCGTTGCTGATGAACGGTGCCCGGTTCATCCGCAACGACCTGTCGTTGGTGGTCGAGGAGCTCCTCGAGGAGAAGGACGAACACCAACGCCGATTCGTCAACAAGGAGGACGTTCCGCTCCTCCAGATCGCCAACATCGACTTCTCGTACGGTCCGGTCCAGGTGCTCTTCGGGGTCGACTTCGAGGTGCGCAAGGGAGAGACCGTCGCTCTGTTGGGGACCAACGGCGCCGGCAAGTCGACCGCGCTGCGCGTGATCAGCGGCCTCGCCGTCCCCGAACGGGGGGTGGTGCGGCTCAACGGGCAGAACATCACCTACGTGTCGCCGGAGATGCGGGCGAAGTACCTCAGCATCATGCAGCTGCCAGGCGGGCACGGGGTGTTCGGGAACCTCACGGTCGACCAGAACCTCGCGGTGAGCGCCCGCCTGAACGCCGAGAGCCGCACCCAGGTGGCCGCGCGCATGACCGGCGTCTACGACCTCTTCCCCGAGCTGGCGTCGAACCGCAAGCAGATCGCCGCGAGCATGTCGGGTGGGCAACAGCAGATGTTGGCGCTCGGGCGCGTCCTCATCCACGAGCCCGAGCTGCTGATGATCGACGAGCTGTCGCTCGGTCTGGCGCCGCTCGTCGTGCAGCGCCTCCTCGAGGTCGTGGAAGAGCTCAAGGCGCGGGGCCAGACCATGATCATCGTGGAGCAGTCGCTCAACGTCGCCATCGCGCTGGCCGACCGCGCCATCTTCCTCGAGAAGGGTCAGGTCCGCTTCGAGGGGTCGACCGACGGCCTGATGGAGCGGGGCGACCTCGCCCGAGCGGTGTTCTTCGGGACCGAGGGCGGCTGATGACGCTCGCCACCGTCGTCACCTGGAACCTGGTGTTCAAGGGCGTCATCGGCGGCCTCATCACCGCGCTCGTGGCGATGGGCATCGTGCTCGTCTACCGGTCGTCGCGCGTCATCAACTTCGCGGTCGGGAGCATCGGCATCCCCGCGGCCGCGCTGTTCGCGGTCATGGTCGGTGTGCACCACTGGCCGTATTGGCCGTCCCTCTTCGCCGCCCTCGCAATCGGCACGCTCACCGGTGTGCTCGTGGAGCTGGCGGTGATCCGCCGGCTGTTCAAGTCGCCGCGTGTCATCGTGTTGGTCGCCACCATCGGTGTCGCCCAGCTGTGCGAGGCGATCACCCTCTCGCTCCCCGACTACCGCACCGGTTCGTTGTCGACCCAATTCCCGTTGCCGTTCACGGGTACCTGGTACCCGGGCCTCGGCATCGAGGTGTCCGCCAGCCAGCTGCTCGTCCTCATCGTCGTGCCGATCATCACCGTCGGCCTGTGGTGGACGCTGGGTCACACCGCGTTCGGCGACGCGGTGCGCGCCGCGTCGTCGAACGCCGACCTCGCCCGCATGACGGGCATCAACCCGAAGATGGTGTCGACCGGGGTCTGGGCGATCGCCGGCTTCCTCGGCGCCGTGGCGATCCTGCTCACGGCCACGGACCAGACGTCGGCCGATCTCGTGCACATCGGCCCCGACACGCTCCTGCGGGGGATGGCCGCCGCGCTCATCGGGGGCATGGTGTCGTTTCCCCGTGCCGCGCTCGGCGCGGTCGCGATCGGGATCCTCGATCGGGTGCTGTTCTTCAACTACACGTCGGATACCGGGCTGGTCCAGTTCGTGCTCTTCCTCGCGGTGCTCGTGCTGGTCGCCCGGGTCAGTCGCCACGACGCCGGATCCGCCGACGAGAGCTTCCAGTTCGCGCCGCGGATCACGGCCGTCCCCGAACGGCTGCGGAGCGTCTGGTGGGTCAAACGCTTGCCCCAATTCGTCGCGCTGATGGCGCTGCTCGCGGCGGTGATCCTTCCCCTCCTCTCCGACAAGTCGGAGCGTCACCAGACCTGGGCGATCATCGTCGCCTTCGCCCTCTGCGCGATCTCGGTCGTCGTGCTCACCGGCTGGGGCGGTCAGCTGTCGCTCGGCCAGATGGCGTTCGCCGGGTTGGGCGCGCTCCACGGCCGGCGCGCTCATCCGGGGTCTCTCGTTCAACATCGGGTGGCACGAGACCCGGTTCCTCGACGGGGGACTGCCCGCCATCTCGTTCCCGTGGGCGCTGCTCCTCGGTGCGAGCTTCGCGAGCCTCGTCGCCGTCATCGTCGGCGTCGGGGCCCTACGGGTCCGGGGCCTGCTGCTGGCCATCAGCACGTTGGCGTTCGCGATCGCGGCGCAGGCGTACATCTTCAGCCGGCCGATCTTCACCGCGGGGAGCACCACGATCGAGATCCCGCGCGCCGATCTGGGGCCGCTCGAGCTCACCCACCGCAACCGCGCGTACTACTACTTCGTGCTGTTCGTGCTCGTCCTGGTGCTGCTGCTCGTCGGGCACCTCAAGCGCACCGGGATCGGGCGCATGATCATCGGGGTGCGGGAGAACGAGCTGGGGGCGTCGGCCATGACGGTGTCCCCGGCGCGGGCGAAGTTGCTCGCGTTCGCGATGGGCGGGTTCATCGCCGGCCTCGGTGGTGTGCTCCTCGGCGCGGTGAACCTGACGTTCGCGCCGGCGGAACAGCACTACTTCTTGGTGGACGACTCGCTGCGGCTCATCGCCATCGTCGTGATCGGCGGCCTCGGCAGCCTGTCGGGCGCGGTGCTGGGCGCGGTGTGGGTGATCGGCCTGCCCGCGTTCTGGCCGAGCAACACGTTGGTGCCGCTCTTCACGTCCAGCATCGGCCTGCTCATCATCCTGCTCTACATCCCCGGCGGGTTCGTCCAGATCGGCTACTACGCCCGCGACTCCCTCCTGCGCTGGGTCGACAAGCGGATGGGTCCGGTCGACACGACGAAGACCGTGACCGCGCCGCCCGCCTCGCTCCGCCGTGAGACACCGCTTCCACCGGCGTCGCTCAACACCGACGGCACCGTGCTCGCGACCGAGCATCTCACCGTCCGATTCGGCGGTCTCACCGCGGTCGACGGCGTCGAGTTCCGGGCCATGCCCGGCGAAGTGATCGGGCTCATCGGGAACAACGGGGCGGGCAAGTCGACCCTGCTGAACGCCATCGGCGGCTACGTTCCGGCCAAGGGCACGGTGCAGCTGCTCGGCCGTGACGTGGGCCGCAAGAAGGCGCACCAGCGGGCGCGGCTCGGGCTCGGACGCACGTTCCAGGCGGCCAAGCTCTACCCCGAGCTCACGGTGCGTGACACCGTGCAACTTCGCGCTCGAGGCGCGCGAGTCCACGTCGTTCTGGGGTTCGTTGTTGTGGGTGCCGTCGATCCGCCCGGAGCGCAAGAAGTACGCCGAGGCCGGCGAGCTCATCGACTTCCTCGGCCTCGGCCGCTACGCGGACCGCTACGTCGCCGAGCTGTCGACCGGCACCCGGCGGATCGTCGAGTTGGCGACCGTCCTCGCGGTGGCACCGCGCGTCATCTGCCTCGACGAGCCGACGGCCGGTGTCGCGCAACGCGAGGCCGAGGCGTTCGGTCCGCTCATCCTGCCGCGTCCAGCAGGAGCTCGACGCCACGTTGATCGTGGTGGAGCACGACCTGCCGTTGATCCTGTCGATCAGCTCCCGCATCTACTGCCTGGAGGCGGGTCGGGTGATCGCCGAGGGTCTGCCGGGCGAGATCCGGGACGATCCCCGGGTGGTGTCCTCGTACCTCGGGACCGACGAGCGAGCCATCCAGCGGAGCAACGCGCCGGGCTGATCAACCCGGCGCGTTGCCCGTCGGAGGGGGCCTCAGCCGGCGGCCTTGGCGCACTTGCCGCCGCTGGCGTCCTTGATCGGCGTAACCGTCTTCCAGTCGCCCGTGTTGCCGATGCTCGAGTCGTACGCCACCAGGCGGAAGCTGTCCTCGGCGGCATACTTGCCCTTGCAGAGCGACGCGAACTTGTCCTGGACGAGCGCGATCGGACCCAACGTGTCGACGGTCTTCTGCCAGTTCTTCACCGTCAGGTTGGGGCCGACCTTCTTGGCGATGTCGCGGAACATGAACAGCTCGCCGCAGAAGTCGACGACGGCGACGTCGGTCTGGACCTTCTGGCCCGAGCTGTCGACCTTCTCGTCGTCGGGACCGGGAACCGTCGTGCCCGAAGCCTTCTCGTAGATGTCGACGCACTGCTTCAGCAACGGGCTCTGGTCGGCCCAACGCTCACTCGGTGTGAGACCGGTACCGCTCAGCAGCCCCTCGTAGGGGTTCGGGTTCTTCCCGGCCGCCGCCTCGTCACGTGCCTGCTGGAGCGTGGTGTCGGTGTCGGTCACGAGTTGCACCTTGGGGAGCGCGCTCTTGATGGTCTCGGCGAACTGCTTCGCCGAGACGCTGTTGCCGGCGAGGAACACGGTGTTGACGCCCTCGCTCTTCCACTTCTCGATGAAGCTGTCGAGCTGGGCCTGGGCGGCCGTGGTGTCGGTGCCGGTGATCGTCAAGATCGCGCTCGATCCCGTCTTGACCTTGGCCTTCTTCAGCGCGGGAACGATGACGTCGTTGACGCGGCTCTCGTTGTTCTTGTCGCCGATCACGGCAACGGTCTTGCCCTTGAGCCGGCCCGTCGAAGCGAGCAGGTTCACGAGCGCGGCGGACACACCTTCCTTGGTCGCGTCGCCGGTGAGCAGGAGACCGCCGGGTGCGGCGTCGATCCACGGCTGGTCGAGCTCGTGGCCGATGTGGATCACGTGGTGTTCCTTGGTGAGGCACAACTGGCCCTGGCCGGTGAAGTCGATGAAGACGCCGAGCACGGCGAAGACCTTGTCGTCCTCCGCCCACGAGGTGCAGAGCGAGAGCGGGTCGGGCTTGCCCCCCGGGATCGGCGGGTACTCCTTGAACACGGGCACGATCTTGCGCCCGTTGATGCCGCCGTTCTTGTTGATGAAGTCGACGTATGACTGCGCGATCTGCTTCTGCTCGCCGTGGTTGTAGTCGACGAAGTCCTTGATCGCGTTGTAGTCGACGAGCGCGATGCCGACCTTGATCGAGTCCTTGGTGACGCCCTGCGTGGTGGTCGAGGTGGCGCTCGAGACGCCGCGGCCGCTCGCACCCAGCGTGAGCGCGGCGACGACGAGTGTGATCATGCAGACGAACAGCGCGGATCGCTGCCTGATGTGTGTTCTGGCCACTTGGGTCCCCCCCGTTGTGCGACTGGTCGAGAAGGTACAACGGCCTGGCGTGTTTGTCCCGTCGACTCAGGGTTCGGCCGGGACGACCGGCGTACTGTGACGACTCGGGAAGGGGGCACGATGGCTCCGCGTGTCGCGATCATCGGTGGTGGAAGCTCCCAGTGGACACCGAAGCTGCTGGTCGACTTCGTCAACACGCCGGAGCTGCGCGAAGCCGAGATCGTGCTCCACGACCTCGATCCTGCGCCGTTGCCGAAGATGGTCGCGTTGGCCGAGCACCTCGCGGGCATCGCGGGGACCGGCCTCACCGCGCGGGGCGAGACCGACCGCCGGGCCGCGCTCGAAGGCGCCGACTTCGTCGTGGCCAACATCTCGACCGGCGGCTTCGCGTCGATGCGCCACGACCTGGAGATCCCGGCCCGCCACGGGGTGCGCCAGCCCGTCGGCGACAGCGTCGGCCCCGGCGGGATCATGCGCGCGCTCCGCAACATCCCGGTCTTCCTCGATATCGCCCACGACATCGGCGAGCGCTGTCCCGACGCCTGGATGCTCAACCTCACCAACCCGATGACGACGATCTGCCGGGCGCTCACCCGGGAGACGCCCCTCAAGACCGTCGGGCTGTGCCACGAGGTCACGATCACACAGTTCCTGTTGAGTCTCCTGCTCGACGTCGGCTTCCTCGACCTCACCCTCACGGTGGGTGGAGTGAACCACCTCCCGTTCGTGACCGCGGTGGACGCCGCGGGGGAGGACGCCTTCGGCCTGCTACGGGCGCTCCTCGGAGACGCGCCGCGACGGGCGGACGAACCGCTGGCCATGGCGGTGCCCGACGGGCTCGACTTCGAGAAGGTGTCCGGGGGTCCCGGTTGGACCAAGGGCGACGTGCTGCACAACTGGCAGGTGAAGCTCGAGCTCTTCTCCCGTTTCGGCGTGCTCCCGGGCGCGGGCGACCGGCACCTCGTCGAGTTCTTCCCGAATTTCCTCACCGAGGAATCGCGGTGGGGCGAACGATGGGGCATCGGGCTGACCACGATCGCGGATCGTGAGCGTGACCAGGATGCCCACGTCGCCGCACTCGACGCCATGCTGGCGTCCGATCAGGTGGAGTCGCTGCCGTCGGGCGAGATGGTGGCGCCGGTGATCCAGTGCCTGCTCCTCGACCGGCCCGGGCACTTCCCGCTCAACATCCCGAACGAGGGACAGGTCGCCGATCTCCCGCTCGGTGCGACGGTCGAGAGCATGTGCATCGTCGACGGCGGCGGCGTCCGGGGGCGCGAAGCGGTCTCCCTCCCCGCCGGTATGGCGGAGTGCCTCCGCCGGGTGTCGGCGTCGCAGGAGATGACGGTCGACGCAGCGGTGACGGGCGACCGCGACACCGTGTTCGCCGCGATGCTGCTCGATCCTTTGACGAGCCGGCTCGACTACGACGCGGTCGCGTCGATGACCGACGACATGCTCGTCGCCACCGCCGACTGGCTACCGCAGTTCGTGATCCGCTGATCCCCGGGATGTGTGGCGCGGGTTTCCGCGCGAGACTGCCATCCGTATCCAAGGGGGTCGAGTGGGGGAAGCGCCGAGAGGGTTCTGGGTCGCGGCGCGTCAAGAGCCGGACCGCATCGCGCTCGTCGATGCCGACGAGCGTCGGTGGACGGCCGGCGAGCTCCTCGCGGGCGCCAACCGCATGGTGCACGCGCTGCGGGCCCGCGGGGTTCGGCCCTTCGATCCGGTGGCGACGCTCACCGCGAACTCGGCCGAGCTGTTCCAGACCCTGCTGGCCGTCTTCCAGGGCGGCTGGCAGTACGTCCCCCTGAACACCCACCTGACCGCCGCCGAGGTCGCGTACATCCTCGCCGACTCGGGAGCCACCGCCCTCGTCGCCGACGCGCGCTACGCCGACGTGGCGAACGAGGCTGCCGAGGCCGCCGGCGTCCCGGTCACGGGGAGGATCGCGATCGGTGAGATTCCCGGCTTCACCTCGCTCGACGACCTGCTCGGCGGTCAGCCCGACACCACCCCTGGAGCTCGGGTCGCCGGACAATTCATGCAGTACACGTCGGGCACCACCGGCCGTCCCAAGGCCGTGCAACGCGATCTGCCCCAGCTCGACCCCGAGACCTGGGTCGCGAACTACAGCGCCAACCTGACGCGCTACGACATCGAACCGGGCGGCGACGGCGTGCACCTCGTCACGTCGCCGATGTACCACCTCTCACCGCTTTCGTTCGGCTACTTCTCGTTGCACCTCGAGCACACCGTGGTCCTCATGGAGAAGTGGGACGCCGAGCGCGCGCTCGAGCTCGTCGACCGGTACCGCGTGACCGACGTGGCGATGGTGCCGACCCAGCTGCACCGGCTCATGGCGCTGCCCGGCGAGGTGCGGGCGAAGTACGACGTGTCGTCGCTGCGACAGGTGATCCACGCCGCGGCGCCGTGCCCGATCGACCTCAAGTGGCGGTTGTTCGAATGGCTGGGGCCGGTCGTCTACGAGTTCTACGGGGCGTCGGAGGGCGGTGGCACCATTGCCAAGCCACAAGACTGGCTCGCGCATCCCGGGACCGTCGGTACGCCGTGGCCCGGGGCCGACGTCAAGATCCTCGACGACGACGGCGACGAGGTGCCGTCGGGCACGGTCGGCACCGTGTACCTCAAGCTGATGGGGGAGTTCGCCTACAAGGGCGATCCGGACAAGACCGCCGCCAACCGCCGAGGCGACTTCTTCACCGTCGGTGACATGGGCGAGGTCGACGACGACGGCTTCCTCTATCTGCGCGACCGCAAGATCGACATGGTCGTGTCGGGCGGCGTGAACGTCTACCCGGCCGAGGTGGAGGCCGTCTTGCTGTCGCACCCCGAAGTGGGAGACGCTGCCGTCTTCGGGATCCCTGACGACGACTGGGGTGAGGTGGTGAAGGCGGTGGTGGAACCCGCGGTCGGCGTCCGGCCGTCCCCCGAGCTCGGCGCCGAGCTGCTCGCGCACTGCGAGGCACGGTTGGCGCGCTACAAGCTCCCGCGCAGCCTCGACTTCGTCGAGGCGATGCCTCGCGATCCCAACGGCAAGCTCTACAAGCGCACACTGCGCGACCCCTATTGGGCGGGTCGTGAGCGTGCGATCTGAATCCTCGTGGCGGATGCCTCCTCGGTGAAGGGAAGTTGGATCCATGGCCCGTGTCCCCATCGAAGCGGGGTACTTCCGAATCCCCGACGACCCCGCGGAACCGCCGCGCCTGTTGGGGAGCAAGTGCCCCGACTGTGGCGAGGTGTTCTTCCCGCGCCGCACGGTGTGCGCGAGGTGCCTCCACGAGGGTTGTGACGACGTCGAGCTCTCGACCCGCGGACGCCTGTGGACGTGGACGTACTGCCACGTGCCGCTCTTCGGGAAGAAGGACGCCGACGTGCCCGGCTACGGCGTCGGGCAGGTCGACCTCGAAGAAGGCCCCCGCATCCAGGCCATCCTGCTGGGTGGGCCCGATGACTTCGAGATCGGCATGGAGCTCGATCTCGATCTCGAGACCCTGCGCACCAACGACGACGGCGACGAGGTCGTCATCTACCGGTTCCGTCCCGTGGAAGGAAGCGACAACTGATGCGACACGGCCTGAAGTTCGAAGGCGTCGCCGTCGCCGGGATCGGCATGGTCCGGTTCGGGATGTTGCGCGACTACCCGATGATGCACATGGCGCGCGACGCGGGCCTCTCGGCCCTGCACGATGCGGGAATGACGCTGGCCGACGTCGACGAAGCCTTCGTCGGCTACATCCAGCCGTCGTCGATGCTCGGCATCAAGGCGATGAAGGAGCTGGGGCTCACCGGCCTGCCGGTCACCCACATCGAGAACGCTTCGGCCACCGGTCTGGTCGCGTTCCGGGAGGCGGCGTGGGCGGTGGAGTCGGGGAGGGCCGACGTGGCGATGGCGCTCTGCTTCGACAAGTTCACGGAGATGGCGGGCACCGGCGGCCGTGGCGCCGGGCGAGAGGTCATCGACGCGCCGATCCTTCCGGCGTCGTACTTCGCCATGTGGGCGCAGCGGCGCATGCACGATCGCGGGACCACCCGGGAGCACTTCGCCACGATCGCGGCCAAGAACTGGAACTACGGCGCGGCCAGCCCCATGTCGCACCGGCGTCCCGACCACGTCGTCACGCCGGAGGAGGTGCTGGCGTCACGCATGGTCGCCCAGCCGCTCACCACGATGATGTGTTGTCCGGCCGACGACGGGGCCGCGTGCGTGATCCTCGCGCGCGACGACATCGTGCGCTCCCGGCAGCCCGACCGACCGCTGGTGCGACCACTGGCTTCGGCCCTGCAGTCGGAGACCTACGCCCGCGGTCACACGTTCGTCGGGCCGGTCGTCGGTCCGTCGACGATGACGCGCGACACCGCGCTCGAGTGCTACGAGGCGGCCGGGCTCGGGCCTCGAGACGTGAGCGTGGCGTATTGCCATGACGCGTTCGTCAACGAGGAGCTCGAGTATTACGAGCTGCTCGGCTTCTGCGACGAGGGTGACGGCGACAAGCTGGTCGAGGCCGGGGAGACCGGCCCGGGTGGGCGTATTCCGTTCAACACCGACGGTGGGCTCACGGCCCGGGGTCATCCTGGCGGACCGACGGGCCTCGCCATCATCCACGAGTGCGTGCAGCAGTTGCGCGGCGAGGCCGAAGGCCGTCAGGTCGAGGACGCACGCGTCGCGCTCGCGCATCTCGTCGGTGGCGGGAGCGTCTGCACGGTGAACCTGCTCGGTACCGACGGAAGGGCTTGATGATGGCGACTGACGACGACCTGCGCGCCGCGGGCAAGGAGATCCAGGGCCAGCTCTGGCCGGCGACGAGGAACGCCCCCGCCGGCCAGTTCCCGGCGGCCAAGCTCGCGCCCGACTTCTTCGACTACGTGCAGCAGACCGCGTTCGGGATGGTGTGGGCGCGCCCGGGCCTCCCGGTACGGGACCGCTCGATGATCACGGTCGCGATGCTCGCGTCGCTCGGTCATCTCGAGGAGCTCCGTGCCCACCTCGCGGGCGCGCTCAGCGTCGGCCTCTCCCGCGACGAGCTCGTCGAGGTGCTCATGCAGGTGGCGGTCTACGCGGGCGTCCCCGCCTCGGTCGCGGCCCTCCGGGCCGCCGCCGACGTCCTCGGCACCGACGCCTAGCTCGACCTGACCCCCAGCTCGAACTGGCGTCGCTCGCGGCGCTTCTCCCGCGGGTCGGTGACGCAGCTTCAGCGCGGGGACCAGCAGAGCTCGACGTCGCCCTGACGCTCGGCGGCGGCGACGAGGTCGCTCCAGTCGCGCTCGCCCAGCCCGGCGGCGATGGCGCCCACGAGCACCTGGAGGACTGCCGCACCGGCGGGGGTCGGCACGCCGAGCGCACGGCCGGTCTCCACGATGAGGCCGGCGTCCTTCGCCGCGAGGCCGAGCGCGAACTGGGTCGGGCGGTCGCGGACGTCGATCGACTCGACCATGCGGTCGAGGTAGAAGTTCGCGACGCCGTTCGTCCGAAGCACCTCGACAGCCTGCTGCACCGGGATCCCCGATTTTCGCGGCGAGGGAGAGCCCTTCGAGGCTCACCCACGTGGTGGTGAACGCGATGAGGCTGTTCACGAGCTTCATGGTGTTGCCGAGCCCCAACGGGCCGAGGTGCACGAACGCCCGACCGAGCGGTTCGAGCACGGGTCGGACCCGCGCCACCGCGTCTTCGTCACCGCCGACCATGAA
The DNA here is from genome assembly GCA_963750045.1 of uncultured Actinomycetes bacterium. Lineage (GTDB taxonomy): Bacteria > Actinomycetota > Acidimicrobiia > IMCC26256 > DASPTH01 > DASUAS01. The sequence goes on along the minus strand of CAVVPD010000002.1, from coordinate 65,270 downwards.
CGACAGCATCCGGTGTTCGGCGCCGGGGGCGCCACCGGTGAGCGGCGCTTCGACCAGATGGTGTCCGGAGCCGCCGAGTGCCGCCCCGAGCTCGCGCACGACCTCCGGGCTGTTGGTGGACAGGTCGACGAGGATCGCGTCGGCGGCCGCGGTCGTGCTCCACGCGTCGGCCACCTTGCGCACCACCGAGGGGGTTGGGAGCGACAACACGGTGATCTCGCTTGCCGCGCCCACGTCGGCCACCGTCGTAACCGCGCGCGCCCCTCGATCGTGCCGGCACGCGCGGCGTCCAGGTCGAACACCACGACCTCGTGACCGTCGCTGACGAGATTCGCCGCGACATGCCCGCCGATGTTCCCGAGCCCGACGACTCCGACTCGCATGTGCGCCTCCTGACGGTGGGACTCCATCGGAGCCCGGCGCCGCACGGTACCTCGTGGCGCGTGCGACGCGGCGCGCGTCAGGTTGCCGCGATGACCCTTCGTGATCACGTGATCTGCGACAGCGACCTCCACGTGATGGAGCCGCCGGACCTCTGGCAGCGTTACATCGAGCCCGCATACGCGCACGCCGCACCCCGCGGTCTGTCCGAGATGCCGCGCGACATGCGGGTCAAGGTCAAGAACAACGTCATGCTCCGCTTGGGAAGTGTCCGACCGCTCCGAATCGAGGGTCGCAAGACGGGTTGGCGCGAGGAACACGACAACGTCTATGCCGCGTCGGAAGCGCGCGGCTGGGACGCGCAGTCGCAGGTCGACGCCATGGACGCCGAGGGTCTCGACCTGGCGGTCCTGTACCCGTCGCGCGGACTCTTCGTGCTCGGCATCGACAGCGTCGACCAGATCGGTGCCGACGGTCTCGAGCCCGCCTACGCGACTGCGATCGCCCGGGCCTACAACGACTGGATGAAGGACTTCTGCGACCACGCGCCCGACCGGATGTTCGGCGCGGGCATGGTCGCGCCCCACGACGTGAACGGCGCCGTGGCCGAAGCGCGCCGGTGCGTCGAGGACCTCGGCTTCAAGGCGATCTTCCTCGCGCCCGCAACCGTCAACCGGCGCCCCTGGCACCACGAGGCCTACGACCCGCTCTGGGCCGAGATCGAACGCCTCGACGTGCCGATCGCCTTCCACGGCGGCGGCCAGACGTATCTCAAGCCCGACTTCGGGCTCGAGGTCCTCGATCGGCTCATGCTGTGGCACACCTTCAGCCAGCCGCTCGGCATCCAGTTCGTCACCGCGTGCCTCTGCGGCGGCGGTGTGCTCGAGCGGTTCCCGGACCTGCGGGTCGCGCTCCTCGAGGGCAACTGCTCGTGGGCGCCGTGGTTCATGTACCGCCTCGACGAGCACTACGAGTGGACCGGTTGGTACGAGGCCCCGGACCTCACGATGAAGCCTTCGGAGTACTTCACGCGCAACTGCTGGATCTCGGTGGAGGCCGACGAGGTGACCGTGCCCCACTTCATCGACACCTTCGGCGACGAGCGACTGATCTTCTCCACCGACTACCCGCACGGTGACTCGAAGTTCCCGAAGGCGGTCGACGCGTTCGACGCGCTGCCGATGACCGACGAGGCGAAGGCCCGCGCCGTCAGCACCAATTGGTACGACCTCTACAAGATCCCCCTGGTCAAGCGGGTCTGAACCTCAGCCCTCGAGCTGGTGCTTCAACGCGTCGAGGGCGCCGTTGTAGGCACCCTGCATGACCTCGACCATGGCGTCGTCGGTACGCACGTCCCAGGTGACGAACGAGCCGCTGCCCGCCGGCATCACCGTGATGGTGGCCTCGTGCACCTCGGGGTTCATGTCGCCGTCGACGATCCCGTAGGTGAGGGTGCGTGCCTCGTCGTCTCGCGCGAGCTGGCGCTCGACGATGCGCATGCCGAGCATCCCGAGGATCCGTTCGTCGCCCTCCAGCACGCACGTCTCCACGCCCGGCATCCAGGTCAACTCGCCGAAGTTCCCGATGATCGCCCAGACCTCGGCGGCCGGCCGGTCGATCGTGATCTCTGCGCGTGCCTCGCCCATGGTGTGCTGCTCCCGTTCGCTCGACGACCTCGGCCAGGTGACCCGGCGCGAGTGATGCAGATGGTCTAGTCGAATTCAGCGGCGCGAGATGTCGCGGCTCACGTGCTCCTGGGCGATGGTCGCGAGGAGCAGGCCGTGCCGGTCGTGCACGGTGCCGGTGTAGAACGCGCGCCGCGGGCCGCGGCGCCGGGCACGAGATCCACCAGCACCCAGTCGTCCATGCGGGCCGGTCGATGGAACCACACCGCATGGTCCAGGCTCGGTCCGCCGCGAGGCCGGTCGTCGTCGAGCTTCGCCAGGCCGGTCCCGATGTCGGACAGGTACGCGAGGACGCAGGCGTGCAGGAGCCGATCCGGCGGGAGCGCGGCGCGGGCGCGCGCCCAGAATCGGTACGGGCTCCGGAAGAAGGCGCCCGCCGGCGAGCCGATCCCCAGCACCCGGAGGTCGAAGATCGCGGAGTGGAGGGATCCCGGACCGGCCGGCGCCACCTCCTCGGGCGCGGGAACGGTGTCCACGACCACGGGTTGGAAGTCGTGCCCTTCCTCGTCGACGTGGAAGGACACGAGGAGGCTCATGATGACCTCGCCCTCCTGGCGCGCCGCGACGTGGCGGGCAGAGAACGAGCGTCCGTCACGGTCACGGTCGACGTGCAGGATCGTCGGCCGTTCGGCGCGACCGGCGCGGAGGAAGTAGCCGTGCAGCGAGTGCAGGCTGCGGTCCTCGGGCACGGTGAGGCTCGCGGCGCGGGCGGCCTGCGCCGCGACCTGGCCGCCGAACAGGCGTGGTCGGCGCGCGTCGCTCCGGGGGTTCACGGCCCGGAAGATGTCGCGGTCGAGCTCCTCGAGATCGAGGACGCGCAGCAACTCGGCGACGTCATGGGATTCCGCCTCGCCCGGCCGCGGATCGGCCGATGCGTCGCTCGTCTCCGGCATGTCCATCGTGGCTCCTCGCGTGGAATGGCCCCGGGTCCCCGGTACGAGCACGCTACGCAGACGACCCGCGATCTCGTCGTCCGTGGGGTCGGGTCGCCGAGGGAGTGGCTGGCCCGCCAACCGCGCCGACGTCGGGGTGGACGGCTATTCGGAAGCGGCGACCGACTCCCCGGCGTGACAGCTCCCCTGGCTGCTGGTCGGGGCCACCTCGAGCGCGGGGTTGCGGTCGAAGAAGCCGAAGGGCGAGAGCAGGAACCCGGTGTACTCCACGGGCATCACCGGCCAGTCCTCGGGGCGCACGAAGTGCGTCACGCCGAACGTGTACCAGAGCACCACGTCGGTGTCGACGAGCGGGCGGTCGGCCGCGGTCCAGCGCGGCAGGCCGTCGCCGCCGGCGTGCTGGTTCGGATACTCCCCGGCGGCGCGGCGCTCGTCCTCGCGGTACGGGGTGACCCACAGGTTGTGGCGGGCGAACCCGGCGCGGCGGCCGACGCTCGACTCGGGGGAGGCGAGCATCGTCGGCGTCGACATCGTGGGGATCAGCTTGTAGCCGACCGGCTGCCCCAGACCGTTGTGGCTGGACTCGTTGACCACCCGCCACGACCGACTCGTCGACGCGTTGGTCTCTCGTCGCGCGGCGAGCTCGTTGGCGAGCGGGGTGATCCGCTGGCGGAACGCGTTGCCCCACGGGTTCTCGGGGCCCGTCGGTACCGTTTCGGCTTCGACCTCGTACACCGTGTTCGTCGGCCCGTCGACGTCGAGGTCGAGGCGCGCCGAGAAGAGGTGCTGGTGGTGCGGCGCGGCGATCCCCGGTGCGATCACGTTGGCGAACTCGGGCTGGTCCCCGGGAGCGATCGCCATCGGCGAGACGATGCCAGTGAGCTTCACCTCGAGTTGGATGTTGCCGTCGAGGTAGAAGTACCAGTAGAAGCCGTACTCGTAGTTCCCGACCGTCGCGATGAAGCTCACGACGAGGCGACGCGAGCGGCGGGTCTCGTCGGTGCCCCCGTGCATGTCGTGGTGCTTCCAGAGGATCCCGAAGTCCTCCTCGTGCAGGCAGATCGCGTTCTCGATCGTGTACGGGTCGCCCTGCTCGGTGGCGAGCACCGCGTCGAAGTAGTGGATGACCCCGAGGCAGTCGCAGCCGAGCTTCAACGAATTGCCCATCCGGCCGAGGCCCCACTCGCCCGCGTCGAACGCGTTCTTCCACCCGTGCATCGGCCCCGGATCGCCGTAGGGCACGACCATCTCCGACACCGACGCGCGGTGCAGCACGGGCCGCACGCGATCGGTGTCGTGGTACTGCACGTGGTGCAGGACGAGGCCCTCGTAGGGGTCGAAGGTCACGCGGAACGACCAGCGCGACCAGCGCACGCGGTTTCCTTCGATGGCGAAGCTCGCGCCCTCGGGTTGGACGATCTCCAGCGGCTTCAGGTCGGTGCGGACGGGGCCGACGTCGGCCGGCAGGTACGAACCCCTCTCGGTCGGCACGGGTACGAGCCCGAGGTCGACGACCTCGAGCACCTCACCGGCGCTCGAGTCGAAGAAGGCGATGACCCCTTCGATGGGGCGGGCATACCCGTTGTCGGTCGATTCCTCCCGCAGGTACGAGATGCAGCGACTGATCCTCCGGCCCTCCTCGTGGGCCACGCCGAAGGAGCCGGCGGGCCACGGATCGATCTGCACGAGATCGAAGTCCTCGATGCCCCGGCGGCGGAGCGCGGCCTGCCACTCGGGATGCTCCTTCACGCCGACGATCGCCGCGAACGACTCACCGAAGAGCAGCGCCGGGCGCATGCCGTCCTGGACCGTCCACGAGCGAACCGCGCCCTCGGTCACCGACACCACGACCTCGATGGCCGCGAGCCTGCCCGGCGGGACGAGCAGCGCTTCGAGCTCGCGGTCGACGGGCGTACCGGGTTCGTGGCCGACGACGACGTCCTTCCTGGGTTCGTGGAGGCGGACGTGCACGAAGACCGCGTCGGCTTCGTAGCGCCCGTCGGCCCGGATCAGCTCGACGGCGCGGCGGACTTCGTCGAGGGTGACGGCGTCGAGCGGATGACTCGGGGCGGTCGTCATTCAGTCGCTCACGGCCGACTGCTGGCGGATGTACTCGGCTGAGCCGGCGACGAATCCCTCGACGTTGTTCGCCTTGCCCGTGACGAAGTCCTTGAAGTACTCCGGGATGTACACCTCCAGTGCGCCGCGGTCGAGCGCGCCGAAGGTCGCGGCGACCAGCTCGTCGACCGTGATGAACTCGACGGGCGCGGTGAACGGGTCGTTGTCAGGGAGGTGGAAGAGTGGCGTGTCGACCACCCCGGGATAGACCACGAGCACCTTCACACCGGTTTCCCAGAGGTCGATGGCCATCGCCTCGGAGAACACGCACAGCGCCGATTTCGACGCGTCGTAGGCGGCTTCACCTGGTGAGGAGAGCGTCGCCGCCACGGAGGACACGTTGACGATGCGGCCACCACCGCGTTCGATCATCTGTGGCAGCAGCGCCAGGGTGAGGCGCGTCGGCGCGAGGAAGTTGACCTGCATGACGGAGTCGACCGTGGCCGCGTCGAGCGCGAGGGTGTGGCGACGCTTGGGGATCCCGGCGTTGTTCACGAGCACGTCGACTCCGCCCATCGCCGCGAGCGCATCCTGGGCGAGGCGGTCGACCGCAGCCGGTTCCCCGAGATCGGCGAGCAGCTCGTGGACCTCGGCACCGTGCTCACGGCAGCGCGCCGCGGTCGCCGCAAGGCGGTCGGCGTTTCGCGCGCCGAGCGCGACGACGGCGCCCCGGCGGGCGAACTCCTCGGCCAATCCGGCTCCGATGCCCGACGATGCTCCGGTCAGCAGGACACGGCTTCCTTGCCATTCGATTCCCATAGGCCCGGCACGGTAGGTCATGCACCTCGCCCGGTCCATTGGCCGTGGCTACGGACGCGGCGGCTGCGTGGCTGTTCCCCGGAAGCAGCTCGCAGAGTACGGGAAGTCCTGGGTCATGACGTAGTGGTACATGGTGACCGACGTGCCGTCGAGTTCGATCGTGCTCGTGATCCCGTGGCACTCGTCGAGATCCTTCGTAGTGAGGATGTTGCCCTCGGCGATCTGCGGGCCCGTGATGGGGAAGCCGTCGAGTGCGAAACCGATCACGGTCGTGACCGACACGTCGTGGATGCAACTGCTCAGCGTGTGGTAGTGGTACTCGCCGCTCATCTGGGGATGACCGTCGCACCCGTCCTGCACCTCCCAGGCGCCGGCGTCGCGCCCGCCGGCGTCGAAGGCGTCGAACAACGCGACGCCGGTGGTCATCACCCCGACCTCGCCGTTCATGCACCCTGGTGTCGCCTCGACGGTCGGCGTGGCGTCGAGGTCGTAGTGCAACGACAGCGTCTCGATGCTGTTCGGGTTGTGGTCGTAATCGTAGGCGGGATCCGACGGCGACACGGGGAAGATCCCCGTCGTGTGGTCGCGCGGGAGGTCGTCGGTGGCGACGAGCCGGCGGTCGCCGCTGACCGACATCGAGTAGCTCGCGGTCCAGGGGACCTCGCCCTCCACCGACACCTTCCGGTTCAGGTCGTACTGGGTGTCGTCGTCGACGAACCAGGGACCGCGTGTCTGGGCGCCGCCACCGCCGCCCGGGGCGCGGCAGACGTAGACGGAACCCGCGGCCGGTGCGTCGGTCACGTACTTGCCGTCACCCACCGGCAGGAGGCCGTCGGCGTACTCGTCGCCGTAGTCGTGCGTCGGGTCGAGCGTCAAGGTGGTCGTCGCTCCGGCGACGGCGGGCGCGGCACCTGCCTGCGTGGTCGAGGTCGCCGCCGCTGCTGGAGTCGTGCTGACGTTGTCCGCGGCGTCCGTGGAGGAGTCGTCACGGGTGAACGCCCAGACGAGGCCACCGGCGACGAGGACGAGCGCGAGCGCGCCGCCGAGGGTGGCGAGCCGTCTCCGTCCCAGTGCGCTGCTCGATGCCACGAGACCTCCCTCGATTCGTGCCCGCTCGGTCGATTCGACTTGACGCCGCCCCGGGGGGAGCGTGCACGATCATTGCATGAGGGCCACCCCCCGAATCGCGAGGTGCCGGGTCGCGTGAGCACCTTCGCGCTGTTCGACACGTCGATCGGGCGTTGCGGCGTCGCGTGGGACGACGCCGAGCGCATCGTCGGCGTGCAGCTCCCCGAGGCGAGAGCGGCCGAAACGCGTGCGCGCCTCCGGGAGAGGTTCGACGGGCGGCGGTCCGGTTGCCCGCCGCTCCCGGTCCAGTACGCCATCGACGAGATGGTGACGTCGCTCCGCGGCGAGGCCAACGCGCTCGACACCGTCGCGGTCGTCATGGACGACCTGTCGCCGTTCCGCCGTCGCGTCTACGAGGTCGCGCGCACGGTCCCTGCGGGTGAGACCATGTCGTACGGCGAGCTGGCGGCGGAAGTGGGCGCGCCCGGTGCCGCGGCGCGCAGTGGGCCAGGCTCTGGGCCGCAATCCGTTCGCCATCATCGTGCCGTGTCATCGCGTCATCGCGGCGGGCGGCAAGACGGGCGGCTTCACTGCGACCGGTGGTGTTTCGATCAAGCTCCGGATGCTGGAGATCGAAGGGGTGCGCACCGTCGATGCCGGTTCCTCGTCGCGTGCCGTGGTGACGCGTCCGCCGGGTGCTCCACGTCGGCGCGGATCGTCTCGACGGTGGCCCGCATGATGTGTGCGACGAACGGGCGGACCACCCGCCAGTACCGGGCGAACGCCCGCCGCGACTCCTCGTCGGTGGTCGCAGTGCGGCACTCGTAGGAGAGCAGCGTCGACCGCTCCCCGTAGGGGCGGACGCTGAAGTTGCAGGCGATCTTGCCGAATCCCGGTTCGGCGAAGGCTGCAAACTCGTCACGTGGCACGTCGTGCCACACGATCTGCGGGTGCCAGAACACGCCGACGGCGCCGAACGCGATCTCCTCACCGGGGCGTTCGCCGAGCAGGACCCAGCCCGGCATGGTCTCCTCGCTGAGGACCAGGGTGGGGGGCACGGCTTCCTCACGCCCGGTGAGTTTGGCCGGGAGCCCGCGGACCCACATGGCGGCGACGAGCAGAGGAGTGCGGACCCGGAGGAAGTCGAGGTCTCGTGCGGCGGCCAGCGTCATGCCAGGTGCCGCGTCGACCACCGTGTGCGCCGCGACTGATGTGTCGAAGGTTGACAGCGCGTTGTCGAGCAGCATGGTCAGTCGGGCACCATCACCGCGCGTCCCCGCAGGGCGCCGGCCCGCATCTGGTCGTAGGTTCCCGGCGCGTCGTCGAGCGAGCAACGATGCACGTGCGCGGCGATCCTGCCGGCCTGCGCCAGCGCGATGACCTCGATCAGCTCCGGGATCGACCCCCAGTAGGTGGTCGCGACCGCGAGCTCGTACGGCACGGTGAAGAAGCCGAGGGGCAACGTGCCGCCCGCGATGCCGACCAGCGTGAGGTCGGCGAGGGACCGACCGGCGGCGGCACCGAGGGCCAAGGTGGCGTCGGTGCCCACCAGGTCGATCACGACGTCGGCCCCGCGGCCGCCGGTCAGGTCCCGGATCTGCGCGACCGCGTCGTCGCCGGTCAGCAGGGTGTGGTCGGCGCCGACGTCCTGCGCGAGTTCGAGTGCCGAGGCGTCGTGGTCGACTGCGATGATCGTGGCCGGAGAGACCGCGCGCAGGATCTGGATCGCCATGTGGCCGAGCCCGCCTGCGCCGATGACGACCGCCGTCGAGCCCGCGACGAGCAGGCGTCGTGAACGCATGACCGCGTGGTACGGGGTGAGCCCCGCATCGGTGAGCGGTGCCGCCTCGACCGGATCGAGGTCGCCCAGCGGCACCAGGTAGCGCGCATGGGGAACGACCATGTACTTCGCCATCCCGCCGTCGGCACCGAGGCCGCCACCCGCCACGCCGAGCTCGCCGGCGTGCTCGCAGTAGTTCTCCATGCCCCGTACGCAGCGGTGGCACCGACCGCAACCCCATGGGCCGTAGACCGCGACCGGCTGGCCGACCTCGAGGCCACGGACGCCGGGACCGAGCGCGTCGACCCATCCCGCGTTCTCGTGCCCGAGGGTGAACGGAGGCCCCCAGGGCAGGAGCCCGGGCTCGAAGTCGTCCATCAGGTGCAGGTCGGAGTGGCAGAGCCCCGCGCCTCCGATCCGTATCCGCACCTCACCCGGTCCGGGCTCGGGGTCGGGGATCTCCCGGATCTCGCCCGGGTGCTTCCAGTCGACGAGTTGCAGCGAGCGCATGGATCCTCCTCGGGGACGGGCCGCCTCGCAGTGTGCGCCTTCGCCCCGCGGTTCGACAGAGGCTTTCGGCCCCTCAGATCGAGCGCTCGCGGCCCTCCCAATAGGGATCGCGCAGCTTGCGCTTGTAGAGCTTGCCGTTGGGGTCGCGCGGCATCTCGGTGGTGAAGTCGATGCTCCGAGGCGTCTTGAACTTGGCCAGTCGTGTCCTCGCCCAGCCGAGGATCTCGGCCTCGAGCCGGGGGCTGCCCTCCACCCCGTCCACCGGCTCCACGACCGCCTTGACCTCTTCGCCCCAGTCGTCGTGGGGGATGCCGAAGACCGCGACGTCCGCGACCTCCGGGTGCATGATCAACTCGCTCTCGATCTCCGCCGGGTAGATGTTGGCCCCACCGGAGATGATCATGTCGATCTTGCGGTCCGACAGGAAGAGCCAGCCGTCCTCGTCGAGGTATCCGGCATCACCGACGGTGAAGTACTTGCCGCGGAAGCTCTTGTCGGTCTTGTCCTTGTCCTTGAAGTACTCGAAGTTTCCGGTGTGCATGTGCATGTAGACGGTGCCGATCTGCCCGGCGGCCAACTCGTTGCCGTCGTCGTCGAGGATCACGACCTCGGAGAACGGCCACTTCCTGCCGACGGTCCCCGGGTGCTCCAGCCATTCTTCGGCGAACACGTAGGTGCCGCCCCCCTCGCTCGCGGCGTAGTACTCGTCGACGACCGGGCCCCACCACTCGATCATCTGGCGTTTCACGTCGGGTGGACAGGGTGCCGCCGCGTGGACCATGTGACGCAGCGACGACACGTCGTACCGGGCGCGCTCGACTTCCGGGATGCCGAGCAGCCGCACGAACTGCGTCGGCACCATGTGCGTGCTCGTCACCCGATACTTGTCGATCAGGTGCAACATCTGCTGCGGCGACCACTTGTCCATGACCACGAGCGTGTGCCCGATGTGGATCGCCGCGCCCGAGAACACCAGCACCGCGGTGTGGTACAGCGGTGAGCCGACGATGTGCACGTTGTCGTCGAACGGCTGGAGCCCGAACAGGTAGAGCATGCCGCCGAACGAGCCGCCACCCGTCTCGGGGTCGACGTCCTGGAGCTTGCGCCGCACGCCCTTGGGGCGGCCGGTCGTCCCCGACGTGTAGTTCATCACCAACCCCATCCGGCGCTCGGCCGGCGCGCTCGTGGGTTGGCCGTCCTTCAGCTCCTCGTACGCGCCGAAGCCGTCGATCGCACCGCCGACGGCGAAGCGCCCCGCGGCCGGGAACCCGATCTCGTCGGCTGCGGCCGTCGTGTGCTCGGCGAAGCGCGCGTGCGCGACGAACACCTTGGCCTCGCAGTCGTCGACGATGTAGGCGATCTCGGGGCCCACGAGGTGCCAGTTGATCGGGATCAGGTAGAAGCCCGCCTGGCCGATTGCGAGGAACAGCTCGAACACCTCGGCACCGTTCGGGAGCAGCATGGCGACAGCGTCGCCCGGTTGCAGTCCCATGGCGCGCAGCCCGTGCACCAATTGGTTGCACGACGCGAGGAGCTCACCGGCGGAGATCTCGCGCTCGTCGGGATCGACCAGCGCCAGGTGCGCCGGATCGGCCTCGGCGATCTTCCAGAACCCGAGGGGCTTGGCTTCCGTGGACGCGGTGGTCATCTCGGGCTTCTTCAGACGTCGTCGCGACCGGCGGCCGCACGGAAGGCGGTGACGATGGCGCGCAGCTCGTCGAGCGCGGCCGAGGGGTCGTCGGAGAGCTTGGGCCGGATGCGCAGGTCGGTGAGCCCGGCGTCGGCCAGCGCGGGCACGACCTCCATCGTGCGACCGAGGTCGATGCCACCGTCGGCGGCCTTGACCACCGACAGGTTGCCAGTGACCTGGAGCCCGGCGGGATCGCGGCCGGCCTCGGCGAGGCGCTCGCGGATCTCCGCGATGCCGGCGACGGGATCGGCGGCGGCGGGACCCCACGGGACCCAGCCCGACCCGAACTGGGCCAGTCGCCGCACGACGCGCGCGTTGATCGTGCCGCTGATCCAGACGGGCACCCCGCCCGGCTGCAGGGGCTTCGGCATCATGTGCGTGGCCTCGAAGTGCAGCTCGGGGGAGTCGTAGGCGGCGCGCGGCTCACGCCAGAGCGTTTGGCAGACCTCGAGCGTGTGGTCGAGCAGTCGGCCGCGCTCGTCGAAGTCGAGGCCGACGGCGTCGTACTCCTCGCGCTGCCACCCGACGCCGACCCCGAGATCGAGGCGGCCACCGGACAGCACGTCGAGGGTCGACGTGGTCTTGGCCAGCACCGTCGGTCGCCGCAGCGCGGCGACGAGGATGTTGGTGCCGAGGCGCACCCGCGACGTCATGCCCGCGATGACCGAGAGCGTCGTGAGCGGCTCCAGCCAGTGGCCGTCGGGACCGGTCGGCTGCTTACCGCCGGCCGAACCGCCGATCTCCGGGCGTCCGTACTCCTCGAGTCGTTCGCCGAACACGACGTGGTCGGACAGCACGAGGCGGTCGACACCGGCCTGGTCGGCGGTGCGGGCGGCGTCGAAGAGAGGCTCCCAGGTGCCCGGGTCTTCGGCTGCGTACGAGGTGACTCCGATCGACAGCTGCGTCATGAGCGCGGAGCCTACGCTTCCCGAAGACGTCAACCGGGGGTTCGATGCAGCGGTTCTGGTCCTCCATCGCGGTGCAGCTGGGGAAGCACGCGATCTGGGTCACACTCATCGGACTGGTGGCGACCGTCGGCCTCGGGCTCGGGATCACACAGCTGAAGTTCGCGACCGGCCAGGACAGCTACCTCAACACGAACGAAGCCGTCTACAAGGACAACGTCGTCTACCAGGGCCTGTTCGGCGGGCAGGCGATGCTGACCGTCGTCTCGATGGACCCGGGTCACACGATCGACGAGCTCTTCACCGGTGACGGCGCCCGACAGCTCCGGGACTTCCACGACACCCTGGAGGCGAGCGGCCAGGTGAAGGAGGTCGTGAGCCCGCTCACCATCCTTCGCTTCTCCGACTCGCTGGTCTCGAGTCCGGACGGCAACCCCACGGACAGCCCCGCGGCCAAAGCACTCCTCGCGGCCCAGGCCAAGGAGAAGCCGGGTTCGCCCGCGGCAGCCGCGTGGGCGAAGGACTCGGTGGCGACGCTCAGCCGACTGACCGCGATCCCGGCCGCCGAGCGGACCTTCGACAACCCCGAATGGGTGAAGTTCCTGCTCTACAACAACGAGGGTCGTGTCCGGAAGGCGTTGTCGTCGGTGTTCCTCGACGACCACACCGCGCAGATCGTCACCCGTCTCCCCGGCAACGCGTCGATCGAGACCGAGGGCAAGGCGGCCACCCTGGTGCAGCAGGAGGCGGCGAAGCTGCACTTCGCCAACGCCACCACGGTGACGACCGGCGCCGCAGTTCTCCTGAAGGACATCAACGACTACCTGCGCGGGGGGATGCTGACGCTCGGCGGGATCGCGGTGTTGATCATGGTGCTGATCCTCCTGGTGCTGTTCCAGGTCCGGTGGCGACTCCTCCCGCTTCTCGTCGTGCTCGTCGGGGTGATCTGGGCGTTCGGCCTCGCCGGTTACCTCGGGATCCCGCTCACGATCGTCACCATCGCGGGGCTCCCCGTGATGTTGGGCATCGGGATCGACTACGCGATCCAGATGCACGCGCGCGTCGAGGAAGAGGTGGTGATCGACCGCTCCGAGCACCCGATCCAGGAGAGCGCGCGCAACCTCGGGCCCGCGCTGCTCGTTGTCACGTTCGACGCGATCTTCGCGTTCGCCGCATTGCACTTCGCCAAGGTGCCGATGCTGCGTGACTTCGGACTGCTCCTCGCGGTCGGCATCGCGGCCATCTGCATCGGCTCGATCATCCTCCCGCTCGCCATCCTCGGCATCCGCGAGTTCAAGTCGCCGACAACGGGGCGCGACTTCCGGTCCGGGCCGCTCGGCCGCCTCGTCGTGTGGCTGGGGAGCGTCTCGCCCCGCGCCGCGATCCTGCTCGCAGTCGCGAGCATCGGGATCTTCATCGGTGGGATCGCGGTCGAGGACAAGCTCACCCTGCAGACCGACCCGGTGCAGTGGGTGAACCAGGACAGCCAGGTCATCAAGGACATCAACAAGGTGGAGCGCCAGGCGGGAGGCTCGAGCGAGCTCGGCGTCTTCGCCACCAGCAAGAATGTGTTCTCCGACGAGTTCGCGACGTTTGCCCACGACTTCACGCGCGACACGCTGCGGAAGTACCCGAACAAGCTGCTCACGGGTTCCAGCATCGAGACGGCGATCGGCGACATCGTCAACGACGTGCCGGGCGGGTCCGACATCGCGCCCCGCGGTGAAGACGTGCGCAACGCCTTCGACGTCGCGCCGAGCGACGTCCGCGCGCTCGACGGTCAGCAACGGCGGTCAGGCGTTCAACATCATCTTCCGCACCGGTCCGGGTTCGCTCGAGGCGCGTGCGCCGGTCGTGCGGGGCATCCGCGCCGACACCCATCCGCCGCAGGGGATCACCGCGACGCCGTCGGGTCTCGCGGTCGTCGGCGTGGGATTGCTCGACAACCTCGAGGCGAACCGGATCGAGCTGACCTACCTCGCGATCCTCTTCGTGTTCCTCTTCCTCGCGGCGCGGCTGCGCTCGTTCATCCGTGCACTGCTGTCGCTGGTGCCGGTGCTGATCGCGGTCGGCATCTCGTCGCTCGTCGCGTACGCGTTCAGCATCGAGTTGAGCCCGATGACCGCGGCGGGTGGTCCGCTCGTCGTCGCCGCGTGCACGGAGTTCACGTCGCTCATCCTGTTGCGATACGTGGAGGAACGCCGGCGGGGCTACGCGCCGCGCGAGGCGATCGGAGTCGCCGCGTCCCGCACGGGGCGCGCCTTCGTGGTGTCCGGGCTGACCGCGATCGCCGGGGTCGCGGTCCTGTCGTTCTCGTCGCTACCGCTCCTGCGTGACTTCGGGCGGATCGTGGCGATGAACGTCGCGGTGGCGCTGCTCAGCGCGCTCGTGGTCCTGCCGCCGCTGCTGGTCTGGGCGGACAAGCGCAACTGGGTGTCGCGGGGACTCATCGACGAGCAGCCCGAGCCCTTCATCCCGACCCCGCCGATGGGAGGTGGACAATCCGCCGTGGGCGAGCCCTGATCTAGCCTTGTCGAGAGATTGCGCTCAGCGGACGCACCCCTTCGCAGGATCCCATGAGGAGCTCACGATGGCGAACGAGACGGTAATCAAGGGTGGGACCGTGGTCGACGGCACCGGAGCCCCGGGCGTGCGGGCCGACGTCGCGATGGGAGGGGGCCGGATCACCGAGATTGGGCGTGATCTCGACGGCGACCGCGTGCTCGACGCGGGGGAGTGCATCGTCGCGCCCGGCTTCATCGACATCCACACCCATTACGACGCGCAGGTCTTCTGGGATCCCGCGCTCACCCCGTCGTGCTTCCACGGGGTCACGACCGTGGTCGCGGGCAACTGTGGGTTCTCGATCGCGCCGACGCCGCGCCGAGCACCAGAGCCTGATCGCCCGCACGCTCGAGAACGTGGAAGACATGGACGTCGCCGCGTTGGAGGCCGGCATCCCGTGGGACTTCGCATCGTTCCCCGAGTACCTCGCGTCGGTAGCCGATCACGGCGTGGGCGTGAACTTCTCCGCGTACATCGGACACACCGCCCTGCGTCTCTTCGTGATGGGTGACGACGCCTACGAGCGGGTGGCGACCCCCGGAGAGACCGCGAAGATGCAAGCTGTGCTGCGCGAGGCGATGGACGCGGGCGCGGCCGGCTTCGCCACGAGCTTCGCGTCACCCCACCGCGGGATCGACGGCAAGCCGGTTCCCAGCCGATTCTCCGATCGGGCCGAGTTCGAAGCATTGCTCGAGACGATGAGCGAAGTCGGCCGCGGTGTGGTGTCGATCGCTCCGGGCGACCAGTGCCCGCCCGCCGACATGTTCGACCTGCAGCTGAAGGTGGGTGTGCCGTTCACGTGGGGTGCGCTGCTCACCTCGCCCGGTCGGGACCACCGCCAGGCGCTGGACGCGAACCGCGCCGGCTGGGAGCGCGGCGCTGAGGTCTGGCCACAGGTCACGCCGCGTCCGCTCACCTTCACGTACACGCTCGACTCGCCCTACCCGTTGGCGGTCAACGAGTCGTTCGCGGCGCTGCAGAACTCGACGGTGGAGGTGCGCGCGCGTGCCTACGCCGATCCCGAGTGGCGCGGCGCACATGAAGACCAAGCTCGGGGGGGCCGGGGGCTTCGGCCTGCGCTGGGACACCTACACGTTCGGGCCGAGTGAGGCGCACCCCGACCTGCTCGACCGCAAGCTCGCCGACGTCGCCGCCGAGCGTGGTGTCGAGCCGCTCGACTGCCTGCTCGACCTGGCGCTCGACGAGCCCGGGCTCGCGCTGCGGGTGCGTACGATCATCGCCAACGACGACGAGGCCGGTGTCGCCGACCTGCTCCTCGACGAGCACAGCACGCTCGGGCTCTCCGATGCGGGCGCACACGCGGGGCAGCTCTGCGACGTGCCGCAGGCGACCGACCTCCTCGGCGGCTGGGTCCGCGACCGTGGCGTGATGCCGGTCGAGCAGGCGGTGCGCAAGCTCAGCGGCCAGCAGGCCGACATCTTCGGCTTCGCCGACCGCGGCTACCTGCGTCCTGGCGCGTGGGCCGACGTCGCGGTGTTCGACCCGGCGACGGTCGCGCCCGGCCCGGTGCGGCGCGTGCGCGACTTCCCCGGGGGTGCGGAGCGACTGACCGCCGACCAGCCGGTCGGCATGCAGCACGTGATCGTGAACGGTACGCCGGTGCAGGTCGACGGGAAGCGCACCGACACTGCGAACGCGGGCCAGGTGGTGCGGCCGTCCGCGACGTCGTGAGCCGCGCCGCCGACCAGCCGGTCATCCTCGAGGCGGCGATCAACGGCGCCGCCCCCGACGCTCCGCGCCTTCCCGCCGAGATCGCCGGCACCGCACTCGCATGCTTCGATGCCGGCGCGGCGATCGTGCACAACCACATCGACGTGATGGGCGGTGAAGCAGGAGCGGTTGCCGCGCGCTGATCGCGAAGGCTGGGATCCGGTGCTCGCGGCGAGGCCCGATGCGTTGTTGTACCCGACGATCAACGGGATCGGGCCGGTGGAGGAGCGCTACTCCCACATCGCGCCGTTGGCGGAGTCCGGGGTGCTGCGCATCGGTGTGAGCGATCCGGGCTCGGTGAACCTCGGTCCGCGCTTCGCGTACGTGAACTCGGGCGACGACATCGCGTACCAGTGGAGCCTCTGCGAGCGGTACGACCTCGTCCCCACGCTGGCCATCTTCGAGCCGGGTTTCCTCCGAGCCGCCTTGTCGTACTGGCGCGCCGGGAAGTACCCGCCCGGCACGATGATCCGGTTCTACTTCGGGGGTGCTGAGCCGGAGGCCAACGGTGGTTTCTGGTTCGGCATGCCGCCGACGGCTCGGTCGCTCGAGGCGTACCTCGCGATGCTCGACGGGTGCCCGTTGCCGTGGTCGGTCGCCGTCCTCGGCGGCGACATCTTCGCGTCGGAGCTCCCGGAGCTCGCACTGGAACGCGGTGGCCACCTGCGGGTCGGGTTCGAAGACCACCAGGGCGACGCGGCCACCAACGAGGAGCTCGTCGCCCGCGCCGCGAAGCTGGTCGAGCGGTCCGGTCGCCCCCTTGCTTCGTGCGCGGAGACGGCCACCATGCTCGGGCTGTAGCGACGCGCGTCACTCGGTTCCGTCGAGCACGGACCCTCCCGAACCGATCCTCGGCGGTCGAACGTGGAGTCAGGCTGTGGCGCGGGGAGAGAACATGAACGGAACGTCGTCGGCGCTGTTGGTGGTCGCGCTCGCGATCGCCGCGCTCGACTGGGTCGCGGTCGCGTGGAAGTTGCGCGTCCTGGAGTACGCCTGCAAACCAGCGGTCACGCTCGCCTTCCTCGGCACCGCGGCGACGCTCGACCCGGCCTCGGGTACCGCCCGGGCATGGTTCTGCGCCGCGCTCGTCGCGTGCGTCATCGGCGACGTGTTCCTGATGCTTCCCTCCGACGCGTTCATCCCCGGTCTCGCGTCGTTCGCGATCGCACAGGTCTGCTTCACGGTTGGGTTCGCCAATCAGGAGCCGACGCCCCTGCGCCTGGCGACTGGTGTGATCGTGGTGGTGGCCGTCGCGTTTCCGCTGGCGGCGCGCTTCGTCCGGGCGGTGCGCGCCGAAGGTGACCCGGCGCTCGTTCCTGCGGTCGTCGCCTACGTCTCGGTCATCGCCGCGATGGTGACGAGCGCGGCTCGCGGGCGGGAACGCGTGGGGCGTCGCGGGTGCCGTGCTGTTCCTCGTCTCCGACTCGCTCATCGCCGAGAACCGCTTCGTGGCCGTGCGCCCGTGGGGGCCGCTCGCCGTGATCGTCTCTTACCACCTCGCGCTCGCCGGCCTCGTCGTGGGCCTCGTCTGAGCGGCGGGATCTCCCGTGCCCGTTGAGGCGCGGAGCCGCGCGCTGCACGGAATACCGGTTCCTCCGGCGCTCGGGATACCGTGGGCCGTTCCAGCGCAGCTGCCGGGAGGACGCACCCCATGCACGTCGACGACCTGATCCTCGTGAGCATCGACGACCACGTCGTCGAGCCGGCCGACATGTTCGAACGCCACGTACCGGCGAAGTGGGCCGACCGGGCGCCGAAGGTGGTGACGGGCGACGACGGCATCGAGAAGTGGGTGTTCGAGGGCGAGACCGCGGGCATGATGGGTCTCAACGCGGTCGTCACCTGGCCGAAGGAGGAATGGGGCTTCGACCCGGTGGGCTTCGCGGAGATGCGGCCGGGCGCCTACGACATCCACGAACGTGTGCGCGACATGAACCGCAACGGCATCCTCTCGTCGATGTGCTTCCCGACCTTCGCCGGCTTCAGCGCCGGCACCTTCCATGCCGCGCAGGACAAGGACCTCGCCCTGGTCATGGTGCAGGCCTACAACGACTGGCACATCGACGAATGGGTCGGCGCCTATCCCGACCGCTTCATCCCGCTTGCCATCCCCCCGGTGTGGGATCCGGAGGCGCTCGCCGCCGAGGTGCGCCGGGTCGCGGCGAAGGGCTGCCGGGCGATCACCATGCCCGAGCTGCCGCACATCCAGGGCCTGCCCAGCTACCACGACCTCGACTACTGGGACCCCTTCTTCCGCGCCGTCTCCGAGGAGCAGGTGGTGATGTGCCTGCACATCGGCCAGGGGTTCAGCGCCATCAACGGCGCGCCCGACGGCCCGATCGACAACCTCATCATCCTGGCGACGCAGGTGTCCGCGATCGCGGCCCAGGATCTCCTCTGGGGTGGCGCGATGCGCACCTACCCCGACCTCAAGATCGCGTGGTCGGAGGCCGGCATCGGGTGGATCCCCTTCTACCTCGACCGGTGCGACAAGCACTACAAGAACCAGCGGTGGCTGGGCCACGACTTCGGCGACCAGCTCCCGAGCGACATCTTCCGCGACCACTCGCTCGCCTGCTACGTGACCGACCCGACCGCGCTCAAGGTTCGTCACGACATCGGCATCGACATCATCGCCTGGGAGTGTGACTACCCGCACTCCGACTCGATCTGGCCCGACGCGCCCGAAGTCGTGCTGGCCGATCTCGACGCCGCCGGCGCGTCCGACGAAGACATCAACAAGATCACCTGGCAGAACACCTGCCGGTTCTTCGGGTACGACGCGTTCCGGCACATCGACCAGAAGGATGCCACCGTCGCCGCGCTGCGGGCCCAGTCACCCGATGTCGACACCTCGACCCGGTCCCGCGCCGAGTGGCGTGCGCGGTACGAGGCGGCACACGCCGCCTCCTAGCGTTCCTCGCGGACGCGTACCACGATGCGCCCCACCGTCTGGCGCTGCTCCATCGCGTCCAGCGCGGCCGGGAGCTCGTCGAACGGCACGTCGAGTCCGACGACTGGGCGGACTGCCCCTCGCCGCGACGAGCTCGAGGATCTCCGAGTGGAGCTCCTCGGCGTCGGTGCGGGACAGGAAGTTCGAGCCGACGGCCTGCTTCACCGCGAGTGGATCGTCCACGTAGGCCAGGCACACCCCGACCAGCGAGAAGTTCCCGAAGATGACCGGGCGCGGCACCAGTCCCTCGTCTTCGGCCTCGATCCCGGACGCGAACCCGGCGAGCACGTGCCGTCCGCCGAAGGCCATGCATTCGAACGTGCGCGTCGTCGTCGTCGCCGCCGACGGTGTCGAAGGCCACGTCGACCCCGCGGCCTCCTGTCGCCTCGAGCGCGGCGGCCACGAAGTCGGTGGCGCCGGTGTCGATCGCGACGTCGGCGCCGAGTTGCGCGCAGAAGTGGGCCTTCTCGGCGGAGCCGGCGAGCGCGATCACGTGCGCGCCGGCGTGTCGGGCCAACTGCACCGCGGCGGAGCCCACGCCTCCTGCGGCGGCGTGGATCAGCACCGTCTCGCCCCGTTCGATGCCGCGCGCGCCGGTGCAGCGCGAGCGAGGCGAGATGGAACGGCATCAGGACGGCGGCGGCGTCCGGGAGCGGGATGCCCTCGGGCATTGGGAAGGTCATGGTGGCAGGCGCCACCGCGAACTCGGCGTAGCCACCGAACGCACCGCTCGGGATGGCGACGACACGCGCCCCGACCAGCGCGGCGCCCACCGCGTCGCCGGCCGATTCGACCGTGCCCAGCACCTCCATGCCCGGCGTGTACGGAGCCGGGACCGGCACCGTCCGGTAGCGACCGTAGATGCCGTCGATGTCGTTGAAGTTGAGTGTCGCGGCATCGACCCGGATCCGCACCTCACCTGCGGCGGGAGTCGGGATCTCGGCGTCTACGAGGTGCAGCACGTCGCGCGGCGCGCCGTGCTCCAACGCTCGCCAGGCTCGCATCGCGGCGCGGACTAGGCGGCGGGGTCGAGCGCGAGCGGCAGGTTCGAGAGGCCCCGCACGTTGCTCGAGTATGCCCGCACCATCGGCTGCTTGAGCTCGTAGTTCGGGTAGCGCGCCAGCAGCTCCTCGAACGCGATGCGGGTCTCGAGCCGGGCCAGCGCGGCCCCGACGCAGAGGTGGATGCCGAACCCGAGGCCGACATGCCGCTCGATCTCGCGGTGGATGTCGAAGTATTCGGGATCGGCGAACACCCGCTCGTCGTGGTTGGCCGCACCGGTGATCAGGACCACGCCGCGAGTCGGCGGGGATCGTGATCCCGTGCAGGGTGATGTCCTGTTCCACGAACCGGCCCTGGTAGTGGGAGGGCGGGTCCCAGCGCAGCATCTCTTCGACCGCGTTGGGGATGAGCGACGGGTCGGCGACCAGCTCGGCGCGCTGATCGGGGTACCAGTCGAGCGCGACGACGCCATTGGCGATGAGCTTGGCGGTGGTCTCGTGCCCGGCGATGGTGAGCTCGAGGAGGCGGTACGCGACCTGCTCGTGCGTGAGGGCCACCTCGTTGCCCTCGTCGTCCTGGACGCGTGCGGTCAGGAGCAGCGACGCGATGTCGTCGCCCAGATTGCGCGACTTTTCGTCGACGATCTGCATGAGCAGGACCATGATCGCGCCCATCGCCTGTTGGGTCGCGTCGGTGATGTTGCCCTGGTCGTCGGCGTCGGTGCGATCGAGGATGGCATCTGAGTAGTGACGCAGCTCTTCGCGCGTCTCCACCGGCAGTCCGAGCATCTCGGCGATCACCATCATCGGGAGGTGGGTGGAGAACTCGGCGACGATGTCGATCTCACCCGCGTCGCGCGCCCGGTCGAGGACGCCGGCCGCGAGGGCGCGCACCTTGGGCTCGAGCTCGGCGATCGCGCGCGGCGTGAAGAGGCGCGAGACGAGCTTCCGGTGCCAGCTGTGGCTCGGCTCGTCGCGGCTGATGAGCACGTCGTTGCCCCGGTCGTAGCCCTCGATGGTCACGCCGTGGCCCGACACGAAGGTGCCGGGATCGAGGTGCGCGGCCAGCACGTCGTCGAAGCGGGAGAGGGCCCAGAACCCGATCTCCTCGTTGTGGTACACGGGTGCCTCGTCGCGCAACCACTGGTACACCGGGTACGGGTTGGTCTGGATGTCGCGCGCGAACGGGTTGTACTCCACGATGGTGTCCCCCTGGATGCCGTGTCGTCTGGGGGCCTCACCGTACGTCACCCGGGCGGGGCCTTGCCGACGATCCGTTGGTAGGCGAGGGGATCGGTGGCGCCCTCGGTGCAGAGCACGAGGGCGTTCCCGCCGGCGAGCGCGAGGGACGGTGGGGGAGCCGCCGCCACGAGCGCCCGGAGTCCGGCCAGGGAGGCTGCGCCCGTCTCGCCGGCCACCACGTCGAGAGTGGCGAGGTCGCGCATGGCCCGCTCGGCGGCCGCGTCGTCGATCGCAACGAACGCGTCGACGCCGGCCAGCACCGTGGGCCACGCGATGAGGGACACGGTCCCGCAGTTGAGCCCGGCCATGATCGAGCGGTGTGGGCCGGGGACGAGCACCGGCTCCCCGGCACGCGCCGATGCCAGGCCGCATGCAGCCGAGACCGGCTCGACCGCGACGACCGCTGCCCGCGCCGCGAAGTGGGTGACGACCGCGGCGGTCGAGCGCGCCCACGCCCATCGGCACCACGACGAGGTCGGGCGCCGACCCGCCGAGTTGCTCGTCGACCTCGGCGAAGATCGTGGCGTAGCCCTCGATCACGCGGGCGGGAACGTCGACGTAGCCGTCCCACGAGGTGTCCGACACCACGAGCACGTCGTCGGCCGCCAGCCGGGCCGAGGCCGCCACCGCGTCGTCATAGCTGCCGGCGACGACCTCGACGGTGGCCCCCTCCGACTCGATGCCTTCGATGCGCGCCTGCCGCGGTGCCCGACGGGCACCAGGATCCGCGCCGCGTATCCGAGGAGGCGGGCCATGCGCGCGACGGCGCGGCCGTGGTTGCCGTCGGTCGCGGCGACCAGGGTCAGGGGCCCGGGGGCGTGAGCGCGGCGCGCAGCCCGGCGAGGTCGGCCCACGCCGGCTCCGCGCCGAGCCGTTCGACGAGCAGCCGGTACACCGCCCACGAGGCGCCGAGGATCTTGAACGACGGCAGCCCCAAGCGGCTCGATTCGCCTTGACCCAGAGCTGCGCCAACCCGAGCTCGTCGGCGAGGCGTGGCGCGTCGACGAGCGGGGTCGCCTGGTAGCCGCGGGAGCCCACGGTGGAAGCGCGCGGGGGCCGGCAGTCCACGTGCCGGTGCGCTCGCGGCACGGACGCCCGTCGGGGTTCGAAGACCTGGACAGTGTCCGATCGGCTATCGCGTCGGAATGTCATGCGCCAAGTTCACACGATGGCAACCATGCGCGCGTTGACAAAATGTTGAAGGCCCGTGAACCTGGCTGGGTGACCGAGTTCACCGTCAACGGCACGCCGGTCGGCGTCACGGCGGCCATCCCGCACCTCCTCGCCGCGCTGCGCGAGGAACTGGGTGTGCTGTCGGCCAAGGACGGTGTTCACCTTCCGGTCAGTGTGGCTGTTGCACCGTGCTGGTCGACGGCAAGGCAGTGGTCAGCTGCAATCTCTCGCTCGACCGCATCGCACGGGAGTGAGGTCACGACCGCCTCGAAGGCATCGCCGCCGCCGGATCGTGATCGCATGGCCGCGGCCTTCGCGTCGACCGGTGCGCTGCAGTGCGGCTTCTAGCACGCCGGGGATCCTCGTGCGGGTCGCGTCTCGCTCAGCTGGAGAAGAAGGGCGCCGGGCTCGACCGCTGACACCGCGGCCCGGCACCTGGGCGTCGCACCTCTGCCGCTGTACCGGCTACGTGAAGATCCTCGACGCGGTCGAGTTGCTGGGCGAATCGGGCCACCCGGGCGGTCGGCGGGCTGCCTGGGACGCGACCGGCTGAGCTCGGCGGGTCGACCCCCGGCGCCGCTCGGGGATCTGGTGCGCTGGCCGTCTGGAAGGCGTCCGGTTCGCCGGCGTCGCTCGAGCGACCCGATCGAGGCGTGGCTGCGTTCGTGGACCGGTGTCGGCGCGCCGCACACCGTCGTGCACGGCAACGTGCTCGTCGAAGACGGGCGGCTCACCGCGATGCGGCGTGGAGGAGATGCTCGACCGTCACCGGGTCATCAGCACGCGCATCCAGGGCGCGTGACCCGCACGCGGCGCCCGATCGCTCCGGTCAGTGCCCCGCCGTCACCCGCTGCTCGTCGCGCTCGAACCGGTCGCCGGAGGCATTGGGCGCGACCCTCGTGGGCCGGCCGGCGCGGGTCGCGCGAGCGACATCCCGCTGCGACTGGGACGAGGAGCTGGTCGGCGGGTTGCGGCTCTCCCGGGGTGCACGGCACGCTCGACCGCATGATCGCCGCGGTCGAGCAGGAGCTCCGGGCGCTCCGCTCGACCGAGCTCACGCGTGAAGACAAGCAGGCTGCGGTGCAGATGCTCAACGACCGCGGGGCATTTGGGCTGCGGCGTTCCGTCGAATCGGTGCGCCGAAGCCATGGGGGTCAGCCGGTTCACCATCTACAACTACCTCAACGCGGCCGACGTCTGACGCCGGTCGTCAGCCGACAGGTGCGCGGGTCTGCGTGAAGACGTCGACGCGGCGGATGCGGCCGTCGTCGGTGACTTCGAAGGTGAGGCACTCCGGCGTACGCAGTGCGGTACCGTCGACCTCCACCGTCTCGGACAGCTCGGCGAACGCCAGGCCTTCGCCGGTGTACGTGACGCGCGTGACCTCCATCTCGTAGCCCGTCAGCGTCGGCATGAGGTCGGACAGGAACGCCACGTAGTCGGCCTTCGTCGCGTAGGTGTCGCCGTAGGGGCCCACGCGGGTGAAGCCGTCGTCGGCCAGGCAGTCGGCGAAGGTCGACCAGTCGCCCTCCACCAGCGCGTGCAGGTACCGCTCGATCACACCGTCGCTCATGAGCCGATCCTACGCATTCGAGGAAATGCGTGGCCGCGGGCCCGCGCGCGGCGCGACCATTGGGGATGGCTCGCTCCGCCTTCTGGCCCCTTGCCGACCTTCGTGTCCGCACGCCGTCCCTGGAACTTCGCTATCCCGACGACGACGACCTGCACGCGATCGCGTCTCTGGCGGCGGAAGGGATCCACGATCCCGCGGCCATTCCGTTCTCGGTGCCGTGGACGCGCGCGCCGAGTCGCCGGAGCTCGAGCGTGGCGTGCTCCAGTTCGCGTGGGGACGCCGCGCCGCGCTCAGCCGCGACGACTGGTCGCTGCCGTTCGTCGTGAGTCGGGACGGCGTGCCGATGGGCGTCCAGGAGCTCTCGGCCAGGCACTTCCCGGTGCGACGCACGGTCGAGTCCGGCTCGTGGCTCGTGCAGCGGGAGCAAGGTCGGGGCATCGGCACCGAGATGCGGGCCGCGGTGTTGCACCTCGCGTTCGCCGGCCTCGGGGCCGACGAGGCGCTCAGCGGGTCGTTCGCCGACAACCCGGTGTCGGCCGCGGTGAGCCGGCGGAACGGCTACGAGGCCAACGGCGAGGAGACGGTCGTCCGGGAGGGCCAGGCGGCGCGCATGCTGCGTTGGGTGCTCACGCGCCCGCGGTGGGAGGCACACCGCCGTGACGACATCGAGGTCGATGGTCTCGACGCGTGCCGGCCGCTCCTCACCTAGGTCGCCCGGGCGCGCGCGACACGTACCTCCCGCGCGGGTTCGCCGACGAACTCGCCGCCGCGCGCCACGACGTCGCCCCGCGCCAGCACGACTTCGGGCCAACCCGCCACGGTGACCTCCTCGTAGGGCGAGTGGTCGACGGCCATGTGCAGCGCGCTCGCGGCCAGCGACTGGCGCCGCTCGGGGTTCCACACCACCACGTCGGCGTCGGCGCCGGGCCGCAGGTTGCCCTTGGCGGGCCAGAGGCCGAACGTGCGTGCCGGGGCCTCGGCGCAGAGGCGCACCCAGTCGGCCACGGTGATGCGGCCGGCGACCACGCCCTCCCAGACCAGGCCGAGGCGGGTCTCGATGCCGTGGAGGCCGCCGGGAATCTCGGTGAAGTCGGTCCAGGCGCCGGGACGGGCGCGCGTCCGGCACGCCGGTCGGCCACGGTGAACGGGCAGTGGTCGGTGGCCACGGTGTGCACCGCGCCTGTCGCCATGCCGTGCCACAGCTCCTCGGCGTGCCATGGATCGCGCAGCGGCGGCGTGCACACGAACGACTCGCCGTCCGCGCCGGCCAACCGGGCGGTGTCGAGGTATACGGCCCGATCACCGCCCCGCACGCACCCACCGGGTACGACTGATCCGCTCCGATCCCGCGCGGGGCGTTGGTATCGTCTCCCCATGACGACGATCGACACCGTTCCGTGCGCGCCCGTCACCGTCACCGGCGTGCTCGACGATCCCGAGCTGGCGTGGCACCTCTGCGAGGCCAACGGTCCCTATGCGCACGTGTTGATGCTGCGCGAGTTCGCGGCGTCGCTCGACGCCTACCGGGAGGCGGCGCGCCGGGGATCGCCCGAAGCCGTCGGCGTGCTGGTCGACGACGAGCTGATGACCATGCCCATCTACCGGGGCGACTGGGTGTCTTCGCGGAAGGCGCACATCGACGGCGTCGACGAGATCCTCGGGAACGAGCGCCTGATCTCCGCCGCGCGGCAGGTGTTCGATGCCGAGATCGTCCGGCCGCTCATCGTGTTCTCCAACCTCACCGCACCGATGCCGCAGAACCGCAAGCACACCGACGTCCCCACCTTCCGCGGTGTCGAGCGCTCGGGGTATCCGGCGTGGGTGGTCAGCGCGATGGCCGCGTCGGGGCTGTTCGAGCGATGGCGGGTGAAGGTCGCGACCGCGGTTGCGTGGTACTACGAGGGACCCAACGGGGGCTTCAGCTACTGGCCCGACGGCGGCGCAGCCCCCGAGGTCACCATCGAACCGCCGTCGAACACCGCGGTGGTCGGCGACAACGACTTCATGTACCACCGCGTCGAGGTGGTGGGGGACGGGCGCTTCGAGATGGTGCCCATCGACTCGATGCTGTCATTCGAGGCCGGCGACGCGCGGTGGCGGATCACCAAGGGCGATCGCGCGTTTGGCGGGTTCGGCCGTGACGATATCCGCATCAGCATCTCGTGGAAGGCCGAGTGCTTCCACGATGCCCACGATGCCCGCACGTTCGACGAGCACCTCGACGACGTCACCTTCGATCAGGTGCTGGCGACCTGGCGGGCCGACTGCGCGGCGCGGGGGGTACCGCTGCCCGAGTCGCCCGATCCGCTGGCCGACCCAGCGTTCGCGGCCGCGGTCGCGGCCGCCTACGCAGGCCCGCTCAACACCGCCTGATCGCGTCGCCACCCACCGGCACGAGCCGGTGGCTCAGCCGTTCGCCGTCGCTTCCTTCGCCTGGACGGGCATCTTCTGGGGTGTCGCGATCTTCAGCACGGGCGGTGGCGCGAGCAACGACGCGGGGGACTGGTTGGCGGGGCACCAGTCGGCCAGCTCCGCTTGCTGCTTGACGAGCGAGGGCGGGACGAACGACGCGAGGTCGCGCGAACCGAGCGAGAGCGTCGAGGTGAGGTCGCCGACCGTCTTGCGGCGCCACGCGGTGAGGTTGGGCGCCTTCACCCCGAAGCGGGCTTCGAGGAAGCGGAGCAGCGACGTGTGGTCGAACGTGTCGGAATTCACGTGGCCGCCACGGCTGAACGGCGAGATCACCAGGGTCGGGACGCGAAACCCGAGGCCGATGGGTCC
Source organism: uncultured Actinomycetes bacterium (assembly GCA_963750045.1). Lineage (GTDB taxonomy): Bacteria > Actinomycetota > Acidimicrobiia > IMCC26256 > DASPTH01 > DASUAS01. The sequence goes on along the minus strand of CAVVPD010000002.1, from coordinate 38,462 downwards.
GGCGACACCTCCGGCGTCCTGCGGGAGCGGCTTCACCGTCAGCGACTCCCCGGCGGTTCCGACGGGCGCCGTCGGCGGTGCGACGTGGTCGAAGAAGCCGCCGTTCTCGTCGTAGGTCAGGAAGACGACGGTCTTCGACCACACGTCGGGGTTCGCCATGAGCGTCGACAGGACACGGGCCACGTGGGACGCGCCGTTCGTCGGCGCGGCGGACGGGTGCTCCGAGTCGACCAGGGTGGGGATGACCCAGGACACCGGTGGCAGCGTGCCCGCGGCCACGTCGGTGGCGAACTCGTCGGGCCACACGGGCAGGAAGGCACGACGGTACAGGTCCGATGCGGGGTCGGCGAGGTACTGCTTGAAGTAGAGCAGCGCGTTGAAGCCGATCGCGAGGTTGAGGCTCTGCGTGGGTCCGACCGAGGTCCCCGGCGGTTGGTACACCTTCCAACCGATCTGGTGATCGGACAGCACCTCGAACATCGTCGGCCAGTCGACGCTGTTCACGGCGTCGGGCGACTGCGCGACACCGGGCGTGCTGATGACCGGACCACCGTGCTTGCCCACGGGGTCGATCGTGCCGGAGAGCGCGTAGAGCCGGTTGGGCATGGTCGGTCCGATGACCGACGCGTGGTACCCGTCGCAGATCGTGAAGGCGTCGGCCAGCGCCCACTGCAGGGGGATGTTCTCACGGTCGTAGTAGCCCATCACGAGGGGCGCCTGCGCAGGGCCGTCGTTGCGCGGCTTCGAGTGGGTCGACACGAATTCGGTCATGCGCCCGCGCGCCCAGCTCTCGTGCTGCGGGGACCAGTTGTGGATCGGGACGTCGGCGTTGCCGGCGCACTGGTTCTGGAGCGTCGCGTGGTCGAGCTTGTACGGGAGCAGATGGGCCGCGTCTCCCCCGGGCCACGGCTGCGAGAACGCGCCGAGATGGGAGCCGGAGTGGTCGTCGAAGCCCCGGACGCCGGGGTACGCGCCGAAGTAGTGATCGAACGACCGGTTCTCCTGCATCACCACGACCACGTGCTCGATCGCGTCGAGGCCCGAGCCGGCCGGGTCGGTCGCTGCCGCCTGGCGCACGAACGCCTCGGCGGCCTGGGCCCACGGTGTGGTCGCCAGCACCCCGGCGGCCCCGGCGGCGGCGCCCATGAAGGCTCGTCGCGAGATTCCCCGATCGGTCTCCTGCCCGCGCATGACGCCTCCGTGTCGTGCACGCGTCCCGTCGCACGTGCCGTCGGCAAGATACCAAGGTGCTCGCGCGGTATCGCGAACACCCGGGAACCGGGAGGGGCCGCGCTGACGGGCCGGGCGTCAGGTGAAGGCGTGGCGCGGCGTGGTGAGGGGAAGGTCGAGGGACGTGACGAGGCCCGGGGGTGCCTCGCACACGTAGGGGATGGCGTTGACCAGACGCATGGTGGTGGCGACCATGCCGTCGTCGCTGGCGGTCGACGGCTGTCCGACCGTGAGCTCGCAGGTCAGGTCGGGATTGCCTTCGACCATGATCCGGTATGTGCCGTCGCGCGCCGCCGACGGCCAGTGCGGTGCGAGGTCGCGCGCCATTCGGTTCACGTGCTCGATCACGATCGCGTCATCGCCGTCGACGACGCCGATCGTCTCGAAGCGCACCGCGCCGACGGTCCCGGCCTCGATGACGCCGGCCGCGACGTCGAGACGTTCGGGCGTGATCACCTTCTCGTACGTCTCGCGGATCTCGTCGAGCTCGACGCCGAGCCGGTCGGCGATCATGCGGATCGGCGGACCCCACGTGCTCGACTGCACACCGGGCGTGGCCATGATCGCCGGGTGCTCCATCGGTCTGCCGAAGCCGAACACCTCGAACATCACGAAGGCCACGGGGTACCCGTCGTACTGGAAGATCTCCTGCGTACGGACCGAGCGCACGGTGTCGCTCATCGTCATCAGGGTGAGCGGCAGCTGGTCGCCCGCGAACCCGGGCTCGATGCCCGACGAGTACAACGACGCGTTCCCCGTGGCTGCCGCCGTCTCGAGCGCGCTGCGCCACTCGGGGTTGTAGCCCGCCGGGTGCACGAGGCCGGGCGCCGACACGGTGACCACATTGACGCCGGCTTCGAGCATCCTCACCATGTCGGGGACGACGCCGGCGTCGAGCGACTCGCCCGAGGCCGAGTAGCAGACGCAGTCGGGCTCGAGCGCGAGCAGCGCGTCGGCGTCGGTGGTGGCGGGCACCCCGATCGGCTCGATCCCCGCCAGCACGCCGGCGTCGATGCCGTCCTTCTCCGCGCTGTGCACCCACACGCCGACCAGGTCCAGGTCGGGTCGGCGGTTGATGGCCCGGATAGCCAGCTTGCCCACTCCTCCGGTCGACCAGCCCAAGACCCGATACGTCATCGTTCCCCCTGGTTCCGGGGCTCGGGCGGGAGGCCCAGCCCCACCTGCGCGATGGTCGTCCGTTGGATCTCGTTGGCGCCGGCGCTGAGCGTCGGGTGCCGGCGCTCCACCGTCTCGTAGGCGAACCACTGAGGCGAGCGCGTCGCCGAACCAGCCGGGCGCGGTGAGCGCGTCGGCGCCCAGCACCTGCGCGCCGATCCGAGCGATCCTCTGGAGCAGCTCGGTGGCGTAGACCTTGCTCATCGCGCCCTCGACCACCGGCGCCGCGCCCGTGGTCCTGCAGCACGAGGACGCGCTCCGCGTGCCGTAGGCCCGCGAACAGCCGGGCCACGAGGTCGGCGAGGTCGGCGCGCAGTCGCCGGTCGCGCGTCCCCGTGCAGTGCGTGAGCAGCGCTTCGAGGATCCGCGTCGCCCACCCCAGCCACGCGGTGCCCGATCGTTCGCCGAGCAACGCGCCGGTGAGCTGGCGCCACCCTCGATCCTGCTCGCCGAGGAGCGCGTCCGCGGCTGACGGTCGCGCCGTCGAACCGGACGGTCGAGAGAGTCCAGCGGTTCGCGGTCGGGTGGCGGACGCACTCGATCCCGGGAGTGCGCATGTCGAGGAGGAACATCGAGAGCCCGTGTCGCCCGCCGGACGCGTGATCGGTACGGGCAATGGTGCAGCACCAGTCGGCCTTGTGGGCTCCGGTGACCAGCACCTTCTCGCCGCTCAGCAGGAACCCGTCGCCGACGGCTCGTGCGATCGTCGTGATGTTCGAGAGGTCGCTGCCCGCGCCGGCCTCGGTGTAGGCGATGCAGGCCGTGATCGTGCCGCGGATGGCGGCGGGAAGGAACGCCGAGCGCTGCGCGTCGGAACCGAACGCGAGCACGGTGGGGGCAACCAGGGCAGCCGCGGTGTCGATCAGGGGTGCGTCGTGGTACGCGGCCTCGAAGGCGACCATGGCGTGCCAGCTCGGAGGATGCCCGCCGCCGCCGAATTCGGTCGGCAGACTCACGCCGAGGATCCCGGCCTCGCCCGCGTGCCGGAGGACGTTCCGTTCGAACTGCTCGTCCCACCCGGTCAGATCGGTGCGGTCGAGGTGCCCGTGCGTCAGTTCCGGCGCCAACTCGACGGCGAGGAACTCGCGGCACGCGTTGGCGGAACGCGGCGAGGTCGGGTGGCAGACGGAAGTCGGGCAGCGCGCGGCACGGGTCGTGCCCGTCACCGCGAGCGGGGGAGTCCGAGCCCGCGCTGCGCGATCAGGTTGCGCTGGATCTCGCTGGTACCGCCGTAGATGGTGGTGACCGGCGCGAACCGGTAGCAGTACTCGAAGAAGGCGCTCAGATCGCCGACGTCGTGGGACTGCACGAGCCCCGCCGGCCCGGCTGCATCGAGCAAGCGGTCGGCGGCGCGGACGAGCGCCTCGGACGCGAAGAGCTTGGTGGCCGCGCCCTCCACGCCGGGCAGTCGGCCGCTCGCCGCCACCCACACCGCCCGGCTCGACAACAGGTCGGCGACCTCGCAGTCGATGGCGAGGCGGGCCAGCTCACGTCGGAGATCGGGGTCGTCGAGGCGTCGCGTGCCGTCGTCGCGTGTTGCGGTGGGAAGGTACTGCTCCGCGACGGTCAGGAGTCGCGCCGCGTCGCGCACGCCGCCCACGACGCCACGTTCGAACGAGAGCGCGACGAGCATCACCTGCCAACCGCCGTTCACCTCCCCGACGCGCCACTCGTCGTCGACGAACACGCCGTCGTAGAAGGTGGTGTTGGTGCGCTTGCCCGACAGGGTCCGGATGGGCTGCAGCTCGAAGCCGGGGGCCGAGGTCGGCACGAGGAAGAACGTGAGGCCCTGGTGCTTCGGCACATCGGGGTCGGTGCGCGTGAGCAGGAACACCCACTCGGACTCCTCGGCCAGGCTGGTGAAGATCTTCTGCCCGTCGATCCGCCAGCCTTCGCCGTCGCGCACGGCGCGTGTGCGGGCGGCCGCGACGTCGGAACCGGAATCGGGCTCGGAGTAGCCCAGCGCGATGATCGACTCGCCCGAGAGCAGCTTGGGGAGCACGACGCGCCGCTGCATCTGGTTGCCGACGTGCGCGATCACCGATGCGAGCATGGCGCAGATGCTGAGCCCGTCGTAGGGCGCGCCTGCCAGCTCGAGCTCGCGGAAGAGCACTGCGAGCTCCTCCGGGCCGCGGCCGCCACCGCCGAGCGCTTCGGGCAGCGCCTGGGCGATCCAGCCACGCTCGGCCATCGCCCGGTGCAACCCCCAGTCGTGCATGGTGCCCGAATCGTGGGCGCGCTGGCGCACCGCGGGTGTGAACGCGGTCTCGACGAGCTCGCGCACCTCCTCGGCGAACTGCGCGGCCTCGTCGGAGGGGGTGAAGTCCACGTCAGGCGCTCACGGTCTCGACCGGGCCGTACCGGAGGTCGGCGAGGCGCGGCGTATTCACGCCCCGGCTCGTCGAGCACGTTGGCCCAGCCCTTGGCCCGCCGGTAGAAGAGCTGGATGTCGTACTCCTCCATGAACCCGTAGCCACCGTGGTAGTGGAGTGCGCGCTCGGTGGTGCGTTGCGCCTGCTCGGCGGCGAAGAGGAATGCCATCGCCGCCGACTGGGGCGCGTTCGGGAGCTCCCGGTCGAACGCCCAGGCGGCCTTGCGGGCGAGGAGCTGGGCGCCGTCGAGCGCCACCCCGACGTCGGCGAGGCCGTGTTGGAGGCTCTGGAACGATCCGATCGGCACGCCGAACTGCTCGCGCTGGGTCACGTAGGCGATCGCGACGTCGAGGGCACCGAGGCCGAGGCCGACGAGCGCGGCGGCGGTGAGCACCCGCCATTCGTCCACCGCCACGCGCGTGCAGGGCGTGCGCGGCGTCGCCCGACGCGAGCACCGATCGTGTGGTCGGGCCGGTTGCGCCGAGGGCGCGGTCGGCGAGAGGCGAGGAGGCCAGGTTCGCGACGAGCTCGCCCGGAGGCGACGTCACCACCACGAGCTCGTCGCGGTCGAGCGCGACGACGTGCTCGGCGACGGCCCCGGCCGGTACGAGCCGGGCGCGGTGATCGGGTGCCGGTCGGAGCGCGAGGGTGGCGATGCCGGTGCCGTCGACCACGCCATCGGGTGCGGCCCCGACCTGCGTCAGGAGGCGCGCGGCGACCGCGTGCTCGGTGAGCGGGGCCGGAGCCAGGCGCCGGCCGAGCGCCTCGATCGCCAGCGACAGGTCGAGGATGCCGGCGCCCCCGCCGCCGTCGGACTCCGCCACTCCCATGCCGGGCGCGCCCACGTCGACGAGTTGCCGCCAGAGCTCGGGCGAGAAGCCGAGTGGCTCGACGGTCCGCAGCTGCCCGACCGGGCACGCGCGATCGGCCAGTGCGCCGAACACCTCGATGATGGACTGCTGCTCGTCGGTGGGATTGAGATCCACGGTCATATATAACATACAAAGCCTTCGCCCAGGCCGGTCCCGGTGCGGATGTGCGAACATACGTTCGTGTCTTCGGAGGCCACGATCCTGCACGCCGACCTCGACGCGTTCTTCGCGTCCGTCGAGCAGCGCGACGACCCCCGCTTGCGCGGTCGGCCGGTCATCGTCGGCGGCGGGGTGGTCATGGCGGCGAGCTACGAAGCACGCGCGTTCGGGGTGCGCACGGCGATGGGTGCGGGCCAGGCTCGCCGATTGTGCCCGCACGCGGTGGTGGTCGATCCCCGGATGACGGCGTACTCGGAAGCCAGCCGAGCGGTGTTCGCGGTGTTCCACGACACGACCCCCCTCGTGGAGGGGCTGTCGATCGACGAGGCATTCCTCGAGGTCGGTGGCCTCCGTCGCGTGGCGGGTTCGCCGGTGGAGATCGCGGCGCGGCTGCGCCACCGGGTGCTCGACCGGGTCGGCTTGCCCATCACCGTGGGCGTCGCCCGTACCAAGTTCCTCGCCAAGGTGGCGAGCGGTGTCGCCAAGCCCGACGGTCTCCTCGTCGTGGCGCCCGACGCCGAGACCGCGTTCCTGCATCCCCTCCCGGTCGGGCGGCTGTGGGGCGTCGGCCCGGCGACCGCCCGCAAGCTGCACGAGCGCGGCGTCTCCACCGTGGGAGAGGTGGCGCAACTCGGGGAGGAGTCGCTGATCGCGATCCTCGGACCCGCCGCGGGACGGAAGCTGCACGCCCTGGCGCACCACCGGGATCCGCGGCCGGTGCAGAGCAGGAGGCGGCGACGGTCGATGGGTTCGCAGCGGGCGCTCGGCCGAGGACCGCGCCCGTGCGAGGACCTCGACGTGATCCTCGGGGGTCTGGTCGACGGCATCGCGCACCGGCTGCGCGGCGCGGGCCGGGTCGGGCGCACCGTCGTGCTCCGCCTGCGCTTCGACGATTTCGCTCGTCTGACGCGATCTCGGACGTTGCCCCAGCCGACCGCCGAGACCCGACCGTTCCGCGACGCGGCGCAGGGGTTGCTCCTGGCCGCACGGCCGATGATCGAGGCGCGGGGCCTGACCTTGATCGGAGTGGCCGTCACGAACCTCGACGACGACGACGTGCTGCAGCTCGCGCTGCCGTTCGACCACGTCGCGGGGAGCGCGCTCGACCGCCGCGCTCGACGCCGTGCGCGACCGCTTCGGGACCGCGATGGTGTCCCGTGCCGCGTTGCTCGGCCGCGACCGGGGCTGGTCGATGCCGCTGCTCCCGGACGACCCTTGACGTGCCGGGCGAGCCCCCTGCACGTCGATGCGTCACTCCTCGCCGGGTTGGTGGGGATCGTCGAGCGTGAGTCCGAGCTCGTCGAGCTCCTTCTGGTCGAGCTCGAACAGGTCGTCCTCGCTCTGCTCGTCCTCGTCGGCCACCTCCGCGTCGACGAGCTCGGTCAAATCGTCCTGCGCCTCGCGCGCAGCTCGGGTCGTTGCTCGCTGCTCGTCGGGAGCAGGTCCGCCGTCTTCCTCGCGGTCACTCATCGCCCGACCTCCTGTTCGTCATCGTCCTCACGCGAATCCGATCCCTCCATGGTGCCCGACGCCACGCGCTCAGCCCTCGTCCCAACCTTCGTGGCGGTCGTCGCGCCTGGGTTGGCGACCGGTCCGCATGGGTGAAAGGGGTGCGTCGACGAGTAGGAAGCGGTGCCAATCGGTGGCGAGCTCGTACGTGTGGCGTCGCCACCCGCCGAGCGTCCGGTCGGTGCGCTCGGCGAGCTCGGCCTCACCCCATTGCGCCCAGCTGGGGATCGCCCACATGAGCAAGCATTCCGATTCGTTGACCATCGCGGTCTCCCACGCGCCGACGAGCTGCCACCCGAAGGGCTCGTACGCGCCGATGGCCTCCTGTGCGACCGCTTCGAGGAAATCGCGCGATTGGCCCTGGGGCACGTGGATCTGTTCGTGTGCGTAGGTCTCACCCACGGTGCCCGCGGCGCAGAGCTGCTCGATCGTCGGCATCCACGGCGCGGGGATCAGCACGCGGTCGTCACCGTGGCGGCGGTAGTTCGCGGCCTCGGCCCACCATTTCGCCAGCTTCGGATCCTGGAGGCTGGGATGGTTGAACTCGTGCTCGAACGACTCGCCGAGACCGGGGAAGCCGTCTTCCTCCCAGATGTTCACGACCTCCGGCCATCCTCGTGTGGTGCCCACCACGCCCCAGACGCCGTAACAGAGCTGGTGGCGCTCCTCTTGTGCGATCGGGCTCCAGTTCGCGGTCATGTGGTGCATGTAGTTGGCCCGGTTGTGGCCGATGATGTCGATGAACTCGTGGATGTAGACCTTGTCGTTCGGCTGGTCGCCAGGCGCGTCGTTCATGGAGTCAGGTCATATCACGTTACGATCGCCTCGTGACCAGTGACGACGAACGCATCGCGCTCTTCCTCGACTACGAGAACCTGGCGATCGGCGCGCCGCGAGCAACTCGGGGGCGCTCTCGACTTCCGGCCGATCGCCGACGCGCTCGCGGAGCGGGGTCGGGTCGTCGTCCGAAAGGCCTACGCGGACTGGTCGTACTTCGAGGAAGACCGGCGCATGCTCACGCGCCACCAGGTCGAGCTCATCGAGATGCCCGCAGCGCATGGGCGCGGTACGCAAGAACGCGGCCGACATCAAGATGGCGGTCGACGCGGTCGAGCTCTCCTTCGAGCGCGACTACATCACCACCTTCGTGCTCGGCACCGGCGACAGCGATTTCACGCCACTCGTGCACAAGCTCCGCGAGCTGAACCGTCGGGTGATCGGTATCGGTATCGAGGCCTCCACGTCGGCGCTGCTCCCGGCCGCGTGCGACGAGTTCCTCTTCTACGAGCGCCTCGAAGGCGTGGAGCCGGGCAAGCCGACCCGTCGCGGCTCCCGCCGCGCCGGCGCCCAAGTCGTCGCGCGCGGCCGAACCGGCGCCGCCACCCGACGAAGCGGAGCCGACCGTCGCCACCGAGGAGCCCGATCTCGACGCGTTGCTCACCCGTACCCTCGCGGGCCTCGAGCGGAGCACGAGCGGTCCGGTGCTGGCGTCGATGCTCAAGCGCGCCATCCTGCGCAAGGAGCCGACGTTCAGCGAGGCCAACTACGGCTTCCGCACCTTCGGCGAGCTCCTGCGGAACCTCGCCGAGCGCAGCGTGATCGAGCTGCTCCAAAGCGAGCGCGCAGGGAGACCCCGAGGTCACCTTCCCGGCCGCGGCCGGCGACGAGGACGCGGCCTTCGCTCTGCTCCGTTCGACCGTCGAGCGCCTGGCGGCGAAGGCGCCACCCCATCTCTCGGGACTCAAGACGCAGCTGCGCAAGACGCAGCCGGACTTCAGCGAGAAGCGCTTCGGCTACGGCGGGTTCCTCCAGTTCGTGAAGGCCGCCCGGGCCCGGGGCTTCGTGGAGATGGAACCGGATCCCGACGCCGACGACTACGTGGTGCGGCCCGGGCCGGCCGCTCCCAACCCTCCCCCGGCCGGGTGAACGCGCGGGTGTGACAAGCTGCTCCGATGCGCATCGGGGTGTTCATCAGCGACGTCAGCGGCGCACAGACCGAGATCGAAGAGCTGTTGGCGAACGCCCGGGCGGCCGAAGCCCTCGGCTTCTCCACGGGATGGGTCCCGCACATCCCCTGGAGCCTCGACGGGCTGACCGCGCTCGCGCTCGCGGGCCAGGTGACCGGCAGCATCGAGCTCGGCACCGCCGTCATGCCGACCTACCCGCGCCATCCGCTGGCGATGGCGCAGCAGGCGATGTCGACCCAGGCGGCGACCGGCGGCCGGCTGGTGCTCGGGATCGGACCCTCGCACCCGGTCGTGATCGAGAAGATGTTCGGGCTCGCCTACGAACGACCGGCACGACACACCCGGGAGTACGTGGAAGTCCTGAGGGCTGCGTTCGCGGGAACCGGTCACGTGGAGCACCACGGCGAGTTCTTCGACTTCTCGTCGATGCTCGTCGTGCCCGGTTCGAGGCCCGCGCCGGTCATGATCGCGGCGCTCGCGCCGCGGATGCTGCAACTGGCCGGCGAGCTCGCCGACGGCACCATCACGTACTGGGCCAACGAGCGCGCGGTGGGGGAGCACATCGTGCCCGGGATCGTCGCCGGAGCCGAGTCGGCGGGCCGGGCGTCGCCGCGCGTCGTGGTGGGCCTGCCCGTGGCGGTGTGCGACGACGCCGACGCCGGCCGCGAGCAGGCCGGCAAGCTGTTCGCGGCCTACCTCGACATCCCGACCTACCAGCGCGTGCTCGCCCGCGGTGGCGACGGCACCAAGCCCACCGACGTCGCCGTCATCGGCTCCGAAGCCGAGGTCGCGGCCCGGCTGCGGGTGTACGCCGACGCCGGTGCCACCGACCTGTGTGCCGCGGCACTCGGCCTCGGCGGCGAACGCGAAGCCGCGCAGCGCCGCACGATCGAGTTCCTGGCGTCGCTCGGCCCCGAGTTCTGACCCACCCGCTCCCGCCCACGCGTTCCGGAGGATCTCATGACCAAGGCGGTGCGACTCGAGTACGACGGACCGGTCGCCGTCATCACGAACGACAACGTCGAGAAGCACAACGCGTTCGACGACGACATGGATCTGCAGCTGTTCGCGGCGCTCGCGGAGCTGAAGGAACGCCCCGACGTTCGGGCGGTGATCTGGCGCGGCGAGGGGAAGTCGTTCTCGTCGGGACGCGACGTGTCGGCCATCGGCGGTGACCAGGTGGAGCTCACGCATCACGAGCTGATGCGCCGCGGCCACCGGGGCATCCTCCAGCTGTTCGACATCGACGCGCCGGTGATCGTGGCGATGCAAGGATGGTCGATCGGTGCGTCGTTCCAGCGTGCCCTGTTGTGTGACGTCCGCGTCGCCGCCGAGGGCGCGCGGTTCATGTTGCCCGAGGTCAACCACGGCGTGATCCCCGATACCGGCGGGGTCGCGCGGCTCTTCCAGATCTGCGGTCACGGCGTGGCCTCCGACCTGGTGCTCACCGGCCGACCCATGGGCGCGGACGAGGCCTACGCCCACGGCATCGTCTCTCGCGTGGTCCGGGCCGACGCGCTCGACGAGACCGTCGCCGAGATGGCGCAGAAGATCGCCGCCGCGCCCGCGGTCACCGTGAAGATGGCCCGGCGGGTGCTGCGGCACCTCTCGGAGGCCGAGATCCGCTCGTCGATGGCCGAGGAGCTGATCGCCCAGACGTTCATCGCGAAGTCCGACGACATGGTGGAGCTGCGCGCGGCCCGTGCCGAGGACCGCGCCCCGCACTACACCGGGAGCTGAGCATGCCTGCCCCATCCGAACTGCCGGGACTGCCCGGTCCACCCGAGCCGGGTACGAGCGCGTTGCCCGACGGCACCTTCGCCGACCAGTCGGTGTTCATCACCGGCGCCGGCACCGGGCTGGGCAAGGCGATCGCGCTCGAGTTCGCGCGCCTCGGTGCGGCGATCGTGATCGCCAGTCGCAAGCCCGAGCACCTCGAGGCCGGCCACGAGGCTGTCGCCGCGCTGGGCGCCCCGGTCACCACCGTGGGCTGCGACATCCGCGACCCCGAGCAGATCGCGGCGGCGTTCGACGCCGCGATCGGTGCGTACGGACTCCCGGAGATCCTGATCAACAACGCGGCCGCGAACTTTCCGGTGCCGGCCGAGGACATGTCACCGAATGCGTGGCGCACCGTCGTCGACATCACGCTCAACGGCACGTTCTACTGCGCTCGCGAGTTCGCGCGCCGCCACCTCGAGGCCGGAACGCCGGGTTCGATCGTCAACGTCGGCGCGTCGTACGCGTGGACCGGCGGTCCCGGCTTCGCGCACAGCGCGGCAGCCAAGGCTGGCGTCAAGAACATGGTCGAGACCCTCGCGGTGGAGTGGGCGCCGTACGGCATCCAGGTGAACGGTCTCGTGCCCGGTTTGTTCCCGCACGAGGACATGACCGCCGACATCAAGGGCAACCTCGAGCGCACCCGTGAGAAGGATCTCGCACAGCCCGCGCTGCGCGTCGGGCAACTGCGCGAGCTCGGGTGGGCGGCCACGTTCCTCGCGTCGCCGTACGCGCGCTTCATCTCGGGGCACACGCTCGTGGTCGACGGAGCCAATTGGCAACGCCGGACGCTCACGAACCCGCCGGTCGTAACCGTGCGCGAGCAGATGGGGAAGAGCGCGTTCGGGACCTGATCGCATGATCGTCGACACCCATGTCCACGTCGTCGCCGCCGACGAAGCGCGCTACCCGCTGCGGCCGTCGGGCATCGGATCGCAATGGTTCCGGGAGCACCCGGTCACCGTCGAGGAGTTCGCGGGCACCGCCGCCGCGGCCGGCGTCGACCGAGCGGTGCTGGTGCAGGCGTTCGGCGCCTACGGGACCGACAACACCTACGTGGTCGACGCGGCGGCGTCGGCCCCCGACCGGCTCGTGAGCGTCGGCATCGTCGACGCCGAGGACTCCGGCGCACCGGCGGCGCTCCGTGCCCTGGCCGCACGGCCGCGATTCAGCGGGATCCGGCTCTTCGCCATCGGCGCGTCGGCGCCGACCTGGCTCGACGATCCGGCCACTGACGGGCTCTGGAGCGTGGCGCGGGAGCTCGACCTGCGCGTGGTCGTCGCCGTGCTGGCCCCCGACCTCCCACGGCTGGAGCGTCGCCTCGAGCAGTTCCCGGACCAGGCCGTGGTGCTCGACCACTGCGGGTTCCCCGACCTGCGGGGTGGCGCGCCGTACCCGGGGGCGGACCCGCTGTTCGCGCTCGCCCGGTTCGAACAGCTCTCCCTGAAGATCACGTCGCATGTGCTCGAAGCCGCCGACGCCCAGGGCGACGCCGGCGGGCGGGCGTTCGTGGAGCACCTGGTCGGTTCGTTCGGCGCCGACCGGCTCGTGTGGGGTTCCGACTACTCCCAGACCCACGACCGCTCCTACGCCGAGCTGGTCGGGCTCGGGCGCGCCGCGTGCGCGGGCCTGACCGACGCCGACCGCCAGCGGGTGATGGGTGCGAACGCGCTGCGTCTCTGGCCGGCGCTCGCGCCCTGAAGATCGCGCGAGCCGCAACCGCGAGGGCTCACGCGGCTCTCACAACGGTCTCATCATGATGCGTCGATCATCGGGTCATGATGCACGCACCAGTTCCCGAGGAACCCGCCGGGACAGTCCGCGACGACGGTCCGTCGAGCCCGCGGCTGTGGGCGGTCCCCGAGACGAGCGCCACGCTCGTCGTGCTCCCGACCTACGACGAGTACGAGAACATCGAACGCGTGCTTCGCCGCGTACGCGCCGCGGTGCCGTACGCGCACGTGCTCGTGGTCGACGATGCCAGCCCCGACGGCACCGCCGACCTCGCGGACACCGTCGCCGTCGAACTGGGCGGAATCTCGGTGTTGCGGCGCCCCGGGCCGGGCGGGCTGGGGTCGGCGTACCGGGACGGCTTCCGGTGGGGTCTCGAGCGCGGCTACGACGTGATGGTCGAGATGGACGCCGACCTCTCGCACGATCCCGCCGTGCTGCCGATCCTGTTGCGCACGATCGACGCCGGCGCCGACCTCGTCATCGGGTCGCGTTACGTGCCCGGCGGCGTCTCGGCCGACTGGTCGTTCGCGCGTCGGGCGATCTCCCGGATCGGCTGCCGGTACGCGCAGCTGATGCTCGGGCTGCCCACGCGCGACCCCACGTCCGGCTACCGCGCGTACCGCGCCGCCGCGCTCCGCTCCGTCGACCTCGACACCGTACGGGCAAACGGCTACGGGTTCCAGGTCGAGATGGCCTACCGCGTCCTCCGGGTGGGCGGCGCCATCGAAGAGGTGCCGATCGAGTTCCGCGACCGCACCGCCGGCCGGTCGAAGATGTCGCCGCGGATCGTCGTGGAGGCGCTGGTGCTGGTGACGAAGTGGGGTGTGCGCGACCGGTTGCGCGCTAGCGGTCACGTTCCAGCGCGTCGCCGAACATCGCGATCATCCGTCGGTAGCTCTCCCGGGCCGATGCCGGCCGCTTGAGCACCCCCGCGTGCTCGAGCGTGATGAACCCGTGGATGCCGGACCACACCGCCCGGTGCGCGTGCACCTCGGCCGTGCCGTCCAGGCCGAACGACTGGAGCACCCGGATGAGTGCTTCGGCGGCGGCGAGGTTGGCGGCGGTGAGCTCGGCGTCGTCACCGGGGTCGCGGATCGTCGCGGCGTAGAGCCCGGGGTGCCGGAGGGCGAACGACCAGTACGCGTCGGCGATCGCGTCGAGCGCCTCCCGGCCGGCACGGCCGATCACCGACGCCCGCAGCTCCTCACCGAGCAGGCGCACCGAGTGGAGGGCGAGGTCGCGGAGGAGGCCGTCGAGGCCCGCGACGTGCGCGTAGAGCGACTGGCTCCGGATTCCCAGGCGCGCGGCCAGAGCCGCGAGCGTGAGGGCGTGGACCCCGTGCTCGTCGGCGAGCTCGGCGGCCGCCCTGACGACCGCTGCGTGATCCAACCCGACCTGGGTCGCCATGGTGGCGCCTTTCGAGGTGACGTCGTCCGGACGGACAGTCTGAGGCCATCAGAAATATACCTTGGGCCATCAGTGCGCCCGCCGCGTCCGAGCCGCGCCGATCGGTCGTCAGGCGGTTGCGCCGTGGCGGCCGGAACCGTTCGCGAAGCGCGCCGCTCCCTCGAGTGACTCTCCCGACCGCAACACGTCCAACCCGTGCCGGGTCTCGGTCGCGAGCGCGTCGGCGAGCGCCAGGTCCCACTGCGCGTAGAGCGACGACCGGTCACTGCGGAGACAGCCCTGCGGCAGGCGGGCCAGCTCGTCGCCCAGCGTCACCGCGGCGTCGCCGCGGTGCCGGGTGCGACCACCCGGTTGACGAGTCCCATGCCGAGCGCCTCCTCGGCGCCGACGGCCCGGCCGGTGAGCACGAGGTCGAGCGCCCGGCTCTGCCCGATCAGGCGGGGGAGACGCACCGTGCCGCCGTCGACGAGGGGCACACCCCACCGGCGGCAGAAGACCCCGAAGACGGCGTCCTCGGCCGCGACTCGGAGATCGCACCACAGCGCGAGCTCCAGGCCGCCCGCGACCGCGTGGCCCTCGACCGCGGCGACGACGGGCTTGGCGAGCAGTCGACGCGTCGGTCCCATCGGACCGTCGCCGTCGATCGCCACGCGGTTCACCCGCGTGCCGCCGTCTTCGGTCATCGCCTTGAGATCCGCACCCGCGCAGAACGTGCCTCCCGCACCGGTCAACACCGCGACGGCGAGCTCGTCGTCGGCCTCGAAGCGCGTGCACGCCTCGACCAGCGCCTCCGCGGTGGGCCGGTCGACCGCGTTGCGGGCCTCGGGCCGGTCGATCGTGATGACCGCGACCCGACCGTCGACTTCGTAGCGAACGGTCATGCGATCAGCTCCTGCTCTTCGTCCGCGATCAGTACGCGATGACGTTCCGCGCCGCGATCACGACGATGGTCAGGACCACGTCGCACCCGATGGCGACGGCGGCGACGACCGGGCTCCATCGATGTTGCAGGCGGACGGCCTCGGTCCCTCCGATGCCGAGCCGATCCCCCAGCCGACCCAACAGCGACGGCACCGTCACCAACCAGACGACGATGCCGAGCTGCCCGCACGCCAGTGGGATCCCCGAGCTGGTCGCCAGCGCGACCACCGCGGTCACGAGCAGGATCAGGAGGGGTATCAGCATCTGCGCGGCGACGAACTGGAAGCGGGTCGCCAGCGAGACGGCGGGTGGGTCGTCGGTCGTGAAGCGCACCGGCACGCCCAGCGCGTCGGACACGGCGCGTCGGTCGACCTGGCGACGGGCGCAACGACCGCACGCGGGCACGAGACCACCGAACCGACGCTGGCCGAACACCTCGGCGCGCCGGCCACACCGCACGCACACCCCGTGGACGCGGAGAGCCCGGACGCGCTGGTCGCTGGCGCGGTAGCCGTGGTCGTGCTCGATCACGCGACCGGCGAGCTCGACCTCCATGACCGCGAGCTCGGGCTCGTCGGCGCCGAGCCGCCAGAGCTGCCCCTCCTCGGCGACGGCGTAGAAGCCGCAGCTGCAGTCCGCCTGGGGAGCGTCGTGGCCGCCGACCGGACACGACGCGCGGGCGACGGCGCCGTACGACGCGCCCAGCTGCCGGTAGAACGCGGGTCGCAGCACCACTTCACCGTGCTCGATGCCCAGCCGCGCCGAGCTTGAACGCCTCGATGGGGGTCGCGTAGACGTCCCACGGCAGGGCCATCGCGACCTCCGTCAGGTCCCGACGGGCTCGGGCGTCGCCGGCCGGGGCACCTCGGGAGCCGGCGCGGGCTCGGGTACCGGGACCGGTGCGGCCGGGGTCGTCACCGGGATGTGGATCTCCCGCTTCGGTTCGCCGATGGCACCCATCACCCGCTCTCCTCCACCCGTCACTCGCGCAGCGCCGGGAGCACATTCTCGGCCACGTGGCGGATCATGTCGAGTGTCTCGGCTCCGGCCCCGGCGTGGAGATCGAGCTGCACGTGGTGCACGCCGAGCTCCCGGTACTGCGCGAGCCGGTCACCGAGCGGCATCTCGCCCCGCTCCGAGATGCTCGTGACCAGCTGCAGCGACGCGGGGTCGCGGCCGTTCCGCTCGGCCGACGCCAGCACCTCGGGCCAGTGCTCGGCGACGCGTTCGGGCGACATCTGGGCTGCGATCCAGCCGTCGCCGATGCGCCCGGCGCGTTCGAGCGCAATGTCGGAGTGGCCGCCCACCAGGATCGGGATCGGCCGTTGTACCGGCCGCGGCTCGGGGTCCATCGGCGGGATCTCGTGGTACTCGCCGTGGAACTCGACGAGGTCGCCCTCGGCACACCACAGCGCGCGGAGGAGCGCGATGTGCTCCTCGCTCCGGCGGCCGCGGTGGTCCCAGGGCATGCCCATGGCTTCCGCCTCCTCGCGGAGCCAGCCGACGCCGACGCCGTAGAGCACGCGGCCGCCGGAGTAGACGTCGAGGGTGGCGAGCAGCCGCGGCGTTGTGCACCGCGTTCCGTATCGGCAACACCGCCACCGAGGTCCCGAGCTTCACCCGCTCGGTGAACCCCGCGACCCACGTGAGCGTGGTCATCATCTCGTAGTTGGGGGAGAGAAGACCGGAAACCGCGTCGTCGCCGATGGCGGAGGGCGCGTGGCCGAGGGTGTACTTGGAATCGGTGTGGTGGGGCATCACGAGGTGATCGACGGCCCAGAGACTGTCCCAACCGGCGTCCTCGGCGGCCACGCAGTACTCGCGCACCCACTCCGGTGACGCGTGACGGCCGGTGTGCGGGATGGTCAGCCCGAACTCCATGGGCGGCGCTACGCAGTCTCGAACGCGTCGAGATCCGCGTGCTGCGTCCGTTCGTGGTACTCGCTCATGCTGTGGGGCCACTGGGTCACGATCCGGCCCGACGGCACGCGGTAGTAGCCGTTGCAGCCCGCCTGCCAGACCTCGACGCCGGCGAGGTCGTCCTGCAGCGCGGCGTTGTACTCGTCCATCACGTCGCCGCGGACGTCGACCCACGCGAGGTCTCGTTCGTCCATCTGCTCGAGCACCTGCATCACGTAGTCGACCTGACACTCGATCATGAAGATGATCGAGCCGTTGTTCGTGTTCGGGCCGTAGAGCATGAACAGGTTCGGGAACCCGGTGGTCGTGATGCCGAGGTATGCCTGCGGGCCGTCCGCCCAGGCCTCGTCGATGTGTCGCCCGTCGCGTCCGACGACGTCGAGCGCGCCGAGGAACTTCGTGGTCGCGAACCCGGTGGCGAGGATGATCGTGTCGACGCGCCGCGCCGTGACCGTCGGCGCTCACGACCGAATCGGACGTGATCTCGGTGATGGGCTCGACCACCAGCTCGACGTTGGGCCGGTTGAACGTCGGGTAGTAGAGGTTCGACGCCAATGGGCGCTTGCACCCGAACGGCATGGTCGGCGTGAGCTTGCGCTGCAGCTCGGGGTCTTCGACGACAGCGATGTTGAACCGGCCTGCGGCCTCGGCCGCGGCTCGCCGCTCCGGATCCGCGAACGTGAGGTTGGGGTCGACGGTCCGGAAGATCTCGGTGCGACGTTCCGCGACCGCCGCGGGATCGCGCTCGAGCTCGCCGAGCTCCTCCGCGGTGAACGGCGTGTCCTCCTTGGGGAGCACCCAGTTCGCCGAACGCTGGTACACGTAGAGCTGCCCGACGTCGGGCGCGATCTCGGGAATGAACTGCACCGCGCTGGCCGCGCTGCCGATCACCGCCACCGTCTCGCCGGTGAGGTCGTGGTCCTGGTCCCAGCGGGCCGAGTGGAAGACGGTGCCGCCGAACGTGTCGAGACCGGGGATGTCGGGGGCCACTGGGGCGCCGAACATGCCGAGCGCGCTCACGACGATCTCGGCTTCGATCTCCTCACCCGGGTCGACGGTCAGGCGCCAGACGGCGCGGTGGTCGTCCCAGCGCGCGGCCTTCACCTCGGTGCCCAGCCGCAGGTGGGGTTCGAGTCCGAATCGCTGCACGCACTCCTCGAGGTAGACCTTGATCTCGGGCTGGCGGGCGTACGGGCGTGTCCACGCCGGGTTCGGCGCGAACGAGAACGAATAGAGATGGGACTTGATGTCGCACTCCGCGCCGGGGTAGCGGTTGTGCCACCAGGTGCCGCCGATGCCCGGTGCCTTCTCCAGGATCACGAAGTCGTCGTGACCCGCCTCGAGCAGCCGCACCCCCGTGCAGATCCCGCCCGGGCCGGCGCCGATGATCGCGACACGACGCGGCCGATCGGATCCTGACCGGGTCGCGTCGTGTGCCACGTCTCCGTCTCCTGATCGCCGCGCGGGGAACGAGGCGACAGTATGGCGCGTCGTGGGCTCAGTAGTAGTGGCGCCGCCCGCCCACGGCGTGGCCGGCGGAGCCGGCGACCCACAGGACGGCTCCGATGACCACGAGGACCAAGCCGATGGTCCACAGGATCGGGACGCTGAGCAGCAGCCCGAGCAACAAGAGGATCACGCCGAGCACGATCAATTCGCACACTCCCAGTTCGGCTTCGGATGGTTCATGCCTCGCTAGGGAACAGGTACCCGTCCGCCGCGTTCCGCACACCTTGCTCACACCGGTTCCAGCGAGAAGTGCGGACCGGGCGGACGTTGGACGACGATCGCGTCGCCGGTCGTGACCGTGCCGCCGCGCACCACGACCGCCATCACGCCGGCCCTGCGCACGAGCCGGCCGCTCGTGTCGCGGTGGAGCACCGCCGCCATCAACCCGCGATGGAGGCCCTCGAGCTGCGTGCACGGGTTGCGCAGCCCGGTGATCTCGACCGCCGCGTCGGCACCGAGGCTCAGGCGCGAACCGGTCGGGAGTGCGAGGAGGTCGACGCCCCGGGTGGTGACGTTCTCGCCCATCGCGCCGGGGGCCACGGTGAAGCCGCGCATGGCGAGCTCGTCGTTTAGCTCGCCGTGGATGAGGTGCACCTGCCGCAGGTTGGGCCGGCTGGGATCCCGGGCGACGCGCCTGAGGTGCTGCACGGTGACGCCCGCGTGCGCGTCGCCCGCGACGCCGATGCCGGCCACCAGCCGGATGCGCGCGACCGTCGGCTTCGAGACCGAGTGCGACGCGCTGCGGTGCACCGCGGCGACGTAGGCGTCCATGCCGTCATGGTCGCAGGCCGGCTCCTTCGCCGCCGCCGGATTTCCGTGGTACGAAACGGAGCATGCGCATCCTCGCCGTCTGTGGGAGCCTCCAGGAGTCCTCGTCGAACGCCGCGTCTGCTGCGGGCGGCCGCGTCCCGGACCCCCGAGGGTCTCGAGCTCGTGCGGTACCCGTCGATCGGTGATCTCCCGCACTACAACCCCGATGTCGACACCGAGCCACCGCTCCCGGCGGTCGGTGCGTTCCGTGCCTCGTTGGCAGCTGCGGACGGTGCGCTGATCGCCACACCGGAGTACGCGCACGAGATGCCCGGTGTGCTCAAGAACTCGCTGGACTGGGTGGTCGGGTCCGGGGAGCTCGTCGACACCCCTGTCGCGATCATGAGCGCGGGCGGTGGCGGCGGCGAGTACGTGTTGCGGGTGCTCGCGGCCACCCTCGAGGTGATGTCGGCGAGGGTGGTGGCGACGTTGGGTGTCGGCGGCGTGCGCAACAAGCGCGACGAGCGGGGCGACATCGTCGACGGCGCGACCCTCGACGAGATCGCAGCCATGCTGATCCGACTCGGGGATGCCGTCGACGGCCCCCCGTAGACTCCCGAGCCATGTCCATCGAGAAGGAGCTGCGCTTCGACGGGAAGGTCGTGATCGTCACCGGCGCGGGGCGCAACCTCGGTCGGGAGTACGCGCTGCTGTTCGCCGCGCGGGGCGCGAGCGTCGTCGTCAACGACCTCGGCGTCGGCATCAGCGACACCGACGGTGTGGCCGAGGCGCCGGCCTCGCCTCCGGCGGACGACGTCGTCGCCGAGATCGTCGCGACCGGCGGTGCGGCGGTCGCCAGCTACGACACCGTCGCGACGCCTGCGGGCGGCGCCGCCATCGTCCAGGCCGCGCTCGACGCGTTCGGCGCGGTCGACGCGGTGGTCAACAACGCCGGCCAGGTGCGCATGGCGCCCTTCCCCGACCTCACCGACGCGCAGCTCGACGCGGTGATCGACACGCAGCTGCGCGGTGCGCTCAACGTGGGCCGGCCTGCCTGGAAGGTGATGGAAGCCGCCGGAGGCGGGCGCTTCGTCAACGTGTCGTCGGGCGCGGCCTTCGGCGGGGTGCCCGGCGGCGCGGTCTACGGCATGGCCAAGATGGGGGTGATCGGCCTCACCCGCGCCATGGCGTCGGAAGGCCGCAGCGTGGGCATCGCGGCCAACGTGATCGCGCCCTACGCGAAGACCCGCCCCGGTACGGGATTCGGCCCGTTCCCGCCGAGCCCGGAGCTCAACGAGTGGCTGGCGCCGCGCCTCGTGGCGCCGCTCGTCGGCTGGCTCGCCCACGAGGCGTGTCCCGTGTCCGGTGAGTGCTTCAGCGTGGGCGGCGGGCACTACGCCCGGGTGGGCCTCGAGGTCACCGAGGGTCTGGTCGACCGCGACGCCACCGTCGAGACCATCGCCGCCGGGGCCGGCGCGATCCTCGACTCGCCGGCCACGCCGATCACCACGACGGTCTCCGACAACATGCGGCGGATGTTCGAAGGGTTCAGGCCGGCCGGAGCTGGTTGAGCGTCTCGGCGTTGTCGCGCATGATCAGGCGCTGCGACTCGTCGTCGAGCTCCTTGATCTCCACCATGTAGTCGCGCGGGTTGGGCAGACCCTCGATGTGGGGCCAGTCGGAGCCGAACACCACGCGGTCCGCGCCCATGAGGTCGACGATCTCGTAGACGTCGTCCTCCCAGAACGGGTTGATCCACACGTGGCGTCTGAACGTCTCGACGGGATCGTCCTTGAAGAGGCCGGGGATCTTGCGGTTGATGGAGCGCAGCTTGCGGAAGAGGTCGGGGAGGAACTCCGCCCCGTTCTCGACCGACGCGATGCGCAGGTTCGGGAAGCGGTCGAACAGCTGATCGAACACCAGCGACGCCAGGAAGTCGTAGACGGCGCGTTCGATCGAGAGCATGCCGATGGTGGGGCGCCCACCACCGGAGAACTCGGCGGAGAACCCTTCTTTGGCGTAGCCGTTGAGCGAGTAGCCGCTGTCACCGGCGTGCACGACGACGGTGATGCCTGCCTCGTTGACGCGGGCCCAGAACGGATCGAAGTACGGATCGCCAGGGGTGAGCGGACCGAACACCGTGGTCGGCGCGGCGGGTCGCATGCAGATGGTGTGGGCCCCGAGCGACAGCGCACGCTCGAGCTCCTCGACCGCGATGTCGACATCGGCCAGCGAGATGTACGGCGACGCGAAGATGCGACCTTCGTACTCGTAGCCCCAGTCTTCCTCCAGCCACCGGTTGAACGCGCGGAACATGATCCCTACGCCTTCCGGGTCGTGCTTGAGCAGCTGCTCGTAGATCATCCCGAGCGTCGGGTAGAGCCAGACCTTGTCCAGGCCTTGGTCGTCCATCACCCGGATGCGGGTCTCACGGTCGCGATACTCGGGCCGGATGGGTTCGCGCTCGCGGAGGTACTCGAGCGGGTTGCGCCCCGACGGGTTGCCGCGGAAGTACTCGGACATCGCGCCGGCCTTGGCGACCGGGTCGAAGGTGGGGTTCACCACCGCGTGGCTGACCTTGCCCCCGATCACGTGGTACTTCCGACCGTCGATCTCGGCCCACTGGATGATCCGGCGTCCGAGCCGGGGATCGAGGTGACGGGTGAAAGCGTCCTCGGCTTCGTAGTAGTGGTTGTCGAAGTCGTTGACCGCGTACTCGGCGTCGCTCATGCGGGCTCCTGAAGATCGCGCGGAAACTGCTTGCTCTGGTCAAGTTTACTCGGCCAGGTTGGCCCGCAGCGGGCCGAGGACCTGGTCACCCAGCCGGGCGATCTGGTCCCGGGCATCGGTCGGGCTCACCCCCGGGACGTGGACCCGGAGGTTCAGCGCGTCGGCTCCTGCTCGCCGCACCGAGTCGACCAGGCCCGCCACCACAGAGTCCGGGGTGGGGGCGTCGACGAGCTCGTCGACGCCCCAGTTGGCCTGGGCCGCGGCGGGCGAGTAGCTGCGGTACACGTCGATCTGGTCGTCGAGACGGGCGCGCGGCGCCTCGCCGACCCACGCGCGTCGGATCAGCACGCACGACGAGGTACCGCCCGCGGCGCGGTACGCGTCGATGAGCTCACGGCAGCGTTCGGGCGTGGAGAGCGAGTCGAACAACAGCCCGGCGCCGAGCCGGGCCGCGCGCCGGACGGCGGTGAATCCCATCGCCGCGCTCAACACGGGGATCGGGCGTTCGGCGCACGCCCTGATCGCGACGTCGTCCGCCAACCCGCGCGGCGCGGTGCCGTCGAGCATGCCGGCGAGCTCCTCGAAGGCCGCGGTGAACCGTGTGGCGAGGTCGTCCATCGGCGCGTGCATGATCTCGAAGTCCGCGGGGAGCGCACCCGACGCGACCCCGATCCCGACCCGGCCCGGGAACCGTGCCGCCATCCACGCGATCTCCTCGGCGACGAGCGCCGGTGGGCGCAGCGGCAACAGCAACGGACACGGCGCCGCCCAACCCCGGGGCATCGCCTCGAGGCACCATCCGGCGGCCTGCAGGGGGTTGGGGAGGTAGCCGTGGAAGCCGCCGTGGTGCTCGCTCGTCATCACGCCGTCGAACCCGTGTCGAGCGGCGACCGATGCCTGGACGCGCAACTCGTCGACGATGCCCGTGGCGGACAGGTCGTTGTGTGGATAGAGGCGGAGGGAGACCGATCCGGGGGCGAAGGGCTCGGTGCCCGGTGCGCCGGTCATGGTCAGGTCCGTGTGTCTTCGAGCCAGTCGGGGAGCGCGATCTTCGGGTTGGGGGCCTGCTTCGCCCCCTTCGCCTCGAGCAGCGCGTGCCAACCGTCCTCGTCGGCCGGGAACGAACGCGGATCGCCCATCATCACCTCGAACAGCACGACGCCGTGCTCGCCGGCGATGAACGGCCC
Organism: uncultured Actinomycetes bacterium; assembly: GCA_963750045.1. Taxonomy (GTDB): domain Bacteria; phylum Actinomycetota; class Acidimicrobiia; order IMCC26256; family DASPTH01; genus DASUAS01. The sequence continues at coordinate 15,240 of CAVVPD010000002.1, read as the reverse complement.
GAACGTGTCGCCCTGGTCGAGCGCGATGTGGGTGCCCGGCCCGCACCGGACGTCACCGCAGGTCATGTCGCCCTCGAGCACGTAGACGACGTGATCGCTGTTGTGGCCGTGGGCGTGGATCATCATCCCGGAGTCCCACTCGGCGACGAGCGAGAGGAACCTCGGGGAGAAGTCGAGCCACTTCTCGCGCACCGACGCCGTGCGGTCGCCGTAGTCGATCGTTCGGACCTCCTCCCAGGGCACGTCGTCGAGGTGTCGAATGCGGGGGCCACCGGTCATGGGATCTCCTCGGGTTCGGTGGGTCGGGTCAGAGGTTCATGAAATGACCGCCGTCGACCACGACGGTCTGTCCGGTCACATAGTGCGCGTCGGGGCTGCAGAGGAAGGCGACCGCAGGGCCCACGTCGGTCTCGGGATCCCCGACCCGACCCATCGGCACGCGGCGCGACAGCCGCTCCGCCATGGCGGGATCCTGCTCGATGGCGCTCACCATCGCCGGCGACATCGCGAGGGGCGAGACGATGTTCACGGTCATCCCGTGGGGTGCCCACTCGCGGGCCAGGCTCTTGGTGAAGCCGCGCAGGGCACCCTTGACGGTGCCGTAGAGCGGGAGGCCGTGGCTGCCTTCGATGCCGGCCGGCGACGTCATCAGGATCAGCGTGCCCTGGCCGGACCGCAGGGCGTCGAAGCCGGCACGCGCACAGTGGTACGCGCCGCGTAGCGAGACCGAAGCGTGCTCCTCCCACGACGATGGGTCGACGGTCTCGAGCCGGTGCGGCCGGCTGGACCGGCGGCTCGTCGCGTTGTGGACGATCGTGTGGAGCATGCCGGTGCGTTCGACCGCGGTGCCAACCGCGGCGGCGACGGTCGACGGCTCGGTCACGTCGCAACGCACCCAGGTGCCCGAGCCGCCCCGGTCCTCGATCTCGCCGACGACCGCTCGGCCCTGCTCGGTGCGCGAGGTGACGATCACGTCCGCGCCGGCGGTCGCGCATGCCAGCGCGATGCCCCGCCCGACCCCGCCGCCCGCGCCGGTGACGACGACGCTGCGGCCGGCGAGTCCCTGGTTCACGGCGCCATCACCGAGCCGCCGTCGACGATCACGGTCGCACCGGTGATGGCCGTGGCCGGCGATCCGGCGAACAGGCCGATCGCCTCCACGACGTCGGCGCGCACGTCGGGGAGACGCCCGACCACGGGGGGTGCGTTGAACGCGGTGTTCGCCACGAGCACCGCCGCGACGAGGTCCGGCGGGACCATCACGGTATTGACGGTGATGCCTTGCGCCCCCCATTGCCGCGCTGCCGACTTGGCCATCGCCCGCACCCCTTCGACCGCGGTCGTGTAGGGGACCAGCCCTCCGGCGCCGGTGAAGCCGGCGGTCGGCGCGATCACCACGATGCGACCAGGGCCACCCGTGAACAGGTCGTACGCGGCCTGGAACGTGAAGATCGCCTCGCGGAGCAACGCCTCGGCACGACGATCCCAGTCGGCGGGTGCGATCTCGACGAGTGGCTGCGCGACCAGCGCTCCCTCGTCGACGCAGACGTGCACGACTGCATCCACGTGGCTGAGCGCGGCGAATGCGGCGTGCGCGCTCTGGCGGTCGGTGTATCCGCCCTCGACGGCCGCGACCTGCGCGCCGGCGTCGGCCAGCGCGTCGACGATCGATCCGCCCAGCAGCGTGGTCGCGTTGGTCACGAGCATTGCGACGCCGTCGAACACGGGCGCATGGTAGGCCATGGGGTCGTGACGGACTTCGGGCTCGGACTGCGCGGCAAGGTGGTCGTGGTGGCCGGCGCCGGTGGTGGTGGGATCGGCACCGCGGTGTGCACGATCTTGGCGACGGCCGGCGCCGCGGTGGTCGCGCTCGACATCGACCGCGACCGGCTCGCGATCACGGAGCACGCGCTCGACGGCATGAGTCTCGGGTGTCGACCCGCGCTCGTCGACGTCCGCGACGCCGGTGCGGTCGCCACCGCGATCGACGGTGCCGCCGACCTCGGGCCGCTGCATGGGCTCGTCCACGTGGTCGGGGGCATGGCGTCCGACCAGTGGGAGCCGATCACGACGATGACGCCCGCGACCTTCGCCGCGGTCACCGAGTTGAACCTGCAGAGCGCGTTCGTGACGACGCAGGCTGTCGGGGCGCGACTGCTCGCGCACGGTGGAGGAGGGAGCATCGTGCACATCGCGTCGGTGAGCGGGATCTCGGCCATGCCGTTCGGCGCGCCGTACGCGTCGGCCAAGGCGGGGGTGCTCGCGCTCACCCGCACCGCTGCGCTCGAGCTCGGCGCCGCCGGCGTGCGCGTGAACGCGGTTGCCGCGGGGACCGTGCGCACTGCCAAGACCGAGCGCGAGGGTCCGACCGTCGACGCACCCGCCGAACGGGCGGCGGTCCCACTCGGTCGCCGCGGCACCCCGGACGACATCGCGGGAGCGGTGCTCTACCTGCTCTCCGACCTCTCGGCGTTCGTCACCGGTCACACGCTGGTGGTCGACGGGGGCTCCTCGGTGCGACCCTCGTTCCTCGGCGACGACGACCTGCCCGTGTTCGTCCACGACGACGCGCTCCGGGCACGCCTGCTACAAACGCGAGACCCACGTCCGTGACCAGGGGGAGAAGACCATGTCGCCCGTGATCGACCAGTCCGTCACCTGGAGGAAGGTCGAGGAGCGTCTCGCGGCCGAGACCGACCCGATCCTCCGCCGCAACCTCCAGACCGTCCTCGACCACATGAAGGCGGAGTCCGCGGGCGACCTCGATGGCCTGCTCGCGACGCTTGCCGACGACGTCCACTACCACGCCTACGGCGCGCCCGATCCGCTCAGCAGCCCGCAGGGGAAGGACGGCGTGCGCGCGTTCTACGAGCGGTTCATCGGGTCCGGGGCGGGCCGACTGCAGCTCGATGTCGACCGCTTGGTCGTCGACCGCGACTGCGTGCTCACCGAGGGTGTGATGCGCATGGCCTATCCGGGGCGCACCTTGGCGGCGATGGGGATCGCGGTCGACGATCCTGACGCGCATTACCTGTACGAGGCGCGCATGGCCACACTCTGGCCCGTCGACGCCGACGGCAAGGTCCTCGGCGAGGACACCTACACCGGCAGCGACGGCTTCGCGGGCATCGCCGACCGCAAGCTCGACGAGGCCGAAATCGTCGAAGCGCGCACCTGAGCGAACCGCCCACCCGAGCGAACCGCCCACCCGAGCGAACCGGCGTCAGGAGAGGCCAATTTTCGTGCCGAATATGACGCCGGTTCGGCCTACTCGGTGACGAAGTCGATGAGCTGCTCGACGGCGGCGACGAATGGCTGCTCCAGCTGCTTCCAGTCGTGGACCGACCCGAGGATCCGCCGCCACATGGCCCGAGGGTCGTCGACACCGAGCGCGGCGCAGACGCCGGTCTTCCAGTCGGTGCCCCGCGGGATGACGGGCCACGCCGCGATCCCCACCGCCGACGGCCGCACGGCCTGCCACACGTCGACGTAGGGCGTCCCGGTCACGAGCACGTTGGGGTCGGTGACCTCGGCGGCGAGGCGCGCCTCCTTGCTCCCCGCGACGAGGTGGTCGAGCAGGACGCCCAGGCGCTGCTCACGGGCGGGACCGAAGGTCCGGACCTCGTGGGCGAGGTGGTCGGCACCGTCGAGCCGCTCCACCACGACGCCCTCGACGCGTAGGTCGTCACCCCACACCCGTTCGACCAGCTCGGCGTCGTGCACGCCCTCGACCCAGATCCGGCCGGCGCGCGCGACGCGAGCCTTCGCGCCCACGACCGCCCGGCTCCCCGACGCGGTCCTCGTGCCCGCGACCCGGACGCCCGGTTCGGGCGCGTCGGCGGGCATGGGCACGAGGTGCGTGGGCGTGCCGTCGACCGCGAACGTGCCGGGACGGTTGGCGAATCGCCGTTCGAGGCCGGTGTGCCCGCGGAGTACCAGCTCGTCGCCGTCGAGCCCGACGACCGCGCCCGTGAACCCCGACGTGTGGTGCAGGACCCGCAGGCCCGGCTCGGCCTGCCGATGTGGGTATTGCGCCGCGGTGCGGGCCGGCCCGTCGATCGGGCCGGCCAGGATCCCGTCGCCGGTCAAGCTGTCAACCGTCGGATCTCGAGGTTCAGGCGCCGGCGAGGACGCGCTCGCCCGGTGTCCACTTCACCGGCATGTGCTTGATGCCGCCGATGAAGTTCGACAGCAGCCGCTGGGGCTCGCCCGAGAGCTGCATGTCGGGCAGGCGGGTCACGAGCTCCGTGAGGATGAGCTTGAGCTCCATGCGGGCCAGGTTGGCGCCGAGGCAGAAGTGCGAGCCACCGCCACCGAACGCGACATGCGGGTTCGGCGACCGGGTGATGTCGAAGACGAACGGGTCGTCCCAGACCTCCTCGTCGCGGTTGGCCGAGATGTGCCAGATGACGACGCGGTCACCGGCTTTGATCTGCTGGCCGCGGATCTCGGTGTCGACGGTGGCCGTGCGGCGGAAGTGGAGCACCGGTGACGCCCATCGCAGCACCTCTTCGACGGCGTCGTCCATGCGCGCGTCGGGATCGCTCTTCAGCAGCTCGAACTGCTCGGGGTGGGTCAGCAGCGCGTACATGCCGTGCGCGGTCGCGTTGCGGGTCGTCTCGTTGCCCGCGACCGCGAGCAACATCATGAACATGTCGAACTCGAGCTCGCTCAGCTGCTCGCCTTCGATCTCGGCGTTGAGGAGCTTGGTGACGATGTCGTCGTGGGGGTCGGTGCGCCGCTCCCCGGCGAGCCCGTTCACGTAGGTGAAGAGCTCGACGAACGCGTCGCCGGTGTCGTTGGCCATGTACTCGGGGTCACCGGCGCCGACCATCCGGTTCGACCACTCGAAGAGCTTGCGCCGGTCTTCCTGGGGTACGCCCATGATCTCGGCGATCGCCTGGAGCGGGAGCTCGGCGGCGATGTCCTCGACGAAGTCGGCCGACCCCTGCTCGATCACGTTGTCGACGATCATCGAGGCACGGTGACCCAGCGCCTGCTCGATGAGCCCGATCATCCGTGGCGTGAAACCCTTGTTGACGAGGAGCCGGTACCGGGTGTGCTTGGGCGGGTCCATGTCGAGCATGAGCACACCGCGCGTGTCCATCAGCGCGTCGGGGTCCTCGCCCACGGGGTACTGCCCCGACATGATCATGGTGCCGCCGATCTCGGACGAGAAGGTCGCGGTGTCGCGGTTGACCTCGATGAGGTCGGCGTGCTTGACCACGTTCCAGTAGCCGCCACCCTTGAGGTCGTCCTCCTGCCAGTAGAGCGGGCTCTCGGCCCGGAGCTTCGTGAACATCTCGTGGTGCTCACCCCGCACGAAGCGCTCGGGATCGTTCAGGTCGATGCCCTCGATTGCGGTCCGTTCCATGGGTCCTCCTCCGGGCTGGGCCGCGGCTGCGACCGGCGCTCGGGAACAGATTATTTGACCAGATGAACCTTTCCGGACCGGGCGGCGTGTCGCGGGCTCCCCGACGGCGGAATTCGGGGCCGCCGGCAGCCTGCGGGCTCGCCCCGGGCTCCGAGCCGATCACCGAGCTCTGCGTCGTCTGGCGGTTGACTCAGCCGAGCAGCGCCGACGCGGTTCCGGGATGCAGGCCTTGTTCGTCGAGCCCGTCGAGGATGGCGGGCAGCGCAGCGATCGTGCCGGGATGCCCGAAGTGCAGGCTCACGATCGAGCCGGCGCGGGCGGCGGCGAGCGTGCGCTGCACGACGGCGTCGGCGCCGGGATCCCGGTAGTCGAACGGGTCGACGTCGAAACCGAGCACCACCGGGTAACCCGCCCGGCTGGCGACGTCGAGGACGACCGGCCCCGGCGTCGTGGTTCCGTCGTCGGTACCGGACGGCCGGAAGAACTTCCCGCCCCCGCCGGTGAGCCGTACGAGCAGGTCGCGACAGCGCACGATCTCGTCGGTCATGACCTCCGGTGCGAGCGCACCGAACGTGGGGTGGGAGTAGGTGTGGTTGGCAAGCTCGTGCCCGCCGTCGACCAGGCGCTGCGCCCAGTCGGGGTTGGCGTCGAGCCAGTCGCCGACGACGAACGCCGTCATCTGCACGCGGCGCGCCGCGAGAACCGAGAGGAGCGCTGCGGCGAGCTCGAGGTCGCCGTTGGTGTGGAAGGTCAGCGCGACCCGGTCGTGGTCCTGCGGGCCGCTCGCCACGAACCGGGCCGTCGCCGCCGCGGCCGTCGCGCTCGGGGCGGGGGCCGTCGCCGGCGCGGTCGGGGCGGTGGCGCGTGCCGTGGGGCTCGCGTCCCCGCCACCGTCCCCGCATGCCCCGGCGAGCGCACCCACCGCGAACAGGGTGCCGGCGAGGAACGTGCGGCGTCCGACGGGCGTCTGAGGATCTGGGCGCGGCATGGCCGTCCGACACTACGTGGACACCCGGGCCGGGCACGGGTCAGGCCGGCTCCATCATCACTTCGTCGACGTAGCACCACAGCCAGTCCTCGCCCGGCTCGTGCGACTGGATGAGGGGGTGGTGGTCGGCATGGAAGTGCTGGGTCGCGTGCTTGTTCTTCGACTGGTCGCAACAGCCGACATGACCGCAGGTGAGGCACATCCGCAGGTGCATCCACGTGTCACCGATGCGCAGACAGTCCTCGCAGCCCGCCGCGCTCGGGGTGACGTCTCGGATCATGTGGAGGTGTGAGCACGGAGGATTCACGACGGCAGCCTTTCGGGGGTCGGCGGGGTCATCACGTCGGGGCTCACGGTGCGTCGTGGATCGTGGCCTCGGCTTCGAGCTCCTCGTCGGCGGCTTCGAGCTCGGCCTGGAGCTCACCGACGGATTCGACGGGTCGGCGTCCTGCGCGTCCCTGACGCCACAGGGAGAGTGCCACGATCACGAAGGTGATCGGGGTGAGGTACCACTGGTACCGGCCGATGAACGACGCGATGTCGATGAGGGGTTCGGAGAGCAGATCACCCAGGAAGAAGATGAGCGTGATGCGCACCACCGTGCCGGTGATGTTGAGCGCGAAGAACGGCACGGGCCGCATCTTCGTCGCACCGGCGAGCAGGCACACGACGTTGATCGGCCACACGGCGACGACCACGTAAGCCCCGCGCCGGAACGCGCGCTCGACCGTTCGCACGACCCGCGAGTTCGGGCCCGAGCGATCCTCGATCCAACGGATGCCCACGTCGCCGTACCGTCGCCCGAAGAGGTAGAAGAGCGGGTCTCCGACGAGCTCGCGGAGGAAGGCGACGCTCAGGAACACTTCTCCGGGCATGAGCGGAGCCGACAGCAGCAACCGGTCCGCCCGCGTCGTCATCGCGGGAATGAGATAGGGCGCATTGGCGACCAACGTCGGGAAGATCGCGTTCGCGACGATCCCGGCGACGGCGAGCACCGACACGGGGATCAGGAAGAGCGTGAGAAGAGTGCGTTCCGACACGCCCGGCGCGATCGCTCGAACGCAGTTGGTCAGGTGGGGTCGACGTCGGTGAGCTCGATGAAGTTGCCCGCCGGATCCTGGATGAACGCGGCGCGCACCTGCCGACCGAAGTCTTCACGTGCGTTGGGCCCCATAGCGAACGGTACGCCGCGGGCCGCAAGCTCGTCCATCGTGCTGTCCCACGCGCCGGCCGGGACGTGCAGGGCGATGTGCGGGAACCCGGCCCGGGGTCCCATCTCGGCGACGGTGCCGAGGTGCACCTGCGCAGTCCCGAGCTGGAGCCATGCACCTTCGGTCCCCGGCCCGAAGTCGGGGCGGGGGAGCTTCGCGAATCCGAGCGTGTCGCAGTAGAACGCGATGGCGGCGTCGAGGTTGTCGACCATCACGGCCACGTGGCTGTAGCCGGCGATGGTGACGGGCGGAGCTTTGGTGGTCACGGTGCTCTCCGTTCGGGTGGGCGAGCTCAGAGACCCGCAGCGTATTCCTCCGCGAGGAGCGCGCAGCTGTCCACCCGGCGGCGGAAATAGTCGACGTCGACGTCCGCGTCTCCCCGGGCGCCCGAGAGGATGCGGGCCAACACGCCTTCGAGGATGCAGGCGAGCCGCCAGAACTGGAACGCCACGAAGAACGGGATGTCGGTCACGTCACGGCCGGACTGCTCCGAGTAGCGCTCGAGGAGGGCGGCGCGCGTCGTGAACCCGGACACGAGGGTCGGGTTGTGCTCGTCGGCCCGGATCGGGTCACCCGGCTCCGCCCACGTGGCGAGGACGTACCCGACGTCGGCCCGGGGATCGCCGAGGGTGCAGATCTCCCAGTCGAGGACGGCCTGGATGTCGCCGCGGTCGTCGACGACGCAGTTGCCCAGGCGGAAGTCGCCGTGCACCACCGTGCTCTCCTGCTGCTCGGGAATGCGGGTGGCCAGCAGTGCGTGCACCCGGTCGACGGCGGGAACCTCCCGCGTCTTCGACGCCTCGAATTGGGTGTGCCATCGCTTGAGCTGGCGGCGGATCAGCTCGTCGCGCCGAGCGAGATCGCCGAGCTCGACCTCGTCGACATCGACCGCGTGCAGCGCGACGAGCGCGTCGACCAGCGAGAGCCCCGAGTGGGCGCGCGCGTCGACGTCGAGTTCCTGCTGCGCGGTCTCCGCGTCGTTGAGCACGATGCCTGCCACGTACGACATCACGTAGAACGACGCGCCGATAACCTCCGGGTCGGCGCAGTACCCGAGCGCGGTGGGCACGGGGACGGGCGTGGGTCCGAGCGCGTGGATGATGCGGTGCTCGCGGCCCATGTCGTGGGCGGTGGGCAGCACGCCGTGGAGTGGAGGCCGGCGGAGCACGAACTCCCGGCCGTGGGCATCGGTCATGAGCGCAGTGATGTTCGACTGACCGCCGGTGATCACGTGCGCGCGGAAGGGCGCGGCGTACGACGGCAGCTTGCGCCCGGCCCACCCCGCGAACGCTTCGAGGTCGATACCGATCGGCTCCTCGTCGTCCACGGCTACGTCCCGGTGAACCGCGGCGCCCGGCGTTCGGAGCTGGCGCGGATGCCTTCGGCGAAGTCGTCGGTCTGGCGGAGTCGCTGCTGCTCCACGTGCTCGCGCTTGGTCGCGGCGCGCACCCGGTCGGCGAGGTCGGCTCGCATCGTCTCCCGGATCGAGAGCAGCGCGAGCGGACCCGACGCCGCGATCTCCGTCGCGAAGGCGTGGGCCGAGCTCCGCAGCTCCGCGGCCGGGACGAGGCGGTCGGCGAGTCCGATGGACAGCGCCTGCTCGCCGCGGGCGTCGCCCCCCGTGTACATCAGCTCGAGCGCGCGCTGCTGACCCACCACGGCGGGCAGCGTCACCGAGATCCCGAATCCCTGGTGGAACCCGAGCTTGGCGAAGTTGCAGCTGAAGCGGGTCTCGGGAGTGGCGACGCGGAAGTCGGCGGCCAGGGCCAAGCCGAGGCCGCCACCGACGGCGGCACCCTGAACCGCCGCGACGATGGGCTTGCGGTTGGAGAACAGGCGCGCCGCCTGCTCGTAGAGCACCGCGGTGTTGTCGATGACGTCGCTGCCGCTCAGGTCGGCGCCGGCACAGAAGTTCTTGCCCTCGGAGCAGAGCACGATGGCCCGGCACGCGGCGTCGTCGTCGAGCCCGAGCACCGAGTCCGCGAGGGTGGTCATCACCGCAAGGTCGAACCAGTTGTGCGGCGGGCGATGGATCTCGACGGTCGCGACGAAGTCGGCGACGTCGACGGTGACGGCCTGATCGGTGGTCATGGTCTGCGGACGCTATCTCGTATGGACTCGGCTTGGTCGGTCGCTGCCGGCCACCTCACAAATCCCTGACGTTCCCGCGGTTTCGTGTACGACATGAGCCGAACCCCCTCGGCTCGGTCATCCATCCGGACTCGAAAGGACTCACCATGGACATGAAGAAGCTGGTTGCCACAGTGGCACTGGCCGGAGCCGTCACCGTCGGTACCGCGGGAGTAGCGTTCGCCGCCGACTCGGGCAGCTCGACCGCCGCGACCGACCCCTCCGCACAGACCGCTGGCGGTCACCCGGTGCTCCGGCACAGGATCCGCCGGGCGGGCGGCAAAGTCGTCGCCGACACGCTCGGTGTCACCACGCAGGACCTCCGCGCCGCGCTGCAGAGCGGTCAGTCCATCAACGACTACGCCACCTCACTGGGCAAGGACCCCCAGACGGTGGTCGACGCGCTGGTGAACGCGACCAACACGAAGATCGACGAGCTCGTCGCCGACGGCACGCTGGCCCAGGACCGGGCCACCACGATCAAGGACAAGGTGCCCGACCGGGTCGCCAAGCTGATGAGCCACCAGTTCGGTCAGCACGCCCAGGCGTAACGCCGAACCCGCGACGAGGCGCCCCCGTCTCGCCCGAGATGCCCGCCGGGATCCCCTCCCACCGGCGGGCATCTCCGCGTCCCGGGCACCGGGATCGGCGTGCTAAGTTACTCACTGGTAACTTACGGGAGGAGCGTCGCACCCCGCTCCACCTTTGGACATACCGCAACGAGAGGAGCCCGTGGTGGCCGATTTCTCGCTCGAGCTCAACGAGGACCAGCTCCAGATCAAGAAGTGGGTCCACGACTTCGCCGAGGACGTCATCCGGCCCGTCGCCCACGAGTGGGACGAGCGGGAGGAGACCCCGTGGCCCGTCATCGAGGAGGCCGCCAGGAACGGTCTCTACTCGATGGAGTTCGGGGCCAACGCGGTCGCCGACCCGACCGGGCTCACGTGGCCGATCGTGAGCGAGGAGATGTGCTGGGGTGACGCCGGCATCACGCTCGCGATCTTCGGCAGCACGCTCGCGGTCTCGGGGATCATCGCCAACGGCACGTTGGAGCAGATCGGTGAATGGGTGCCGCAGTGCTACGGCACGCCGGAGAAGATCCAGCTCGGCGCCTTCTGCGTGAGCGAGCCCGACGCCGGCAGCGACGTCAGCTCGCTGAGGACGCGTGCGGTCTACGACGAGGCGAAGGACGAGTGGGTGCTGAACGGCACCAAGACCTGGATCACGAACGGCGGCATCGCCGACGTGCACGTGGTCGTGGCGTCGGTCGAGCCCGAGCTGGGCGGTCGAGGGCAGGCGAGCTTCGTCGTGCCGCCGGGTACGCCCGGCCTGAGCATGGGTCAGAAGTTCAAGAAGCACGGCATCCGCGCCAGCCACACCGCCGAGGTCCTGCTCGCCGACGTACGCGTGCCCGGAAGCTGCCTGCTCGGAGGCAAGGAGAAGCTCGACGAGCGTCTGGCGCGTGCCCGCGAGGGTGGGAGCAGCCGCGGCCAGGCCGCCATGAAGACCTTCGAGGCGACGCGTCCGCTCGTCGGTGCGCAGGCGATCGGTATCGCGGTGGGCGGCCTACGAGTACTCGCTCGACTACGCCAAGGAGCGCGTGCAGTTCGGTCGGCCGATCATCGAGAACCAGGCCATCGCGTTCAAGCTCGCCGACATGAAGACCGAGATCGACGCGTCCCGGCTGCTCGTGTGGCGCGCGTCGTGGATGGGTGCGACCGGCAAGCCGTTCGAGAACGGCGAAGGATCGATGAGCAAGCTGAAAGCGGGCGAGACGGCGGTTCGCGTCACCGAGGAGGCGATCCAGATCCTCGGCGGGTACGGCTATGTGCGCGACTACCCCGTCGAGCGGTGGCACCGCGACGCCAAGATCTACACGATCTTCGAAGGCACCTCCGAGATCCAGCGCCTCGTCATCGCCCGCGCCATCTCTGGCCTGCACATACGCTAATCGAGATCTTCAAGCCGGCGGGCTGATCTGGCTATCTATCCCTACAAATCCCTACAGCTGCTACGGTCGTGAGCCGTGGCGACGGTGCGGGAGCGCAAACCAGGGGTGTGGGAGATCCGGGTGTTCACCGGGCGCAACGCCGCCGGTCGGCCCACTCAGGTCAGCCGCACCGTTCGGGGGACGAAGCGCGAGGCGCAGCGCGTGGCGGCGTCGCTCGAGTCGAGGCCGCCGTCGAATGCCGCCGGTCGCACCGTCACCGACGTGTTGACCGCGTGGCGCGACGTGAACCAGCCGGTATGGGCCGAGTCGACACGGCGCGATTACGAGAGCCGGATCGCGCTGATCGAGGCGGACCCCATCGCTGAGATGGCCGTGGCGCGGATGCGAGTCGGCGATGTCGAGCGCTGGCACGCGCGGATGCGGAAGGCCGGAGTGGGCGAGTCCGCGATCCGCGGTCGTCACGGCGTGCTGCGGGCCGCGCTCGCGCAGGCGTTGCGGTGGGAGTGGGTCGGCAGCAATCCTGCGAGCCAGGCCGTGCTGCGCCAACCGAAGCGCGCGCCACGCGACGCCATGACATCCGACGAGCTTCGCGCGGCGATTACGGCAGCGCGCGAGATCGATCCCGCTGCCGGTCTCGCGCTGCGGCTCGCCGCAGTTGCAGGGCTCCGAAGGGCCGAGCTCGCGGCGCTGCAGTGGAGCGACCTCGAGGGCAACCAGCTGACCATCGACAGCAGCGCATGCGTCGTACGTCGCGATGGCGCGTCGTCGGTCGAGGACGTACCGACCAAGACAGGCGACCGCCGAGTGTTGACGCTCGACCCCTCGACCGTCGCGGAGATCGCCGCGCTGCGCGCCGATCGCGAACAGGTGTCGTCCTACCTCTTCTCCGACACGACCGGACCCGCTAATCCCGATCGCCTTGGATGGTGGTGGACGCGAGCCCGCGAGCAATCCGGGATTGCTCGGAAGTGGCGCCTCCACGACCTCCGGCACTGGACCGCGACTACTGCGATCACCAGTGGCCACGACGTGCGGAGCGTTGCAGGTCGCCTGGGCCACGCGAACCCGGCGATGACGCTTCGCGTCTACGCCCACGCGGTGGAAGGCGCCGACCAAGCGTTAGCTTCGACGCTCGCCGCGACGCTCGACGACGTCGCGGCACCGGAGGATGCACCCGACGATGTCGAGCTGCTCGCCCGGCTCGGCATCGATGGGGACGCAATCGCTGACTTCTGTCGCCGCAACATGATTCGTCGGCTCGCGGTGTTCGGGTCGGCGTTGCGCATCGACTTCGCGCCCGACAGCGATGTCGACCTCCTCGTGGAGTTCGTCGATGGTGCGAAGGTGAGCCTGTTCGACATGGCGCGTCTGGAGATGGAGCTCGAGGAGCTCGTACCTGGGCGGCACGTTGACCTGCGCACAGCTCACGATCTCAGCGAGCGGTTCCGCGATCGTGTCGTCGCCGAGGCTGAAACGGTCTATGACCTCGCCGCGTGACGACGACCGCATCGCCCACATCGTCGAGGCGTGCGACCAGGCTGCGGCGTTCGTCTTCGGTCGGTCGTACGACGAGTTCGCCGACGATCGCATGCTGCAGCTCGCGTTGGTGAAGGTCGTCGAGATCATCGGTGAAGCGGCGAAGGCGGTGTCCCCCGAGACCCAGGCCGAGCATCTGGAGGTTCCCTGGTCGGCCGCGGCGCGCACCCGCGATCGGCTCACCCACCACTACTTCGAGATCGACCTCAATCGCCTCTGGAACACGGTCACCGACGACCTTCCCGCGCTGCTGGCCGCGCTTCGCGCAGCTTCCTGACCTACGGAGCATCCGATGCGGCACGGCTCTGACTGCCGGCGAGGACTGGTGCGCCGCCGAGCATGGCATCGACGACCGTTCGCGTGATGACGATGCGACGCCCGAGCCGCAGCGCAGGCAACTCGCCGCCCGCACGCGCTCGTAGGCGCTCGTGCGCGAGATGCCGAGAACAGTCGCCGCCTCGGTCACCGTGTAGGTCCGACGTTCCATCAGAAACTCCTCTCGTTCGTCTACTCCCAGTCCGTCCAAGGACGCGTCAACCCCGCCGAACGATCATTACGAGGGCGGACGCCACCGGCCGTGGAGTCGGGAGCTACGAAGAGAGCAACGAAGGGGTGTGCTGTGGCCGCCGGGAGTGATCGGACCCGCTGTGGGAGTCATCCGTCGTCAGGCGGGAGTGATTGCATACGGCCGGGAGTTAGCCATCGGTCGGGCGGGAGCCATAGCGCGGTGTCGGGACCAATCCGGGACTGATCTGGTTCGGATCGATCATCGGGCGGGAGTCATCCGGCGGTCAGGCGGGAGTGATCGCATGCGGCCGGGAGTGATCGAGTGTGTGAGGCCGATCACCGCGTCGTCCGTCCACGTTGCGGCAACGATCGCCGACGAACTGGCTGGGCTCGGTCCTGACAACTAGCTCAGCTGCCGGCCGCGCGGTCGCCCGAGGGAATCCGAGCTGATGACTCCCGGGCTCTGCTCGATGACTCCCGCTTGGGGCCCGCTTGCGGGCCCTAGAAGTGTGTCTACGTTTTGATCGTGCTCGTTGACGCGGCTGGAGGCGTCGACGCGAGTGACGCGGGACCGGGTGGCGGTGTCGTCGCAGTGGGGTCGATGGCGTTGCTCGGGTGTCTCGGTGCTGTCGCGGGACTTGGCTCCATGGTTGCGTTGCGCCAGGGCAGGCTCGACTTTGCTGCCGTGCATGCCTTCGCCACACGATCTCGCCGAACTCGACGGACACGTCGCCGCGGTCGCCAAGCGCGCCGGTGACGGTCCCGCGCATCCCCACCGGTGGCGGCAAACGCTCGCCAACCAGGCGATCAACCGCGGGATGAGCTTCTAGCGATCGCGGCACTTCTCGGGCACCGATCGATGCGCTTGACGCTCACCTACGCGCGCGCATCTCGGACCGCACCGTCGCCGACGAGTAGTTCCGCGTCACCGAAGCGGTTGGGGGATGCCCGCGGGCGGTAGACCACCGCGGGAAGGGGATGTGGGCGCGCCTTCTTCGCTTCGGCGCCCCTGCGACGTAGCCGGACTCCAGGCTGAGACCCACATCACCGGCGGCAACACCGACGACCTCCTGCAGGTCAGCACCGGTGATGGGAACGACAGGTAAACGTCGACCCCAACGTTTCCTCGCTCATCGACGTGGGCGTCGACCTCGGCCTCGGCCAAGTCTGAGGACAGCCGCGAATCGAACCACGAGTCGGGGCCTCCCGCGAGGGAGGCCCCGACCGCAACCGGGGGTGTGACATGAATGCGGTCTTCTTCGAAGCGCACGGCGGCCCGGAGGTCTTGCAGTACGGCGACGTTCCGGACCCCGTCGCCGAAGCGGGCCAGGTCGTGGTCGACGTGCGCGCCGCCAGCGTGAACGGTGCGGATTGGCGGGTGCGGCAAGGGGCGTACCGCCCCGGGACGTACCGCGTCGCTCCCGACCTTCCGCACATCCTCGGGCGGGACTTCTCCGGCGTCGTGAGTGCCGTGGGCGCGGACACCACCTCGCGATCGGGGATCCGGTGTTCGGCGTGTGCGACAGCAGGCACAGGCGGATGG
>CAVVPD010000001.1:0-42135 GCA_963750045.1 uncultured Actinomycetes bacterium | reverse complement strand
GAGCGCGAGGACGGCACGATCTTTCGAGACGGCGATGTGCGCCAGCGGCTCATCGACAAGGGCTTCGAGAACGTCGTCATCGGCGCGTCGCGCGAGTGGATGCGCTGCACGCCCGACGACGTGCAGACCGCTATCGACCGAGCTGCGGAAGGGCCAGCGCGCTCACCGGCACGCATCACGAGACGTTCGCGATGCGCCGGAGCAGGCGGAGGCCGTGGACAAGACCCTCGCCTACTTCCAGTCGATCTGGGAGGAGGACACGCACGCCGTGCCGCGCTTCCTGTGGAACGCGAAGATGCGGTTCGGCAAGACCTTCACGACGTACCAGCTGGCCAAGAAGCTCGGCGCGCAAGCGTGTGCTCGTGGTCACGTTCAAGCCGGCAGTCGAGGATGCCTGGCAGACCGATCTGGAGTCCCACGTCGACTTCGACGGCTGGCAGTACCTCTCGCGGCCGTCCGGCAGCGACCCGACGCAGATCGACACGAAGCGAGCCGCTCGTCTACTTCGGCTCGTTCCAGGACCTGCTCGGCCGGGACAGCGCCGGCAACATCAAGGCCAAGAACGAGTGGCTCCACGCGATCAACTGGGACCTCGTCGTCTTCGACGAGTACCACTTCGGGGCGTGGCGCGACACCGCGAAGGAGCTGTTCGAGGGCGAGGACGACGCGGAGGCCAAGAAGGAGACCGAAGCTCGAGTACGCCGCCGACCTCGACGACGTTCAACGAGGATCTCGAGCGAGCTCGTCGAGCGACGGAGGCCGAGTTCCTGCCGATCACCACGCAAGGCCTACCTCTACCTCTCCGGCACGCCGTTCAAGGCGCTCGCGACGGGCGAGTTCATCGAGGAGCAGATCTTCAACTGGACCTACACCGACGAGCAGCGCGCCAAGGCAGCAGTTCGCCGCGAAGCACCCGGGCAAGTGGAACCCCTACGGCGCGCTGCCGCGAGATGCGGCTGCTCACCTACCAGATGCCCGACGAGCTGCTCGCGATCGCCAGCGCAGGGCGAGTTCGACGAGTTCGACCTCAACGAGTTCTTCGCCGCCACGGGCACGGGAGCGAGCGCGGACGTTCAAGCACAAGAACGACGTGCAGAAGTGGCTCGACATCATCCGCGGCTCCTACGCGCCGACCCAGGTCGACAACCTCAAGCTCGGCAGCCAGCGCCCGCCGTTCCCGTACTCCGACGTGCGGCTGCTGCCGTACCTCCAGCACTCGTTCTGGTTCCTGCCGAACGTCGCCGCCTGTCACGCGATGGCGAACCTGCTGGCGGAGAAGCAGAACGTCTTCTGGCACGACTACACGGTGCTGACCGTCGCCGGCGCGCGGCGCGGGATCGGGCTCGATGCGCTGCCGCCCGTGCGCAAGGCGATCGGGAGCGGCTTCGACACCAAGACGATCACGCTGTCGTGCGGCAAGCTGACGACGGGCGTCACCGTCCCGCAGTGGTCGTCGATCCTGATGCTGCGCAACCTCAAGTCGCCGGAGACGTACTTCCAGGCGGCGTTCCGGGTGCAGTCGCCGTGGTCGATCAAGAACCCCAACGGCGACGACCCGAACGAGGAGGAGATCCTCAAGCCGGTCTGCTTCGTGTTCGACTTCGCGCCGACGCGCGCGCTGCGCCAGCTCGCCGACTACGGCATCGGCCTCTCGCCCGAGGAGCCGAACCCGAGAAGGCCGTCGAGGAGCTCGTGTCGTTCCTGCCCGTGCTCGCCTACGACGGCTCGCAACATGACCCAGATCGACGCCGGCGGCATCCTCGACATCGCGATGGCCGGAACGTCGGCGACGCTGCTCGCGCGCAAGTGGGAGAGCGCGCTGCTGGTCAACGTCGACAACGACACCCTGCGCCGCATCCTCGACAACCCCGAGGCGATGGCCGCCGTCGATGCGGATCGAGGGCTTGCGCGCGCTCGGCGACAACATCATCGAGACGGTCATCAACAAGAGCGAGAAGGTCAAGGAGCTCAAGAAGAAGGCCAAGGACGGCGACCTCATCGGCGAAGGAGAAGAAGGAACTCACCGACGAGGAGAAGGAGTACAAGTCCAAGCGCAAGCAGATCCAGGAGAAGCTGATCAAGTTCGCGACCCGCATCCCGGCGTTCATGTACCTCACCGACTTCCGCGAGAACACGCTCCAGGACGTCATCACCAAGCTGGAGCCCGACCTGTTCCTGGCCGTCACCGGGCTGACGGTCGAGGACTTCCACCTGCTGGTGCGTCTCAAGGTCTTCAACACCGAGCAGATGAACCAGGCGGTCTTCGCGTTCCGGCGCTACGAGGACGCCAGCCTTGCGTACACCGGCATCGACTCGCACCCCGGCCTCACGCACTACGGCCTCTACGACACCGTCGTCGCGCGTGACCAGGTAGGAGCCGACACGAGAAGCTCGTGCCGCGGCAAGAGGCCGCCACAATCGCGCAGCCCGACTCACCAGCTCGAGGTTGGTCAGTCGGAGACGTGTTGACGCGGCGCCCGACGGACGGACTGCTGTAGCGCCGATCGCCTTCGAGGTACTGCTCGAGTTCCTGCTTCATAGCTCGATCCCGATGCCGTGCTCGGGCGTCGGGGTACGGGGCTCAACGACGAAGCGATCGAGGCGGGCCGTGATACGAGCGCTGCGGAGGGCGGCCTGTGCGTGGTCGACCGCGGTGATGGCTCGGGCAAGCTCGTCGAGGACTGGGGCTACATCGGCCTTGATCTCCTCGTAGCGGTCTCGGGCCGTGTCGAACGCCTCGGTGGCCTGTCTGATCCGGTGGGCGGCTCGGGGCCGCTGCCAGTGGGATGCTCGGAGACCGGCGTTGTTCGCCGCCCAGTAGTTGTCGCGCTGGGCGGCGTCCATGGCGGCCTTGGCGTCGTGAAGCGGTTGCAGGTGCGGCTCGGCCCACTCCTCCGCATCGCGGAACCGCTGTCGGGTCTCGGCAACGGCTTGCTCAGGGTCGTTCCGCTCAGTGGCTGGCAGCTGGCGGAGCAGGTCACGGCGTCGGGTGATGGCGGGAACGTCGGCACGGTCGTTGGTGAGGACCTGCTCGAGGATGTCGCGGGCGGTCCGATCCGGGTCGTCGGTGACGACGAGGAGGCTGTTCTCGGCTCGGCCGTCGGGTGGCGCCGACGTACAGGCTGCGGTGCGTCGTGGCCGGCAGTGACGAGGGTGAGCCGATGTCGACCGTGTCGCCCTGGTTGCCGTGGGCGGTGGCG
Organism: uncultured Actinomycetes bacterium; assembly: GCA_963750045.1. Taxonomy (GTDB): domain Bacteria; phylum Actinomycetota; class Acidimicrobiia; order IMCC26256; family DASPTH01; genus DASUAS01. The sequence goes on along the minus strand of CAVVPD010000001.1, from coordinate 38,935 downwards.
GCGTAGCCGAGGCGGACATGTCTCGGGCGTAGTCGGCGGGCAGGATGACGGTGCCGTGTCCGTGCGCGTGCGACACGGTGAGGCTGCCGTCGGCGCGACTGGCGAGACGGTCCATAGGTCGCGGTTGCGGACGGGCTCGTCGCGGTCGGTCCGCAGGTTGCGGTCGTTGCGGCGGGTGACGACGACGGTCGCCGAGATCGGCGCTGTCTCGCTCCCGCCGATGCGGGTCGGCGCAGTCGCCGAGTTGGCCGCTGGCGCGGCGGAGGCCCTGGACGGCCTCGTTGAGCGCGTCGACGTGCTCGTTGGTCTCGGCGACGACGGCGACGGTCTTGCCGGCGTCGTCGGGCGGCGATCCAGCGGTCGGCGGCTCGGTCGGCGAGGTCGTCGAACTGGCCGGAGCGCGACCCGGCCGTGGTCGAAGTAGGCGTCGAGGGCAGCCGGGTCGCCGGCTCGCAGTTGCAGCGACGCGGCCTGCTCCCAGCGGTGGTGGAAGCGGTGGATGGTGGCCAGCTCGTGGGTGCGGCCGGTGGCGGCACAGCTCGTCGAACATGCCGCCGCGGCCGACGGCCTGGAGCTGGCGCGGGTCGCCGACCAGCACCAGTCGCCAGCCGCTGCGACTCGGCGAGGCTGACGAGCTCGGTCGAGGGCGCCGGTGCCGAGCATGCCGGCCTCGTCGACGACGACCGTCGTGCCGGCCGGGAGCCGATACGTGTCGCCGGGTCGGCCGGTCTGGCGCCACTCGTAGAGGAGCTTGGCGACGGTGTCGGTCGGGCATCGCCGGTCTCGTCGTTGCAGGACCTTGGCGGCCTTGGCGGTCGGGGCGACGCCGAACACCGAACGGCCGCTGCGGGCGCAGGTCGTCGACGGCGGCGCGCAGGGTGGTGGTCTTGCCGGTGCCGGCGGGTCCGACGACGAGGACGAGCTGGTCGTGGCCGGCGACGGCCGCCGCGGCGTCGGCTTGGAGGACGTCGAGGCCCGCACGCGTCGACGGTGGTCGACGGTGAGGCTCGGCTGGTCGTGAGCGCTCGATGGCGAAGGGGAGGATGCGCTCCTCCTGGGCGAGGACCGCTCGTGGGTCAGGTGTGGCTCGGTCGGGGCGAGCCAGATCGACCGGCCGTCGGAGGCGCGCGCCGCACGTGCGTCCGCCGGGCGGATCGAGTGTCGACGCAGGTTCGACAACCTGGTCGCACGGCGTGCTCGATGGTCCTGGCCCAATCGCGTCCCGAGAGCTGCGACACGGGCGGCGCGAGGTCACAGACAGCCTGCAGCACGTCGGCCCGGTTCCAGGTCGAGCCCTTGGCGGACGAGCGGTTCGAGAACTTCTGCGACGCCGACCACGGCGTCGGTCGGCCGGCACCTCTCGTGCCGTCCGTTGCATCGCCCTGAGCGCCTGCGTCGGTGTCCAGCCCAGCGCGGCCGCCTCTGCTCACCAGCGCGACGACAGGGCCACGGTCGCGGTGTGGGTCTTGCCGTCACGTGTGTCCGCGGCCGCTTCGCGGGTCGAGCGCGGCGCGCTCCCAGCGGGACGGGTCGCGGCCTTCCCGGTCTCGGAACTCGGTGACCTTCTGCGGCGAGGGCGGCGTCGACCTGCTCGGTCCGCTTCGAGAACGCGTCGAGCAGTTCCGCGGGCATGCCGGCGATCTCGGCCTGCCCGTTGATCGACCGGCTCCCAGGCGACGCCGTAGCGGTGGGTGAGCTCGGCGCGCAGCACCGACTGGTAGAGGCCGCCGAGGGCGCGCTGCTTGCGCTTCAGGTAGCGGGCGTCGAGCGCCATCCACCGGCCGTCCGGCGTCTGCACCTTGGTGGAGATCGACGACGTGGGTGTGGATCTGGGGGTCGTCCTCCCGCGAGGTGGACTGTCGGAACGCGGCCATGACGAGGCCGCTGGCGTCGGGATGCTGGCGCTGCGCCGTGGACACGGACACGTGTCGTCGCGCCGTATCGCTCGAGGTGCTCCAGCACGGCACGGACCGCGGTGTCGTGCGCGTCGAGCACTCCGTGATCGCCGGTGAGAGCCCACCAGACGGACAGCGACTTCGGCGCGGAGAAGGTCGCGTCGAACCCAGCCACGGCCGGGATGAGCCGTCCCTTCGCATCGACACGGTCGACGAGCGCGGCGCCGAGCCGTATCCCGGTAACGGGATCGTGTCCCGACAGGAGCGACTCGAGATCGTCCGTCGATACACGTCCCGATGAGTCCGAGACTCTGCGCCTGCCGGCCCGAGCCACTGACCCTCATTCTCCGGGCCGTCGTCAGCCAGATACCGGGTGTAGTAGCGGGCCGATGCTCCCGCGGTGCTCGCGTGGATCGTCGTCACCCGCAGCATCGACGACCTCCTGTTGCCGCCGGCGGGCACTTGTCTGTCGTGCTGATCGGTTCGCTGCGGGATGTCGGGGCGGGACCGCATCGGTCAGGCGCCCGGAAGGAGGGTGAGCTACGCCGGGCGCGGCGTGTGTCGTCGCGTTGGCGACGACGTGCGCGTGCGAGTCGAGGTGCGGGGCCGACGACGTCGACGAGGTTGAGTCGGTACGCGACCCGACTTGGAACCTGCCGTCGGAGTTGCGTGCCTGCATTGCTTCCACGAGCCCGGCACGCACGAGGGTGCCGATGGCGCGGTGAGCGGTGTTCTTGGCGACGCCGAGTTCCGCGGCGAGCGCGCGCACCGACGCCACCGCCGTGCGGCCGCCGTCGACGGACTGCTCGAGGAGGCACTCCAAGTGCGCACCACGCGACCGGGCCGACGCTCGCGGCGCAGCGTCGCGGCAGCGGGCCCATTCGGCATCGCCCGACTCGCACGCGCGCCGGAGGCCTGAGCTGATCGTCGACCCAGCGCATCGAGCGCGTCGTACGGGACTGCGCTTCTGATCGCCGAACCACACGAACGGGATCCCCGACCGGCCGCCGGTGCGCTCCCACTCGACGGTCAGCTCATAGGCCTTCGACCGGCCGAGCTGGAGCGACCTTGGCGGCCTGTTCGACGGTCAGGAATGCGGTAGGTGCTCCACCATCGTTCACGCTCCTCCATGTTGTGGTTCACAACGGATGTGCATTGTCGTCGCGTACGGGGTAGTGTTGTCAAGCACAACGCCGCTGATTGATGGAGGGCAGCATGGTCCGACCTCGGCAAGAAGGCCGCCGACTCGAGCGCTGCTCGAAGCCGCCGACGGCCGAGCCACGCATGGACGTCAACGCGGTCGTCTCGTACAACCTCAAGGCGATCCGCGAGCAGCGAGGTTGGACCCAGGAGGACGTCGCCGACCGGCCTCGCTCGACTGACCGGCCACCGCCTTCCGCAGGCCTCAATCTCAGCGATGGAGCGGGGCTACGACGGCGACCGCCGACGGCGCTTCGACGCACATGAGCTGTACCTGCTCTCGATGGTGTTCAACGTCCCGATCGTCTACTTCTTCATCCCGCCGCCCGACACGAAGATCGCGCGAGCTCGCCGACACCCATCGCCCGATCTCCGAGCTGTACGTGTCGGTGCTCGGCCGCGAGGACCAGCTCGACGATCTCGACGAGCGGCTCGCCAACCTCAACATCACGAACCCTGACGAGGTCGACGACATCGCTGGCCGCGATCTTCGGCAGCAAGGAAGCGGCCGCGGAACTGGCACGACCACTACCGCACCTGGCGCAAGAAGCGTCTCGCGCGAGATGGCTCGGACGTACGGCGACCAACTCGACGAGGTGGCCGAGTTCCTCGGCAAGTTCGCCAACCAGATCACTCAGCTCGGCCCGACGGGCTACCTGCAGGCGATGGCCCACAAGCGCGACGAGGGCGACGACGACTTCGCCCTTCAACCCGATGAGGAGAACTGATATGCGCGGTTCGGTGGTGAAGAAGGGCGACCGCTGGTACGTGAAGATCGAGCTCGACGTCGATCCGGCAACGGGACGGCGCCGACAGAAGTGGCACTCGGGCTACAAGAACAAGCGCGAGGCCGAGCGGGCCCGCGTCGACCTGCTCTCCAAGCTCGACCGCGGCGAGTACGTCGAGCCATCGCATCAGAGCGCTCGGCGAGTTCCTCAACGAGTGGCTCGTCGCGATCGAGCCAACAGTTCGCCCGTCGACGTTCGACTCGTACTCGAGGAACATGCGCCTCCATGTGATCGAGCGCATCGGCACGGTGCGGCTCGACGAAGGTTGACGCCGGCGTGCTCAATGGTCTCTACGCAGCGCTGCTGTCCGCGGGTCGGCGTGGTCCGACGAGGAAGGGCGGCGGCTACTCCCCGACTGTCGTCGAGCGTGCCCTCGAGCTTCGCGCCAAGGGGCACACCCTCGCGGCGACGGCCGAACAGCTTCGTGACGAGATGCCGGAAGCCGATCACATCACGCAGGACACGCTTGCCTCGCTCCTTCGCCGCGCCACCGACCGGGCAATCGACATCGGTCCGACGCCGCTCGCGGTCTCGATCGCCGAACGGTCAACTACATCCACACGATCCTGCACCGCGCCTTCAAGGACGCGGTCCGCTGGGGTCGCCTGCTGCGCAACCCCGCCGACGCCGCGGATCCGCCGCGGGCCGGGCAGAAGTCCGACGGCGTGCACGCCTGGGACGCGGCAACTCTCCGCCAGTTCCTCGACGCGTCCCGCAGCCGCCGAGGACCGGCACCACGCGCTCTGGGTTCTGCTCGCAACCACCGGGATGCGGCGAGGCGAAGCGCTCGGACTTCGGTGGAGCGACGTCGACCTCGACGCGGGCCGGCTGCCGCATCGTGCAGACGATCATCCAGACCCGCAACGTCGTGTCTGTCGGCGAGCCGAAGACAGCGCGCGGACGGCGGCCGATCTCACTCGACGCCGCGACCATCGCAGTGCTGCGCGCGCATCGACACCGCATGCTGCAGGAACGACTGCTCGTCGGCCCCGACTTCGACGACCTCGGCCTCGTGTTCCATCAGCCCGATGGCAGCTGGCTGCGGCCCGACGCGGTGAGCGAGGTCTTCCTCCGTCGGGTTCGGCGCTACGGCCTTCCGCGCTGACGCTCAAGGGCCTTCGCCACACCTGGGCGACACTCGCGCTCGAGCAGGGCATCCACCCGCGGTCGTCCAAGAACGTCTCGGCCACTCGACGATCGCCATCACGCTCGGCATCTACAGCCACGTCTCGCCGACGCTCCACGACGAGGCCGCTGAGCTTATCGCCGGGTTGATCCTCCACGACCAACGGTGATTGGGGCAGCGATTCCGGCGGTTTGCTCGACTCACCGCGGAGGGGGCGCCCGGCGCACGGTCGCCCCCTCTCGCGATGACCGGTCACGACTCGTCGCGGACTCCCTTGTGGGGCTTATCGCTGACGTTGATGATCCGTCCGCTCTTCGTGTCGCGCTTCACGAACGTGCCGTTGGGGTGCTTGAACTCGCTCCGGCCCTTGACGGCGCCGACGCGATGACCCTTGCCCGTGTTCTTTGCCAATCTGCTCACCTCCTCTCACCTCTAAGCTCCGATCGTCGAGGTCGTTCCCGGCTGGCTGAATGGCGGCCTCAGCGTGTTGGAAGCCGACGGCTGTCGCCGTGGCTGAGCCGACTTCGGGCCGTGGTCCCACACTCGAGGCAGCGTGCGTCCGTGCGCGGTGCCTCGAACACGACGTCGTTGCTTCTCGGCGTGAACCTGAGATACGGGCGAACGGGCAAGTCGTCGCTGAGGCCTGTGACCTGGAACAGGTACGAATCCACCGCGTGGGCCGCTGCGACGGAGTTGAGAGTGATGACGCTCGGCGCCGTGATTGCTTCGCCCTCGACGTACCGCTGCCGCCTGCGCTGGTCCTCGGTGAAGGCTTCGTCCTGAAGCTGGGCTGGCGAGATCAAGCCGTTACACCACAAGCACCCGCCGTCGGGCTGCACCGGACGCACGACGCTGAACACACTGTCGATCTGACCTGTGTACTCGTCGACAGTGACCTTGGCGCCCATCTGGATTCCGGGTATGAGGTACTGATGAACGATCGCGTTGAACACGAGCCGCGCCTGCATCGAATCAGCCGCAAGGAACAGGTAGTCGCAATCGATGAAGCGACGAGCGACGGCGTCTTCGGCGATGTCGCCAACGACGGCTTCGAACTGGATCTTCGAGTTCGCTGCTCGGGCGACTCGACCCGCTACATGCACCTTCCGTCTCGGAGCCGCTTGCCAGCCTTCTGGACAACCGAAGGCCTCCGCGGGTCGGTAAGCCAGCTCCGGGCGTCTCGACGTGTGCTGCCAACAACACGGGAGAGATTGGACGTCTCAACCCGGTCCGGATCGGCCACAACGAGGTGTCCAACGCCCAGTCGAGCGAGGTACTCAACGACGAGCGATCCGATACCGCCTGCGCCGATGATGCCGATCTTCTGCTTGCGAAGCACGGCTTGCCCCCTGTCGCCGAAGATCCGCGCCTGCCGGTCGTAGGTGATGTCGGTATCCGCCGGGCGCTCGGGCGCCGCGGGGTAAAGCGTGCGGACTGGGCTACCCACCACCCGGAGACTTCCCAACGTCGCTCGCAGCCCATCGGGCAGCCACAGATCGCCCGCGACTGCATTGCGGGCGAACACCAGGGCGCCGACAACGTTGCCCTCCGCGATATCTCTGAGCGCGGGTAGCCGCGCTCGTGTGAGGCCATGTCATCCGCTGAGAAGCCCACCGCATCGGTGCCGCCATGGTTGTGCACTGCGAGGTAGGAGAGGCCATCGTTCGCACAATCCAGGATGCGGTCGCGAACGAATGAAGGAGTGAGCATGCGATATCCGCGCTCGCCGGGCAGATAGTCGAGGCCATCGACTGCAGGGTGGAGCTCGCGAGCGAGCAGTCGCGCACCGCGAGACGTGCGCACGACACCAGCCGCGATCACGGCACCGTGTTCGTCTCCGTCTCCAGGAAAGAGATGGGCATAGAGGTCACGCCAGAGCTGGGCACTCATGGAGAGGGACCACGTAGCCATCACTTACTCCTCAGCCACTCGAGCACCTTCAAGAGCTTCAGCACCGCCGTGTCCGTCGTCGGGTCGAGATGGTTGGATCGCCGGGACAGCTGTACGGCGGGTCGCCCCTCCCAAGTCGTGGCTGAGGTGCCCTCGCCAAGAGCGGCGCCGTCGATCCGGACAAGGTCTCCGCGCACGAAGTGCGGGTACACATCGGAATAGGGGTACTGAAACGTGATCTGGAACCCAATCCAGGTCGCCCTGTGCTCGTACTGCACGCCCGGGTCGACGGGATCGACAACCACGAACGCGCCGCCTTGGCCGTCCTCGCGGACGGCGACGTCGACGTCGACCTCCGGGAATGCGTCCCGAATCTCGTCGACCGCCTCGGCGACCTCAGGCGTCAGTGCCACGGGTCAGGAGTTGTCGTCGCCAGCGACGGCGAAAAACTTCGAGCCCTTGTGCACGGTCACGACGTCGCTGTCTCCAACGACTCGACGCTGGCGGTTGCCGAGCTCCTCGGTGAGCTGGAACGACAGCTGGATGTTGACGCCCTGGGCGATGGCCGCCTCCTTGATCTGGAGGCCAGTCACCCTGGGCCCATTGATGACCACGGGCTTCTTGTTGACCGTGATCTGCACGGCGTGGTGCGGGTCGGGACGATCAGCCGGCATGGCCATGGTGGCCTCCTCGATGGTTGCGGGTTAGAGTGTCGATTGCGATAGTAGCATTGCAGAGCCGATGGTCAATTGCAACTTCGCAACCAGGAGGCGCGGTGCCGAAGAAGGGTTGGTTCGACGTAGAGGCGTTCTACGCAGCGCTCGACGCCGTGCGGCAGACGCGAAAGTTGAACTGGAAGCAAGTAGCCGGCGAGTCGGGGGTCAGCGCCTCGACGCTTACCCGTATGGCACAAGGAAAGCGGCCCGACGTCGACGGGCTCGCCGCACTGGGCTCTTGGTCGGGGCTCGACGTCGATGACTACGTGCGGTCCCCCGACGACCGGCCTGAACCTGCGCCGCTAGCCATGATCTCGACCTACTTGCGGAGCGATAGGAACCTCTCGCCGGAGGCTGCGACGGCCCTCGACGAGATGATCAAGGCGACCTACGAGCGGCTACGCAAGGACTGATCCACGGGACGATGGGCTACCGCCGGGGATTCAAGAGCGAGGCGAACGCGATCGCGATCGAGGTCCGAGCTGAACTCGGACTCGGGTCGCTCGACGCCCTGGATCCATGGTCCCTCGCGGAACATCTCGATGTTCCCGTCTGGCCCCTAACCCAACTGGACAAGAAGGTGCCGGACGTGGTCCGGCATCTGAAGCACGTCGAACCGGACGCCTTCTCCGCGGTGACAGTCTTCCGCGGAACACGTCGAACCGTGGTTCACAACGACGCACATTCAGCCGGACGTCAGGCGAGCAACGTTGCGCACGAACTCTCGCACAGCTTGCTTCACCATCGGCCCGCACCCGCTCGACAACTCTGGCTGCCGCGTGTGGAACAAGGCATCGAGGACGAGGCGCAGTGGCTCGCCGGTGCACTGCTCATTCCGGAGGACGCCGCGCTTCGGATCGTGCGCGCGGAACTCTCCGAGGACCAAGCAGCAGAGCGGTTTCGGGTCACCGCCCCGATGGTGCGCTTCCGCGTGAACGTCACAGGGGCTCGAAGCGCGTAGCCCGCGGCACCACGACTTCGGGCCGTTTGAGATCACCCGCGCCGCAGCGCTCGCAAGACCTCTGCCTCGCGGTCATCGCGGACTCGGGAGAACTGTGGCCCGATCGGGTAGCTGTACTTCTCATCGACCGTGCCCACGCTGCCCGTGCGCCAGAGGACGAGCTGCGCAATCCGTTCGCCAGGGGTAAGTGCGATAGGGATCGTGCTTAGGTTGACGAGTTCGAGCGTGAGGCAGCCGTGGAAGCCCGGATGGATCTGCACCGCAGTGGCGGAAAGAAGACCAAGGCGGCCATAGCTTGAGCGGGTGATCACCTGTCCGGTGAGATCTCCAGGGAGCACGATGTACTCGAGGCTGGCCCCCAACACGACCTCCTGGGGATGAAGCACGAACGGCTCCTGCCACGAGAGCTCGACATGAACCTGGACTGCGCGCGGATCGTCGTCCGCGCTCAACGGATCAAAGGAGGCGGTACCTGTCCGACGGAAGACGATGAACCTGTTCCCCAAGCGGAGATCGACACCCGCCCCCTTCGGTCGATGAACAAGTGGGGCAACGACCAGGCGTCGATGATCGTCGACTCGCAAACGTCGGCTGATCAAGAGCGCGGACAGGGCGGCGATGCCGCTCTCCTCTGCCAGCGGACCTGGCGGCGCGGACTCGGGTGTGTAGAGATCGAGCGGTACTTCGCCCCCGTGGCTGATCCATCGGCGCATGAAGTCGAGTGACTCAAGGGCCTTCTTGCCGAGAGAGTCGATCGGAAGCTCGCAGTCCTCCACACGCGCAAGCCATACGGCGTTGACAACATCGGCATCAAGCGCGGCGGTGAAGGCACCGGCGGGCGAAGCAACGATGTCGCAGCCAGGGATGCCCTCCTTCAATCGGTCGGCGAGGAAGCCGACCGCGTCGCTGCGCTCAGTGTGAACGTACGCCGGGGTTGCGAAGAGCGCGACTGTCTGGTGAACCGCGTCCGCATGCGCCAGGAACATCTGGCTGAGGTGATCAGCCCACTGCTCCGGGAACGTCGGCACCGCGGGGGTGAGGTCATCCCACGCCGTCACAATGGATGCAACCCGCGGGTCTGCGACGGGACCAAGGAAACGCAGCAAGAGCCGCATCCGCAAGAGACCAGGCGGGTGCGAATTGGCCAACGAGTCCATGGCGCCTATCGCGACGAAGTACTCGCCTAGCGACGCAATCGCTGCCGGGCCGTACCGATGGAGCGCGTGCGGTCACAGATGAGTTCAGCGAGCCACGCCTCGGCGATGTTGTAGAGGCCCATGGCGATCGCCGCTGGGGGCGAACCGGCTCGCGCGTTTGGATTCAGGATGTTCTCGGCTGAGTGAAAGTCGAATTTGGATGGCAGATCGAAGGCGCTGATCGCGCCGTGGTCGCTAACGGCGATGTGGGTGACCTCGTGTCCGAGCAACACGGGTCGCCACTGGACCCCGGATCCCTCCATTCGAGGAATTCGGAACAACGCGAACGGGACAGGAGGCTCCGTCCCTGCCGTTCCCGCCCGCGTTCAGCGGGCCGAGGATCGCCTTCGCAAGATCGCCGAACTTGGTCGTGAAGTTGTACGCCTCGCCGTGCGCGATCACGACGCCATACTCCGAGAGCCCGAGCTCCAAGAGTTCCCGACGGATCTCCTCGACCAACGCTTCCGATAACTCGCGTCGTGTGCCGTGTGCAAGATGCAGCTCGACGAAGTCCGCGACGTAGTTCGCGTGACGGAGGAGCGACGTCAGGATCAGGGACCGTGAATCGGAATCCGCGTTGCGATCCCACTCGCGGTCAACAACGTTCCGGAGCTGGTCTGGGAAGCGCTCGACGAGATCGAGCGCGCTTCGCAACGAGCTGCGCGACCCACCGAGCGGACCGCGTAGATGCTGGACAACCTCGTGCAGCTCCTGCGCTCTGAGCATGACCGCCCGGCGGAGCTCGGCGGCGACAGCGGGCGTGTTCGGCATGGCAACTAAAGCCTGCTGGTGGTTTCTCCCGGATGGCCGGTTACTCGCAATACCGATGAAGTGAGGACGCCGAAGAAGTCAGCGAGGCTCCTCGCCGACGCTGGCTCCTGGTCAGCAACCAACGAGCGGACCTCGCCTGCCCAAGTGCGAAGAGTCGCCGCTAGCGATGCCGTATCGGCCGGACCCGTCATCTCATGCAGGACCACGTCGATGGCAACGTCCACCCGGGCCGCCAGCGCGCCGCTTGGGGGACTTCCTCCCTGACCGGCGTTGCCGAAGTACTCGATCGCAGTCGCCGAGGTGTCGAGGAGATCAGCGAGCGCGTCGAGGGAACGCTCGTCAATGTCATCCAGCGTGGCGCTCCCCGCGTACGCGACGCGCCGCTGCAGCCGACCGTGCTGCAAGCAGCGCGAGGTCGATCACGTCGGCCCCGCCGCCGAGCAGGTCGTAGTCACGGGGAGCCGAGCCGACGGCATTGGCTGCGGTGAGCATCCAAATCTCCACTCGGTCGTCGACGGCAGGATCGGATTCGTCAGTCTCGCCTCCGAATCCGATCGCCCGCTCAATGCCTATTTCTAAACTGGAAATAGGCTAGGTGAAGTTGCCCGGCCGGGGGTGGACCTCGTGGACATCGACGATCGATCCAATGAACTCTTCGGCCGCTACCAGGCCCTCCGCGTCACGCCGCGATCGCTCGCCTCCCCAAAGCGGCCTTCACGACCGGCGACGTAGCGCGCCTCACCGACGTACCCACGTCGCAGCTCTCGAAGGAACTCGGACGCCTGTGTCGCCTTGACCTTCTTCGCGCGGTCTCCCGACGTGGCGACTATGAACGGAACGAAGCAGGGTCCTTCTGGATCTGGTGCGACACGTTGGCACGGGACTGGGGAAACGGCTGACCCTCCCGGTTTTAGCGGTCGCACAGCTAGCGCCGCTCGAGTCGAACAACCAGCGGTCTCGACATCGGCCGATGCCCGATCTCGGCGTCGTGCGTCTTCGCCGCCACCTGAGCGCCGGCAGCGCGGATCGGTTCAGCCCAACTCGGTTGTTCTCCGGTGCGCTGACGCCCGCATCGTGTGCACGAAGGGTTGTCGTGCGGAACCGATGTCCTCCGTGATGGCTTCAACAACTGGTGTCAAAGCGCACCGCGATGCCCACTCACCTCTTGCTCGGAGCCCGCGCTTGATGATCGCTGTGAGCACATCAATGAGTCCCTCACCACGCTCCTTCCCCTTCAGCAGACAGGCGCTCATCGAAGTCCATCGAGCCTCCGGCCACAGCTCCGGTAGAAGTCCGGTAGAAGTCGGCCCGCATTGGGTCTCGCGCGGTACGTCGTGACCTGCACCTTTCCGGTGGGCGAGGGGGGACTTGAACCCCCACGTCCTTGCGGACACAGGCACCTGAAGCCTGCGCGTCTGCCAATTCCGCCACTCGCCCGGAGGGCGACAGGGTAGCAGCGCGCTCCACGGCGGCTCCGGGCGTTCTCCGCCCCTATGGTGCGGGCATGGCCAAACAGAAGAAACCCGGCGACGGCAGCACCCCGACCGGCAGTCCCGAAGGACCTCCCGGCAAGAAGCAGCGCAGGAAGGCGCGGAAGAACAGCAAGAACCGCAAGTAGCCGGACGAAGCCGCCACCCGTTCGGGCGGGGACCGTCGGTACACTCTCCCCCGTGGGACTCCAGGGGTTCGAGCGTCGGCTCGAGCGGCTGGTGGAAGGAACCTTCAGCAAGGCCTTCCGCAGCGGGCTCCAGCCCGTCGAGATCGGTCACCGGATCACCCGTGTGCTCGACGACGGCCGCACGCTCGGCGTCAGCGGCCGCCCGGTGGCCCCCAACAACATCGGCGTCTACCTCGCCCCCGCCGATTTCGAGCGCTTCAGCTCCTTCGCCGAGGCCATGGCCCGCGAGCTGGCCGAGGCCGCGCGTCAGCACGCCCGCGACGAGGGCTACCAATTCGTCGGCCCGGTGACCCTGACCCTCGTGCCCGACGACACCCTCAAGGCCGGCGACTACGACGTGGTCGCCGAGATCGCCGAAGGGGCCGGGGGTCACGTCGGGTCCTTGGTGCTGCCCGACGGTCGCCGGGTGGCGCTGGGCGAGCACATCACCAGCCTCGGGCGGAACTCCGACTGCACCGTCACGCTCGCTGATCCGCGGGCATCGCGCCGCCACGCCGAGATCCGTCCCACCGCCGACGGCTTCGTGATCGCGGACCTCGGGTCGATGAACGGCACCCTGGTCAACGGCACCGCCGTGCGGGAGCGGGTGTTGCACGACGGCGACGAGCTCTCGGTGGGCACGACGGTGATGCGGTTCGAGGCCTCGTAGTGCCCGAGTCGGTTCTCACCATCCTGAAGTTCTGCTTCCTCGCCCTCCTCTATCTCTTCCTGTTCCGGGTGGTGCGGGTCGTGGCGAAGGAGCTGCGGGCGCCGGCGCCGGTCCCGCAGCAGCCTGCGGCACCCCCGGCCGCTGCGCCGGTGGCGGCGTCGCGCCCGGCCAAGCCCGCGCGCGGGCGTGGCCCCGGGCACCTCCGCATCCTCGAGCCGCCGGCACGCCAGGGAGAGAGCTACGCGCTCACCGACGAGGTCACGGTCGGCCGCGGTGGCGGCTGCGCCATCGTTCTCGCCGACGACTCCTTCGTGTCGACGGTGCACGCACGGGTGTTCCGTCGTGATGGCTCGGTCTACGTGGAAGACCTCGGCTCGCGCAACGGGACCCTGCTCAACGGCGAGCCCGTGACCCACGCCGCGCAGCTGCGGCGAGGCGATCAGGTGCAGTTCGGCCAGACCGTGGCCGAGGCCGTGCGGTGAACCGTTGAGGCTCGTGGTGGGAGCCGCCAGCGACGTCGGGCGGGTCCGTGACGGCAACGAAGACGCCTACCTCGTCGACGACGGGATGGGGCTCGTCGCGGTGGCCGACGGCATGGGCGGCCACCGCGCCGGTGAGGTCGCCAGCGTCACGGCACTCGAAGCGCTCCGCGCTGCGATCAACGCCGGGCACCCGTTGCGCGAATCGATCGAGAGCGCCAACGAGGCCGTGTTCACCAAGTCGCTCACCGACACCAGCCTCCGCGGGATGGGCACCACGCTCACCGCGGGCACGCTGACCACGGGCGGCATACTGCTCGTCGGTCACGTCGGCGACTCCCGCGCCTACCTCTTGCACGAGGGCGAGTTGCGCCAGGTCACCGTCGACCACAGCTTGGTGGAGGAGCTCGTCCGCGACGGACGCCTGACGCCCGACGAAGCCGCCGTCCACCCACGGCGGTCCATCATCACGCGCGCGCTCGGGGTCGACGAATCCGTCGAGGTCGACGTGTACCCCGTGGAGCTCACCCCCGGTGACCGCCTGCTGCTCTGCTCCGACGGGCTCACCGGCATGGTGCACTTCGACGCCATCGCCGCGACGCTCCGACGTGAGGAAGACCCGAATCGCGCGGCACACCAGCTCGTCGACGCAGCCAACGCCGCAGGCGGCGAGGACAACATCACCGTCGTCGTCGCCGTCGTGACCGACGAAGCACCCGAGCGAGCGCCGATCGAGCACGTGGCGCCGCTGGAAGCTACGGCCGTCGACGACGAACCCGAGCCCGACCGCGGTGACGGCCACCGGCGACGGGCCCGCGGCGCGGGCCGTGTGCTGCTGTGGGCGCTCCCGATCGTGGTCGTGCTCGCCATCGCGGTCGGGGCGGTCGGCTGGTACGCGCGCCGCAGCTACTACGTGGGCCTCGACCAGCAGCAGGTGACGGTGTTCAAGGGAGTACCCGGCGGTCTCGCCGGCTGGAACCCGACCATCGAGCACCGCACCAACCTCGACGCGACCGATCTGCGCCCGGCCGACCTCGCCGCGGTGAAGGACCACGAGACCTTCTCCTCCCGTGCCGACGCCGAGGCGTTCGTCGCCCGCATCCGCGACAAGGCGACGAGCACCACCACCACGACGACGACCACCACGACCACCGTCCCCTCGACCACGATCGCACCGACGACCACGATCGCACCGGTGGCTCCGTGAGGTCACCGACGGCCCGCCGGCGGCGCAGTCGCGAGCTCGGATTGGGGTTGCTCGCAGTCGTCGTGACCGCCTCGGGCTACGTGCTCCTGTTGCTCGCCGACCGACCAGACATCCCGGCCGACCTGTGGGTGTTCCTGCTCGCAGTGCTCGGCCTCTACGTGGTCGCGCACCTCGCGGTCCGACGTTTCGCGCCGCGTGCCGACCCGACGCTGCTGCCGATCGCGTTCCTGCTCAACGGGATCGGCTACTTCACGATCTCGCGCCTCGATCGCGATCTCGCGCGCGTGCAGGCGGTCTGGACCGCGGTGGGCATCGGCGCGTTCGTGGTGACGCTGGTCGTGGTGAAGCACATCCGCACGCTCGAGCGCTACAAGTACACGTTCCTCCTGCTCGGCGTCGCTGCGCTGCTCCTGCCGTCGATCCCCGGCGTCGGCCGCGAGATCAACGGCGCGCGGTTGTGGGTGCGCGTCGGCCCGATCAACTTCCAGCCGAGCGAGGCGGCGAAGGTGCTCCTCGTGGTGTTCTTCGCCGCGTACCTGGTCGACAAGCGCGAGCTGCTCGCCACCGGGACCCGCCACCTCGGCCCGTTCCGCCTGCCCGATCCCAAGCACCTCGGTCCGCTGCTCCTGGCCTGGGGGTTCTCGATCCTGGTGATGGTCCGCGAGAAGGACCTGGGATCGTCGCTGCTCTTCTTCGCGGTGTTCGCGGCGATGCTCTACATCGCCACCGAACGGGCGTCCTACCTGGTGGTCGCGCTCGGCATGTTCCTCGGCGGCGCCTACGTGGCGTATCAGCTGTTCCAGCACGTGCAGGACCGCGTGCAGCTCGTGGATCGACCCCTGGTCGGTGTCGCAGACGACCGGCTTCCAGCTGGTGCAATCGCTCTTCGCCCTCGGATCCGGGGGCTTCGCCGGCACCGGCCTGGGTCTCGGCAGCCCGCAGAAGATCCCGAACGCCTCGACCGACTTCGTGCTCTCGGCGATCGGCGAAGAGCTCGGGCTCCTCGGCACCGTCGCCGTGTGCATGCTGTTCCTGCTGTTCGTCGGTACCGGATTCCGCATCGCGATCCAGACCGAACGGCCGTTCTCGAAGCTGTTCGCCGCCGGGCTCACCACGATCATCGGCATCCAGACCTTCGTGATCATCGGCGGGGTGATCCGGGTGATCCCGCTGACCGGCGTGACGCTCCCGTTCATCTCCTACGGGGGCTCCTCGCTCATCGCCAACTTCGTGATCGTCGCGCTGCTCCTGCGCATCTCCGACGAGACGGTCGAGCGCGCCGAGACCCCGGCGCGCTCGCGACCGCGCGCACCGCGGTGGGGGTGACGCCGCGGCCGCACCACCGCCGGCGCGTCGATGAACCGGCCCATCCGCCGCGTGGGGTACGTGGTGACCGTTTTGATCCTGCTGCTGATCGCCCAGCTCACCTATCTCCAGGTGGTCGACGCCAGCAAGCTCGCGAACGACAAACGCAACGTGCGCGGCGCACTCAAGGAGTACAACCGTGCTCGCGGTGAGATCGTCACCGCCGACGGCACGGTCGTCGCCCAGTCGCTGCCCACGACCGGCGACTTCAAGTACGTGCGCTACTACCCGCAGGGGGGGCTGTACGCGCACACCGCCGGCTACCAGTCGTTCGTCGACCTGGTGGGCACGACCGGCGTCGAGAAGTCGTACGACAAGGTGCTCACCGGTCAGGACACCACCCTCCAGCTGAACGACATCGGTGGCCTCCTCAGCGGCAAATCCCAGACCAACAACGTGATCCTGTCGCTCACGCAGAGCGCGCAGACCACCGCCGAGCAGGCGCTGGGGTCCCAGCGCGGGTCGGTGGTCGCCCTCGACGTGACCACCGGTGCGGTGCTCGCCATGTATTCGAACCCGACCTTCAACCCCAACGGCCTCTCGGTGCAGGACGCCCAAGTGGTGCAGACCACGTTCAACCAGATCAACGCGGGGGACGATCCCGCCCTCCAGCGCGCCTACCGCGACCGCTACCCGCCGGGCTCCACGTTCAAGGTCGTGACCAGCAAGTCGGCCATCGAGGCGGGGATCGCGACACCCGAAGATCCGGTGTTCCCCCAACTCGACGGCTTCCAGATCCCCGGTACCAACACCACCCTCGGCAACTTCGGGGGCGAGACGTGCGGGGGCACGCTCCGCGAGAGCCTCATCGAGTCCTGCAACGCGACCTTTGCGGGGCTGGGCTACGAGTTGAACGACCGCTTCCCCCCCGCCATGGACGAATGCGGGATCGACTCGGCCCCGCCCATCGATCTCTCGCCCTCGGCGGTGGACAGCATCGGCCCGAGAATCGGCGACGACCGCGCCCGGTTCGCGCTCGTGGGCATCGGCCAGGGCGACGTGTTCACCTCACCGTTGCAGATGGCACTGATCGCCTCCGGAATCGCCAACGGCGGGAAGATCATGAAACCGCACGTGGTGAAGGAGATCCAGAACTCCGACGGCACGACCGTTCGCACGATCGACCCCACGGAGTGGACGACGTGCATGTCGCCCACCACGGCAGCGGCACTCACGAGCATGATGGTCGACGTCGTCAACCAGGGCACGGGGACCAACGCCCAGATCAACGGCGTGGAGGTGGCCGGCAAGACGGGGACCGCACAGACGACCGACGGCGAGCACCCGCACGCGTGGTTCATCGCCTTCGCCCCCGCCAACGCCCCGAAGTACGCGGTGGCGGTCATCGTCGAGCACGGCGGCAACGCCCAGAGCGAAGCCACCGGGGGCGCGGTCGCCGCGCCGATCGCCCGCGACGTGCTGCAGAACCTCCTGGACACCAACCCATGATCGGGAACGTGCAGAGCGCCACGGCGAGGCGCCCGCTCACCGCTAGATTGCCGTGACCATGCCCGAAGCCCGCGTCTTCGCGAACCGCTACGAACTGGGCGAAGAGGTCGGCCGGGGCGGCATGGCCGACGTGTACCTCGCCCACGACCGCCTGCTCGACCGGCAGGTCGCGGTGAAGGTGCTGTCGCCTGCCTTCGCGTCCGATCGCATCAACTTCGAGCGGTTCCGGCGCGAAGCCCGGGCCGCCGCGGGCCTCAACCACCCCAACATCGTCGCGGTCTACGACTGGGGTGAGGAGGACGACACGTCGTACATCGTGATGGAGTACGTGCCGGGCCAGACCCTGCGCGACCTCATCCAGGCCTACGGGTATCTGTCCCCTCCCGAGGCGGCGCGCATCGCGGCCGAGATCGCCGATGCGTTGTCGTTCGCACACGCGCACGGCGTGGTGCACCGCGATGTGAAGCCGGGCAACGTCCTCATCACCCCCCAAGGGCAGGTGAAGGTCACCGACTTCGGCATCGCACGGGCCGAGACGGGCGACCCGCTCACCAAGACCGGATCGGTGCTCGGCACCGCCACCTACTTCTCACCCGAGCAGGCCCAGGGACTGGCCCTCGACGGCCGATCCGACGTCTACGCCCTCGGCGTGGTCCTCTACGAAATGGTCACGGGAACCGCGCCGTTCACGGGCGCGAGCCCGGTTTCGGTCGCGTACAAGCACGTGCGCGAGGAGCCGGCCGCACCCTCCACCGTCGTGACCGATCTGCCGGGCGCGATGGACCGGATCGTCCTCACCGCGTTGGCCAAGGACGTGAACGCGCGTTACCAGTCCGCCCAGGACCTGCGCGGTGATCTCTTGCGCTTCGAGCGCGGCCGACCGCTCGTCGGCGGGCCGATGACCGCAGCCGTCGCCGAGATCCCCACCACCGTCGTCGCCGCACCGACAGTGGCGAGCGTGGCCCGGCACGCGACCCCCACCGCGGCGCGCACCGCAGCGCCGGAACCCGCGTCGCGCACGACCAGCTGGGGTCCGATCGTCGCCGTCGGTGTCGCCCTCGCACTGCTGCTGGCGCTCATCGTGGTGCTCCTCGTGCAATCCGACTTCGGCGCGGGCGACAACGCCACGCCGACGCTCGACGTGCCCGGGGTCATCGGCGTCCCGTACGGACAGGCCGAAGCGGCCCTCACCAAGATCGGCTTCACGGTGAAGCGCGTCAACGAGGACGCCCCGTACCAGGCCCCCGACGTCATCCTCGACCAGCACCCGGTGGAGGGCCGGAAGATCCCCGAGGGGACCCTCATCGCGCTCACGGTGAGCAGCCCGACGATCACGATGCCCGACGTGACCGGCCAGACCAAGGAAGCGGCGACGTCGACGCTGGCCAAGGTCAATCTCGTGGCGAAATTCGTCGAGGGCGACAGCGACCAGCCGCCCGGGACCGTGCTGGGGAGCTTCCCGGGCGCAGGCGCCCAGGTCGAGAAGCCCGCCTCCGGGCAGGCGACCGTGAGCGTGCTGGTCGCACGGCCACCCGCGGTGCCGGTGCCCGACGTGAGCGGCCAGGAGCCGTACCCGGCTGCCATCGCCCTCAGCGCCGGTGATTTCCAGGTGACGGTCGTGCAGACCCCGAGCGACACCGTGCCCGCCGGCACCGTCATCGGCACCGATCCCGCGGCGGGCACGCCGTTGCCGCGGGGATCCGCGGTGAATCTCCTGGTGTCGTCGGGCCCCGGGCTCGTCGACGTGCCGAACGTGGTCGGCCAGACCAAGGCCACAGCCGAGGCCGTGCTGCTCGGCACCGGCTTCGGCGTGCAGGAGAGCTCCGCGAATGCGGGGCCGTCGAAGACCGGCAAGGTCGTCAGCCAGTCGCCGGCGGGTGGCCAGGCCCCCAAGGGCTCGCCCGTCGCCATCACGATCGGGCTTTGACGCTCGCCGCGCTGGTACGCGGAGTCGGGGCGTCACGACCTGCCGTGGCGCGGCGACACGGGACCGGTGGGGGGTGCTGGTGTCCGAGGTGATGCTGCACCAGACGCAGGTGCCGCGGGTCGCGGGGGTGTACGGCGCCTTCCTCGCCCGCTTCCCGACGCCGGACGCGATGGTCGCCGCAGGGCCGGGCGCGGTGATCCAAGCCTGGGGTCGGCTCGGGTACCCGCGCCGGGCCCGGCGCCTGTTCGACGCGGCGGTGTTGATCCACGAGCACGGGTGGCCGGGCGACCTCACCGAGCTCCCCGGCGTCGGCCGCTATACCGCGGCGGCGGTGGCCGCGCAGGCCGACGGCCTCGACGTGGCCGCGGTCGAGGTCAACATCCGGCGGGTCGTCGAGCGGGTCGGCGGCGCGCGCCTGACCGAGCGGGGGGCCGAAGCGGCGATGGTCCGCGTCGGTCGGCCCCTGCACGGGCGCGACCGCCTGCTCGCGCTCATGGACGTCGGGGCGATGCTGTGCCGGCCGCGGGCGCCCCGGTGCGCCGAGTGTCCGCTCCGGCGTCGCTGCAGCACCCGCGGACCGCTCCCCGACGAGTCGCCGCGCCCGGCAGGCACCGTTCGCCGGCAGCTTCCGCCAGCGCCGGGGCCAGGTGATGGCCCACCTGCGCGCGGGGCCCGTGCCCGCGGTCGAGCTCGACTCCCACGCGCTCGCGTCGCTCGTGACCGACGGTCTCGCCGTCGTCATCGACGGTCGGGCGCAGTTGCCCTGACGCGGGTCAGACGCGGGTGGCGGCCAGGAAGTTCTGCAACAGGGTGTGTCCGGATTCGGTGAGGATCGACTCGGGGTGGAACTGCACGCCTTCGATCGGCAGCTCACGGTGACGCAGCCCCATTACGAGCCCGTCGTCGGACTCGGCCGAGATCTCGAGCGCGTCGGGCACGGTCTCGCGCGCGACGACCAGGGAGTGGTAGCGGGTGGCGGTGAAGGGATCGGGCAGCCCGCCGAACACGCCTCGTCCGTCGTGGCTGATCTGCGAGGTCTTCCCGTGCATCACGTGCGGCGCCCGCACGACCTCGCCCCCGAACAGCTGGCCGATGCACTGATGGCCGAAGCAGACCCCGAGCACCGGCACCCCGGCCTCACCGAAGGCACGGATCGCGTCGATCGAGACCCCGACGTCGTCGGGATCGTCGGGGCTGCCCGGACCCGGCGACACCAGCACCGCGTCGGGCTCGAGCGCGCGCAGCGCGTCGAGGCCGACGGCGTCGTTGCGGTGCACGACGGGTTCGGCGCCGAGCTCGCCGAGGTACTGCACGAGGTTGTAGACGAACGAGTCGTAGTTGTCGATGACGAGGACTCTCACCGGTACGACGCTACCGGCCGCGGGATCTGCACAGCCCCTCCGATTGGCTATCCTCCCCGCGTGCCGTCGTCGAAGAAGCCCGCGGGCAAGAGCAAGGCGACCGCGAAGGGCACGACGCCCCGGCCTCCGCCGCGCAAGGGCTCGCGCTACACCCCGCCGACGCCGAAGGGCGCGTCCTCGAGCGCGCTCTGGGTGCCGGTCTCGATGTTCACCTGCCTGGCGCTCGGCGTGGCGGTCATCGCCGGCAACTACATGGAACTGCTGCCCGGGGGAGACGTCAGCAACAACTTCCTGCTCATCGGCCTCGTGCTGCTCGTCGCCGGCTTCGTACTGTCCACATTCTTGCGCTGACCGTTTCCACGGGTTTGTCCGCTTGACGGTGCAGATGTCCGAACGTCAGCCCTGTAACTTCACACAGGTTTGTCCACAGTCTGTGGACAAACGTCCGTCACGGCTCCTCGACCGGGACCATGTCCTCGCGGCAGTGCCGGGGCGCCTCCGGATCGTCGCCCTGGGCCGCGGTCATCGTGACCTGGGCACCGCAGACGATGCAGCGGAACCGCAGGTTCACCGGTTTGATGTCGTCGGGATCGGGCTCCTCCGGTGGCGCGAGTTGGAACTTCCGGAGCATCGAGGCGCCGATCACGTAGAGCGCCAACGCGACCGCGACCCCGAGCACGATGCGGAGCACGGTCCAGGCCATCCGATGATCGTCGCGCTCCTCCCACCGGGAACGCGAACGCAAGCCCTCCGACGCCGGCTAGAGACGCTCGATCAGGGTGGCGTTGGCCAGGCCGCCACCCTCGCACATCACCTGGAGCCCGGTACGGCCGCCGCTGCGCTCGAGCTCGCACAGCAACGTCGCCATCAGCCGCGCCCCCGAGCAGCCGAGCGGGTGCCCCAGCGCGATCGCGCCGCCGTTCACGTTCACCCGCTCCATGTCGGGGTGGAGCTCATGCTCCCAGGCGAGGACGACGCTGGCGAACGCCTCGTTGATCTCGACGCGATCAACGGCGTCGAGCGCGAGCCCCGCCCGTGCGAGCGCCTGCCCGGTGGCCGGGATGGGCCCGGTGAGCATGAGGATGGGATCGGAACCGGTGACCGCGAAGGACCGCAGGCGCGCCCGCGGTGTCAGCCCGAGGCGGGCGGCCGCCTCTTCGCTGGTGACCAGCACCGCGGCCGCGCCGTCGCTGATCTGCGACGAATTGCCGGCCGTGACGACGCCATCGGGCTGGAACGCGGGCGGCAGCGACGCGAGCCGCTCGGCGGACGTGTCAGGCCGGATGCCCTCGTCGGTCGTCATCAGCTCGGTGCCCCGTTCGCCCGCGACGGGCACGGGTACCAGCTCCCGGTCGAAGCGCGCTTCGGCCGTGGCACGCGCGGCACGCCGGTGCGACTCGAGCGCGAACGCGTCGAGCTCCTCTCGGCCCAGCCCCCACCGCGCGGCGATGAGCTCGGCGGAGACCCCCTGGGGGACCAGCTCGGGATATCGCTCGACCATGCGGGTTCCGAACGGGTCGGCGCCGAGCACCGACGAGCCCATCGGCACCCGGCTCATGCTCTCGACGCCGGCGGCGATCACGACGTCGTAGGCGCCCGCCATCACCCCTTGCGCCGCGAAGTGAACGGCCTGTTGCGACGAGCCGCACTGGCGGTCGACGGTCGTGCCCGGCACCGAATCGGGAAGCCCGGCGGCCAGGAGCGCGTTGCGACCGACGTTCAGCGCCTGCTCCCCCACCTGCGAGACGCAGCCCATGATCACGTCGTCGACCAGCGCGGGGTCGAAGTCGTGGCGCGTCACCAGCGTGGTGAGGACGTGGGCGGCAAGGTCGACCGGATGCCATCCCGACAGGCGCCCGTTGCGGCGCCCGAGTGGTGTCCGGACGGCATCGACGATCACGGCGGTCGGCATCACGATCTCCTCACTCCGTCCGACCGTAGTGCCCGGTAGCCTCGCCCCGGTGCGGAACCTGGATCGTTCGCTGGGTGACGGAGGCATGCCCCTGCTCGGGCAGCTCGGCGTGACGTTCTCGCGCTACGGCGAGGGCTGGGCCGAGGCCGGGTGGGTGCCGACGCAGCTCGCCGGCAACCCCTTCGGCATCGTGCACGGCGGGGTCTACGGCGTCGTCCACGACGCCGCGATGAACTTCGCCGCGAACAGCGCGCTCGAGTCCGGCGACCGGGTGGCGACGCTCGACGTCTCGTACCAGACCCGTCGGGCACCCAAGGTCGGGGACCCACTCGGCGTGCGCGGCGAAGTCGTGCAGCTGACCCGCCAGGTCGCGTACGTGGAATCGACCGTCACCGGCGCCGACGGAGCGGTCGTGTCGCGCGCGATGGCGACGTTCATCGTGCGGCGCAAGACGGGGTGACCGCCCAGGCCCAGATCGGCGGCCCGGCCTCCCGACGCATCCGCCGCGGTTGGGTGCTCGAGATCGTGGTCGGGGTCGTGATCTACCTCGGCTACGACTGGCTACGCGACAAGACCACCGGTACGAGCGCCGCGGCGTACCGCCACACGCTCGAGATCGTCGACGCGGAGAAGTTCCTCGGCCTCTACCACGAGTACTCGATCCAGCAGGCGTTCGTACGAGCCGATTGGTTCATGGCGTTCTGGAACATCTACTACGGCACCATCCACTTCGTGATGCCCGTCGTGGCGCTCGTGTGGCTCTACCGCAAGGCGCCCGTCCGCTACGTGCGCTGGCGCAACACGATCCTGTTCATGCTCGCCTTCTCCATCATCGCGTTCTGGCTCTACCCGCTCATGCCGCCCCGGCTGATGCCCCACCGCTACGGCTTCGTCGACGCCGCCGCCGCGTTCTTCAACTTCGGTCCGCAGGTACAGGTGCACATCGGTGCCGACGGCCAGCCCACCGCCGCCGCCGTCCGAGAATTCGGGAACCTGTTCGCAGCGATGCCGAGCCTGCACGTGGGCTGGTCGACGTGGTCGGTGCTGGCGATCTGGCCGCTCGTCCGGCGCCCGTGGGCCAAGGCGCTCCTCGCGCTCTACCCCGTCAGCATCATCTTCTGCATCATCGTCACGGCCAACCACTGGATCCTCGACGCGGTCGGGGGTTGGGTCGTGCTCGGCCTGGGGTACCTCTGCGCGTGCGGACTGGAGGCCGTGCTGACCCGTCGGCGGGCGCTCCGTGGTCGCGCCGCGGCCGTCAACGCGCCGTCGGCAGCGGCCACAGGATGCGGGCGACGCCGTACTCCGGGAACGGCGGGTACTGCGGGAGCCCCTTGACCGTCTCGATCGTCGGCGACGGATGCAACTGCTGCGAGCCGCCGAACGCGAACCACACGATGTGGAGGGAGAAGTCGGCCAGCCAATCGAGGTCGCGCTCGCGGATGTACAACGCGGTGCGATCGGCGCGTTGCGCGTCGGCCGCGTCGGGATTGACCACGCCATCGAGGTTCACGACGGTGAAGCGGTCGTCGGCGTAGTACCCGATCGCACCGCTCTGCCAGGCGCCGAGCCTGTCTCCCGGTGCCGGGATCGCCGCCACGTTCCGCACGGCGTCGCGGTAGCCGGTCACGCTGTCGAACGCGGACTCGGATCCCTGGGTCGCGCGGAGGTGGTGCGAGTCGGCGCGCAGCGCGGCCACCACGCCGATGCCGAGCACCACGGCGGTCGCGGCGAAGGCCGGGAGCCGCCACCTCGCCCGGGTGTGCCACACGCGCCGCGATACCTACGGCGATCATCAACGCCGCGACGCACGCCACCGGCGCCAGATACCGCGTGAAGTACCACCCCACGCCGAACCAGGCGTAGAAGACGAGCAGGCCGGCCGCGAACGCGGGCAGGGTCGCGACCGCGAGCTGTGGCAGCACGCGCCGCCGGGCCCACCACGCGGCGACGAGCACGAGCCCGAGCACCAGGGCCCAGAACACGACGACGCCGAGGACCGGATTGTCGTCGAGACGCTGCCGGAGCGATCGCCACACGTCGAACGGTCCCCCGAGGACGGCGCCGGCGACCTGCGCCAGGCCCTCGCGCGCGAAGGGCCGCAACGGCGCGATGTCGTGGGCGGCCCCACCACTCGTCGGGATGGGCGTCCCGAACTGCACCGTGCACCAGATCCACCAGGGCGCGACCACCACCGCGGCCGCGACCGCGCCCGGTACGAGCGGCCGGCGCGGTCCCCGCCACAGCTGTACCCCCGCGAGCAGCACGACCAGCAGCGCGATGTCGATCCGGGCCAGCACGGCCAGCGCCGCGACGACACCGACCACGACCCAGCGCCAGGTGGTGGATCGGTCGTCGGCCCACATCCAGACCGCGACCAGGCTCACCGCGAGCAGGATCGCCAGCGAAGTCTCGAGGCCGCCGAGGGCCATCGAGATCGCGACCGGCGAGATCGCCCAGAGGGCGGCCGCCGCGACCGCGGCCACCCGGCCGGCGAAACGGTACGCGACCCACGCCAGCACCACGATGGTGAGCGTGTCGGCGACGACGAGCAGCGCGAGGTCGAGGCGCAGCGCGTTGTCGGGAGAGTCGGTGAACCAGAACGCCGGGACCATGAGGAACCCGAGGAGGGCCTGGAACCCGCTCGTCAGCGTGTGCCCGTCGACGGTCGGACCGTGACCGTGCGCCAGGGATCGAGCGATGGTGAGCGTGTAGTAGGTGTCGTCGGGGATGAAGAGCTTGTCGATCACCCCGATCGGGCGAACGAGCACGGCCACCCGAAGCGCGAAGCCGACGACCGCAATCCCGGCGATCACGCCGACGGTGGTGTCGACCCGCGCCTTCAACCTCCGCGGCCCCGCCACGCGGCCATCGTAACCAGGGGGTTTCCCGAGCTACAGGCGGTCGGCGAACAACACCCGGTCGAGGAGGATGAACTGGGCCACCCACAGCACCCCGAACCCGCTCAGGTGCGCGATCAGGATCAACGCGGTGTGGAACATCGGGGACCCGAGATGTGCGCCGTGGGTCAGGGAATCGGTCAGTGCCACTGCGATGGTCGACAGGATGAGGCCTGCGAACGACAGCACCCAGAACGGCATGATCTCGCGCCAGAGGTCGCTGGCGTCGCGCTTGCCCCAGGTCCAGCGGCGGTTGAGGTGGTACGAGGGCACGGTGGCGACGGCGGTGGCGAGCACGTTGGCCATCCACGCCGCGAGGCCCAGACCCACCGACGCGGCAACGAGCGTCGTGAGGCTGATCACCGTGGTGATCACCGACACGCCCATGCACCGCGCCAGGCGCCCGACGAGCGCGGGCGCCCCGGCGCGGGGAGGCACCGAGGGGGGCGGTGCCGGCGGGGGGAGGGTCATGCTGCTGATGGCGTCATGATGCCGCTCACCGCATGAGGAGCAGATGAGAGCATCGGCGATCGTGCGGGATCGCTACGCTGCGCCGCGCGCCGGGTTTCAGGGGGGCGACATGGCGATCATCGGAATGGCGAACATCGCGGTCAAGGTCACCGACCTCGACGCGGCGTGCGCGTTCTACGAGGCGGCCGGCGCCGACGTACGCGACCGGATGCACTGGAACGACGGTGAGCGGGCCGACGTCTACTTGGGCCCGGTCATGATCACCCTCTTCACGCGCGCGATCTACGAGGATCGCGTCCCGATCCCCGACGAGGGCTTCCTGCACCCCGCGCTCTTCACCGACGACCTCGACGCCCAGTTGGCGGGCCACGACGTGCTCTGGGGTCCGGCGGTGGTCGAGGGTCCCTTCGGGCGTCGCCGCATCGCGTTCGTCAGCGCCCCTGGCGGGATCCGCCTGGAGTTCATGGAACAGCTCGAGGAGGCCACCCCGTGAAGGTCACCCGTTTCCACCACGTCTCGGTCAACTGCCACGCCGCGCCGCTCGACGACATGGTCGAGTTCTACGGAGGTCTGTTCGGACTCGACGACCGACCCCGACCCGAGATCCCGGGCGTGGACGGGCACTGGCACGCCGTCGGCGAAGCGGAGCTGCACCTCGTGGCCGCGGCGCCCCGAGGGACCCCCATCGACTCCACCGGCAACCACTATTGCGTGGCGGTCGTCGACCTCGACGCCGCCGTGGCCGAGCTCGAGGAGCGGGGGATCCCCTACCGGCGCGGCGTGCAGGGTGAGTCCGTGGTGCAGATCTGGATCAACGACCCGGCCGGGAACACGATCGAGCTGCAGCAGGAGACCAGGACACCGTGACGGCCGTGCCTTTTCAGCCCTTCGACCGCCCGGTGCGCGCAGCGTTCGTCGGCCTCGGGCGCATCTACGACCTCAACGTTCGGGCCTACCACGACAACGCCGACGTCGAGGTCGTCGCACTCGTCGACCCGAGCGAGGAACGGCGCCGCGAGCACGGGCGCGACTGGCCGGGCGCGCGCACGTTCGGGTCGGTCGACGAGCTGGTGGCCAGCGGGCTCGCGGTCGACGCGGTGGAGGCGCTGCTGCCGATCCCCTTGCACGCCGACGGTGTCGTCCAAATGCTCGGGCAGGGGTGGCACGTCAACCTGCAGAAGCCCATGTGCAACGACCTTGCCGGCGCGCAGCGCATGCTCGACGCGGCTGCCGTCAGCGGCCGCGTCCTCCGGGTGATGGAGAACTACCTCTTCTACGAGCCGCTGCAACGGCTGAAGGCGACGATCGAGTCGGGAGAGATCGGCGACGTGGTCGGCTACCACCTGAAGATGGTGGCGAGCGGCCGCGGCGGCTGGGACGTCCCGATGAGCAGCTACGAATGGCAGTTCCAGCAGATGCGCAACGGGCGCGGCATCCTCGTGTTCGACGACGGCTGGCACAAGCTCGCGACCGCGCTCTGGCTGTTCGGCCCGGTGGCCGAGGTGCGGGCATGGATCGGCACCACGGAGGTCGTGCCCGGCATCGGGATGGACGCACCGACCACGATCACGTGGGAGCACGAGAACGGGGTTCGGGGCGTGTGGGACATCACCCTCGCGACCGACCTCTACCTCCGCTCCGATTACTACACCAACGACGAGCGGTGGGAGGTCACCGGCCGACGGGGATTCGCCCGCGTGAACCGCTGCACCGGGCAGGGCATCCAGCAACCGAGCCTCGAGATCTACGTCGACGGTGAGCTGCGCGCGTTCCACGCGCTCGACGACGACTGGGCGAGCAGCTTCCGCGACTCCGGTCGACACTGGTTGCGCTGGCTGCACTCCGGCGAGGGACCGCTCTGGTGGAGCGGCGACGAGGCGGTCGACGTGTTGCGGTTCGCGCTGGCCGCGTACGAGAGCAGCGAACGTGGCGGCACCGGCGTCGACCCGCGAACGGTCGGGGCGCCGGCCCTGAGCTGATCACGCGACGCTCGTGTCGTACGCTGCTCCGTCATCCGCGCACAAGCCACGACACGACCACGTCACGTCGTCGCGGCCGTCGTGGGCGCACTCACCTGTGCGCTCGTCGGCGCGCTCCCGGCCGGGGCGGCGAATCCGACACCGGCCGTCGCCGATGCCGCGCTCGACAAGGCGATCGCCGCGATGGTCGAACGGACCGACGGCCCGCCCGGCATCGCGGTCGTCGTGCAGCGTGCAGCCGAGCCCGCCCTCCACTCGGTCGGCACGTCCGCGATCGGTGCCACGACCCCGATCCGGCTCGACGACCACCTCCGGCTGGCCAGTGTGGCTAAGGCCTTCAGCGGCGCGGTGGCGGTGTCCGTCGTCGCCTCCGGCGAGCTCTCGCTCGACGACACCATCGGCCAGAAGCTGCCCACGTTGCCCGCGGCCTGGGCGAACGTCACCCTCGGCGAGCTGCTGCACCACACCAGTGGCATCCCCGATTTCAGCCAGACCCCTGCGTTCGCCGACGCGGTCTCGGCGTCACTCCTCGTGCCGCCGCCGCACGCCGAGTTGCTGTCCTACGTGGCGAGCGACCCGCTGAGGTTCGAGCCCGGCACGCGGTACGAGTACTCCAACTCCGACAACATCGCGGCCGCGCTCATGATCGAAGCGGCCACCGGCCACACCTACGAGGAGGAGTTGGCGACGCGCGTGCTCGAGCCGCTCGGCCTCACCGAGACCAGCTTGCCCAACGACGCCGCGCTGCCGGCACCGTTCGCGCACGGCTACGACGTGAGCACCCCGGGCACGCCCGACGACGTCAGCTCGTTGTTCGCCGCCGGGTGGTCCTGGGCCTCCGGGGGTGTCGTCGCCACCCCGGCCGACGCCAACCGCTTCGTCCGCGGCTACGTAGCGGGCACGACCACGAACTCGACCACACGGGCGGCGCAGTTCACGTTCGTGAAGGGGAGCTCTGAGCCTCCGGGCCCGGGCACCAACAGCGCGGGCCTCGCGGTGTTCCGCTACCGGACGAAGTGCGGGACGATGTACGGCCACACCGGGAACACGCCGGGCTACACGCAGTTCATCGCTGCCAGCACGGACGGCAGCCGTTCGGTCTCGGTGTCGATCAACGCACAGATCACGCCGAAGTCGAATGCGAAGCGCTTCCGGGAGCTCCGCGCCATCTACGGCCTGGCGGTGTGCGCCGCGCTCGCCTGACCGGTTGATCCGACGAGCTGAGAGCCGAGGCACGATGCACGCATGGCGGGTCCACCAGCACGGCGAGCCCGGCGACGTGTTCGTCCTCGACGAGATACGGGAGCCCACCGCCGCCGACCTCGGGGGCATGGGCATGCACATGAGTGGCTGGGTCCCCGTCGGCCCCGGCATCGAGCCGTTCGACGACTGGGTGGTCATGCGCATGACCATGGCGGCGCTCGCACTGCCCGACGTCACCATGGCCCGGGGCACGTATCCCGTGCCGGTGGCGATGCCGTACGTGTCCGGTCAGGAAGGCGTCGGCGTGGTGATCGCGGCCGCGCCAGGTCGCCAGGACCTGCTCGGAGTGCGCGTCGCCGCGGTCACCATTCAACCGTTCGGGAGCCTCGCGCCCGTCGCGGTCGGCATCTCGACCATCTTCGCGGTGCCCCCGTCGATGAGCGACGAGGACGCCGCCGGATTCCTCATCCCTGCACACACGGCGTACCACGCGGTGCACCGTCGGGGGCAGGTGCGCGCCGGTGAGACGGTCGTCGTGCTCGGCGCCGCCGGTGGTCTCGGCGCTGCCGTCGTGCAGCTCTGCGTCGCCGCGGGCGCCGACGTGATCGCGGTGGTGGGCGGCGCGGAGAAGGTACAGGTGTGCGAGGGCCTCGGCGCGCGGGCCGTCGACCACACCACGGGCGACTTCGTCGCCGCCGTCCGGGCCCTGACCGGCGGCCGCGGGGTCGACGTGATCGTGGATCCGGTGCAGGGCGAACCCGGGATGATGGCCCGCGACCTGCTCGTCCCTGACGGCCGCCACGTGCTCTGCGGCCACGCAGGGGGCCTGCTCCCCCACGATCCGCACTTCTACGTGGGCAACCACACACTCGTCGGAGCGACGCTCGGCGGCTACCCGCGCGACGAGATGCGGCGCATCCATGCCGAGTCGCAGTCGGCGATCGAGGCGCTCGTGGCCGAGGGCCGCTACCGACCGCTGGTCAGCCGGTGCGTCGACTTCACCGACGTTCCCGCCGCGATCACCGACCTCGACCAGCGCCGAACCTGGGGTCGCGTGGTCGTTCGCATTCCGGCCGCTGGTTGAGCGTCACCTCTGACCGCGTCGAACCGTCAGAGTTCCCGGCGACGCCGACAAGGGCGCCCCGGCTTGTTGTCGGGCGCGGCGACGGTCCAATGCAACAGTGCCCGGCGGACTAACCGTCGAGGACCCCGTCGATGATGTGGACGGTGCGGTCCGCGTAGTGGGTCATGCGTTCGTCGTGGGTCACGACGATCGCCGCGATCCGGCGCGTCTTCATCTCTGTACGGATGAGCTCCATGACCTGCTCGCCGAGCTTGGTGTCAAGCGCGGAGGTGGGCTCGTCGAACAACACCAGGTCGGGATCGTTCATGAGGGCGCGGCCGATGGCAACTCGTTGTCGTTGACCACCGGAGAGCTCCGACGGCATGCGGTTGCTGCGGTCGGCCAGGCCGAGCTCCTCGAGGAGCTGATCCGCCCGGGCTCGCGCCGGCGTGCCGAACGCGAGGACCGATCTCGTCGATCACGACGAGGTTCTCGCGTGCAGTGAGGAACGGCACGAGGTTCACGCTCTGAAACACGAAGCCCACGTGCTCACGACGGAAGTCCGTGAGCTCCTTCTGCGAGTACTCGGTGATGTCCTTGCCTCCGACCACTACTTGGCCGGCCGTCGGCGCGAGGATGCCGCCCGCGATCGAGCACAGCGTCGTCTTGCCCGAGCCCGACGGGCCCACCAGTGCCACGATC
Source organism: uncultured Actinomycetes bacterium (assembly GCA_963750045.1). Taxonomy (GTDB): domain Bacteria; phylum Actinomycetota; class Acidimicrobiia; order IMCC26256; family DASPTH01; genus DASUAS01. The sequence goes on along the minus strand of CAVVPD010000001.1, from coordinate 8,047 downwards.
TCGTCGTGACCGATGGTGAGGGTGGCGTGATCGAGCGCGACCACTTCGTCGTCGCCGGTGGGGTACACCTTGCGGACCGCCCCGAGCTGCAGCGCGGGGAGCGCGGTGTCGGTTTCTGCATTCACGAGGCCCTCCCGATGGCCGAAGCCGGGTCGACACGGAGCACGCGGCGGAGCGAGAACGTGCTCCCCACGATGGCGGCGAACACGAGCGCCACACTGCTGATGGCGACGCGGCTGGGGAGCAACTGGTACGGAATGGTGCCGGGCGGTAACACGACGTCGAGCAACACCGCGAATGCGGCGCCGACGATCGCGGCGATCACCGCGACTATGGCGGCCTGTGCCACGACCCCTCCGACGAGCGTGCGCGAGCGAGCGCCGATCGCTTTCAACACGCCGTACAACCCGACGCGTTCGACGGTGAGGAGCGCGAAGAACAACGCCACCACCACGACGGCGATGACGAGCGTCACGCCGATGATCTGGTTGAACACCGAACGCTGCTGTTTCACCCCACCGATCGCGTCGGCCGCTTCGGAGCGCGAGACGGTGACGGTGGTGCCGCGCGTCGCCCGGTCGATTGCGGCGGCGACTGTCGACGGGTCGCGGTCGGTGCGCACCACGAGCGCCTGGAACACGCCCGGACCCACCGACGACGCCGGGCGATTCGCGTTCTGCACGGCTCGCCAGGTGACGGGCGAAGCCCACAACGAGCCCGCGCCCGAGTAGCTGACGTCGTCGACGAACCCGATCACCTTCACCGGGCTGCGCTCGGGTCCGAGGCGGAGCGTGTCGCCCCGCGCTACACCGTCGTCTTGGAGGATGCTGTCGGCGTATGCCATGCCCGGCTTCGGGGGCACCGGCACGGCGTCAGGGGCCTCCTGGTAGCCGAACAGGGCAACGTCGGTGAGGTCGCGCGGGCCGTTGCCGGGCACGCGCGCGCCGAGTTGGGTGACTCCGATGCCGCCGACGCTGGTGACGCCCGGCACGGCGGCCACGCGCGCGCGCACTTCGGGCGTGATGCGGCTGCGCAGGAAGGACTTCTCCGCCGTCGAGGAGAACACCACCAGGTCGGCGCGCTGCGCGCGGATAGCACCGGTGGAGCGCAGGATGAGCCCGTCGAGCAGACCACCGAGGAGCATCAGCAGCATGGCGATCAGCGTGAGCAGCACGGTCGCGGTGGCGAAGCGACCGGGACGGCGACGCATTTCGCGCAGGGCCAGCCTCACGTGCCCACTCCGCCGCCGGAGAGTGCTTCGGCCGGTTCGATGCGCAGGACGCGCCGGGCCGAGAACCAGGAGCTGGCGACGCCGAGCAGCAGGATGCCGATCGCCCAGGCGATCACCGTCGGCGCGTCGAAGCGAAGCGGGATCGATCCGACCCGCTGGAACGACAGCGGCAGGAAGAGAAGCGTGCCGACCGCTACGCCGAGACCCACCACGACGAGCACCTGGGTGAGCAGCGCGCGTACGAGAGTCGACGAGCGCGCGCCGACCGCGCGCAGCAGCGTGAGCGTGTGCGCCTTCTGCAGCGTGACGATCAGGAAGAAGAGGCCGATGACGAGCGGGACTACGAGCCCGTAGAGCAGGAAGATCACGAGGAACGAGCGGCTCACCTGTGCGACCCCGGGTGCCTTGTTGGCCGCGTCGGCGCGCGTCAGCGCCTCGAGGTCGTTGCTCACCGCGTCGATCCGTCGCACCAGCTCGTTCGGGGTGACGCCCGGCACCGGCGCCACACCGAGCGCGTTCGGGAGCGGCGGCTGCGCGTCGGGGTTCGCGGCCTGTACCGCCGCCTCCCAGGTGCCAGAGCGGGCGAAGACGGTGGGCGTGGCCTGCACGTTCGTGTCACGCGCCTGGCCGACGATCCGGATCTGGTACCCGCCGGGCTCGACCCGGACGACGTCACCGAGGTCGAAGCCCTCCGATGCGTCGGTCTCGTTGGCGATGCCCTCACCGTCGGCGGAGGGGTAGCGGCCGGCGACGAGCGACTCCGGCGCGCCGAGCGAACGCTTCTCGTAGCCGATGATCGCCGCGGCCTTGATCGTTCCATCCGCGGTCACGCTGTAGGTGCCCTGCCCGATGCGACCGATGTCCTGCACACCGTCGACCCCCAGCACCTGAGCTTCGAGCTCGGGCGTGATCGTGCTGCTCTGCAGGTTCCGGCGCGCGTCGGTGCTGTAGACGAGCACCGGCGCGTCCTGGTGTTCGATCGCGCCGACGAACGACGTGATCAATCCGTCGCGTAGGGCCTGCTGGAACAGAATGAGGAACACCAGCAGCGCGATCGCGCCGATCAGCAGGCCGAACCGCACCTTTGCCCGCACCATCTCCTTCCACGCGATCACGATCGCGAGCTCCCGATCGCGGATTCGATCGCGGCCAGCGCGCGCTGGGCGTCGTGGCCGGTCCAACCGTCGGCTCCGAGCCTCCGGGCCTGTTCCTCGTCGGCGATGCCCGGGCCGCCCACCAGGACGGGCGCCGCGACCCCCGAGCCGTGCAACCCAGCGACCGCGCGCTCCACATCGGCCTCGCGCCCCGACGTGATCGCCCCGACGACGACCGCGACGAGGCGGCTCGCTCCCCGCGCCGCGTCGACGTAAGAGTCGGTGGGAGTGTTCGGACCCAGGTCGACCACGTCGAAGCCGGCGCCGCGGATCAGATCAGCAAGGATCGCTCCTGCCAACCCATGCTCCTCTCCGGCGACCGCGCCGAGCACGACCGTGCCGCGCGTGCGGCCACGGCGCGCCAGTACGCGGACCCAACCGGCCCACCAGGCGCTGGGCGACGACCGTGGCCCGGTGTTCGTCGGCGACGGTGAGGTCGCCCGCCTCCCACCGGTCTCCGATCGCGGCGAGGGTGGGCACGAGGAGGAGCAGATAGATCTCGGACGGCGACGCGCCGGACGCCAAGGCGCTCTCGACCACCAACCACGCCCCGGCCTCGTCGCCGCCGATCAGACGAGCCTCGAGGCGATCGCGTGCTACGCCCCGGGAGCCTCGCGGGTGTCGTGTCGCCGGCTCCGTGCCGTTCCGCAAGTGGTCGACGTCCTCGGTCTGTACCCGCCACTCCGCTCCTTCGCGTACCGCAGCCAGCCGGCCCGTCCGCACGTAGCGGTAGACGGTCATGTAGTGCACACCCAGGCGGTCGGCGGCCTCGCGCAGGCCGATCGCCGGCACCGTCACCCTCGGCCGTTCACGCGGCGGGGCGCCACGCCGGCTTCGCCAGCAGCACCTGAACGTCGCTCACGCGCCGCTCGAGAAACGCCGCTTCGCAGTAGCAGAGGTAGAGCAACCACAGTCGCGAGAAGGTCGGACCGAGTTCCAGCGCACGGACTGCGTCGCGGTGCTCGTCGACGTTCGCGCGCCACCGACGGAGCGTCTCCGGGTAGTTCGCGCCGATGTCGCGGAGCTCGACGACCCTGAAGCCGCGGCGCGTCGCCGACCGCACGATCGACTCCACGGAGGGGAGGCAACCACCGGGGAACACGAAGTGCTTGATGAAGTCCTCGTCGTGCTTCGACCGGTCGAAGGCCTTGTCGTCGATCACTATGGCCTGCAGGGCCATCAGCCCATCGGGCTCGAGCAGGCGTGCGCAGGTGGCGAAGAACGCATCGTGGTCACGCCAGTCGACCGCTTCGATCATCTCGATGGAAGCGAGCTTCGTGAACGAGCCGCGGAGGTCGCGGTAGTCGTCGGGTCTGACGGTGACGAGGTCGTCCAGCCCGGCCTCGGCGACCTGGCGGCGGGCGAGGTCGAACTGCGCGGATGAGATCGTGGTGGTCGTCACCCGGCACCCGTAGTTGGACGCCGCGTGGATCGCGAAGCCGCCCCAGCCGGTACCGATCTCGACCAGGTGGTCGTGCGGTTGGAGGTCGAGGAGCTGACACAACCGGTCGAGCTTGCTGCGCTGCGCCTCGGCAAGTGACACCGACGCATCCTCGAAGAGCGCGCAGGAGTACGTCATCGTCTCGTCGAGCATCAGCGCGAAGAACTCGTTGGACAAGTCGTAGTGCGCCCGCACGTTGCGTCGGTCGCGGATACGCCCCGGTGAGCGCAGACGACGGAATGGGTCGGTGATCCGCGCTTCGGCTCTGCCCACCCGGTCGATCACGCGCATCGCGGGCTCCGCGCCGCGCAACAGGATGCGCACGAAACCGGTCAGATCGTCGCACTCCCACCAGGAGTGCAGGTAGGCGTCCGCCAGGCCCACGGACCCGTGTCGTGCGACGCTGGACCACGCTCGGGGGTCGAGCACCCGAACGTGCACGATCGGCGCGCGGCGACCGCACGCGTGGAGCGCGCCATGCTCGTCTTCGATCACGAGGGTTCCCCAGTCGAGGCGTCGAGCGAGCGCGAGCACGAAGCTACGCGCGGTGCCGGCGCGGCGGGGCGTCTGGACGAGGGTGGAGCGGGAGCGCACGCTCGCGGTCATGGCCGGGTCCGCGCCGAGCCGATTTCCATCGCGCGCTCCGGTTTCGCGTGGAACGGCACTCGCTTCGCCGCGAGCCGGCCCGCCTCCAGGTAGATGGCGGCCGACACGCGTGCTGTCATCATGGGGTAGCGCCACAGCATCCTCCCGAGCGTCGCACGTGAAATCGGGTGTCGTCGAGCGGTGATCCCGGCATCGAGGACCAGTTGTCCGTCGCGATGGCTCTCGATCCGCACCGCGACCCGGTCACCCGGCTCCGAGAAGGTCAGCCGGTATCGCTGGTCCATCGACAGGAACGGCGACACGTGAAGGCGCTTGTCGAGCCAGTGCTCGCCCGCCGCGCCGCCGACGACGTAGGCGTGACGCCCGTGCCACGGCGTGCTCGTCACGTCGGCCACGAATGCCACGACCGTCGTGTCGGTGCTGTCGGAGCACCAGTAACAGGCGATGGGGTTGAACAGCCAACCCCAGGTACGAAGGTGCGCGAGCACCCGGACGGGGCCCGTAGGCCGGCTGCCCGTCTCCCGTTGCACCAGGTCGCGGATCGCATCCGGCAGCGGTTGCTCGGGTGGGCCGTAGAAGTCACGCCGACGCCACCAGACCGCGTTGGGTCCGCGCCTCGACCAGAGAGGATGCATGGCACACACTTCGTCCAACTCGTCGAGGTCGATGAGCGGGAGCGCGACCTGGTACTCGAACTCGTGCGGGACCGGCTGGTACCGCCGGTGGAAGACGCTGCCCTCGTAGATCGCGCTGTTCACCAGGGCACTCCCAGATCGGCACAGACCCGCCGCGCGCTGGCGACACCGTCCTCGTGGAAGCCGTAGCCCCAGTAGGCACCGCAGTACGAGGTGCGGTCGCGGTCGCTGATCTCGACGTGCCGCCGCTGAGCGTGCATCGCGTCGCGATCGAAGACCGGGTGCGCGTACTCGATCCTGGCCAGGATGGCATCGGGCCTGATCTCGTCGGTCCGGTTCAGGGTCAGACAGATCTCGTGACGTGACTCGAGGCTCTGGAGCCGATTCATGTGGTAGGTGACGGTCGCGACACTACGGTCGTCGACCGGGCGATGGAAGTTCCAGCTCGCCCAGGCCCGCCGCAGCGGCGGCAGCATCGTGGCGTCGGTGTGGAGTACCGCGGTGTTCGGCTGGTACCGGATCGCTCCGAGGACCTCACGCTCGGAGCGGGACGGGTCCGCGAGCAGGGCAAGCGCCTGGTCGCTGTGCGTCGCGACGATGACGTGATCGAACGACTCCGGTTCGCCGGCGGTCGGGCGCAACTCGACGTGGTCGCCGCGCCGCACGATCTTGTCGATCGGTGTGGCGACGCGGAGACGAGGCCCGAGGTCCCGGCTGATCGCGTCGACGTAGCGGCGGGCACCACCCGGCACCGTGCGCCACGGAATCCGATCGCGCAGCCGGAGCATCCCGTGATTGTCGAAGAACCGTGCGAAGGACGCGGCCGGGAACCGGGTGAAGGTGGTGGGGTCGGCCGACCAGACCGCGGCGCCGAGTGGCACCAGGTACCAGTCGACGAATTCGCGTGACCATCGGCCGTCGGCCAGGAGCTCCTCCAGCGTGACGTCACACTCGACCGGGCCGTCGAGGGTGGCGCGCGCCTGCCGGTTGAACCGCGCCACGTCGCGCAGCATCCGCCAGAACCCCGGCCGGAGCGTGTTCGCGCGCTGCGAGAACACGCTCCCGATCGAGCTGCCGTTCCAGACGACACCGGTCCGCTCGTCCGTGACCGAGAATCCCATGTTGGTGGGCGCGGAGTCGACGCCCAGCTCGCCGAGGAGCTGGTTGAAGCCCGGATACGTCGGCTCGTTGAAGACGATGAAGCCGGTATCGACCTCGTGCGTCTCGTCCGCCAGGTCGATCCTGACCGTGTTCGTGTGCCCTCCCGGCCGATCGTCGGCCTCGAACACGGTCACATCGTGCACCCGGGCGAGCACGTGGGCACACGTGAGCCCGGAGATCCCCGTTCCGACGATGGCGATCCGCACTGGCTGCTCCCTCGAGATGTCCGGCTGCCGCTCGCAGCGTAGTAGTATTTAGCACTAAATCCTAATGGGAGATGACCATGCCCCGCTACCGCACCGAGATCACGGTTCCGAAAGGCCCCGAGGAGGTCTTCGACTACCTCGCGCGCTTCTCCAGCGCCGCGCAGTGGGATCCGAGCGTCGTGGAGGCCGAGATGCTCACGCCGGAACCGGTCGGCTCGGGCTCCGAGTTCCGACTGGTGGTCCGGTCGTTCGGGAGACAGCGACCGTTCCTGTACCGGATCACGGCGTTCGACCGTCCGCGTTCGGTGACGCTCGTCGCCGAGACCGCGCAGGTGCGATCACTCGACACGATCACGGTCGAGCCCGTGGGCTCGGGCAGCAAGCTCGCCTACGACGCGCGCTTGGACTTCCGCGGTCTCGCGCGACTGGCAACACCGATCCTCGCGGTCACGTTGCGCCGGATGGGAGACGCGGCGACCTCGGGCCTCCGCGCCGAGATCGGGGAACCGGCGTGATCGAGCGGCTGGTAGACACCGCGCTCGAGCTCTCCGTGGTGGGCAGCTATTCGCGGATCGGCTACGCGGTCCGCAGCCGGCTGGAGGGATGGGCGCCACCGCGGTGCGTCGACGGGCGCGTGGCCCTCGTGACCGGCGGGACGGCGGGCATCGGCCGGGCGATCGCGTCTTCACTCGCAGGCATCGGTGCCACCGTCGTCGTCGTCGGCCGCGACCGGGCACGCGGCATCGAGGTGGTGGGGGAGATCGTCGATGCCACCGGCAACGACCGCGTCTCCTTCGAGCGCGCCGACCTCTCGGACCTGTCGGCCGTTCGCGAGCTCGCCGCGCGGGTCGTGCGGACTCACGACCGGCTCGACATCCTCGTGCACAACGCGGGCGTGCTCAGTCGAGAGTATCGACGCACCGGCGACGGGCTCGAGCTCACGGTCGCCGTGCACGTGGTCGGCCCATTCCTGCTCACGCAGCTGCTGCTCCCCTCGCTCCAGGCGTCCGGCGCCCCGCGCGTCATCACGATGTCGTCCGGCGGGATGTACACGCAGCGCCTCGACGTCGGCGCGCTCGACGCTACCAACTGTGAGTACGAGGGAGTCAGGGCATACGCACGGGCCAAGCGGGCTCAGGTGGAGCTCACCCGGTTGTGGGAGCACCACGCCGGACCGACCGGCGTCAGGTTCGTGAGCATGCACCCCGGCTGGGTCGCGACCCCCGGGATCGAGAGCTCGCTGCCCTCGTTCAACCGCCTCCTGCAACCGATCCTCCGTACCGCCGAGGAGGGCGCCGACACTGCCGTGTGGCTCGCGGCGGCGCCGGACTCACAGCTCGCGACAGGTCGCTTCTGGCTCGATCGACGCCCCCGCTCGGAGCATCGCGTGCCCTGGACACACGCTCCGCCCGGCGAGGCGGATCGACTCTGGCGCTGGTGCATCGCCCGGGCGGGAGGAGCGCCGGCACCGGCGCCCGAATTCGGCTGAGTCGCGGCGGCCCCGTCGCCTTCCACGCGATCCCGTCACCGTCCCGGTTCGATGCGTCGCTGATCCATCGGGTCCCGGAACGGCTCGGCCCCACCGAAGAGACGGCGCCGACAGCACACGTCTT